>JAIEPF010000010.1 GCA_019749945.1 Burkholderiales bacterium
GGCATCACGCCCATGCAGAAATTGAAGCTCGCTGCTTAACCCCACTTCTGGCTGATGCTAAAAATGGGGGGATTACCGACCCAGCGACGCAACGAACCGGGCGAAGCACGGTGTCTCTCTGGCCTTGGCGGGCGAACTGGATTGGGAAGCCGCGCTGGTCTGGATTGACGACCGCATCGAATACGGCGAGTTGCGAGTGATTGCACTCGCTCCGAGGGTTGCGATCCTCTACTACGTGGCTTTTGTGGATCGTGGCGAGGTGCGACGCGTCATCAGTCTGCGCCGGGCCAATCGTCGTGAGGTGAAATACTATGTCCAAAACATCTAAACGTACTTCTATCGTGATGCCTGGTCCCCGGGAAGACAAGGCGATTACCGCTGCGGCCAAGGCCGATTCCGACGCACAACCGCTGACGCCGAAACAACTGAAATCGATGATTCCGCTGCGGGCGTTGCGGGGGCGTCCGAAGACAGGAAACGCGAAGCAACTCGTATCGGTGCGTTATAGCCGCGAAGTTCTGGAGTACTTCAAGGCCACCGGCGAAGGTTGGCAGTCGCGCATGGACAGCGTTTTGCGTCAGTACGTCACGCGCCAATCCCGCAGGGCTTGAAGGTTGCACCACTGGGCTTCGACAGGCTCAGCCCGAACGGTGGCAGGTATGAGGGCTACTGGATGCCGTGTAGCGCCAGCAACGGCTTCATCCGCGCCACCGCCAGTTCCGGTTTCTGCAACAACCCCGCCGCATCCGCCAGCCGGAACAGCTCGACAAAATGCGGCAGCGACCGCGTACTCTGCTGCCCGCCCACCATGGTGAAGTGCGACTGGTGGCCGTTGAGCCAGGCCATGAACACCACGCCGGTTTTGTAAAAGCGCGTTGGCGCACCGAACATATGGCGCGACAGCGGCACTGTCGGTGCGAGGATGGCGTCGAATTTGGCGCGGTCGTTCTGTGCCAGTGCGAGCAGCGCGGCGCTGGCCGCCGGAGCGATGGCGTCGAAGATGCCGAGCAGTGCGTCGCTGTGACGGCGGTTGGCGCTTTTGCTGATTTCATCGCCGATTTCATCGCCGGCGATCAGTTCGGCGTAGTTGAAATCGTCGCCGGTGTACATGCGCACCCCGGCCGGCAGGCGCCGCCGTACGGCGATTTCGATGTCCTTGTCGAGCAGCGACATCTTGATGCCGTCGACCTTGGCGGCATGGGCGTTGATGATGCCCAGCGCGATCTCGACGGCTTGCTGCGTATCCGTCGAACCCCAGTACCCCTTCAGCGCCGGGTCGAACATGTCACCCAGCCAGTGCAGGATCACTGGTTGCCGCGCCTGGCGCAGAATGCGGTCGTAAACCTTTTCGTAATCCGCCGGGCCGCGCGCGACTTTGGCCAGTGCGCGGCTGGCCATCAGGATCAGGCGGCCGCCGACGGCTTCGATCGCCGCCATTTGTTCTTCGTAGGCGCGGATGACGTCATCAATCGAACGTGCATCTTCGGCTGCCAGCTGGTCGGTGCCGCAGCCGGAGGCGAGCAGCGCGCCGGGAATGTCCTTTGCGGCATCGGTGGAGCGGCGGATCAGTTCCAGCGAAGCGGGCCAGTCCATGCCCATGCCGCGTTGCGCGGTATCCATGGCTTCGGCAACCCCCAGGCCCATGCGCCACAGGTACTGACGGTAGGCGATGGTGGCGTCCCAGTCGACGGCGCAATCCAGCGCGGGATTGATCGCGGCCAGCGGATCGGCGACGACATGCGCCGCGGAATAAGCGACGCGGCTCAGCTGCGCCGGTGACGTCGCGGTGACAAACGGCCGCGGGCCCTGCAGCCGGTACATTTCCATGCGGCCGTTGGCGGCCGGGAGTTTGATCTGGAGATCTGCGCTGCCGTCCATCGCGGGCTCTGTGCAGTGAAGGATGCCGCGATTATACGACCCCGCAAAAGAAACGCCCCGCAAGGGCCTGAACCCATGCGGGGCGTTTGCGGCTACCCGCGTTCAGCGCAGCGGGATGTAGATGTTCGGCAGCATGACATGGATGCCGGCCGACGGCCGGTAGTACACGGGAGCCGGCTCGTAGTAGTAATGGTGCACCACGCGCGGTTCGTGGTAGCGGTACACCACATGCGGCGGCGGTCCGTAGTGCTTGTAGGCATGTTTTTGATGCTTCCAGTAGTGTTTGTCATGGCCGCGGCCGTGATCACGATCGCGATCCGCAAACGCCGGACCCGCACCCAGCAGCACTGCCGTCAATATTGCGCCAGTCAGGAATTTCATGATGGTCTCCTTTGTTCGGGAAAGCGTTGCGGCTTTCCGGTTGCCCCTGTCGATTCCTGTTGTCATGACTCATGAATACCGGTCACGGAACAAAGTCTAGGCGGCAATCTTCGACAATAATGTGAGCGTTTGTAAGGAGATGTAAGCCCTTCGGTGTGCGCAATAAATATGTTTAAAATCAAATATTTACAGAATTACCGCCCCACTGGCCCAGGGTGTGGATGCGATCCTGTCCGATGAGGTCCTGCAGCACTCGCGGTGTTGCCGGGGCTGTTGAAAACTGCAAGGCCTGCGGCGCCACGGCGGCGATGCCGGCGCGGGTTTCGCCGTCGGTCAGTGCGGTGGCGAGGATTTGCGGATCGGCCCAGACCATTTTGCCGTGTTCGGTGCGCAGGTAAATTCTTCCGCTCATGCGGTCGGCGAAATTCACCGCGGGCAGCCGGCTGACGCAGGCGGCGAGAAAACGCGTGTTGTGTTCCGGCGCCATCGCGCCGCCGCCCGGATGCACTTCCTGCGCACTTCGGGCGTTGACGTTGATGCGGCGGTAACGGTCAACGTCGAGCAGGCCCTTGACATCAAGCACGTTCATTTCGCCGTTCCAGCCGAAAGCGACGGTGCGCGGCCGTTCGCCGAGAGCGACGCTGTTGTCGAGAAATTCGTAATGTACTTTTTTATCGCCGGCCAGTGCCCAGGTGAAAAAAACCTCGGGCATGCCGGTGTAAGCCTCGATGTTGTGTGCGAGCAGGTCATCGATGGCCTTGTAGCGGCCGACTTCGAGGCCGCGGGTCCATGCGCGTTCGACGGTGGCATCGGGCGGGGTGATCATGAAGAACAGATAAACCAGATTGCCGAAACGCGTCAGCAGATTGCTGCCGGCGATGTCCGATGCCGGCGCAAAGGTGTCAAAACGGAAACGGTCGATCAGCAGATGCGACATCGCGCCGCGTTGTGCCTTGCGCGCCATGGTGCGGTCGAGCTTGTGGTCGACGATTTGCAGTTCGTGGCCGCTCAGTGCGCCGGCGTATTTGTACGCCGGGCCCAGCGTCGCGTAATCGAGCAGGAACTTGCGGAAAATATCCGGGCTGATCAGCGCGAAATCATCCCAGCTGACGCCGATGCGCGCCGCCAGCGCGCGCTGCAATGGGCGCAGGGTACTTTTGCCCGCGGCGGAGGCGCCCTTGGTGTTCATCACCACCGGCTGCGCCTGCGCCGGCAGCAGGCGGAAACCTTCGGCCTGCGCCGCCTGTCGCACATAAGGCTCGATCAGGCGGCCGATTTGCTCGCTGCCATACTCATTGCCGGCGAGGTCGGTGGCCACTGCCGCAATCAATCCGCGATCTCCCCAGATGCGGCCGTGGCGCGCATGCATCGCCGAGGCGACGCGGGCCAGCGCCATGCAAGCCGCGCGCTGCAATGGATCGCTGGTGCTTTGTGCCTGCGCATCCCAGCGGCGGATCGCGCGCAGGTCGCCGGCTTCGGCTTCTTCCACCGGCGGCGCGGCGCGCGTCCCGTTACGGAACAGCCGCGACCAGAATCCGGCGCGTGCTTGCGGCGCGGCAGCTGCCGCCTCCTGCAGGCCGTAGTCGAGCATCTCGGCGACGGCATTGAACAATTGCGTGCGCAAGGCCTCATGTGCATCGCGGATTTCCGCCATGTGCGGCGCGATATGGCGGGTGAGGATGATTTCGGTGATGCGGCGGAAGTTGATGCCGAGGTCTTCGGTTTTCCGGCCGTCGTCGATGCTGAAATCCGCCGTGACCCGCGCCAGCAGTTCATGCACCACCAGCCGTTCCGGCCGGAACACCACCAGGTCTTCCGCGGCGAGACCGGTCAGGTCGGCGAGTTCGCGCGCCTGGCGCAGCGTGGTCAGCACGTTTTCCGGGCGATACAGCGTGGCCAGCGGCAGCAGGTCGGCCGGGATCTGCGATTGCAGCCCGGGATTCCATGGTCCTTCGGTGGTGCTTTGTGGTTGGTTGTGCATGGTGGTTGTGTTCAGCGCACCTGACAAAATGACCGTTCACCCTTCGACTGGCTCAGGGCGAACGGATATTTTTGGAGCCGTTCGTGGTGATGCTGAGCTTGCCGAAGCATCGAACCATGAATGGCGGATTCACACGATTCGTATGCGCTCCTAGTCTACGCCCGGCCGCAGCAGGCCGTTGCGCGTACCGGTGTCGCGCATCCGTGCGCACTGCGCGGCACTCAGCCGGGTATTCTGCGGCGCGGTGTCTTCCGCCATCAGATTGCCCGGGGTGTGGTCATGCGCGCCGCTGTCCATCAGCACATGCACCAGTTCGTGGGCGATGACCAGGCCCAAGTCGCGCGCGCCGCGGGCGATCCACACCGTGTCGGTGAGTTCGGGCCGGCTGCGGCTGTTGCCGCGGCCGATGGCCTCGGCGTCGAAGGCCGGGGTCTGGCGCGTGCCTGCGGTGAAATACAGCGTCGGTTTGGGCAGGGCCAGTGCATCCGCCAGTTCGCGCGAGCGCGGCGTATCGAAATGGCGGTGTGAATCGGGCACGGTGATTTGCAGCAGTTCCGCGCGGCTGACCCGGATCCGGCATTGCGCGAGCAGGTTTGCGGCAATGCGCAATGCCGCAATCACTTCACTTTCGTCCCAGCGATCGATATTGGCGACGCTCAGGCGCAATGTCAGTTCAGACGCGGTGTCCGCTTGCGGCGCCAAGTCGCTGATTGTTTGGCGACTCTCGATGATGAACGGCGTCGCAGGCGCAGCGTTTGCGCCGGCGTCGAGTCCGCATGCCGCGATCCAGCCCAGCGCGATCAGCAGATGGCGTGCTGGCATGCTGAAAAAATAGGCAATCTAACGGGGTCCCGGGCGTGGCGCAGGTTCATACGCGGATTTTTGCGGTTGTTCACAGACATATCCACAGAAATTGTGAATGATTTTTTACAGCATGCACCGGAATGGTGAGTCCTGCAGAGCGCCTTGCAATCCGCGGGTCGTGAGGTTGACGGGCATGATCGGCGGGTTTGAAAAATGGCACTGGGAAAATGCCGAATTCCCGTTTAAAAACAATGGTTTGCATCAGGTCAAAAAGGACTGACAAAAGCCTATGTGCGTCAATCACTTAGCGTGCGTTTGCCCCTGAGCCGCAGGCACGCGCCAATGAGTGGTTGACATTGGCCGCGATGTTTTGACGGCGCTTGCGCAAGGCTGTGCGGCGCGAGATATCAACATGCCGTCGAATCCCGCTGTCAAGACTTATTCGGGGGATTTTTGGCAAAACCGGCCGTCATCCCGGGGGATTACAGGCCGTGCACGAAGCTTTCGATGCCTTTGAGCAGCATTTCCACGGCGATGGCCGTCAGCAACAGGCCCATCAGCCGGTCCATGGCCGCCAGGCCGCGGCTGCCGAGCAGGCGTGCGATGCGCCCTGAGGCGAGCAGCAGGATCAGGGTGATCACGCTGGCGACGAGCAGGGCAAGGATCCAGTCGACGATGCGATCCGGGGCGCGCGACACCAGCAGCACCACCGTGGCGATGGCTGAGGGGCCGGCAATCGACGGGATGGCCAGCGGCACGATGAATGGTTCGGCCTCGATGTCGTCGCTGCCGAACACGCCCTCCGGGTGTTTGAAAATCAGCCGCAGTGCAATGATGAACAGGATCACGCCGCCGGCGATGTTGAGCGAGGAGTCCGACAGCCCCAGCAGCACCAGGAACCAGCGCCCGAAAAAAACAAAAAACAGCAGCAGCGCGAAGGCAATGGCGCATTCACGCACGATGACGCGGTTGCGGCGCTGGGGCGGGACTTTTTTCAGCAGTGATACAAACAGCGGGATGTTGCCCAGCGGATCCATCACCAGCAGGATGATGACGGCGGCGGAGGCGAGGGAGATGTCCATGCCCGCAGTCTACTGCCTGAGGCAGTGCTTTAGAACCCGAACAGGTTGCGCCGCGCGTGTTGCAGATGGGCGAGGATCGCGGCGCGGGCCAGCTCGGCATCGCGCGCTTTCAGCGCGCTGACAATCGCGCGGTGTTCCTGCTGGTATTTGATGCGCCGTTCCGGCGTGACCACGCGGTCTTTCAGTTTCCCCCATTCCGTCTGATGGCGCACCGCCGTGGCCATGTCGAACACGCGGGTGACAAAACGGTTGTGGGTGGCCGCCGCCAGCGCCTGGTGCAGTGCTGCATCCCAGACTTCGAAATCATCCAGCGTGGCGCCGCGCTCGGCGCGGTCGAGACAGGTTTCCATGCGTTCGAAATCGGCGGGTGTGGCGTTGATGACAATCAGCTCCGCCATCGCCGGCTCCAGGCGCATGCGCGCCTCCATCAGTTCGGCCGGGCTGGTGTGGGTGATGCTGTCGGCGGGAAAGCCGCCGGTGTCGGCGAGAAAGGTGCCGCGGCCGACGTGCCGCGTGATCGCGCCTTCGGCTTCGAGCTGTGCCAGGGTCTTGCGTACGGTATTGCGCGGCAGTGCGAAACGCGCCGCCAGTTCTCGCTCGGTGGGCAGCTTGCCGCCGGGGCCGACAGCGCCCTGCGCCACGGCTTCGAGCAGAAAGGCGCGGATTTCCTGCGTGCCGTCGCGTTTGCTGCCGCGGCGGGGCGGTGTGGGGTCGGGGCGGCGGATGGTGGTCATGGTGATTTGCGCGGATTGTGCATGGCCTGACCAATTCGGTCAATTGGTTCATTAAATCCGGCCAATCGGCAACCATGACAAAACGCGGGTTCGTCATCCCGGCGCCATTTACTCTCTTGTGCGCTGCGGCAGACCGATTTTTGGCGGCGACTGATCAATCCAACCAATTTGGCCAAATGATTGACTATTGGTTGCGCCGGGGCTAGGATTCCCGACGTTTTGGTGGTGATTTCGGCAGCTCGGGGGAGTGCCGACATTTGCAACTTCTCATATTTATTGAATTAAGCGTCTCATGTTGATCCCTCACCCCCGTCCCCTCTCCCGAAAGGAGAGGGGAGGTATCAGCGGCAATCGGTTTGCGAACCGTTTGCCGGATGCTTGACGACGGAGGGGACATGTCCGAAGCAGGTTCTGCGCCGGTCAGACTGGCGGTTATTTCCGAGGGCGTCAATGCGTGGCCGCTGTATGTTGCGCAGGGCCGAAAAATGTTCGACGCCGAAGGCGTTGCCGTCGATGTCACGCTGACGGGTTCTTCGACGCACCAGCTGGAGCAGATGCGCAGCGGCGGTTACGACATCGGTTTCCAGCAGTCCGACCATGTGGTGCGCGCCGTCGAAACCGGCAGCGATCTGTGCATCGTGATGGCCCAGGGCCATGCGCCGGAACTCTCGCTGGTGGTCGCAGCCGGCATCAAGACATTAAAAGACCTGCGCGGTCGCGACATCGCGGTTGATGGCGCCAACACCGGTTATGCGCTGCTGCTGCGCAAGCTGCTCGCCGAAAACGGCATGGGCAAAAGCGATTACAACTTTCTCGAGATCGGCGGTTCGCAGGAACGCTTTGATGCGCTGAAAATGGGCAAGGCCGTCGCGAGCTGGTTGAATCCCCCTTTCGACCGCAATCTTTTTGCTGCGGGTTTCGGCTCGCTGGGCGCGACCACCACGTTTTTTCCGTCCTATCCCGGTTCGATTGCGGCGACGCGGCGTTCCTGGGCGGCAAAAAACGGCGATCGCCTGGTCGCCTTCATCCGCGCCTTTCGCGGCGCCTGTCACTGGCTAAAGGATCCCGCGCACAAGGCCGAGGCCATCACGCTGTTGCCGCAGCGCCTGAATATTTCCGCTGAACTGGCGAGCCGCGCCTTTGATGCCTTTGTCAAAAAACCGCTGCCGCTGATCGATGCCGCCGGACTGCAGCAGGTGATTGATGTTTATTGGCAGGCGGAAGGTTTACCCTTGCCCAAGGGCGCGCCGGAAAAATACATGGATCTGTCGTACCAGCAGCGCGCGGGACTTTAAAAATACCAAAACAATCTGGCGGAGAAGAGCATGGAGAAACTGAAACTGGCGGTGCAGAGTGTGATATTCGGCGCAGCGTTGATTGGGGGGCCGGCACTGGCCGCTGAATCGGCGGATAAATTCCCGTCGAAACCGATTCGCATCATGGGGCAGGGCGCGGGCAGCACCGCGGATTACCTGTCGCGCTACATCGGCCAGCGCCTGACCGAAGTGTGGAAGCAGTCGGTGGTGGTGGACAACCGCGCCGGCGCCGGCGGCACCCTGTCGGCGGAAGTGGTGGCCAAGACCACGCCCGATGGTTATTCGCTGGTGATGGGCCATGCCGGGCCGATGGTCAGCGCGGTGTCGCTGTACAAAAACCTGTCGTACGATCCGCTGAAGGATTTCGCGCCGATCACCAAAACCGCCACCGGCGTCACGGTGCTGGTGGTGCATCCTTCCGTGCCGGCGAAAAATGTGCCGGAACTGGTGGCCCTGTCGAAGCAGCGCAATCTCAGCTACGCCTCCGCCGGCAACGGCACCATCAGCCACCTCACCGGTGAATTGTTCAAGCAGGTGGCCAAGGCTGATGTGCAGCACATCCCGTACAAAAGCGCCGGTTTCGCGCTGACCTCCATCCTGTCCGGTGAGACGCAGATTTCCTTCCTGTCGCCGGTGACGGCGTACGCGCAACTGAAATCGGGCAAGGTGCGTGCGCTGGCGGTGTCGAGCACCGAGCGTTTTGCCGGTGCGCCGGATATTCCCAGTGCCACCGAAGCCGGCATTCCCGGCATGGTCGCCGAGCTGTGGTTTGGTTTGTTCACCACGGCGAAGACGCCGAAACCCATCGTTGCCAAGCTGCATAAGGAAATCACCGGCATTCTGGCGACGGAAGAGGTCAAGGCCCAGCTGTTGCAGCGTGGCGCTGTTGCCGCACCGTCGACGCCGGAAGAGCTGCATGCCTTTGTCAAAAGCGAACTGGCGAAGTGGACGCCGATCATCAAGGCGGCGGGCATCAAGGCGGACTGAACTGACAGTGATGAGTGATGAACGCTGAATGATGAGTGCAGGGCGTGTTTATAAGTATTTGATTTAATTGGAGAATTTTGATGGCGCGGAAAGCTAAACCGGTAGAACCCAAGAAGATCAAGGCCTCGGGCATTGATCCGAAGAAGCGCATTTCTTCGGCGCCGGACGGTCTGTTTGATCCGGCGAATCCGGGGCATCGCTGGGAGCGCCCATTGCAGGCGCCGGGCCGCATGCAGGTCGATTTCGAGGAGCGTGTCGATTTCCGTCGCCTGCATGAATACCGTCTCGCGCGCACGCGCAACGCGCTGAAAAAATCCAAACTCGGCGCATTGCTGGTGTTCGACCAGATCAACATGCGCTACATCTCGAGCACGGTGATCGGCGAATGGGCGCGCGACAAACTCACGCGCTGGTGTCTGTTGACCGGCAACGGCGAACCCTGGGTCTGGGATTTCGGTTCTGCAGTACGTCACCACAAGCTCTATGCGCCGTGGCTGCCGACCAATCACAATATTCCGGGCCTCGCCGGCCTGCGCGGCGCGGTGTCGCCGAAAGTCGGATTGTTCGAGCAGGCGGCCAAGGAGATTTACGACATCCTGAAGCAGGAGGGTGTCGCCGACATGCCGATCGGCATCGATGTCGTTGAACCGCCCTTCCTGTTCGCGTTGCAGAAGCTCGGTCTCAAGGTGATGGACGGCCAGCAGGTCATGCTCGACGCGCGCGAGATCAAGAGCTACGACGAAATCACGCTGCTCAACACCGCGGCGGCGATGGGCGACGGCGTGTATCAGGATATTTTCGAGGCGCTGAAGCCGGGCATCCGCGAAAACGAAATTGTTGCGATGGCTGCCAAGCGTTTTTACGAAATGGGCTCGGACTGCGTCGAGGCGGTGAATGCGATCGCCGGCGAGCGCTGCAGCCCGCATCCGCATAATTTCACCGACCGCTTGATCCGTCCCGGCGATCAGGCCTACTTCGACCTGATCCATTCCTACATGGGTTACAAGACCTGTTACTACCGCACCTTCACGGTGGGCAGTGCGACAGCGGCGCAGCACGATGCCTACAAACGGGCGCGGCGCTGGATGGACGATGCGATCGGGATGCTGAAGCCGGGTGTGTCCACCGACGTGGTGGCGCGCGCCTTTCCGAAATGCACTGAAATCGGTTTCGAGACCGAGATGGCGGCCTTCGGCCTCAACTTCTGCCACGGCCTGGGCCTCGGCCTGCACGAACGGCCGCTGATCTCGCGCCTGAACTCGTTCAAGGACCCGTACGAGCTCAAGGCCGGCATGGTGTTCGCGGTCGAGACTTTCTGTCCGGCCAAGGACGGCGTGTCGGCGGCACGGATTGAGGAAGAGGTCGTGCTGACGCCGGACGGCGCGAAAATCATCACGCTGTTCCCGGCGCAGGAATTGCCGATTGCGAACAAATACTAACGACGTGAACGGGTGAATAGTGAACGAGTGAACGAGTAACCCCGTGAACCCCCTCCCCCGTTTCACGGGGGAGGGCTGGGGTGGGGGTATTCACCCGTTTACCCGTTCACCCGTTCACGATTTTGGAAATAAAAAATGGATACTAAAGTGAAAAGCAAGAAAACCAGCGGCTTATCCACCGAAGACGATATCGGCCGCGATATCCGGCTCGAGCTGTTCCGCATGCAATTGGAACTGCGGCTGTGCGAAAAACGCGCCTACGACCTGTTCCTGCAAAACCTGATCAAGGGCACCAGCCATTTGTCGCTGGGGCAGGAGGCGATTGCCGCGGCTTTCGGTGTGGCGATGCGACCCGACGATTACACCTTCTGCACTTACCGCGGTCATGCCCACACCCTCGCGCGCGGCGCATCGATGACGGGCGTGCTCGGCGAACTGATGGGCCGCGAGTGCGGTCTCTTGGGCGGCAAGGGGGGGTCGATGCACCTGACCGATGTCAGCAAAGGCGCGATGGGTTCGTACGCCATCATCGGCGCCCATCTGCCGGTGGCGGCGGGTGCGGCCTGGAGCGCGCAGTACCGCGGCACCGAGCAGGTGGCCGTGTGTTTCTTCGGCGACGGCACCACCAACATCGGTGCTTTCCATGAAGCGCTGAATTTTTCCGTGGTGTGGAAGCTGCCGGTGATTTTTGTCTGCGAAAACAATCTCTACATGGAATACACGCCGATCAGCGCGGTGACCGCGGTGGAGCATCCGGCGGCTGATCGTGCCGCAGCGTACAACCTCGAAAAAATTGTTGTCGACGGCAACGATGCCGACGCGATGTACCGCACCGCGACCAAATACATCGAGCGCGCGCGCAAGGGTGGCGGGCCCGCGTTGATCGAGGCCATGACCTATCGTCATTCCGGCCATTCGCGCGCCGATCCGGCGAAATACCGGCCCGAAGGTGAACTGGAAAAATGGCTGGAGCGTGATCCGATCAAGATTTACCGCGAACGGCTGCTCGGCCTGGGCATTGTCGAGGCCACGCTGACCGATATCGAGGGTGAAGTGATGCAGCAGGTGAATGAGGCGACCGAAGCCGCCAAGGCCTCGGCGCCGCCGTCGCTGGACGGTATTTATCAACATGTGTGGGCTGACGGGGGTGCCGCATGGCGGAACTGACTTACCGCGACGCGGTGGCTGCGGGTATCGCGCAGGAAATGGCGCGCGATGAGCGCGTGGTGTTTCTGGGCGAAGACGTGGCGCATGCCGGCGGCGTGTTCAAGGCGACGGTCGGCCTGCTCGACCAATTCGGCGAAAAGCGCGTGCGCGACTGCCCGATTTCGGAGCAGGCCATCCTGGGTGCTGCGATGGGTGCGGCGATGACCGGTCTGCGGCCGATCGCCGAAATCATGTTTTCGGATTTTCTCGCGGTGTGCTGGGACATCGTCGCCAACGAGATTGCGAAATCGCGTTACATGACCAACGGCCAGGTGCAGATGCCGCTGGTGATCCGCACCGCCAATGGCGCGGGCTCGCGTTTCGGTGCGCAGCACTCGCAGTCGGTGGAGAACTGGGCGATGATGATTCCCGGCATCAAGGTTGTGGCGCCGGCCTTCCCCGCCGACGTCAAGGGGCTGATCGCCGCGGCCGTGCGCAGCGACGATCCGGTGCTGGTGTTCGAGCAGAAGTCGCTGTATCCGATGAAGGGCGAAGTGCCCGACGGCGAACATGTCGATGAACTGGGCAAGGCGCGCGTGCTGCGCCGGGGCAAGGACTGCACCATTGTCGCGCTCGCCTTGATGGTGCATCGCGCACTGGCGGCAGCAGAAATTCTCGAAAAGGAACACGGCATTTCCTGCACCGTGATCGATGTGCGTTCGCTGGTGCCGCTGGATACGGTGACGATTCTGGCCGAAGTGGCGGCGACCGGACGGCTGGTGACCATCGAGGAAAACCCGCGGCTCTGCGGCTGGGGTGCGGAAATCGCCTCGATCATCGCCGACGAGTGTTTCTGGGAACTCGACGGCCCGATCATCCGCATCACCACGCCGCATATCCCGCTGCCTTCCGCCGACCGGCTGGAAGACAACACGATTCCGTCGGTGGAGCGCATCGTGCGCGAGATCAGCGAGCGGATTGACTGAGCAGCAGCTTGACCAGAGGAGATGGGGTAATGCTTAATATCTCAAATAAGTTATTGTTTTTATTGATATTATTTTCGGCCTGTTTGTCGGCTCGCCCGGCACTGGCTGTGGACACCATTCTGGTCAATGGCAAGATCATTACCGTCGATGACCGGTTCTCGATCGTGCAGGCGCTGGCGATCAAGAATCAGCGCATCGTGGCGGCCGGCAGCAGTGCTGATATTCGCAAACTGGCCGGCAGCGGCACCACAGTGATTGATCTCCAGGGGCGCACGGTGATACCGGGTCTCATCGACAATCACTCGCACTGGATACGCGCGGCCGAACATGATGAGCTGCGTTTTGATGGTGTCACCTCGCGTGCCCAGGCGTTGCAGATGCTCGCGACAAGGGCACGCATGGCCAGGCCCGGCGAATGGGTGAGCGTTCTTGGCGGCTGGTCGGAGGAGCAATTCACCGACGCACCACGGGGTTTTCCGCTGGCGGAACTCGACAGCATTGCGCCCGATACGCCACTGGCGGTGCAGTCGATCTATAACCACGTCTATCTCAACAGCGCAGGATTACGCGCTGCGAAAATAGACGAGACCACGCCCAATCCGCCGAACGGGACGATTGAGAAAGACGCCAGCGGCAAACTGACCGGCGTGGTGCGCGGAGCCGGTGGTGTTGCGTTTGTTGCCGGCAAGGTGCCGAAACTTGAAGCTGAAGCGCGCGCAGCCAATGCGCGCAAGCTGGTGACCTATCTCAATTCACTCGGCGTCACGGCCTGGGGCGATGCCGGCGGGCGTGGCATGACTGCCGGACACTACGATCCTTATCGCCAGCTTGCCGAGAAGGGCGAGCTTAACGTGCGCGTGTTCTGGACCACGATCCGCCAGCCCGGCACACCGGAGCAGGTGGACAAGGTGCTGGCGGAAATCCCGGCCTTGAAGCCATTTCAGGGCAACGACTATTTTGATCATATCGGCTGGGGCGAATCGGTTTATTCGCCGGTCACCACACAATTGCTGCGGGTGCAGAAGGAGGTCAAGCCCGACGACATCGCACAGATGATGCGCGTTGCCGCGGCGCTGGCGCAGCGCGGCATTTATCTGAATTCGCACGTCGAGATGAACGGTCCCATCGACCAGTTTCTTGCGGCTTATGAGGATCTCAACAAGGTGTCGCCGATCAAGGCGCTGCGCTGGTCATTTTCGCACCTGGATCAGATCGACGATCAGCAATTGCAGCGCATGAAACGCCTTGGCATGACGGCGCAGATCCACAGCCGGCCGCTGATCCAGGGTGTGCTGATGCACAGGGTTCACGGTGACAAGGCCTGGGACATGCCGCCGTTCCGCCGCATACAGGACAGCGGCATCCTGTGGGGGCTCGGCTCCGATGCCACCGCAGTGACCACATCGAATCCGTTCTATACGCTGGGTTTTGCCATCACCGGCAAGATGATCGGTGGCCACCACGTCAATCGGCAGAGCATCACGCGTGAAGAGGCGCTGATCGCACACACCCGCAATAATGCGTTCATCCTGTTTCAGGAAGGCAATCTCGGTTCGCTGCAAAAAGGCAAATATGCCGATTTGCTGGTGCTCGATAATGACTACCTGACCATACCGGCAGACAACATCAAGGATCTGAAACCGGTGATGACCATGGTGGGCGGCAAGATCGTTTACAAGGCAGGCCAGTAAGAATAATCATTAGCACAACCGGGATTTCACTGACGATGGACATCATCATGCCGCAGCTCGGCGAGACCGTGGCCGAGGGCGTAGTTACCAAGTGGTACAAAAAAGTCGGCGACACGATCAAGGCTGACGAGACGCTGTTCGATGTGGAGACCGACAAGGTCAGCACCGAAATCCCGTCGCCGGTCGCCGGCGTGGTGGCCGAGATCGTGGTGGCCGAAGGCATTACGGCCAAGGTGGGCGCAAGGCTGGCGGTAATCCGTGAAGCCGGTGCCGCAAAGCCGGCGACACAGGCCGCCGTTGCCGCAGCTCCAGTTGCGGCAGCGACGGCTCCGGTAGCGTCCCGGCCTCCGGCCGGGCTGCCGAAGGTGAATGCCGCCGATCGCCTGTCTCCGGTGGTGCGGCGCCTGGTTGCGGAACACAGCCTGAACCCGGCGGATATAAACGGCACCGGCCGCGACGGCCGCATCACCCGTGAGGACGTCAAGGAATACATCGCCCGCCGTGGCACACGACCTGCTGCTGCACCGGCCGCTGTGTCATCCGCATTGCCGGCAGCGCCTGCGTCGGCGATGGCAGGGCAGGCCGTGCCGTTCAACAGCGTGCGCAAACGCGTCGCCGAAAACACCGCGAAGTCCTGGCATACCGCGCCGCATGTGCTGCAGGTGGTGGAGGCCGATTTTCATCGTGTCGAAGCTGCGCGCAAGCTGCATGGCGCCGAGTGGAAACGGCGCGAGGGTTTTGCGCTGACTTATCTGCCGTTCATCGTGCGCGCGGTGTCGATTGCGCTGGGCAAATTTCCAAAACTCAACGCCAGCCTGCAGGGCGACGGCCTGGCGCTGCATCGCCGCATCAATATCGGCATCGCGGTCGATCTCAATTTCGACGGCCTGCTGGTGCCGGTGATCAAGGATGTGCCCGCCAAATCGCTGCCGCAGATCGCGAAGGAGATCAACGACCTCGCGCAGCGCGCGCGCGCCGGCAAGCTGCGCCCGGATGAAATGACCGAGGGCACGTACACCATCACCAACAACGGCGCTTTCGGCACCGTGATCACGGCGCCGATCATCAACCAGCCGCAGGTGGCGATCCTGTCCGCTGACGGCATCCGCAAGAAGCCGGTGGTGATCGAGAACGAAGGCGGTGATTCGATTGCGATCCGCCCGGTCGGTGTACTGGCGCAGAGTTTCGACCACCGCGCGGTGGATGGCTCCTATTCCGCGGCATTCCTCGCCGAGGTCAAGACAGTGATCGAGACACGCAACTGGGAGCAGGCGCTGTCGGCCTGAACGTCAAACCCTTGAGCCACAGAGGTCACAGAGGACACAGAGAAAAACAAGGGTAATGAATGCGGTATTCATTTTTTGGCTGCGGTGATTTTGGGGTTCCTCTGTGAACTCTGTGAGCTCTGTGGCTAATGTTTTTGATCTTTAAGGAAACCAAATGGCAAACATGAAACAACACAAACTCGGCTGGATCGGCATCGGTCGCATGGGTTATGCAATGGCGGAACGGCTGGCGAAAGCGGGTTGCGACATCACGGTTTGGAACCGCACCAAATCGAAAGCGGAGCCGCTGGCCAAATCCGGCGCCAAGGTTGCCGACAACCTGAGCGATCTCGCCGGCTGCGACATCGTGTTCACCATGGTGTCCACCGGCAAGGACGTGAAGGAAGTGCTGTTCGGCGCCAATGGCGTGATGTCCAAGGGCGGCAAACCGAAAATCATCGTCGACAGCACCTCGATCTCGCTGGAGGAGTCGGCCGAGATCCGCGCCAAGCTGGCGGAGAAGGGCATCCAGTTCCTGGCCTCGCCGGTGTCGGGCAATGCCAAGGTGATCAAGGCCGGAAAACTGACGGTGGTCGCTTCCGGTCCGAAGGCCGCGTTTGATGCGGTGAGCCCGTACCTGGAGGCCATCGGCCGCGGCGTGTCCTATGTCGGCGACGGCGAGCTGTCGCGCATCGCCAAGATCTGCCACAACGTGATGCTCGGTGTGGTGATCCAGAACCTTTGCGAAATCACCGTGCTCGCCGAAAAGGCCGGCATGCAGCGCCATGCCTTCCTCGATTTTCTCAATAAAAGCGTGATGGGGTCGATGTTCACCACCTACAAGACCCCGGCGCTGTCCAACCTCGATTTCCACGTGACGTTCACGCCGGAACTGCTGCGCAAGGACATCGACCTCGGGCTGGCCGCCGGCCGCACTTATGGCGTGCCGATGCCGACCACGGCGATTACGCGCGACCTGGTGCAAACCCTGATCGGCAACGGTTATGATCAGGACTTCTCGCAGCTGCTGTTGCTGCAGGCCAAGGCGTCGGGCATCGAGCTGAAGCCGGAAAATGTGGAGATTGGTGACGGGCTCTGATTGTTCATAAAAGGAGGAGGTTGTCGTGAATAAAATCAAAAAAATAGCGCTGTTGCTGCTGGTGTCCGCCGCATCGCAGGTGATGGCGGCGGATTATCCGACCAAGCCGGTGCGTTTCATCGTCGCTTTCCCGCCGGGCAGTGCGACGGACATCGTGGGCAGGCTGTACACCCAGAAATGGACGGAGATGTGGGGGCAGCAGGTGATTGCCGACAACCGGCCGGGTGCGGGCGGCTCCATTGCCGCGGCGATTGCTACGCGGGCGACGCCCGACGGCTATACGCTGCTGATGCACTCCTCGGGTCATACGGTCAACCCCTCGCTGTACGCCAAGCTGCCGTTTGACACGCTGAAGGACTTTGTCGACATCGGTCCGCTGGCGCAGCAGCCCAACGTGATGGTGACCAATCCCGGCACGCCGTACAACACGGTGCAGGACGTGATCAAGGCGGCCACGGCAAAACCCGGCACGCTCAATTTCGCCTCGGCGGGTGTCGGCAGCGGCACGCATCTCAACCTCGAGAAGCTGAAGCTGATGGCCAAGATCAACATGAACCATGTGCCGTACAAGGGTTCGGCCGAGGCGCTGGCGGATGTGCTGGGTAACCGCGTTGATTTTTACTTCGCCCCGATTTCGACCACGCTGACCCATGTGCAGGGCGGAAGAGTGCGCGCGATTGCGGTGAGCACGATCAAACGCAGCAGCATCCTGCCCAATGTGCCGACGATTGCCGAATCGGGCGTGCCCGGTTTCGATTTTTCGCTGTGGTTCGGCATCTGGGCGCCGACCGGCGTGCCGCAGCCGATCATCACCAAAATTGCCAATTCGATCAAACAGGCGGGCGGCGACCCGGCGATCAAGGCCAGGCTGGCGGCTCTCGGCAACGAACCGATGGAGATGACACCCCAGCAGTTTGCCAAGTTTGTACGTTCCGAAATCGAAGTCGGTGCGACGGTGCTGAAAGCGGCGGGCATCAAGCCGCAGTAAGCCGTTTTCAGCCGGCACGGGCGGCGCCGCATGCGCCGCCTGTTTTTTTGCATTTACGTAAAGGCAGGCCAGGATGAAATTTCGCCGTCTCGGCAAAAATGGTCCGGAAGTCTCGGCCATCGGCATGGGCCGCGGCGCGCAGCCGGTGCAGTTCGGCGACCCGCTGGAAGATGAATTCAACGCGGCGATTGCCCGCGCCTACGATCTTGGCGTCAACTGGTACGACAGTTCGGATGCCTACTGGGGCACGCGCCACGAGGTCTTGCTGGGACGGGCGCTGAAGCCGTACCGCAACCGGGTCATGATCACCTCCAAGTTCGGCAACATCGATCTGCCCGACGGCAAAAAAGGCACCAACGGCCGGCCGGAATATGTTTTCGAGTGCTGTGACGCCAGCCTGCAGCGGCTGGGCACTGACGTGATCGATATTTATTATCTGCACCGCGTGGATCCCGGTGTGCCGATCGAGGAAACCGTCGGCGCCATGGCTGACCTGGTCAAACGCGGCAAGGTGCGCTGGATCGGTTTGTGCGAGGCGGGGGCGCAGACGCTGGAGCGCGCCCACCGTGAACATCCGGTGGCGGCGCTGCAGACCGAGTATTCACTGTGGTACCGCGAAGTCGAGCGGGAAATCCTGCCGGCCTGCAAACGGCTCGGCATCGGTTATGTCGCCTATGCACCGCTGGGCCGCGGCCTGCTGACCGGCAATATCAAAAGCGTCGATGATCTGCCCGAAGGCGACCGCCGCCGGCGCAATCCGCGTTTCAAGCCGGAGAACCTGGCGCGCAACGTTGAACTGGTCAAACAGCTGGAGGCGATTGCGCGCAGCCTGAATGCCACGCCGGCGCAGACCGCGCTGGCCTGGCTGCTGGCGCAGGAGGAGTTTGTCACCGCCATTCCCGGCACCAACCGTGCGGGCAATGTCGAATTGAATGTGGCCGCAGTGGAACTGGAACTGCCGCCGGCGGCACGCGCCGAACTCGATGCGATTTTTGCCATCGGTGCCGGTGCCGGTGAACGCTACGGGGCGAACGTGATGAAGGGGCTCGGGTTATGACCGGCAATCCGCTCCAACTCGAGCCGCACCTGCAGGCAATCATGCAGCAGCAGTATCCGCGCTTTTCCGCGGCCGAATACACTCGCCGCCACCAGGCGCTGGCCGCGGTCATGGTTAAACACGGTTGCGATCAGCTGCTGGTGGTCACCGATCACCGCGCCGGCAATGCCGTGCAATGGATCACCGGCTGGCCGGGAACGGTCGAGGCTTATGTCATTTTCAAGCCCGCCGAGCAGATGGTCATGCACATGGAGTGGTACAACCACTTCCCGCTGGGTAGAAAAATCGCGCAGGACGTCGATGTGCGCTGGGGCGAGCACCAGGGCATCGCCAAAACCATCGCCGAGCTCAAACGCCGCGGTGCGAAACGGGTCGGCATCATCGGCCCGCTGGTGATCGCTAAATTCCGCCAGCTGGAAGCGGCATTCGAGGTGGTGCTGCTCGATGCCGAATATACGCAATTGCGCATGCGCAAGTCGGAGGAGGAAATCGACTGGCTGCGCATCGGTGCCGCGATGTCGGACGCGGGCCTGCGCGCACTGGTGGCCGGCACGCGCGTGGGCATGGACGAGCGTGAACTCGCAGCTCTCGTTGAGAGTGCCTACGTCAAACTCGGTGGCACGACCATGATCCATTACATCGGCGTGACGTCGATGGCACAGCCGCATATTTTTGTGCCGCCGCAGCATCCGTCGCCGCGCAAGGTGCAGGCGGGCGATATCGTGTTCTGCGAGCTGTCTGCCTACTGGTGGGATTATCCGGGCCAGGTCCTGCGCACGTTTACGGTCGATTCCGACCCGACGCCGCGTTATGCCGATCTGCATGCGACGGCGGAAGCGACCTTTGATGCGGTGACCAGGGTGCTGCGCCACGGCGCGACGATGCAGGAGATCATCGATGCCACCGGGCTGATCGAAAAAAATGGCTACAGCGTTTGCGACGACCTGGTGCATGGTTTCGGCGGCGGTTATTTCCAGCCCATCATCGGCACAAAGAGTCGCATGGCGGGCCGAGCGCTGCCGCAGATGACGCTGGAGGAAAACATGACCGTGGTGGTGCAGCCCAATCCGGTCACCACCGAAGCCGACGAATCGAAGCGTGCTGGTGTGCAGGTGGGCGAGCTGCTGCGCATCACGCGTGAGGGTTGCGAACGCCTGCACCGGGCGCCGCGCGGGCTGTTTCATGCCGGAGATAAAATAGATCAATAAAAACAATTGGTTACGGTATATCTTCGGCGGGGGAATGCAGGCAGTAAGCCGTCGGTGTTTGGACTAGAATCAATACAGTCGCAGCGCGGCATCAGACCGCGCGCAACGAGGGGCGCAATGCCAACCGCCAGGAGGAGTTCATGAGCAACGTTACCGTGATGCTGACCGTCAATGGCCAGCGTCAGACCATTACTGCCGCACCCGATACGCCCTTGTTATGGGTGCTGCGCGAGCAACTGAAACTCACCGGCACCAAATTCGGCTGCGGTGTCGGCCAGTGCGGTGCCTGCACCGTGCACCTTAATGGCGAGCCTACGCAATCCTGCCTGCACGCGATCAAGGATGTCGATGGCAAGCAGGTGACGACCATTGAGGGCCTGTCACCCAACGCCAGTCATCCGTTGCAACAAGCCTGGCGCGCCGAGCAGGTGCCGCAGTGCGGTTACTGCCAGTCGGGCCAGATCATGCGCGCCGCGGGCCTGCTCAAGCAGAATCCGCGGCCGTCGCGCGAGGAAATCGTCGAATACATGAGCCCGAACATCTGCCGCTGCGGCACCTATGTGCGTATTGCCCGCGCGATTGAACGCGCAGCAAAAGGGGAGGCGTGAGATGAAAACCAAACCCTCCCCGGTGGTGAATCCCTCGCGTCGCCGCTTCATGACCGGCGCGGCAGGCCTGACCTTCGGTGTCGCCGTGGCGTCCCCGACCCTGCAAAATCTTGCCCTTGGTGCCGCGGAAGCGGCCACGGGCAGCGTCAAAGTCAACAACTGGGTCACCGTGTTTACCGATGGCAGCGTGGCGATCATGTCACCCGCAGCGGAAATGGGCCAGGGTTCCCTGACATCGCTGCCGCTGATCGTTGCCGAGGAAATGGATGCCGACTGGTCGAAAGTGCGCATTGTCGCCGCGCCGCCGAACAACCAGGTGTATGGCAATCCGGCTTTCCGTTATCTGCAGTACACCGCGGGCAGTGCCACGGTCACCGGTTATTTCACCAACCTGCGCCAGTTCGGCGCCCAGGTGCGTTACGTGCTGCTCGACAATGCGGCGCAACGCTGGGGTGTGCCGCTTGCCGAAGTGGCCAGTGAACCGGGTTTTGCCGTGCATCCGAAATCGGGGCGCCGTTTGTCGTACGGAGAAATTGCGGCATTCGCAAAAGTGCCCGCGCAGGCGCCCGAGGTCACGCTGGAACCGGTGGGCAAGGCGCAATTCCGTCTTATCGGCAAGGACGTGCCGCGTGTCGATGTCGCCGGCAAGGTCAATGGAACGGCACAGTACAGCATTGATGTGCAGGTGCCGGGTATGGTCTACGGCGCGATCCTGCGCGAACCGGTCGACCGCGCCGCACCGGTGCAGATCGATGACCGCGAGGCGCGTGCAGTCGCCGGGGTGATTCAGATCGTGCCGCTGCAATATGGCGTCGGCGTCATCGCCGAAACACCATGGGCTGCGTTCAAGGCCAAGCAGGCATTAAAAGTCACCTGGTCGCAGGAGGCGCGCGGCTGGAAACACTCCAGCGGCAGCGGCTTCGAGGCCTTCGCCCGCATTGCCAAAGATGACGCCCGCAAGGGTGTGGCCTGGGAATCGGTGGGGCAGGCCGAGTCCGAGCTGGCCAAGGCGCAGACCATCATCGAAGGTGAATATCGCGCCGACTATGCCTATCACGCGCAGATGGAACCGCTGAACTCTGTGGCATCGGTGAGCAGGGACGGCTGTGAAATCTGGTGCGGCACGCAAAGCCAGACGATTGCTGTTGACGCCGTGGCCGCTGCGCTCGGCATGCCCGCGGAAAAGATCAGGTTCAACGGCATGCTGCTCGGCGGCGGATTCGGCCGCCGCGGCAACCGCGACCTGGAATTCATGGTCGATTCGGCGCTGCTGTCGAAGGCGACGGGCAAACCGGTCAAGGTACTGTGGACGCGCGAAGACGACATTAAAAACGGTCGATTCCGGCCGCAGTATGTGAACCGCATCCGCGCGGCGGTGGATGGCAGGGGGAAAATCGTTGCCTGGCATCACCGCGTGGTCAGCGACGAGGCCCTGGCGTACATGGACCCGGTACGGTTCAAGGCCTCACAGGGCCGCGACAACATCGCGATGCGTGGCACCGAACTGCCGACCTATGACATACCGCACCGGCTGGCCGAGGGTCTGCAGCAGTCCACCGGCATACGCACGGCGCCGCTGCGCGCCATCGGCGTCGGGCAGAACAGTTTTGCCAACGAGGTGTTCATTGATGAAGTCGCGGTGAAGCTGGGTGTGGATCCGGTGGAGTTCCGCATTCGCCAGCTCGCCGGCACGCCGCTGGCGCAGCGCGGACGGCGTGTGATCGAGGAGGTCGCGCGCATGGCCGACTGGGGGCGCAGGCGCCAGGGCCGTGGTCTGGGTGTGGCGTATCTTGATTACAGCGGCACGCAACTCGCCGGCATTGCCGAAGTATCACTGAACAAGGATGGGCGCATCCGCGTGCATGATTTCTGGTGCGTGATCGACGCCGGTATTGCCGTACAGCCGGACAACATCATCGCCCAGACGGAAAGTTCCATCGTCTACGGCATCGGTCTCGCGCTGACCGAACACATCGATGTCAGCGGGGGCCTGGTGCAGCAGTCGAATTTCTTCGACTACCATGTACCGCGGATGCGCGACATTCCGAACATCCACATCAAGCTGGTGCAGACAGCCAACCATCCGACGGGCGCCGGGCAGATGGCCACACCGCTGGTGCCATCGGCGATCGCCAATGCCTTCCACCAGCTCACCGGTGTGCGGCTGCGCCAGCAGCCCTTGCTGCCCGCACGGGTGCAGCAGGCCATGAGCGCAGCGGGGGTGAGTCTCGCCTGAGCCGGCGGCGGCCGATAAAAACGGGGCCCGCGGGCCCCGTCGGTTTTTGTGCTGCGGTGATGTTACTTGGTGAGTCCCATGCGTTTCGCGACTTCGGTATAGGCCTGCACGCGCTCCTTCATGAACGCATCCATCCTGTCGACGCCGACATTGACCAGCTCGAAACCGCTTTTCGCGGCGAGTTCCTTCATCTCGGGTTCATTGTTGAGCGCGGCCCACAGGTCGGACATGCGTTTGCGCGCTTCCGGCGGCGTCGACTTCGGCATGCCGATGCCGCGGTAGGCGCCGTCAATCCAGTCCAGGCCCAGTTCCTTGAAGGTCGGCACATCGGGCATCAGCGGATGGCGCTTGTCCATCGCCACGGCCAGCGCGCGCACCTTGCCCTTGTTGTTGATGGCAAACGCCGAATACGACATCGCGCCGGTGACGTGCCCGCCCAGTACTGCGGAGGTGAGGTCGCCGGTGCCCTTGAACGGCACGTAGGTGGTGCGCACGCCGGCCACCGCATTGAGTTTTTCATGCGCGGCGTGGTTGGCCGAGTTGGTGCCCGATCCGGCGAAGGTCAGTTTTTCGGGCGTCGCCTTGGCGGCCTTGATCAGGTCCTGGAAGGATTTGATCGGACTGTCGGCGGGCACGACGATGGCGTCGGGCGTGTAGTGAAACCAGTAGACCGGCATGATGTCCGCGGTTTTGTACTGGACCTGGCCTTCGAAGGGTTGCAGCACGATGTGCGGCAGGTTGACGCCGATGACGTTGTAACCGTCGGCAGGCATGTTGTTGATCTGCGCCCACATCAGGCCGCCGCCGGCGCCGGGTTTGTACTGGACGATGGTTTCGATGGACGGGCAGCGTTTTTTCAGCACCAGTTGCTGGTGGCGTGCCGAAATGTCGGATTCGCCGCCGGCAGGGAAGGCCTGCCAGTAATTGATGTTTTTCTCGGGGCAGGATTGTGCGCCGGCAGTGCCGGAAACCAGTGCGGCAAATGCCAGTACGGTCGTTGCGATTGTTTTAACTGTAAAAGCAGTGAATTTCATGTCTTCTCCATGGCGCGGCGGGTGGTTTGTTGGTGTTGGTGTCCGCGGGAGTGCAGAAGATAGCAGCGGCGGCCTGGCAGCGCAACGCGCGGGTGCACAGCGCGTCGCGGGTTACAATTTCGGGCATGGCGCGACTTAAAACAGACAACAAACGCTGCGACATCGCGCTGCTCGTAGACGCCGAGGCCGGCGAACGCCGGGCCTCCGGCCGTTTTGTGCCGGAACGCAGCAGTGTCGAGGCCTATCTGCTGGATGCGCTGCGCGCGCAGCGCCTCAACGTCGCCGTGCTGCCATTTGATGCCGCGGTGGAGCCGGTGATTGCTGAATTGCGCGCACTGAAACCGCGGCTGGTGTTCAACCTCACCGAATGCGTGGACGGCGACCGCCGCCAGGATGCTGCGATTGCCGGGCTGCTCGACCTGCTGCAGCTACCCTATACCGGGACCGGCCTGAGCGGCCTCCGTCTCGCCCGCGACAAGGCCTTGTCCAAACACATCGTCGCCGACATGGGCGTTGCCGTGCCGCGGCATTTTGTGATTCCGCCGCGCGGCCCGATCCGCAATCCGCGCGTGCCCTATCCGCTGATCGTCAAACCGCAGTTCGGTGACGGCTCGGACGAGGTGCGCGGCAATTCGCTGGTCAGGAACGAACGCGAGCTGGTGCAGCGTGTGCGCGTGCTGCGCAAACGCGTGAAGGCGTCGCTGATCTGCGAGGAATTCATCGAGGGCTGTGATCTTTATGTCGCGCTGCTCGGCAGCGCCCCCGAAGTGATGCCGGCGGTGGAACTGGTGATCGGCCGCAAGGGCAGGGGGGCGCCGGAATTCGCGTCGTACAAACTGAAAAACGACGGCGCCTATCGCACCCGCTGGCGGGTGCGCTGGCGGGTGGCGAAACTGTCGCGCAACCTGCAGCGTGATGTCGAGTCGGCGAGCCGCGCGATTTTCCATGCGCTGAAGCTGCGCGATTACGGCCGCATCGATTACCGGCTGACGCCGGACGGGCGCCTGGTGTTTCTCGAAGCCAACGCCAACCCGGATCTGCACCCGCATGCGATGGGCAACAACGTGTGTTTTGCCGGCGTGACTTACGGGGATGCGCTGAAACGCATCATCAGCGCGGCGCAGTTGCGCGCCGGGCGTAAAAAAACCAATAAAAACAATTAGTTAATGATTCTCTTCGGGCGGCACCGTCCAGTGGTGCTGACGCGGCAGCGGCGCGGTCAGGCTGGACGGGTGCTTCGGCAGTTTGAAGGCCCGGGAGCACGTATCAAAACGAGATTCCCCCTTCCCCCTCCGGGGGCAGGGTTGGGACGAGGGAAAAATGCCACATTTTGTCAGGCGTTCTAAATCTTTTCGTCTTCCGGAGGTGTCGCGGCAATCGCCAGACGCACCAGCTCTGCGACATTGCGTACACCAAGCTTCTCCATGATGCGCGTCTTGTGCACTTCAACAGTGCGGGGACTGATGCCCAGGGCGGCGGCAATTTCCTTGGCATGCAAGCCGCGCGCAGCATGTTCGAGCACCTCGCGCTCTCGGCTGGTCAGGCGCTCCAGTTTCAGGGCATCCTCCCGCCGGCTGTCACGCTGCCGGATGCGGTGTTCCTCGAGGGCGAAGGCGGTGTCGATGGCCGCGAACAGCTGCTTGTCATCGAAAGGTTTTTCAAGAAAATCGACAGCTTGAGAGCGGAATGCGGCGCGAGCGATCTGCACGTCACCATGTGCCGTGATGATGATGAATGGCAGTGTCAGGCGCAGACGCCGCAATTCACTTTGCAGCTCAACCCCGCTCAGACCCGGCAGTCTGACATCCGCGATGATGCAGCCAGCCCATTCTTCTTTTCTGGCGGCGAGAAAGGCTTCGGCGTCCGCGAAAGTCGTAGTGCGGTATCCGGCCAGACCGAGCATGAGGGCGATGGAGTCCCGCACCGCGGCATCATCGTCAATGATGAATACAGTCAGGTGCTCTGCAGGCATGGCAGTACCAGGTGAAATTCGCCGTGTCCGGCTGCCGCGGCTTCAAGCGTTCCGCCATGCGCTTCGGCGATGGCGCGGCTGATCGCGAGTCCCAGTCCCATCCCTGTTGATTTGCCTGAGACAAATGGTTCAAAAAGATCCGCCCGGGTTGCCGGCGGAATCCCCGGGCCATTGTCTGCCACCACGATGCAGACGCGACCTTCATCATGGGGTCTGACCAGGATTTTGATGCGGCCTCCTGCGTTTTCGGAGGCGAGCAGCGATTCGACCGAATTTTCGAGCAGGTTGCGCAGGATGACTTCGATCTGCAACCGATCTGCGTGAAGCGGCGGCAGAGGCGCCGCTTGTTCAACTTCAAGCGAGATGTTCCTGCCATTGATGGCTGATTCCCCGATTCTTCGCATCGTTTTCAGGAGGTCTTGGATTGCCATGACCTCCAGACGGGTTGTGCCGGCACGAAAGAAGTCGCGCAATCTGCGAACAACTTCCGAAGCCCGCTCGGTCTCCACCAGTATCTTGCCGATGATTTCCTGGATCTGTGCATCAAATGCAGGGGTCCGTGTGAGAAGCATTTGTGCCGACCGTCCGTAGTTTGCAACAGCTGTCAGGGGCTGGTTTACTTCGTGTGCAATGGCACCGGCCATTTCACCTGCTGCGGCAAGACGCAGCGACTGCCGTAATCTTTTCTCGGCACGCTGGCGCTCGTCAACCATGACCCCCAAAAACAGTCCCGTCAGAGTCAGTGCGGCCATCAGGGCCTGCAGTTCGAGCACGGGCGGCGTCATGCCCGAGTTTCCATGAATGCCGAAAACCACCCCGATCTGAACAATCGCGGTCGCCAGAATGGCACCGTTCATGCCATAACGGACGGCAATCCAGATCAGGGGCAGGAAAAGCAGGTAAAAATGACGAGACGGGTCGGTGCCAAGCCCTTCAAAGATCAACCAGACTGTCGCGGCAAGAGTCGCCACCTGCAGCAGAACTTCAGGCTGCCGTCCGAGATTCAGCAATGCTGATCTGCGTGCGGAATCCACCGCTGCAAAAAGGAGCGGCGCCGTTACCAGCATGCCCACCGCATCGCCGATCCAGAAATGCAGCCAGGCGCTGCTGAAGGGAATGTCCGTCAACAGGCCGGACATCCGGAGTGTTGCGACAAATCCGGCGCCGACCAATCCTGTTCCTGCGGCTACAACAGCGGCGAAGATGGTGAGATGGCGGGGTGACCGCAGGCTGGTATCCCGCAGAAGGGTTTTCAAGGCCCATGCGATGACTGCGTAGCCGCTCGCGAGGACAAATGCGCTTGTTGCAGTGATGGCGTAACCGCCGGGCACATGACGAATGATGATGTCCGCCAGAAAAATTGTCGCCAATACGGCGGGAGCGTGCGTGAGACCGCTCATCATCATCCACACAATTGCAAGCGCGGGCTGGGGGTTCCACGGCGTAATGTTGAAGGGGCCGACGGGATTGATGTAGCTGGCCCAATCCAGGGCTATATAACAGGGCGCAAAAACGGCCGCGTCCCGGACATATTTCAGATATTTCATGGCTGTACAGGCATCTTGCGACGGCGGCCCAGGGATGGCAAGTAAGTGTTTTTACTTACGTGATTTTGCGACTGATGAGTTGAATGGGTCTGACTTACAGTAATTGAGTGAGCGCGACCATTGAAACGATCGAGATTGTGGGAGCCGTCCTGTTTGCGATGGCTGTGCTGCATACGTTTTCAACGCGCTACTTCGAACATTTGGCCCATACCCGGACTGCGCATTCCGGGCTGTGGCATCTGCTTGGGGAAGTCGAAACCGTATTTGGTTTCTGGGCGTTTGTGCTGCTCGTGTTCATGGCGGTTGCCCAGGGCTGGGGCGTCACTTCGGGGTACCTTGACAGCCGGCATTTTGTCGAGCCGATGTTTGTTTTTGTAATCATGGTTATTGCCGCGAGCCGGCCTATCATGCAACTGGCTTCGGACAGTGTGCGATCAGTGGGGCGGTTGCTGCCGGTGCAGCCCGCCATCGGCGGATATTTTCTCAGTCTTTCCATGGTGCCGCTGCTCGGTTCATTGATTACGGAACCGGCGGCGATGACCCTTGCCGCACTGATGCTGCGCGACAGTATTTTCGCCACCGGAGCTTCCAAACGGCTCAAATACGCAACATTGGGTGTGTTGTTCGTCAATGTGTCTGTCGGCGGTACATTGACCAATTTCGCCGCTCCGCCGGTTCTCATGGTGGCCGCAAAGTGGGACTGGACGACCGGCTTCATGCTTTCGACGTTTGGTGTCAAGGCGACACTCGCGGTGCTCATCAACTCAATCGTGCTCACGTATCTTTTCCGTCATGAATTATCGCAGCGTGCCAGGCTGTCGGCGCAGGCCGCAGGGTCGCGCGTGCCCGTTCCGCTGGTGCTCGTAAATCTCGGAATTCTCGTGGCGGTGATTTTCACCAATCATGACCCCGAGGCGTTCATGGGGTTTTTCTTGATCTTCCTCGGGTTGGCGGAGGCTTACAACCGCCATCATGACCGACTGATGCTGCGCGAGGGATTGATGGTCGCGTTCTTCCTTGCAGGTTTGGTGGTGCTGGGAGGACAGCAGCAATGGTGGCTCCAGGACGTTCTTTCAAGCCTCGGCGAATCAACCCTGTTTTATGGGGCTACCGCGCTTACGGCCATCACCGACAATGCCGCATTGACTTATCTGGGCTCTCTGGTCGAGGGGATATCCGATGAATACAAGTATTCGCTGGTGGCCGGGGCGGTGGCAGGGGGAGGGCTTACAGTCATTGCCAATGCGCCCAACCCGGCGGGTTTTGCGATTCTCAAAGACAACTTCGATGATCAATCGATCAATCCCTTCGGTCTGTTCGTTGCCGCGTTGCCACCGACGCTGGTGGCCGTGCTGTGTTTTCGCGGCATCAAGGGCCAGCTTGGGGATATGTTTGACTGGCGGCTTTGGGAAAGCTGGTTCGCGGAACTCGACCGGCCGTTTCTGTTCCTGCTGATTCTGCCGTTTGTCGTGGCCGCAGTGGGTCTGTTGGCGATGATTTCGGAGCACCGCCGCGGCCGTGAGGAGGACAAACCCGCTGCGAATACATAAAACAGGAAAAAGAACGATCAGATATTCCCTTTTGCTGCGGCGGGGTTGATCAATCCG
The DNA here is from genome assembly GCA_019749945.1 of Burkholderiales bacterium. GTDB lineage: Bacteria > Pseudomonadota > Gammaproteobacteria > Burkholderiales > SG8-41. The sequence goes on from JAIEPF010000010.1 coordinate 29,047, forward strand.
TATCTGATTGGCCGATGCGGAATTAGTCAATGATTCAATGCCGGCAGTCCGCGTGCGGGAGGTTTTGAGATGCTGGCATCAATCAATTGCAGTCGCGGGCCGGCGCAGCAGGACGGAACATCTGCAAATCGAATTTTGGAAGTCTGAGACCGCGGCTGCAGGCGGGGTCGGGAATCTTGTGTGCCATAACAGCGTTTTTTGCAATCGGAAGATCCATCATGAAAATCACGAGTCAGGAAAATTTCTGGTCCGGCGTCATGTTCATCACCTTCGGCCTGGCGGCGATATTCATTGCCCAGGATTACCCATTTGGTTCCAGCAGTCGTATGGGGCCGGGATATTTCCCGACCTGGCTGGGCATTATCCTGACGCTGCTGGGCATCGCCATTTCTGTGACGGGTTTCAAAGTGCAGGGCGAGGGCATCGGAAAGTTTGCATGGAAAGCGATGGCTTTTCTCAGTACGGCCTTCGTCTTGTTTGGTTGGGCAATAGACCGTATCGGCTTTGTGCCTGCGATGTTCATCATTATTTTTCTGGCGGCGGCAGGACGCGATTTCCGTATAAAGGAAGTACTCGTTTCCAGTATTGTCCTGGTCATAGGTTGCTGGGCACTGTTCATCAAGGGACTTGAATTGCCTTTCCCGCTGTTCTGGTGGAGATAAACATGGAAATGTCACTTTTTGACAATCTGGCGCTTGGATTCCAGACCGCGGTATCGCTGCAGAACCTGGCGTACTGCTTTATCGGGGTGTTCATTGGGACGCTGGTCGGCGTGTTGCCGGGCATCGGACCGCTCGCAGCGATTGCCATGCTGTTGCCGGCCACATTCACTTTGCCGCCGGTCGGTGCCTTGATCATGCTCGCCGGCATTTATTACGGGACGCAGTATGGCGGCTCGACGACGGCGATCCTGGTCAATCTGCCGGGCGAGTCAGCCTCGGTGGTGACCTGCATGGATGGCTACCAGATGGCCAAGAACGGGCGTGCCGGTCCGGCATTGGCGATTGCTGCGGTCGGTTCATTTTTCGCCGGCACGGTATGTACGATGTTGATTGCAGTGGCCGGCCCGCCGCTCGCTGAAATCGCGCTGAAGTTCGGCGCACCAGAGTATTTTTCGCTGATGGCCATGGGTCTTATCGCTTCAGCAGTGCTGGCAAGCGGTTCGATGCTCAAGGCCATTGCAATGATATTCCTCGGCCTGTTGTTCGGTATTGTCGGAACCGATGTGAACTCCGGCATGTCGCGATTCACTTTTGGCGCTTCCGGGCTTGCTGATGGCCTGAGTTTTGTTGTCGTGGCCATGGGCTTGTTCGGATTCGGTGAAATCCTGGCAAACCTCGAGAAGGGGCAGGATGCCAAAGGTCGTGATCTGCTGACCAAAAAAATAGAGCATCTGTATCCGACATGGCAGGACATCAAGGTTTCCGCGGGTTCGATCGTGCGCGGCACTTCGATTGGCGCATTCTTCGGTACATTGCCTGGCGCGGGTCCAACGATCAGCGCATTCTCCTCGTATGCCCTGGAAAAGAAGATGGCAAAAAACCCGGAACAATTTGGCAAAGGCGCCATTCAGGGCGTTGCCGGTCCTGAGTCAGCCAACAACGCGGCGGCGCAGTGCGCATTCATCCCGACACTGACTCTTGGCATACCCGGCAGCGGTACCATGGCGCTGATGCTTGGCGCCCTGACCATTCAGGGTATCGCACCGGGTCCGCAGGTGATGACCCAGCGTCCGGACCTGTTCTGGGGCTTGATCGCGAGCATGTGGATCGGCAACGCATTGCTGGTGATCCTCAATCTGCCATTAATCGGTTTGTGGGTGAAGTTGCTTTCAGTACCGTATCGCCTGTTGTTTCCCGCAATCACCGTATTCATGGCCATTGGCGTGTACAGCGTCAATAATCTTGATCTGGATATTTACATGACGGTATTTTTCGGATTGATGGGTTACCTGTTCCTGAAGCTTAAGTGCGAACCGGCGCCACTGATACTCGCATTTGTGCTCGGGCCGTTAATGGAGGAGAACCTGCGCCGCGCGCTGCTGATCTCACGCGGTGATCCCACTGTTTTTATAACGCGGCCAATCAGTGCCACATTCCTGGCCTTAACGGTTCTGCTGCTGGTAATCATGCTGGCACCGTCTTTCCGCAAGAAGCGTGATCTTGCTTATCAGGAACCGGCTGCGAGTTGAGGGGGATGAACGCGGATGGACGGCTGGTGTTTCTCGTAACCAAGGCCGATCCGGATCTCTATCCGCATGCGCTGGGCGGCAAGCTGTGTTTTGCCGGTGTGACTTATGGTGATGCGTTGCAACGGATCATCAGCGCGGCGCAGTTGCGCGCCCGGCATAAAAAACCAATAAAAACAATTAGTTATTGATTTTCTTCAGGCGGCGCTGTCCAGTGGTGCTGACGCAGCAGAGGTGCGGTCAGTCCGGACAGGCTGACGATCTGCTGCCCCTGCGCATCGAAATTGTCCGGTGCCAGCCATTGTTCATGTGCCGCCTGCAGCGCGGGCCATTCGCGATCAGTAATTGAATACCACGCGGTGTCGCGGTTGCGGTTCTTGTAGACCATCGCCTGGCGGAACGTGCCTTCGTACGAAAAACCCAGGCGTTGCGCCGCCGCGCGCGAAGGCGCGTTCAGCGCGTCGCATTTCCATTCGTAGCGGCGGTAACCGAGCGCAAACGCGTTTTTCATCATCAGGTGCATGGCCTCGGTGGCGGCCGGCTGCTGCGCGATCAGCGGCGTGTATTTGATGCCGCCGACTTCAATGCTGCCGTTGGCGGTATCAATGCGCATGTAGGCGGCCATGCCTGCGGCCTCGCCGCTTTCGAGATCGATGATGGCGTGAAAGAGATAGTCCTTGCGCTGCGCATACTCTTCTGCCCAGCGCCGGCATTCCTCTTCCGTGGCGAAAGGGCCGTACGTCAGGTAGGTCCAGCCGCGTTGATCGGGCTCAAGCTGATTGGCGAAATGGAAATCAGCGGCGTGGCGCCCGGCATCCAGCGGCTCGACGCGGCAATAATTGCCTGCCAGTGTTGTGCGTGGCGGCAGCGGCGGGGCTTTCCAGTCTGCGAGCGGAAAACCGATGGGCTGGCCGTATTCGTCGTGGTGTTGGGTCACGATTAAGCCGTTGCGCCGCGTTTGGCCTGCCACTGCCGCAGCCAGCCGGCATTGCCGCCGAGTTCGACGATTTCCATCAGCGTATCCGGGAGCGGCGGGTATTCGCGGCGGATATCGCGGGTATGGTTGATGAAAAAACCGTCGCGGAAATTGACTTCGAGTTCATCACCGGTTTCGCACATGTCGGTGACGTTGACGCAGTCGGTCATCACGCGCACGCCGCAGCCGACGGCGGCGCGGTAGGCGAGAAAGGGCATCGACTCGCAGACCAGGCCCAGGCCCAGGGCCTGCATCGCGATATAACCGTTCATTTTCGGGCCCATGCCGAAATTGCGGCCGGTGACGATGATGTCGCCGGGTTTGCAGCGGGTGTGGAAGCCTGGATCGGTTTCCTCGAACAGGTGCGGGATGATGTCCTTGGCATCGAAGTGGCGGCCGGTGATGATCCAGTTCGGCACCACGCCGCCGGCATGCCAGACATCATGGCCGAGTTTGTAGCAGCGGCCTTTCAGGATCCATTGGAATTCAGTTGACATGGCTATCCAAAATAAAAAGCGTTAGCCACAGAGGACACAGAGTTCACAGAGAACTGCAAGTCAGGAACGTAGTGGTGATTTTTCATTAGTGAATGTGGGAGATCAGTGGATTGGTGCCCGAAATGTAAGGTTTTCTCCATTTCGGTTTTTCTCTGTGAACTCTGTGTCCTCTGTGGCTCAAGATTTTAGATGTTTCTCGGGTCGGTGATCACCCCTGCCACTGCGGATGCGGCCACCGTGGCCGGGCTGCCGAGATAGAGTTTTGCGTCCCGCGCGCCGAAACGGCCGGCGTTGTTGTTGGTCGCGGTGGAAATCGAGACTTCCCCCGAGTGCACCGGGCCGATCACGGCGTCGTTGCAGGGGCCGCAGCCGGGCGGCAGCATGACGGCACCGGCTTCGATGAAAATGCCGAGCAGGCCTTCCGCTGCGAGCCGGCGGTTGGTGGCTTCGGAACCGGGGGCGATGAACAGCCGTACATTGGGCGCCAGGCGGCGGCCCTTGAGTATCGCGGCCGCGGCCGTCATGTCTTCCCACATGCCGGAGCCGCAGGAACCGATGAAGGCATGGTCGATGGCGGTGCCTTCGACCTCGGACACGTTGACCGCATTCTCGACGCTGCCCGGCAAAGACACCTGCGGTTCGAGACGGGAGATGTCGAGGGTGAGGTCGGCGTCGTAATGCGCATCGGCATCGGAATACACCGGCGTGAACGGTCGCTGCGCACGGGATGTCGCGAAATCGAGTATGGCTTTTGACGGCGGCACGAACACGCCATAAGCGCGGATTTCGGTCGGCGTGGAGCACAGCGCCGCACGCGATGCGAGATCGAACTGGTCGAGGTCGCCGGCGTATTCGAGCACACGGTAATCAAGATCCGCCGTGAGCCTGCCCTGTTTCAGCAGGGCGGCGAAATGGAATCCGACATCGCGCGCATGTACGCCCGGTTTCAGTTGTCCCTTCAGCGTCAGCCGCACCGTTTTCGGCACCATCACCCAGTTGGTGCCAGTGGCCAGCACGCGGGAAATTTCGCTGCCCATGCGGAAACCGAAGGCGCCGATGGCGCCGGCATTGGTGGCATGGCGGTCATTGTCGAAATAAAACATGCCGGGCAGCAGCAGGCCGGACTCCATCGGGAAAATATGGCCGTGGCCGCCGCGGCCGACGTCAAAAAAATTCTTCACGCCCCATTGCGCCGCGGCCTTGCGGTTGAAGGCGCCGCGTTCGGCCGCGCGCGGGCTGCCGTAGATCACGTCATGGTCGGTCACCATCAGCACCTTGTCCGGCGTCGCCAGGTGCTTGATACCCAGCGCGTCGAGTTCGCGTTTGGCACCCATCACCACGCCGTCGTGGATCATGATGAAGTCGGGGTCGGGGGAGACCACATCCCCCGGCTTCACGCTGCCACGTCCGCTTTTCGCGGCCAGTACTTTTTCTACAGCGGTCATGCCCATGGTCAGAGGAACTCCCGCGGGTCGGTGATGCGGCCGGTTACCGCGGAAGCGGCGACCGCGGCCGGACTGCCGAGGTAGAGCTGCGCGTCCTTCGCGCCGAAACGCCCGGCGCCGTTGGCGACCGCGGTAGAAATCGAGGTTTCACCGGAATCGATGAGGCCGGTGCGGCCGCTGGCGCAGGGACCGCAGCCGGCGGGAATCACCATCGCGCCGGCGTCATGGAAAATGTCGAGCAGGCCTTCGCGGGTCATGCGCCGCGTCGAATCTTCCGAGCCCGGCACCACGATCATGCGCACGCCGGGGGCGAGCTTGCGTCCCTTGAGGATGGAGGCCGCGATTTCGAGGTCCTCGTACATGCCGGAGCCGCAGGAGCCGATGTAGGTGTGGCTGACCGGCGTGCCGGCGACGCTGGCGAGGTCGGCGGCCTTGTGCGGACCGCCGGGCAGGGCGACCTGGGGCGGCAGCGTGCTGACATCAAGCTCGACCTTGGCGTCGTACTGCGCGTCGGGATCGGCATACACCGGAGTGAACGGCCGCTGCGCGCGTTCCCTGGCGTAAGCGAGAATTTCCGCCGACGGCGGAAAAAACACGCCGATGGCACGCATCTCGGTCGGCGTGCTGCACAGCGCGATGCGTGCGGCGAGGCTGAACTGGTCGAGTTCGCCGGCGAACTCCAGCACGCGGTAATCAATGTCGACGCCGAAATCACCATCGGCGCGCAGGTGTTTGCCGATGACAAAACCCAGGTCGCGCGCGTACACGCCGGGCTGCAGCCGGCCCTTGATGGTGAGCTTCACCGACTTCGGCACCAGCGTCCAGTTGGTGCCGGTGGCCAGCACGCGGTTGATTTCGCTGCCCATGCGGATCGCCAGTGCGCCGATGCCGCCGGCGTTGGTGCAGTGGCGGTCGTTGTCGAAATACAGGGTGCCCGGCAGCACCCAGCCGCGCTCGGTGGGGAAAATATGGCCGTGGCCGCCGCGCCCGGCATCAAAAAAGTTTTTGACACCCCAGGCCGCTGCCGCACTGCGGTTGTAGGCGCCGCGCGCCGCCGCGCGATCGTTGACGTACACCACGTCGTGGTCGGTGACCATCAGCACGCGGTCGGGGTCGAACAGGCGGGTGATGCCCAGCGCGTCGAGTTCTTCCTTCGCGCCGCGCACCACACCGTCGTGAATCATCACAAAATCGGGCCTTGGATACACGATGTCGCCGGCCTTGACCGCGGGCAGTCCACTGGTGCGGGCGAGTATCTTTTCTGCTGCGGTCATGCCCATCAGGAAAGTCCGTATCGTGCGTCAGTTGGTGTTGACTGTGCGTGTTCTTGAAGTATAACTGGAATGCGTTTTACTTACGGCGTGCTATATTTTTAAATCATCCGGTGAAGGAGAATTTTCATGGCATTGCTCCCATTGCTTGGACGCGCTGCGGCGCTTGCGGCATGTGTGGTGATCACGGTGGCGGGCAGTACTGCGCATGCCCAGTGGAAACCGGAAAAAGCCATCGAGATCATCGCGCCCTCCGGCCCCGGCGGCACCACCGACCGCACGGCGCGCGTGGTGGCGAAAATCCTGTTGCAGCACAAGCTGGTCGACGTGCCGGTCAATGTCGTCAACAAACCCGGCGGCAGCGGCACCATCGGGCTCAATTACCTGAACCAGCATCCCGGCGACGGCCACTACATGATCGTGGCCACCACCGGGTCGATCAGCAACCACATCCTCGGGCTGATCCCGTACAACCACACCGCCTTTTCGCCGCTGGCGATGCTGTTCGAGGAGTACCTCGGCGTCAACGTGCGCGCCGAGTCGCCGATCAGGAACGGCAGGGATCTGGTGGAGATGCTGAAAAAAGCCCCGGATGCCGTCAGCTTCGGCATTTCAACGAGCCTCGGCGGCGCCAACCACACCACGCTGATCACCTGCCTGCGTGCCGGCGGCGTCGACATCAGAAGGCTGAAAACCGCCGTATTCCCCGGCGGCTCGGCCACCACCACTGCGGTGCTCGGCGGCCATGTCGATGTGGTCAACACGGGACTCGGCAACATGGTTGCACACCTGCGCAGCGGCAAGCTGCGCACCATCGCGATTTCCTCGCCGAAACGCATGTGGGGCGACTTCGCGTCGATTCCGACCTGGCGCGAGCAGGGCATACCGGCGGATTCGTCGAGCTGGCGCGGGCTGATGGGGCCGAAAGGCATGAGCGCGCAGCAGGTCGCGTACTGGGACAAGGTGCTGGCGGCGATGGCGGCCACCGACGACTGGAAAAAGGAAATGGAAGAAAACTTCTGGGTCAACGGTTACGTCAACGCGCAGGCCGCCAAAAAGCGGCTGGACGAGGAATATGTCGAGTACCAGACCGTGCTGACTGAAGTGGGCCTTGCGAAGATCAAATAATGGCAGCGGATCCGGACTTGTGGGGCTGTGACCGGATTTGCGATTATTTTTCCGCCAAAGGCATGACTTACGAACGGCTTGATCACCCGCCGGTGTATACCGCAGAGGAGGCCGAGCGCCTGGTGCCCGCGGCGCGTGGTGCCCATGCCAAAAACCTGCTGGTGGAAGATCGCCGGGACGGCCGGCTGTTCATGCTGACCGTACCCTTCGGGGTGCGCGTCGATCTGGCGGGCACCGCGGCGGTGCTCGGAACAAACAAGCTGCGCTTTGCCCCGGCCGGGGTCATGCAGGCCACCCTCGGCGTCACGCCCGGTGCGGTCAGCATGCTTGCGCTTGTCAACGATCGTGCCGGCCGGGTGACGCTGGTGCTCGATCAGTCCCTGGCGGAAGCGGAAGCGCTGCAATGTCACCCGCTGGTCAATACCGCCACGCTGGTGATTGATCGCGACAACCTGTTCCGTTTCCTGTCGGAGATTGCGCACGCCCCCAGGGTGTTTCCGGTACCTGTGGTCGCGAGTTGAGCCGCAACGACGTGCCGCTTACCAGGCGATTGCGTAGGCCTCGCGACGGGGATCCGCTCCGGCATGCAGCCACCCGGTCTCCGCGTCGCGCCGGATTGCGCAGACAGCGCCTGCCGCCGGCGTCAATGCCGACCAGGACTGCACGGGGTGACCGAGGTTTTTCAGTGCGGCCAGGGTGCTTTCCGGCACGCGGCTTTCGACATTGAATTTGCCGATGGCGTGCGGGGAAAACGAGTTCGGAAAAATGAAGGTGCCGAAACGCGGTTCTTCTATCGCCTGCTGCACGCTCATGCCGAATTCGGTGATGTTCAGGTAGACCTGCAACATGGCCTGGGTCTGCACGTCTCCGCCCGGAGTGCCGAACCCCATCACGAATTCGCCGTTGTCCAGCGCCAGTGCCGGCGCCGGTGTCAGCCGCGGGCGTTTTCCCGGCTTGACCTCCGCAGGGTGGCCCGGCTCGAGGCGACCCTGGGCGCCGCGCGACGACACGGTGCCGCCCAGTGAAGGAATCACCGGCGTGTCGCGCGCGTTGTCCGACAGCGTGGCTGAATAAGCGTTGCCGTCGGCGTCGACGACGCAGCAGTAGATGGTGTCCAGTGCGGCGCCGGGTGCTGCTGCCGGGTAGGACGACAGCACCGGAACAAAGGCATCGCGCGTTGCGCCCGGTGGCCTGCCGGGCAGCGGCAGCGTGCCGAAGGCCTTGCCGATATCAATGCGCGCGCGCTGTGCCGCGGCATATTCGGCGGAAAGCATGCCGGGTACCGGTACATCGACAAAACGCGGATCACCGACATAGGCTTCGCGGTCCGCAAAAGCCAGATTCAGCGCCTCGCCGGTCATGTGGATGTAGGCGGGGGTATTGTGTCCGAGCGCCGCGAGATCGACGGTTTCAAGAGTCTTCAGCGCCTGCAGCAGCGATATGCCCTGGCACCAGGTGTCGCAACTGTGGATCTGGTGGGACTTGTACGTGCAGCTGATGCTTTTTTCCACGGGCACCGTAAAGGCGGCCAGGTCATCCCGGGTGACAAAGCCGCGATGCTCGCGGTGGAATGCGGCAATGCCTTCGGCAATGGGGCCCTTGTAGTAGTAGTCACGGGCCGCCCGCAGTTTGGCGGCGCGGTCGCCGGCTGCGTTGCGCTCGGCCTGCATCATGCCGGCGATGGAACGTGCGAGCTGCTGCTGGCGGAAGATTTCACCGATGCGGGGCGTGCGTCCGCCGGGCAGGTAGAGGTCCGCGCTCGACGGCCAGCGCCGGTACTTGTCCTGGAATTTTTCCAGGTGGCGCACGAATACCGGATAGGCGGCAAAACCGTCGCGGGCGATTTCGTGGGCTGCGGCTGCCGCTTCTTCGAAGCTGATGGTGCCGAATTGCAGCAGCGCTTCGACGTGGGTGGCCGGTGCCGCCGGCATCACCGTGCGCAGCAGGCCGTCCGGCACCACGCCATGGCCTTCGCTGCGCAGGCGCTCGATATCGGTCGATTGCGGCCACCAGCCGAGGCCGGCGAGGCTGTGCACGCTGCGGTCTTTTTTCCGGTACACGAGGGTGGGCGCCACACCGGAGAAACTGACGATGTCGGGCTGCAGCACCGCCAGCGCCATCGCGGCGGTAACACCGGCATCAACCGCGTTGCCGCCGCGCTCCAGAACGCGGACCGCGGCGGTGGCGGCCAGGTAGTGACCGCAGGCCACCGCGTAACGCTTGCCGATCACGGTGGGTCGCCAGCTGGGACGCGGCGGTGTTTCGTTTTTCGGCATGGGCTTTCTCCGGTTAGCGGCGGGGCATGCTGCCGTCGCCGGGTGGCGCGATCACATGGCAGCCGAATTCGGCGGCAGAGCCGGTCAGCCAGTGCCAGAAGGAACCGGCAAAGCTGCGCGGGGCGTAGAGCACGAAGCCGTCGGCGTCCTGCGGCTGGTGCAGGATGACATTGATTTTCGCAATCGCGGTCTGGACGCAGGTTCCCGGCGGGAACTGTCGCGGATGCAGGTCGATTGCGCAGCCTTTTGCCAGCATATCGCGGGTTTTTGCCCCCTTGACCCGCACGGCGACGCGGGCGTGGCTGACGTCGGTCAGCGTGGCGCCGGGGATGATCATTTTTTCCGACCACGCTGCGCCGGCGTCCGCCACCAGCAACCACTCGTCGGGACCCAGCTTGAGGATTTCGCCGCATGGTCCGGTGCCCGATGTGTTCGGCGCGACCGGCAGTTCAGCGCCGCAGGCGGCTCGAACCGCGTCGCAGAAGGCCGCATCGGCCACACCGCGCAGGTTGATCATGACGAGCGGATGGCGTTCCAGCAGCGTGATGCCTGCGCCGGAACCGGCTGACAACGGGACGGCGAGTCCGGCCAGTGCGGAGCGACGGATGGTTGCATCAGCCACGGAGTCGTTTTCCTTCTGGATCGTAGAACACGTGATGCGTGACCTCGACTTCGACATTCGCGCCGGCGAGGGGCGACAGGGCCCGGAGCCGTTCGCCGTAACGCCCGCGTCCGCCCGAGAGCAGGGCCAGCGCCACAGGGCGTTCCAGCGTGGGGCTGTAGCAGGTCGAGGTTACGTGCCCCATGATCGGTCCGGCCGGACGATGGTTGTTGCCGGCGACCAGTTGCGCGCCGCGGGGTATTGGACTGCGGCCATCGACGGCAACCAGTCCCACCAGCTGGCGGCGATCGGCGGCCGCAAGCCCGGGTCGGGTCAGGCTGCGTTTGCCGATGCAGTCCTTGTCCGCCGCCAGCATTTTTCCCAGGCCGAGATCGTCCGCCGTGGTGCGGCCGTCGAGTTCCATGCCGGCAACATGCCCTTTCTCGATCCGCAGCACCGCCATGGCTTCCGTGCCGTACGGCGTGATGCCGGAGGCTTGCCCGGCCGCCAGCAGGGCCGTCCAGACCGCTGCTCCGCAGTCGGCCGGCACGTTGATTTCGTAGGCGAGTTCTCCGGAAAAACTGATGCGGAATACGCGCGCCGGGCAGCCGGCGATGTCGGTCTCGAGATAAGCCATGTAGGGCAGCGCAGCGTCACCGACGTCTGCGGAGGCAACTGCCGCCAGCACCTGGCGCGACCCGGGACCGGCGAGCGCCATGGCCGCCCATTGTTCGGTGACCGACGTCAATCGGACGTCAAGCTCGCGCCAATGCACCTGCAGCCAGTACTCGAGCGTTGACATCACGCGCACGGCATTGGCGGTGGTGGTGGTCATCAGAAAATGCTCATCGCCGATGCGTGTCGTTGTGCCGTCATCGAATACCATGCCGTCCTCGCGCAGCATCACGCCGTAACGGGTTTTGCCCACGGCGAGATTGCGCCAGCGGTTGATGTAGACGCGTTCGAGGAATGTGCAGGCGTCCCTGCCCTTGATGTCGATTTTTCCCAACGTCGACACATCCACCAGTCCGACCGTGCGGCGCACCGCAAGCGTTTCACGGTTGATGGTCTGCATCTCGGTTTCTCCCGCGAGCGGATACAGCCGCGGCCGTTTCCACAGGCCGGCATTCATGAAGCGGGCGCCGGCCTGCTCGTGCCAGGCGTGTATTGCGCTGGTGCGCAGTGGATCGAAATGCGCGCCGATTTCGGTGCCGGCCAGCGTGCCCAGCGTAACCGGCGTGTACGGCGGGCGGAACGTGGTTGTTCCGACCTCGGGAATCTGCGCGGCATTGATGTCGGCAAGGATTGCCAGTCCGTTGATATTGGAGATTTTCCCCTGGTCGGTGCCCATGCCGAGAGTGGTGTAGCGCTTCAGGTGCTCCACTGAAACATAACCTTCACGGGCGGCCAGTGCGACGTCGGCGGTCGTGACGTCATTTTGCAGGTCGATGAAGGATTTGGCGCGCCGGGTATGCTCCGCCTCCACCTTCCACAGCGGCAGGATCGAACCGACCGCCGGCTGATGGACTGTCAGCCGGGCCAGCGCCGCGGGCGGGTTGAGGCCGCATGACGCTGCGGCGCGTGACCCGGCGGCATAACCGTCGCTGATGCAATGCGCCAGGCCGTAGACGCCGCGCGCAGCACCTGCCGACTGTTCGGCCTGCGCCGAGACCGCAGGCACGAATGCCGTCAGATTTTCATCGTAATGCAGGCGCCCCTTGGATTGCGAAAACAGGTGTACGACGGGACTCCATCCGCCCGACACGCACAGCAGATCGCAGTCGACACGCTCCACGGGGCCGGTGGCAAGCCCGTTTTCGCAGCGCATGATCTCCACGGCGCCGATATGACGGGAGCCCCGCGCCCTGACGACGGCATGGCCGTGGATCATCCGGATGCCCGCCGCGCGTGTCTGCGCCGCAATTTCTTCACCGGCGAACGGCCGGGGGTCGACAATCGCGGCAACATGGGTTCCGCAGCGGTGGAGATCCAGCGCGGCAAGGTAGGCCGAATCGTTGTTGCAAAAAATCACCGCACGATGACCGGGTCGTACGCCGTAGCGATTGACATAAATGCGCGCTGCCGAGGCGAGCATGATGCCCGGCCGGTCGTTGTCCGCAAAAACCAGGGGCCGTTCGATGGCCCCGGTGGCGAGGACGACACGCCTTGCGCGGATTTTCCAGAGCCTCTGCCGCGGCATGCCGGCTGCGGCGGGTGACACCGTTTCCGCCACCGTCAGATAATTGTGGTCGAAATAGGCGCAGACGGTGCTGCGCCTGAGAATGAGCACTTCGGGCAGGGCCGACAGTTCGGCCAGTGTGCGTGCAAGCCAGTCGGTGGCGGGCAGATTGTCTATGATTGCGGTTTCGTGCAGCAGGCTGCCGCCGGGTTGAAAGCCTTCGTCGGCCAGAATGACCCGGGCGCCGGCGCGAGCGGCGGCAAGGGCCGCGCCCAGTCCGGCCGGGCCGCCGCCGGCGACGAGTACGTCGCAATGCGCATGACGATGTTCGTAAAAATCGGGATCCGGTTTTCGCGGGGAGATCCCGAGACCGGCCATTTTCCGGATCCAATGCTCGTATTTCATCCACCATGAAGGCGGCCACATGAAGGTTTTGTAATAAAACCCGGCGGGCAGCAGGCGTGACAGCAGATTGTTGATTGCGCCGAGGTCGGTGCCGACGGAGGGCCAGCAGTGCTGGCTGGTTGCGACAAGGCCGTCGTATAACTCGATCTGAGTGGCGCGGATGTTGGGTTCGGTGCGGGCGCCGGTCTCGAGCTGCACCAGCGCGTTTGGCTCTTCGGCGCCGGCGCTGAAAATTCCGCGCGGGCGGTGATATTTAAAGCTCCGACCAACAAGGTGGATGCCGTTGGCAATCAGCGCGGAGGCGAGTGTGTCCCCGGCGTATCCCTGAAGCTTGCGGCCGTTGAAACGGAAAGTCAGCGGCTGACCGCGGTCGATCAATCCCCCTTGCGACAATCGATGGTGTTGCGTGTTCATCGCGGCGGCAATTCACCCGGTCTGGCGGTGGCGATCACATCATGGGTCAATGTATTGCGGCGTACGGCGATCCAGCGGCGGCAGCCGGCGCTGTGCTGCCACAATTCGTCGTGCAGGCCGCGCGGGTTGTCGCGCATGTAAACATAGTCGGCCCATTGCGGGTCATCGGCGGCGGCGGGGTCGGCCGGTCTTGCCGCTCCGGCGCCGCCATAGGTGAATTCCGTCACATCACGGGCTCCGCAGTGCGGGCAATGGATCAGCATCATGGCCGGATATGGATGGGCTGTTGAGTCGTCTAGTGGGCCCAGGCGAACGGCCCTGCGCCGCGTTCGTCCAGCACGCGGCCCTGCGCGTAACGATCGAGCGTGAAAGCCGCGTTGAGTGCATGCGGCCTGTCCTGGGCGATGGTGTGGGCAAAACACCAACCTGATGCGGGCGTTGCCTTGAAGCCGCCATAACACCAGCCGCAGTTCAGATACAGGTTGTCGATCGGCGATTTGCCGATGATCGGGCTGCCGTCCATGCTCATGTCCATGACGCCGCCCCAGGTGCGCAGCATGCGCAGGCGGCTGAAACAGGGAAACAGCGCGACCAGCGATTGCACGGCATGTTCGACGGGCGGCAGATTGCTGCGCTGGCCATAGGAGTTGTACATGTCGAGATCGCCGCCCAGCACCAGTTCGCCCTTGTCGGACTGGCTGACGTAAAAATGGGCCGCGCCTGAGGTGACGACGGTATCGAGCACGGGTTTGACGGGTTCGGAAACCAGCGCCTGCAGCACGTGACTTTCGATCGGCAGTCGGAGGCCGGCCAGTGCCGCGACCTGGCCGGAATGGCCCGCGACGGCGAGCCCGATTTTCCCGGCGCGGATATGGCCGCGGCTGGTGTCAATGCCGGTGATGCGGTTGCCGCTGCGGCTGAATCCGGTGACTTCGCATTGCTGGATGATGTCGACGCCGCGGCTGTCGGCGCCGCGGGCGTAACCCCAGGCCACTGCGTCATGGCGCGCAGTGCCGCCGCGCCGCTGCAACAGCCCGCCCATCACCGGGTAACGCGCCTCGGCGGAGCAGTCCAGCAACGGTACCATCCGGCGAACCTCGTCGAGGCCGAGCAGTTCGGCATCGATGCCGTTCACGCGCATGGCATTGCCCCTGCGCGAATAGGCTTCGAGGTCGGCATGGCTGTGGGCGAGATTCAGCACGCCGCGCGGGCTGAACATGACGTTGAAATTGAGGTCGGCGGAAAGGTTCTCCCAGAGCTTAAGCGAGTGTTCGTAGAAATGCGCATTGGCGTCGAGAAAATAATTGGACCTGACAATGGTCGTGTTGCGACCGGTGTTGCCGCCGCCGAGATAGCCTTTTTCCAGAACGGCGACATTGGTGATGCCGTGTTCTTTCGCAAGGTAGTAGGCGGTGGCGAGGCCATGGCCGCCGCCGCCGATGATAACGACGTCATATTCCGGTTTCGGCGGGGGGCTGCGCCAGGCCAGAGGCCATTGCTCGTGATGACTGAAGGCGTTGCGGAGCAGCGAAACGATCGAATATTTCACGATGAGGGTGTTTGGGTTCGAGGGCGGTGCGCAGAGCGCCATCAAATCAGCATTGCGCCGCGTGGTCAACGCGGGCGGAGGCCTGCGGCGGCGGGAATTAGCCGGCCTTGCGGACAGCATAAGTTCTGCTAATGTTACGGCCTGACACATTGAGCGGGAGCCGGTAAATTGACTAGTCTGAGCATTGCAATGTTGAACCGCCCGGTGCCGGGGTGATGAAGGAAAAACTTGCGCATGGCAGGCGTGGTTTCGATCTTCATGCCCTGCGCGTGTTTCTGGCTGTTGCCGAGAGCGGCAACATGACCGCCGCGGCAGCAAGGCAGGGGTTGACCCAGTCGGCTGTTTCACAGCTCATCAGACAACTGGAGGAGTGCATGGGTGCTGTGCTGGTGGACCGTTCGCAACGCCCCGTCAGCCTGACCGCGACCGGTCGGGTTTTGCAGCGCCATGCCCAGGCCATTGTCAGTGATGCCGAAGCGCTCGAAATCGCGGTCCGCCATGCCGGTTCAAGCAAGGTGCAGGAACTGAGCATCGGCGTGGTGGATTCATTTGCCTCCACGGTGGGGCCTTCGCTGATCAAATCGCTGCTCAAAACCACCGCGACCCACCTGTCATTCCGCTCCGGCCTTGCACACGACCAGGCGGAAGGATTGCTCAGCCGCAACCTCGATTTCATCATCACCAGCGATCCCCTGGATGACGTGGACGGACTGGAGCGTCATGCCATCCTGTCCGAGCCTTTTGTGTTGTTGCTGCCGGACAAGCTGGGGCCGGCGTCCGAGTTGCAGGATTTGAAGCGGCTGGCGGCGGCGCATTCGCTGATCCGTTTTTCCGCGCGTTCGCAGATCGGCGCCCAGATCGAACGCCATTTGCGGCGGCTGGGCATCAAGGCCGCGCGGCTGCTGGAGGTTGATGCGACCGATACGCTGGTGGCGATGATCTCCGCCGGTCTGGGCTGGGCGATCGCGACACCGTTGTGCCTGTTGCAGGCCGGGGCCAGGGCAAAAGGCGTCAAGGCATCGCCGTTTCCGGTTGCGGGGTTCAGCCGGCAACTGCATTTGATCGCCCGCGCCGGAGAATACGGGGATTTGCCGCAGCGGATCGTTGACCTGTCCTGCGAAATTGTGCGGCGAGAGTGCGTGCCGGAGATCAGGCATTTCGCGCCCTGGCTGAAAAACCAGATCGTTGTGGGCTAGCCGGATACGGAAGGAAGCTGATGGTTGCCGGCAATAACACAAAACCCGACGCTGAGACCCTGCACCGCAGTGCACTGGTGCTGGACGCACTGACTCCGCTGTACGTGCTGGATGAGCCCTACACGCAAGCCCTGCTCGATGCGGGTGTCAGCGCCGGCTTTCTGAGCATCGCCTCGCCGCAGCCCTGGGACGAGGTGATGCGGCGCACCGAGACGGCGCTGAACAAGATCGAAAACAGTCCGACGCTGATGCTGGCGACCAAAGCCGCGGACATCCGGCGGGCAAAGGCGCAGGGCAAGATCGCCCTGGTGCTGATTACCCAGGCGGCGGACATGATCGAGAAGGATCCTGCCCGCGTCCGCACGCTTCATGACATGGGCTTCCGGGTGCTCGGCGTCTGCTACACCTTCGCCAATCTGCTGGGCTGCGGCTGCGGCGAGCTGCGTGACGGCGGGCTGACCTTTCTCGGCAAGGACTTCGTCGCCGCGGTCAACGAACTGCCGTTGATGCTGGATGTTTCGCATGCCGGTCACCAGACTTCCCTGGATGCGGTGCAGCTTGCCAGGGCGCCGGTGGTCACGCACGGCAATGCCTATGCGGTCACGCCGAACGATCGCAACAAAAAAGACGATGTGCTGAAAATCGTCGCCGAAAAAGGCGGGGTTATCGGATTGAATGCCATGCCCCGTCCGGTGGCGGCCAGTGACGCCTCTCTCGAACACATGCTGCGGCATGTCGACTACATCACCGGCAAGTTCGGCATGCACTGCATGGGCCTGGGTCTGGATTATGTCGAGGGTTTCAAGCGGGAAGGCAAGGTGCTGCCGCAATCGGTGCGCAACCGTACTTTGCGTCCGGACATTTTCGGATCGGTGGATGATTTTCTGCACCAGGACTATGCGCGGGACCTGGAGAAAATCGGGAAACTGCCGAATCTGACCCGCGGACTGCTTGCAAGAAACTACAGGGATGAGGATGTGCGGGGAATTCTCGGTGAGAACTGGCTGCGTGCATTCGAGCGTTTCGTGGGCTGAAGCGCGGGCAAGGAAGAAAACGACGGAGACCAAAATGAATAAATGCCGGATTGTGGTGAATGTCCTGGGAAGCGTGATGGTGTTTTGCGGGCTGCCGGCATCCTCCGCGCATGCCGCCGGCGCCTATCCTGAACGTCCGATCAGAATAGTGGTTGGTTTTACTGCGGGCACCACGACCGATTTTACGGCGCGGCTGCTGGGCCGGAATCTCGCTGAGCGGCTCGGGCAGAACGTCGTGGTCGACAATCGTCCCGGAGCCAACAGCGGTGTGGCGAACCGGGTGGTTGGTGATTCGACGGCGGATGGCCATACCCTGCTGCTGGGTTCCCTGGGGCTGGCGATCAGTCACATGCTGTACAGGGATCTGCCATTTGATCGCAGGGAGTTTGCCCCCGTCAGCCTGGTGGTGCTGGCGCCCAACGTCATCTGCGTCTATCCGGGCGTGCCGGCAAAATCAATCCGCGAATTGATCAATCTGGCCAAGGCGCAACCCGGACAAATCCGCTACGGATCGTCCGGGCTCGGCAGTTCGGCGTTTCTGACGCTTGAGTTGTTCAAGTCGATGGCAAAAATCGACATGCAGGAAATACCGTACAAGGCCACTTCACAGGCGGTGGCGGACGTGATGGGCGGGCAGATACAGGTTTACCCGCCGAATCTTGTGTCGGCAATTCCCATGCTGAAGACGGGGCGCCTGCGTCCCCTGGCGGTTACCAGCGCCAAACGGGCCGCTGCCCTGCCGGATATTCCCTCGGTCAGTGAAACCATTCCCGGATACGATGCCAGCACCGGCGTATACGGGATATTGGCGCCGGCAAAAACGCCCGGCCCCGTCGTGGTCCGCTTGCATCGGGAAATAGCCGATATCGCACGCGGTGCGGACTTCAGGGAACAGATCGAGAGCCGCGGCGGGATCGTGGTCGGCGGAACCCCGAAGGAATACGATGCTTTTCTCGACATCGAAAAAGAGAAGTGGGGAAAGCTGTTCGCCCAGCTCGGCATCAAACCGCAATAATCACCGGCAGTATCCGTTTTGCTCCCCCGCTGACGGCCGGCGGCGGGGTTGTTGCCCTGTGCATGCCCGGCTGATCCACGGATCGTTACGGGCATGGACAGCCGCATCCCGGTGGCGCACACTGTTTTGCAATGAAGCCCTCGGCGACCATCGGGATATTGCGCAGTCTTGCGGTGTGGCTCGCGGCGGGGGCGATTGCGCCGGCGGCGGCGCAGGGCACGACCCAGTTCGACAATCTGGTGCGCAGCCCCTACGTGCACTGCGCGTTTTACCGAGAATACGACATCGATCCGCGCAGCGGCGACCGGCTGCTGGTCGAGGGTCGGTCCAATTCATTGATGCATTACCAGCGGCGCAGCGATACGAGCATGCTGGCCATCGATACCCGGCGTGCCGGCGCGCGCGATGCCGCGGTGGTGCGCGGCAAAAAATACCTGCATTTCATCGAATACAGCGCCGGTCTCTACGTGGTGACGACGATATACGCCTGTCTCGAGCGCGACGCGCAGGGCATCTGCATCAATTACGGCGCGGTGAATGCGCGGCACTTTGATCCGCGGGTGCTGCGCGATCCCGATGCGGTTTACGAGGAACTGCAGACCCATGCCGAACCCGGGTTCTGCGACCACAGCTTCATCAATGTGCAGGAAGCGGCGCGCAAGCCAAGCCAATAAGCGCTGCCGCGGCGGGGCAGGGCTTTTTTTAAGTTATTGTTTTTATTGATATTTCAGGCTGCGCGCAGGCGGCCGGCCCGGCAATCTTCTATTTTCTTGCGCAGGTAATCCGCGGCCCAGTCGATTTCCTCTGCGGTATTGAAGCGGCCGACGGTGATACGGATTGAATTGCCGGCGATGCCCGCATCCGAACCCAGCGCCTGCAGTACATGCGACACACCGCCGGTGGAACAGGCGGAAGTCGATGACACCGCGATCTCGGTCAGCGTGGTGACCAGTGAATCGCAGTTCGGGATATCGAGGCTGATGTTCAGGTTGTTGGCGATGCGCTGTTCGAGGTCGCCGTTGAGCATGACACCGGGTAAATCCTTCAGCTGATTCCAGAAGCGGTCGCGCAGCGCGCGCAACTGCGGGACTTCGCCGGCCATCAGTTCTCCGGCGATGCGGAAGGCTGCGCCCATGCCGACGATCTGGTGGGTGGCCAGCGTGCCCGAACGCAGGCCGCGTTCGTGACCGCCGCCGTGCATCTGCGATTCGACGCGCACCTGCGGCGCGCGGCGCACGTACAGCGCGCCGATGCCCTTCGGGCCGTAGGTCTTGTGCGCGGTCAGCGACATCAGGTCGACCGGCAGTTGTGCGACATCGATGGCGACCTTGCCGGTGGCCTGGGCGGCATCGACATGGAACAGGATGCCGCGTTCACGGCAGATTGCGCCGAGTGCGGCGATGTCCTGGATCACGCCGATTTCGTTGTTGACCAGCATCACCGAGGCCAGCACGGTGTCCGGGCGCAGCGCGGCGCGGAAGGTTTCGATGTCGAGCAGGCCGTTTTTCTGCGGCGCGAGGCAACCGACCTCGAAGCCCTGTTTCTCCAGCCACTGCATGGTGTCGAGCACCGCCTTGTGTTCGGTTTGCACCGTGACCAGGTGCCTGCCGCGTTTATTCATGGCAAAGGCAGCACCCTTGATCGCGAGGTTGTTCGATTCGGTGGCGCCGGACGTCCAGACAATGTCGCGGGGATCGGCGTTGACCAGTTTCGCCACCTCGGCGCGCGCGGTTTCGACGGCGCGGCTGGCGGCGTGGCCAAAGGCATGCGAACTGCTCGCCGGGTTGCCGAACTGTTCGGTCAGCCAGGGCAGCATCGCCTCCACCACCCGCGGGTCGAGCGGGGTGGTTGCGGAATTGTCGAGGTAAATCGGGGTCTTCATGTGACGCGTGCAGGCTCAGTGTTTCTGCGTCAGCGCGGCAATCACGCGCTGGCGTTTTTCCTCGACTTCCCTGGCGAAGCCGGGGTGCCGCTGTTCGACAAAACCCGTTGCCAGGCCGAGTTTGAGCAGGGCCACGGCAAACGTCGCCGACAGATCGTCAAGATCCGGACTCACTTTGGCAAGCTGCATGGCCTCGATGGTTTCGTCATACAGTTGCTGCATCGCATCGTGCAACTCGTCGTCAAACAGTCTGGGTTTTTCCATGGCGTTGATGTGGTGTAATCATCGCTGATTGTAGCGCGATTCGCCGCGCCCGCAGCTTACAATGTCCCCATGGGAACCGTCCGATGGATCCGTGCCGCGCTGCTGCCGTGCGTGATGGCCGGCTTGATTGCGCAGGATGCCGCTGCGCAGAGTTATCCGAACCGAACGGTGCGCATCGTGGTGCCGATCAGCCCCGGCGGTGCGACCGATGTGTTCGCGCGCACGCTGGCGATCGGCTACACCGAAGCGTGGAATCAGCAGGTCATCGTCGACAACCGGCCCGGCGCCGGGGGCATGATCGGCTCCGAGATGGTGGCGAAGGCCGCGCCCGACGGCTACACCCTGCTGATGGCCTATACCTCCCACGTCACCAATCCCTCGTTGTGGACGCGCATCCCCTACGACACGCTGCGCGACTTCGCACCGGTGGCGATGGTGGCCACCGTGCCCAGCGTACTGATCGTGCATCCGTCGCTGCCGGTGCGTTCGGTGAGTGAACTGATTGCCTTCGCCAAACGCCGGCCGCATGAACTCGATTACGGCAGTTCCGGCGTCGGCACCGCGGCGCACCTCGCGGCAGTGCTGTTCAGTCAGCGCGCCGGACTGCATCTGACCCATGTGCCGTACAAAGGCGGGGTGCCGGCGCTGTACGAACTGCTCGGCGGACAGATTTCAGTGATGTTCGGCAGTCTGGCGACGGCGTTCCCGAACATCCAGAACGGCCGGGTGCGGGCCCTGGCGGTGACCAGCGCGCAGCGTGCAGTGGCTTTGCCGCAATTGCCGACCATGCATGAAGCGGGAATCGACGGTTATGAGGCGGTGGCGTGGTTCGCGCTGTTCGCGCCGGCGCAGACTTCCGGCACGGTGATCAACAAGCTCAATGCCGAAACCGCGGCGATGCTCAACCAGCGCGACATCCGCGCGCGGTTTCTCGCGCAGGGCGCCGAGGTGACGCCGTCGTCGCCGGGTGAGCTCGGTGACCGGGTGCGGCTGGAAATCGTCAAATGGGCCGCAGTGGTCAAGGCGGCGGGCATCGAGCCGATGAAGAACTAGGATGGAGCAAAGAGCAGCCCGGGCCTGCCCGGGCTGCGTAAAACCAAAACGCCTACTTTCGGTTGATGCCGAATTTGCCCGGCCCGATCAGCGCGACAACGAGCGCCGTGAACAGGAAAAAGCCCTGCAGTTCCAGTTCCCAGCCGCCCTGTTTGCCGATCATCAGCAGCTGCGCGCTGTGGGCCAGCGCGATGGCGACCACCATGTTGAAGGCGATGATCAGGCCGCCGATGCGCGCATAAAATCCCATGATCACCAGCAGCGGGGCGAACACTTCGCCGATGAATACGCCGTAGGCGAGGAAGCCCGGCAGGCCGTGGCTGACCAGCATGCCCTCGATGCCGCTGACCCCGTAACGCATTTTGGCGATGCCGTGCAGCAGGGTCAGTATGCCCAGGGTCAGGCGCAGTAACAGTTTGCCGATATCGTCGCTCATGGTTGTTCTCCTTGTGGTGTTCGGGGTTCAGACAGCGGGGTGGCTGACGCTTTCGATGGCGCGTTTGACGGCCATCGGATCGTCAACCAGGCGGAACAGCACGTCGCTCGCGCCGCGGCCCGTGACTTTCACGCTGCCGTAGCCGAGGATGCGGCCGATCACGCCCTGGTCGATTTCGACGGTCTCGATCGAGGCCAGCTTCATTTCCTCGGATTTGCGGCTGATGATGCCGGTCTTGAAAATCACGCGTTTGTTGGTGACACCCTGCTCGATGTGGCGGACACGCAGGTATTCATACAGCGCAATGACCAGCGTGATGCCCAGAGTGGGGATGCCCAGCAGCAGCCACAGGGCCAGCGGAATGCGCGCCACCCAGTGCAGCTTGAAAAGTGCGGAGACCTCTTCGCCGGCGGACAGGGATTCATCGATATACGACATGGATTTTTCCTGGGCAAGTCTGTGTCCTGCAGTCTACCGGGGAAAGCCGGACCACCTTCGTGCTGAAGGCGGGCCCGGCCTGTGGTTTACCAGCCCGTCGTTTTTGCACCTTCGGTGGCGAGCAGCACATACGCCATGATGCAGGGTTCCTTGCCGCGGTTTTCCCAGTTGTGGTTGGTTGCGCGCTGGATGACCACGGTGCCCGGCGTCAGGTGCACTTCTTCGCCGCCGTCCAGTTGCATCCACAGTTCACCGGCGAGGCAGATCGCATAATCCACGGAGTCGGTGACGTGCCAGCGTTTGGCCACGCCCGGATCGTATTTGGCAAGGCGGAACACGCTGCCGCCGGCGAGGCTGGTGCCGAGTTCCCAGGTGTTGGGATCTTCCTGGGTCATTTCCGCCGGCAGTTTTTTGGTGGCCCACATCGGAATGTTGTGGAAACCCGGGCGCATCGGAATCGGCTCGATGACGCTGTCGAATTTGATGTAAGCCTTGCCTTCCTTGTTGGTATCGGTCACGACTCTGCGGAATTTCATGGTTGCTGCGGTCTCCAGTAATGCGGCGCTGCGGCCGGGTTAAAAAGCGCCAACGCATTTGCGCCGGCAAAATAAACTAAACCATTGTTTTTAATTGATATTTCAAAAAATCAGCGCTGCGGACCGAGTGCGGTCCGTGCCGCCTTTTTTACCACATCACTTTGATATCAGCTCGTCACTTTGATATTCGCGGCCTTGACCACTTTTTTCCATTTTTCGACGTCGCGGGCAATGGCCTTCAGAAACTGCTCGGGCGGGCCGCCGGCGGGTTCAACGCCGTCGCCGGCGAGGCGCTTCTGCATGTCCGGGGTTTGCAGGATGCGCGCGACTTCCTGGTTCCAGCGCGTGACGATCGGCTTCGGCAGGCCTTTCGGACCCCACAGGCCGTACCACAACACGGCCTCGTAATCCTTCACCGTTTCGCTGATGGCAGGAACGTCGGGCAATACCGGTGCGCGTTTTGCCGTGGTGACGCCGACACCGCGCAGCTTGCCGCTTTTGACATGGGGGACGGTTGCCGGAAACGAACCGAACAGCACCTGCACCTGGCCGCCGATGATGTCGCTCAGCGCCGGGCCCGTGCCCTTGTACGGGATATGGGTCATTTTAGTGCCGGCCATCAGGTCAAACAGTTCGGTGGCGAGGTGGGTGATGCCGCCGGTGCCGGTGGAGGCATAGTTGAGTTTTCCGGGATTGGATTTCGCGTACGCGATCAATTCCGGCACCGTTTTTACCGGCACCGACGGGTGCAGCGCGGCGACAAAACCGCTTTCACCGATCATCACCAGCGGCTGGATGTCCTTCACCGGATCGTAGGGCAGCTTGTAGAGCGCCGCGTTGGTGCCGTAGCTGCCGGAGACCATGATCACCGTGTAACCGTCGGGCGCGGCACGCACGGCGGTTTCCGCGCCGATGGTGCCACCGCCGCCGGCGCGGTTGTCGACGATGACCTGCTGGCCAAACACGGCGGCCATGTTCTGCGCAATGATCCGTGCCGTGATGTCGGTGCCGCCGCCGGGGGCGAAGGGCACCAGCATGCGAATCGACTTGGTCGGGTACTTGTCGGCCTGAGCAGTCGCGTTGAAAGGCAATGCGCAGACCGCGGTCGCAGCCAGTACGGCAAGTTTTGTGAACCTGTTCATGTTCCTCTCCTCCAGTGATTACTCAATCAATCCTCAATCCTCAATCCTCAATCCTGCAGCCTGAATCTTAATCCGCGGTGATGCCCGCTTCGCGGATGACCCTGGCCCACTTGCTCATTTCCGACTGCAGGTATTGCTTGGATTCTTCAACACTGCCGCCGATCAGATCGACGCCGGCGCCGGCAAAACGTTTGATGGTTTCGGTATCGCGCAGCGCGGTATTGGCATCGGTATTGATTTTGTTCAGGATCACGCGCGGTGTTTTCGCCGGTGCGAAGACGCCGTACCAGACATCAAAGGCATAACCGGGCAGGCCGTTCTCGGCGACTGTCGGCAGATCCGGCGCGGCCGGACTGCGTTTGGCGCCGGTGACCGCCAGTGCGCGAACCTTGCCGCTTTTGGCGTGCGGCAGGATGGTGCCGACCCCGGCAATCGCCATCTGCACTTCGCCGCTGAGCAGCGCGGTGGTGCCGGGGCCCGTGCCTTTGTACGGCACGTGCACCATGTTGATGCCCGCGATGACGCGGAACAGTTCCGAGCCGAGATGGGATGCACCGCTGACGCCGCCCGAGGCAAAACGGATTTCACCGGGTTTGGTTTTGGCGAGCTGGACCAGTTCGGCGACGGATTTTGCCGCCACCGAAGGATGCACGGCGACGACGAAGGGCTGGCTGCCGACGATGGTCACCGCGACGATGTCGCGTTTGAGGTCGAAGGGCAGGTTTTTGTACAGCGCCGGCGCATAGGAAATGCCCACGCTCTGCAAGAGCAGCGTGTAACCGTCGGGCACCGCCTTGGCGGTGATGTCGGTGGCGATCACGCCGCCGCCGCCGGGGCGGTTGTCGACAATGAGCTGCTGGCCCCAGACGGTCGCGAGTTGCTGGGACAGCAGTCGCGCGATGATGTCGGTGCCGCCGCCCGCGGCGGAGGCCGCCAGCATGCGCACCGGGCGCTCGGGAAACGTTGCTGCGGCAGCGTTGCTGAAAGCTGCGGCGCAGCCAGCACAGAACAGGGCGCGAATCAGAATCTGGTGCATTTTTCTCCTCATGGAACTACCTTACCACCCCTCAGTGAGCCGCGGCGGCAATCCCAGCCTGCAGCAATGAATAATTGGCGGCGTCCATGGTGATTTCGCCGCGGTTGATCCGGCGGTCGATGGCGGTCACCACTGCATTGGCCGGCGTGGCGATGCCCAGTTCGCGGCCCTTGTGTGCTACCAGACCGCTGATGTATTCGATTTCACTGGTGCGTCCCTTCAGGTGATCGTGGATCGGCGCGGTGCGGCCGCCGCCGACATGCGACATCAGCGTTTTCATCGTGGTGATCAGGTTTTCGTCGCTGGAGCCGGCGAACTCGTCGGCGCGCAGCCCGAACAGCGGCTCCATGCGGTAGCCGAGCGCAGCACCCACCGCCAGCGATTCCCGGCCGAGCTTCACGGAGATATCGAACATGCCGGGCAGGGCCACCGCTTCGTAATTGCGCAGCCCGAGCAGGCTGAACGGGCCCATGGTCATGGTGTTGGCGATGAGTTTGGTCCATTTCGCGCCGTAGATGTTGTTGGTGACGTCGCAGCGGCCGACCTTGCCCATGATCGCGGCGATTTCCCTGACCCGCGGCGTGAGGCTGCCGTCGAGTTCACCGACGCTGAACCACGAACCCTTGCGCGTGGTGTTGCGCTGGATCTGGCCGGGCGTAAAGAGTTCCGCCTGCAGCTCGACCACGCAGCCGATCACGCGTTCGCGGCCGACGATGGAGGCGATGGCATCGTCGTTCATGCCGTTCTGCGTGCCGACGATGACGCCGTCCGCCTTCAGGTACGGCTTGATGAATTCCGTCATCCAGCGCGTGTCATTCGACTTGGCGGCGAGGAACACGATGTCGAACTGCAGCCTGGCCGAGGCCATGTGGCACAGCTGCAGCGCCTTCACCGGCACCTGGAACTGCGAGTCCTTGAACTGTACCTGCAGTCCGTTGGTTTTCATGGCGCGGACATGCGCCGGCCACTGGTCGATCAGGGTCACGTCAAAACCGGCCTGCGTCAGGTCGGCGCCGATGCTGCTGCCGATCGCGCCCACGCCCAGTACGGCAATCTTTTTTGTCATGTTATTTGCAGCTTTCTGGAAAAAATCAGGCGGTGTGCTGCGCGGCCAGGGCCAGCAATTCACGTACCGAGTGGTTCTCGATATTCAGCGCAACCTTTGCAATGGCATCCACCGGCGCATGCGGCAGGATGCCGCGGATTTTTTCGGTGACCCCTTTGGCATCGACCGGGTTGTCGACCGAGCCGGTGGGATTGAGGATGTCCTCGCGCACCCACTGACCGTCTTTTTCGGCGGCGACCCAGCCGGCGAAATGCGCCGGATACAGCGCATCGAGTTTCGGGTCGTGTTCGCATTCGAGCTGCGCCGCGAGTTTGACCAGCGCTGGATCACCCATGCGTTCGTCGGTGAACTGCGGCGGCAGCACCTGGCCGTCGGCGAGTGCCGCGGCGATGACATAACGCAGGCTCATCTGCGCGTTCAGCGCGCTGCCCGGCGCATAATCAAAGCCGCACTGCACATCGACCACCTTGGACAGCCCCACCTTGACGCGGCGCCCGGCATTCCAAGGCGCGCCGATTTTTTTGCGCACCGCGAGCGCGGCGTCGATATAGGCGTGCGCGCTGCCGCAGCAGGAGTAGGGTTTGATTGAATTCTTGTCGGTGTGCCAGACGCGGCCGAGGTCGCGGGTGAGCAGGGATACATCACTGTTGTCGGAATGCGCCTTCAGCACGCCGCCGTCCGCGAATTCGTAAATCTGCGTCGGTCCGCTGTAACCCATCGCAGCGAGTTCCGCGGCGAGCACGCCGGAATGCGCGGCCTTGCCGGCATGCAGCCGCTTGCTCATGGTACCGTCGGCGTTGAATGCCCAGGTGCCGGCGCCCTGGGTGCCGGCAAGGCCCAGCGCCCAGGCGGTCTGTTCGGAATCGAGTTTCATCAATGACGCGCAGGCCGCGGCGGCGGCGAAGGGGCCGTAGATGCCGGTGATGTGCCAGCCGCGCAGGCGCGTTGCCGACGGATTGGAGGCGAGGCTGGAGCGGATCATGGTTTCGTAACCGGCGGCGATGGCGGTGACGATGGCCTTGCCGTCGGAGCCTAGTTTTTCGCCCATGGCCAGCGCTGCCGGGACGGCAATCGCGCCGGCGTGCAGCTTGGCGTTGTGGTAATCGTCGAGCTCGAAGGCATGCGCGGCGGAACCATTGACCATCGCTGCATCAGCGACGCGCAGTGAAGGCGATTTTTCGCCCCATACCGTGGCATCTCCTTTGCCGGAGCTTCCGGCACGCGCCCATTGCAGCATCATGCCGGCCCAGGGCGTGCCGAATCCGTAGATGCCGCAGCCCAGCGTATCGAGGATGGCGATGCGCACCACTTCGCGCGTGCGCGCGGGAATGTCTTCGTACTTCAGTCCGCTGATCCAGGCAGCGAGTTCCAGGGTGGGCGCGGCAGTGCGCGCGGCAGCGGCGCGGCGGTCATCATTCATGGCGGTTTCTCCTCGTGGCTGCGCGCAGTTTACCCCAGCGCGGCACGGTGTAATGTTGTTGTGCGCTGTTGAGTCCACATATCAAACACCAGGCGACCGGCGATTCTTGACACTGTTTCCGCGCCCGCTGCATACTGGAAACGCAGGTGAAGTAGCGGAGGACTTCAGGGCGCAGATACCTCATGCGCCCGCTATTTTGCCCGGCCTACATCCACAGCCAGTCATCAGGAGTCCAATAAATGGATTATGACGTCATTGTCGTCGGCGGCGGCAACGCGGCCTGCGCCGCAGCCGTGTCGGCACGCGAAAACGGCGCGAAAAAAGTACTGTTGCTGGAAAAAGCCCCGAAAAGCCAGCGCGGCGGCAACACCCATTTCAGCGGCGCGATTTTCCGTTTTGTGTTCAATCATGTTGATGAACTCGACCGCTTTGTGCCGAATGCCGAAGAGGAATATCCGGGGTTCCGCAGCGGCGTGCCGGTCTATCCGCGCGAAGCCTTTACCGAAGACCTGATGCGGGTCACCGACGGCAAAACCGATCCCGAGCTGTCGAAGCTGATGATCGACGAATCCTACGACACCACCTGCTGGCTGCAGGATGTCGGCAAACATCATTTTGAACTTGCCAAGTCGGTGATGGGCATCAAGGTCGGCGACAAGATCAAGTGGCCGCGCGGCGCGATCATCCGTACCGTGCATGAAGGTGTTGGCTTGTCGAAGCAGTGGTTCAAGACCTGCGAAGACATGGGTATCGAGATTCGTTACGAGGCGCATGTGCTGGATCTCGTCATGGACGGGCAGGGGGCGGTGCGCGGCGTCAAGGTGCGCGGCGAAAAAGGCCTGCAGACCCTCAAGGCAAAAGCCGTCATTCTCGGCAGCGGCGGTTTTGAAACCAATCCCGCCTGGCGCACGCATTTCCTCGGCCAGGAATGGGGTCATGCCAAGGTGCGCGGTTCCAACTTCAACTACGGCGACGGCCTGCGCATGGCGATCGAAGCGGGTGCCATGCCCTGGGGGCACTGGGGCGGCTGCCACGCCACACCCATCGTCACCGACGCGCCCGACTACGGCCGGCGCGACCTGACCGACAAGACCAACCGCCTGTCGTACCCGTACGGCGTGATGATCAACGTCGAAGGCAAGCGCTGGATCGACGAGGCCGTCGATTTCCAGGCTTTCACTTATGCCAAATACGGCGGCCTGATCCTGAAGCAGCCGAAGGGCATGGTCTACCAGATCTTCGACGCCAAAACGATGCATCTGCTCGAGCCGCGCTACTCCAGCAGCGAACCCTTCCGCGCCGACACGCTGGAAGGCCTGGTCAAACAACTGAAGGTCGATCAGGTGCAGGCGATGAAAACCCTGAACGAATACAACGCCGCCTGCGGTCGCGGCGGCCCCTTCAATGCCGCGGTGCTCGATGGCCTGCACACCGAGGGCATAGACCCGCCGAAAAGCAACTGGGCGCAGAAACTCGACACGCCGCCCTATGTGTCATGGCCGGTCACCGGCGGCATCACCTTCACTTTCGGCGGCCTGAAAATCGACAAGGAAGCCCGCGTCATCTCCACCGGCTGGAAACCCATTCCCGGCCTCTACACCTGCGGCGAGATGGTCGGCGGGCTGTTCCATTACAACTATGCGCTGGGCACGGGGCTGATGTCGGGTGCGGTGTTCGGGCGGATTGCAGGGCGCAGTGCGGCGAAGGAGGCGATGGGTGGCAAAATCAAAGGCAAAACCGTGAAGAAGGCGGTGGCTAAAAAAGCGCCGACGAAGAAAAAAGCGGTAAAGAAGAAGTAACCGTTGCTACCGCAATCAATAAAAAAACCGGGGCAAGTCCCCGGTTTTTTTTTACGTATACCCCGTCCGTCACCCCGGCACGCCGCGGGCGCTGTCGCGGGTCAAGCGTGTCGGGCATTATTCTGTCTGTGATGGAGTATAAAATATTAATAAAAACAATAGCTTACAATACGCTCAGGATTATTTTTCGCTTGATTTGACCAAATCGAACGATTTAATCAAAATGAGCTTGTAGATTTTTGAGCAGGAGCAACCAATCATGAAAACCTATACCGCCAACGAAGCCAAGACCCGCTTTGGCGAATTCATCGATGAGGCGCAGCGCGAGCCGGTGCGTGTGCTGCGCCATGACCGCGTGGTCGGCGTGATGGTCAGTGCGCAGGACTACGAAGCGATGCGTGCCTTTTATGCCGACCGCCTGGGACAGACAATGAACAGAACTGCCGAGCAGGCTGCGAGCGCCGGCTTGACCGCCAAGACGCTGGATACGCTGCTGGCCGATGAAAGCTGAACCGGGCAAGGGTGTCGTCATCGACACCAATGTCTGGATCAGTGCGTTCCTGATGAAGACCGGCGCACCGGCTGTCGTGGTGAGGCATGCCATCGCGTATGGCCGTCCTGTTTTTTCGGCGCAAACCTTCGCCGAACTTGAAGCGCGGTTGTGGCTGCCGAAGTTCGACCGTTACCTCGGCATGGATGATCGCAAGCTGTTGCTCCAGGATGCGAGTGCTTTGGCCCACTGGGTCGAGGTGCCGCCGGCGCTGGCAGTGCAAAAGTTTTGCCGTGATGCCGATGACGACAAATTCATCCACGCGGCACTTGCCGCGGAAGCGTCATGGCTGGTGACCGGCGACAAGGATCTGTTGCAGGTGCCGGCGCTGCCGCGCTTGCGTATTCTGACGCCTGCTGCAGCTCTGGAACTGCCAGAGTTTCGTGTTTGATTGCGCGGGACTTGTTGCCGATAATGCATGGGGATAAAAAATGCCAGCAGACCTTAAACTATTGATTGAATCTCTGCGCCAATTCTCGAAAGAAAGGGATTGGGAGCAATTTCATTCCCCCAAGAATTTGGCCTGTGCACTATCTGTTGAGGTATCAGAAGTGCTGGAGCATTTTCAATGGCTTCCCGAGGATCAAAGCCGTTCCTTGTCGCCAGAGTTGCATGCCGAGGTCAGCGAGGAACTGGCAGACGTTTTTCTGTATTTGCTGCAGTTATCAGATGGACTGGGCATCGATCTTGTCGAGTCTGCGCAGCGTAAGCTCGCCGTAAATGCGGAGAAATATCCGGTGGATAAGGCAAGGGGTAAAAGCACCAAGTACACGAAACTTTGATTCCAAGGTTGTGTAAAGGGTTGTCGACGTGATTATTTACCAGGCCACCAAGAGCAAGTTTCTGGATGACTCCTTCAAGCGGGACATTCAGGATGTGATTTCCATAGCGCATCACGAGAAAACTGGCCACAGCGTCAGTGCCGCTGAAATTCGTTCCTGGAGAGAATCTTTGCTTTGCATGGCAAAGGTGCTTAACGACGATGAAATTCCTGGCGATTCCGGCGTGGCCATCGAGTACAACATTCCCGCCACATCCAAGCGCGTGGATTTCATCCTGACGGGTCGTGGCCCGGATAAAAGTGCAAACGTCATCATTGTCGAGCTCAAGCAATGGTCCGAGGCAAAGCGCACTGACAAGGACGCAGTGGTCGTTACTCGGTTATCCGGGGCGGAGTGCGAGACCAACCATCCCTCTTACCAGGCGTGGTCTTATGCCGCATTACTCAACGGCTTCAATGAGGCTGTGTACAGCGGAGACATGGTTCTGCAACCGTGCGCTTATCTGCATAACTATGTGCAGGATAGTGTTATCAATCACAAGTTTTACTCTCATTACATTGAGCGCGCCCCGCTGTTTCTGAAGGGCGATGTTGAGCGCGACAAGCTCAGGGAATTCATCAAGCGGTTTGTCAGGTATGGCGATAATGCCGACCTGATTTACAGGATTGAGAATGGGCGGATACGCCCGTCCAAGACTTTGGTGGATAGCCTGGTAAAAATGATGAAGGGCAAACAGGAGTTTGTCCTTATCGACGATCAGAAAATTGTTTATGAAAACGCCAAAGCTGCCGCATATAAAGCGTCGAAAATAAAGAAGCAGGTAATGATTGTCGAGGGTGGTCCCGGTACGGGGAAGTCAGTGGTTGCCATCAACCTGCTCGCTTCTTTGTCCAAGTCGGGGCTCAATTGCCGATATGTTTCAAAAAATGCGGCTCCACGCAGCGTTTACGAAAGCATGCTGACCGGCACATATCGGAAGACCGAGATTTCCAACTTCTTCTCTGGATCAGGCACGTTCACTAACGCAGACAAAAGCAGCTTTGATGTTCTGATTGTGGACGAGGCGCACAGGCTGAACGAGAAATCCGGTCTTTACGGGAATCTGGGCGATCATCAGATCAGGGAAATTATTTCTGCGGCCAATTGTGCCGTTTTCTTCCTGGATGAAGACCAGCGGGTCACCTTGAAAGACATTGGCAGTCTGGAAGAGATTGAGGTGTGTGCCAGGGAGGCGGGCGCTGTGGTTAGCAGGCTCGAGCTTTCATCGCAGTTTCGGTGCAATGGTTCTGACGGATACCTGTCCTGGCTGGATGATATGCTGGGGGTGCGCGAGACCGCGAATTCAAAGCTGGATGTTTCGGAATTCGATTTCCGGGTTTTTGACTCTCCGGTGGAAATGCATGAGTTGATTGCGCAGAGAAACAAGGTCAACAACAAAGCGCGCGTGGTGGCTGGGTATTGCTGGAAGTGGATTACCAAGAAGCAGCCCGCCGAATTCGATATCGTTATCCCGGAGCACGACTACCGGCGGCGTTGGAATTTATCCAGCGACGGCAGTCTCTGGATTGTAGCCGAGGATTCGATCGATGAGGTTGGTTGCATACATACCAGCCAGGGGCTGGAGGTCGATTACGTGGGTGTGATCGTCGGTCCTGATTTTGTGGTCAGGGACGGAAGGGTCGTATGTCAACCGGAAAAACGGGCGAGTTCGGATAAATCGCTTTCTGGATATAAGAAATTGATTGAATCCGAGCCGAAAGCCGGACGTAAGCGCGTCGATCAGATCATTAAAAATACGTATCGCACACTGATGACGCGCGGGATGAAGGGATGTTATGTGTATTGCACTGACCCTGAAACGGCGGCTTATTTCCGGTCACGGCTTACTGGCTCGTCGTTGGCGGAACCTTCGGTTTCCGTTGCTGAGCAAGTGGATTCTGCCAAGAGCGCAGATTCCGAGAGTGTTTTTCCATTTAAACGGTTGAAGAAGGGGGCTGTGAGGCAATACGTCAATGCATTGCCTTTAATTGACCTGAAGATTGCGGCCGGTGCATTCGGTGATATTTATGGCATTGATGATGGTGATGTGGCATGGGTGCAAATCCCTGACGGTGTGAAACCAAAATCCGGGATGTTCATTGCGCAAGTGGTCGGAGAGTCAATGAATCGCAGGATTCCCAACGGATCCTGGTGCCTTTTTAAGGCTAATCCCGAGGGGACAAGGCAGGGCAAAATCGTCGTTGCTCAGCATCGTTCTGTGGATGATCCGGAGACGGGTGGTTCATATACCGTCAAGCTTTACGGTAGCAAGAAAGTCGCTACCGCGGACGGAAGTTGGCGGCATACATCGGTTATGCTGACTCCACAGTCGTCTGATCCCGCTTTTGTGCCTATCGAATTGACTGGCGAGGATGCCGCGGCAGTGCAAATTGTTGCTGAGCTGATCGCTATCTTGACGTAGCTACCGCAAGCGAAGATGTTTTAAAGTATTGATATGTTTAAATTACTTAAACGTCGTCCCGCCGAATCCAGCCGGTTCTCGGAATTTATTCGTGAGGCTTCTTCCGCAGAAAAGAAGAAGGTCTATACGAGGGTGATGAAGCGCGCCAGTGAAGCGCAGAACGCGGTGCTGAACCGCTGCTCTAAACCGGAAAAATAGCGTTCCCGGGCTGTATTGGCTGTGGATGGCGCTCTCCCGTTTTTTCATCGCTTGAGAGACTAGGCTAGGCTAGGTTGCCTTCTACTGAATCAATGCCGCGCCCAAGCTATGCAAACGGCGAGATCAGCGGTATGACCTGCCGCCCGTTTTTGCGATAGACCGCAAAGTCGCGGTCGAGCGTGATGACCGCGGCTTCGTCGTAGAGCTCCGCCAGCCGCACCAGGCAGGCATCGGCGAGAGACATCGGGCGGTCGTGGTAGCGCGCCACCAGCCGCCGGATGGCGGCGAGTTCGTTCATTAATCCGAATTCAATGGTCAGTGTGCCCGCTGCCAGCAGTTCCAGCAGGGCGGATTGTCCGCGCGCGGTGCCGCGCAGCAGGTGCCAGGCTTCCGCGAGCACGGCTTCGCAGGTGATGCCGGGCGGGGCAATGGTGGCAAAACTCGACCGGGCCCATTGATGATGTGTGTCGCGCGCACTCAGCAGCGCGACCAACGGGCCGGTGTCGACGATGGCTCGGTGCATCAGCGGCCGAAATCCTCGAGGTACTGCGGGTTGGTGGATGTGTCGGGCGCGGCGTCATCGACGCAGCCGGCGAGGTCGGCGGCGAGGGCGAGTAACGATCCGCCACGCGCGGCCTGCGCATCGGCGAGGTAGTGGGCCAGTGCCTCGCGTACCACATCGCTTTTGGCGACGCCGCGCTGCTTGACGGTAGCGGTCAGCTTGCGGTCGAGTTCATCCGGGAGTTTCAAAGAGATGGTTTTCATGCGGTCATCATAACGAAGTAATACCATTACGGCAATACAGTATTATATTGGGTATGTATCCGGATTCAATAAAATTTTATGAATTAAAACAATAACTTATGTGTTGTGAGTCATCTGCCGCCAACCATGCTAAAAATAACATGCTCAAAATGGCGCAACAAAGTACGGACGTTGATTTTCCGGGTCCCGCCCACCATGCGATTACACAACCGCTCCCGCAAACTGATCTACGCCCTCGGCGCCGTCGCCGGCTTCCTGTGCGCGACCGCTTACGTGCTGTACGCGGTCTTCACCTCCACCAGTTCCACTGCAGCCATCGGCCTGCTGTTTGTGCCGGTGTATGGTTTGCTGGCGGCGGTGATCGGCTGGGCGGTGGTGTATGTCGGATTTTCATTTGCCGATGCGATCACCGGGCGGCAGTCCTGGCGCAGCGGGCACCTGCTGGCGGCGTCGATGTTGCTGGCGATTGCGCTGCTGGTGATCAGCGCCCTGCTGCTGTTGCGCGATGCGCTGGCGGTGGCGCGGAACCCGCGGGCCACGTCGGAAATGCTGATCGAAATCAGCCAGTCCTGGCTGCCGCTGGGGCGGCGCGATGTGGACGTGGCGCTGCTGAAAAACCCGGCGGCACCGGCGGTGCTGCTGACGGCGGTGGTGGATGCCGGAGATGACAATACGCTGGTGTCGCTGGCCGGCGCCCATGCCAATACCCCGCTGGCCTCCCTGGAAAAAATCGCCGCCGGGCCGCTGAGTTATGACCGTGTGGC
Source organism: Burkholderiales bacterium (assembly GCA_019749945.1). Taxonomy (GTDB): domain Bacteria; phylum Pseudomonadota; class Gammaproteobacteria; order Burkholderiales; family SG8-41. The sequence goes on from JAIEPF010000010.1 coordinate 63,813, forward strand.
GGGCCTCGCCGGCAATCCGCGCCTGACGCCGGCGATGGCGCGGCGCCTGGCCAACGTCAACCGCGGCCTTTTCCCCGGCGATGTCGAATACAGGCTCTACCAGACCTATGTGCTGGCGGCGCTGGCGAGGAATCCGGCGACGCCGCAGGATGTATTCGACCGCCTGGCTGCGCGCGAGGCGCCGGAATATTTCCTGTCGGTGGCGGTGATTTATGCCCCTCGCGCAAGCTGCGCGCAGATCGCGCGGGCCGGGCAGTCGGGCAGCGAAGTCCTGTACAGCACGGCGCAGTCGCAGTTGAAGAAGCGCGGCTGTTGAGCCGGGGATTTGCCGGCAGGATGTCCGGACATGCTGTGCCCGGTTCAGTTGCGGAACAAGCGTGGCAGGGCGCGGCACACCGGATGGTTTTCGGTACCGGGCGCCAGGCAGGTCAGGTATTCGCAGAATCGCCGCGAAAACGTGCTGCTCCTGGCCTGGCAGCTGTCCGGCCCGGGCAGGTTGGACAGGGCGGGCGCTGCGCTGATGCCGCCTGTCTGAAAAGAGTTGAAAAAATCCCGCGCCTCCTGCGGCGAAACCCGTTCATCCGGCGCGGCTTTGACCACCAGTTCGTAATAGCGGCCGGATTCGACGACGGCCCGGTGCATGGTCCATGCGCCGCCGACCCTGAACATGAATTCGTTGGGGGCGAGGTCGGCGTCGTCCTGTCCGACGTTTCTGACGCTTTGATCGTTGTTGCCGAGGCGCGCGATGATGTCTTCGCGGACGGAGGTTCCTCCGGCCACGCGGCGCGGATCATGGCGGAAAACGGAATATTGCCGCTGGTCGGCTTCGACGCGGAACTCCACGCTGCCGGAAGGCAAATCCATGCGCATGGACGGCGCCGGCATCAACACGCGAAAATCACGTTCCGCCGGTGCATACAGTGTCCACGACTGTGCGGCCGCCGTGCCGGGCAATAATGCAGCCAGCACTGCAGCCAGTATCCATATGGTTTTCATACTGCTGCTCCTATGCCGGCAATCGGGCGGGCCGGGCGCATCCTATGAGTGGTGCCGGATGCACTATGCTCCGCTGGCTCCATAAACTCAACGCCGCCTGCCTTTGGTCTTGCGATCCAGTTTCTCGACGGTTTCCCGCTCGATTTTGTAATATTCCTCCAGCCCGATCAGGTCTTCGACCGCCTTGCGCGCGATCACATACTCCTTCTGGCTGATGCCGGTGTAGTCGCCGGTCTTTTTCAGTTCGAGCAATGCCTTGCGCATGAAATGGAACTGCACGCCCACCGACAGGATGGCGTCGATGCTGCCGGCGTAGCCCATGTCTTCGAGCTGTTTGAACGAGTACAGCGGCCGGCCGTCGCGGTTGCCGCGGCTTTGCACATAGATCATCGGCAGTTTGCATTGTTTGGGCGCTTTTTTGGTTTCTTCCGGCGTGCGCGGGAAGATCAGCCCCATGTCCGCGCCCTGGTCGCGCGCCACCAGCATGCGTTTGACGGCTTCGTGGTAACCCTGCTCGCGGCAGGCATCGGAGCGCGCGATGATGACAAAATCGCGGTCGCTCTTGTCGCGCTGCACGCAGGCGAGGCGGATCTTGTCGCGGAATTCGTTGAGCGGAATGTTGTGCGCGACATAGGTATGGTAATGCGCGCGTTTGGGGAACAACTGGTCTTCGATGTGTATGCCGGCAATCCCCGCGCGTATGCATTCACGCACCGTGCGCATGGTGTGCAGCGGCTCACCCCAGCCGGCGCCGGCGTCCATGATCACCGGAATGTCCACCGCGTTGGCCATGTTGCCGGCGACGGTGATCTGTTCTGTCATCGACAGCAGCGGCTCGCTGATGGTGGTGCTGCCGCCGGTGACGAAGCCGCCGTTGTAGATGGTCTTGAAGCCGATGCTTTCCGCGAGTCTGGCGGTCAGCGCATCGTGGATGGCGGGCAGTTCGAGGAATTTGCCGGCCTTGACCAGGGCGCGGAGTTTGGTGGTGGCGCGTTGCATCGGGAGTCCTTGGTTATAAAAATATTAATTAAATCAATTATTTATGACTTATTTCCAGAGCGCCGCAAGCATCCCGCCTGCGATGTCAAAGGGTGCGCGCCTTGAAGGTATCGCATTGCGCGAACTCGCCGCTGTCCAGGCCGCGGCGGAACCAGCGCGCGCGCTGCTCGGAACTGCCATGGCTGAAGGATTCCGGCGTGACATAACCGCGCGCCTGCATCTGCATGCGGTCGTCACCGACGGCGGAGGCGGCGCCCAGTGCTTCCTCGACGTCGCCGCTTTCCAGAATTTTTCGCGAGCGGTCGGCGTGATGCGCCCAGATTCCTGAAAGGCAGTCAGCCTGCAGTTCCAGGCGTACCGACAACTGGTTGTACTCGGTTTCGGAAAGGCGTTGCCGTGCGGAATGTACTTTTTCTGAAATGCCCAGAAGGTTTTGCACATGGTGGCCGATTTCGTGTGCGATCACGTAAGCCTGGGCGAAATCCCCCGGCGCCTTGAAGCGCTTTTGCAGATCGTCAAAAAACGCCAGATCGATATAGACCTTTTCATCGCCGGGACAGTAAAACGGCCCCATCGCCGCCTGCGCGCGGCCGCAGGCCGACTGCACCGCGCCGCGGAACAGCACCAGTTTCGGTTCGCGGTACTGCGCGCCGCCTTTCTGGAACAGCGTACGCCAGGTGTCTTCGGTGTCGGCGAGCACGACAGAGACAAATTTTGCCTGCGTGTCATGGGCCGGCGGTTTTTGCGCGGGTGCGGAAATGCCGGGCTGCGCACCTGGCTGGGTACCTTCGAGTACGCTCATCACCAGCGATGGGTCGACGCCAAGGAACATCGCGACGACGGCAATCACGACTACGCCGATGCCGCCGCCGGCAATACCGCGGCCCATGCCGCCACCGCCATCGCTGCGGCGGTCTTCAACATTTTCACTTTCCCTGCCGCCGCCCCATCGCATGATTTTTTCCTAGTCTGATTCCGGGTCGCCTGTCCCCATGATAGAGCGATTGAATCCCGTCGTTCCTTGTGGTCCGCATGTTGCGCAGTGCAGGCCATGATGCATTCATGGTGGTGGCTGCGCAGTCCGGTGGGCCGCATAGCCGAGATTTATATATAAGTATATGTTTTTAAACATTTATTTAAATCCGCGCCGTGGTTGGTGCAGCGATGGTCGAATCATCGCTGCAGGCACAGCGTGTCGCGTCCGCAGTGGCGCTGCATACGATGTGGCCCGGCATTGAAGCGCCGCAACTGTATTAATATCGGGTGAAGGGCGCGTGGTGTCCGTGCAGTCTGGCCGGGGCAGCCCCGCGACGAACTCTTGAATTGACTCTGGAGCATAAATGAAGACTGCAACAAACCGCGTGCGCGGCGTCGAACACGACATCGTGCAGATGCCGCAGGTCGGCGACACCGCGCCGTATTACGAGCCGCAGGGCAATGAGGTCGCGATTTTTGAGGCGGCCTACAAGCGCCGCCTGCCGGTGATGCTGAAGGGCCCGACCGGCTGCGGCAAGACGCGGTTCCTAGAACACATGGCGTTCCAGCTGAAACGTCCGCTGGTGACGGTGTCCTGCCACGAGGATCTGACCAGTTCCGATCTGGTCGGTCGTTTCCTGCTCGAAGGCGCCGACACGGTGTGGCACGACGGCCCGCTGACACGCGCGGTGAAAACCGGCGCGGTGTGTTACCTCGATGAAATCGTCGAGGCGCGCACCGATTCGACGGTGGTGATCCATTCGCTGACCGACCATCGCCGCAAGCTGACCATCGAGAAAAAAGGCCAGGAAATCGACGCGCATGAGGATTTCATGCTGGTGATTTCCTACAACCCCGGTTACCAGACCGTACTGAAGGATCTGAAGCCTTCGACCAAGCAGCGCTTCATCGCGATCAATTTCGATTTCCCGCAGGAGGAGGTCGAACGCAAGATCCTGGTCAGGGAAGTGCCGGGCACCAAGCCGGAAATCGCGGAGAAGCTGGTCGCCATCGGCCGCAAGGCGCGGCTGCTGAAGGATCACGGCCTGGAGGAATCGACATCGACCCGTGCGCTGGTTTATGCGGCGAGCATGATGGCCGCCGGGCTGGATCCGGTGACTGCCTGCCAGGTGGCAATGGTCAATCCGATCACCGATGACGTCGAACTGGCGGATGCGCTGATGGAAATCGTGCAAGCGCATTTTTCCTGAGCGCGATCAATCATCACTGAATGATGTGCATTGTCTGATCTCGGTGCTTTCTTCCCTCACCCGGCGCTGCGCGCCACCCTTTCCCGTCGGGAGAGGGGCTGGGGGTGAGGGGCAGTGAGATGATGTGATCTAAGCTCCTTGAGCTTCGGTCTGCCCGCCGCAATGCTTCAATGATTATTTCTGAACAAGTAAGCTGAATACATGAATCAAACTCCGGCCATCGACAAGGCAGTCAGCCAGATCAAGGAACTCAGCGCCGTCGCGCACCGCGAAGTCGGGGATGTGCTGCCGGCGATCCTGCCGCATGGCGAGGATGTCACGTTGCAGTGGCTGGCGGCTTGCGTTGCGTTGTGCAGTTTCGAACGCGATGCGGGGCGGGCCTTTATCCGCGGCAGCCTCGAGGCCGAGCATGTTTCCGAAGAAGTCTTGCCGTGGACCGGTCAGGCGCTGGCTTTCATGCAGTGGCGCGCGTCGTGGCGCGCGCTGGAAGGCTTCATGGCCAATGTCGCCCGCGCCTACGGCACGCTGGGCCATGCCGGCGAGGAGCGCTGGGCGGAAATCGGTTTTGGCTGGTGTGCGCGGCAGATCGAAAGCGGCGCGGCCTATTTCGCGACGCCGGTGGTGGAGCTGGCCGGCCGCCATGGCGGCATTGCCGCAATCGAGCAACTGGCGACACCCGCGGACGAGTTGTTCGAATCGCGCAAGCTGATGCTGTCGACCTACCTCGCGGGCGCGATCCGCGTGCGCAACCTGCTTGGCGCACAGGCCATTCTGCCCTGGGCCTCGCGCGGCGCCGATATCCTGCAGTCGGGTCGGGCGCGCGGCGAGGCTTATTTCCGGCTGGAGTCCGAGGAGAGTCTCTCCCTGCTGCTGGAACACCTGCCGGGTTACCGGCTGACCGACCGCAACCGTTTGCTGGGCATGCTGCTCGACGTCTGGTTCGGCGGCGAGTTCGAGCTGAAGGAAAGCAGCTGGTCGCCGGAAAAAGGCCGGCCCTTCATCGAGACCGACGGCAAGAGCATTTATTTTCCTGCGGTGATGGCCGACCGCGAGGAGGCCATCCTCGCCGTGCTGCACACCGCCGGCCATATGTACTACCGCAGCTTCGAGCGCACGGCGATGCAGGCCATGTTTGCCGAGGCGAAAGTCGATTTCCCGGCCCAGGGCCCCGTGTCATGGGGGCCGCTGTTCCTGCGTTTTGGCGACGATGCGCTGCGTTTCCAGTTGATCCTGGATATTTGCGAAGACCTGCGCGTCGATTTTCGCGTGCAGCGCAATGTGCCGAATTACCTGAAGCGGCTGCGCAATGCCGCGCACGGCCTCGGTGTGCGTCACCCGGAAACGGCGGCTTATTACGATCTGGCGCGGGAAAGCATCGAGGCCGCGCTGGCGCACTATGCCGGCGGCGCCGTGGACGAACGTTTTGCCCCGCTGTTCGCGGAAAGCGCAACCATCGCCGATGCCTGGCGCGCGGCGGCAAAAATCTACAGCGCGATGACGCTGCCCGTGGTGACCGACCTCGAAGCCTTCCACGGCGCATACCTGCCCGGGCGCAGCCCGAACGCGTCGCGCATGGCGCATCCGCAGGAAAGCGACGACCAGTCGCAGCAGACCCAGGCCGGCTCCGAGCAGAAAAGCGAACAGCAGGAAGAGGGCGGCGAGGAAACCGAGGCGCCGCAGAACGCCGAATCGGGCGACCAGCGCGACGACGGCGAAAAAAAGGAAATGCCGAGTTATGGCGATTCCTCGGGCCAGTCGGCGCGCGCTTCCGGCCAGAGCGACAAGGAAACCCCCGGCCAGGGCAGCAGCGACAAGGGCATCCCCTATCCGGAGTGGGATTACCGCGAGTCGCGTTACAAACGCAACTGGAGCTGGGTGCAGGAAAAACGGCTCGCCGAATCGAACATGGGTGAAACCAGGCGCCTGATGGCGCAGTATGCGAATGCGCTGAAGCGGCTGAAAAAAGCCATCCAGTCGCAGAAGCCGACGCGCACCGCGCCGCTGACGCAGCAGCTCGATGGCGATGACATGGATCTCAATGCGGTGGTGAGTTATGTCGCCGAGAAAAAAGCCGGACGTTCGCCGCGCCCCAACATTTACAAGCGCCGCGAGGTTCGCAAGCGCGAAGTCGCGGTGACGCTACTCGCCGACATGTCGACCTCGATCATGCAGCACCTGCCCGAAGGCGGCGGCCGGCTGGTCGATCGTGTACGCGCCGGCGTGCTGCTGTTCGCCGAGGGCATGGAGGAGGTCGGTGATGCCTACTCGATTGCCGGCTTCTGTTCCAAGTACCGCGACAATGTCAGTTATTACATGCTCAAGGATTTCGACGAGGAACTGACCGAGGAGGTGCGCGCGCAGATCGGCGGCATGTCGGGGCGGCTGGCGACGCGCATGGGCGCGGCGATCCGCCATGCCACGGCGTCGTTCGAAGGTGTCGAAAGCAGGAGGCGCTTGTTATTGCTGCTGTCCGACGGCCGCCCCGAGGATTACGATGACGGCGGCGACCGGCGCTATCTGCACGAGGACACGCGCATGGCGGTGAAGGAGGCGGTGGCCAAAGGCGTGCATCCGTTCTGCGTCACGGTCGATACCATGGCCAACCAGTACCTGCCGCAGATCTTCGGCCCCGGGCATTATCTGGTGCTGGACCATATCAACAGCCTGCCGAACAAGCTGCCGGAAATTTACCTGCGGCTGCGGCGCTGACAGGGGCAACCCATGCCATCAGGATCGCTCCCGATGGCATCCCGACAGGGGGCGGAAATCCCCGGTTCAGTTGACCTTGGCCCCCGACTCCCTGACAACCTCTGCCCATTTTTTGTGATCGGCTTTCAGCGTCGCCGCGAAAGCCTGCGGTCCGGTTTGAACCTTGGGACCCACGAGGTGTTTGGCGGTATCGGGATTCGCCAGAACGCGTTCGATTTCGGCAGCGAGTTTTTTCACGATGGCCGGCGGTGTGCCGTTCGGCGCGAGTACGCCCCACCAGGTTACGGCCTCAAAGCCCTTGTAGCCGGCCTCGGCAATGGTTTGCACATCCGGTGCGTCAGGGGCGCGCTTGAGTGATGTGACTGCGAGGACCTTGATCGTTCCCGCTTGCATGTGCGGCTTTGCGCTTTCCAGCGAGGAAATGTAGAAATCGGCGCGTCCGGCAATAAGATCCGGAATCGCCTGCGCGGCGCCTTTGTATGGAATGTGCACGAAATTCATGCCAGTGGCCTTTTTCAGAAGCTCTCCGCTGAGGTGGGCGACGGTTCCGTTGCCGGGAGATGCGAAATTCAGTCCGCTGGATTTGGTTTTTGAACTGGCGATCAACTCTTTGACAGACTTGATGGAAGAGCGCGCCGACACGCTGACAGCAAGAGGTGCTTCATAAACCAGGCTGATTGGCGTGAAGTCCCGGAAGGTGTCGTAAGGCAGTTTCGGGTAGAGGGCCGGACCGATGGCGAGGTTGCTGGTCTGTCCCATGACCAGCGTGTAGCCGTCAGGAGTGCCGGTTGCGGCCACGCCGATGCCCAGTGTGCCGCCGGCTCCACCGCGGTTGTCCACGATGAACTGCACGCCCAGATTTTCAGACATCTTGCTGGTGATGATGCGCGCAACGATGTCGGTGCCACCTCCGGGCGGGAAAGGCACGATGAAGCGAATGGGCTTGTTCGGGTATGCGGATTGCGCAACTGCGCTCCCGCAGGCAATGCATAGCAACAAGGCAGTCAGATATATGCTGGGTTTTTGTGACATGGTGTTCCTCCGTTATTGTAGTAATGTTGCCGTTTACGGCGGGCCGGATGGCTGGCCTGCCGGTATTGCGCCTTATGTTCGTGCTGAATCCGCCGTCTGCAATTCTGCAAGAATGTTTCGTGCCGCCGCTACACCCATGTTGATGTAGGCATCCTTGGTGACGCCGCCGATGTGCGGCGTCATGATCAGGTTTGTGATGTTGCGCAGCAGGTGTTCCCGGGGCGGCGGTTCGGTTTCGAAACTGTCGAGAGCGGCGGCTCGCAGGTATCCCGATTCGAGAGCATCCCGTACAGCGGACTCATCGACCAGGCCGCCGCGCGCGGTATTGACCAGGATGGCGCCGTGGCGCATCTGTGACAGGGTTTCCCGGTTGATCATGCGCCGGTTGTCCGCCGTCAACGGGCAATGCAAAGACACGATGTCCGCTGTCTGCAGCAGTTCCGGCAGTGTCGTCATGACGATGTCCGGTGGCGCTGCATTGACGTGGGGATCGTGTCCGAGGATGCGCATGCCCATCGCCGTGCCCATGGCGACGACGCGCCGGCCGATGGCGCCCAGCCCGATCAGTCCGAGTGTGCGTCCCCCGAGTTCGATGCTTTTGTGGGTCGCCTTGTCCCAATGCCCTGCATGCATCCGCGCGTTCAGCTGCGTGATGGACTTGGTGCAAGCAAGAATCAGCGCCCAGGTATGCTCGGCCACGGCCCCGGCATTGACGGCGGTCGCGGCTTTTACGGCCACGTTGCGGGAACGGGCCGCTTCGACATCGATCGTATCGATACCGCTGCCATGCTTCGAGATCACGCGCAGTTGAGATGATGCAGCTATGATTCCCGGCGTGATTTTTCCGTAACGGACGATGATCGCGACCGGCTGGTGGCGGGCGCAAAGCGTGATCAGGGTTTGTTCGTCAGGCTGCTTTCCGGCGAAGACGATTTCGAAATTGCCCAGCAAGGCGAGGGCCTCATCGGCCAGGTCCGCTGCCGTAACAACGATGGCCGGCTTCTGCCGCACCGTTGTGTGCATCACGCCGCCCCTTCGGATTTCACGCCGGCCGCGCGAAGCGCGTCGGCCAGCCAGTGCGGTACCAGCTTGCCCTGGCGGATCGCGGCGATGCGTGCGGTCTCATCGGCGACCTTTTTGCGGCCGAGTTCAATCATTTTGGCGACGCGCTCGCGCTCAATAACCACCACGCCGTCGGCATCGCCGACGACCAGATCTCCGGGATTGACAGCGACGCCTGCAATCGCGATCGGCCAGTTGACGCGTCCCGGAACAAATTTGGTAGGCCCGGAGGGATTGGAACCGACCGAGAATACGGGGAAACCGTTCGCGCGCAAGGCTTCGACGTCGCGTGCCGCGGCGTCGAGGACCATGCCGGCAAGCCCGGCCTGCTGGGCCTGGGTGGTCATGATTTCGCCGATCAGGGCGCAGGTCTGGTCGCCCTTGCCATCGACAACAATGACATCACCAGGTTGCGCGATGGCCAGTGCCGCATGAATCATCAGGTTGTCGCCGGGGCGCACCTCGACGGTGATTGCCGGCCCAGCCACTTTCATGGTCGGCGATACTGCGCTGATGCGCCCATGCAGGGTGCCGCGCCTGCCGTAAACATCGGCGAGTATTGCTGCGGGCAGTTCGCGGGCTGCTGCGACCAGTTCCGGTGCGGTGCGCTCGAAGTGGTTGCGAATTTCCGGATAACTGTGTTGACCCATCTTTTTTCCTTGGGTGAGTTGGGGGGGGTGTGGCCTAGGTAAAAAGTGGGCGGACTGTAGACCCCCCTCTTGTTGATCGCAACGGTGTTTCGTACAATGAAACGATGGCCGTGAACAATCAAGGTAATCAGGGTGCAGTGAAAGGCGGCGGGGTTGTCGCCGTGACTCGCGCGATCGCGATTCTTGATGCGTTCCATACCAGTGAAGCCGCGCTGACCTTGGGGGAGCTGGCCCGCAGGACTGGCTTGCACAAGACCACGGTACTGCGCATCGCGCGGACGATGGCGGCGGCACGTTATCTGGTGCAACTGGATAACGGATCATGGCGTCTGGGCCCCGGCGCCGGCTGGCTCGGGGCGCGTTATCAGACCGTATTCGGACATACGGCAAGCATCGAGCCGGTATTGCGCGAGCTGTCGCAGACCACGGGCGAGAGTGCAGCATTCTATGTGCGCGAAGGCAATTTCCGCAGTTGCGTCGTGCGAGTCGATGGGCCGCAGACCATCCGGCATCATGTGCGCATGGGGGAAATGCTCCCGGTAAATCGTGGGGCGATCGGGCGTGTGCTGCTGGCTTTTTCGGGGGAATCCGGCGAACTTTATGACCGCATACGCCGCGTCGGTCATCACGCGACCCGCGGAGAAAGAGACCCCCAGGTGGCGAGCGTGGCATTTCCGGTGTTCGGCATGAATCACCGATTGATCGGCTGCGTTGCGGTGTCGGGGCCGTTGGACCGATTTACGCGTCAGGCTTGTGCGAAGCATGAATCTGCATTGCGCAAGGCGGCTGCCCACTTGAGCTACGAAATTGGCGGCGGCGCTTTGGCATCGGTTACAGCTTGAGCGAAGCGGGGATACTGTTCCGGGCGCTGACCGGAGTTCGTTGACGCGCGGTCTCTTCGGCGTAACATCGGCAGCGGAAGAAAAGTTGGACAACAACCTGATCGACGCAGGTGCGGCTACGGTATTGAAAACAACAATGAGGAGGATGCGGCGATGGTGATCGGCGGTGAATTGCTCGACATGACGGTGCGGCTGGGTGCGGCGCTGGCGGCCGGCGGCCTGATCGGCATTGAGCGCAGCTACCACGGCCGCCCCGCCGGATTCCGCACCCACACGCTGGTGTGCCTGGCGTCGGCGTTGCTGATGCTGGTGACGGTGTATGAAAGCCAGTGGTTTACCCAGGCGGGCAATTCGCGGGTGGTGGTCGATCCGACACGCATGGCGCAGGGCATCATGACCGGCATCGGTTTTCTCGGCGCCGGCGTGATCATGCGCGAGGGCCTGTCGGTGCGCGGCCTGACCACCGCGGCGTCGATCTGGGTGACGGCTGCGATCGGCATCCTGTTCGGCATCGGCTTCTACATCCCGGCGATGATGGCGGTGGCGGCGACCTTGTTCACCCTGTCGTCGTTCCGCTGGATTGAAAGCCGGATGCCCACCGAGTTTTATGCCCAGTTCCACATCAAGTTCAGGCGCGCCAGCGTGATGACCGAGGCGGATTTGCGCGCCATCACCAGAGAAACGGGTTTTTCGATTGCCAACATGACTTTTGAGCTGACCGATGGCGGGCAGAGTTTTGAATACCGCATGGGCATCAAGACGCTGAAATCCCGCAACATGCTGGCCTTGTCGGAGCGGCTGAAGCAGGAAGCCTCGGTTGTCGAGTTCCGCATCACGCCGATCGGCGCCTGACCGGAAGTCTGTGATCTGAAGGCTGTGATGCGGGCAGTCCGCAATACGGCAGCGCAGGGTGCGGCCTTTCACCCTGCCGGCAATTGCGGCAGAATGTGCCGCACTGATTGTGAAGCGAGAGGAGAAAAACCATGGGCCATACACTGGAACAGTTTGCCAAACAATGCCACGATTTCATCAAGGCCGAGCCGGGTCCTGCCGGGCGCAAAAAAATCGCCGCGCTGCTGCAGGAGGTGCTGAAGGACAGGCAATTCATCGACAAGCATGTTGATCCCAGCGTCGGCGAGCGCAAGATCATTTACGAGGATCCGGAGTTCGGTTTCTGCATCCTCGCCCACGACTACACCGATGCCAAGACCAGCGGGCCGCATGATCACGGGCATTCCTGGGCGATTTACGGCCAGGCGCGCGGCGAGACCGAGATGCGAGATTACCACCTGCTGGAGCCGGCCAGTGCCGACAAGCCGGGCAAGGTGAAACACGTCCGCACCTACAAACTGACGCCGGGTATCGCCCACGTCTACAACGAGGGCGACCTGCACTCGCCGAAACGCGAGGGTCCGACCAGCCTGATTCGCATCGAAGGCACCAACATGGCCAAGGTGAAGCGCTTCAAGTACGAGCAGGTCTGAACGGCTGTGCCGTAAAAAAACCGCCTGCGGGCGGTTTTTTGTTTTATGGCCTGTTGGCAGGCCCTAGTGCCGGGCGTCGGTGGGAATGGCCGGCAGCCGGCCCTGGGCGAGGTTGTACAGGTGGCGTTTGCGCACCAGCACCATCGACAGCGAAACAAACAGGCCGAACAGCGCGATCACCCAGTAGATCGACAAATTCAGCCAGATCAGCAGCGCATAAAGGCTCAGCATCGCCAGTATCGACAGGTTTTCATTGAAATTCTGCACGGCGATGGAGTGCCCGGCGCTCATCAGGATGTGGCCGCGGTGCTGCAGCAGCGCATTCATCGGCACCACAAAAAATCCGGCAAGGCCGCCGATCAGCATCAGCAGCGGTATTGCGACAGACAGGGACGTGACGAAATTCATCGCGATGACGATGATGCCCATGGCGATGCCGACCGGCACCACGTTGACCGCCTTGTGCAAAGGCACGACCTTGGCGGCGATGATGGCGCCGACAGCGATGCCCACCGCGCAGACGCCCTGCAGCAGGGTGGACTGCGACAGCGTATAACCGAGCGCCACCTCGGCCCATTTCAGTACGATGAATTGCAGCGTGGCGCCGGCGCCCCAGAACAGCGTCGTGGTGGCGAGGGAGATCTGACCCAGCTTGTCGGTCCACAGCAGTTTTACGCAATGCGCGAATTCGCGCACCAGGTACAGCGGATTTTTGCTCGGCGGCCGGTGATCGACGCCGGTGTCGGGGATATAGAGGTTGAATACGGCGGCGATGCCGTAGAACAGCATGATGATGGCGATCGCGGCTTCGGCCGGGGTGTCGACACCGGTGTCGATATGCGGCAGATCGATCGCGAGCAGCTTGCCCGACACGGTTGAACTGATCAGCACGCCGCCGAGCAGCGTGCCGACAATGATCGAACTCACGGTCAGGCCCTCGATCCAGCCGTTGGCGACGACCAGCCGGTGGTGCGGCAGGTATTCGGTCAGGATGCCGTATTTGGCCGGCGAGTATGCGGCGGCGCCAAGGCCGACCACGGCATAGGCCAGCAGTATGGTCATGTATTCGGAGGCGCCGGGGATGTTCCACAGGTCATGGAAAAACAGCAGCATGCAGCCGGCGATCTTGACCGTGTTGGTGATGAACATGACGCGGCCCTTGGGCATCGAGTCGGCGAAGGCGCCGACAAAGGCGGCAAAAACGACATAGGAAATCGTGAAGAAAAATTTCAGCAGCGGCGTCATCCACTCCGGTGAATGCAGTTGCATCAGCAGTGCGATCGCGGCGACCAGCAGCGCATTGTCGGCGAGCGACGAAAAAAACTGCGCCGCCATGATGATGTAGAAGCCTAGGGGCATGGTTCCAGTGGCGCCGGTTGTCCGGGCGCGGTGTAGTGGTTTGCCAAGGCCAGGTGCGGCATGTTGTGGTTGTTGATTCGGCTGGCCGGGAGCGGAGACGCCTGTCGGCAACCTTTGTTCAGCCGGAGGTTACAGGAACCGCGGCTTTATACCATAGTTCAATAAGGGGTTATAGCGTTTGGCCTGTGCTTTCGTTTGCTGCGCTGCAAGCCTGCCGGGGCCGGCCCGCCGGCTTTGTCGGCAAGGCCTGAACAGGTAGTATCGCCATTTCCACCGGACATCCCCCGATTCGCCATGGCCGATCGTCGCCTGCAGGTATTCCATGCCGTCGCCCGCCAGCTTTCGTTCACGAAGGCGGCGGAGCAGTTGTTCATGACCCAGCCCGCGGTCACCTTCCAGATCAAGCAGCTCGAGGAACACCTGAACACCCGGCTGTTTGAACGCAGCCACGGCAGCATCGCGCTGACCCCCGCCGGGGAACTGGTATTGGGTTATGCCGAAAAAATCCTGACCCTGTCCGAGGAGCTGGAAACCCGGGTCGGCGAGCTGACCGGTGCGATCAGCGGGCCGCTGCTGCTCGGCGCCAGCACCACCATCGCCGAGTTCTACCTGCCGCAGATCCTCGGCGAGTTCAAGGCGGCGCACCCCCATGTGCAGGTGCACATGACGGTGGCCAATTCGGAGACCATCGAATCGCGCGTGTCTGAACATGCGCTGGATCTCGGCCTGATCGAGTCACCTTCGCACCTCGCCGGGGTGCAGACCGAAGTGTGCTGCGAGGATGTGCTGGTGATGATCTGCAGCCCGAAATACAAACTGGCCAAAGCCAAAAGCGTTTCGGCGGCGGAAATCGCCGGCGAACCCTTCATCAGCCGCGAGTCCGGATCCGGCACGCGCGAGTTTTCCGATCATTATTTCCAGCAGAACAGGATTGCGCCCGATGCGATCAATATCGTCATGGAGCTGGGCAGCTCCGAGGCGATCAAGGGCGTGGTCGCGACCGGGCTCGGTGTGTCCGTGCTGTCGCGCGTGACCGTGGCCAAGGAACTGAAGCTCGGTGTGCTGATGGCGGTGCCGCTGGATCCGCCGCTGATCCGCAACCTGTCGGTGGTGACCCCGCGCAACAGGTTCCGTCCGCGCCTGGTTTCGACTTTTGTCGAATTCGCGATGACGCGGATGAAGGACATGGCCCTCGCGCAATGACCGGGGATGAGCGGCGGCAGGCCCTGCTCGCGGTGTTTGACCGGCTGGAGCCGCGGCAGCAGGGCATGTTGCTGGATTTTGCGGCGACCCTGCCGGCGCGTGATGACCCTGTGCCGGCAACGATGCGGCCGGAGCCGCGTCCCGCCGAAGAGTCGGTGGTGGCGGCGATCAGACGCCTGACCCGTGGTTTTCCCGCCGCCGGGCGGCGCCGGCTGATCGGGCCGGTGTCGGCACTGATGGCACAGCATGCATTGCAGGGGCGGGCGGCAACCGAGGTCATCGATGAACTCGAGGCGGTGTTTGAGCGGCAGCATGCAAAGACAGTGCAGAGTGCGAAGTGATGAGTGCGGAACGAAGTGCAATCCTTCATTTGACTGACCGTCCATGCCACGGCCGATAACCGCGACCATTGATCTCGCGGCGCTGGCGCATAACCTCGGCGTTGCGCGCGCGCATGCGCCGCATGCCAGGGTGTTTGCCGTGATCAAGGCCAATGCCTACGGCCACGGCCTGCTGCGCGCCGCGAAAGCCCTGGCCGCGGCGGACGGTTTTGCGGTGCTCGAATTCGATGCCGCAATCCGGCTGCGTGATGCCGGTTACACGCAACGCATTGTTTTATTGGAAGGTTTTTTTGATGCGCGGGAAGCAGAGGCGGGTGCTGCGCAAAAAATCGCCAGCGTGCTGCATACCCGGGAGCAGTTTGCGCTGATCAATCCGCTGGCTGCAGGATCCCGGCTCGATGTGCTGCTCAAGATCAACAGCGGCATGAACCGCCTGGGATTCATGCCGCAGGCCGTGAGCGGCGTTTATGAAACACTGCAGGAAAATCCCGCGGTCGGCAAAATCACGCTGATGACCCATTTTGCCGATGCCGACGGCGCGGGCGGCGTGGCCGCGCAGATGGCGGTGTTCGAGCGCGCTGCGGCGGGCATTGCCGCGCCGCGCAGCCTCGCCAATTCGGCGGCGACGCTGCGTTATCCGGAAACGCACTTCGACTGGATCCGGCCTGGCATCCTGCTCTACGGTTCTTCGCCGTTCACCGATCGCAGCGCGGCGGAACTGGGACTGAAGCCGGTGATGACGCTGGCGTCCGAAATCATCAGTGTCTGCGACTTGAAGCCCGGTGATAGCGTCGGTTACGGCGGCACTTTCCGCGCTGAACGGGCGATGCGCATCGGCATCGTCGCCTGCGGTTATGCCGACGGTTATCCGCGCCATGCGCCCAGCGGCACACCGCTGCGGGTGGGCGACAGGATGACCGCGACCGTGGGCCGGGTGTCGATGGACATGCTGTGTGCCGACATCACCGGCATGCCCGAGGCGGGCATCGGCACCCGTGTCGTGTTGTGGGGCGAGGGCAACCCGATTGATGCCGTGGCGCAGGCCGCAGGCACCGTCAGTTATGAACTGGTGTGTGCATTGGCACCGCGTGTCCCGGTGATCGAACAACCGGAATGAACAACAACGAGCAAAGGGGGAACGGCGATGCCGTGGCGTGACTGGCAGGACGATATCGAGCGGCAATTCAATCCGCGGGCATGGGCGACCGATGTGGATGCGCAGCACGCGCTGCGCGGCAAACTGTCGGCGGCGGCGCGGCAGCGGCTGAAGGGCGAGTTCGACCTCGCCTACGGCGACACGCCGCGGCAGAAGCTTGATGTCTACCATGCGGGCGACAGCAAGGCGCCGATCGTGGTCTACCTGCACGGCGGCTACTGGCGGGTCGGCGAGAAGGAAAAACAGGCGATCCTGGCCGAGCCGCTGGTGCAGGCCGGGTTCCCGGTGGTGATGCTCGGCACCGATCTGTGCCCGGCGGTTGCGCTGGATGAGATCGTGACACAGGTGATGCGCGGCATCGTCTGGGTTGCACGGAATGCGCAGCGTATCGGTGGCGACGGCCGGCGTATTTATCTCTATGGCCATTCCGCGGGCGCGCACCTCGCGGCGATGGGGCTGGCCGAGGACTGGATGCGTCACGGCCTGCCTGCAGACCTGATCTGCGGCGCGACCCTGGTGTCCGGCATCTACGACGTCGAACCGGTGCTGCATATCAGCGTCAACGACCTGATCCGGCTGACTCCGGACCGGATTGATGCACTGAGTCCGCAGTTCCATCCGCCGCGGCGACCGCTGCCGCTGGTGCTGGCCGCAGGGGGCGAGGAGGCGCCGGGCTGGGTGGCGCAGACCCATGAGTACGCCGCAGTGTGCGAACGCGCCGGCTGCAAGGTGGAGGTCATTGTCGTGCCGCACGAGGGGCACTTCAGTACGATCCCGATGCAGGCCGATGCCGGGCACCCGATCAACCAGGCGATGCTGCGTCACCTGCGCGCGCTGCATCAGGGCTGAGCGTGGCTAAAGCCAAAACGGTCTATGTCTGCACCGAATGCGGTGGCCAGGCCTCGAAATGGCAGGGCCAGTGTCCGCATTGCCAGGCGTGGAATACGCTGGTCGAATCGGTGGCGGATACCGCCGCACCATCGGCGAACCGGTTTTCGCTGATCGCCGAAACCGGCAAGCTGCAGCGCCTGTCGGAAGTCGAGGCGCGCGAAGAGTCGCGCGTGTCCAGCGGCATTGAAGAATTTGACCGCGTGCTCGGCGGCGGTCTGGTGCCGGGCGCGGTGATCCTGATCGGCGGCGATCCCGGCATCGGCAAATCGACGCTGCTGCTGCAGTCGCTGGCCACCATGGGTGCCGCGCGCAAGGTGATTTATGTGTCGGGCGAGGAGTCGCCGCAGCAGATCGCACTGCGCGCGCAGCGGCTCAATGCCGAGGCGGCGCATGTCCATGTGCTGCCCGAAACCAGTCTCGGCAAGATCCAGGCGGTGATCCAGTCCGAAAAGCCCGAAATCGCCGTCATCGATTCGATCCAGACTTTGTACTCCGATGCGCTGACCTCGGCGCCGGGCTCGGTGGCGCAGGTGCGCGAATGCGCGGCGCAGCTGACGCGGCTGGCCAAGGCAAGCGGCACCACCATCATATTTGTCGGCCATGTCACCAAGGAGGGCACGCTGGCCGGGCCGCGCGTGCTCGAACACATGGTCGATACCGTGCTCTATTTCGAGGGCGACACCCATTCCAGTTTTCGCCTGATCCGCGCCTTCAAGAACCGTTATGGCGCGGTCAATGAGCTGGGCGTGTTTGCGATGACCGACAAGGGATTGAAAGGTGTGGCCAATCCCTCGGCGCTGTTCCTGTCGCAGCATGACAGCGAAGTCGCGGGCTCCTGCGTGATGGTGACGCAGGAAGGTACGCGGCCGCTGCTGGTGGAGGTGCAGGCGCTGGTCGATGAGGCGCATGCGCCGAACCCGCGGCGCCTCAGTGTCGGGCTGGAGCAGAACCGGCTGGCGCTGCTGCTGGCGGTGCTGCATCGTCATTCCGGCATCGCCTGTTTTGATCAGGATGTGTTCGTCAATGCGGTGGGCGGGGTGCGCATTTCGGAACCCGCGGCCGATCTCGCGGTGCTGATGGCGGTGGTGAGTTCGTTAAAAAACAAACCGTTGCCGAAAAAACTGGTGGTGTTCGGCGAAGTCGGCCTGGCCGGCGAAGTGCGGCCGGTGCAGCGCGGCCAGGAGCGGCTGAGGGAAGCCGCCAAGCTCGGCTTCACCCATGCGCTGATTCCGCAGGCCAACGCGCCGCGGCAGGCGATCGCGGGCCTCAAAGTCATCGCGGTGCGGCGCATCGAGGATGCGGTCATCGGTTTTCGCGATGGATTCGGCGCGGCTTGAGCGGATTCAGGGCGTCGTAAGGATTTACCGGTAAACTGGTTTCAAGCGCCTGCTGGAGACGTCATGTCTGCGGCGGGTGCGGCGGGCGCGCTTCAACATCGGAGGAGGTGCTGCATGAACAAGCCCTGTGTCAGCGCCCTTCGTTCCGGCGCCGCGGTGATTGTTATTAAGTAATTGATTTTATTGATAATTATAAGAAAATCATCGATTCTTTCCAAACATGACCGGCACCGACTACATCCTGGAAACACGCGGACTGACCAAGGCCTTCAGTGGTTTTGTCGCGGTCGACGGCGTCGATCTGCGCGTGCGGCGCGGCACGATACATGCCCTGATCGGTCCCAATGGCGCCGGCAAGACCACCTGCTTCAATCTGCTGACGCGGTTTCTGGCGCCCACGCAAGGCACGATCATTTTCAACGGCCGCGATATTACGCAGCTGCGCCCGTCGGCGATTGCCCGTCTCGGCCTGGTGCGATCGTTTCAGATTTCCGCCACTTTTCCGCACATGACGGTGCTGGAAAACGTACGGGTGGCGCTGCAGCGCAAGACCGGCATGTCGATGCATTTCTGGAAGTCCGGCCGCGCGCTGGACGCCTTGAACGGGCGGGCGCTGGAATTGCTGGAGGCGGTGGACCTCGGCGCGTTTGCCGGCACCATGACCGTCGAGCTGCCGTACGGTCGCAAGCGGGCGCTTGAAATCGCCACCACGCTGGCGCTGGATCCGGAAATGATGCTGCTTGATGAGCCGACACAGGGCATGGGGCATGAGGATGTCGGTCGCGTCGTTGACCTGATCCGCAAGGTGGCGGTCAACCGCACCGTGCTGATGGTGGAGCACAACATGAACGTGGTGGCTGATTTGTCGGACACCATGACCGTGCTGGCCAGGGGCGCCGTGCTCGCCGAGGGGCCGTATGCGGAGGTATCCCGCAACCCGCAGGTGCTGGAGGCCTATGTCGGGACTGAGCAGGAGGCTGCGGCATGACCAGTGCCTTCAGTCCGGACGTTGAAATGCTGCGGGTGACCAACCTGCATGCCTATTATGGCGAGTCTCATGTGCTGCACGGCATTGATTTCAATGTGAATCGCGGGGAGGTGGTGACCCTGCTCGGACGCAACGGGGCGGGCCGCACCTCCACGCTGCGCGCGGTGCTGGGTCTGACCGGGCAGCGCAGCGGCTCGATTACGGTGAACGGGCGCGAGACGATCACGCTGCCCACCCATCAGATAGCGCATCTCGGCATCGGTTATTGCCCGGAGGAGCGCGGGATTTTTGCCAGCCTCAGCACCGAAGAAAACCTGCTGTTGCCCCCGGCCGTCGCCAGCGGCGGCATGAGCGTGGAGGAAATTTACGGCATGTTTCCCAATCTGCATGAGCGGCGCCGCAGCCCCGGTTCCCGGCTGTCCGGGGGCGAGCAGCAGATGCTCGCGATCGCGCGCATCCTGCGCACCGGCGCCCGGCTGCTGTTGCTGGACGAGATCAGCGAGGGGCTGGCGCCCGTCATTGTGCGCACGCTGGGCGGAACCATCCGCGACCTGAAAGCCCGGGGCTACACCATTGTGATGGTCGAACAGAATTTCCGTTTTGCCGCGCCGCTGGCCGACCGGCATTATGTCATTGAGCATGGCCGAATCGTCGAATCCGTGAGCAGGGACGAATTGTCCGCGCGCATGGGGCGATTGCACGAACTTCTGGGCGTTTGAGTCTGCTTTTCCACCATTGAGAGGGAAGGAACCAACATGAAAAAGAAATTGATGATTACCGCAATCGCAGGCGTTTTACTCGGTTTGGCCGCGGGGGTTCCTGCGCAACAGGCTAAACTTTCCGGCGGACTGGTCAAAATCGGCATCCTGACGGATTTGTCGGGCACCTATTCGGATCTGTCGGGACAAGGGTCGGTCATCGCCGCGCGCATGGCGATCGAGGACTTTCTGAAGCAGGAAAAAAATCCGTTCAAGGTCGAGCTGGTATCGGCGGATCACCAGAACAAGGGGGACGTGGCCTCGAACAAGGCCCGCGAGTGGTTCGAGCGCGACGGCGTGGACATGATCGGCGACCTGGTGACCTCCTCCACCGCGCTTGCCGTGATGCCGGTGGCCAAGGAGATGAACCGGGTGACCATCGTCAACGGCGCCGCTTCAACCAACATCACCGGCAAGGCCTGCACCGACCTGAATGTCCACTATGCCTACGACACCTATGCGCTGGCCATAGGCACCGGACGCGCGGTGGTGAAGCAGGGCGGTGATTCCTGGTTTTTTCTGACGGCGGATTATGCCTTCGGCCATTCGCTGGAAAAAGACACCAGCGATGTGGTGACCGCAATGGGCGGCAAGGTGCTCGGTTCGGTGCGCCATCCGTTTCCCGGCACGGATTTTTCCTCTTTCCTGCTGAAGGCACAGGCCTCGGGCGCCAAGGTGATCGGACTCGCCAATGCCGGCACCGACACCACCAATTCGATCAAGCAGGCGGCGGAATTCGGCATTACTCCGAAACAGTCGCTGGCCGGACTGCTGATGTTCATCACCGACGTGCACAGCCTGTCGCTGAAAACCGCGGGCGGCATGTATCTGACCGAGGGCTTTTACTGGGATCTCAACAACGAGACGCGCGCCTGGTCGAAGCGCTTCTTTGACCAGCACAAGCGCATGCCGACCATGGTCCAGGCGGGCGTCTATTCCTCCACCATGCATTATCTGAAGGCGGTCAAGGATGCGGGCACCGATGAGGCGAAGGCGGTGGTGAAGAAAATGAAGGACACGCCGGTCAATGATTTTTTTGCAAAAAACGGCAGCATTCGCGAAGACGGCCGGCTGTTGCACGACTTCTACCTGCTGCAGGTGAAAAGGCCGGCGGAGTCGAAGGGACCGTGGGACTACTACCACGTGCGCCAGGTGATTCCGGCGGCTGATGCGGCGATACCCGCAGCGAAAAGCGAGTGTCCCCTGCTCAAGAAATAAAGCAGTGAACGGGTGAAAGGTGAAGGGTGAACGCGTGACATTCTGCGGGACTAAGTTTGTGCGCGGCTTCCGCGCCAAGTGCAGCGGGGTTGCCCGTTCACCCGTTCACCCCTTCACTCGTTCACCGTTTTAACCATGTTTGAACTGCTCGGCATTTCCCCGCAGGCCCTCTACAGCCAGCTGCTGATCGGACTGATCAACGGTTCGTTCTATGCCGTGCTGAGCCTGGGCCTGGCGATCATTTTCGGGCTGCTCAACATCATCAATTTCAGCCATGGCGCCCAGTACATGATGGGCGCTTTCCTGGCATGGATCGGATTGACACAGCTGCCGCAATGGCTGGGCAATCCTGATTTTGCGGTCAATTACTGGGCTGCGCTGGTGCTGGTGCCGCTGATCGTCGGAGTTTTCGGGGTGTTCATCGAACGTACCATGCTGCGCCGGCTGTACAAGCTGGATCATCTTTACGGCCTGCTGCTGACTTTCGGCATTGCGCTGATCATCGAAGGGGTGTTCCGCGACTGGTACGGCGTTTCCGGGCAGCAATACGAAATTCCGGAAGTCTTTCAGGGCGTGATCAACCTCGGCTTCATGTACCTGCCCAAATACCGGGCCTGGGTGGTGGCGGCCGCATTGGCAGCCTGTTTTGCAACCTGGTTCGTGATCGAGCGGACCAAGCTCGGCTCCTATTTGCGTGCCGGCACCGAGAATCCGCGCCTGACGCAGGCTTTTGGCGTCAATGTGCCGCTGATGATCATGCTGACATACGGCTACGGCGTGGCGCTGGCGGCGTTTGCCGGGGTGCTGGCGGCGCCGATATTCACCGTGTCTCCGAAAATGGGCGCGGATCTGATCATCGTGGTTTTTGCCGTGGTGGTGATCGGCGGCATGGGTTCGATACTGGGATCGATCGTGACCGGCATCGGCCTGGGTCTGATCGAGGGCCTGACCAAGGTGTTTTATCCGGAAGCGTCCGCCGTGGTGATTTTTGTGATCATGGCCATCGTGCTGCTGGTCAGGCCCGCCGGCCTGTTCGGAAAAGAGCAATGAGCGCCCGGCCCATCCCCTGGGGTTTTGTCATCCTGATCGGCTTTGGGCTGGTGGCGCCGGTTCTGGGCATTTACCCCACGTTCCTGATGAAATGCTGGTGTTTTGCGCTGTTTGCCTGCGCCTTCAATCTGCTGCTGGGCTACACCGGCCTGCTGTCCTTTGGCCACGCCGCCTTTCTCAGTGCCGCAGCGTATACGACCGGGCATGCAATCAAGGTCTGGGGACTTGCGCCGGAACTGGGGCTGCTGGCCGGAACGGTTTGTGCCGGTGTGCTCGGTTTCGTGTTCGGCAGCCTGGCCATCCGCCGCTCCGGCATCTATTTCGCGATGATCACGCTGGCGCTGGCGCAAATGCTCTATTTTGTATGGGGACAGATGAGTTTTACCGGCGGCGAGGACGGTTTGCAGGGCGTGCCGCGCGGCGTGTTGTTCGGAATGCTCGACCTGTCGGACAACACGAACCTGTATTACCTTGTGTTCGCGATTTTTCTTGCCGGGTTTTTGCTGATTTACCGGGTGATCCACTCGCCGTTCGGCCAGGTTTTGCAGGCGATCCGGGAAAACGAGCCCCGTGCGATTTCTCTCGGTTATGACGTCGACCGCTACAAGCTGCTTGTGTTCGTATTGTCCGCCGCATTGTCAGGGCTGGCCGGTGCGACCAAGACGGTGGTATTCCAGCTTGCATCGCTGACCGATGCCCACTGGCACATGTCGGGGGAGGTTGTGCTGATGACCCTGCTGGGCGGGCTGGGCACGGTCTTCGGACCGGTGGTGGGTGCCTTTGTCATCATCGGTCTGCAGAATGGCCTGGCCGACAAGGTGGGGTCCTGGGTGCAGGTGATCATGGGCATTATTTTTGTCGTGTGTGTGCTCGCGTTCCGGCGCGGCATCATCGGGGAACTGGGGCGTTTCTTGAGGCGGCCGCTGTAGCGCGCGGCGGCAGGCCGGTCTGGCCACAGTATGGGCAATCGCGGTTTCGTCGCTTGCAGTGATACGGTAAAATCGCCGGTCTGCCAGTGAAAAATCCGGCGCCCGATTTCTTGTTTTCCCGGAGCATCCATGAAGGTTTTAGTGACAGTCAAACGGGTTATCGACCCGTACGTGAAAGTGCGCGTCAAGTCCGACGGCAGCGGGGTTGAGACCGCCAACGTCAAGATGGCGATGAATCCATTCTGCGAAATCGCCATTGAACAGGCGGTGCGCATGAAGGAGGCCGGTGTCGTGACCGAAATCGTCGCGGTGTCGATCGGCGCGCCGCAGTGCCAGGAAACGCTGCGTACTGCGATGGCGATGGGCGCCGACCGCGGCATCCTGGTCGAGACCGGCACGACCGACATGCAGCCGCTGGCGGTGGCCAAGCTGGTGAAGGCGATCATCGACAAGGAGCAGCCCAAACTGGTGATCATGGGCAAACAGGCCATCGATGACGATGCCAACCAGACCGGACAGATGGTGGCGGCGCTGCTCGGCTGGCCGCAGTCGGCGTTTACCTCGGCGATCACCGTCAACGGTGATGCGGCGGAGGTCACCCGTGAAATCGACGGCGGGCTGGAGAAGCTGACCATCAGGCTGCCGGCGGTGATCACCACCGACCTGCGCTTGAATGAGCCGCGTTATGTGACGCTGCCCAACATCATGAAGGCGAAGAAAAAACCGCTGGAGACGCTGAAACCGGAGGCGCTCGGTGTCGACATCACGCCGCGGCTTAAAACGCTGAAGGTCGAGGAGCCGCCGAAACGCAGCGCCGGGGTCAAGGTAGCCGACGTGAAGGAACTCGTCGCCAAACTCAAAAACGAAGCCAGGGTCATCTGATGTCCATACTCGTCATCGCCGAACACGACGGCAAACAACTCAAACCCGGCACCACCAACACGGTCACCGCCGCGGCGAAAATCGGCGGCGACATCACCGTGCTGGTCGCCGGCCAGCAATGCGCCGATGCGGCGCAGGCCGCGGCAAAAATCACCGGTGTCAAAAAAGTGCTGCTCGCCGATGCGCCGCAGTATGCCGGCGGCGTCGCGGAAAACATCGCCGCGCTGGTGCTGACCGTCGCCGGCCAGTACAGCCATATCCTCGCGCCGGCCACCGGCTTCGGCAAAAACTTCATGCCGCGCGTGGCGGCGGCGCTGGACGTGCAGCAGATTTCGGAAATCAGCGCCGTGGTTTCAGCGGATACCTTCGTGCGGCCGATTTACGCCGGCAATGCGCTGGCCACCGTGCAGTCCGCCGACAAGGTCAAGGTGATCACCGTGCGCGCCACGGGTTTTGATGCGGCAGGCGAGGGCGGCAGCGCTGCGGTGGAGAATCTCGCCGCGGCACCGGATACCGGCCTGGCGAAATTCAATGGCCAGGAACTGTCCAAGTCCGACCGCCCCGAGCTCACCGCGGCGCGCATCATCGTCTCCGGCGGTCGCGGCATGGGCAGCGGCGAGAATTTCAAGCTCCTCGAAGCGCTGGCCGACAAGCTGGGCGCCGCGGTGGGTGCCTCGCGTGCGGCGGTGGATTCGGGTTTTGTCCCCAACGATTACCAGGTCGGGCAGACCGGCAAGATCGTGGCCCCCGAGCTCTACATCGCCGTCGGCATTTCCGGCGCGATCCAGCACCTGGCCGGCATGAAGGACAGCAAGGTCATCATCGCCATCAACAAGGATCCGGAAGCGCCGATCTTTGCGGTGGCCGACTACTGGCTGGAGGAAGACCTGTTCAAGGCGGTGCCGGAGCTGACCCGGGAACTGGGCTGAGGCGCCTTACCTAAAGCATCGACCGGATGCGGTAACATGAAGGGCGCTTTTTGCAGAGCGCCCTTTTTGTTTGTGCACGCCGTCCGGAGATTCCTCATGTCGACCTATAACGCGCCGCTGAAGGACATGCAGTTCGCCATCGCCGAGTTTGCCGGAATCGACGGCATTACCGCCTTGCCCGGCTGCAATGAGGTCAATGCCGAGCTGGTCGGGGCCGTGCTGACGGAGGCCGGAAAGTTTGCACAGGGCGTGCTTGATCCGCTGAACCGCAGCGGGGACAAACAGGGCGCGTTATGGCGCGACGGCGTGGTCACCGCCCCGGCCGGATTCAAGGAAGCCTACGCGCAGTTCACGGAGGCCGGCTGGAACAGCCTGGGCGGCAGCGTGGATCATGGCGGCCAGGGATTGCCGCACATCATCGCGTTGCCGCTGCAGGAAATGTGGAACAGCGCCAACATGGCGTTCTGCCTGTGTCCGATGCTGACCACCGGCGTGCAGGAGGCGCTGAGCCATCATGGTTCGGCGGATCTGATCAACACCTATATGCCGAAACTGGTGTCCGGCGAGTGGACCGGCACGATGAACCTGACCGAGCCGCAGGCCGGCTCCGACCTGTCGGCGGTGCGCACCCGCGCCGTGCCCGAGGGGGACCATTACCGCATCCAGGGCACCAAGATATTCATCACCTGGGGTGAACACGACATGGCGGAGAACATCGTGCATCTGGTGCTGGCCCGCCTGCCCGATGCGCCCGAGGGCGTGAAGGGCATTTCGATGTTCGTGGTGCCGAAGTTCCTGCCCGATGCCGACGGCAGCCCCGGTGCACGCAACGACATCCGCTGCGTGTCGATCGAACACAAGCTCGGCATCCACGGCAGTCCGACCTGCGTGCTGGCTTATGGGGATCACGGCGGGGCGACAGGTTATCTGGTCGGTGAAGCCAACCGCGGCCTCGAATACATGTTCACCATGATGAATCACGCAAGGCTGGGTGTGGGCATGGAAGGCGTGGCGATTGCCGAGCGTGCCTACCAGCATGCGCTGGAATACGCGAAAACGCGGGTGCAGGGGCGTGTGATTGGCCAGCGCAGCGGCGACCGTGTGACCATCATCCATCACCCGGATGTGCGGCGCATGCTGCTGACCATGCGCGCGCAAACCGAAGCGATGCGTGCGCTGGGATATTACGCGGCCGGCGCGCTGGACCGCGCCAAACGCCATGCCGACGCAAAGGAGCGTGCGGATCATCAGTCCCGCCTCGATCTGCTGACGCCGGTGGTCAAGGGCTGGTGCACCGAGCTCGCGGTGGAGATTGCCTCGATCGGCGTGCAGGTGCATGGCGGCATGGGTTTTGTCGAGGAAACCGGCGCCGCGCAATACCTGCGCGATGCGCGCATTACCACCATTTACGAAGGCACCACCGGCATCCAGGCCAATGACCTGATCGGACGCAAGGTCGGCGCGGAAAAAGGCGTGACGGCGCTGGCGCTGATTGCCGAGATGCGCGCGCTGGATGCACCGCTGGCGGCAGCAGGCGAAACGTACGCCGCGATGCGCGCGTCATTCACCCAGGCTGTGGACGGGCTGGAGTCGGCGACGCGCTGGCTGGTCGAGCATTACCAAAAGGCGCCCGAGGCTGCAGCTGCGGTGGCCGTGCCCTACCTGAAACTGTTCGGCACCGTCGCCGGCGGCTGGCTGATGGCGCGTGCAGCGCTGGTGGCAAGGGAGCGCCTGGCGGCGCCGGGTGCCGACCGCGCATTCTTTGAGGGCAAACTCGCGACCGCGCGTTTTTATCTCGAACACCTGCTGCCTCAGGCCGGCGCGCTGGCGCAGACCGTGACCCGGGGCGCGGCGAGCACGCTGGCGCTGGATGTGGCGGCGTTCTGAGGAGCATGGTCATGCTGCGTCTGTGGATAGTCTCTTCGGGGCTGCTGTTGAGCAGTGCGGTATGTGCGCAGACCGTACTGACCTGCGATCAGATTGTTGCCAGCGCACAGGCTGGCCTTGAAATGCGCGATCGCGGGGCGTCGCTGAACCAGGTGATGGCTGAAACCGAAAAAGGCGATTTGCGCGAGCGTTTCAAGCCGGATGAATTGGCGATGATCCGGCGTGCGGTGCGCCTGACCTTTACCAGCGAAATTTCGATTTATGAACTGGCTGAAACATGCGCCGCCAGCAAAGGCGGCAGCCGCCGCTGAATCAGTTATATTGGCGCGCGCAAACATGGCTCTCGGGCCCGGTAACGTCACGGAGGGATGTAGATGAAATTCGGACAGATGAACAGCAGTTGGCGGTCAGTGGCAGTAGTGGCGGGGATGATCTGGGTATGCATCGCAGGCGCGGCGCAGAAGCAGCCCAACGTGCCGCCGGAATATGAGCGCGAAGGCGGGCCCTATGTGCCGACGCCGAATGTGGTGGTGGACCAGATGCTGAAGCTGGCCAATGTCGGCGCCAATGATCACGTGATCGACCTCGGTTCCGGCGACGGCATCATCGTGCTGACCGCAGCCCACCAGCGCAAGTCCAGCGGTTATGGCGTCGATATCGACGAGGAGCTGGTGCGGCTCAGCAACCTGCGCGCCAAAAGTCTCGGTGTTTCAGGACGGGTGCTGTTCGAGGCCAGGGATATTTTCAAGACCAATGTCAGCAAGGCCACCGTGGTCACGCTGTACCTGCTGCCGGAGTTCATGCGGCGGCTGCGGCCCAAGCTGTTCAACGAACTCAAGCCCGGCACGCGCATCGTGTCGCACGATTATCATTTCGACGAGTGGCAGCATGACGAAGACATCAGTTTTGACGTGCCGGAGAAGGAATTCATTTCCGGCGTGCCGCACGCGACCCTCTACCTGTGGATCGTGCCGGCCAGGGTTGAGGGCAGCTGGCGCATGCAGCTCGACGGCGGCGGCGAATACAACGTGATGCTGAAGCAGCGTTACCAGGTTCTTGAGGGCACGGTCGAGACCAGTGGCCGTCAGGCCGGGCTGCTCGAACCGAAGATGAAAGGGACTGAAATCAATTTCGTGCTGGTACAGGGCGCAAGCCGCGGCCAGTTCACCGGCCGGGTTGACGGCAATCGCATGGAAGGCACCGCGAATTTCGGGGATGGCAAGGCCGTGCGCTGGAGCGCCAGCAAAGGTTCATAACTGCCTAGCAGTTTGTTGAAAAACGTTATTGCCGGAAAACGGTCCTGCCTTGTTGGTTTTTCCACTATCGCTTAATCAACGACTTGAAGGCGTGTGCGCTCGGTCGCTGCGCTCCCAACGCGCTCGCCCATCACTTTTTCCACGCACTGCTAGTTCATCAGCAGTGCCGGCGGGGCGCTGTCTAGCACTCCCTGGCGGAACGCGGCCTGGCTGGCAGCCATGTCCAGCGCCGCGGCATTCCATGCGTCGTAGATGATTTTTCCCGATGCGGCCATGCTGCCGACGGCCTGCGGTTTCGCCAGCATGTCCCACAGCGTCGCGGCATGGCGTTCCGGCACGTCATTGATGGTCACGCGCTGCGGCGCCGGCAGCGGCGTTGGCGATGCAACCAGGAAACTGTTGATCTGCCGCGCGCCGGGCCAGTCGGGCCGGTACAGCGCGACATGCGGCAGTTCACTCAGCAGCGTCGCCAGCAGATGGGAATAACCGCGCGTGTCGTCGAGATTGGCGAAAGTGTTGAAAATCGCCACACCGCCGGGTTTCAGGCAGCCCTTCAGGTCGCGGAAAAATTCACGGGTGATCAGGTAATCGGGCGTGCCGTCGCCGTGAAAAAGGTCGACCAGCACCACGTCGTGGCGCGGCGCGCATTCACCGACAAAAGTCCGTGCATCGGCCTGGTGCGTGGTGACGCGTTTCACATCAAATCCGAAATACCGCTGCGCCACCGCCACGGACGCCGGGTCGATTTCGACGACGGCGACGCGGGTGCCGTCGCGCGCGAGGCGTGACGGCACGATGCCGGCGCCCAGGCCCAGCATCAGCGCCTCCTGCATCTGCGGACGGTAGGCGCGTGCCAGCGCCTCCAGCGCCCAGGTGTAAAAAGAGATCGAATGCTGGTTGGAGTCGACGCTGTTCTGGATCAGGCCGTCGTGGAAGTACATGCGCAGGAATTTTCCATCGGCATCGGCGCCGCTGCGCAGGATTTTCACGGTGCCGAACAGCGAACTGTGGCTGCCTTCGACCTGCCACTCGGCGCCGCTGAAGGCGACCGGGCCGAGGCGTCCGGTGTAACGGTCGCCCTGCCAGGCCAGCAAGGCGGCGCCGAGCACGGCGGCGATGCCGCAGGCGCTGACGGTGCCGCGGCCGGACATGGCGAGCCCTGATGCCGCCGCTGTCAGTGACAGCACCCCCAGCAGCAAGGCCACCAGCAGTGTGGCGGTGTAATTGCTGATGTACGGGATCAGGCCGAAGGCGGTGACGATGACGCCGGCGACCGAACCCAGCGTGCTGACAAAAAACACCAGGCCCGAGCCGGCGTCCCCTTTGCGTTTTTCCTGTTGTTGCAACAGCAGCGCCACCAGCAGCGGATTCATCGCCGAGGTCGCGACCAGCGGCAGGAACAGCAGGATCATGCAGGCGGCGAAGGCGCCGCCGCTCAGGCTCCAGCGCGCCAGCGGATGGAAGGCAAAGGGATAAATCGCGCAGGCGGCGATGATTGCCAGGCCGGCCAGCGCCGGCATGATCGCGAACAAGAGGCCGAGGCGGCGCGCCGGTGCGTTGCCGGCAAGCCGGCCGCCCCACCAGTAGCCGAGCGCCAGCGACACCAGTGTGATCGACAGGATGCCGGTCCAGATGTAGAGGCTGACGCCGAAATAGGGCGTCATGATGCGCGAGGCCAGCAGTTCAAGCGCCAGGATCGCGCCGCCGGAAATGAAGATCAGGGTGAAAGGGATAACAGCGGGCATGGCAATGGGTGGAAGGCAGGGCGAAAGGCGAAGGCTGTCGATAATCTGTCGGTTATAATGCGCCGCCAATCTACCACAGGCGCAGTCTCATTCAGGTGACCGGGAATGCAATTGCGGGCAGCCTGTGGTGACGGTTCCAAATCCAATCGATGCACAGGTGTGGCGGCGTGTCATGGAGGCGATCATGCAGCGTCTGTTGAGGGTATTTAATCGAGTACTGCCGGCACTGGCTTTTGCCGGAGTGCTGGCATCCGGTGCGCAGGCGGCGGGCGATCAGCCCAGCGTGCCCTATGTGCCGACGCCGCAGGCGGTGGTTGACCGCATGCTGGAGATGGCCAAAGTCACGGCGCAGGATTACCTGATCGACCTCGGTTCCGGCGACGGCCGCATCGTCGTCACCGCCGCGAAAAAATTCGGCGCACGCGGTTTCGGTGTCGATCTGAATCCGGTGCGCATCAGCGAAGCCAATGAAAACGCCCGCAGGAACGGCGTCACCGACAAGGTGGCGTTTTACCAGCGCAACCTGTTTGACACCGATCTGTCGCAGGCGACGGTGATCACCATGTACCTGCTGCCGCGGGTCAACCTGGAATTGCGTCCCAAGCTGCTGGAACTGAAGCCGGGCACACGCCTGGTG
Organism: Burkholderiales bacterium; assembly: GCA_019749945.1. Taxonomy (GTDB): domain Bacteria; phylum Pseudomonadota; class Gammaproteobacteria; order Burkholderiales; family SG8-41. Next base: position 94,339 of record JAIEPF010000010.1, read on the forward strand.
TCCCATGATTTCGACATGGGTGACTGGAAAGCCGATGCGTCGGTGCGCATCAATGCGGCTGACAAATTTTCCGGCGCCGGCGGCGACAGCGACGTGTATTTCTGGGTGGTGCCGGCGAAAGCGGGCGGCAGCTGGCGCTCGCAATTCCCGGTATCCGGCAAGCCGCAGACTTATGAATTCATGTTCGAGCAGAAATACCAGGTGATCAGCGGCTCGGTGCAGGTCAACGGCCGGGCGGTGAAAATACCCGATGCAAAACTGCGCGGTGCGGAACTGTCGTTTTCCTTCACCGCGGAAGTGAACGGCGCGCCGGTGAAGCACGAGTTCAGCGGGCGTGTCGATGGCGACCGCATCATAGGCCAGGCCGCGTTGTCGGGCAGCCGCCTGACGGCGCGGGTGGAATGGATCGCCGAGCGCGCCGCCCGCGTCGCCGGCACGGGAGCAATGAACTGATGCGGATTCGAATCACGGCTGGCGTCCTGCTGCTGGCGCTGGCGGCAACGGCAGGGGCGCAGGATTTCGGCGATACCCCTTATGTGCAGACGCCGCAGAACGTTGTCGATGCCATGCTCGAAACGGCAAAGGTGACCGACAGGGACTATGTGATCGACCTCGGTTCGGGTGACGGGCGCATGGTCATCACCGCGGCAAAAAAACGCGGCGCGCGCGGTTTCGGCGTCGACCTCGACAAGCGTCTGGTGAAACTGGCCAATGACAATGCGCGCAAGGCCGGTGTTGCCGACCGTGCGAAATTCTATGCCCGCGACCTGTTCGAGACCGACCTCAGCCCGGCGTCGGTGATCACCATTTACCTGCTGCCTGAAGTGAACCTGATGGCGCGCAGCAGGCTGCTGGCGCTGGCACCGGGCACGCGCATCGTGTCGCATGACTACGGCATCGGCGACTGGCTGCCGGACATTGAATATGAGATGGATGCACCGGGCAAACCGGTCGGCCGTTCGCAGAAAAGCAGGGTTCTCTACTGGGTGGTGCCCGACCACGTTGCCGGGCGCTGGACCTGGCCGCTCGATATCGGCGGCCGGCAGCAGTGGCTGGAGCTTTCGCTCAGCCAGAATTTCCAGAAGCTGGAGGCCGCGGCGCGGCTCGATGGTCGCAGGGTGCCCGTCGAGCGCGCCACGCTGACGGGGCGCCAGGTCGAGGTCACTTTGCTGCTGCCCGAACGCGGTCGAGTCGTGTTCAGCGGGCGGCGCATCAACCAGGCCCTGGAGGGCGAGATGCGCAGCGTTGACGGCGGCGGCAAACCCGCGGCCTGGAGCGCGGTGCGCATCGAAATCCAGGATCCGGCGCATGTCATGGCACCGCCGCCGGTGATCCGGGAATTTATGCCGCAATAAACATGCCGCACCGGGATTATGCGTAAGATATTGTTTTTAAAGACTATTTTAATTACCGCCGGGTTTGCGCTGCTGCTGCCTTTACAGGCCCGGGCGCAGCTGGCGCAACCGCCGCACTGGCAGTTTGATGTGCCGTTTGTGCCGACGCCCTATGTGGTGATCGAGGAAATGCTACGGCTGGCCAATGTGACCCCGCAGGATTTTGTGATGGATCTCGGTTCCGGCGACGGCCGCGTGCTGATCACGGCTGCAAAAAAATTCGGTGCGCGCGGCATCGGGGTCGATCTCGACGGCGAACTGGTTGCCGAGAGCATTGAGGCGGCGGCTGCGGCGGGTGTCGGTGAGCGCGTCAAGTTCCTGCAGCAGGATCTGTTCAAGACCGATATCAGCCAGGCGACGGTGATCACCATGTACCTGCTGCCCGGCGTGATGATGCGTCTGCGTCCGCTGCTGCTCAACCTGAAGCCGGGGACGCGGCTGGTGTCGCACGACTTCCGGCTCGATGACTGGAATCCGGATGCGACGACACAGATCCGCAAAAATGCCTTCCTGTGGATCGTACCGGCGAAGGTGGCGGGAAAATGGGACATGAAATTCACATTGCCCGGCGCTGATTCGTCCGCGAGCGCGCACTCCATCACGCTGGAGCTGCGGCAGAAATTCCAGGAAGTCGACGGTTTCGCCCGTTTCGACGGTCGTCATGCCCAGGTCTGGGGGTCGCGCCTGTCCGGCGACCGTCTGAGCTTTGTCATCGTCGATGACCGCGATCGCGACCACGAAGCCAGCCTTTATTTTGAGGGCCGTGTCAGCGGTGATGTGATCGAAGGCAGCTTCCGCCGCGGCACCGGCAACACGCAGACCGTGCACGGCTGGCGTGCCGTGCGCGCCGCGCCATGATCGCGCTGCTGCGACGCTGCGGGGCCATCGCGCTGGCGGCGCTGTGCTGGCAGGCTGTCGCGGTGCGGGCGTCCGACGTGCCGTACGTGCCGACGCCGATGAACGTGGTGGACGCGATGCTCGTCCTCGGCGGCGTCGGCCCCGGGGATTACCTGATCGACCTCGGCTCAGGAGACGGCCGCATTTCGATCCGTGCCGCGACCCGCTTCGGCACCCCCGGCATGGGGGTGGATATTGACGACCGGCTGGTGCGCCTGGCGCAGGCCGAAGCGCAAAAGCAGGGCGTTGCCGGAAAAGTGGCGTTTGCCGCGCGCAACCTGTTTGACACCGACTTGAGCCGTGCCACGGTGATCACCGCGTACCTGCTGCATTCGGTGAACCTGCGTCTGCGGCCGATGCTGTTCGAACAGCTGAAACCCGGCACGCGCGTCGTGAGCCATGATTTCGACTTCGCCGACTGGCCGCCCGACCAGAAAATCACCATCGATGTGCCGGACAAGGTCTACGGACCGCCGCGCAGCGATATCATGCTGTGGGTGATCCCCGCCAACTTCGCCGGCGTCTGGCAGTGGTCGCTGCCGGGCAGCCCGGTTTACGAGGCGCGCCTCGAGCAGAAATTCCAGATGCTGGTGGGCGCGGCGATGGCGCAGGGCCAGCCCCTGTCGCTGGCCGCGGCGCAGGTCAAGGGCGACACGGTGAGTTTCACGCTCAACGGCGCGGCGGGTGTCCAGCGCTACAGCGGGCGCATCGACGGCAATGTGATCAGCGGTGAAGTGGTGCCGCGCAGCGGCGAGCGTACATTGCCGTGGCGGGCGGAACGGATTAAAACGGGAACAATCAACATCGGCGGCATGTAGCCTGGCGACATGACGCGGTCGGCAGTTCAATCAAGGAGCGGTGATGAAAATGGCAAGTCTGAAAATCATGAAAGTGCTGGGCAGCGCGGCGCTGGTGGCGGGTGCACTGGCGTTGCCGGCGGCAGCGCAGGAAGGCCGCGGCGACGTGGTCTATGTGCCGACGCCGCAGATTGTCGTCGATACCATGCTGCAAATGGCTAAAATCGGCCCCAAGGATTTCCTCATCGACCTGGGTTCCGGTGACGGCCGTTTTGTCATCACTGCGGCCTCCAAATACGGGGCCAGTGCTTTCGGCGTCGATCTCGATACCTACCTGCTGAAACTCGCCAACCAGAATGCGCAGAAGGCCGGCGTCACCGACAAGGTGCGTTTCATCGAGGAAAACCTGTTCACCACCGACCTGTCGCGGGCGACCGTGATCAGCACCTATCTGCTGCCGGAGATGAATTTGAGGCTGCGGCCCAAGTTCATGGCTCTGAAGCCGGGCACGCGCATCGTGACCCATGACTATCACCTCGGCGACTGGGAACCGGACGAGCAGCGCGAACTGATCGTGCCCGAGAAAAAAGTCGGCAACCCCGGCATCAGTTACCTGTTCTCCTATGTGGTGCCGGCGCGGGTTCCCGGCAAATGGCAGTCGCTGGTCAACATCGGCGGCCGTGACACGCCGCTGGAGTTCAACCTGCAGCAGGAATTCCAGGAAGTCGAGGGCAAGGTCGAAATCCGCGATCGCATCGTTGACCTTCGCGGCCGCATCATGGGTGAGAGCATACGCATGGTGGCAGCCGCCCGCGATGGCCTGCCGCGCCACGAGTTCAGCGGGCAGATCGGCGACGGCACCATCAAGGGCACCCTGGTCATCGGGGAAGGCACCGGGCGGCAGCAGCTGCCGTGGAGCGCGAGGCAGATTCAGCGCGGCGAACTGAAACGCGCCGCGGACGAACTGCCGGAAGTGAAATAGATGCGGAAAAACAACCGGCCGGAAACCAATCCGGTCGTCGAGGAGAAGATCGCATGAGCAGCCCGAACAGCGCAGCAGCGCCGCGCCAGACCCTGTCCGTCACCGATGCCTGCGCGATGATTGTCGGCCTGATCGTCGGCGCCGGCATTTTCGGCACGCCGTCCATCGTCGCCGGCGCCGTCGGCGGCGAGGCCACGCTGTACGCGGTGTGGATCGCCGGCGGCATTTTTTCGATCATCGGCGCGCTGTGTTATGCCGAGCTGGCCACGGCCTTTCCCTCGGCGGGCGGTGAATATCACTTCATCCAGCGCGCCTTCGGCCGTTCGCCGGCCTTTCTCTACGGCTGGGCGCGGATGACGGTGATTGTGGCCGGCTCGATCGCGGTGTTTGCCTACCTGTTCGGCGATTACATGTCGCGGGTGGTCAATCTCGGTCCCCATTCATCGCCGATCTGGGCGGCCCTCGTGGTGGTGGTGCTGACCTATGTGAATTACCGCGGCATCCGCGAGGGCAAGACCACGCAGAACATCTTTACCGTGCTCGAAGTCGGCGGCCTGGTGCTGATCGTTGTCGCCGGACTTTTTTTCGCGGCGCCGCCGCAGGCCGCGGTGCCGGCGGCCGCAGGCGCCGGCCAGCCTTGGTACATGGGGGCGGGCATCGGCTCGGCAATGATTTTTGTTTTGTTCACCTTCGGCGGCTGGAATGATGCCGCGTATATTTCCGCCGAAGTGCGCGACCGCGACCGCAACATGGCGCGTGCGCTGCTGCTGGCGATCAGCGTGGTGACATTGCTCTACCTGCTGGTCAACCTGGCGTACCTGAAAGGCCTCGGTTACGACGCAATGGCGCGTTCGGACGCGGTCGCAGCCGATCTGCTGAAGGCGGTGTGGGGAGGAGCCGGGGAAAAACTGATCGCGATCATGATTGCCATCGCCGCGCTGACTTCGGTCAATGGTTCGATGATCGTCGGTGCACGATCCAATTATGCGCTCGGCCGCGACTGGCCGATGCTGGCTTACCTCGGGCGCTGGGACGAGGCCAGCGGTTCGCCGAAAAACGCGATGCTGGTGCAGGGCGTGATTGCGCTGGCCCTGGTGGGTTTCGGTGCGATCCAGAATTCCGGATTCAAGGGGCTGGTCGAATATTCGCTGCCGGTGTTCTGGGGCTTTTTCCTGCTGACCGGCATCGCGCTGTTTGTGCTGCGCCTGAAGGAGCCCGCAGCGCCGCGCCCGTTCAAGGTGCCGCTCTATCCGCTGCTGCCCGCCGTGTTCGTGCTGATGTGTGCTTATCTGCTGTATTCCAGCCTGACCTATCACGGCAGTCATGCGCTGGTCGGGCTGGGCGTGCTGGCGGTTGGTGCGGTGGTGCTGCTGGCTGCCCGGGCCCACAAAAATAATTAATAAAATCAATAAGTTATAAATATTTTCGGACTGCCGGCGGCAACCCGCCGGCAGTGTTCCGCCGCGCTTGAAATCCGCCGCGACCGGCCCCACCTCTGCTCCACCGTTTTTGTTCACCCTTTCCGGAGTTGCCATGGCCGAAACTGCCAATACCGATACCAGCGATACCAGCGCCGATACGACAAAGCCCCGCAAGGAAACCCTGGGTTTCCAGGCCGAGGTCAAACAGCTGCTGCAGCTGATGATCCATTCCCTGTACAGCAACAAGGAAATTTTCCTGCGTGAGCTGGTCTCCAACGCGTCGGATGCCTGCGACAAGCTGCGCTTCGAGGCGCTGACCGACAAGGCATTGCTGGAGAATGATGCCGAGCTGAAAATTCGCGTCGCCTTCGATCCGAAGGCACGTACGGTGACTGTCAGCGACAACGGCATCGGCATGTCGCGCGAGGAAGTCATTGCCAACGTCGGCACCATCGCCCGTTCCGGCACCCGCGAATTCCTCGCCAAACTGACCGGCGATGCGGCCAAGGATGCGAACCTGATCGGCCAGTTCGGCGTCGGGTTTTATTCCTCATTTGTCGTCGCCGACCGCGTCACGCTGGTGACGCGCCGTGCCGGCCTTGCAGCTGAGCTGGGGGTGCGCTGGGAATCCGACGGCGGTGGTGAATACTCGCTGGAGACCGTGGTCAAGGCCGAGCGCGGCACCGAGGTCACGCTGCACCTGCGGGAAACCGAGGATGAGTTCGCCGATGGCACGCGGCTGCGTGCGATTTTGCGCAAGTATTCCGACCACATCACGCTGCCGATCCTGATGAAGGAAGAGGAGTGGGACAAGGATTCCGGCAAATACCGCAGCACCGGCAAGGACGAAACCGTCAACCAGGCCAGTGCGTTGTGGGCGCGGCCGAAGTCCGAAATTTCCGATGACCAGTACATCGAGTTCTACAAGCATGTCTCGCATGATTTCGAGGCGCCGCTGGTCTGGTCGCACAACAAGGTCGAGGGGCGCAAGGAATACACGCAGCTGCTCTACATCCCCTCGCGCGCGCCCTTCGATTTGTGGGACCGCGAGCAGCGGCGCGGCATCAAGCTCTATGTGCGGCGCGTGTTCATCATGGACGACGCCGAAAACCTGATGCCGCATTACCTGCGCTTTGTGCGCGGCGTCATCGATTCCGGCGATCTGCCGCTGAATGTATCGCGTGAAATCCTGCAGGAATCAAAGGACATCGAAACCATACGCGCGGCCTCGGTCAAGCGCGTGCTGTCGATGATCGAGGATCTCGCGGAAAACCAGAAGGAGAAATTCGCCAAATTCTGGAAGGAATTCGGCCGCGTGTTCAAGGAGGGTATCGGCGAAGACCATGCCAACCGTGACCGCATCGCGAAGCTGCTGCGTTTTGCCTCGACACTGAAAGACACCGCCGACGAGGAGGTGTCGCTGACGGATTACGTGGCGCGGATGAAGCCCGGGCAGGAGAAGATTTATTACGTGACTGCGGAATCGTTTGTTGCCGCCAAGGCCAGCCCGCACCTCGAAGTGCTGCGCAAGAAGGGCGTCGAAGTGCTGTTGCTGTCGGAGCGGGTCGATGAATGGATGATGTCCTTCCTCACCGAGTTCGAAGGCAAGCCCCTGCAGTCGGTGGCGCGCGGCGCGCTCGACCTCGGCAAGCTTGAGGACGAGGCCGAGAAAAAGGCGCAGACGGCCGCGGCCGAGCAGCACAAGGCGCTGACCGAACGCATCACCAAGGCGCTGGGGGAGCGGGTCAAGGAAGTGCGCGTGACCCTGCGCCTGACCGAGTCACCGGCCTGCCTGGTGGCGGATGAACACGACATGACCGCCGGTCTGCAGCGCATGCTCAAAGCCGCCGGGCAGAAAGTGCCGATGGCCAAACCCATACTTGAAATCAATGCCGAACATCCGCTGCTGCAGCGCCTGCAGGCGGAAACCGATGATGCGCGGTTCGGCGATTTTGCCGCGGTGCTGTTCGATCAGTCGCTGCTGGCCGAAGGCGGCCAGCTCGAGGATCCGGCGGGTTTCGTCAAACGGCTGAACCAGCTGATGCTGGCAATGGGCAAGTAAGGCATCACTCGGCCGTCGGCAATCGGGCTGTCAGCCTTGGTGACGCGGGCAGGCGGCCCGCTTTGGGTCCGGTAGTCCGGCCAAGTTATTGAAATTATGATTTAATTGTGTCCGGATTGCGGCCGCTGACAATGCCGCAACCCGTGCCGGGCATTATGGCCCGGCATGCCGCTGTAGCCGGAACATGGAATGACTTTCAAGACAAAGCCGTCGGGAAATGCCGCAGCGCCCGGAAGCGAGGATGCGGGCGGCCGTGCATCGAGGCCGCGCGACAACACGCGGTTCCGCGAGCTGGAAGAGTTGCTGCGGATTATCGAGACCCGCTCGGTGCAGCCGGTATTCCAGCCGATCCTGGCTTTCGGCACCGGCGAGATCCTGGCGTACGAGGGCCTGATCCGCGGGCCGGATGGCAGCCCGCTGCATACCCCCACCAAACTCTTCGATGCCGCCACCCGCGCCGGCCAGCTGATCGAACTGAACATGCTGTGTGCGCTGAAAGTGGTGCGCCAGTATGCGAGGCTGGGGCTGCAGCAGCAGCTGTTTCTCAATGTGACGCCGCAGACCGTGCTCGATGTGCGCGACGATGTGCAGCGCATCAGCCGCTTCATCCGGGACTGCGGGATAGATATCGCGCAAGTCACGATCGAGCTCACGGAAAGCCAGTACATTTCCGACCGGTCGATTTTTCGCGATGCGCTGATGCTGTTTCGCAAGGCGGGGTTCCGGGTGGCGCTGGATGACCTCGGCGAAGGCTTCTCAAGCCTGCGGCTGTGGTCCGAACTGCAGCCGGATTTCGTCAAGATTGACATGCACTTTGTGCAGGGCGTCAGTGCGGATGAGGTCAAGTATCATTTTCTCAAATCGCTGCAGCACATCGCGGAGGGCTGCGGCTCATCGCTGGTCGCCGAAGGCGTGGAAACCATGGCCGACTTCTGCATACTCCGCGATCTGGGCATCGACAATGCACAGGGTTTCCTGATCGGCCGCGCCGCGAAGCAGCCTGTCAAACGCATCCCCGGAGAGGTGTCCGAACTGATCGGAACCGGCAGCGCACCGCTGTTTCCGCAGGCAGCGCCGCGGCAGGAGGGCTGAGCGGCCGCGCAGCTCAGCTGCCGAGACGCTTGCCGATCAACCGCTGAAACGCCGCGGCATCGGCCGGCTTTGCGTAGAAAAATCCCTGCGCCAGGTCGCAGCCGGCATTGATCAGGAAGTCCCGTTGTTCGCGGGTTTCGACGCCCTCGGCGACAACCTTGACGCCGAGGTTGTGCGCCAGCGCAATGATCGCCGTGGTCAGCGCGGCATCGTTGCGATCGGTGGTGACATCATGCACGAAGGATTTGTCGATTTTCAGGCGGTCGATCGGGAACCGTTTCAGGTAAGACAGGCTGGAGTATCCCGTGCCGAAATCGTCCATCGCGAGATGCGCCCCCAGATCCCTGATCTTTTTCAGGATCTCAAGGCCGCCTTCAAGGTCCGTCATCACCATGCTCTCGGTGATTTCGAGTTCCAGTGACTGCGCGGGCAGGCCGGAAGCATCCAGCGCATTGCGGATCAGCCCGATCAGGTTCTTGTCGCGCAGCTGGCGCGCCGACAGATTCACCGCCATCAGCAGCGGCGGCAGGCCGGTTTTTCCGAATGCGGTGTTTTGCGCGCAGGCGGCGTTGATCACCCATTCGCCGATAGGCACGATCTGACCGGATTCCTCGGCGAGCGGAATGAACTGCGACGGGGTGATCAGGCCGAACTCCGGGTGCTGCCAGCGGATCAGCGCCTCGGCGCCCAGGACGGCGCCGGTCTGCAGGTCGACCTGCGGCTGGTAGTGCAGCAGGAACTGCCGGCGTTCCAGTGCCTGCCGCAGGTTGTTGGTCAGCGTGACCCGCTGGACAATCGTGTCGTTCATGCCGCGGGTGTAAAAACGCGAGGCGTTTTTGCCTTCTTCCTTGGCCTTGTACATCGCGATGTCGGCGTATTTGAGCAGCGCGCCGGCTTCCTCGCCGTCATCCGGACAGACACTGATGCCGATGCTGCAGGTCAGGGTGATTTCGTGGGTCTGGATCGGAATCGGCCGCAGCACCGATTCCATGATGCGGGTGACGGCATCGGAGATGTCTTCGATGCGTTCCTGATCATTGAGCACGATCACGAACTCGTCGCCGCCGAGTCGGCCCACCGTGTCGCCTTCGCGGACGATGGCGGCGAGGCGGTTGCCGGTCAGTTTCAGCACCTGATCGCCGGTGGCATGACCAAAACCGTCGTTGATCATCTTGAAACCGTCGAGATCGATGAACAGCACCCCCACCTTCTGGCCGCGCCGTTTTGCCTGGATGGCGGCCAGTTGCAGCCGGTCCATCAGCAGCCCCCGGTTGGCGAGGCCGGTCAGCAGGTCGTGGGTGGCGCGGCGCTCCAGTTCGTTCTGGTAATTGCGGGCTTCGGTGATGTCGTTCAGCACGCCGACGAAATGGGTGACCCGGTTGTTGTGGTCCCTCACCGGCGCTATGTAGAGCTCGTTCCAGAACAGGTCGCCGCTCTTGTGGTAATTGCGCAGGACAACACGCCCTTCCGCCTGTTCGCGGATCAGCGTGCGCAGTTTTTTCAGGTCCGGCTGGTCACGGTCCTCCCGCTGCAGGAAACGGCAGTTCTGGCCCATCACTTCCGCGGTCGTGTATCCGGTCATCCGCTCGAAAGCGGGGTTGGCGTAAATGATCGGATGATCGACCTGCTGGTAATCGGTGATCAGGATTGCGTTGACGCTGGACTCGATCGCGCGCTCACGCAGGCGCAGCGCTTCTTCGCGCTGCACCCGCCGGTTGATGTCGCGGAAAAAAACCGATAAACCCGACTCGCAGGGCGAGACGCGGATGTCGAACCAGGTGTGCAGCGGCGGATAATATTCGACGAACTCTATGGTTTTCTGTTCGCGCAGCGCGCGGTGGTACTGGTGATAGATTTCCGTGTCCACCGCTTCGGGAAATTCATCCCAGATGCTCCGGTGCAGCAGATCCGCCGTGTTGCGCCTGAGCAATTCCCCGGCCTTCGGGGTCAGGTAGGTGAAGCGCCAACCTTCGTCCAGTACATAAAAGGCGTCGGTAATGCTCTCGAGGATGCGTTGCGTTTCGGATTTGGCCTGTGACAGCGCCACCGAAGCAGTGCGCTGGTCGCTGATTGCGGAAACCAGCGCCTGGTTGGCACGGCTCAGTGCGCTGGACCGTTCCCTGCCGAGGATCAGGGCCAGCGAGGCGATGGCCGCGAGCAGGCTGATCAGGATGCCGGAAGCGAGGACCAGCAGCGGTTTTTGATGATCAAGCTGTTGTTCAAATGCGGGCAGTGAACTGACGTGCACGCTCCAGGTCTGCCCGTACAGTGCCAGCGCAATGGTGCGCTGGAACAGCGGCGGGTGGCCGGCACTCTTGCTGTCCGCCGTGGCACTGTCGTGGAGCAGGGTATCCGCGGCACCCCCGGTGCCGTCGAAGACGGCGACACGCAGATCCCGGTAAGAATCACCGAGTGCGCCGCGGATGAAGTCATTCATGCGGAATGGCGCGTAGACGTAGCCGGCCAGCGCCGTGCGGCGCGTTTCCGTGGTGTCCGCCGGACGGCCTTTCACGTAATGGGGCTCGTACATCAGGAAGCCGGGCTGCCGGTCGGCGTCGGTTTCCTGCAGCAGGATCACTTTGCGGGTGATCGTGGTTTTTCCGGTATCCCTGGCCTGCGCCATGGCCTGGCGCCTGACCGGGTCGGAGTACATGTCGTAACCGAGGACGCGCGTATTGCGCCCGGTAAACGGCTCCAGGTAAACGATCGCGGCATATTCGTCGCGGACTCCGGCGGGCCACAGCCTGTATTCGGGAAACCCCTCGGCGCGTATCGCGGCCTGGTGCGCGGACAGTTCGTCGGGGCTTAAGCGTCGCGCGAAACCGACGCCCTGGATGCCGGGATAACGTTCATCCAGATTCAGGGCCGCGATGTAGCTCCGCCATTCGGCGCGATTGACAACATCGGAGGCGCTGAGCAAGCCGGCGCTGCCGCGCAGCACCTGTTCGTAACCGGACAGGCGTGATTCGATACGCAAAGGAATTTCTGCAGCCCTGGCGCGGAAGTGATTTGCCAGTTCCTGCTGTTCCAGTTCCCTGGCGAGATACCAGCCAGCCAGGGTCAGCGCCAGGAAAAAAGCGGCGACATATGCCGCGGCGATCCGGTTGCGTCCCAGGCCGAACACCGGAAAGGAATCTGCCTTGCTCAAAATTTTAATCCCTGTTGCCAAGTCATAAACATCTTGTGCCGGAGAGTATGCGGCAAATGTGCCTGATGTTGAATATCCTGACGTATTGGCTGTGTTGATTGGCAAATCAGCCAATGCCGATTATTCTAGGGCATGGAGACGGTCGCAAGTCCTGCGGCGCAAACAATGATCGGAGAGCGGCATGCTGCATCTGTCTTTTTCGACCAAATACATGCTGCGGGCGCTGCTCGCGGTGCTGATGTTTCCGGCAGCGGGAGCCGGATATGCGGCAGACCTGTTTCCCGTACGGCCGCTGCGCATGCTGGTGGGTTATCCCGCGGGCGGTCCGAATGACATCACCGCACGCATTACCGCCGAGTACCTGTCGAACGTGCTGGGACAGCAGGTGATTGTCGATAATCGGGCGGGAGCGGGCGGGACCATTTCGGCAACAATCCTGTCGCAGGCGGCTCCCGACGGTTACACCCTCGGCCTTTGCGCCAACGGGGAAATGGCCATTGCACCCAACCTGCGCCTGAAAATGCCGTACGATCCGCTGCGTGATTTTGCGCCGGTCAGCCGTGTCGGCGCCGGCCATCTGGCGCTGGTGGTGCCGGTGGCGCTGCCGGCCAAAACGACCGCGGATTTTGTCGGTCTGGCGAAAGCGAAGCCTGGCGCACTCAATTTTGCGTCTTCCGGCACCGGTTCGACGGCGCATCTGGCGGGGGAATTGTTCAAGGCGATGGCGAAGATCGACATTGTGCATGTACCGTACAAGGGGGCGGCGCCGGCGCTGGCGGATGTGATTGGCGCCCAGGTGCAGATGCTGATCACCGGTTATTCCGGCGTGGTGCCGCACGCCAGGGCGGGGCGCCTGCGCGTACTGGCCGTCACCGGGGCGCAGCGGCTCAAGGCGGCTCCGGAAGTGCCGACCATCGGTGAAGCACTGCCCGGATATGAAGTCAATTCCTGGTACGGCGTTTTCGCACCGGCGGCGACGCCGCGCGCGCTGCTCGAGCGTTTCCAGCGTGAAATCGCGGCGATGACGAGAACGCCGGCGGTGATTGCGCGCATGGTTGCGCTGGGCATCGAACCCGAGGGCAACACCGGCAAGGAACTGGCGGAGCAGATGAAGCAGGAGATCGCCAAGTGGCGCAAGGTGGTCGAGGTCGCGGGCGTGGCGAAGGAGTAGCCGCTGCTTTTCAGTCCCGGTTATCGCGCCAGCGGTACCACTGGTACATTGCCCGCTGGCCGACGCGGCGAAATGCCGCGAGGGGGAAACGCGGCAATGGTGTCGCCACCGGCGGTGCCGGGTTTGCCCCGGGGTCACCGGCAATGACGCCGGCGAGCAGTTTTCCCGCATACAACCCGTAGGCCACGCCGCTGCCCTGGTAACCGAGGGCGTAATGTACTGACGGATCATCGGCTGCGTGATGGATGTGCGGCAGAAAATCCGCCGTCAGGCAGACCCAGCCCCACCAGTCATGCTCCACCGTGATGTCGCGCAATGCGGGCAGTTTTGCCTTGAGTTCCGCGAGCAGGAAATCGCGCTGTCGCGCGTGGCCGCGTGGGTCATCGCTGACCAGGCCGCGGCCGCCGAACAGGATGCGGTCATCAGGCAGGCGGCGCCAGTAATAGAGCAGGTTGCGGGTATCGGTCAGCACATGGCTGCTGCGGAAAGCGCTGGCATTTTTTTCCGCCGCCGTCATCGGTCGGGTGACAATGATGTGCGACAGCACCGGCAGTGTGGTGCCGCGTACGCAGGCGTGCAGGTGTTCGGGCGTGTAGCCGTTGCTGGCGAGCACCACGCTGCGCGCCCGCACGCTGCCGTGCACTGTGGTCAGCACGTGGGTGGCGCCGGTTTTTTCCAGCCGGTGACGCCGCTGGCGCCGTGCACCGTTGCGCCTGCCGCACGCGCCAGTCCGAGCATGCCGTAGGCGAGTTTCAGCGGATGCACCGCCAGTGCGTCCGGAAAACGCAGCGCACCGTGCGCCTCGCCGCCGCCGATGTGTTCGTCACGCAGCTGTGCAGCGGTCAGGAATTGGGCCGGGTAGTCGAATTCACGCTGCAGCAGTTCGACTTCGCGCACCAGCGCCGCGGCGCGGCTGGCGCGGTGTGCAATCTTCAGGTGTCCGGCCTCGGTGCCGCCGCCGGTGATGTTGCCTTCCCGCAGCACGTCGCGCACGTTCTGCACAGCAGCCAGGCTTTCAGCGAATACGCGGCGCGCGATGTCGCGTCCCCATAATTCGATCATCCGCGCGTAACCATGGCGGCCGATGGCAGCGCGCGCGAACCCGCCGTTGCGCCCGCTGCAGCCCCAGCCGGGGCGATTGGCCTCGAGCACCATGGCTTTGATGCCGTACGTTTTGGCGAGATGCCAGGCGCAGGACAGGCCGGTGTAACCGCTGCCGATGATGGCGACATCGGTGTCTGCTGCGGGCGGCGCAATGCCGTCATCGGGCGGGGCCGGACCGGCGGTGGCGGTCCAGTACGAGGACATGTGTGGCGCACCCGTGCCGGGCGAGCATGCAGTCAGCGGATCGTAGGTGTTGGACACGATGGCAGCGATGCAGATTTCCGGTGCTGGGGGTCAGTGTGAATAACGCACTTGCCGGATTTTATCCGGCATTGATGCGGAAACATTACCCGGCGCGGGGCCAGCCCGGGGAAACCGGTTGCTTGTTGTCCTTGTCAGGCGACAGGCCCCCGTTCACCTGCGGGCGGGATCTGCATGGGATGGGCGTCGTTGCGGGGCGACGTTTCTGGTCATGGCCGACATTCGATAAAAGAATGTAAATTATTGTTTTTATTAACAAATAATGTTCTGGCATGGCATCTGCAGATGCCGGGGTGAACAGTCAGGCCGCGCAGTTACGGGCCGTTGCACGACCGATCGTAAACAACAAGCGGCAGAAAGGAGCAGCAACATGAAAAAAACCACGGCACTGTTGGCCTTGCTGATGCTGGGCGTCCTGGCGGGTTGCAACACCATGCAGGGCATGGGCCAGGACATCGAACGCGGTGGCGAAAAACTGCAGGATTCCGCCAGGCAGACCCAGGAAAAAATGTAGCGCCTCGGGTCGGCGGATTCGCATGTCAATCAATTCAACAGAAGGAGCACTCATGAACTGGGATCGCATCGAAGGCGACTGGAAGAAGGTCAAGGGCACCGTCCGCGAGCGGTGGGGGCGCTTGTCGGATGACCATCTCGAGCGGATAGCCGGCACACGCGACCTGCTGGTCGGCGGCATCCAGCAATCCTACGGTATTGCCCGCGAAGAGGCGGAGCGCCAGGTGATGGCCTGGGAAATGCGCAATGCATTTCTGGACACCGGCCAGCGTAATGCGAAGACGGAGAGCAGCGACAGGCACTGCTCAGCGGCGGGCGGCATTGCTCCGTCGCAATGACGGGTGGTGCAATGCCGTTTTTTACGCTGCTTTTTTGCGGTTTTTTTCCAGCCAGCTGTCGACCAGCGCGACCGTGTCATCGACCGCGGCGAGTTGCATGCCTTTTTGCGCGGCGACGGTTTTGACCAGGCGGTCTACGCGCTCGATGTTGGGCGCGCCGGCGGCCAGTGCGCGGGCGGCGGATGAGGGGCTGCCCAGCGACAGCGCGGCATTGGCGTATTTTTCGAAGGGCACCAGGTTCTTTTCGCTGGCACCGAGCGAAACGCACAGCCGGACCACCCAGTCATAGACGTCGCGCGAGGCTTTGGCATCGCTGTGCACGGCATCCTTGATCGGACGCATTTCGTCCTTTTGCACGCAGCGGTAGTTGCCGGCGATCAGCATCGCCCATTTCGCCAGCGGCACGAATACCGAGTCATGGACCTTGAGCTTGACCGGCAGCTCTATTTTTTTGCCGTCGCCCGGATCAAAACGGATGGCCTCGATATCGGCTTCAAGCTGGCGCAGGATGGCGGTGTGCGCATCGGAGTCGAAACGCGCGGCCTTGAAATTGGTCGGCAGCCGCACCTGCAGCACGTTGACTTTTTCCTCGGGCGGACGGAAGGCCTGCGGGTCGGGGCTGCACAGTGTCAGTGTTTTCGGATCAAAGTTGTCCCACACCGAACTGTCGGTGAAGCAGTCGCGGCAGGCATCGGCATCAAGACCCGGGATGCGTTTCAGGTAAGGCAGGGGCGGCATGTTCATGATCGACATGCAGGGCACGCGGGATTTTGCGATCTTGTCGAGCAGTTCACGCACGCCGGGGGCGCGGTACTGCGGCTCCTGCATCGCCAGCGCGATCAGGTCATAGTCGGCCGGATTGGCGGAGTCGGGGCCGCCGGCGGAGAGTTTGCCCGGCAGCTCACGCGAACGGATTTCAACCAGGCCTTCGCGGCCCTTGATCGGCATGCGCACGATGGCGCCTTCCTTGTTGAACAGTTCGGCTTCGGCAGGGAGGCAGATCATCTTGACGGTATGTCCGGCGAGCAGCAGCTTGGTGGCCAGCAGTGAACCGTAAGAGGCCCCAAGAATCAGGATTTTGTAGGTACGCATGGAAAACTCCTCATGTGAAATGAATCTGCCGGCCGGCGCGGATTTTGGTTTTTTCGCAGCCTGGCCGCAGACAAAGCAGCCGCAATGGTAGTCAGTTCATTGATCTGGTGCAATGACGCACCACAAGATGAAATGGCGCGTTATCGCCGCGGCGCAGCATTTGCAGCGGGTTGGCGGGGGACGGGATGCGCCGGAGCTGTGTTCAGTGATACGGAATGCCGCGGCCGACAACGGTGAATCTGCCGTCGCTTCCGGAGCGGACGGCCACGATTTCATTTTCTGCCGGCGAGATGCCGGTCAGCGCCAGGATGTTGACGCCGTGCGTAACCAGCACC
Source organism: Burkholderiales bacterium (assembly GCA_019749945.1). Classification (GTDB taxonomy): domain Bacteria; phylum Pseudomonadota; class Gammaproteobacteria; order Burkholderiales; family SG8-41. The sequence continues at coordinate 110,946 of JAIEPF010000010.1, forward strand.
AGATTGCCGCCGGTGACCGGCTGTGCAAGTGATTTGCGGATTTCGCTGATCTGCTGCGGCCGGCGCGCGGGAGTTTCAAACGTGTTGTCGAGAGCGGGCCAGGGCCGCACTCTGCCGAATGCGAGTTGGGCGGTTTCCAGGCAGCGGCACCAGCGGCTTGAGCGCACTGCAGCAACGGGAATGCCGAGTTGCTTCAGTGCGCTGCCCAGACGCCGCGCATCTTCGCGTCCGGCCGGACTCAGGTTGCGCTGGGTGGCGCAGTTTTGCAGATCGAAGCCCGGCGGGTCGCCGACACCGGGTTCGGTGGCGGCGTGACGTATCAGCAGCACATGGCCGCCGGATTGAAGCTGTTGCCACAACGCTGTTTCAGTATCACCGGTTGCAGCCCGCACCGGCAGCACAATGGCCGACAGCGCAGCCATCAACAGCAGGAGCCGCCGCCGGCGCCTAATCAATGACGCCGATCCTGCCATTGTGCGATCCGGTATACCACACGCGGCTGCCGTCGGTGGTCAGCTTGCGGATGCCGGTATTGGACGACGACAGCTTGATGGTCTGCATGGTGATGTTCGAGGGGTCAAAGCGGATCAGCGAGTCCAGCTTGATCTGGTTGACCCAGACGATGCCGGTGTCGTCGACGGCGACTGCATAAGCCCCCGCATTGCCGCCGGGCAGCGGATAGACGTCGGCAACCCTGTTGGCGACAGGATCAACCTTGACCAGCCGGCCATTGCCAAATAACGTGACCCACAGCATGCCGTCAGGGGCTGTGGCGATGCGGCGCGGCCGGGAGCCGCGCCCCATGTCCAGTTCGGTAATTTTGCCGGCCCGCGGATCGAGGCGTCCCAGCTTGTCATCGCCGCTGCGGCACCACCAGATATTGCCGGCGCGGTCGACGGTGATCCCGCTCGGATTGCCCGAGGTTTCATATTCGGCGATCCTGCCGGTGAGGATGTCGACGCTGCCGATCCGGTTGCCGGTTTGCATGGTGAACCACAGGGTCTCGCCGTCGTTGCCGAGCGCCAGGGTATGCGGCCCGCTGTTGCTGCCGGAAGGTACCGAAAATTCAGCAATCGCACCGGTCGAAGGTTTGAGTTTGCCGATCGTGCCGTTGCCGTACCCGGTAGTCCAGACCATGCCCTTGGGATCAACAATCACACTGTTGGGCTGGTGGCCTCCCGGGAGATCCCAATCCTTGAAGCCCTGTGTTTTCGGATCGAAACGCACCAGTTTGTTCTCATTCGGCACCGCGATATAGACGCTGCCGTCGGGGGACACCGCCGAACTCCGCGCAAACATCGGTCTCGGCAACGGCCATTCGCTGACCCTGGCCGGGACAACCGGCGCTTGTGCCGCATCACCGGCTGCGGCCGGGGTGGCCAGGCACAGGCAGGCGGCGAGCGCTGCAATTTTTCGCAACATGGCCATTTTCGGCTGGACGGACGGCTAGGGGTTGTCCGGGGTTGGATTCGTAATTTCCGGGATTATAGCCTTGGGCGTTTCCGGGCGATGACGCCGCCGGGCGGCAATTCTGCTATCGTGGGCTCAGTCCGGGCCGCTGTGCACCGGGCAGGCCACGGGGGACGAGGCTATGACTGGCGAAAAAATGCTGATAGGCGCGGCGCTGCTGCTGTTGCTGGCCGCCGCGGTACTGATGATGGTGATGGTGGTGCAGCTGCGGGCAATGCGGCGTGAAGTCGAGGCGACGCGGCTGCAGCTGGCGAAAATGGACTGGGGCGTGATGCTGCTGAATGGCGTGCAGCAGCTGAAGCAGGCCACGGTCGCGCTGGAGCAGATCGACAAGCGTCTGCAAAAGCTGGAGGCGATCGAGAAAGTGCAGTTGTCGCATATCAACCTGCGGCAGGGCGTTTAGGATCCGGCATGGAAAAAAGCGGCCCGCGGGCCGCTTTTTTTGTCGCTGCAGCGGTGATTATGGCGCGACGATGCGATTGCGCAGGATCATGTGCGGCTCCTCGAATGCGCATTCAATGACATCGCCGGGTTTCACGTAGAGCGATTCCGCGTTGGCCTTGCCGACCGCGACGCCGCCCGGCGCGCCGGTGGCAAACATGTCGCCAGGCTGCAGGTCGAGCAGGCGCGAAAAGTGCGGGATGATGTCCGGCAGTTTCCAGATCTGGTCGCTGGTGTTGACGCGCATGCGCTGCTCGCCGTTGACGCTGCAGGTGACCCAGATGTTGTACGGATCAGGCACTTCGTCCATGGTGATGATGCAGGGGCCCAGCGGGCCGAAGGACGGCGCGTTTTTCGAGGTCCAGAAACGCGAGCCCGAGGCGACTTCGGCTTTCTGCGTGTCGCGGCAGGTCAGATCGTTGAGGATGGTGATGCCGGCGATGTACTGCAGCGGGTTGTCGCCGCTGACTTCGTGGGCGCGCTTGCCGAGCACGAACACCAGTTCCGGCTCGTAATCGAGACGGGTCACCGTTTTCGGGCGCGGCACGTCGGCACCGTGGCCGGTAAGGCAGGAGTTCAGCTTGACGAAGCCGGTCGGCTCCCCGGGCATTTCCTTGATCAGGTCGTTCTTGCGCAGTTCTTCGAGATGGGTGCGATAGTTCTTGCCGACGCAGAGGAATTTGTCGGCATCGGGAATCGGCGGCAGGTACAGCACGTCGCTGTCCGGCGCCAGCGTGGTTTTGTCCAGTTTCGCGGTATTTTTTGCTGCGTATTCGAGTACGGCGCGGGCTCGCGCGAGGCCGGCTTCACCCAGCGCCAGCAGGCCTTTCATCGAGGCCGGAATGATCTGTTTACCGTCGTCCAGTGCACGCTCGCCGGCGACGAGGTCGAGCATCCTGCCGTCAAGCTGGGCGCCGATGCGCACGGATTGCCGGGCGGAGAGCAGGGTATAGGTGGCCAAACGCATTGCGGAATCCTTCGTAAAAAAAAGCCAACGGCGCGATGGGCGCGCCGTTGGCGGGGAATGATCAAAAAATCAGATCACGACAATCACGGTCAAGGCAGTCATTTTACGGTTTTGACCGGATTTTTCCAGTTTCCCGGGGATCAGGGTTTGCCCAGGTGATCAAACACCAGCGTTTTGGCCACCCTGCGCGTGAAGTCCATGAAACCTTGTGCGACCACCGGCAGCTGCTTGCCGACCGGATAGACAAAAACCCAATGGTGTTCTATCGGAAAACCTTCAACGTCGAGCACGGCGAGCTGCTCGTGCGATACGTCCAGACCGAGGGTATAGCGTGACATGATCGAAACGCCCAGGCCGGCGATAATCGCCTGCTTGATGGCTTCGTTGGTCGACAGTTCCATGCGGACTTTTGGTTCGCAGCCGTGTTCCGCAAATGCCTGGAGCGAAATCATGCGCGTACCGGATCCCGATTCGCGCATCAGGAAGGGTTCCTCGGCAAATCGCGCGAAGGGAATCTTCTTTTCCCCGGCCAGCGGGTGGTTTGCATTGGCATACGGCACCATTGGATTGGGCAGGATGACCTGGGTCACCACATCCGCATCGCTGGGTGGACTGGCAAAGATGTAGAGGTCGTCCATGTTTTTCGACATGCGTTCCAGCAGCTCCGCCCGGTTGTGGATTTGCAGTGAGACCTCGACATTCGGATGCTGTTTGACGAATTCGGCCAGTACGCGCGGCGCAAAATACTTGCCGGTGGTGCTGACGGCGAGCTGCAGCCGTCCCGAACTCATGCCGCGGATATTGGCGAGATCCTGCTCCACCTTGGCCAGCGTGCTGAAAACATCGTGGCAGCTGGCTTGCAGCACCCGGCCGGCTTCGGTGAGGTAGATGCTCTTGCCGATCTGTTCAATCAGCGGCAGGCCGACGGTTTCAGAAAGCTTTTTCATTTGCACGGAAACCGTGGGTTGCGCCATGTAAAGCTCTTCCGCAGCCTTGGTGAAGCTGCCAAGCCGGGCAACGGCCTCGAATACGCTGAGTTGCGGCAACGTGCCGTGCTTGAGATAGCGGCGGATCTTTGTTTGCACCATGTCAGTCCTTTCGATGTAAGCGTACGTCCACCACGCTGTTCAATTCAAGCTGAACAGCGCGACCTTCACCTCGGACGGACAGGCCTGGGACGGCCATAAAAAAAGACCTTGCCCGTGCAGGCAAAGGTCTCGCTTACAACAATATGACCGACACGGTCATGATTGGTTGCCAACGGAGCCGGGAACCGCAAAGGATTCCGAATTGACGACCCGTCATTGCAGCTTGCGCTGCAAAAGCTACTCCCCTTTGGAGGGAACCCGCGTTTTAACGCGTGCGGACTTATTAAAACACATGATGGTTTGCATAACAAGACATTGCCTGGTCCGGGCTGTATTGCGCGCCTCAGGAGGCTGCCGCCGCCAGGATTTCACCGTACGGCGACAAATTATTACAAAACATAATTGTAACGGTATAAAAAGTTAAATATAGCTGCGCTTCAAGGAAGCGCCCGATCACGCTGCGCTGCAGCGCCATCGACAAATCATTCCACGGCAAGCGCAGTTCAACGGGGCATCGGCAACAAACTTTTCATTAATTAATGATCACCATCATATTCATCTAAATTTAATGCGATATGTAATGCAGTCAATTGCGAAACTTCATTTAACTTGTGCGTTTATCAAACTGATAATCCACACGTGCGCTGAGGCTTGCGCATGCGATCCGCAGGTGTTGCATCTGCGCGGTTGCAATGACCGGGGGAGTAGCTTCGGCGGCGAGAGTCTGGTGCCGCATGTGATGTTGCCGTCAATACGGGATTTATCCCCGGCAGCATTGGCAGCCTTCAGGCTGCAAGCGAGACCGGGTTGTGAGGGCGTGGAGAATACGCTACGCAATTTGATCTCGACTTTGAAGGAGTGAAGAACATGGACATACTCTCTGCTGAATTTCTGTCGGCGTTACTGGCGATTGTCATCATCGATCTCGTGCTGGCGGGTGACAACGCGATCGTAATCGCGCTTGCCGCACGCAATTTACCAGCTGAGCATCGAACAAAAGCTATTGTCTGGGGCACATTCGGCGCCATTGCCGTGCGTACCGCAATGACGCTGGTGGTGGTGTGGCTGCTGAAAATCCCCGGCCTGTTGCTGCTGGGCGGTGCGCTGCTGGTCTGGATTGCCTGGAAATTGCTGGCCGACAAGGACGAGTCGGAACATCAAGTCAGTCCCGCGAGTAATTTCTGGGGGGCAATGAAAACCATCGTTGTGGCTGATGCCGTGATGGGCCTGGACAATGTACTGGCGGTGGCCGGTGCGGCACAGGGCAGTTTTGTGCTGGTGGTCCTCGGGCTGCTGATCAGCATCCCGATTGTAATCTGGGGCAGCCAGCTGATCCTGAAGTATGTCGAACGTTATCCGGTGATTGTCTACATCGGCGGTGCCGTGCTGGCCTGGACGGCCGCCAAGATGATGATCAGCGAGCCGCTGGTAAAAGCCTATTTCGAGGGCCATCCATTATTGACCGGCCTGGTTTATGTGGTCGTTATTGCCGGGGTGCTCGGTACGGGATTCTGGGCAAACCATGTCAGGGCACGCGCCCGCGTGGCGAACCATGTTGTCGATTTGGCAATCATGCCCGGCGCCGATTCCGGTGCCGGCAATACTGGCAAACAAGGAGGTGCAACCATGATCAAGATACTGCTTCCGGTAGATGGTTCGGCGAACGCATTGCATGCGGTTCGTCATGTGGTCAACCGTTTCCTCGGCGACTCGGCAATGGAGGTACACCTGTTGCATGTGCGGGCTCCGCTGTCACAGCACATTGCCAGATTCGTCAGCAAGCGTGACCGTGAAAACTTCCACAAGGATGAGGCTGAGCGGGCGTTGGCACCGGCGCGTGAGTTGCTGAACCAGTTCGGTGTGCCGCATGCCGAACATGTCGAGCTGGGCGAAAAAGCGGCAACCATCCATCGACTTGCCCAGCGCCTGCGCGTCAACCAGATCGTGATGGGCACGGCGCGCAAAAACTCGATTACCCGCATGATCGAGGATTCGCTGACCAACCGGGTGATCGAGATTGCCCAAGTGCCGGTGGAAATCGTGGCGGGGCAGTCGGTGTCCAAGCTGGAGCGTTACGGGGTGCCTGCCGGCGTCGGTGCGGCGGTGGCCTTCCTGCTGGTCGCTGCCGACTGACCGCAAACGCAAAGTCCGCAAAAAAGCCCCGCTGTTTCCGGTGGGGCTTTTTTTATGCTTACGGAACTGAAACTTCAGAAATTCGGTTTGCGCGAAGCCTGCTCGTAACCTTTGACGCCGCTGACGATTTCCTGTGCTGCCTCAGCCGCACCCACCCAGCCCAGCACCTTGACCCATTTGCCGGGTTCGAGATCCTTGTAGTGCTGGAAAAAATGCGCGATCTGGGCCAGCGTGCCCTGTGTCAGGTCGTCCGGCGAGCGGATGCCGGCGTAAAGCGGCGTCAATTTGTCGATCGGCACCGCGAGGATTTTGGTGTCGTTGCCGGCCTCGTCCTCCATTTTCAGCATGCCCACCGGCCGGCAGCGCACCACCACGCCGGTGATCAGCGGCACCGGCGACAGCACCAGCACGTCCACCGGATCGCCGTCGCCGGACAGGGTGTGCGGCACATAACCGTAATTGCACGGGTAACGCATCGCCGTCGACATGAAACGGTCGACGAACATCGCGCCGGTGGTTTTTTCCATTTCGTATTTGATCGGCTCGGCGTGCATCGGGATTTCAATGATTACGTTGAAATCGTCGGGCACGTCGTAGCCGGAGCTGACCCGGTCCAGGTTCACGGTATTTTCCTCGGCAAGGGGATCACATTATAGCTTCGCCAGTCCGGCGGGCGTGCACCGCGTGCTAGCATCGTGGTTCCGTTCCATCGCTTTTACCCCAGCCCCATTCATTCCTCACGGAGCCATACATGAAACTGTACATCACCCCCACTTCCGGCAACGCCTGGAAAGTGCGCCTGCTGCTGTCGATGCTGAAGCTGCCCTTCGAGACCGTGGTGCTCGATACCGAGAAAAAAGAACACAAGACGCCGGAATTCCTCAAGCTCAATCCGCGCGGCCAGGTGCCGGTGCTGGTGGACGGGGAGCAGGTGTTCTGGGATTCGACGGCCTGCCTGGTTTATCTCGCGCGCAAGCATGGCGGCGAACAATGGCTGCCGATGGATGCGGCGGGCATGGCCGGAGTGCAGCAATGGCTGGCGCTGTCGAACAACGAGCTGCATTACGGACTGCAATGGGCGCGCGGCAAAAAAATCGGCATTCGCGCGATCGGCGACTATGAAGAATACGCCGCCTATGGCCGCAATGGCCTTGCCGTGCTGGAAAGCCGGCTGAAAAACAACCAATGGCTGGTCGGCAGCCGGCCGACCATCGCCGACCTCGCCTGCTATTGTTATACCGCGGTGTCGCCGGAAGGCGGTTTTGACCTCGCTGCGTATCCGGGTGTTTCTGCCTGGCTCAAGCGCATCGAGGCCCTGCCGGGCTGGATCAAGCGCGTCTGAGGCGCCGGCCGTGACCGGATTCCGCCACGGACACGCCGCAGCCGCCGACTGGCGGACCGCGGCGCAGGACTGCCTTGCGCAACTCGATGCGGACAAAAACAAGGGTGGCGGAAACCTGGGTTTTCTTTATGTGACGGATTTTTTCGCCGATGCGCTGCCGGACATCCATCGCCATTTTGCCGCGGCAACCGGTGTGGCGCACTGGGTGGGCACGGTGGGCATCGGCATCTGCGCCACCGGTGTGGAATATCTCGATGAGCCCGCGATTGTCGCGATGATCGGTGATTTTCCGCCAGACAGTTTTCGCGTGTTCGGCGCCGTTTCCGGACCGGCGCAGATCCAGTCCGCCGACTTGCGGTGCGGCGAGGCGCCGGCAAGCATCGCCGTGGTCCATGCCGATCCGCTGGCCGGTGACATCGCACAGCAGCTCCGCCTGCTCGCCAAACGCACCGATAGCGGGTTCCTGATGGGCGGTCTGGCCAGTTCGCGCGGGCCCACCAATCCGCTGCTGGCCGATGGTGTGGAGCAGGGCGGCATGTCGGGCGTGGCTTTTTCCGACGCGGTGATCGTGGCGACGCGGCTGACCCAGGGCTGCGCGCCGCTCAGTCCGGCGCATGAAATCACCGGCGCCCAGAACAACATCGTGGTCGAACTCGACGGCCGTCCCGCGCTGGAGGTGCTGCGCGCCGATGTCGGCATCATCGCCAACGAGGAACTGGCGCAGCTCGGCGGGCAGATTTTTGTCGGGCTGTCCGTTCCCGGCAGCGATACCGGCGAATACCTGGTGCGCAACCTGATTGGCATTGATCCCGGCAACAAGCTGATTGCCATCGGCGACCACGCGCGCAAGGGGCAGCGCCTGCAGTTCTGCCGCCGCGACCACGAAACGGCGCGTGCCGACATGACCCGCATGCTGGACAGCATCCGTGAGGGTTTGTACACCAGCCCGCGCGGCGCACTGTATTACTCCTGCCTCGGACGCGGCGGCGCCTTGCTCGGCGGAAAATCCGAGGAACTGAAAATGATCCGGTCGGCGCTCGGTGACGTGCCGCTCGCCGGTTTTTTCTGCAACGGTGAAATTTCGCACAACAGGCTCTATGGCTATACTGGGGTGCTGACATTGTTCCTCTGAAGCTGTTCCCATGATGGTATTGCAGGAGTAGTCATGCCACTCACGCGCTTCCTCGCCGAACTCAGCCTGACCTGGCTCGACATCGCGGCCAGCCTGTTTTTTGTTTTGTCCTGGACCGGCTATGCCCTGTTTGCCGAGTGGCGGGCCAAATCCGTGCCGACGCTGCACAGTACCATGGACGGTTTCCGCCGGGAATGGATGGTGCGCATGATCGAGCGTGAAAACCGCATGGTTGACGTCAACATCATGCGCAACCTGACCCGCAGCTCGCAGTTTTTCGCCTCGACCACGATGCTGGTGCTGGGTGCGCTGATCGCATTGCTGGGTTATGTGCAGCAGGCGATGGACGTGGTGTCCGGGCTGCCGTTCACGGTCAAGGCTTCGCAGCGGCTGCTCGAAATCAAGATCGTGCTGCTGGTGCTGATTTTTGTGTATGCGTTTTTCAAGTTTTCGTGGGCAATCCGCCAGCTCGGTTTCTGCTCGACGCTGGTCGGCGCCGCACCCCGGCAGCCCAGGGACAACCCCGAGCAGTACGCCGCCGACATCAACCGCCTGGCGCTGGTGACCTCGTACGCGGGCACCAATTTCAACCACGGCCTGCGCGCCTACTACTTTGCGCTGGCGGCGATGACCTGGTTCCTGCACCCCTACCTGATGATGATTGCAACGGCGTGGGTGGTGTACATTCTTTATCATCGCGAGTTCGAGTCGCGTACGCTGTATGCGCTGATCGGCAACGATACTTCGCCGCAGATCAGGACCTGAAGTGGTTGCACAAATAAAAACGGCCGGGTTGTCCCGGCCGTTTTTACTGGATCCCTTGCCGTTTACAGCAGCGGCACGATCAGCAGCGCGACGATGTTGATGATCTTGATCAGCGGGTTGATCGCGGGACCGGCGGTATCCTTGTAGGGGTCACCCACGGTGTCTCCGGTCACCGCCGCCTTGTGCGCTTCGGAACCCTTGCCGCCGTGGTTGCCGTCCTCGATGTATTTCTTGGCGTTGTCCCAGGCACCGCCGCCGGTGCACATCGAAATGGCGACGAAGAGCCCCGTGACAATGGTGCCCATCAGCATGCCGCCGAGGGCCTGCACGCCGGCGTCCTTGCCCATCAGGAAACCTACGATCAGCGCCACCGCAACCGGAGCCAGCACCGGCAGCAGCGACGGCACGATCATTTCCTTGATTGCGGCGCGGGTCAGCATGTCCACCGCACGCGAATAATCGGGTTTGGCGGTGCCTTCCATGATGCCGCTGATTTCCTTGAACTGGCGTCGCACTTCAACCACCACCGAACCCGCGGCACGGCCGACGGCTTCCATCGCCATCGCGCCGAACAGGTAGGGGATCAGGCCGCCGGCAAAGAGGCCGATGATCACCGCCGGATTCGACAGGTCGAAGCTGACGACGCGGCCGGTTTCCTCGATCTTGTGGGTGTAGTCGGCGAACAGCACCAGCGCGGCCAGGCCGGCGGAGCCGATGGCGTAACCCTTGGTCACCGCCTTGGTGGTGTTGCCCACGGCATCCAGCGGATCGGTCACGTCGCGCACCGACTTCGGCATTTCCGACATTTCGGCGATGCCGCCGGCGTTGTCGGTGATCGGGCCGTAGGCGTCGAGGGCGACGATGATGCCGGCCATCGACAGCATCGAGGTCGCGGCGATGGCGATGCCGTAGAGGCCGCCCAGCGTGTAGGAGACATAGATCGCGACGCACACCGCCAGCACAGGCCAGGCGGTGGAGCGCATCGATACGCCGAGACCGGCGATGATGTTGGTGCCGTGACCGGTGGTTGATGCTGCGGCGACGTGCTGCACCGGGGCGTACTGGGTGCCGGTGTAGTACTCGGTGATCCACACCAGGAAGGCGGTCAGCACGAGGCCGACTACGGCGCTGCCGTAGAGCTTCAGCACCGACAACTGAGGATAGTGTTCGCTGATGTTGCCGAGCATCCAGCTGGTGATCGGGTAGAAGGCAATCAGCGCCAGCACGCCGGCGACGATCAGGCCGCGGTACAGCGCGCCCATGATGTTCTTGCCGTCGGAGGTCTTGACAAAAAACGCGCCGATGATCGAGGCGATGATGGCGAAGCCGCCGAGCACCAGCGGGTACATCACCGCACCCTGCACGATTTCCGGCTTGGGCAGCATCAGCGCCGCGAGCACCATGGTCGCGATGATGGTCACCGCGTAGGTTTCGAACAGGTCGGCGGCCATGCCGGCGCAGTCGCCGACATTGTCACCGACGTTGTCGGCGATCACCGCCGGGTTGCGCGGATCGTCTTCGGGGATGCCGGCTTCAACTTTACCCACCAGATCGGCGCCGACGTCGGCGCCCTTGGTGAAAATGCCACCGCCCAGACGCGCGAAAATCGAAATCAGCGAGGAACCGAAGGCGAGGCCGATCAGCGGCTTGATGACGTCGCTCATCCTGGCGCCGGCGCCGGCGTTGCCGGTCAGGTACCAGAAGAACAGCACGGTGCCGAGCAGGCCCAAGCCGACCACCAGCATGCCGGTGATGGCGCCGCCGCGGAACGCGATGTCCAGCGCGGGGTTGATGCCGTTGCGGGCCGCTTCGGCGGTGCGCACATTGGCGCGCACCGACACATTCATGCCGATGTAGCCGGCCAGTCCGGACAGGAAAGCGCCGACAAAAAACGCCGCGGCGGTGGGGCCGCCGAGCAGGACCCAGATCAGCACGAACAGCACCGCGCCGACGATGGCGATGGTGGTGTACTGGCGATTCAAATAGGCTTGCGCACCGGCCTGAATCGCCGCGGCGATTTCGCGCATGCGGTCATTGCCGTCGGGCTGCGCGACGATCCAGCGGATCGACACGCCGCCGTAGACCAGTGCGGCGAGGGCGCAGACCAGCGCAAAGATCAAACCATTCGTCATGATTACTCCTAAACTATTGTTTTAATTGAATAAATTTTGCCGGTGCGTAGCCGGGGCCGCGCTAGGGTGCCTTTATTTCGCTCCAAACGCAAGACCCGGAAGCGGCACTTCTGGCGGGACCCGCATTATAGAACTGCCGATATCCCGCTTGCACCCTCTGCAGCGCGCCGGCGCCGGCGCGCGCCGTCAGGGTAAAGACCGGAATGCGGACTGCAGGCGCCGGGTGACCGGTTTCAGCTTCAGTTGCGCGTGTATCGGCAGGCCATCGGCAAACGGCGGCCAGGCTTCGCCGCGAATCAGCGGCGTGAAATAGGCGCGGGCGCCCGCGGTCAGGCGGTAACCATCGGTCGTGAGGAAGCTGCGCGGCAGGCGTTTTTCGCGGTTCATCAGGCTGGTGAGCGCCGCGGCAGTTATTTTCCAGCGATAGGGATGGTCGCTGCTGCGTTTGATCACCGGCATCACATCGCTTGTGCCCCGCAGCGCATAAGTCACGGCGGCGCGTCCCACGGCGTAGGCCTGGTCGACATCGGTTTGTGAGGCAAGATGGCGCGCCGCGCGCTGCACGTAATCCAGCACGCTCCAGTGCACCTTGACCTTCAGCGATTCGCGCAGCATCGCCGCGATCAAAGGCGCGACACCACCGAGCTGTTCGTGACCCGGGATGCCGTCGCCGCCGGCCTGGGTCAGGCGGCGGCCGTCGCGCAGTTTGACCCCTTCGGCGACCGCCACCGCGCACCAGCCGTGTCTGGCGATCCGCGCGCGAACCGCGGCGATAAAACGGTTGCGCTCGAAATGGATTTCCGGAACCAGCAACAGCAGCGGTCCGTCCTTGCCGGCGGGCAGGGCGAGGCCGCAGGCGGCGGCGATCCAGCCGGTGTGGCGGCCCATCACTTCCATGACAAACACCTTGGTCGAACTGCGCGCCATCGATGCCAGGTCGGCCATCGCTTCGCGCAGGCTGGTGGCGGCGAATTTGGCCGCTGAACCGAAGCCGGGACTGGAATCCGAATGCAGGATGTCGTTGTCTATGGTTTTCGGCACCGCGAGCGACACCACCGGGCAACCCAGCCGCGGCAGGATGGTCGCGATCTGGTGCGCGGTTTCCGCGGAGCCGTTGCCGCCGTTGTAAAAAAAATAGCCGATGTTGTGGGCGCGGAATACCGCGGCGAGGCGTTCGTACTGCGCGCGGCCCTGCGGCAGCGGCGACAGGTCAAAACGGCAGGAGCCGAAGGCGCCGCCGGGGGTGTGCATCAGTGCGCGGATGGCGGCTGCCGATTCGGCGCCGGTGTCGATCAGGTCTTCGGCCAGCGCGCCGAGGATGCCGTTGCGCGCGGCATAGATGTGGCCAATGAGGCGGCCGCTGCGCCGCGCGTGTCGCGCGGTTTCGATGATGCCGCAGGCCGTGGCATTGATGGTGGCGGTGACGCCGCCCGACTGGGCGTAGAGGGCGTTGGCGGCGGGCACGAGTAGTTAACGCGTTGCTGCGATTACCGCGGCCTGCGCGCTTCGACGGCGGCGAAGATCGCGTCGCGTATGTTTTCAACCGAGCCCACACCCGGGATCAGCACGTATTGCGGCGCGCGAGGGTCGCCGCTGGCGCCCCGGCTGATGTAATAATTGATCAGCGGTTTGGTCTGGGCGTGATAGGTCGCAATGCGTTCCCTCACGGTGTTTTCATTGTCGTCGGGGCGTTGCACCAGCGGTTCGCCGGTGACATCATCCCTGTCGGCGACGCGCGGCGGATTGAAGTCGATGTGGTAGGTGCGGCCCGATCCCGGATGCACACGGCGGCCGCTCATGCGTTTGAGGATTTCCGCATCGGCGACCTCGATGTTGATCACGAAGTCGATATCGATATTCGCTTCGCGCAATGCTTCAGCCTGCGGCAGGGTGCGCGGAAAACCGTCCATGATGAAGCCTGACGCGCAGTCCGGCGCCTTGATGCGTTCCTTGACCAGCGCGATCACCAGCGGATCCGGCACCAGCGCGCCGCGCTCCATGTAAGAGCGGGCTTCGTTGCCCGCCGGTGAATTGCTTTTCATCGCCGCGCGCAGCATGTCGCCGGTGGATATCTGCGGGATACTGAACCGCCGGACCAGGAATTGGGCCTGGGTGCCTTTGCCGGCACCGGGCAGGCCGAGTAACAGTATGCGCATGGAATGATGCTGGATCGGTGTGAAAGGGCTGCAAGTATAGCCGCGCCGTCGCGGCTCGCAAAATCAACGGCGAAACAACCCTTGCACTTTGCGCAAATCCGCGGGGGTATCGACGCCGGGATGCGGCGCCGCGGCACTGATGGCGACGCTGATGCGATAACCGTGTGCCAGCGCGCGCAATTGTTCCAGCGCTTCCGCACGTTCGATTGCCGCCGGTTTGAGTCCGGCGTAGGCGCGCAGGAAACTGCAGCGGTAGGCGTAAATGCCGAGATGGCGCAATGCGGGCAGGGTTGCGGGCAGCTTGCGTATGCCTTCCGCGAACGCGTCACGCGCATACGGAATCGGTGCGCGGCTGAAATACAAGGCATAACCCTGGTCGTCGAGCACCACTTTGACCGCGTTCGGATTGGCCATGTCGCGCGCATCGCGGATGCGGCAGGCGGCGGTGGCGATGGCGGCGGCGCGGTGCGCGGCGAGGTTTTCGGCGACACGGCGGATCAGCGCCGGTGCGATCAAGGGCTCGTCGCCCTGCACGTTGACCACGATGGCATTGGCGGCAAGGCCGAGTTTTGCCGCAACTTCGGCCAGGCGGTCGGTGCCGGAGGCGTGGTTGCGGCGCGTCATCATCGCCTGAAAACCGTGCTTGTCGACCGCAGCGGCAATACGCGCATCATCGGTGGCGACGATCACCTGCGCTGCGCCGCTTTTTGCGGCACGCTCCGCGACGCGCACCACCATCGGCCTGCCGCCGATGTCGGCCAGCGGTTTGCCGGGGAAACGCGAGGACGCGTAGCGGGCGGGGATGACGACGGTAAAGATCATAGTGATGAGTGATGAGTGATGAGTGATGAGCAAGGCAGGAGGGCTGTGGTTCTGCCCATTACCGTTTACCCATTACTCATTACCGGTTCACAATTCTTCTTCCGCCGGAACCTTGCGCGCATCCTCTTCCAGCATCACCGGGATGCCGTCCTGGATCGGATAACCGAGGCGGCAGGGTTTGCAGATCAGCTCATTGGCCGCCTTGCGGTAGAGCAGCGGCCCCTTGCAGATCGGGCAGACCAGTATGTCGAGCAGCTTGTCATCCATGGCGGCGGGCCTGTGCGAGCCGGGCGACGATGGTGTCGCCCAGTGATTCATCGGGTACGGCGTTGACGACCAGCGCCCAGTGGCGCGTGGTGGCGAATGCCGCGCATTTTACCGCATCCTTTTCGGTCATCACGACATGGTGGTCGCCGGCGAACCGCAGATCCTGCGCGGTGTAGACGTGATGGTCGGGGAATGCACGGGTCACGCAGTCCAGCCCGAGGCGCTGCAACTGCGCAAAAAACCGAGACGGGTTGCCGATGCCGGCGACGGCATAAACCTGCCGGCCGCGGAAATACGCGGCGGTGACGGTTTGTTGCGGATCATGCAGGTTGCGCAAGGTATCGCCTTCGAGTTGCATCGTTACGGCCTGCGGGAAGGCGCCGGGTGCATCGCCGCCGTTGATGACGACCGCATCAACCGTGGCCAGTCGCGACGCCGGTTCACGCAAGGGGCCGGCAGGCAATGGCCAGCCGTTGCCGAGGCCGCGCGCGCCGTCGATGACCGCGATCTCGACATCGCGCGCCAGACGGTAATGCTGCAGGCCGTCGTCGCTGATGATGACATCGACGTCGGGATGCGCCGCGCGCAGCGCCCGTGCGGTGGCCGCGCGGTTGGTACCCACCCACACCGGGCAGCCGGCGCGTTGCGCCAGCAGGCAGGGTTCATCACCGTAATCCGCTGCGCTGCCATTCACCGGCACGGCGCGCGGATCGCCGCGCGTTGCGCCGTAACCGCGGCTGATGATGCCGGGTCGTTTGCCGCGCGCAGCGAGAAATTGCGCCAGCCACAGCACCAGCGGTGTTTTGCCGGTGCCGCCGGCGGTGATGTTGCCGATGACAATGACCGGTACGCCGGCCTGCTCAGTGTGCAGCAGTTTGCAGCGGTAGGCACAGCGCCGTGCCGCCGCCACTGCCGCAAACAGCGCGGCGACGGGCAGCAGCAGCAAGGCCAGCGGGCCGCGGGTTTGCCAATGGGCGGGGGAGGACGTCACGATGGAAGCGTACCCCCAATGCCGACAGCCGTCGAGGAACGGCTTATTTGCGCGGCGCCTGCGTGGTGAAGGTGATTCTGGCCAGGCCGGCGAGCTGTGCCGCTTCCATCACGCGCACCACCGACTGGTGGGCGGCGTTGGCGTCGGCATTGATTACTACCACCGGATCCTTCATCTCGCCGGCGGCGCTTTTCAGCGCGGCGCTGAGTGCCGCGGAGTTGTTGCCCGGCACCGCCGCCTTGTTGATCGTGTAATTGCCCTTGGCATCGACGGCGACATCGACCTGCGCCGGATGATCCGGCGGCTTGCCGGATTCCGCCGTCGGCAGGTTGATCTGCAGTTCGGCGAAACGCGAATAGGTGGTGGTGACCATCAGGAAAATCAGGATCACCAGCAATACGTCGATCAAGGGAATGAAGTTGATCTCCGGTTCTTCGCGGAAGGCGCGGGTGCGGAATTTCATCTGTGCCGGCTCCCGCCTCAGGCGTCCCGCTCACCGTGGATGATTTCCACCAGCTTCACCGCCTGCATCTGCATGTCCACCAGCAGGGCATCGACCCTGGTGCGGAAATAACGGTAGAACACCATGCTCGGCACGGCGACCACCAGGCCGAAAGCGGTGTTGTAGAGCGCGATCGAAATGCCATGCGCCAGCACCAGCGGATTGCCGCCGCCGCCCGTGGGTGATTGCGAACCGAAGATTTCGATCATGCCGATCACCGTGCCAAAGAGGCCGAGCAGCGGCGAAATCGCGGCAATGGTGCCGAGGCTGGTCAGGAAACGTTCGAGGTCGATGGCGACGACGTGGCCGGCCTCCTCGATGGCTTCCTTCATCACGGCAGGGCTGTGTTTTTCGTTGCGCAGGCCGGCGGCGAGGATCTGGCCCAGCGGCGCGCTGGCGGCGAGCTGCGTCAGCAGTTGCGGCGTGACGCCGTTCTGGCGGTAGGCCTGCACCGCATGCGCCAGCATGTTTTTCGGCAGCACCACATTCTGGCGCAGCGACCACAGGCGTTCACAGATGATGGCCAGCGCAACGACGGAACACAGGATCAGGGGCCAGATCGGCCAGCCGGCAGCTTCAATGATGGATAACACGCGGGGTTTTCCGGAAAAGGGTTATGAATCAAAACCAAGTCGCAACACAAAAAGTGGCGTAACTGTAGCCGCCATGCGCCGGCTCGGCAAGCTTGGCGGCGCGACAAAGGGCGCAAAGCCGTTGAGCCACAACACATTTTTCCGCTTGTCCACAATTGCTGTGGATAAGCCTGTGCACACCCTGTAAACGAAGCGCCTAAGTAGTGCTCCTGTCTGGATTTTTTGTCTGTTGCCTATTTGTTAAACTCGTTAAAAATATTAATAAAAACAATAAGTTATGCATATCTCCCCGTGCCGGCAGAGGAGCATGTGCAATACGCTGCCGGCGGGGCGGCATGTTGTGGATGGGCGGAGCCGGAAAAACCGTTACGCGTCCGTGAGTTGCGCTGCAGTCTGAAAAATTCACCAGCTATACTCGGGCGATGGCCTTACTCACTATAGACGACGCCGAACTCGCATTCGGCCTGCATCCGCTGCTCGACCGCGCCAGCCTGACCGTCCATGACGGCGAACGCATCGGCTTCATCGGTCGCAACGGCACCGGCAAATCCTCGCTGCTCTGCATCATCGCCGGCCACGGCGCGCTCGATGACGGCGAAATCCGCCGCCAGGACGGTTTGCGCGTGGTCACGGTCGAGCAGGAACCGCTGTTGCCCGACGCCGCAAGCCTCCATGCCAGCCTGACCGCGCGCGGCGGACTGGAGGACATGCATGACGAACGCGAACGCTGGCGTGCCGATGCACGCTTGTTTGAATACCTGCACCGCTTTGGCCTCGATGAATCGCGGCCGCCGCAGACCGCTTCCGGCGGCGAACGCAAACGCGCGGCGCTGGCCCTGGCGCTGGCGCTGCAGCCCGACCTGCTGCTGCTCGACGAGCCGACCAATCACCTCGACATCGCCGGCATCACGCTGCTCGAAGATCTGCTGATCAAGGGCCAGATCAAGTCGATGATCATCATCACCCATGACCGCGCCTTCCTCGACCGAGTCGCGACGCGCATCGTCGAACTCGACCGCGGCCTGCTGCGTTCCTACCCGGGCAATTTCGCCGCGTACGAGGCGCGCAAGGCCGATCAGCTCGCCGAAGAGGAAAAAGCCAGCCGCCGTTTCGACAAATTCTGGGCGCAGGAAGAAGTGTGGATCCGCCAGGGCATCAAGGCGCGGCGCACGCGCAACGAAGGCCGGGTGCGGCGCCTGGAGTCGCTGCGTATCGAACGCGCTGCGCTGCGTGAGCGCATCGGCAACGTCAAACTGGCGCTCGATGCCGGTGAACGCTCCGGCAAGCTGGTTGCCGAACTGACCCGCGTCAGCAAGGCCTATGGCGAAAAAACGCTGATCAGGGATCTCGATCTGCGCATCCTGCGCGGCGACCGCATCGGTCTGATCGGCAGCAACGGCGCCGGCAAATCGACATTGATCAGGATCATTCTCGGCCAGCTCGCGCCGGACACCGGTGACGTGCGGCTGGGCACCAAACAGGAAATCGCCTATTTCGACCAGTTGCGCGAACAGCTGGATCCGGAAAAGACCCTGGTCGAAACCATCAGCCCCGGCTCGGAATGGGTGGAAACCGCGGACGGCCGCAAACACGTGATGAGTTATCTGTCGGATTTCCTGTTTCCGCCGCAGCGCGCCCAGGCCAAGGTCAGCATGCTGTCCGGCGGCGAACGCAACCGGTTGCTGCTGGCGCGGCTGTTTGCGCGTCCCGCCAATGTGCTGGTGCTCGATGAACCGACCAATGACCTCGACATCGAATCGCTGGAACTGCTCGAAGACACGCTGCAGGGTTATAAAGGCACTCTGCTGCTGGTCAGCCATGACCACGCCTTTCTCGACAATGTGGTGACGCAGACCCTGGTTGCCGAGGGCGAAGGGCGGTGGAAGGAATATGTCGGGGGTTACAGCGACTGGCTGACGCAGCGCGCTCCGCCCGATGATCCGACCGGCAAAGCGGCGGCACCGGTGAAAAACGCGGCACGAGCCGCCGCGCCGGCGAAAAAACTCACATTCAAGGAACAGCGCGAACTGGCGCAGTTGCCGGCCGAGCTGGAAGTGCTGGAGCAGGAGCAGGCGGCGCTTGCGGCGCGCATGGGCAAGGCTGATTACCATAAGCAGACTGCCGCGCAACTCAGGGCTGATCGGGAGCGGGCGGCGGAGATTGAAAAATTATTGGCGACGAAATTTGAACGGTGGGCAGAACTGGATCAAAGAGCGGGACAGGCCGCGGCTGTGTAGGTCCTGATCAAAAGGCATGAAGGTCAAATGCCGCCAACGTGGAGAAGAAGGCATGAACCGGAAAAATAAAAAAGCGGCGCAAATCTGGTTTTCAGTCATGGTCCTGGCTTGGCCGCTGGCCGGCACCGAAGCGCTGGCCCAGTCGGCGTGGAAACCCGGCAAAAACATCGAGATCCTGGTGACAACGGCGCCGGGCAGCGGATCGGACCGCAGCGCGCGGGTGATCCAGAAAATCCTGCAGGATCAGCGCCTGATCGACGTCAGCGCGGTGGTGGTCAACCGCTCGGGCGGCGGGGGTGCTGCGGTGTACTCCTTGCTGCAGCAGAAAAAGGGCGAAGCACACTCCATCGGCATTTCGGCACGCAACCTCATCGCCAATCCCATCGTCGGCCGCGGTATCGGATACCGTGATCTGACGCCGATTGCGCGGCTCACCGGCGAATACATCGCCGTTGGAGTGCGCGCCGACTCGCAGCTGCGCAGCGGCAGGGATGTCATTGCGGCGCTGAAAACCAATCCCGGCGCGTTGAGTTTCGGCATCGCCAACAGCCTCGGCAATTCCAACCACCAGGCCGTGGCGCGCGCGCTGCAGGCCGGCGGCGTCAACGCGGCGGCGGTGAAGAATGTGGTGTTCCAGTCGGGCGGCAACGCGATTGCCGCGCTGCTCGGCGGCCATGTCGATGTGGTGCCGGCGTCGCTGGGCGTGTGGATCGGTCCGCTGAAGGCAGGGCAGATCCGGCTGATCGCCATCAGCGCCCCGCTGCGCGTCGCCGGCGATTTTGCGGCGGTGCCGACCTGGCGCGAACAGGGGCTGGATGCGGTGGTGTCGAACTGGCGGGCGATGGTCGGGCCGCCGGCCATGCCGGCGGCGCCGCTGGCCTTCTGGGTGTCGGCGCTGAAGCAGGTCACCGCGACTGCGGAATGGAAACGCGAGCTCGAAGACCAGTACCTGAGCGATGAGTTTCTCGCAGGGCGTGAGTTGATCCGCTATTTTGACCAGGAACATGTGGAGCTCAAGGCCTTCCTCACCGATTTGCGTCTGGTGAAATGAGGAGCGGCCATTGATGGAATCCGTGTCAACCCGCGTACAATCCGGCCATGCCTGACCTGATCGAACAAGCCACCCAGCAAACCGTGATCTCGGTCGCCGAGCTGAACCGGCTCGCGCGCACGGCCATCGAGCGCGGCGTGCCGCTGGTCTGGGTTGCCGGCGAAATCTCCAATTTCAAGCGCTACGACAGCGGCCATTGTTATTTCACGCTGAAGGACGAGGCGGCGCAGGTCGATGCCGTGATGTTCCGCCACAGAGCCCAACATTTAGACTGGCCGCCGGAGAACGGCATGCAGGTGGAGGTGCGGGCGACGGCGACGGTGTACGAGGCGCGCGGGAAATTTCAGCTCGTCGTTGACGCGATGCGTCGCGCCGGACTGGGCGCACTGTATGCGGCCTTCGAGAAACTCAAGGCCAGGCTGGAAAAAGAAGGCCTGTTCGATCCGGCCATCAAACGTGAACTGCCGCCGTTCCCGCGTACCGTCGGCGTGGTGACCTCGCCGCAGGCCGCGGCGCTGCGCGACGTGATCACCGCGCTGCGCCGGCGCATGCCGGGCATCGGCGTCATTATTTATCCGGCGCCGGTGCAGGGCGAAGGCGCGGGTGCCAAGATTGCCGAGGCGATTGCGCTGGCCGGTGCGCGTGCCGAGTGTGATGTGCTGATCGTTTGCCGCGGCGGCGGCAGCATCGAAGACCTGTGGGCATTCAATGAAGAAGTCGTGGCGCGGGCGATCCGCTCTTGTTCCTTGCCAGTGGTGTCGGGCGTCGGCCACGAAACCGATTTCACCATCGCTGATTTTGCCGCCGACATGCGCGCGCCGACGCCGACCGCGGCGGCCGAACTGGTCAGCCCGGACGGCGTCAAGCTCAAACGCGATGTGCTGCTGCTGGGCCAGCAGTTTTCACGCGTATTTGCGCGCGGCATCGAGGATCGCATGCAGCGCCTGGATTACCTGTCGCGGCGGCTGACCCACCCGGGTGAACGCATCCGCAACCAGATGATCCACCTGCAGCACCTCGCCAGTCGCTTGCGCGGTGAATGGCGGCGCAGTGCTGAGGAGCAGGCCTGGGCCTTGCGCGATGCGGCACAGCGGCTGCGCGCGGCGGCGCCGGATACGGGGCTGTTGGTGCAGCAGCAACAGGCACTGGCGCGTCGCCTGCGTGCCGCGGTCAGCGTACACATGACGGCAGCGGCGGAGCAGGTGGCCGGCGTCCGTTCGCATCTGCTGCATCTCAATCCGCAGCGCGTGCTGGAGCGCGGCTACAGCATCACCGAAACAGCCGATGGCGCGATCATCCGCGACAGCGCGCAACTGAGCGAGGAGCAGGAACTGAAGGTCACGCTGGCCAGGGGCTGGGCGGGTGTGCGCGTCAAGAGCACCGGGTGAGCCGTCGCTGCGTCCATAAAATGGCTGCAAAATGTGGCGGATGTGATGTGCCTGGCTTGACGTCGGGGCGGAGCCTGCCTATAAGCTTTGTGTGGGCAGCGACACGGGCCGGACAGCGTATCCGGAGGTGCTTCAGGGTGTGGCCACAGCGACAATAAAATCCCGTTAATACCTATTCCAGGGTTTCAGGTCATGAGCGAACTCGATTTCACCCGTCCCGCGCAAAGCGACGTCTACAACGCCAATGTGGCGCGGCTGTTTTTCCATGCCAACGGCAAGGCGCGCAATGTCGCCGCCGGCAGCCCGCTGTTTGCCGAGAACAGCGCCGGCAGGAGCATGTATTTCATCGCTGCCGGTGAAGTCGCGCTGACCCGCGGCGGCAAGCCGCTCGACGTGATCAAGGCCGGCGAAGTGCTGGGCGAGATGTCGGTGCTGACCGGTGAGCCGCGCAGCGCAACCGCCACCGCGCGCGTCGCCTGCGAAGTGATTGAAATGGACGGCAGCACGTTTGCCGGGGCCATCCAGAAAACCCCGGACTTCGCGCTGATGCTGCTGGCGATCCTGATCAAGCGCCTGCGCCTGGCGCTGGCAATGCAGATGCTGGGCAAAAACCAGAACCAGGCGCCGGAAACCATACCGGTATCGGGTGAGGTGTTCGACAAGGATCTGCTCGGGCAGTTGACGTCTAATTTCCCCGGCCAGCCGCCGGTGTATCACCCGAAAAACGGCGTGATCATGCGCGAGGGCGAGGCGGGGATTTTCATGTACGTGGTGATGGATGGCGCGGTGCGCATCACCGTCAAGGACAAGGTCGTCGAGCTGGTCCGCCCCGGCGGCGTGTTCGGCGAGATGGCGCTGGTCGACCAGTCCAAACGCGCGGCCACCGCATCGGCAGCGGCGGATTCCAACCTGCTGTCGATCAACCGCAATGACTTCCTGAAGCTGATCAAGACCAATCCGGCCTTCGGCAATTCACTGCTGCGCGCGCTGGCGAATCGCTTGCGGAATACGGGGCGGAAGTAGCAACGCCCGGGAGTGGAGTTGTAGCCCGGATGGAACGCAGCGAAATCCGGGGCATGGTCGGCCCTGGTGCCGGCATTCGGCGCAATGCGCTGCGCTTATTGCGCCCTACACGGACTGACGAATCGGCTGAGGAATACGGGTCGGAAGTAAGGCGTCAAGCCTCACCCCCGACAATCTGCGCTTCCAGCTCCTGCCGGATATATTCCAGCACCCTGTCGCCGACATTGTCTGCGAGACAATCGAATTCAGTAAATTCTTCCGCCGAACGCAGCCAGGTCAGTTGGCGCTTGGCGAGCTGGCGCGTTGCGGCGATACCCTGTTCGCGCAGTTCTTCGAGGCTGATCTTGCCGCTGAGGTGCTCCCAGGCCTGGCGGTAGCCGACGCAGCGCATGGAGGGCGTGTCGGGTTCCAGCGCGTATTCATCCTGCAGCCGGCGCAGTTCATCCACCAGTCCCGCCTTGAGCATGGCATCGAAGCGCTGCGCGATGCGTTGGTGCAGCACCGCGCGATCGGCGGGCAGCAATGCGATGCGGATGGGGGTGTAGGGGAAATAAACGTACTTGGGTTTTTTCAGCAGGTCGGTCATCGACTTGCCGGTGATGTAATAGATTTCCAGCGCGCGCTGGATGCGCTGCGAATCGTTGGGTTCCAGTCTTGCCGCCGTTTCCGGATCGACCTTGCGCAGTTTGTCGTGCACCGCCGGCCAGCCGTCTTCGTCGGCCATGGTTTCGATGATCAGGCGGATCGTCGAATCCGCTTCCGGCAGGTCGTTGAGGCCTTCGACCAGCGCCTTGAAGTAGAGCATGGTGCCGCCGACCAGCAGCGGAATGTTGCCGCGCTCGGTGATTTCGCGCATCAGCGTCAGTGCGTCATCGCGAAAGCGCGCCGCGGAATAACTTTCATGCGGCTCGATGACATTGATCAGGTGGTGCGGCGCGCGTTTCAGCGTTTCGGCATCGGGCTTGGCGGTGCCGATGTCCATGTCCCTGTAGACCATCGCCGAATCGACACTGATGATTTCGCAGGGCAGCGTTGTTGCCAGCTGCACCGCGACCGCGGTCTTGCCGCTGGCCGTGGGGCCCATCAGCAGGATGGCGGGAGGATGTGCGGTGGCGGCCATAAAATTATCAACAAAATCAAATACTTAATATTAATCGTTGCGGTCACTCACCGCGGCGGAACAGGCGGTCGAGATCGGCGACCGAGAACTGGTGCCAGGTCGGGCGACCGTGGTTGCACTGGCCGGAGCTTTCGGTGGCCTCCATGTCGCGCAGCAGCGCATTCATTTCGGGCACGGTCAGTTTGCGGTTGGCGCGTACCGCGGCGTGACAGGCCATGGTGCCGAGCAGTTCGTTGCCGCGTTCGGTGGCGATGCGGCTGGCGCCGTATTCACGCACTTCATGCAGCACATCCAGCGCCAGCGCCTGTACGTCGGCATCGGCAAGCAGGGCCGGCACGCCGCGCACGATCAAGGCGCCGGGCCCCGCGGGCGCGATGTCGAAGCCGAGGGCCTGCAATCCTTCACGCTCATCTTCAGCCGTGGCGACATCCAGCGCCTCGGCGGCGAAATGCACGGGCACCAGCAGCGGCTGCATCGGTATCGTCCGGCCGTCGAGCGCGGTTTTGAGTTTTTCGTACATGATACGTTCGTGCGCGGCATGCATGTCGATGATGATCAGGCCGTTGCGGTTTTCGGCAAGGATGTAAATGCCGGCGAGTTGCGCCAGCGCAAATCCCAGCGGATGTTCGTCGCCGGAGGGCGGCAATGCCGGAAGCGCTGCGGCCTGCGGCAGGGTGGCAGTGTCTGTTGCGGGTCGCGGTGCGAACAGCGTGGCGTAAGCGCCTGCGGGTTGGGCGATGCCCAGTGGCATCGCAGCCTGGCGTTGGTAAAACGGCGCGGCAGGCGTTGCTGACGGCGATGACGGGAGCGCAGCCATTGCCGGCGCGGCATCACCGGCGGAGCGCGACAGGGTCTTGTGCAGCGCGTGGAATATGAACTGGTGCACCGCGCGCGAATCACGGAAGCGCACTTCGGCCTTGGCCGGGTGGACATTGACGTCGACCAGCTGCGGGTCGATGTCGAGGAACAGCACAAACGCCGGATGGCGGTCGTGGTGCAGTACATCGGCATAGGCCTGGCGGATGGCGTGGGCCACCAGTTTGTCGCGGATGCAGCGGCCGTTGACGAAAAAATACTGCGCGTCGCGCGTGCCTTTGGCATGCGAAGGCGAGCTGATCGCGCCGCGGATGGCGATCTGGCCGCCGGATTCTTCAACCGGCAGCGCGCCATCGGCAAACTCTTCGCCGAGCACGGCGGCAACGCGCGCGGCCAGTGGCTGCGGCTTGACCTGCAAGCGGACGCGGCCGTTGTGCGTCAATGAGAATGCAACATCGGGGCGCGACAGCGCGATGCGGCGGAAAGCTTCTTCGCAATGAGCGAATTCGGTCTGTTCGGACTTGAGGAATTTGCGCCGTGCCGGGGTGTTGAAATACAGCTCGCGCACGTCGATGCGCGTGCCGCGCGCGAGTGTCGCCGGTTCCGGCGCGCCCAGCGTCGGGCCTTCGGCCGTGACCCGATAGGCGTGGCGTTCTTCGGCGCGGCGGCTGGTCAGTTCCATGCGCGACACCGAGGCAATGCTCGCCAGGGCTTCGCCGCGAAAGCCGAGGCTGGCGACATGTTCGAGATCGGCTAGCGAGGCGATTTTGCTGGTGGCGTGGCGGGCGAGGGCCAGTTTGAGCTCATCGCGGGCGATGCCGCTGCCGTCGTCGATCACCGAAACCTGCTTGACGCCGCCGGCGGCGAGTTCGACGCTGATCGCCTGCGCGCCGGCATCGAGGCTGTTTTCGAGCAGCTCCTTCAGTGCGGAGGCCGGGCGTTCGATGACTTCGCCTGCGGCGATCTGGTTGATCAGGAGTTCGGGCAGGAGGCGGATCGCGGACATGCAGGAATTATAAGCGGTGAACATCAGCGGTGAACGGCAGCTTATAAGCGCGGCGCATGAGGGCATAAAGCCCCCGCAGGAAATCGCCTGTTGCCGGGGCGGTCGCCGCGGATTTTTGTCTTATAATCAGCCCACATTGCGCACGACTGTTATGCCGTCGTCGTCGCCCGGATTCAATCGATACCCAATATCCAGTGCCAGTGAAGGGGAATTAATGGCTCAGACCATCGGAGTGCCCAAGGAAACGGCCGCGGGCGAAAAACGCGTCGCCACTGTTCCCGAGGTCGTTGAAAAGCTGATCAAGCTGGGTTTCAAGGTCATGGTGCAGTCCGGCGCCGGCGATGCCGCCAATTGCAGTGACGACAGCTATCGCGCTGCGGGTGCGGAGATTGCGCCGACCGCGGCCGAGTTGTGGTCCGGCGCCGACATCGTGTTCAAGGTCGGCGTGCCGACCACGGAAGAAGTCGGCCTGATGCGGGAAGGCGGCACCCTGATCGGTTTCATCTGGCCGGCACAGAATCCGGAACTGATGCAGCAACTGGCGGCGAAAAAGGCCACCGTGCTGGCCATCGATTCGCTGCCGCGCGTGCTGTCCCGCGCGCAGAAAATGGATGCGCTGACCTCGCAGGCCGGTGTCGCCGGCTACCGCGCCGTGATCGAGGCGGCCAATGTCTTCGGCCGTTTTTTCAACGGCCAGATCACCGCTGCGGGCAAGGTGCCGCCGGCCAAGGTCTTCATCGCCGGCGCCGGCGTCGCGGGTCTTGCGGCGATCGGCACCGCGGCCGGTCTGGGCGCGATCGTGCGCGCCAACGACACGCGCGCCGAAGTGGCCGATCAGGTGGTGTCGCTGGGCGGCGAATTCGTCAAGGTCGATTACGAGGAGGAAGGTTCCGGCGGCGGCGGTTATGCCAGGGTGATGAGCGAGGGCTTCCAAAAGGCCCAGCGCGAGATGTACGCGAAGCAGGCCCGCGAGGTGGACATCATCATCACCACCGCGCTGATTCCGGGCAAGCCCGCCCCCCGGCTGATCACCGCCGAAATGGTGCAAAGCATGAAGCCGGGCAGCGTCATCGTCGACATGGCGGCGGAGCGCGGCGGCAACTGCGAACTGACCGAGCCCGGCAAGGCGGTGGTGAAACACGGCGTGACCATCGTCGGCTACACCGACTTGAACTCGCGTCTGGCCAAACAATCATCGACGCTGTATGCCACCAATCTGTTCCGCCTCAGCGAGGAACTGTGCAAAACCAAGGACGGCATCATCAACGTCAACATGGAAGACGATGCGATCCGCGGCCTGACCGTCATCAAGCAGGGTGAGATCACCTGGCCGCCGCCGCCGATCAAGATGCCGGCTGCGCCGCCCAAACCTGCAGCGGTGGCCAAGCCCGAAGAGAAAAAAGGCCACGGCCATGGCGCCGGCAGTGCGCCGGCATCGGCGAAGAGCACCGCGATCACCTTCCTCGTCGCAGCCCTGCTGTTCTGGTTTGTCGGCGCCTACGCGCCGGCGGCCTTCCTCGGCCACTTCACGGTGTTCGTGCTGGCCTGTTTTGTCGGCTACATGGTGGTGTGGAACGTGACGCCTGCGCTGCATACGCCGCTGATGAGCGTGACCAATGCGATCAGCAGCATCATTGCCATCGGCGCGCTGGTGCAGGTGGCCCCCCCTGTCACGGGCGCGGTCGACCGGCCGGAGGCCTGGATCCTCGGCCTCGCGGTGGTCAGCATCGCGCTGACCACGATCAACATGTTCGGCGGATTCGCAGTCACCCGCCGCATGCTCGACATGTTCCGGAAATAGGGGGAGAGGGATCATGTCTT
Source organism: Burkholderiales bacterium (assembly GCA_019749945.1). Taxonomy (GTDB): domain Bacteria; phylum Pseudomonadota; class Gammaproteobacteria; order Burkholderiales; family SG8-41. The sequence continues at coordinate 138,209 of JAIEPF010000010.1, forward strand.
CAAGCCTCGCCACCGTTTCCTATATCGGAGCCACTATTCTGTTCATCCTCAGCCTTGGCGGGCTGTCGCATCCGGAGTCCTCGCGGCGCGGCAACCTCTACGGCATGCTGGGCATGGCCATCGCCGTGCTGGCGACGGTGTTCGGGCCGCAGGTCACGGCACAGGGTTATGCCTGGATCATCGGCGCCATGGTGATCGGCGGATCGATCGGCCTCTATGCCGCGCGCACCGTCAAAATGACCCAGATGCCGGAACTGGTTGCGCTGATGCACAGCCTGGTCGGCCTCGCTGCGGCGCTGGTCGGCTACGCCAACTACATCGATCCGGCCGCCTCCGGCCATCTGCAGGGCGTGGAAAAGGTCATCCACGAAATCGAGATCTACGTCGGCATCCTGATCGGCGCGGTGACCTTCTCCGGTTCGATCATCGCGTTCTGCAAACTCTCGGGCAAGATTGGCGGCAAACCGCTGCTGCTGCCGGCACGGCACTGGCTGAATCTGGCCGGGCTGCTGATCATTCTGTATTTCGGCCGCGAGTTCATCCACGCCGAATCGGTGGAAGCGGGCATGAAACCGCTGATCATCATGACCGTGGTGTCGCTGCTGTTCGGCATCCACATGGTCATGGCCATCGGCGGCGCCGACATGCCGGTGGTGGTGTCGATGCTGAACAGTTATTCGGGCTGGGCGGCGGCTGCCACCGGGTTCATGTTATCCAATGACTTGCTGATCGTGACCGGCGCGCTGGTCGGTTCCAGCGGCGCGATCCTGTCCTACATCATGTGTCGTGCGATGAACCGCAATTTCATCAGCGTGATTGCCGGCGGTTTCGGCACCGGCGGCGGTGCGCCGGCCAAGACCCAGGGTGAAGCGCTGCCCGCGGGCGAGGTGGTTTCGATCAGCGCGGCGGAAACCGCGGAACTGCTGCGCGATGCGAAGAACGTGATCATCGTGCCCGGTTACGGCATGGCGGTGGCACAGGCGCAGCACACGGTGTACGAAATCACCAGGTTGCTGCGCGAGAAGGGCGTCAATGTGCGTTTCGGCATCCATCCGGTGGCGGGCCGCATGCCGGGACACATGAACGTGCTGCTCGCCGAAGCCAAGGTGCCCTACGACATCGTGATGGAGATGGATGAACTCAACGAAGACTTTCCGGATACCGATGTCGCGATGGTCATCGGCGCCAACGACATCGTGAATCCGGCGGCGCAGGAGGATCCGGGCAGCCCGATCGCCGGCATGCCGGTGCTGGAAGTGTGGAAGGCCAGAACCTCGATCGTGATGAAGCGCAGCATGGCCTCGGGTTATGCGGGAGTTGATAACCCATTGTTTTATAAGGAAAATAATCGCATGCTCTTCGGCGACGCGAAAAAGATGCTGGATGAGGTATTGAGCGCGCTGAAGTCCTGAGTCCTGCCGGTGATCCGTGGTTCAGGCGTGCAATTCGGCGCTGACGGTAACCGTGGGAAAACGCGGCACTGCCAGTGTCGGTATCGATTTCAAACCCGAACCGGTGCTGATCAGCACCACTTCTTCGTCTGTCCGGATCCAGCCGCGCGCGATGGCTTTGCGCAAGCCAACCAGTGTGGTTGCGCTTTCCGGGCATGGGAACAGACCTTCCTCGGCTGTCATTTCGTCCACTGCCGCCAGCGCTTCGTCGGCGCTTGCGGCAAGCGCGCCGCCGCCGTGCCTGCGGATGAGTTCAAGCACCGCGCGGCCCCCCGGCGGATTGGGCGACTTCAGTCCGCCCGGCGGGATGTCGATTTTGCCCCAGGGGGCGCATTCATCACGGTTTTCGTCAAAAGCCCTGACCACCGGCGCGCAGCCTTCGTATTGAGTGACGTAGAGCCGCGGCAATTTGCCCTTGATCCAGCCCAGCTGCAGCAGTTCTTCGAAGGCCTTGAAAATCGCGATGGCGCCCAGCCCGCCGCCCATCGGATACACGATCACATCGGGCATGCGCCAGCCGAGCTGTTCGGCGATTTCGAGGCCCATGGTTTTTTTGCCTTCGAGCCGGTACGGCTCACGCAGCGTGCAGATGTTGAGCCAGCCGTTTTTTTCACAGGCTTCCGCCACCAGCCTTCCGCCGTCGTGCCAGTTTTCCAGCAGAAACGTCGGCTGTCCGCTGGCGCGGCAGTGCTGGCGGCTTGCCGGTTGCGCATCGGTGGGCAGGATGTTGACGCAGGTGATGCCGGCGCGTGCGGCGTAAAGGCTCCATGAGCCGCCGGCGTTGCCGGAACTGTTGTGCGCCACGGTTTTGACGCCCAGTTCGACATAACGCGATACGGCCACTGCGGCGCCCCGGTCCTTGAAGGTGCCGCTGGGGTTGCGGCCCTCGTCCTTGACCGCGAGTTGTTTCATGCCGAGCCTGCGGGCAAGCCGCTGCACCTGCAGCAACGGCGTCCAGCCTTCATTGAGTGAGACCGCGTGTTCGGGCCGCGCGACCGGCAGCAGCGGTGCATAACGCCACAGGCTCGCGGGGCCGCGCGCGATGTTTGCCACCGTCACCTCGCGGCGGATGCGGTCCATGTCGTAGCGGGCGCGCAGCCGTTCCGCGGGGGGCGCGCTGTGCGCCACGCCGGGGTCGAGGCGGGCGCCGGCCCCGTCTTCGATATGGGTCAGATAACTCATGGCGTTCAATTCAGCTTGATGCCGGATTTCGTAACCACTTCCTTCCAGCGTTTCACATCGGACTCGATCAGTTTTCTGAATTCATCCGGGCCGAGGGGCGCGATGTCGAGCGCGAGGCTGGAGAAGCGTTCCCTGACATCGGGCTGTTCAAGGGCGCGGGCGATTTCCTGGTGCAGCAGTTTGACGATCGCCGGTGGCGTGCCGCCCGAGGCGAGTACGCCGTACCAATGCGCGACGACAAAATCCGGTACGCCGGATTCGATGAAAGTGGGTACGCCCGGAAGCAGGGGGTGGCGTGTTGCGGCGCTCATCGCCAGCCCCTTGACGCGTCCGGCCTTGATATGGGCAACGACCGGCGGTGAGCCGTTGAGCGCCAGCGGAATCTGGTTCGCGACGAGATCGCTGATGGCGGGGCCGCCGCCCTTGTACGGAACATGATTGAGTACCAGTCCGGTCTTGATGCGCAGCAACTCGTAGGTCATGTGCGGTGAGCCGCCCTGTCCGCTGGTGCCGAGCGCGAGTTTTTCGGTCTGGGCGCGCGGCATCGCGATCAATTCCTTCAGCGAATTGGCCTTGAATGACGGGTGCGCCGCCAGCACCTGTGGCGTGGTGGCGATGCGCATGATCGGCGAGAAGTCCCTGACGGCGTCGTACGGCGGTTTGGGGAAAATCACGGCATTGATGGCATGCGGCACATCGGCAAGGATCAGCGTGTAGCCGTCCCCGGCGGCCTTGGCGACGATTTCGGTGCCGATCAGGCTGGCGGCGCCCGGCCGCGTATCAATCACGAAAGCCTGCCCCAGCCTTTCGCCGAGTTTCTGGCCGATCATGCGGGCGGTGATGTCGGATCCGCCGCCCGGCGCGTAGGGCACCACCAGGCGCACGGGACGCGTGGGGTAGGCGGTGTCTGCCGCGAGCAGTGCTTCCGCATGGGCGATTACAAGGACAGCGCAGAGCGCATTCAGCAGGTAGGGCATGGCGGGTGATCCTTTCAGGGGTGACCTGTTTCCTCGACGCAATTCCCATGCCCGGAACGCCGGCAGGGGGGGCATCACGGGCAAATCGCACCGGCAATGTGTCGACTCGCTCAGGTTATCAGCAAGCCGTGGCGGGCGGAAGCCGGTGCCAGAATCGGGCGCCGTAAGCCGCCATGAATGCACTAACATTGCGCCTGACCGGCGCAAGCCGGCTTAACCCCGCACAAGGAAGATGCATGACTACCGTGAACTGGACAACATTGCGCGATGAATTCCCGACCCTCGACCGCTGGACCTACCTCGACACCGCGCGCAAGACGGTGCCGCCGCGCTGCCAGGAACAGGCGATGCAGGCCTATTGCCGCGATATCCGCGAAACCGCCGGCGCCGATGCCTGGTCGGCGGTCAATGTCGCCGAAACGCGCGAAGCCATGGCACGCCTGCTCGGCGCAAAACCCGCAGAGATCGCCTTCACCAAAAACACCACCGAAGGCCTCAACATCGCCGCGCATGCTTTTGATCTGCGGCCCGGCGACAACATCGTGCTCACCGACATGGAGCATGTCGCCAATGTCTGGGTGTGGAAGCACTGGGAAAGCCGGGGTGTGGAAATCCGTTATGCCAAAAACCGCGGCGGGCGTCTGCCGCTGGAGGCGTTTGCCGAACAGATGGATGAGCGCACCCGCGTGGTGTCCACCGCGTACATTACCTACGGGAATGGTTATCGCGTGAACCTGCCGGAACTGGGCGCCGCGTGTGGCAGACTGGGCGCGCGGCTGGTGGTGGATGGCGTGCAGGCCGCGGGCATTCTCGCGGCACCGCTGCACAGCCTGGGCGCCGACATCGTCGCCATCGGCACGCACAAGAACCTGTTCGGCCTGACCGGGCTGGGCTTGTTGTACTGCCGCGAGGAGCTGGTCGATGAAATCCGCGCGCCTTTTCTCAAGGCGCCGGTGGCCAGGGGCTCGGTGCAGGCCAGCGCGCATCTGAACAGCCAGTTTGATTATGTGCGCACCGCGCACCGCTTCGAGGGCGGCAATCCCAATTTTCTCGGCATCCGCGTGCTGCGCAGCAGTGCCGCGTTCATCGAGTCCATCGGACTGCACAATATCGAGGGCCGCGTGCGCGAGCTGTCGACCTATTGCATGGCGCAGCTGAAGGCCGCGGGCTTGCCGGTACTGACACCGGAACCCTGGGCGGAGCGCGCGCACATCATCAGTTTTTCAGCTCCGGAAGCCGCTGGTTTGATGGATGTGCTGCGCGAAAAGCACCGGGTCATTGTCAACGTCAAGGACGGCGCGATCCGGGTGTCGATGAGTTTTTTCAACAACGAGGCAGACATCGACCGGCTGCTGGCGGCGCTCAGACAGGAGCGCGGGTCTTAGTGCCTGTTTCAGTCTGCCGTTGCGGTGGTTGACGCGGCCTTGCGGAACAGGATGTCGCCGTAGTAGGCGTGGGCGTTGCCGCCGGTGTTGTCGGTGTCGGTCATGATGCCCACCGCGCTGATCCGGCCCGGTTCCTCACCGAAGGCGCGCCGGTAATCGTCGATCACGTTGCGCGTGACCTCCTGCCAGCGGCCGAGTTTGTCGCGCCCTGATTCAACGACGATCATGCGCACGCGCGAGGTGTGCCTGTTCGGAATCACCGTTTCGCGCGGTGCGCGGTTGCCCCAGATGTACATCAGCGTGGCATAGGGCATCTGCTGGCCGGTGAGGATGCGCACGTTGTCAAACAGCATGCGATCCTGCGGCGTCAGCTTTTCCATGTCGCCGTCGAAGCTGACCACCAGCCGGGCCGGGGCGTCTTCCAGGTGTTTTTGCGAGTTGTCGGCCTTGGCGATCAGTTCGTCGACTTTCCAGCGCCATTGCAGCAGCGGGTAGGCGCCGGGATCCAGCGCCAGCGGATGCATCAGGCCGGAGGCCGACGAGCGGGCTTCGGCGCGGACGACGGTCTTGCCCTCGCGGCTGACCAGATGGTACGAGGTCGGGCGTTTGAAGGGCGAAAGTATCCACGGCTGCCAGCCCTGCGGCAACTCGGCGCCCGGCCGCTGGTTGGAGAAACTGCCGACCTGGGGCAGCATCACCATGTCCGGTTCCGCGGTCTTGTCGGTCGGTGCTGTGGCGCAACCCGCGGCCAGCAACGCGGCCGCAAGCGACACTAAATGCCAGGGCTTCAACATCGATTTCCTCCGGGCGGTGCGCTCAAGGGCGCCTCTATCGAGTTGCGCATCTTAATTAAATTTTCCCGTTTGGGCGAGGATATCGGGGCCTGCCAACAGACTTTAGGGGTTTTTCGCGATTTGCGGCGGTGCAAGAGGCGGATTTTTCGAGAAATAACGCTTGATGCCGTTAAATATCGCTTCGGCCATCTTGTGCTGGTAGGCCGGATTTTTCAGTTTCTTTTCCTCGTCCGGATTGCTGATGAACGCGGTCTCGATCAGGATCGACGGGATATCCGGCGCCTTGAGCACCGCGAAACCGGCCTGCTCGACATAATTTTTGTGCAGCCGGTTGATGCCGCCCATCTCCTGCAACACCGCCTTGCCCAGTTTCAGGCTGTCGTTGATCGATGCGGTCTGTGAAAGATCGAGCAGGGTCTGTTTCAGGTACGGATCCTTGATGCCGAGGTTGACGCCGCCGATCAGGTCGGCGTCGTTTTCCTGCTTGGCCAGCCAGCGCGCGGCCACCGAAGTCGCGCCGCGTTCCGACAGCGCGAATACCGACGAGCCGTTGGCCGAGGGCTTGATGAAGGCATCGGCGTGTATGGATACGAACAGGTCGGCGCGCACCCGCCGCGCTTTTTCGACGCGGACATGCAGCGGGATGAAAAAGTCGCCGTCGCGGGTCAGCACCGCGCGCATGTTGGGCTCGTTGTCGATGCGTTCCTTCAGTTTTTGTGCGATGGCCAGCGTCACGTGTTTTTCCAGTGTGCCGCTGCGACCGCGCGCGCCGGGATCCTCGCCGCCGTGACCGGCGTCAATGGCGATGGTGATCAGCCGTTCCGAAGGCGGGCGTGCCGCACGAGGCGCGGGTTTGGGAGCGGCCGGGGATTCGTTTTTGGCGATGACGGGCGGCGCTGCGGTTTCCGGCGCGGATGCTGCTGCCTCGGCCGGGTTGGCCGCGGATGCGGAGGTTTCGCGATTCTTCAGGAAAGCCAGCAGAGGGTCGGGCGGTTCCAGCGGATAAACGTCAAGCACCAGCCGGTGGCCGTATTCGCCGATCGGCGCCAGTGCGAAGGCTTCGGGTTTGACCCGCGCCTTCAAGTCGAACACCAGGCGCACAACACCCGGCTTGAAGCGGCCGACACGCACGCCCTTGATATAGGGATCGTTGGCGCTGATCTTGGCGGCGAGTTCATTGAGCGTCGCACTCAGCGCGACGTCTTCAAGGTCGAGTACAAGCCGGTCGGGATTGTCGAGGCTGAACAGCGCGTGTTTTACCGGCCGCTGCGACTCGATGGTGACCCGCGTGTAGTCGGGCGCCGGCCACACCCGCGTCGATGTCACCAGTACATCGGCGGCGAACGCAGGCAGGCATGAGGTCAGCAGACCGAACGCGAGCGCGGCAACGCGGCCTTGCAGCAGGTGTTGCAGTTTACGGAAGGGCTTGGGCAAAACGCGGGGTAAAACAGGGCTGGATGCCCTTGGGCAGAGGACGGGTCTCAGTATGTCAGCTTGTCGAGACAACGCCGGCCAACCTCCGTGTGTGCAGTGATGGTGGTGCTGCGGCCCTGCGCTTCGGCACGCATATCGATTTGCAGATCCGCGGCTGGCAGGTCGGGCGCTTTTTCCGGCCATTCGACCAGGCATATGGATTCCGCATTGAAGTATTCCCGGAAACCCGTTTCCTCCAGTTCCCGCGGGTCCAGGAACCGATAAAAATCAAAGTGATACAAGTATAACCTAGAAAATTGATAAGGTTCAAGCAGGGTAAAAGTCGGGCTTTTGACCCGACCCTCGTAACCCAGGCCGCGCAGGATGCCGCGGGCCAGCGTGGTTTTGCCGGCGCCCAGATCGCCGCGGAGATGGATGACCATGCCCGGCGCCAGCAGGGGCGCCAGCGCGCGACCCAGCGCCAGGGTGTCGTCTTCGGTTGCGAGAAAGCGGGTAGCCTTAGTCATCGAAAAGTCAAAAGCGAAAAGCTTTAGCCACAGAGGACACAGAGTTCACAGAGAAAACCACAGCGCGCCGGTGTTTTGATGCGGATAATGGTTTTGTGGGCCTTGGTTTTGATTTTCTCTGTGTCCTCTGTGAACTCTGTGGCAAGGTTTTGAATTTGATTTGTAATGACTGATTACAACACTTTGCTCGCCGATATTCGCCGCTGGGGCGCGGAACTCGGTTTCCAGCAGATCGCGGTCGCCGACTGCGACCTGGCCCGGGCCGAGCCGCGCCTCGCGGAATGGCTGGCGCGCGGCTGGCACGGCGACATGGATTATATGGCACGCCATGGCGTGAAACGCAGCCGTCCCGCCGAGCTGGTGCCGGGCACGCTGCGCGTGATTATTGCGCGGCTCAATTACACGCCCCCCGCCGCGCGCGACAGCTGGGCGGTGATCAATGACGATACGCGCGCCTTCATTTCACGTTATGCCACGGGGCGCGATTATCACAAGGTGTTGCGCGGCAAGCTGCAGCAGCTGGCAACGCGGATTGAAGGGGCTGCGGGTCCGCACCGTTACCGCGTGTTCACCGACAGCGCACCGGTGATGGAAGTGGCGCTCGCTGAAAAAGCCGGCCTCGGCTGGCGCGGCAAACACACGCTGCTGCTCAACCGCGAAGGCGGCTCGGCGTTTTTCCTGGGCGAGATTTACACCGATCTGCCGCTGCCGGTCGATGGCGCGCAGGAGGAACATTGCGGCACCTGCAGCAAATGCATAACCATCTGCCCGACCCGGGCCATCGTGGCACCCTACCAGCTCGACGCGCGGCGCTGCATTTCCTATCTGACCATCGAGTTGAAGGGCAGCATCCCCGAGGCGCTGCGGCCGCTGATCGGCAATCGCGTTTATGGCTGCGACGACTGCCAGCTCGTCTGTCCGTGGAACCGTTTCGCGCAGGTCACGACGGAGGATGACTTTGCGGTGCGCAACGGCCTCGACGATGTGGCGCTGGTCGAATTGTTCGCCTGGGATGAGGCGACCTTTGCCGCGCGGCTTGCCGGCAGCGCGATCCACCGCATCGGGCATGAACGCTGGCTGCGCAATCTCGCGGTGGGCCTGGGCAACATCAAAACTGCGGCACGCGGTTCACCGGAAATCATCGCCGCGCTGCGCGCGCGCGCCGATCATCCGTCAGCCCTGGTGCGGGAGCATGTGGCCTGGGCGCTGGAGCGCCACGCCGGTAAAACCCGGGGTTTTTAAGCGGTTTTTCCGGATTCGCCCAGAGTGACGGTCTGGTGCAGGTCGCGGCGCATGCGGATCGCGGGCTCGATGTTCTGGTAATAACCGGCGATGTACTGTTGGTGGCGGAAACCCAGCGCTTCGTAAAAACTGCGCGCGGCAAAATTGTTGGCGCGCATTTCAACGCCGATGTGGTCGATGCCCGCGGTCAGCGCCGATTCGATCAACCACTCGATCATCGCCAGGCCGATGCCGCTGCGCTGGTACGCCGGTCTGACGGCGAGCAGCGACAGATGGATCTTGCTGTCGCCGAATTCGGCAATCGCAAATCCGGCGAGGCGGTCGGGTGTGTTCGAAAACGGCGTTTCCGCCGCCAGCACACAGGTTTCGCGGGCGCGCAGCGCGCGCGCCACGCGTGTCGGATGCCAGGTCCAGCCGCGCAGGCCGACTTCAATCAGGCAGCGCGACATTACGGCGATTTCGTGGATATCGCCGCCGTCAGCCGGTCGCAATCGATAAGGGGTCAGGGACACTGTGCCGCCAGTGTAGCGCAGGTCAGGTGTTCGCGTCGTGCAGTGCCGCGATCAGTTGCTGCCGGGATTCGGCATCCAGGCTGCGCGAATCAAGCACGAAGGCGCGCAGCGCCATGAAACGCCCGAGCTCGGCGAGTAATTCCGCGCGTTCCTCGATCAGACGGTTGAAATGCGCGTCGCGGGGCGCCACCGGCGCCGGATAGTGGTCGATTTCGGCGCAGAGCCGCAACTTGCGCGTTTCGAGCGCGCGGGCGATGGCCTCGCAGGTGGCGGTGATCTGGTGGGTCGCGGCGCCGGTCACAATGCCGGCAGTTTACGGCGGTTATGCGCTCCTGGGGATGAATTTGAGCGCCACGCCGTTGTTGCACCAGCGTTGCCGGGTCGGTGCCGGGCCATCCTCGAACACGTGGCCGTGATGCCCGCCGCAGCGCAGGCAGTGGTACTCGATGCGTGTCGCAAACAGCTGATTGTCCTTCTTGGTGCCGAACACGCCGGGAATGGTGGTGAAAAAACTCGGCCAGCCGGTGCCGGATTCGTATTTCATCTCGGAGGTGAACAGCGGCAGGTCGCAGCCGGCGCAGGCGAATACACCCGGGCGTTTTTCGGCATTGAGCGGACTGGTGCCGGCGCGTTCGGTGCCTTCCTCGCGCAGCACCTTGTACTGGGCCTTGTCGAGGCGTTTGCGCCATTCGTCATTGGACAGTTTCAGCGGCTCGGTGGGCGCCGGCGCCTTGAAATTCGCAGCCAGCAGTGCGCGCCAGTTTTTCTGCATGTTTTCGATGTCTTTCATGGTGATCGCCGTGGCGGCCTGCGCCGCATTGAAAAGGGAGGGCCCCAGCGCTGCCAGCGCCAGGCTTTGCAAAAATCCGCGTCGTTTCATATTGGTTCTCCTTGATGGCCGTCTGACCGCGCAGGCGCCGGAAAATTCCGCAACTGCGGAGGCCGCCGGTCACGGGGTATCAGTCGCACCATTCTGGCAGTCCTTACGCAACACTGAAAGGCACAAGGCCGGATGCGCGATAATTCCCGACTTCCCAGAAAAAGCAATCCCGTGAAAACCATCCAGATCCATCACTACGGCGGGCCTGAAGTATTGCAGCGGGTCGATGCGCCGGTGCCTGCGCCAGCACCCGGCACGCTGCTGGTGCGCGTGCATCATGCCGGCATCAACTTCATGGACATCCATACCCGGCAGGGCAAGTACGAGCAGTCGCGGACCTACCCGGTGCGCCTGCCGTGCACGCTGGGCATGGAGGGCGCGGGCGTGGTGGCGGCCGTCGGCGAGGGAGTCACCACGCATTCGACAGGCGACCGCGTCGCCTGGTGCATCGTCTGGGGCAGTTATGCCGAATATGCGGTGGTGCCGGCGTGGCAGGCGGTGCAGGTGCCGGATGCGCTGCCGCTGGATCTCGCGGCGGTGTCGGTATTCCAGGGCTACACCGCGCATTACCTCGCGCACGACGTTGGGCAACTCGGTCCGGGCAAGACCTGCCTGGTGCATGCCGCTTCCGGCGGCATCGGCCAGGTGCTGATCCAGCTGGCGAAACGCAGTGGCGCGCGCGTGTTCGCCACCACCAGCTCGGAAGAAAAGGCCGCGGTCGCGCGCGGCCGCGGCGCGGAAGAGGTGTTCCTCTATGATGGCGGGCGTTTTGCCGATGCGGTGCGTGCGGCCACCGGCGGGCAGGGCGTCGACGTGGTCTTCGATTCCATTGGCAAGGCGACGCTGCGCGACAGCTTCCGGGCGGCGCGCACCCGCGGCCTGGTCGTCAATTACGGCAATGTGTCGGGTTCGGTCAAAGACCTTGATCCGCTGGAACTCGGTGAATCGGGTTCCCTGTACCTGACGCGGCCGCGGCTGGCCGACCACCTGCGCGATGGCGCGGAAATACGCCGTCGCGCCGATGACATCTTCGGCGCGCTGCTCGACGGCTCGCTGAAAATCAGTATCGCCGGACGTTACACGCTGGACAATGTCGAGCTGGCGCATGCGGCCTATGAGGAGCGCCGCATGGTCGGCAAGCCGGTGCTCGACATCATCAGTAAATAATTGATTTTATTGATGTTTATTTGATGCCCAAGGGGTGATCCACCGTCCAGGCGCCGCCACCGCGACCGATCAGATACAACATCGGCACCGCCCAGGTCAGATGCGTGGGCCAGGCATCGGGATAGACAAAAATCTGGATGGTCGCGGTCATGCCGAGCAGCGCCAGCGCCGACAGCCGCGTAAAGAAGCCGAGCACCAGCAGGATCGGGAACAGGTGTTCGGCATAGGTCGCCATGTGCGCCGCGAATTCCGGCGGCAGCAGGGGCAGCTTGTACTCTTCTTCGAACAGCAGGAAGGTGCTGTCCTTGATGCTCAGCAGGCCTTCGACCTTGGTGCGCGCCGACAAAAAGAAAATCGCTGCGATGGCGATGCGCGCCGCCAGTGCGATGAGGTTATGGCTGATCCAGCCCTGCAGTTGATCGGCAAGGCGGTTCCAGCGGCCGATGATTCCGCCGGCGGGTGTGTCTGTCATGGTGGTTGCGGAGTTCATGGGTTTTCCTTGGGGGTGATCAGGTGTTCATATCGAGCCGGCTGAATGCGCCGGCTTCGAGCAGATTGGCCATCAAGCGGCCCAGATCGGCATCGGGCTCTACTTCGAGCGCAGCCTGCGCGGCATCGGCCAGTGTGCCGCCGGCGGCGCAGTTATCGAGGAATACGCAGCCGGCATGGTCCAGCGCGCGCCACTGCACGCTGTCCTGCGGCCGGGTGAGCAGTGCGCCTTCGCCCCGCCAGTCGATGTCGCCGTCGACCGCATCGTCGCTGCGATTGCGTGACCAGATGGTGTAGATCGGTGCGTCGGCGAACCAGGCCCAGCGCGTCGCGGCATGGGGCTGCAGCCGCGCGCGGAAAAAATTGCCCGAAGCAAGTTGTTGTGCTGCGGTGGGCAATAGGGCGTCTTCGGATGCCGCGACATGCGCCTCGGTCCAGAGCCGGTCGAGCCGCGCAACGCCGGGCAGGTAAGTCAGTTCCGCGGCAGGTTCGAACCGGGCGAGGAAATCGGCGAAATCCGCACCGTACTGCAGCAGCATCGGCAGCCCGGGCAGCGCATCGCGCGCGTAAATCGCGGCCGCCGCGCGCAGCCATTCTTCACCGACGATGCGGGAGACGGCGGGGTAGTTGGCCTGCAGCGCATCGATAGAGCTTTTCATGACGCTGTTGCGGTAGATCGCAAACGCCGGTTGTGCGGTCAGCGTCGCCAGTGCGGGGGATGCCGCATCGTCCTGTGCCAGCAAGGCCCGTGCGAAATCATCCTGAAAGCGGGCGAGTGCACCGACGGCAATCATTAGGCGGCCTCCGCTACCGGAGGGCGCAGCAGGGCGGCTGCGTGGTCACGTTCTGCAAGCAGCACATCGAATGCGGGCAGATTGTCATCGCGTTCGATCAGCGTCGGCCGCGTGCCGATGCGGCGGATCAGGCGTTCATACAGCGCCCAGACTTCGGGGGCGACCGGCGCGTCGTGCGAATCGACCAGCAGCGTGTTGCCGAGCCTGGGATCCGGAGCGTGACCGGCGAGATGGATTTCCATCACGGCCTCCCCCGGGAAGGCGTCGATGTACTCTTCGGCGGAATAACCCATGTTGCAGGCGCTGACGTACACATTATTGACGTCGAGCAGCAGACCGCAGCCGGTACGGCGCACAAGTTCGCGCAGGAATTCGGTTTCGCTCCATTCATGGCCGTCGAGCTTCAGGTAATGCGAGGGGTTTTCGACGGCGATGCGCTGCTGCAGCGCATCCTGTGTGCGGGATACATTGTCGGCTACACGCGCCAGCGCTTCCGTGGTGCGCGGGAAGGGCAGCAGGTCGGGGTGGTAGGCACCGCGCCAGGTTGACCAGGCGAGGTGTTCGGAAATGAGTGCGGGCTCTACACGCCGCGCGAGTTCGGCCAGTCTTTTGAGATGTGCTGCATCGGGTTCGGTATCGGCAGCGAGTGACAGCGCCACGCCATGCAAAGACAGCGGATGTTTGCTGCGGATCGCTTCCAGCCATGCGAGACGGGGGCCGCCGGCGACCATGTAATTTTCGGGGTGCACCTCAAACCACAACCCCGCCGTGCTGCAGGCCAGCGCCGCGTCGTAATGCTGCGGCTTCAATCCGAGTCCGGCGTCGAGGAAGTGGGTCATGGCTGGAGGTGCGCTTTTCACGTTGGCAATTCGGCTTAGCTGGCTTTCAGCGAGCCGGTGCCTTTCGGGGTCTTGATGGCGGTGCAGGTGCCTTTGGCGACATATTTCCAGGCATTGGCCTGATAGTCGGTTTTGGAGGTGCCGGCGCAGGTAGTGCCAGGGCCCGCGGCGCAGTCGTTTTTGCCGGCGAGCGAGATGCCGTAGCAGCGTTCTTTTTCGCCCTTGATCGAGGCGCCCTTGTCCTGGGCGATGGCGGCGCCGGAAACGAGTGCGGCGCCGGAAACGAGGGCGGCGAGGGTGACGGCGAGGGATTTTGAGTTCATGTGCAAAGCTCCTTGACGGGTTTTGGGTAATCAGCCGCCCGTGCCGGCCTGGATGGGCCGGGTTACGGGCGGTCTGAGGGTTAATTCGGCAGGAGGCTGCCTTTGGTTACAGCCGGTCGAAAAAATATTCCGGTTTATTCCATCGAGGCGCCGGGAAACACGCCGCCGTGGCCGCCGGCAAAGCTGTGCTCGAGATTGCGCGGCGCAGACCGGACGGCATATTGTTCATTGTGCCCGCCGTCTTCACGTGCTGCCGACGGAAATACCGATTCCGCGCCGCTCAGTCCGCTGACGGCGGCGGGCAGCATGATGTTGACGGAATGCGCCGAGTCTTCCTGTGCCGCGGAGGGGAACGGCGATGCCGCGTGGACAGTACCGGCGGCGGACAGCAGGACGGTGGTGATGATGGCTGCAAAGTTGTGCTTGGACATTTTGATGCTCCTGTATCGGATTGGTTGACCGGTCAACCGATGTTGGCCGGTGTGCAAGGTAATTCGCGCTGGTCAGACCAACGGTTACAGAAATCAGGCAAAATCGGCCGGGAATTTTTTTTCACTGTCCTGTAACCAACCCCGCCTGATCAACGAATAGAAAGACAAGGACGCTTGAGCGCGAACGAAGAACAACTGAAGGAGTTGCTGGTTCGCGGGTTGGCCGGTGACGAGGCGGCTTACCATCAGTGCCTGAAGCTGCCGAGCGCGCATCTGCGGGGATTTCTCCGGGTGCGTCTCGCCCGGTTGCCGGATGACGTGGAAGATTTGGTGCAGGAGACTTTGTTGGCCGTTCATAACCAGCGTCATACCTACGATCCCGGCCAGCCGCTGACGGCGTGGATTCATGCCATCGCGCGCTACAAGCTGGTTGACCTTTTGCGGCGGCGTGCGGGGCGCGAGGTGCTCAACGATCCGCTGGATGATGAACTGGCGGTGTTTGCGGTTTCCGACACCGACGCAGCCGATGCCCGGCGCGATCTCGGCAAACTGCTGGAACAACTGCCCGACCGGCAGCGCCTGCCGATCGTGCACATGAAACTCGAAGGACTGTCGGTGGCCGAGGCGGCGCGGGCCACCGGCATGTCTGAAGCGGCGGTCAAGGTCGGCGTGCATCGCGGGCTGAAGGCGCTGGCCGCACTGATAAGGAGTAAGAGTGAGGAATAAGCATGAAAACAGATGAGCTGATTACGCTGCTGGCGAACGACGCGGGCGCCGTCGCGCCGCGGGTCTGGCGACAGCGTTATGCGCTGGCGCTGGGCGCCGGCCTGATCGGCGCGGCACTGTTGATGGTGATGATGCTCGGCGTGCGGCCGGATATCGCCGATGCCGTGCATCTGCCGATGTTCTGGGTCAAGCTGGCCTTTCCGGTGGCGCTCGCCGCGGGCGCGCTGCTTGCCGCAGTGCGCCTGTCGCGTCCCGGCGTCGCCATCGGTCGCGTCGGCGCAATGCTGGCGGCACCGGTGCTGGCGATCTGGGTACTGGCCGCTTTGGCGCTGCTGGGCGCCCCCGAAGACCGCGCGATGCTGATCTGGGGCGAGACCTGGGCGGATTGCCTGGTCAATATTCCGATGCTGTCAGTGCCGGCATTCGTCGCGGTGTTGTGGGTCATGAAAACGCTGGCCCCGGTGCAACCCGCGCTGGCCGGCGCGGCGGCGGGACTGCTGGCCGGTGCGCTGGGCGCGATCATCTATGCGCTGCACTGTCCGGAACTGGCGGCGCCGTTCATCGGTCTCTGGTACCTGCTCGGCATGCTGATCCCGGCGGCGCTGGGTGCTGTGATCGGGCCGCGCCTGCTGCGTTGGTGAGTCGCGCGGCGGGCAGCGCCTATACTGTCATGGCAGGGTGTTCCGACAGGAGGCGGCGAATTTATGTACGACAACTGGCTGGCCAATGCGACGGTGATCGTGGCTACGCTGGCGGCTGTGACGCTGTCGGTGCTGATCCATTACGAAGGGCTGTGGTTCGCATCGAGGAATCTGCCCAAAATCGGCGGCACCCAACATGTCAAGGTGCTGTACGCCATTCTCTCGGTGCTCGCACTGCACATCGTCGAGATCTGGATGTTCGGGATTGTGCTGTGGTTATTGCTGCAATGGCCGGCTTGCGGCCATATCGTCAGCGTCATGCCCGGATCCGGTGCGCTCGGACTGCTGGATGCAGTCTATTTTTCGGCAATGACCTATTCCACCGTGGGTTTCGGCGACGTGCTGCCGGTGGGGCCGATACGCCTGCTTGCCGGCACTGAAAGCCTGATCGGCCTGCTGCTTATCGGCTGGTCGGCGTCATTCACCTACCTCGAAATGGAGCGCTTCTGGCGTGTGCGCTGAGGGCGGGCGCGATGTGTCACGCCCTGGCGGCGCCCCGTTCCGGTTTGTTTTCGAGGAATTTGGTTGCCTCATCCCGCGTCGCCTGTGACAGCGTGGCGGCGATTTTTTCCGCGCGCTCGCCGTCCCCGGACTCGATGGCGTCAAGCAGCGCCTGCCATTGCCTGGCTGAATACTTCTGGTGTGCAGCCGAGGCCAGCGCGAGCCGCGTGTAACGGCTGGTCTGCAGCATCAACGAGGCCAGCGTCGAGCGCAGCCAGTTGTTCGACAGGCTTTCGGTCAGCGTGCGGTTGACCATCAGCGCCATGCGCGTGTATTCGGCGCGGTCCTTGCCGGCGAGCTGCTGCATGCGCGCAATCGGCGCCTTGACCTTGGCGACCAGTTCAGCGCGCTGCGGGTCTTCGGCGATCCAGCGCGCGCGCAGTCCGACCAGTGCCGCGCGCACCTGGTAGAGCTCCCTGATTTCGCGCACCGTGACATCGGTGACCACCGCGCCGCGGTAGGGCAGGATGGTCACCAGCCCCGCGTGCTGCAGCGAACGCAGCGCATCGCGGATCGGGCCGTGGCTCAGGCCGAATTCCTGCGACAGCGTGGCTTCAATCAGCCGCGACCCCGGCGGATAGCTGCCATCAACTATGCGCTCGGCGAGTGTTGCGGTGATTTTTTCCGGCAGGGTTTGAGTCAGCTCGGAGGCGGGTGATGACATGTTTTCTTCATGTATTCAATGGGATAACGAAGCAGAATCACTGTGGGCAGTATACCGGCTCAACACGGAGAATGGAATAATTATTGATTATTAATAATCTGCGGATATAATCCGGGCTGAGACCCGATCACGACCCGACCGAAGCCAGGAGGAACAAGCCATGTCCGCAACCGCAGCCGCCCATTCTGCAAAACCCGCCGCCCAGTCCGGCGGCATCGGCGTAGTCCCGATCACCAAACATGTCGGCGCCGACATCATCGGCATCGATCTGACGCAGCCGATTTCCGATGCGCAGTTCGCGCAGATCCATGACGCGTGGATGCAGCATCTGGTGCTGCGGTTCCGCGGCCAGAACATGACCAAGGAACAATTGCAGGCCTTCAGCCGCCGCTTCGGCGAACTCGACAAGGCGCCGATCAACACCCGCGGCAAACCCTGGGTCGAGGGTTTTCCCGACATGGCGGTGATGTCCAACATCAAGGTCGACGGCCAGTCCATCGGCAGCCTCGGATACGGCGAAGCGGTGTGGCATACCGACATGTCATACAACGACATCACGCCGTCGGGCGCCTTGCTCTACGCCGTTGAGGTCACCAAATCCGGCGGCGAGACCGGGTTTCTCAACATGTATCACGCCTATGAGACGCTGCCCGCCGACCTCAAGGCTGCGATAGAGGGCAAATCCATCAAGCACGACGCCAGCCGCAACAGCGCCGGTGAACTGCGCGCGGGCTTCAAGGAGGTGACCGATCCGCGCGATGCGCCGGGCGCGGTGCACCCCATCGTCGTGCGCCATCCGGTGACCGGCCGCAAGGCCCTGTTCCTCGGCCGCCGGCCCTTCGGTTATGTGATGGGCATGAGCCTGGAGGACAGCGAAGCGCTGCTCAACCGTCTGTGGGCCCACGCTTCACAGGAGGATCTGGCCTGGTTCCAGAAATGGAAAGTCGGCGACCTGCTGATCTGGGATAACCGCTGCGTGATGCACAAGCGCACGGCCTTTGATGCCAACGAGCGCCGGCTGCTTTACAGGACGCAGATCAGGGGTGTGCGGCCGCAGGCCTGAAAAACAATATCGCGCGGTTGGCGAACGGCCTGAAACCGCGCTGCTGGCCAGGAGGAGTAACCGATGGTGAGGCTTGCCGATCTCCCGGAATGGGAGCGTGCTCACATGCTGGAGAAGATCCCGAACCTGCCGCAGTTCGGGATCAGGGCCTGGGTGGCCGAAGGCGGGCCGCTGGCGCAGCGGCGGGTTGCCATCGTCACCACGGCCGGGCTGCATTTGCGCGGCGACCGGCCGTTCGGGCAGGGCAGCGCGAGTTCCGACTACCGTGTGCTGCCGGGCGGTGGCGGCAGCGCAGATATCGTGATGAGCCAGCTGTCGACGAATTTCGACCGCAGCGGCTTCCAGCAGGATATCAATGTTGCGTTTCCGATCGATCGCCTGCGTGAACTGGCTGCCGAGGGTTTCATCGGTTCGGTGGCCGATTTCCATTATTCATTCATGGGCGCGGGCTCGCCGGTGACCCGCATGGAAGCCAAGGCGCGTGAAGTCGCCGGACTGCTGAAAAAGGACAGGGTCGACGCGGTGCTGCTGACACCGGTCTGACCCAACTGCACGTGCGCGGTCTGCGCACTCTCGCTGTATATCGAAGATGAAGGCATCGCCACCGTCAATATCAGTCTGGTGCGCGAACATGCCGAGGCCATCCGTCCGCCGCGTTCGCTGTGGGTGCCGTTTGTGCTCGGGCGGCCGCTGGGCGTGCCGAACGACGCGGCGTTCCAGCGCCGGGTGCTTGTGGCGGCGCTCAATCTGCTGCAGCGGCCTTCGGGGCCGGTGCTGGAGGATTATCCGGAGGACGCGCCGGCCATCAACGTCGAAGACAGCCAGGAAGGCATGGCCTGTCCGATCAGTTTTGCTTCCGACATGGCCGATGCCACCCCGCTGAACAAAGTGAAGGCCGAGATTTCACAGCTGCAGGCCTGGCATGACCTTGCCGTGCGGCAGCGCGGGCGGACGGCAACCGGCGTGGCGGGTGTTTCGTTCGAAGCGGCGGCAGCATTCGTCGCGGCCTGGGCGGCAGGCACGCCGGCGCCGGCGTTCCGTAAGGATATTCCGGCCATCGATGCGCTGCGCCTCGCCTGCGATGAATTAAAAACGTTTTATTCGGAGTCCGTGATGGCGCAACCGGGGACGCATACCGTGGAAAGCATCCAGGACTGGTTCTGGGGCCAGACCGCGGCGGGCAAACTGCTGTTCGAGCTGCATGCGCGGACGCTGCTAAGCCGGGACACGCCGGAGAAACACTTTGCCGAGAACAACCTGGTGCCGCGACGGATCCGGCATATCATCGGCAACGGCTGATATGCGCATATGGCAGGGGCTGGGCCTGCGTAATCAGGGTCTGCGGCGCGCGGGTCAGGGCACGACGGGCAAAACGCCGGCGGTGTTGTCCTTCAGGTATTTCTCTTTCAGTTTTTTCATCGCTTCCAGATAATCTTCCATCGTCGACTGGTTGTTTTCGTACTTGCCGGCGATTTTCTGATAGGCGGCGATGTAGTCGGGGTCGGTCATGATGTGTCCTTAAACGCGCGTTTTGCGTGCCAATCCACTATACGCGCTTCGCTCTGCGCCGGGCGGTCGGGCATGCGGTTTATTCCGCCTCGCTTGCATCCTCGATTGCATCCTTGTTCTTGCCGCTGGCCGGCGGCCTGGCCGCCCGTGACGCCGGCGTCTCCAGGCTCACTTTGCCCAGCGCGCCGCTGCGGTAATCGCCGAGCAGCGCCAGTGCAGCCTTGTCGAAATCGAAGCCTCCGCCCTTCAGCCTGAAGCCGCGCTTGGCTGCAACACCTTCAATCACGCCGACGCCATCGAGCGACCGGCCATCATTGGCAAAACCGTAACGCGCAGCCAGCGCCTTGGGGTAACGTTCCAGCAGGATTTCCGCCAGCCGGATCGCCACTTCGGATTCGATATAGGCCTTGGCGCCGATGATGTGGCTGGCGGCGAGCATCAGGCCGTCGTCGGGGTGGTCGATTTTCGGCCACATCAGTCCCGGTGAGTCGGTGAGGCTGACCGTGGGCGACAGGTCGTAACGCGCCAGCGCCTTGGTCACCGCCGGTTCATCGCCGACCTTGGCCTTGCGCTGTTTGAGCAGCGCGTTGATCAGTGTTGATTTGCCGACGTTGGGCACCCCCATCACCAGCATGCGCAGCGGTTTGAAATTGTCGTTGCGGTGCGGCGCCAGTTTTTTCGCGGCAACGATGATCTTCTGGGCATCGCCCGGTTTTTTGGCCGACAGCGCAATCGCGTGCACATTTTTCTGGGCGTTGAACAAGGACAGCCACTGCGGCGTGACCGCTGCATCGGCCACGTCCACCTTGTTCAGCACCTTCAGGCAGGGACGCTGGCGGTGCAGGCGCAGCGATTCGATCAGCGGATTGGCGCTGGCCATCGGACAGCGCGCGTCGAGGGTCTCGATCACCACATCGTGGTCGGCCATCGCGTCCTGGATTTTTTTGACCGCGACGGCCATGTGGCCGGGGAACCAGTTGATGCTCATGATGAGTTCAGTGGGGTGCAGGATGTTTTTTACGTGACTGGCCTGAAAGTTACCGGCCGGGATGCCAGTGCAGTTACTGCAGTTTATTGCGCCATTCCGCAATTATATCATAACTTATTGTTTTTATTGAATTAATTGACATTGCGCCGGATCGGTTATATTCCGCACTCCATGGCACAGGTTTCCGCTTTACGCATTGCAATCGCCGGCGCGCTGGCACTGGCCGTGGCCATGGGCATCGGCCGTTTTGCGTTTACGCCGATCCTGCCGATGATGCAGGACGATGCCGGCCTCACGATCGTCGCCGGCGGCTGGCTGGCCTCGGCCAACTACCTCGGTTATCTGCTCGGCGCATTGGCCGCCACTGTATGGCCGCTGCGCGGCAGCGTCGCGCTGACCGGCAGCCTGATCGGCATCGCTGTAGTGACCTTTGCGATGGGCATCACCGCTGAATTTTCCGCCTGGGTCGTGCTGCGCTTTGCCGCGGGTGTGGCGAGCGCGCTGGTGTTCATCGCGGTGTCGACGCGCTCCATGGCGGCGCTGGCGGCTCTTGGCCGCCCGCAGCTGAATGGCGTGGTGTATGCCGGCGTCGGCTCCGGCGTCGCCGGCGCCGGTTTGTTGTGCCTGCTGCTGATGTACCGGGATGCCGGTTCGGCCTGGGCGTGGATGGTGGCGGGCCTGCTCGCCCTGTGCATTGCAGTGCTGGTGCTGCCGGTGCTGCGCGCGATTGTGATGCCGCTGTCTGCGCCGGCATCGACCGACACCCGCGGCAGCCTCGGCGGGCGTGCCGGGCTGCTGGTGCTGTGTTACGGCATCGCCGGTTTCGGTTACATCATTCCCGCGACCTTCCTGCCGGTGATGGCCAAGGCAGTGGTTCCCGATGCCGCGCTGTTCGGCTGGTCGTGGCCGGTGTTCGGCTTCGCCGCGCTGGCGTCGACGCTGATCGCGGCGGCGCGAGCCGCAACCATCGGCCATCGCCGGGTCTGGATTGCCAGCCACTGGCTGATGGCCTGCGGCGTGGTGCTGCCGGTGTTGTGGCCGGGTCTGGCCGCGGTGATTGTGTCGGCGCTGCTGGTCGGCGGCACGTTTGTCGTGATCACCATGGCCGGCATGCAGGTGGCGCGGGAAACCTCCGGGCAGCACGCGGCGCGGCTGGTGGCGGCGATGACGGCATCGTTTGCGCTGGGGCAGATCCTCGGCCCGGTCGTCGCCGGCCTGCTGTTCGATGCCGGTTACGGATTTGCCAGCGGGCAGTTGCTGGCCGCAGCCCTGCTGGCGATATCGGCCGTGGCGCTGCAACTGCAGGCGCGACGTGGCTGATCGGTTTGCGTGGAGCGGTGATATGCTGTTGCCGCAGTTCAACAATCTTCAGGAGAATACCCATGGAAATTCAAGCAGGCAGCGCCGCGCCGGACTTTGCCCTGGCCGCGCACAATTCCGAGCAGAAGGTCGCGTTGTCCGGTTTCAAGGGACGGCCGGTCGTGGTCGCGTTCATGCCCTTTGCCTTCACCGGCGGATGAACGAACCAAGTCAACGGGTTCCGTGCGAACTACGAAGAATTCAAAAAGCTGAATTGTGAAATCCTGCAGCTCAGCGCCGATCCGCTGCCGGCCCTCAAGGCCTGGTCCGATCATCTGGGCGGGGTGCCGTTTCCGCTGCTGTCCGATTACTGGCCGCATGGCGCGGTGGGCAAGGCCTTCGGCATTTTCAACGAGGAGCGCGGCATGGACAAACGCGCGGCGTACGTGATCGACGCCAAGGGTGTGGTGCGTTACGCCAAGGTTTATCCGCAGGGCACGATCCCGACCAGCGACGAACTGCTGGCCGAATTGCGCAAGCTCTGAGCTGATATGGCTGTTCCGGGCCGGCAGGAGGTTCCCGCAACGGGACAGCCTGCCGGCCTTCCTGTTTCCGGCTGCTGGCCCGCATTTTGCATAATTTCACGTGGTTGGCGGCCCGTGTGCTCCCATTGGAGAAATCGTCATGCTGAAAGGTAAAAGCGCCGTTGTCACCGGATCCACCAGCGGCATCGGGCTGGGCGTGGCCGAGGCCCTGGCCGCGCGCGGCGTCAACATCCTGTTGAACGGTTTCGGCAACAGCGCCGATATCGAGGCGCTGCGCAGCCGCATGGCGCGCGAACACGGCGTCACGGTGCTCTACGACGGCGCCGACATGAGCAAACCCGCGGCCATTGCCGCGATGATGGAAAAGGCCGTGGCCGAGTTCGGTGCAGTGGACATCCTGGTCAACAACGCCGGCATCCAGTTTGTGTCGCCGGTCGAGGATTTCCCGCCGGAAAAATGGGATGCCATCATCGCCATCAACCTGGTGGCGCTGTTCCACACCATCCGCCATGCGGTTCCCGCCATGAAGCGGCAGAAGTGGGGACGCATCATCAACATCGCGTCGGCGCATGCGCTGGTGGCCTCGCCTTTCAAGTCGGCCTATGTCGCGGCCAAACACGGCGTCGCCGGCCTGACCAAGACCATCGCACTGGAAACGGCGACCTTCGGCATCACCTGCAACGCGATCTGCCCGGGTTATGTGCTGACCCCGCTGGTCGAGAAGCAGATTCCGGATACCGCGAAGGCGCGCGGCATCAGCGAAGCGCAGGTGGTCAGTGACGTGCTGCTCGCGGCGCAACCGACCAAGAAATTCGTCACGGTGGAACAGGTGGCGGCACTGGCGTGTTTCCTGGCGAGTGACGATGCGGCGTCGATTACCGGGACGCTGCAGGCGATCGATGGCGGGTGGACCGCACAGTAATCAGGACCTGCGCAGAATGGGAGCGTGCGCGAAAAATGCATCGCGCGGCTCTGGAGCGGAGTGGGGGTTTAGGGTGCCGCGAGCTTCATGCGGCTCGTCCGACTACTCTGACGAGTAGATCACATCCCGCACGGTCGGATACACCTGCCGTTCCCAGCGTTTGCCGCTGAATACGCCGTAATGGCCGACACCCGCCTGCACGTAATGGGTGCGCAGGTATTGCGGCAGCCGTGAACACAGGTCCTGCGCCGCCAGCGTCTGGCCCAGCGCGCAGATGTCGTCGCGTTCGCCCTCGACCGTCAGCAGCGCGGTGCGGCGGATTGTTTTCGGGTTGATGATGCGGCCGCGGTAGGCCAGTTTGCCCAGCGCCAGCGCGTGTTCCTGGAACACCAGTTTTACGGTTTCGAGGTAGAAATCGGCGTGCAGATCCGACACCGCAAAATATTCTTCGTAAAAACGCCGGGTGGACGCGGCTTTTTCATGGTCGCCGTCGACGATCTGCTGGTAATAGTCCTTGAACGACTTGATGTGGCGCTGCAGGTTCATGTTGAGGAAGGCGGAGAGCTGCACAAAGCCGGGGTAAACCCGGCGGCGCCCGCCGGCAAACTGCACCGGTACATGTTCAATCAGGTTGTGCTCGAACCAGTGGATGGGCTTGCTCGCAGCCAGTTCGTTGACCCCGGTCGGGTTGATGCGGCAGTCGATCGGGCCGGCCATCAGCGTCAGGCTGGCCGGCGTTGCCGGGTGTTTGTCCTCGGACATCACCGCCACGGCAGCGAGTGCCTCGACGCAGGGCTGGCAGATCGAGACCAGATGCGAAGCCGGGCCCATCACGTCGAGGAATTCGATGATGTGGTCGATGTATTCGTCGATGCCGAAGCGGCCGGCTTCCATCGGCACGTCGCGCGCGTTGTGCCAGTCGGTGATGTAAACGTCGTGGTCGCGCAGCATGGTGCGCGCGGTTTCGCGCAGCAGCGTCGCGAAATGCCCCGACATCGGCGCGACGATCAGCACCCGCGGCTGCGGCACCGGCGTGTCCTTGCGGAAACGGAGCAGCGTCGCGAACGGCGTGGTGTGGACGATTTCTTCGGTCACCGCCAGTTCACGGTTGCCGGAGGTGATGGATTCGATGCCGAAGGCCGGGCGCTTGTGGGTGAGGCGGGCCAGCGTGAACACCTCGCAGGCGGCGGCCAGGCGGCGCAGCGGCTGGCAGCCTCCGCCCACAAAACCAAAACCGTGCAGCATGGGCGCCGCCATCATCGCGGCCTCCCGCATCGGGTTCAACACATATTCCTGCGTCTGGTAGGCAGTGTAGATCATGGTTCATTCGATCCTTTTATCCGGTTGCCCGACCGGCTTGGCGGTATTCTCACGCAATATCTGCGCCAGCGCCCGTTTTTGCATGGCATGACTCGTGCTAAAGATTATCCGCATGCGCGCAGGTAGGCACTCAATGAGTGCATCCGGGCGTGCCTTTGCATGGAGGTTGGGCATCATGGCGCAAGCCACCTTGAGCATCAGCAGCAAGAATTACTCGTCGTGGTCCTTGCGCGGCTGGTTGCTGGCGCGTTTTGCCGGGCTGGAGTTCAAGGAGGTCGTGGTGTCGCCCGACGATGCCGATGCCCGCCGCGAACTGCTGCTGATCTCGCCCTCGATTCTCGTGCCCTGCCTGACCCATGCCGGCATCAAGGTCTGGGATACCCTGGCGATTGCCGAATATCTCAATGAAATCAAACCAAAAAGTGGTCTGCTGCCGGCGACCCGGGCGGCCCGCGCGCATTGCCGCGCCGTATCCGGCGAAATGCATTCCGGCTTCAGCAGTCTGCGTTCGGCGCTGCCGATGAACCTGAAGGGGGATTTTCCGAACTACAAGGTGTGGTCCAAGGCCAAGGGCGACATCGAACGCATCACCGCGATCTGGCATGAATGCCTGAAGGAGTACGGCGGTCCCTTCCTGTTCGGCAAAAAGCGCTGCATGGCGGATGCGATGTATGCGCCGGTGGCAACCCGTTTCCGCACCTACCATGTCGCCCTGGATAAAGAGTGCGCGGCTTACTGCGACACCATCATGAAAATGCCGGAAATGGCGGAGTGGATAGCCGCCGCACAACTCGAACACGACGACATCGAAGAACTCGACATGGAGTTCTGAGCAGCCACGCTCCCCGGATTCCGGGCTTGTTACTTCCAGGGCTTGGGTGCGGGCACTGCAGCCGGCGCCGGCATGTCGACGGTGCTGAAATCCGCCGGGCCGACGATTTCCAGGTATTCCATGTCCGGCGAGTAATCAAACAGGTAGTGCACGATGCCCGGGCGCTGATGCACGCAGTCGCCGGCGCTGACCAGGGTTTCCTTGTCCTCATACATGAATCTGGCCCAGCCCTTCAACATGATGACGATATGGAATTCCGCCTCATGGCGGTGCCAGCCGGTACCCTTTTCGGGCGCTTTGTTGGCGCGGACCAGCTGGGCAATGACCTTGCCCGCGGTGGCCTCGGCGATGCCGAGGTCACGATAAATGAAAAAATCCCGCAGTCCATCAGACCGGAATTCGGTATCCCCGGGTTTGACGTGTGAAAATTGGGTGACGGTTCGGTCGAGCATGGTCAGCCTCCTGTCGAAATGACTCGTGTATTACAAGCATAAGTTGTTCCAGACCTGTGGCGCACGATGCTGGTGCGGACGCACCACGTGAGGGCGTCCTAGTGCAGCGTGGTCACCGTGGCCAAGGGACGTGTTTGCAGGTTGAGTAACAGGACCCGGCGCCCGAGCATCACCACACTGCCTTTGACCCGGTTGTCGCCGGTATCGCTGAACTCGAAATCGTAGGCGCGTTGCAGCAGCAGGCGGCCGCTGGCGTTGCGTGCCGGCTTGAGGCTGGCGATGCCGACGGTGTCATCGAGGAACAGCAGGCCTTCGGCATCACAGGCGGCACGCGCTGCGGCGACCGCGGCTTCACGCGCCTGCATGCTGTCCCACCACAACCAGCCGAGTGCGACGAACAGGATCAGGAAAAAGATTTCGGTCATGGGGTTTGATGGGTGAGGCGTGACCGCCACGTTACCAGAGTTGCTGTTTGAGTCGTGATTCCGGTGCGCACAGGAATGACCAGTGCGGGGTGTCACCATCTGGAACGTAAGGAAGTGATACATCGGGATTGGGTTAGACTGATTGCCAACATTCCCGGCGCGCCCCGAAGGAAGGCCCCTTGGGGGCAA
Organism: Burkholderiales bacterium; assembly: GCA_019749945.1. Classification (GTDB taxonomy): domain Bacteria; phylum Pseudomonadota; class Gammaproteobacteria; order Burkholderiales; family SG8-41. The sequence goes on from JAIEPF010000010.1 coordinate 164,751, forward strand.
GACCGGAATCACCGGAGGAGCAGCATGATCGAACTGAAATCGCGGACCCACACCGTTGAAGACCTCGGCAGCGCCATAGAGCTTTGTTACAGCAATGGCTGGACCGACGGCCTGCCGGTGATTCCGCCGACCGCGGAGCGCATTACCGCGATGCTGGAAGCGGCAAACCTCAAACCCGGACACCAGCTCGCGTTCATTGAAAACCGCCAGGTCTCGGTGACCGCGGAGAAAGTCGCGATCAATGCGGTGATGGCCGGCTGCAAACCCGAATACATGCCGGTGATTGCGGCCACGGTCGAAGCGCTGGCCGACCCGAAATACGGTTATCACGGCCCGGCCACCAGCACCGGCGGCGCGGCGGTGTTCATGCTGGTCAACGGCCCGATCGCCAAACAGCTCAACATCAACAACGGCGACAACCTGTTCGGCCAGGGCTGGCGCGCCAATGCCACCATCGGCCGCGCCATCCGGCTGATGATGCAAAACGTGATCGGCACCACGCCCGGGGTGCTTGATCGCAGCAGCCTGGGCCACGCCGGCAAATACACCTTCTGCATTGCCGAGAACGAGCAGGACAGCCCCTGGCCGGCGTTCCACACCACACGCGGTTTCCGCCCCGAGCAGAATGCAGTGACCATCTTCGCCGCCTTTGCGCCGCACCAGTACTCGAACGGCTTGAGCGCAACACCCGAAGGCGTGCTGACCACGGCCTGCGCGCAGATGCGCATCTCGGCGGGCACCAACCGCCAGCCGCAGTACGCGATGGTGTTTGCCGGCGAACATCAGGAGATCATGAAAAAGGGCGGCTGGTCGCGCGAAGATGTGCAGAAGTACGTGTTCGAGAACACACAATCGAAAATGGCCGACCTGCAGCGCGCGAACATCCGTCCGGGCCCGATTACCGCCGAAACCGAGAAGACACTCATGCCGCTGGTCGAGACGCCGCAGGATTTATTGGTGATCGCAGCCGGTGGCCGCGCCGGTGTGCAGTCCGCCTATATTCCCGGCTGGGGCGGCAAAAACGGTTCACAGAGTGTTACGCGGGAAATTAAAAAGTATTAAAACCTTTTTAGCCACAGAGTTAGATTACTCAAAAAAACATTAGCCACAGAGGACACAGAGTTCACAGAGAAAACCCCAAACCCCGGCACAATGAGCTGTTCTGATATGGTTGTTGAAGTTCTCCGTGCTCTCTGTGTCCTCTGTGGCTAAGCATTTGATTTTGTTGTTATTTTTAACAACCGAAGGAGAGCGCAATGTCATTGCAGATTTACGATCCAACCACTGAAGTGAAAGGCCGCACGATTTCCTTTGCACCGCGGCCGAAGTCGTTGAAGGGCCTGCGCATCGGCCTGGTCGACAACACCAAACACAATTCCGACCAGATCCTGCTGCGCGTCGCCGGCATTCTCGAGCGTGAACACGGCGCGAAGACGCATGTGATCCGCAAAAAGAAAAGCTCCGGTTCGGCACCCAGCCCGGAAATGATCGAGGAATACAAAGCCAATTGCGATGTGGTCGTCGCAGGCGTCGGCGATTGAGGGTCATGCAGCTCGGGCAGTGTGCTCGACAGCATCGTATTTGAGCAGCAAGGGGTACCGTCGGCGTCGATCGTGACCCATGTGTTCACGGTGACGGGCAAGGCGATGGCAAGAACCTGGGGCGTGCCGGATTTCAAATTCCTGGTGCTGCCGCATCCGATTGCCAACCTGACGCCGGAACAGATGGATCAGCGCGCGGCGGAAATCACGCCGCAAGTTGTTGAGTTATTGTTGCAGGGGCAGGGCAACAAGTAATTTGCAGTGGTAGTTGTTGTCACAGGAGGGCCGCCGGCCCTCTCGTCGTACATGGTCCTGAGGAGGAAGCCATGCAATATGCAGCACGATTCGTTATCGCCGCAGCATTGGCCGGAGTCGCCGCAGTCGCCGGCGCGCAGGCCTGGTCACCCAGCAGGAACGTCGAAATCGTGGTGCCCAATCCGCCGGGCGGCAGCAACGACAAAACCGCGCGCAGCCTCGAGCGCATCATCCTCGCCAACAAGCTGCTGCCGGTGACGCTGAGCATCCGGAACAAATCCGGTGGCGGCGGTTCGATTGCCTATACCTACCTGCAGCAGCATCCGGGTGATCCGCATTACCTGGTGGTCGCCGGACCGGCGATCCTGACCAACCACATCGTCGGTTCCACACCGCTGCGCCATTCCGACCTTACCCCTGTGGCGTCGCTGTTCGACGATTACACGGTGTTTGCGGTCAACGCGAGTTCATCGCTCAAAACCGGCAAGGACCTGATCGAGCGCCTGCGCAAGGATCCGAAGTCGGTGACCATCGGTTTTTCGCCGCTGCTCGGCAGCCACAACCACATCGCCGCCGGCGTGCTGATGAAAACCATCGGCGGCAGCGCGCGCGATCTGAAAGTGGTGGCGTTCAAGGGTTCGGCCGATGCGGTGACCACGCTGCTCGGCGGCCACATCGACCTGGTGACCACGGCCGCGGGCAATGTCGCGCCGCATGTCGCCGCCGGTCGGCTGCGCGTGATCGGCATCACCTCGGCGCAGCGTTTTCCCGGCGCGTTTGCCGCGGTGCCGACCTGGAAAGAGCAGGGCGCGGATTTCACCTTCGGCGCATGGCGCTCGATATTTGCGCCCAAGGGACTGACGCCGCAGCAACTGGCGTACTGGGAAGGTGTGCTGCGCAAAGCCACCGAAGCACCGGAGTGGAAGGAGGAACTGGAGAAAAACATCTGGTCCAATGTCTTTACCGGCAGCGCGCAATTCAGCAAGGACCTCGAACAGGATTACGCGGCGATGAAGGCGGTGCTGGTCGATCTCGGGCTGGCGAAATAACAGCAGTCAGGACGATTTGCCGCCAAGATTCCTTTTAATACCCGCTCGACGGGTACGCCAAGGACGCCAAGAAAGACAAAACATGCCCAAGGCATCGCAGCCAAACCATAAGGGGCCGTCCGGCCCCTTTTTTTATCAGCATCGCGGCCTGTTATGCTCAGGCCTGCGGCGCGTGTTGTGCCCGCATCAAGCCGGCGTCCACCGGCGGAAAGTTCTGCCTTGACCGAATATCCGCAAATCCATTTTAACGACGGCACTGAAGATCGCTCCGCGCGCTGGCGCTCGGAAAGCGGGGCCACACCGCCGAAACGCGTGGTGGTCGCCGACGACACCATGACAGCCGATTCGGCGTACCGCCTCGCCGCCGAAGGCACCGCGCTGCTGTGGCGCAGCGATTTCCAGAATGCGCGCCAGATGCTGCAGGCACTGATGCGCAGGGTCGACCGGCCGCGCAAGCTGCGGCGCAAACAGGCCGAGCCCGACACCACGCCGGGTGCTGCTTTTCACCGCCATCGCCAGGCGCAGGCGCAGCGCGCACACACACTGTCGATGCTGCTGATCCCGCTGGAGTCCGATTACGGCATTCCGCTCAGCCGCGCGCCCGATGTGCGCCTGGCCTGCCGCGAAGCCTGGGGCACGCCCGAGGGCATGGCCAGCGTGGTTTCGCTGCGCGAACTGCTGGGCCTGATCGGCGCGCATGAGTGGCGCAAAAAGGGCGTCGATGTGCCGGCGCTGGGCGCGCATATCCATCCCTACTACGGCGTGTTCGCACCCATCCGCAGCGAATACGTGAAACTGGTGGCGCAGGCGACGCTGCCTTCAACGACGCTGGCCTTTGACATCGGCACCGGCACGGGGGTGCTGGCCGCGGTGCTGGCGAAGCGCGGCGTGGCCAAGGTCATCGCCACCGAAACCGACGTCCGCGCGCTGGCCTGCGCGCGCGAGAATATATCGCGGCTGGGTCTGAACGCGCAGGTGGAGATCGTGGAAAAAGACATGTTCCCGGAAGGCCGCGCACCGCTGATCGTGTGCAATCCGCCGTGGATACCATCGACGCCCAGCGCGCCGATCGAACGCGCGATTTACGACGCCGGCGGCAAAATGCTGCGCGCTTTCCTGGCCGGACTGGCCGAACACCTGGAACCGGAGGGCGAGGGCTGGCTGATCCTGTCGGACATCGCCGAACACCTGGGCCTGCGCACGCGAGAGGAACTGCTGGCGCTGATCGATGCGGCGGGACTGAAGGTGAAAAGCCGCAGCGAGGCGCGGCCGGTGCATCCCAAGTCCAAAGACACTGCAGATCCGCTGCATGCGGCGCGTTCGGCGGAGATTACGGCCCTGTGGCGGCTGGTGTTGCGTTAACGGAACACATCCTCGAACTTGATCAATTGCCAGCAGCCCGCGGACATCTCGAAGGTGTACGTGAGTGTGCCCCCGGTGCCGGGCCTGGTGAAAAGCACAAACCGCGCGCCGCTGCCTTTTTTGATTCTTTGTTTCAACGGAATTGCGGCTTGTTTGGCGGGAGCCGGAAACACCACATCGGCGTACCGCGGATCGGCCGGGCTGTTGATGGTGTGGAACACCGTTTTGGGTTCTGGCTGTGCCGCCCGGTCGGTGCGCACGGTGCTCAGCGGAAAACGCGTGTTCCTGCGCTGAAACTCCGGACTTGTTTCGAACTGCGCGATGAATTCAGTGAACTCGCGCAGGCAGTCAGCTTGCGAATGTGCGGCTGGTGATATGCAGCTCAGGAGCACTGCAAGGTAAAAGGTGCGCATTGGAGCCCGGTTATTGGGACGGTGGTGCAGTCGCTTTAAACGACGGTCTGGCGTTGATGGCGTCGAACCACGCCGACAGTTTCGGGTGATCCGGTCGCCAGTGCAGATCGGGATTGCGGGCTTCGAGCGCGAGGCCGCAGGCGAGCGTGATCTGCGCCATGTTGAGCGCGCCGTTCATCCACGGATGTTCGATTTCTGTTTCCCACAGCGCGGCCATGCGCCGGCTGCGCTGCGCTTCATGTTGCAGGAGCGTCGGCGAACGTTCGGCCGGGGGGCGGACGAGTTCGCGGATCCAGACGGCGAAACCATCCGTGATGCTCCGCGCCAGTGATTCAAGGCGACGTGCCTCCCATGCCTCATCGCCGGCGGGCAGCCCGAACACCGGTTTGCCGTCGAGGTGGTCCAGCCAGGCGCAGATGACCGCGGATTCTTCCATGGCGACACCGTCATCACGAATGAGATAGGGGACTCGACCCGACGGATTGATGCGGTAATAAGGACTGTCCGCGACCCGTGTTTGCGCGGGGATGATCTCGATCCGGTGCTCCAGCCCCTTTTCGAGAATTGCGACGCGGACTATGCGTGCGTAGGGGGAGCCCGGGGTGATGTAGAGTTTCATGAGTATGCGTTTTGTGTGCCGCCTGAAGTCCGCTCAGCAGAGACGGATTGGGTATTGCCGCGATATTTTCAGAACAAATTGTAGCGCGTAACGAGTGCAGCGGAGATCACGGTGGCAGGATCCATCACGTATTTCAACGCTCCAAGGAGACATCCTTCGGGGCATGTTCCATGCGGGCTGTACACTCTTTGCCGAAGGTTATTTCGCCCCGGCCTTTTCCAGTATCTCCGCCATTGCCCGGTAGCCGCGTGTTTTTGCCAGCCTGAGCGGCGTATTGCCGTTGCGGTCGGCAAGTTGCAGGTTGGCGCCGGCGCTGACCAGAGCACGCAGCGTTTCGACATGGTGCGGGCCGCCGTCGCCGAGCACGATGGATTCGATCAGCGCGGTCCAGTGCAGGTTGTTGACGTGGTCGAGCGGTGCGCCGGCGGCGATCAGCTGTTTGACCACGCCGTGGTGGCCGAGGTGGGCGGCGGCGATCAGCGCGGTGCCGTCGTAGCGGCTGGTGACGAGTTTGGCGCTGGCGCCTGCGGCGAGCAGCGCGCGCAGGGCGTCTTCGTTGTTGGCGACGGATGCAATGGTGACCGCGTCGTAACGGTCTTTTTCGAGCAGGCCGAGATTGGCGCCGGCTTTCGCCAGGGCGCGGATGGCTTCGACCTTGCCGGCGTAGGTCGCGACATGCAGCGGCGTGCGGCCGTAGGGGTCGCGGGCGTTGAGGTCGGCTTTGGCCGCGACCAGGCGTTCGATTTCAGCAAGGTCGCCGCGGTGCGCTGCCGCATGCAGGCCGCTGTAGCGGGCGACCTCTGCGGCGGAAGGCGCCACCTGCGCCGACACCATGGCCGGCGCCAGCAGCATGATTCCACACACGGCGGCGCGCAGGACATGCGTGAGAGAAAAGTTCTGTTGGTTCCGGTTCATGGCGTGGCTCCAGATGGGTTGCAGTTTATTTGAGCTGGTCCTTGACCTGTTCCAGCGCGGCGACGGCGCATTGTTCGTCAAGGTGACCGCCGGGGGCGCCGCCGATGCCGACTGCGCCGATCACGTCATTGCCGGCGCGCACCGGCACACCGCCGCCGAGCAGCAGGAAGCCGGGGATATGCACCAGGTTCGCGGCCGCGGGATTTTTTTGTGCCGCTTCCATCATCGCCAGCGTGTTGTTGCGGGCGGAGGCGGAGGTGTACGCTTTTTGCAGGCTGGCGGCGAGGGTGTGCGGGCCCGCGTTGTCGGCACGCTGCACGGCGCGGATGCCGCCGGCGCGGTCAACCACGGTTGCGGTCACGGCATAACCCCTGGCGCTGCACGAGGCGACGCTGGCGGCGGCAATCTGGTTGGCGAGTGCCAGCGAAATGTTGTTCTCGGTGCGGACGTTCTGGGCATGGGCCAGCGTGGTGGTGGCGAGCAGGGCGGCGGCGGACAGCTTGATGATTTTGTGCATGATGTTCTCCTGGGTTGGTGATTGCGGTCGGGTGTGGCAACCGTGGGAGAACTGTAAAAAAGCGCGGCTCGCGCGCCTATCCGCAGAGTCACGCCGCAGCCTCCGTAGAAGTACGGAGTGCGCCTTTCAGGCGGCGTCTTCGACCAGCGCCGCGTAGCGGCGGATCAGCTGCGCCAGCGATTCGGCGCCGAGTTTTGCAAACAGGTGGGCGCGGTGGGTTTCGACGGTGCGCGGCGAGACATCCAGCGCGCGCCCGATTTCCTTGTTGGTGAGCCCGGCGACGATCAGACCCAGCACTTCGCGTTCGCGTGCCGAGAGCTGTGCGTAGCGTTCGCGGGCATCGCGGTCGTCGCGGTTGCGTTCGCGCGAGCGCACATGCTGCTGCACGGCGGCCTGCAGCGTATCGAGCAACTGCTGGTCGTCGACCGGTTTTTCGAGGAATTCCGTGGCGCCGGATTTGAAGGCGCGCCGGCACATCTCCACCGTGCCGTGGCCGGTGAGCATGATCACCGGCTGGTCGACGCCCACGGCAACCAGTTTTTCCAGCACCGTCAGGCCGCTGATGCCGGGCATGCGCACATCGAGCACGATGGCGCCGATGCCGCCGCGGTCGAACTTTTCCATGAAATCCTGCGGGCTGGCCCAGGCCCGCACGCGCAGGCCCACGGTGCCGATCAGCAGTGCGAGACTGTCGCGCACCGCGGCATCGTCGTCGATCAGGTGGATCAGCGGTGACAGCGGGGCGTTCATGCCGCGGGCGCCAGCGGCAATTGCAATGTGAAGGCTGCTCCGCGCGGGGCATGATTGGCGGCAACGAGTGTGCCGCCCATGCCGGAGGCCAGTGATTCACACAGGCTCAGGCCGAGGCCGAGTCCGCCTTCACGGGTCGTGAAAAACGGTTCGAACAGCCGCGGCAGCACATCGGCGGCGATGCCGGGCCCGCTGTCGCGCACCGTCAATGTTCCCTGTCCGGGCGCCGCCCTGCTTTCGATATGCAGGGCACGTTCGCCGGCCGGCACCTGCGCCAGCGCCTGCAGGGCATTGCTCAGCAGATTGTGGATGATCTGTTCCAGTGCCACCGGCTCGGCGAGCACGGTGACGGCCGGACCGCCGACGGCCGGTTTGATGCCGAGGCGCTGCAGTTCGGGTTCGAGCAGGTACAGCGCGTTGCGCACCGCGGCTTCGAGACTGAGCGGCTGCAACTGACCGGCGACGTCAGGCCGTTCGACGACGCGGCGCAGGCGGCCGACCACATCGGATGCGCGGCGCGCCTGTTCTGCTGCGCGCTGCATTGCGCTGCGGGCGGTGGCGAGTTCCGGCGATTCGTCATCGAGCAGCCGGCGCGCAGCCTGGGTATTGGCGAGCACGGCGGTCAGCGGCTGGTTGAGTTCATGGGCCATGCCCGCGGCGAGTTCGCCCAGGGTATTGAGCCGCGCGACCTGGCCCAGGCGCAGCAGTTCCTCGGCGCGGCGGCGTTCGGCGCGCTGGCGTTCGAGGGCGAGCAGGGCGGCGAACGTCGCCGCGGTCAGCAAAGTCCAGCCCAGCATTTTTATCCAGGGCAGATCGGTCCAGTTCAAATTGCGCATGGCCACCACATCGAAGGGCTGGCTGTCGGCGGCAAGCCGCTTGCGGAAATCGAATTGCCGCCAGCCGCTGCCTTCCTGTCCCGGCTGCAGCACAAACTGCCGGCCGTCGTATTCGAGCATGACCCGAACCGGGCTGGTTTCCCGCGGCATCGGCCATTCCTCCCAGGGCACCATGCTGCGCAGGTCGATCTGTGCCGCGTAACTGGCGGGCACGGCGGCCTGCACCAGTTGATAACGGCCGGCCTTGAAATCAACGCCGGCCATTGCGGCACGGCGATTGCGGCGCGATTCATCCTCCGCGGCACTCAGCGCGGCATCAGGCCAGGCCGCATCATTGCTGCGCTGCTGCACGCCGAGTATTTGCGGATACACCGACGGGATGCGCTGCTCCGGACGGTCTGTGCGGCTCCCCGATTGCAGCAGGGCCAGCATGGCCATCACCGCGTCGTGCTGCGCGGTGCGCTGGCTGAGCAGCCGGTGGACGATGCGGGCGTCGGTTTCAAATGCGGCGCGCAGGTTGTCGAGCTCCAGTCTTGCCAGCACGATGCTGCCGATTGCGGCCACTGCCGCGCCAGCCAGCAGAACGGCCAGCCTGTTGTGCAGGGGCGTCATCGCGGACTGGTCAGCGCCGCGCCGCGTGACCTGATCATTTACGGCCCTGAAGCGCGGCCTGGTACAGGGGCATCACCGCCGGCAGCAGGGCTTCGATCTGCTGGATGCGGCTGGTCTCCGCGGGGTGGGTGCTGAGGAATTCCGGCGGGCGGCTGCCGCTCTGGGCCTTGAGCATTTTCTGCCACAGCGTGACGCCGGCACGCGGGTCGTAGCCGGCGCGGGCCGAGAGTTCGAGGCCGATGCGGTCGGCTTCGGATTCGTCCTTGCGGCTGAAGGTGGTGGCAATCAGCGCTTCGTAACCTGCGTTGGCCAGACTGGCCGCACCGTCGCCCAGTCCGAGCAGGGCGGCGCCGATGCCGATCGTGGCCTGCGCGGCGATGGCCTGCGACACCTGTTCACGCGAATGTTCGCGCAGTGCATGCGCGATTTCATGGCCCATCACCACCGCGATTTCGTCATCGCTCAGGTTAAGGCGTTTGATCAGCCCGGTGTAGAACATGATCTTGCCGCCGGGCATGCAGAAGGCATTGAGTTCATCGCTGCTGATGGTGTTGACTTCCCATTTCCAGCCCGGCGCGTCGGCGCGGAAGGCTCGGGTCTGCGGCGTGATGCGGCCGGCGATGGCGCGCACCCGGCTGGTCAGCACGGCGTCGGTGTTCAGCGTGCCTTTTTTTCTCGATTCGGCCTGCAGCTGGTTATAGGCCTTCGCCGCCATCTGGTCGAGTTCGGCCGAGGACACCAGCAGCAGTTGTTTGCGCTCGGCGCCGACGACGCCGCCCGATGTGGTGGATTGGCAGCTGGCCGTGCTGCCGACCGTGATGGCGGTCAGCGCGATGGCGATCAGTTTGTATACGGGGGCCATGACAGTGCTCCGGTGCGGATGCAGACAGGGGATTTTACCGCGGCTGGAACGCGGTTTTGTGACGGGACGGGGCAACCTGCGTAGAATGCGCCCCTTTCCACACATCCCACGCGGCGGCTGCACGACACAATGATACGTTTCACCCGGATTACGCTGCGGCGCGGCGCCAAGGTGCTGCTTGAAGACGCGGATGTCGCGCTGAATCCCGGCGACAAGATCGGCCTGATCGGCGCCAACGGCACCGGCAAGTCGAGCGTGTTTGCGATGCTGCGCGGCGAATTGCATGCCGACCAGGGCGAAGTCGATTTTCCGCAGCGCTGGCGCGTCGCGCATGTCGCCCAGGAAACCCCGGCGCTGGATCGCCCGGCGATCGAGTACGCCATCGACGGCGACACCACGCTGCGCCGCCTCGAAACCGAACTGGCCGCGGCCGAAACCGCCGATGACGGTGAACTGATCGGTTCCCTGTATGCTGACCTCGCCGATGCCGACGCCTGGACGGTGCGGCCGCGCGCCGAGCAGTTGCTGTACGGCCTGGGTTTCAGCCACGAGCAGATGGAGCAGCCGGTCGCCAGTTTTTCCGGCGGCTGGCGCATGCGGCTGAATCTGGCCCAGGCGCTGATGTGCCCGTCGGACCTGCTGCTGCTCGACGAGCCGACCAACCATCTCGATCTTGACGCCATCCTTTGGGTGGAGGAGTGGCTGAAGAAATACCGGGGCACGCTGGTCATCGTGTCGCACGACCGTGATTTTCTCGACGGCGTGGTCAATGTCATCGTGCACATCGACAACAAGAAACTCAAGCGTTACGCCGGCCATTACTCCGACTTCGAGCGCCAGCGCGCCGCCGCGGTGGTGCTCGCCGCCGGCATGATCGAGAAGCAGCAGCGCGAACGGGCGCATCTGGAGTCCTTTATCAACCGCTTCAAGGCGCAGGCGAGCAAGGCGCGCCAGGCGCAGAGCCGGATGAAAATGCTGGCGAAGATGGAGGATCTGGCACCGCTGCATGTGTCGGCTCCGTTCCAGTTCGAGTTCCGCGAGCCTTTGCGCGCGCCCGATCCGCTGCTGGTGATGGAGAACGTGGCGGCGGGTTACCGGCTGGAGGACGGCACCGAAAAAACCGTGCTGAGCCGCATCAAGTTTTCATTGCAGAGCGGTCAGCGTTACGGCCTGCTCGGCATCAACGGCGCCGGCAAATCGACATTGATCAAGACCATCGCCGGCGAACTTGCCCCCTTGTCCGGCACGGCGAACTTCAACAAGGGCCTGGTGATCGGTTATTTCGCCCAGCACCAGGTGGAAATGCTGCGCAACGATGAATCACCGCTGTGGAACCTCGCGAAAATCGCGCCGCGCGTGCGCGAGCAGGAATTGCGCGGTTTTTTGGGCGGCTTCAATTTCCCCGGTGAAATGGCGCTGAATCCGATCACCCATTTCTCCGGCGGCGAAAAGGCGCGGCTGGCGCTGGCGATGATCGTCTGGCAGCGGCCCAACCTGCTGCTGCTCGATGAACCGACCAACCATCTCGATCTCGAAACCCGCGAGGCGCTGACGGTGGCGCTGGCGCAATTTGAAGGCACTCTGGTGCTGGTGTCGCACGACCGCCATCTGCTGCGCGCGACGACCGACCAGTTCCTGATCGTCGCCGACGGCAAACTGGAGCCCTTTGACGGCGACATGGACGATTACCGCGACTGGCTGTTCAAGACCAAGCTGGCGGCGGAGAAGGCGACAGGTGCGGCCTAGTGTATTATCTTAAAATATCAACAAAAACAAATACTTACAGTGCTTCCTGCTGTAGCGGGAGTCAACGCCGCCGGTCGGCGGCCAGTTTCCGCGCTGCATATTGCGCGCGATAGGCGCTCAACTCGGCCCGGCCCACCTTGCCCATGTCCTCCAGGGTTTTTTCCCAGTCCCGGCGGTGGTCCTGCAGGGCGCCGACGATGGATTCGGCGACCACCAGATTGCGGTACCACTTGGCATTGGCCGGCACGATGGTCCACGGCGCGTGTTTGGACGCGGTTCTGGAGATCGCGTCTTCGTAGGCCGTGGTGTATGCGTTCCAGTAGTCGCGTTCCTTCCAGTCGTTCAGATTCAGTTTCCATGCCGCGTTGCGGTCTTTTTCGCGTTCCAGCAGGCGTTTCTTCTGTTCATCCCTGGAGATGTGCAGAAAATACTTGAGCACGATGGTGCCGTGTTCGGCCAGCAGTTCCTCGAAACCGTTGATATGGTCGTAACGTTCGCCCCACAGTTTTTTGGAGACGAGGTTGTGCACACGAACCACCAGCACATCCTCGTAATGCGAACGGTTGAAAATGGCGAATTCACCGAGCCGTGGTGCCTGGCGATGCACGCGCCACAGAAAATCGTGCTCACGCTCCTCGGCGGTCGGCACGCCGAATGAGCTGACGGCCACACCGCGCGGATTGAGGCAGCCGACGACATGTTTGATGGTGCCATCCTTGCCTGCGCTGTCGCGCCCCTGCAGCACCACCATTACGCTGTGCACTTTGGCGCCGAACATCGCATCCTGCAGTTCGAACATTTGTTTGCCCAGGGTGGCGAAACGCCGGTTCGCCTTTTCCTTGGTCATGCCCTTGGGCGGTTCGGCTGAAATATCCGTGAGGCGGATTTTTTCACCGGGGGTGATGAATACGGTTTTGGACATGTCTGTTCCTGTGCCTGGAAGCGGGATCCGGAATCGGCGGGGCGGCAACCGGACAAGGTCAGTGTTATCTTTTTGTGAGCGCCGGTCAATTTTTGATGGCTGGTGCTTAAAATCGCGACCGGATGCTGCTCCAGGGATGCTGTTTTGCGTATAGTGTCCCCGGGGCGGGGCGTTATTTGTCACGGTCAGGGGGGCGGGCGTATTCATGTTGGCCGATGCGGAAATTGCTTCATATGCCGATTCCAGGCAGGCGCGCTTTCTCAAAAGTTATTGGGCTGCGGCGGCGAGCTCCTGCGTTGTGCTGCTGCTCATATTCTTTTTTTACTGGGCGGGTTATCTTGCCGAAACCGGATTCATGGTCGTCTCCGGCGGGATCATTGTTTTTGCCGCGTTTTATTACGCGATGTTCCGTAGCGGACTCAACCTTAAAACCGGTGACCCGAGCCTGACCGTTGCGCAGGTGCTGTCGGCGATCCTGATGCTGACGATCGCGATGTTTTACACGCAAAGCGGCGCACGCTCGGTGCTGCTGCCGTTTGCGTTGATGGCATTTGTTTTTGGTGTATTTCGCCTGTCCATCCGCCAGCTGCTTTGTATTGCCCTGATCACCATCGGCGGATATGCCGTGATGATCGGGCTCCTGCTGAATTTCCGGCCGCATGATGTGGATTTACGCCTTGAGATACTGCGCCTGACCGTTTTCGGGGTCGTCCTGTTGTGGTTTTCCGTAACCGGCAGCTATGTCAACCGGCTGAGAAAACGCCTGAGCGAAAGCAAGGCCGCCGTCGAAGAGCTGGCCACGCACGACCCGCTGACGGGCGTCTATAACCGGCGCCACCTGTCTGCCATGCTGCGGCAGGAAAAACTGCGCAGCGACCGCTCGGGGGAGCCTTTCTGCATCGCCATTCTGGATCTCGATTTTTTCAAGAAGGTCAACGACACCTATGGCCACCAGGCCGGCGATGCAGTGCTGAAAGCCTGCGCCGAATGCGGAAATCAGGCGATACGCCCTATCGACTGTTTCGGCCGCTACGGGGGCGAAGAGTTCGAGATTCTTCTGGTTCAGACTGATCTGGAAGGTGCGCGTATCGTGGTCGAGCGCATACGACATGCGCTTGCCAGGCTGCGGTTCCCGCATATCAGTACGGATCTTGCAGTCACGGTTTCCGCGGGCCTCGCCCAGTACCGTCCCGAAGAGGAGGTCGAGGCTGCCGAAAAACGGGCCGATGCGGCGCTTTACCGGGCGAAGGCGGCCGGTCGCAACCGGGTGGAACTCGAATCAGGGGACACTGAAAAAAAGGTCGCGTAGGTCAATGACCAAAGGGCGCCGGCACTTTTTGTCGGGTCTCCGACGCGATTAATCCAGCTTGATGTTTGCCGCCTTGATGACTTTTGCCGACAGCGCCAGATCATCCTTGATGAATTTGGCGAATTCTTCCGGTGACTGGGTGCGAATGTCAAAACCGATGGATTCCAGCCGGCCTTTGAGATCGGGCGAGTTCAGCGCGGCGATGATGTCCTTGTTCAGCTGGTGGATGATGGCGCGCGGCGTGCCGGCGCGGCCGACGACGCTGAACCAGGTGCCGGCCTCGTAATTTTTCAGGCCGGCTTCGCCGGTGGAGGGGATGTCCGGGAAATTGGGGTGGCGTTTTTCGGCGGCAAAGGCGAGGACCTTGAGTTTTCCGGCCTTGGAGAACGGCAGCACGGTGGCGATGCCGGTGATGACAAAATTGACCTGGCCGCCAACCACGGCGGCTGCAGCCGGTCCCGAACCCTTGAACGGCACATGCAGCAGTTTCACGCCGCTGATGTATTCGAGCAGCGCACCGCCCAGGTGGTTGGTCGAAGCGGTGCCCGGCGTGCTGTAGCTGATGCTGCCGGGTTTGGCCTTGGCCAGCGCGAGCAGTTCGGCGACGCTGTTCGCCGCAACGGAGGGATGTGCGGCGATGACGAAAGGCACGTACACCGTCTGCGTGACCGGTGCGAAATCGCGCAGCGTGTTGTAGGGCAGCCTGTCGACAACATTGGGGTTGATCGACAGCGTGGTCGCTGTCGCCAGCAGGATGGTATAGCCGTCGGGCGCAGCCTTCGCCATCAGTTCGGCGCCGATGATGGTGCTGGCGCCGCCGCGGTTGTCGACCACGACCTGCTGGCCGTAACGTTCGCTCAGCTTGCCGCCGATGCCGCGGGCGACGATGTCGGTGGTGCCGCCGGGCGGATAGGGCACGATGAAGCGCACGGGACGGGTCGGCCAGCTTTCCGCCGCCTGCGCCAGCGGCGGGGCGGCATGCATGGCGGTGATCAGGATGGTGCAGGCGACGGCATGATTGCGATTCATGGGTTTTCTCCTCCGGTCGGTTTTATGATTTTGCGGCCTGTTCCAGGCCTTTGCTGCTGAACAGTGTCGCATGCGCGGGTGCGGCAAAGAAGTCGAGCATGGCCTGCGTGGCGGCAAGGTTTTTCGACGCGGTGAAGAGGCCGGCCGAAGTCTCGAAGGTTTTTTGCACTTCTGCGGGCACCGGGCCGACCACATCCAGTCCCGGCACCGCCATCAGTTCCGGGATCTGCTGCAGCGCGATGTCGGCCTCACCCGCAACCACCACCTTGCCGATATAACCGCCGGGCCGGTTCACGGTTTTGGCTTTCATCTGTTCAGCGATGCCGAGTTTTTCGAGCAGGGTCGGGATGTACATGCCGCTGGCGCCGTGCACGGTGTGGGCGATGGATTTTGCCGCGAGCAGCGAGGCGCGGAAAGCCTCGACCGAACTGATATCGGGGTGGGGGAAACCGCTGCGCACGCCGACGCCGACGATGGCGCGGGCGAACGCGCGGCGGCTGGCGGGGATAACAATGCCGGCTTCGGCCAGTTCCTTCACCGCACCGCTGCCGAGCACGATGGCGTCGGCGGTTTCACCGGCGCGGATTCGGGCGACCATGGCCTTGGCCGAGTCGCCGCTGACCGAGACCTTGTTGCCGCTGGCTTTTTCGTAGGCGGGGATCAGCACGTCGAGCACGGTGAGGGTGCTGTTGGAGGTGAGGATGCGCAGCTTGAGAGACATGCTTGTGGCTTTCGGTGATCCGGTTCAGGATTTTGCCGCGCGCTGGATCTGCGCGCGGATGTAGGCGAGCACACGGGCGCGGTCGCTGCCGGACAGATCGCTGGCATTGATTTCAAAGCGCGTGCCCCGGGTGGTATCGACGACAATGTACATCGGCGTGCCCTTGCCGGGCCGTTCCTCCAGCACCACGCTGCGTGCCTGCCGCCAGTCGACCTGGGCATGGCCGCTGCGGAAGGCGGCGTAAGTGCGGCCCTGTTCCGGCGTCAGTTCCGCCTTGTAAGTCAGGAAATAGATGCCGGCGAACAGCACCACCAGCGTGCCGGCGCAATAACTCAAAAATTTGCCGTTGAGGGTGAAGTGCCGCCATACCCATACCGCCAGCGCGATGCCCAGCGCAAATGCAAGCAGGCCCAGCCATGCCGGGTAGGCGATGACCAGGCCCTGCGCGGTTTCGGTCAGCCGCATCATCGGAGATGCTCAGGCGGCCCTGGCGAATTCGGCCTCGACCTGTTTTTCGTGTTCCAGCACTTTGCGGATGCTCGGCCGCTGCTGCATGCGTTCGAAAAACGCCATGCAGTTGGGGAAGCCGGACAGGTCGAGCTTGAAGGTGATGGCGCGACGGAAAGCCCAGAAAAAATAGGCATCAGGCGCAGTGAAGTGATCGAAGAAAAATTCGCGTCCTGCGAGCATCCGGTCGGCCAGCGTGAAATCCTCGAACAGCAATTTGTTGCCGGCACGTTTGACGCCTTCGGCTGAGCCGGGCATATCGCAGTAATTCTCGGGGCGCGCGTTCGGTGTCAGGTGCGGATGGATGGTTGAGCAGAACCAGGCCATCAGCGATATCGCCTTGATCTCGGTTTTCGGATCCTGAGGCAGCAGTTTTGCGTGCGGGAACTGGCGCGCGATCCAGATCTGGATCGCGATGTTCTCGGTCAAGGGCTCGCCGTCGATGACCAGCACCGGCACCTTGTGTTTCGGGTTGAGCCGCAGGTATTCCGGCGTTTTCAACTGGCCGGAGCGCGAATTCATGTTGTGCACCGTAAAGTCGGCGCCGGCCTCGGTCAGCGCCACGTACGGCACCAGGGCGCAGGTTTTGGGGGCGTAATACAGTTCGAGTTTCACTTGCGTTCTCCTCCGTTAGTGACGGTAATGTAGCCCGGATCAAGGCCGCAGGCCGTAATCCGGGGGAAGGCCATGATGGCCATCAGATCACGGTGGCAACCGGCCGCTGTGCGGCCCCGGATTACGCTAGCGCTTATCCGGGCTACGGGTTACAGCGTATTTTCCGAACCAAAAATCACCGTGCATTGGCTCGACAGTACTCCACCGTTGCCATGTGCCAATGACACGTCACAATTCTTGACCTGACGCTCGCCGCATTCACCGCGCACCTGGCGGATCGCCTCGATCATCACCAGCAGGCCGTACATGCCCGGGTGGCAGTACGACAGGCCGCCGCCGGAGGTGTTGACCGCCAGTTTGCCGCCGGGCGCGATGGCGCCACCGGAGACGAAGCGGCCGCCTTCGCCCTTCGGGCAGAAGCCCAGATCCTCGAGAAACAGGATGGGATTGATGGTGAAGGCGTCATACAGCGACAGCATTTTCACGTCCTTCTGCGTCACACCGGCCATCCTGAAGGCCTGCGGGCCCGAGACCGCAGCGCCGGTCACCGTGAAGTCGGGCAGGCTGGAAATATTGGCATGCGACAGCGTTTCGCCGACACCCAGCACGTAGACCGGTTTTTTCTTCAGGGTTTTGGCTTTGGCTGCGGATGTCAGCACGATGGCGCCGCCGCCATCAACCACCAGGCAGCAGTCGCGCACCGTGAACGGATAGGACACCATGCGCGCGTTCAACACCTGTTCAATCGTCAGCGCTTCCTTTTCCCAGGCCTTGGGATTGAGCAGCGCCCATTGGCGCGCAGCCACCGCGACTTCGGCGAGGTGTTCGCGCGTGGTGCCGTACTGGTGCATATGGCGCGCTGCCGCCATGGCATAGGCGCTGATAGGCAGAATTGGCCGATAAGGTGACTCGTAGGGATTGAATTCGCGCGGGCTGGCGGCGGCGCGTGATACCGAGCGCTGCGTACTGCCGTAGGCGATCACCGCGACTTCGCAGAGGCCGAGCTGGATCGCCATCTGCGCGTGGGCGACATGGGTCATGAACGAGGAGCCGCCGATCTGCGTGCCGTCGAACACTTTCGGCTTGATGCGCAGGTATTCGGCCAGCGACATCGGGCCCATGCGTACCTGGGTTGCGGCGACGAACAGGCCGTCGACGTCTTTCAGTTTCAGGCCGCAATCGTCCAGTGCACGCATGGTCGCCTGTGCCATCAGGTCGACGGGGGAGGTGTGCTGTGCCACCTGGCCGAGGTCGGATTCCGCCGCGCCGACGACGGCGATGCTGCCGCGTTTGAGGCCGCTCATTTCGCATCTCCCGCGGGCGTGAACACCGGGAAGGGCAGGGTTTTCTCGTCACCCGGATTGACCCTGAACTTGACGCGCATGCCGATCTTGACGTCCATCGCAGCTATGCCTTCGACGCGGCTCATCAGGCGATAACCTTCATCCATGTCGATCATCGCCACGTTCAGCGGTGCTTCCCCCTTGTAATAAACGACCGTAGTCGTATAGACCGTGCCCAGGCCCTTGGATACGCGCCACTCGATATTTTCGCTGCCGGTTTCCGGCGCGATGGCGCGCGGGTAGAAAAAGGCCTTGTTGTTGTCCTTGCACACCTGATAGGCGAGTTGGCCTTTTTTCAGGTGCTCGACGTAGACGCCGAGCGGAGACTCATTCATCAAATCAGACATCGGATACCCCTTTTCCTATTGAAACAACTTGCTGCGTTCAAAGTGCCGCTCAATCCTCAATCCTAGATGTTCAATCCACCTTCATGCCGGACGTTTTTACCACTTTCGCCCATTTCTCGATCTCGGCATTCAGTTTCACGGCAAACTCGTCGGGCGGCATGCCTACCGGTTCGGCGCCGCCGGCCAGCATGACCGCGCTGATTTTTGGGTCGCGCAGCGCCGCCGCGAATTCCCTGTAAAGGCGATCCACCACCGGCTTGGGCGTGCCGGCCGGCGTAAAGAGGCCGTGCCAGCCCTCGGATTCATAACCGCGCAGTCCTGCTTCGCTGATGGTCGGCACCTCGGGCAGCAGTGCCGAGCGTTTGGCATTGGTCACGGCGAGCAGGCGGAGCCGGCCGGCTTCCACATGCTGCATCGAGCCGGGGGCGCTGATGAATGACAGCTGGACATGGCCGCTGATCAGATCAATCAAGGCCAGCGACGCACCCTTGTACGGCACGTGGAGCATTTTGACGCCAGCCATGGTCTTGAACAGTTCGCCGGCGAGGTGTGTCGGCGCACCGTTGCCGGTGGAGGCATAACTCAGCGCATCGGGCTTTGCCTTGGCCAGTGCGATCAGGTCTTTCACTGTTTTTGCCGGCAGCGAGGGATGAACGACCAGGATGCTGGTGATGATCGCGACCATCGACACCGCGGTGAAATCCTTGCGGATGTCGTAAGGCAGGTTTTTCACCAGGCTGACGTTGATCGCGTTGCCGGTCGTGCACAGCAGCAGCGTATGGCCGTCGGCGGGGGATTTGGCGACGATGTCGGATCCGAGGATGCCGCCGGCGCCGCCGCGGTTGTCGATGAGGATGCGCTGGCCCAGGGCTTCGCCGAGTCGCGGCGCCAAGGTGCGCGCAGTGATGTCCACCGGCCCGCCCGCGGGGAAGGGCACGACGATGCGTATCGGTTTATTCGGGTAATCCGCGGCGCTTGCCATGGGCAGCACACCGCTGAACAGCAGCGCGGCGCAAATGAGGCGTAGGTTCATCGTGGTTGTCCCGTCATTATTGTTCGATTCGTTCAGTCGGCCTTGGCGCCGGAGGCCTGAACGACCTTGCCCCACTTGACGATTTCGGAACGCAGATAAATGCCGAATTGCTCAGCCGTGGTGCCCACCGCCTCGACGCCGTCACCGGCGAGGCGCTGCGTGACATCGGGCATTTTCATGATGCGGTTCATGTCATTGTTGATTTTCGCGATCAGTTCGCGCGGTGTCGCCGCCGGCGCCAGTGCCGCATACCAGCCGCTGGCTTCGTAACCCGGCACGGTTTCGGCGATGGCCGGCAGTTCCGGCACCGCCGCTGAACGTTTGCTGCTGGTCACCGCAATGGCGCGCAGCCGGCCGTTTTTGACCTGGGGCATCGCCGACAGCATGTTGTTGAACATCAGCTGCACCTGGCCGGCGAGCAGGTCGGTGGTGGCCGGCGCCGCACCCTTGTACGGGATGTGGATCATTTTGACGCCGGTCATGGTGTTGAACAGTTCGCCGGCGAGGTGCGGCATGCCGCCGGTGCTGGCCGAGGCGTAGTTTAGCTGGCCGGGGCGGCTGCGCGCGAGCGCGATCAGTTCTTTGACCGTTTTCACCGGCAGCGTCGGATGTACGACCAGGATGAATGGTGCCGCCGCGACCTGGGCCACCGGCGCCAGATCTTTCGCCGCGTCGTAGCTCATCTTGGGATACAGGCTGGGTGTCACGGCATAAGTCACCGGCACCATCAGCAGCGTGTAGCCGTCGGGTGCGGCGCGCACGGTGAGTTCGGCGCCGATCATGCCGCTGGCCCCGGGCCGGTTGTCGACGATGACCTGCTGTCCCCAGGATTCGCTGAGCTTTTGCGCAACAATGCGTGCGATCAGATCGGTCGGCCCGCCCGGCGGATAACCGACGATCATGCGTACGGTTTTTGACGGATAAGTCTGTGCAGCCGCTGTGCCGCAGAGGGCGGCGAGGGCGAGGCCTGCAATCAGTCTGAGTGGGCTGTTCATGTTTTGCTTTGCTCGGCAAGGAATTTCAGCGCGGCTTCGGCGCAGCGGTCGGGGTAGGCGCCGGCGGCATGCCAGGCGTCGCCTTCAAGAATCAGCAGCCGTGCCGGCTTCACCCCGGCCACCCAGGCCTTGACGCCATCCACCGAGCGCAGGCCGCTGCCGGTGGTGGTGATGATCAGTGTCGGGCAGCTGATGCGTTTGACGTCTTCGCGGATGTCGAGCTTGGGCACCCAGCGCAGATAACTTTGCAGCGTCGACAGCGGCGTCTTGCCCTGCAGGTTGTGGATCCACCAGTCGACTTCTGCCTTGGAGGCCCCGGTGCCGAGCCGGCCCTGCATGGTGTGCGCGGCCCAGTCGACGACACCCTTGCTGTTGATGTGTTTGACCCAGTCATCGACGCCGGCGGCGGGCAGCACCGGCGGTGTGACACCGGTCAGGGTTTGCACCAGCTGCGGCCGGTTGGCGGCCATCGCCAGCGCCATCGAGCCGCCGCTTTTGGCGCCGATCAGATGCACCTTGCTGCAGCCGACGTGTTTGATCAGGGCTTCGATGTCGTCGAGCAGTTCGTCCATCGACCATTCATGCCCGGCGGACATCGGGGTTGAACGGCCGAAACCGCGCAGGTCGAGGCGCAGCACGCGGTAGTGGCGCGCGAAATGCGGCACCCAGGCACGCCAGGCTTCACCGGATTCGGCGAGGCCGTGCACGAATAGTACGGTTTCTGCCTTGCGCCACGGGTCGGTGTAGTCATCGATGGTGTAAAAAATTTTGCAGCCGTCGGGGCGTTCGAGGGTGTATTCCACGCCGAAACCTTATAAAAATATCAATAAAAACAAAAACATAGCCACAGAGGTCACAGAGAGCACAGAGAACTTCAACAGCGAACGGATCAAAGTTTGCGGAGCGGGACTTTCCTGAGGTTTTTCTCTGTGTCCTCTGTGTCCTCTGTGGCTAAGCTTTTTTTGTTTCTTCCAAACCAAAATCAATCAGTGCCTGCGCGCGCAGTTTGTTTTTCTGGATTTTCGCACTGCCGGTCATCCCGATTTTTTCGAAACTGTCGACGATCTGCCCATAACGCGGCACGCGGAAATTCGCCAGTTTCTCTTTGCTCCAGGCGATGATTTCCTGCGGCGTCGCGGTTTCGCCGTCGCGCAGGATCACGTAGGCCGCGGGCACTTCCACCAGTCGCGGATCGGGCACGCCGATGACCTGCGCCTGTTTGATTTTCGGATGTTTGTGCAGCACGTCCTCGACTTCGGCCGGTGCGACATTTTCGCCGCCGACGCGGAACACGTCCTTGATGCGGGTCAGGAACTTGAGCCGGCCGTCCTCGTCCATGACGCCGAGGTCGCCTGTGTGCAGCCAGCCGTCGGCGGTGATGGTTTTTGCGGTCTGCTCCGGCATCTTGTAATAACCCTGCATCACGCTCCAGCCGCGCACCTGGATTTCACCGGATTTGCCGGGCGGCATCACCGCGCCGGTTTCGGGATCGACCAGCCGCACTTCGACGTCGTCGAGGATGTGCGCCCAGCCTGCGATGCGTTTTTCGAGGTCATCGTCGTACTTCGACATGCAGACATTGGGCGAGGCTTCCGACAGCCCGTAGGCCTGGCACAGCCCTTTCATGCCCATGCGTTCGATGACCTTGCGCGACACTTCCGGTCCGGCGGAAGCCCAGCCGTTGCGCAGCTGCAGCGGGTATTGGTCGAAGTTCGGATGGTTCAGCATCATCAGGAACATGGTGTCGTTGCCCGAGGTATGCGTGCACTCCTCGCTCCACATCGTCGCCAGCGCTTCCTCCGGTTCGAACGAGGGCGAGGACAGCAGGCAGGCGCCGGTGGTCAGCGCGGCGAGCAGCGACAGCGTGGTGCCGGCGACATGGTAGAAGGGGCGCGCGCTGTAATAACGGTCACGGGCTTTCAGGTTGAAGCGTGCCGCGACATGGGTCGCGTTGCGCAGCATGTTGTCATGGGTCAGCATCACGCCCTTGGGATGGGAGGTGGTGCCCGAAGTGAACTGCATCAGCAGCACATCGTCGGGGCTGACCGCCGGGGGCCAGGGTTCCGCGTAAACCGCGCCCCTGCTCAGCAGGGCGGCAAAACCGATGGCGCCCGCCGGGATATCGCTGCCAAGCACGACGACGGTCTCCAAGAGCGGCAGCGCGGCGTCAGGCAGCTTTTGATCCAGCGCCGGGCAAATGCCGCGCAGCATGGCGATGAAATCGATCTTCAGAAAACGATCGGTGACAAACAGCAGTTTCACATCGGCCTGCTTCAGGCAGTACAGCATTTCGTCGGCCTTGAAGCGGGTGTTGACCGGCACCGTGACCGCGCCGATGCTGGCCGCGGCGTAAAAGAAAATCACCCATTCCAGCGAATTGCCCATGCATACCGCGACATGGTCGCCGCGCCGGATGCCCAGCGCGCGCAGGCCCTGCGCGACCTCGCGCACGTTGTCGCGCAGTTCGGCATAAGTCAGGCGTTTGCCGGCAATCACCAGCGCTTCGTCCTGCGCATGCGCAGCCGCGGTGGCGGCAAGGATTTCGGCGAGGGTCTGTTTTTTCCAGATGTTCATGTGTCCGCGGTGCTTTTGCTTATTTGCCCTTGAACTGCGGTTTGCGTTTTTCCTTGAAGGCGGCGACGCCTTCGACATGGTCCTCGGTCATGCGCGCACCGCAGATCGCCAGCACTTCCATTTCCAGAAGCTGCTCCAGTGTCGGCACATACATGTACTGGAACATGCGTTTGGCCAGCGTCAGTGCGTAGGTTGCCGAGCCGGCGATGTCGCGCGCCAGTGCCAAGGCCTCGGCTTCCAACTGGTCGTCGGGCACCACCTTGCTGATCAGGCCCATCTCTTTGGCTTCGGCCGCCGGCAGCTTGCGTGCGCTGTAGACGATTTCCTTGGCGCGGGCGAGTCCCAAGTGCTGGGTGAGGAAATAAATCGCGCCGCCGTCCGGCGGGATGCCGACATTCTTGAAGGCCATTAGCAGGTACGCGGTTTCGCTCGCCACAATCAGGTCACAGGCCAGCGCCATGCTGGCGCCGATGCCGGCAGCCGGGCCGCGGATCGCGGCGATCACCGGTTTTTCCAGGTGATGCAGGGCGAGGATCATCTGCTGGTGGCCCTTCGAGCGTTTGCGTCCGCTGACCACGTCGTAACCGCCCATCGAGCCGACATCGCCGCCGGCGCAGAATGCGCGGCCGGCGCCGGTGAGCACCACGGCGCGCGCCGTGTCATCGCTGTTCAGCGCAGTGAAAATGCCGGCCAGCTCGTGGTACATCTCGCCTGACAGCGCGTTCAGTTTGTCGGCGCGGTCGAGCAGGACGGTGGCGATGCCTTCATTGATCGTGACTTTGACGCTCATGCGATATGTCCCGGAGTCCTAAAGTGAGGTGATGCCCGCGCGTTCGATGACTTTTTTCCATTTGGCGATTTCGTCGCGCAGGAAAGCGGCGTATTCCGGCGTGCTGCTGCCGACCGGATCCGAGCCTTCGCGTTTCAGATGTTCTGCCAGTTCCGGTGATTTCATGATGCGTGCGACGGCATCGGCGGTTTTGGCGACCGCTTCCTTCGGCATGCGCGCGGGGCCGGTAAGGCCGTTCCAGGCCACGGCCTGAAAGCCTTTTAATCCTTGTTCGTCGAGTGTCGGCATCTCGGGCAGGGCGGCGGAACGATTCAGGCTGGTCATGCCCAGTGCGCGCAGTTTTCCCGACTTGATGAAGGGCAGGGCCGAGGTCAGGCCGTTGAACACGATGTCGACATGGCCGCCGACCAGATCGGCCAGCGCCGGCGCATTGCCCTTGTACGGCACATGCACAATTTTCACGTTGGCCATCGCGTTGAACAGTTCGCCGGCGAGGTGATTGGAGCCGCCGCTGCCGGAGGAGCCGAAATTCATCACGCCGGGTTTCGCTTTGGCGAGGGCAATCAGTTCCCTGATGTTTTTGGCCGGCACGCCCGGGTGCACGACAACAACCAGCGGCGTGGTGTTGATCAGCGTGATCGGTTCGAAATCCTTCGCCGGATCGTACGGCAGTTTTTTGATCAGGCTGGGCACGATGGTGAAGGGCGCCGGCGTGACCAGCAGCACATGACCATCGG
The DNA here is from genome assembly GCA_019749945.1 of Burkholderiales bacterium. Lineage (GTDB taxonomy): Bacteria > Pseudomonadota > Gammaproteobacteria > Burkholderiales > SG8-41. The sequence goes on from JAIEPF010000010.1 coordinate 189,150, forward strand.
GCGGTGACTTGGCGACGATGTCGGTGCCGATCACCGTGCTGCCGCCGGGGCGGTTGTCGACGATGACCTGCTGGCCCCAGGCCTCGGTCAGTTTTTGCGCCAGCACGCGGCCGATGATGTCGGTGCTGCCGCCGGCAGCGAAGGGCACCACCAGGCGCACGGTTTTGACGGGATAATTCTGGGCCTGGGCTGCACCTGGCACAGAGTATAAAAATACCAATAAAAACAATAACTTATAATTATTCATAACCAGATCTCCGAAGATGCTCAAGTCGCGCGTCCGGCTGCCGCTTGCGGCAAGGCGCGATAGATATAGTGCAGTCGGTCCATTGCAGCACGGGCCTCGGCTTCGAGGCGGTCCACAATCGCCGCCAGCGGTTCGATTTTATCGGCGAACACGACACCCTGGCCGCAGGACAGCATGGCTTGTTCGTAATCCCCGGTTTCGTAAGCCTTGCGGGCGATGGGGCCCATGATGTGCGGCAGCAGCGTCTTGGTGTCGGCCTGTTCGCGTTCGAGCTGCTGGATCATCGCGACATGTTCAGTCTTCAATGCGCGCTGCGTGTTTCGCATCGACTGCAATAACAGTGTCGTGTCGGTTTCGCCGGCAGCGACCAGGCGCTCCTTGTATTTGCGGTGCGCCCAGATTTCTTCGGAGACCAGGAAACGCGTGCCCATGGCCACGCCGTCGGCACCCATCGCCAGCGCGGCCACCATCTGCGCGCCGGTACCGATGCCGCCGGCGACGATCAGCGGAATCCTGATGGCGCGCACGGCTGCGGCTGCGGCGACCATGGTACCCACCGGTTCGATGCCCGGATGGCCGCCGGCTTCGGCGCCGACAACCGTCACGGCATCGACACCCAGCGACTCGGCTTTTTTTGCGTAACGCACGCCCGGCACCTTGTGCAGCACGATGATGCCGGCGTCTTTCAGGCGCTTCAGGTACGCCTCGGGATTGTTGCCCGCGGTCTCGACATATTTCACACCCTCGTCGATCACGGTATCGATCAGCGGCGTGACGCGATCCGTGCCGTCGCGGCTGACGCGAATCATGATGTTGACGCCGAAGGGTTTGCCTTCGCTCAGTTCGCGGCATTTGCGGATGCCCGCGCGCAGTGCCGCCGGGTCGGGGAAACTCGCCGAGGTCATGAAGCCGATCAGCCCGGCACGCGCCACCGCGGCGACATACACCGGCTCCGCCAGCCACATCAGGCCGCTGGCGATCACCGGCAGGCGGATGCCGTAGAGATCGGTGATGCGGGTTTTGAAGGGTATGTTCATAAGATCAAAGTCAAAGGCTTTTAGCCACAGAGGTCACAGAGTTCACAGAGGAAAACCCAAACCGGAAAAGCTTTTGTTCTTGCAGTTCTCTGTGTCCTCTGTGACCTCTGTGGCTAAAGGGTTTAAGGTTTTCAGTCTTTCAGCACCACCAAGGCATCCGCAGCAACCACGCCCGAAGCGTTGACGAACAGCGGGTTGATGTCGATTTCGGCGATGCGGTCGGCGTGGTCGGCCACCAGCAGCGACAGCCGCGAGATGGCATCGGCCAGTGCGTCGATATTGCACGGCGCTTTGCCGCGATAACCCTGCAGCAGTTTGACGCCCTTGATGTCGTGGATCATCGCTTTCGCGGTGTCGGCATCGAAGGGCGCGTAGCGGTGGGTCACGTCCTGCATGATTTCGGTGAACACCCCGCCGAGGCCGAAGGCGATCACCGGGCCGAAATGCGGATCGTTGACGGCGCCGAGAATGACTTCCTCGCCGCCGGCCATCTGCTGCACCAGCACGCCGGCGATGCGCGCATCGGGTTTGTATTGCCTGGCCGCAGCCAGCACTTCGCGCGCCGCTTGTTTGAGTGCATCGACACTGTTGATGTGCAGGCGAATCACGCCGGCTTCGGTTTTGTGCGGGATGTCGGCGGATTCGATTTTTACTGCCAGCGGAAAGGGCAGCGGTGCCGCAGTGAGTTTTTCGATGGCCTCCGGCGCCAGCAGTTGTTCTTCGGTCACTGCGATGCCGTAGGCCTTGAGCAGCGTCTTGGAGGCGTGTTCGCCCAGTGTGCCGGAGGCCGGCAGGTCGAGTTTTTGCGGCGCGATGACACGTTTGCCGCCACGGGTGCGCGCGGCCTCGTAAGTGCTGCGTTTTTGCGCGAATTCGGTCAGCGCCGCCATCGCATCGACGGTGCGGCCGGGGGCGAGGATGCAGGGCACGCCGTTGCGTTCCAGATACATCATCGCTTCGCGGTTGTCGTCGGGCGAGGTCGGCCAGTTCAGCAGCAGCGGTTTATCGACACCCTTGAGCATGTCCACCAGGCCTTCGGCCCAGGCCTGGGTTACGGTACCGCGCGGCGAACGCGCGACGATGGAGTCGATATTGGGATCGGCCAGCACTTCGCGCATGGTCTTGGTGTACGAGGCGAAATTGTCGTTGTAGCCCTGGGCCGTGGTGTCAATCGGATTTTCGATGGAGGCATAGGCGACAACGATGCCGCGCAGTTTTTCACGGGTGGCATCGCTCAATTTGGGCAGGGTCAGGCCGCGCGCCGTGCAGCGGTCGGCGAGCAGCACGCCGGCGCCGCCGGACAGCGTCATCACGCCGACACGGTTGCCGCGCGGCAGTTTTTTTCCGCGGAAGGCCTTGCAGTAATCGACCAGATCATCGACATCCTGCACTTCAATGAAGCCGCCTTCACGGAATGCGGTGCGGAACAGTTCATAACCCGCGGTCAGCCGTGCGGTGTGCGAGGTCGCCGCCTTGCTGCCGACTTCGCTGTTGCCGACTTTCCAGATCAGTATGGGTTTGCCGAGTTCCAGTGCACGCGCGCCGAGCCGGCGCAGGCGTTTGCCCTCGGTGGTACCTTCGAGGAATGCGGTGAGGATTTCGACATCGGGGCGTTCGATCAGGTGTTCCATCCAGTCGAGCGCGGTGAGATCGACTTCGTTGCCGGTGGAAATGACGTGGTTGAAGCCAAGACCGTGGTAACAGGCGACGGCGACCACGCCAAACCCGAAACCGCCGGATTGGGTGACCATCGCGATCGGGCCGGGCTTGAGTGTTTTCAGCTGCAGCGTGCCGCCGAAGCCGAGGCGGAAATCCGCGTCGAGGTTCATCACGCCCAGACAGTTGGGGCCGACCACGCGCACGCCGCTCGACTTGATCGCGGCAAGCAACTGGTCGTTGAGCGCCTTGCCGGCATCGCCGGCTTCGCTGAAACCCGCCGACAGGATCACCGCAAACGGAATGCCGGCCTTGCCGCATTGTTCGATGGCGCCCGGCACCAGCGCGCCCGACACCGCGATCAGCGCGATGTCACAGGGTTTTGGCACCGCAGCGATGTCGGGATAACAGGTGAGGCCTTTGACTTCCTGGTATTTCGGATTGACCGGATAGACGCGGCCCTTGTAACCGTATTCGGTGAGCAGCCTGATCGGCTGGCCGCCGATGCGCGTGAGATCGGTTGAAGCGCCGATGATGGCGACGCCGCGCGGATTGAGCAGACGGGAGAGGTCGGGTGCGGTGGCGGCGTTTTTGAGGACGGCGGACATTTCAGGTTCTGGATGGTTGGTTGACCCGGTGCGCTAATCAGCGCGCATGTTGGCGGCTTTGACCAGCTTCGCCCATTTCTCGGTTTCACTGCGGATGAAGGCGGTGAATTCCTCCGGTGTACTGGCCACGGGTTCAGCACCCTGTCCGGACAGTTTTTCGATGACATCCGGCGCGCGCAGCGCCTTCACCGCTTCGCTGTGCAGCCGGACGAGCACGGGTTTCGGCGTCGCCGCCGGGGCGAGCAGGCCGTACCAGCCGCTGGCGCTGTAGCCGGGCAGGGTTTCGGCGATGGTCGGAAGGTCAGGCAGCAGCGCGGAGCGTTTGGCGCCGGTGACGGCCAGCGCCTTGACCCGGCCGGACTTGATGTGCGGCGTGATGATCAGGCTGTTTTCGTAGGTCAGGTCGACTTCGCCGGAGACCAGCGCGGTCAGTGCCGGTGCGCCGCCCTTGTACGGCACGTGCGCGATATCGACCCTGCTCATCAGTTTCAGCAGTTCGCCGGCGAGGTGGGTGATGGTGCCGTTGCCCGACGAGCCGTAGTTCATCTTGCCGGGGGCGGCTTTGGCGAGTGCCAGAAGTTCCTTGACGTTTTTTGCCGGCACCGACGGGTGGATGACCAGGATGCTGGTGACGGTGACGCTCTGGGTGATGGGGGCCAGGTCGCGCAGCGTGTCGTAGCCGAGTTTCGGATTCAGGCTCTTCGCCACGGCCAGGCCGCCGATGGTGCCCATGATCAGGGTGTAACCGTCGGGGGCGGATTTTGCCACCTGTTCGGTGCCGATGGCGCCGCCGGCGCCGCCGCGGTTGTCAACGACGATCTGCTGGCCCATGGCCTCGGCCATTTTCGGCGCCATCAGACGCGTCACGATGTCGGTGGGGCCGCCGGGCGGGAAGGGCACGACGATGCGTACGGGTTTGGCGGGATACGGCTGCGCGGCGGCCGGCAACACCAGCGGCGCCAGCAGCAGCGGTAGCAGGGCGACTGCCTTGTTCATGATGTTCTCCTCGCGATTCTGTTGATTCTGTTGTTATTGGTCGACATGCACCGTCTGGACCATCGACGGGCGTTGCGCAAACGTTTCATACCAGCCGGCGATGCGGTCATGGCCGCTGCGCCAGACCAGATGGGCGAAGCGGAAATCAATATAGCCCAGCGCGCAGCCGATGGCGACATGGCCGATGCCGACCGGATCATTCGCCAGTGCCGCAGCCTCGTGATCGAGCGCGGCCACGGTGTTGCGCACCTTCAGTTCAAAAGCCGCCAGTATTTCCGGCGATTGCTGCGGCTGCGGACGCAGCATTTCATTGCGCCACAGCATCAGGTTGTCGGTCAGGTTGTTGCCCAGCGCATGGCGGCGCAGCGCGGTCCAGCGCGCCGGACCGTTTTCCGGGAACAGCCGGCGGCCGGCGTGCAGGCTGTCGAGGTATTCACAGATCACCGCGGAGTCATAGAGCACGCTGCCGTCATCCAGCACCAGCGTCGGAATCTTGCCTGTCGGATTGACCGGCAGCAGCGCGGCATTGGGTTTGCTCATGGCCACCAGCGTGCGCTCGCATTCGATGCGCGCGGCCAGCCCGCATTCATGCGCAAAAATCATCACCTTGCGCACAAAGGGCGAACGCGACGACCAGTACAGCTTCATGCGCCAAGCTTTTTCATGTAGTTGATGATCGCTTCGGCCACTGCAGCCGGCTGTTCCGGCAGCAGCGCATGCGCGGCATTGTCGATTTTGGCGATGGTCACGCGCCCGGCGCCCCACTGGTCGCGGTAGGTGTAAATGCTGTCCGGCGGCGACAGCGGATCCTTCAGCGACAGCACGTCGAGCACGGGGGCCTTGCCGGCGGTCCACCATTGCTCTTTCGGCGTGGCCTCGGTGGCATCGCGTTCGGCATGCATCACCTCGTCGTTCCAGCCGTCGAGCCAGACGCGGGCGTCATTGCCCGGCGCAAAAAACACGTGCTGCAGATGCTGGAGCCTTTCTGCTTCCGGCAGATCCATCTGATGGCATTTGTTGATCGAGTCGCGCAGCGCCGGCGCCAGCGGCCAGGTGTGCGTCGCGGCGAGCAGCACCACGGCGCGCACCAGCTGCGGATGGTCGGCGGCCATGGTGCGGGCGACAAAATTGCCGAAGGCATGGCCGGCGACCACGGAGGGTTCGCCGCCGTCGTGTTTGATCACCGCGGCGATGTCTTTTGCGAAGTCGTGCAGCGTGATGCCGTGCAGCGGTCCCTTGCTGCCGCCGAGACCGCGCGGTTGCGGGCACAACACGCGGTAACCGGCCGCCGCGAGGCGCTCTGCGATGTCAAAAAAATCGGCGGCGCCGCGGCCCAGCGAGGGCATCATCACGATGCGCGGGCCGCTGCCGAAAGCGTGTACTGCAATATGGACTGCGCCGTGCTGAACAATAAAGGTCGGAGTGGCGGACATGCGTGCGGATGGGGCCGGAAGTCGGTGGGAAGTTGATTCTACCGCGGCTGTCCGGCGCGCCGCATCGTCCTTCCAGTATATGGAGGACATGTTGTTTGCGGGCGCTGCGTCGTTGTGCGGTGATGGCGCCGCTCCTATAATCCAGGGCCGGCCCTGCAGGGCATGGCAAAACAATAAAAAAACAATACCCCAGGCAGTCAATCCAGGAGGAGCGTGATGACCAAAGCTTGTGTCCGTGCGTTGCTGAGGCGCGCGCATTGCGGTTTGTGGCTGGGCATGATGATGAGCGGTCTTGCCGCTGTTGCAACGGCACAGGAGTGGAAGCCGGAGCGCAACATCGAACTCGTGGTGTCGTCCGGCGCAGGCGGGGCAGCCGACCGCTCGGCGCGCACGATCCAGAAGTTCCTGCAGGAAATTCCCGGCATGACCAGTGTTGTCGTCAACAACAAGCCGGGCGGCAGCGGCACCGTGGCCTGGAGTTATGTCAATCAGCATCCCGGCGACGGCCACTACATCTCGACGCTGAACACCGCACTGGTGACCAACCAGATCATCGGGCTCAGCACACTGCGTTACCAGGACATTACGCCGCTGAACATCCTGATGCATGAATATGTTGCGGTGTGGGTGCGCAGCGGGTCGACGCTGATGAGCGGCAAGGATCTGGTGGCGAAGCTGAAGGCGGATCCGGCGTCGGTCAGTTTCGGCATTTCCCCGGCCCGCGGCAACCAGAATCACATCGTGCTCGGCATGATCGCGCGCAGCGCCGGTATTGATCCCAAGGCGCTGAAGATTGTTGTGTATTCCTCCGGTGGCGCAGGCGCCACGGCCGCGCTGGGCGGCCACGTCGAAGTCTGGACGGGAACCGTGGGCAATGCGCTGCCGCTGGTGCAGGACGGCCGCATCCGTGTCCTCGGCATCAGCGCCCCGCAGCGCCAGGCCGGCGGTTTTGCCGCGGTGCCGACCTTCCGCGAACAGGGCATCGATGCCGTGTATTCGGCATGGCGCGGTTTCCTTGCGCCCGGCGGCCTCAGCCCGGCGCAGGTTGCGTACTGGGATCGCGCGTTCTCGCGCATCGTCGAGGATCCGGACTGGAAAGCCGAACTCGAGAAAAACGCCTGGGGCCGCGAGTTCAAGGGTTCGGCCGAAACCCGGAAATTCCTCGAGGCGGAGCACAAGCTGCTCGACAGGATTCTCGCCGATCTCGGCCTCATCAAGCGTTGAGACTGCGGAAGCCAGGTTTGCCTCACCCATCACCCATCACCAGTCACCAGCAACCACACGGAGCGCTTCATGCCTGACAAGTCCGCCAAGTTGTCCCAGCCGCAGGACTGGAAACTGATCGTCGAAAAAGACGTGCCGATCAAGCTGCGCGATGGCGCGATCATCTATTGCGACGTGCTGCGGCCGGACTGCAAGGAGAAGGTGCCGGCGCTGATCAACATCGGGCCGTACCAGAAGGACAAGCTGTGGCGGCCGCCGGCAGACTTGGAAGAGAAGGCGAATCCGTACCTGAACTGGGAAACCGCGAACCCGCTGTGGTGGTGCCCGCGCGGTTATGCGCTGGTGCGCATCGATTCGCGCGGCTCCGGCAAGTCACCCGGATTGTCCGATCCGAACTCGTACCAGGAAGGCGTGGATTTCTACGACGCTATCGAATGGTCGGCAAAACAGTCCTGGTGTTCGGGCAATATCGGCGCACTGGGCGTGTCGTACCACGCCAACTGCCAGTGGCGTGCGGCCAATCTGCAGCCGCCGTCGCTGAAGGCGATCCTGCCCTGGGAAGGTCGCGCTGACCTCTACCGCGATCAGGCGTACCACGGCGGCATATTCGCGATGGGTTTCATCTCCAGCTGGCATAACACCCAGACCGCGCACCACCTGCTGGGGCGGCCGCGCGAATACAACCCCAATGCCTTCCGCAACGACATGCTGTGGAACTGGATGAGCAACAACCTCGACTCCGAATACTGGCGCATCCGCAGCGCGCAATGGGACAAGATCACGGTGCCGCTGTTCAGCGCCGGCAACTGGGGCGGTTTTTCACTGCATCTGCGCGGCAACATCGAGGGATTCGTCAACGCCGCGTCAAAACATAAAAAACTGCGCGTGCATACCGGTTCGCATTTCCATCCCTTCCACTCGGAGGAGGGGCGCATCGACCAGCTGCGCTGGTTTGATTACTGGCTGAAGAACATCGACACCGGAATCATGGACGAGCCGCCGGTCAAGATCGAAATCCGCACCGGCGGCAGCACCAAGCCCTATAAATTCCGTTTCGAGAACGAATGGCCGCTGGCGCGTACGCAGTGGACCAGAATGCATCTCAACATCGAGCGCGCGCAGGGCACGGACATCGACAGCGTCGAAGGTTCATTGTCCACGCAGGCGCCGGCGAAGGAATCGAAGCTCGGTTATTCCGCCAGCGGTGTGACCAAGGCCGGTGTTGCCTCATCGTCCACCGCGCTGATGCTCGCCGCACAGAGCAAGATGGGCGTGTCCTTTGAAACGCCGCCGCTGGCTGAGGACACCGAAGTCACCGGGCCGCTGATGCTCAACCTGTGGGTGTCGAGTTCGTCGGAAGACATGGACATCATGGTAACGCTGCGCAACATCGATCCCGACGGCAGGGATGTCTGCGAAGTCGGCCAGCAGGGGCAGTCGGTGCCGGCGGTGACCAAGGGCTGGCTGCGTGCCTCGCACCGCAAGCTGGATCCGGCGCGTACGCTGCCGTACCGGCCCTTCCACGCCCATGACGAACGGCAGTGGCTGACGCCGGGCGAGATCGTCGAATGCCAGGTCGAAATATGGCCGACCTGCATGGTGTTCAAAAAAGGCCACAGGATCTGCATCGACATCCAGTCGCGCGACGGCGCGGGCAGCCAGATGTACGGGCATTACCACGCTGATTACAACCTGGGCGCGGAAAACACGATTTACTCGGGCGGCGACAAACCGTCGTATCTGCTGTTGCCGATCATTCCGGCGAAAGCGTAACTGCATTACGGAAATTTTCATCACATGGCATACACCACGATCAACGGCATCAAGATCAATTACGAAATCGCCGGCAAGGGCACGCCGCTGCTGATGTTCGCGCCCGGCGGTTTTGGCTCGACCATTGCGCGCTGGACAGCGGCCGGCGGCAAGCGCGAATGGCAGGAAATGGACGGCCTGGCCACATTGGCGAAACATTTCAAGGTCATCGCCTATGACCGCCGCGAGGCGGGATTTTCCGGCGGGCGCATCGAACCTTTGAGCTGGGACCATTACGTGCTGGAGGCGAAAGCGCTGCTCGAATTCGCCGGCGAAAAAAGGGCGCTGATCCTCGGCAGCTGCATGGGTGCTGCGCTGGCCACAGCCTTTGCCGAACGCCATCCGGCGCTGTGTCTCGGGCTGTACCTGCACTGGCCGGTGGGCGGTTACCGCTGGTTGCTGAAGGGGCAGACCTTTTTCCAGCGCCACATGGATTTTGTGCGGGCCAACGGTTTTGCCGCCGTGGTCAAACGCGCGCCGCAGAAACGCAGCTTCTGGGAAGACGCCGAGATCGGACCCTGGGGGCCGCCGACGGTGCATGACGCGGAATTCGCCGCGCAGTACGTGAAGCAGGACATGGACCGCTATTTCGCGATCTGCGCGCAGACCCGGAACACCTTGTTCAATGACACCCAGTTCTCCGGCGCCGGCCCTGCGGCGCTGATGAACATGGACATCCCGACCTTCATCCAGTCCGGCAACGATGCCTCACATGCGCATTCGGCATCCTGGGCGACCAAGGAATTGATGCCCAATGCCGAGTTGTGGGATGTGCTGCCGCCGCATCAGAACGGCCGCAATACGCTGGAGCAGATACTCAAGTTCAAGGCGAAACTAGGCTTGTAATTCGTCAGCTTGTAAGCTTAACAGGAGGAGAACAACATGCATAAAACCGCAATCACCATGGCACTGTTGCTTGCGAATGTCGGCACCGTTGCCGCGCAAGGCAAGGGCGCGACCGATTTCCCGACCCGGCCGGTGCGTATCGTCGTCGGTTTCACGCCCGGCGGCCAGCCCGATATTTTTTCGCGACTGATCAGCGCCAAACTCGGTGAAGCTTTGGGGCAGACGATCATCGTCGACAACCGCCCGGGAGCCGGCGGCGCCATCGGCACCAAGCTCGTGGCAGACGCAACGCCGGACGGGCACACGCTGCTCTGTGTATCGACCTCGCATGTCATTGCGCCTGCAGTACGCAAGCTGAACTACGATCCGATCAGGGATTTTTCCGGCATCACGCAGATGTACAGTGCTTCGTACATGCTGGTGACGGCGCCGGCACTGGGCGTCAAAAGCGTCAAAGACCTGATCGCCATGGCAAAAGCCAAACCGGGTGCGCTCAATTTCAGTTCGGCCGGCATGGGCAGCGGCACGCATTTCGCCGGTGAAGTGTTCAAGGATGCGGCGAAGATTGATGTCGTGCATGTGCCGTACAAGGGCATCCCCGAAGCGATGAGCGACACCATGAGCAATCGTGTGCAGTTTTTCATGGCGCCGCTGGCCAGCTCGGTGAATCAGGTGCGCGAGGGACGCCTGATCGGTCTCGGCGTGACATCGCTGAAGCGTGCGGCGATTTATCCTGACATTCCGACCATTGCCGAATCCGGATTGCCGGGCTTCGAGTTTGATTCCTGGGGCGGTTTGCTGGCGCCGTCCAAAACATCACGTGCCATCATCAACCGGCTCAATCTTGAAGTCGGCAAGGCGCTGAATGCGCCGGACATCCAGCAGCGCATGCGCACGATGGGCGCCGAGGCGGCGCCGAGCACGCCCGAGGCGCTCGACAAGCAGATTGCGCGCGAGATCGCGTTGATCGGCTCCATCGCCAAACGCGCCGGCATCAATCCCGAGTAACAAGGTCATTAATGGCGGATGCACTGTTTCTCGACGAGGCCTCAGTCAGGCAACTCGTCACGATGGAGGATGCGCTGGCTGCAGTCGAAGAAGTTTTCGGAGCACAGGGCCGCGGCGGCGTGTACAACGTGCCGCGGGTGCGTGCACCGGTCAAGGGCGGCACGCTGCGCATCACGGCTGCAGTGTTGTCCTATCGCGGTTATTACGGCGTCAAGGTGTCGAGCACTGCGGTGTTTCACAGCAACGCCGGACGCATGTTTTGTCTGTATCGCGAAGAGACCGGCGAGTTGTGCGCGATCGTGCAGGTGTTTGCGATGGGCGCATTACGCACTGGTGCTGCCAGCGGCATCGCGACCCAATATCTGGCCAATGCCGATGCGGCTGTGCTCGGTGTACTCGGTTCGGGACGGCAGGCGCGAACCCAGGTCGATGCCATTTGCGCGGTGCGGCCGATCCGTGAGATCCGTGTCTGGAGTCCGCGTCAGGCGAGCCGTGAGGCCTTCTGCGACGACGTTAAAAATATCAATAAAATCAAATGTTTAAAGGCAGATACCCCGGAGGCTGCGGTACGCGGTGTCGATGTGCTGATCACTGCGACCACGGCGACTGAACCAGTGGTGCAGGGGGCGTGGCTGAAACCCGGTGTACATATCAATGCCATCGGCGCGAACTTCGAGCACCGGCGCGAGCTGGATAGCGCAACGGTGGCTGCAGCGAAATTCATCGCCACCGACGATACCGAACAGGTGCGTTATGAATCCACCGACCTCGCGGTGCCGGTGGCCGAAGGCAAACTGTCCTGGGATCAGGTGCACAGCCTCGGCGATGTGGTGGCCGGAAAACTCAAAGGGCGTCAGTCGCATCGGGACGTCACGCTGTTCAAATCACTGGGTGTGGCGATTGAAGATGTGGCGCTGGCCGCACGTGCTTATGAAATAGCCTTGAAGCTCGGCATTGGCTTGACGCTGCCCGACCTTACCCGGTGAATCTGACCCGATAACACCGATGGCACGCATTCCGCCCGTAGCACCCGCCAACGAATCCGCCGAATTGAAAACGGTGTTCGACCAGTTGCGCGCCACCCGCGGCAGTGTGCCCGGCATGTACCGCACGCTGGCGCACCAGCCGGCGATCCTTGCCGCGCATCGCGCCTATTTTCATGCCGCGCTCGACGCCGGCGTGCTGCCGCGGCCGTTCAAGGAAAAAATTGCCTGGCGCGTTGCAAGGTTGCGTGGCTCTGAATATTCCTCGACCTCCCATCGCCGTTATGCGCTGAGACACGGTGTCGCAGAGGCCGAGCTCGCCGCCATCGATCGTGGTGATTACACAGCACTTCCGCCGCGGGAATCTGCGGCACCGAATTTCGCCGAAGCGATGGTCAAAGGGCGGGGCACTGTTGACGACGCTATTTATGCCGCGCTGTCGCAGCATTTCAATCCGGCAGAAATCGTCGAAATTGCGGCGCTGGTCGGCATCATGGAACTGGCATCGTCGCTGGGTGCGGTGTTCGAACTCACGGCGGATTGAGAGGGCTGGCGTAGAATGCCCGGATGAAAGCCCCCAAACGCCTGTTATCCCTGATCGAAGAAGGACTGATCGACTCGGTCGTGCGCCAGTTGATGAGCGGCAAGGAGGCGACGGTCTACGTGGTGCGCAGCGGCGGCGACACCCTGTGCGCGAAGATCTACAAGGAAGCCACGCAGCGCAGTTTCCGCCAGGCCGTCGACTACACCGAAAACCGCAAGGTCAGGAATTCACGCCAGGCCCGCGCCATGGCCAAAGGCACGCGTTATGGCCGGCAGCAGCAGGAAGCGGTGTGGCAGCGCGCCGAGGTCGATGCGCTGTACCGGCTGGCTGATGCCGGCGTGCGCGTGCCCAAACCCCACAATTTTCTCGATGGCGTGCTGCTGATGGAGCTGGTGGCCGACGCGAACGGTGAGGCCGCGCCGCGGCTGAACGATGTGGCGCTGAGAGCAGAACAGGCGCAGGAATATCACGCGATGCTGCTGCAGCAGGTCGTGCGCATGTTGTGCGCCGGCATCATCCACGGCGACCTGTCGGAGTTCAACATCCTGCTGGCGGCCGACGGTCCGGTGATCATCGATCTGCCGCAGGCGGTGGATGCCGCCGGCAACAATCACGCCTGCCGCATGCTGCTGCGCGATGTCGGCAACCTGCGCGACTACTTCGGACGTTATGCGCCGGAGCTGCTGGATACCCGTTACGGCCCGGAAATCTGGGATCTCTACGAACGCGGTGCGCTGACGCCTGACGCGGCGCTGACCGGCCATTTCGAGCAAAAGTCCGGTACCGTGGATCTGGTCAGTGTCATGCGTGAAATTGATGACGCGAGAGCCGAGGAGGCGGCCCGGCTGCTGCGCATGCAGACCATCTGAGGACGCGTCGCAAAATAAAAGGACGGGTGCTCGCGCCCCCGCCCTTTTTTGATCTGCGCGGAATCAGGGTTTGGCGATGCGCCAAGCCTGGTTTACGCCGTCACCCGTGGTGTCTCCGGGTTTTTGGTCCTTGATCCAGCGGTAGAGCGGTTTGCCCTTGTAGGCCCACTGCTTGCCGCCATCGTCTCGGGTGACTATGCTCCAGTCTCCGCTGCCGGTGTCGGCGGCGCTGGCCATCTGTGGCGGCCAGTTTTGCGCGCATCCCCCGGTGCAGACGCTTTTACCGCTGCCGGTCACATCCTTGTCGAAGGTATACAGCGTCATGCCTGCCGGATTGACGAACATGCCGGACTGGATTTTGAGAGGCGCCGGCGCCATCGACATGCATGCTGAAAGCAGGATCACAGCGGCAGGAAGCAGAATGCGGAAATTCATGGGGATTTCCTGTCGTCAGAATTGAAAGCGATGGCGCAGTACTGACCGGCAAACAGTACTGCGGGAAATATCTTCCATCCAACTCAGTGGATTATTGCTAGGATTTTTTCCGGCGCACGCCGACCATGCCCATCAAACCCAGCCCGGCCAGCATCATGGCGTAGGTTTCGGGTTCGGGTACCGCGGTAACGGCGCTGACTGCCGAGAAACTTTCCGGCCCGCCGGCAACGCCGGTGATGGTGGATTCCAGCGCGATGCGGAAAGCGGAGGCGCCCGCTTGACTGAACACGGTGGTGTTGAGGAATGTCTGCTGGGCTGCATCAACGTTGATCAGGAAGCCCGCGCTGCCGTTCCCGGTTTGGGTGCTCAGCAGACTAAAGCTGCCGTCGATAGCCGCGATCACGGTATTACCGTTATAGAATTTCAGGGTCACATCGGTGACGGTAAGTCCGTCGCCGCCGGGTTCGGTCGCATTGAACAGCAGATTCACGTTGGCGCCGCTGGTCCAGTTGAGTTCGCCGAGTGTCGGGATGCCGAATTTCTGGTTGTCCGACAGCGGACTCACGGTATCGCCGCCCGGATTGGTCACGCCGTTTCCACCGAACACCGAGGCATTGGCGATGCCGGGCGTGAGCGCAACGAGATTGCCTCCGACGATGCCGATGGCTCCCGATTCGGTGCCGTTACCCTGGATGGTCAGCAGACGGGGAGCGTTGCCGAATCCCTGGGCACCGATGAACAGTTCACCGTTCTGGACAAGATTCGCGTTTGCGCCTGTGGAAACTCCCAGCAGGGCGCCGGCCATTGCAACGATGATCGGTAATTTTTTGTGCATTTTCGTGCCTATTCCTTGAGCAATAAAGCAAATATGGGATTAATCGCGTCGCCGGCCGCCGATAACCAGTCATCATTCGTGCAGTCAAGGGAGACCGAGACCGGATTTTCATCGTCCTCCCGTCGCGGCTCTGTGCGGTGCCCCACAAATACGGTGACTTATTTGCGGATAGTGACAGCAGCGGAAATCCGGTGATGCCGGCCTGGATGTCTCCGGCTTTCGCATCAATGAGCTGATCTCCGGCGGTGACCGGCTGGGGTTGCTTGCTGCGGGGAGCTGGGTAGGCATGCCAATGCCTGCCCGGAGGGTTATTCCGCCTTGATGTTGGCTTCGCGGATGACCTTGCCCCAGCGCTCGTTTTCGGCACGCAGGAATTCCGCGGTCTGCTCCGGCGTGCCGGTGGCGATGTCGCCGCCCATTGCAGCGAATTTTTCCCGCATGTCCGGGGTGGACATGGCTTTCACCGATTCCGCGTTCAGGCGGTCGATGATGGCGCGCGGTGTGCCGGCAGGCGCGAGGATGGCGTACCAGTTGATGGCCACCAGCCCCGGCAGCCCGGCTTCTTTCGAGGTCTGCACATCCGGAATGGAAACATTGCGTTTGTGGTCGAGAATCACCAGTGCGCGCATCTTGCCGGCATTGACGAAAGGCACCGCGCTCGAAATCACCACGATCACCATGTCGACGTCGCCGCTCAGCGCGCCAGCAATACCCAGCGTCGCGCTTTTATAGGGCACGTGGGTGAATTTTATTTTTGAGAACGACTGCATCAGTTCCGCGGCGAGGTGATTGGCCGAACCGAAGCCGCCGGAGCCGTAGGCAATCTTGCCGGGTGCGCTGCGGGCAAGGGTGATCAGCTCACGCATGTTTTTGGCCGGCACGGATGGGTGCACGATCACCACATTGGGGATGGTTGCCAGCAGTGCCACTGCTGCGAAATCGCGGATGCCGTCGAAGCCGACCTTGGGGTTCAAGTGCGGATTGGTCAGCAGCGGTACTGCGCCCATCAAAAGCGTGTAGCCGTCGGCGGGTGATCGGGCCGCCGCGACATAACCGATGTTGCCGGTGGCGCCGACGCGCGGCTCCGGCACCACCTGCTGGCCGAGCGCCGCCGACAGTTTTGTGGCCACCAGGCGCCCGACGGTATCCGTGCCGCCGGCGAAGGGCAGGATCATGCGCACGGGTTTGACCGGATAGTTCTGTGCCTGCGCTGCGGGAACAGTGACAAAGACGATACAGGCGGCAATCAGGATGCGGCGGACTGCATGCGACATGCTGTTTCTCCTGCGTTATTGGTGCATCTGTTCGCTGTCGCTTTCCACCAGCGCCCACACCCGCTTGAACGGGCCGCGGCTTTTCAGCAGTTCGCCGCCGGCGTCAGCCGCGAGTTTTTCCTCGATCCAGACCGGTTTGCCCATGCTCGCCGCGGTGTGCGCGCGCCGCGCGTTTTCCTCGAACAGGAAGCTGCCGCCGACACATTCCTCGACATCGGCGCCGGTGATCGCCGCGCCATGCGCACGCAGCAGCACGGCACGGTGGGTGCCCAGTGCCCTCGCCAGTGCGACGCCGCGGTCGGGATTGCTGACCAGCCGCGGATCGTCGTAGACCGGGATGCCGTCATGGAACAGCGTGCCCATCAGGTGGATCGCGCGCAGCCGGTGTTCGCTGGTGCTGAATGCGGTCGAATGCAGGCCGTGGTAATGAAAAACGCTGTTGATATCCGGGCGCGCGCGCAGGATTTCGAGATGGAGCGGATATTCACCGGGAATCGCGCCCTTGCCGGAGACGATGCGTCCCTTCATGTCGATGACCAGGAAATCCTCGGAGTTGGCGCGTGGTCCCAGCGAATGGCGGGGCAGCAGGAACAGTTCCGGATCGTCGGGCAGGCGTGCGCTGATGTGGCCGAATCCTTCAATGAAGCCGCGGCTGTAGAGAAAATGCCAGGACTTCAACAGCTTGGTCATCAATTCATCAGGTACGTGCATGGTTTATTTCTTTCAGATTGCGTATTTCAGAGAACTCTTTCGCCGAACTTCTTCAGTGCGGCTGGTGACAGCGTCAGGCCGAGGCCCGGCTGTTCCTTCAGGTGCAGCATGCCCTTGGCGATTTTCGGCGGATCCTCGAATAGCTCCGCCTGCAGCGGATCGCGCTCGGGATCGGTGAAGGATTCGACGATGCAGCCGGCGGGGCTGCCGGCGACGATGTGGGCGTGGATGAAACAGTCGTGGTGCGGGGCGACCTGCACCTGGTTCAGTTCACAGAGTGCTGCGAGTTTGCGACCGGTGGTGAAGCCGCCCATCATCGTGCAGTCGAACTGCAGGATCTGGATCGCGCCGTCTTCAACGAGATCGCGGCAGCCGTAGGCGGTGAGTTCGCTTTCGCCGGCGGACAGCGGGATATTGGTCTGCTGCGCGAGTTTGATCAGTTCGCGATGGTCATCGGCCCAGCGCACCGGTTCTTCCAGCCAGCGCGGGTTCAGCGGCAGCATTTCGCGCGCGGCGGTGATCGCGGTCGGCAGATCCCAGGCGCGGTTGCAATCGACCATCATGTCCTTGTCCGGGCCGATGATGTCGCGGATCAGTTCCAGCCGTTTCAGGTCTTCCTTCAGCGGGACGCCGCCGACCTTGGCCTTGAAACCCTGATGGCCCTGCGCCTTCAGCATCTGCATTTCATCCTTCAGTTCCGCCATGTCCTTGCCGTCGCGGTAATAGGCACAGGTGACGTAGCAGGGGATTTCGCTGCGAAAGCCGCCGAACAGGCGGTACAGTGGCAGCTTGGCGGCCTTGCCGATGACATCCCAGGCGGCGATGTCGATGGCGGCGGCGATACGCACGATGGCTTCGCGGGTCCAGCCTTTTTCCGAGGCGATTTTTTTCGCGGTCAGCCAGAAAATCCGGTCATGCAGTTTTTCCGGCGCCAGCGGATCTTCGCCGATGATGTAATCCGCAATTCCCGTCTTGAAGGCCTTGATCGCGGCCTCGATCGGCGTGTAGCTGGTGGCGATACCGATGCCTTCGATGCCTTCATCGGTGAACATGCGCACCAGGATTTCATTGGCCTTGGGCACGATGAAGTTGCTGACCCAGTACGGGCGCAGGCCTTCGTCGGGCGCGCGCAGGATGTGGATTTCGAGTTTGGTGATTTTCATTGCAAGGTTCCGAAGTGGGGCGCGGCAACGCGCGAGCGGCCGCCAGTTTAACGTTTTCCGTTGGCCATTTGCGTGGCTTCGGGCATGCGGCGCAGGCGCCAGGTGGCGACCGGGCTGAACAAGGCGATCACACCCAGCGAACACCAGGCGAGACCCCAGGTGACCACGGGCGATGCCTCAGCCGCACCCGCGGCGTCGAGCACCAGGCCGAACACCCAGGGCGCGGTCGCGCCGGCGCCGAAACCCAAGACTGAACGCACGGAATACGCTGCGCCGATGTGGCGCGGCGGCACCAGTTCGGTCACCGCGGTCGAAAATACCGAGGAGTCGCCAACCGCGGTAAAGCTGTAGACAAAACAGATGATGACCAGCAGCCACAGCGGCAGGCCGATCAGCCAGCCCAGCGCCAGTGAACAGCCGGCGCTGGTGGTGGCCAGCACCATCATGGTCCAGGTGCGCCCCATGCGGTCCGACAACCAGCCGCCGGTGACACTGCCGCCCATGCTGCCGATATAGGCGATGGCGGCGAGACCCGCGCCGAGGCTTGCCGAGGCGGTGGCGCTGCTGCCGGTGGAGTAGGCGGCGGCCGCCGACAGGAATGCCGGCATCCACGCTTTCATGCCGAGCATTTCCCAGTAATGGAAGGTATAGGCCCAGGTCACCAGCATCGCCGGTTTGTTGTTGAGGATCATCGCCACCGGTTTTTTCGCGGCCTGTTCCGCGCTGCGCGGATGGATCACGTTGGGTGTTGCGCGCAGGGCATGCAGGGCGAGCAGGGTGCCCAGCACCGGGCCGGCGGCGTTGACGATGAAGGCGCCGCGCCAGCCGATGAACGGTGTCAGCGCGCCGGTGATCACCAGTGCCAGCGCATAACCGCCGGAGGCGGCGGCGAGATAAAAACCCATGGCACGGCCGCGGCTGGCCGGCTGGAACCTTTCGGCAATCAGCGTCAGGCCGGGCGTGTACGAGCCGCCGGAGAACAGTCCCGTCAGGCCATAGAGGATGGCGCCAGTCAGGAAGCTTTCGGCGAACAACGCAAACACCATTGCGCTGATGCTGGATGCGATACTGGAGATCAGGAATACGCGTTTGGCGCCGTAGCGGTCGGCGAGGAAGCCGACGGCGACCAGCGAAAACAAGTAACCGCCGTGCCAGGCCGACTGGACCAGCCCGGCCTCGCCGGCGCTCATGCCCCATTCGGGTTTGAGCAGCGGAATGGCCGCGGCATAGGCGGTGAACATCAGCGCGAAGCTGGTGCGGCTCGCGCACAGCCAAAGCAGCCAGGAAGTGTCGGTGCCGCGCTGCGCGGGGGTCAAGATCTGTTTACCTGAAACTCATTTGCCCAAAAACTTCGGCGGCCGTTTTTCCTTGAACGCGGCAACGCCTTCCTTGTGGTCATGCGTCAGGCGTACGATGCCCGAAGCCAGGGTTTCCAGTTCACATAATTGTTCAAGAGTCGGCACAGCCATGGCCTGGAACATTTTTTTCGCCAGCGCCAGCGCGTACGTCGCCGATTCGGCGAACTCAGTGGCCAGCGCATTGGCTGCGGTTTCGAGTTCGGCATCGGGCACCACGCGCGCCACCAGACCCAGGCTTTTCGCCTCTTCGGCGCCGAAGGCGCGCGCGGTGTAGACCAGTTCCTTGGCCTGGGACAGGCCGAGGCGCTGCACCAGGAAGAAAATCGCGCCGCCGTCGGGTACCACGCCGACTTTTTTGAAGGCCATCGAGAACTTGGTGGTATCGGAGGCGACGATCAGGTCGCAGGCCAGCGCCAGCGCATTGCCGATGCCGTAGACGGCACCCCGGGTCGCGGCGATCACCGGTTTTTCCAGGTTGTAGAGCGCGATGATCGTGCGGTGGCGTTTTTGCGAACGCGCGCGGCCGGACACGATGTCGGATTTGGCCATGTTGCTGACGTCACCACCGGAGCAGAAGGCGCGGCCTTCGCCCTTCAGCACCACGGCACGGATGTCGTCGTCGGCGGCGATGGTGTTGATGTGTTCGTACAGCGCATCCCACATCACATCGGCCATCGCGTTCAGGCGATCCGGCCGGTCCAGCGTCAGCGTGGCGATGCCCTGGTCTTTTTCGAAACGGACGTTCATGGGCAACCTTTAAATCAAAAACTTTTAGCCACAGAGGACACAGAGTTCACAGAGGAAAATCCCTTGTTATCGAGATTATCGGGATGTTTGGCGCCGAGGGCATGAAAAGCCATTCCTGATTTGCGCTTTTGATCTCCTCTGTGTTCTCTGTGACCTCTGTGGCTCGCTTTTGAGTTTGCAGTTAGATGGAATCCCAAGGAAACACATCGGCGGTGCGTTCGGTCGGCGAAAAGAACCAGCTCTTCAGCGCCGGGTACATGTGTTCGGCGCAGCGCTCTGGCGTCCAGCCGTCGGCGCGATGGATGCCGCGCAGCGGGCGTGACTGGCTCATCAGGAAAATTTCGTTCTTGCGCGTCGAGAACACCTGCGCGTTGACGTCCTTGGCCGCGTCGCTCAGCAGGTACACCGCGAGCGGGGCGTTGTGCTCCGCCGTGACCTGCTTGCGCTGCTCGATGCGCTTGGCTGTGGCCGGATCCTTGGCCGGGATCGATGCCGTCATTCGCGTCCAGGCGACCGGTGCGATGCAGTTCGAGCGCACGTTGAAACGCCCCATGTCCACCGCGATGCATTTCGACAGCGCCACCATGCCCAGCTTGGCCGCACCGTAGTTGGCCTGGCCCATGGCGCCGATCAGGCCGGAGGTCGAGGTCATGTGCACCAGCGCGCCGGATTCCTGTTTGCGGAAATGGTCCGCGGCGTGGCGCGAGCAGTTGAAGGCGCCCTTGAGCATCACGTTGACCACCGAATCCCAGTCGCTTTCCGCCATTTTGTGGAAAATCACGTCGCGCAGGATGCCGGCATTGTTGACCACACCGTCGATGCGGCCGAAGTTGTCCATTGCGCACTGGATGATTTTTCCGGCGCTGGCGAATTCGGCGACGCTGTCGTAATTGGCCACGGCTTCGCCGCCGGCTTTTTTGATCTGGTTGACGGTGTCCTGTGCCGGCGTCTGGTCCCCGCCCGCGCCGTCGATGGCGACGCCGATGTCATTGACCACCACTTTTGCGCCATGCGCCGCGGCCATGACCGCGATGGCGGCACCGATGCCGCGACCTGCGCCGGTGACGACGACGACTTTGCCTTCCATCATGTTGCTTGCCATGTGCGTGCTCCTTGAAAAATCTGAATTCAAAACCTTTTAGCCACAGAGGGCACAGAGGCCACAGAGAAAAAACCTCATGTAAAAGTGCGCCTTGCTGATGTTGTTCTTGCAGTTCTCTGTGCTCTCTGTGACCTCTGTGGCTAAGTATTTGTTTTTAAAAAACTTCTGCGCGACCGTTATTGAGCACGGTGACACCTCGCGCCGGCACGGTGGCGCGGAAAGAAACGACCTTGCCGTCCACCCACATTTCGGTGCGTATGGTTTCACCGGGATACACCGGTGAGGAAAAACGGCCCGACATGCTTTTGAGTTTGAGTGGATCGTAGCCGCACACCGTTTTCACCAGCGCATGACCGACCACGCTGAAGGTTGCGCGACCGTGCAGGATCGGCATCTTGAATCCGGCCTTGGCCGCGTATGCGGGATCGGCATGCAGCGGGTTGTAGTCACCGGAGAGGCGGTAGATCAGCGCGGCCTGCGGCAGTGTCGCCAGATCACATGTGTGTTGAGCCGGCGTTTCGGGTATCGGCTGCGGTGCCGGTGTCGGCCCCGAAGGTCCGCCGAAACCGCCGTCGGCGCGGCAGAAGGTGGTCGAGGTCAGCGTGCAGATCAACTCATTGCTCGCCTTGTCGCGCACCTCGCAGGCGGTCTGCAGCAGCGCGCCCTTGTCTTTTCCCTTGTCGAGTACCGCGGTGACGCGGGTCTTGCCGATGATTTCGCCTTCGACCGGCAGCGGCTTGTGGATGACAAAACCCTGTTCGCCATGCACGACATGGCTGCGCGTGACTCCGGTGCCCTCGGCAGCATGCCAGGGGCCGGGGTAACCGAGGATGATCGCCATCGTCGGCAGCGCCTTCAGGTTTTCCTCGTAGACAAACTGCAGTTGATTGGTGTCGACCGGATCGGCGCCGAGGCCGACGCCCAGCGCGTAGAGGATGGTGTCGCGTTTGGTCAGTGTCTGTTCAACCTGTGGAATATCCCAGTTGAGGAGTTTTTGATGATCAATGGCCATGATGGTGTTCCGGGGCGGCGCCTTCCGCGTCTGCTGCGCGGGTTGCCGCATGGAGTGTGGTGGATGCGTATTTTTGTGTGATCTATACTAGCATGCTGAATCGTGCTCATAAAACGGGACCGCATTGTGAATACCCGTTTCGAATGCCATCACTGTGCACAGGGAGGGAAACCAGCGGTGCTGAAAAGACTGAGCGCTACACAAATCCGGGATTACCGCGCCAATGGTTATTTATATCCGCTCGACGGACTGACTGCGGAGGAGGTCGCGCGTTACCGCGAAGAATTGCGCAAAACCGAGGCCCGCCTCGGCGGTTCATTGATGGCCATCGACAAAAAATTCCGCGGCAACCTGCACTTCCTGTGCCGCTGGGTCGATGAACTGGCGCGCACCCCCGCGATCCTCGACGCCGTCGAAGACCTGCTCGGTCCGGACATCCTGCTCTACACCAGCCGTTTTTTCATCAAGGAACCGCGCAGTGAAGGCATCGCCGCCTGGCACCAGGACTCGACCTATTTCGGGCTGCGTCCGCATGACCATGTCACGGCCTGGGTGGCGTTGTGCAATGTCACTGAAGAAAGCGGCCCGGTCGAATTCGCCGTCGGCAGCCATATCCGCGGCCAGTTGCAGCAGAAAAGCGGCCTGATCAAAAACAGCGTCAATACCGCGGGGCAGATCATCGTCGAATGGTTCGATCAGTCGCAGATCGACCGCGCGATTCTCAAGCCGGGCCAGTTTTCCTTTCATCACACCTGCACCGTGCACCAGTCACAGCCCAACCGTTCGGATGAGCGGCGCATCGGCCTTGCGTTGAGTTACATCCCGACCCGCACGCGCTACATCGGCAAACGCCGCATGCCGGCCTGTCTGGTGCGCGGCAGGGATGAACTGGGGCACTTCGACCTGCAGCCGCGGCCACAGGTGGATTTCGGTGAAATCGAAATGCAGCGCCACGACATGACGTTCAAGGCCTACATCGAATCGTTTTACGAACAATTGGGCGAGGCGGAGAAGGATCTGCCGAAAGAAGACGCGGCGGGAATGGTCTATTAAGCTCTGCCACTTTCCACAGCCCCGTGGCCGCACCTCGATGCCTGCGGCCGCCATTCAGACAAGGATTTTTTCATGCACTCGATCATCAGTTTGTTGTCCGTTATGGTTTTTGCCGGTTTTGCCGTTGTCGCCGGCGCGCAGGCCTATCCTTCCAGGGCAGTGCGCCTGATCGTGCCGTTCCCGCCCGGCGCCGGCGTCGACATCGTCACGCGCGCCGTGAGCGGCAGGCTGGGCGAGGCGCTGGGCCAGCAGCTCATCGTCGATAACCGTGCCGGTGCCGGCGGCATCGTCGGCGCCGAGGTCGCGGCCAAGGCCGCGCCCGACGGCTACACGCTGTTCATGGCCACCGCCGGGATACTGACGGTGATCCCGCACATGAACAGCAAGGCGCCGTATTCGGTGGAGCGCGATTTCATGCCGGTGTCGCTGGTGGCCAGCGTGCCGAGCATGCTGGTGGTGCATCCGTCGATGCCGGTGAAGACGGTCAAGGATCTGATTGCGCTGGCGCGGGCCAAACCCGGTGCCATCAATTACGCATCAACCGGCAACGGCACGCTGCCGCATCTCGCGGCCGAATTTTTCAAGACCCAGGCGAAAATCGACATGGTGCATGTGCCGTACAAAGGCAGCGCACCGGCGACCGCCGATTTGCTCGGCGGACAGGTGCAGGTGTTTTTCGGCAATGTGCTGTCGGTGATCGGACAGGTGCGGGATCACCGCCTGCGCGCGCTGGCCGTGACCAGCCTGCAGCGCCAGAGCGTGGCGCCGGAAGTGCCGACCATGGTCGAGTCGGGTTTTCCGGGATTTGAGGCGGGCACCTGGTTCGGTTTGCTGGTGCCGGCTGGCACGCCGCGCGATATCGTCGCCCGGCTGCACACGGATGTCGCCAAGGTGACGCGCCTGCCCGATGTGCAGAAACAGCTGGAAGGCCAGGGCGCGACGACCATCGGCAATACGCCGGAACAATTCGCGGCGTACATCAAGTCCGAGTCTGCGAAGTGGGAAAAAGTGCTCAAGGCATCCGGCGTCAAAGCTGATTAGGGGCGATATGGAAGTCACCAAGACCCTGGCGCGTTACATCGTCGGTTCGCGCCGCGAAGAAATCCCCGCGGATGTGCGCCATGAAGCGGCGCGTGCGTTGCTTAACTGGTGCGGTTGCGCGATCGGTGCATCGCGCCATGAAACCATTGAAAATGCGCTGGCCGCGGTGTTGCCGTTTGCGGGTCAGGCGCAGGCGCAGATACTCGGCCGCCACGAGCGCATCGATTGCCTGCACGCGGCGCTGATCAATGGGGTCAGCTCCCATGTCTTCGATTTTGACGATACCCATGCGCGGGCTGTCCATCCCAGTGCGCCGGTGTTGCCGGCACTGCTTGCGCTGGCGGAATGGAAGGGTATCAGCGGTGCTGATCTGGTGCATGCTTTTGTGCTGGGTGTCGAAGCAGAACTCCGCGTCGGCTTGTCGGTGTTCCCCGAGCATTACATGATCGGCTGGCATATAACGGGAACTGCTGGCGTTTTTGGCGCGGCGGCTGCGACGGGAAAACTGCTGGGCCTCAATGAGCAGCAGATGGCCTGGGCACTGGGCATTGCCGCGACGCAGTCCTCGGGCCTGCGCGAGATGTTCGGCTCGATGTGCAAAAGCCTGCATCCGGGGCGCGCCGCGCAGAACGGGCTCATGGCAGCGATGCTGGCATCGAAGAATTTCACCAGCTCGGAACAGGGCATCGAGGCCAAGCGCGGTTTCGGCAACGTGATGTCGACCAAATTTGATCCGTCGGTGATCACCGCGGAATGGGGCAAACGCTGGGAACTGTCCTCCAATATGTACAAGCCCTTTGCCTGCGGTCTGGTGGTGCAGGGCACGATCGACGGCTGCATCCAGCTGCGGAATGAGTACAAGCTCGTGCCGGACATGATCGAGAGCGTGGATCTCAAGGTCAGTCCGATCGTGTTCGAGCTGACGGCCAAGGAAAATCCGCAGACGGGACTCGAAGGCAAGTTCAGCGTGTTCCATGCCGCCGCCGTGGCCCTGCGTTTCGGCCGGGCGGGCGAGGCCGAGTTCAGCGATGCCTCGGTGCTTGATCCGGTGACTGTGGCGCTGCGCAAGCGCGTACGCATCGAGCGTGACGAGAGCATCGGCCGCGTGCAGTCGCGGATAAGCATCAAATTGAAGGACGGCCGCCGGCTGGAGCGTTATGTCGAGCACGCGCTGGGCACGCTGGAGCGCCCGATGAGTGATGCCGACCTCGAAGCCAAATTCCGCGGTCTGGCGGAAGGCATACTCACGGATCAGCAGAGCAATGAAGTGATCCTTTTGTGTTGGGGCGTGGAGAAACTCGCCGATGCCGGCGCGATTGCGCGGGCGGCGGCTGCAGCTTAGTGGGGATCGACTGCCGGCTCAGTGGCCAGGATCAGACTCACCCTGCCACAGCATGTCGTAACCCAGCTCCTTGCTGTCGGTGCACAGTTTTCCCAGGGCGGCGAACTTGGCCTTGAACGCGGCGTCGGCATGGGATTTTTCGTGCTCCTCGAACGAGCGCCAATAGGTCACGATGGCGACATGGTCGTCGACCGCGCCCGGCGCGTTCAGCGAACCCTCGTCCGACACAAATCCTGAAAAACGGAACACCTGTCCGGCAATAAAGCCGCCCTTGTCACCGCCGTAAGTGGCCTTGACCACGTTGCACATTTCCCCCAGAGCCAGCTCGACATCAATAAAGTTCACGCCGGATTTGAGTTTGACGGTGTTGAACAGCATTCTGGCCCCGAAGGGAATGGTGATGGCTTCAAACACGAGCTGCTCCTGCTGATTGTGGTTGACGGACTATTCTACCGTCCCTGCCCGCGCCGCCAATCCCAGGGTGGTGTCGGGGCCGGATCCGTCCACAGTCCGGCATGGCGGGCGCGGGCGCCGGCTTCAGCCTGCCGGTAGTCGCGGCGCTCGTCGATGCTCTGGTCGCGTTCATAGGCGCGATAATGCCAGGCAAGGCCGTTGCCGATCAGCGCGAGGCCCACGTCCAGCGTCGGTTTGCAGATGCCGCAGTCAGCCGGGGCCACCCATACCACGCCGATGAGGCGCCGGTAACGGTCGGTTTTACCCCAGTCGACGCTGACGCGTTTGTTTTTGGCGAGGCCGGCCAGTTCCGTGGCGGCGCGTTTGCCGAAGGGCTGGCCGCGTTCGGGTGCATCGATGCCGGCGAGTCGTACCTTGTGCTGCCGGTTTTCATCATCGAGCACGGTCAGTGTGTCGCCGTCGGCGACATGCACCACGCGGCCTTCCAGTGTTGCGGCAGTGCTTGGCAGTGCCTGCAATAGCAGGAGAAATGCCAGGCAACGCAGCACGCTCGCGCCGCGCCATGCAAAAGCGGGCACTACACCGGCTTTTGCAGCATCACGATGCGGTTGCTGTTGGTGCCGCGTTCGTTGTTGCCGATGCCCCAGATGTTCGAAGTCTTGGTGAATTTCTGGGTGTTGATCAGGATCGCCTCGCAGCGGAAGCCCGCGGCGGCCCCCAGCGGCAGTACCGCCTCGTCCAGATTGACCGAGCCGCGCTGCACTTCGCCGACCTCGAAGGCGACCCAGCCCCTGGGCCTTGTGACCCTGAACAGTTCGTCCAGCACGTCCTGCATCACCGCCGACCAGTCGTTGATGCTGGTGGCCATGGTGATGCCGGCGCCGATGGTTTCGGCGTCGAGGTCGTTGAACCAGCAGCGCAGCCAGTTGTCCTTGGCGTACTGCACCACGTTGAGGAAGGGCGGCGAGGTCACGGTCAGCTGCACGCTGTCGTCGGCGATGCCCGGGGTCTGCGCGGCCGAGCTGCAATAAAACTGTGCGCTGGTCGCGGCCTGCTGCAGGCGCCAGCGCGCCGCGGCGTTGATGTCGCTCTGCAACTGCATCGATTTGCGCAGGATCAGCTCGCGCACATTGCGGTACTCCGGCGCCTTGCCGGTTTTTTCATTGATCTTGATCTGGCTTTCCTGCGACACCGCCTGGTTTGGCGGCAGCGTGTAGGCCGAGAAAAATCCCGGTGAATGGCCGGTCAGCCGGTTGGTCGCGACCATGCGGATCCAGCGGTCGGCGTCATCCTCCATGCAGCTTGCGCGCCGGTCGGCGAGCCAGGCGCGCAGGTTGAGCAGTTCGCGCTCGGTGTCGGGGTGGTAGAACATCGACAGGTCGATGTCGTTTTTGCGTTTTTCCGTCATCTTGATCGCGCGCAGCCGCACATCGATGGCGGCGATCAGCGGCACCTGCAGCCGCGGCCGGGTCAGGATCGCGGACAGCGGGTTGATGTCATTGGCGATCACGTTGCGGCCCATCAGAGCGGCCTCGATGGCGGTGGTGCCGCGCCCGCTGAACGGATCGTAAATGAAGTCGCCGGGTTTGCTCAGGCGGTCGATGAAGTAGGCGGGCAGCTGCGGTTTGAAGCAGCCGCGGTACGACACTTCATGCAATGGGTTGGCCTGGCGTTGCTTGCTGGTCCAGAACTCCTGTTCGTAGACCGGAATGCCGTTGATGCGGCGCTGCGGCTGGCCGGATTTGGCGCGTTTTTGCTGCGGCGCGCTGACAGCCAGATCATAGGCAGTGACGGATGCAACGGCGACCATGGCGTGCTCCTGTGCAAGTTAAGTTGCAGCGGAGAGTACGCTTCTGTCACAAATAGTACAAGTGGCTGTACTTAATTTGTTTTGTGCGTGACCCCACTGTCGCAGCGGAGAGTACGCCGGTGCCAGGGAAAGTACAAGTCCCTTGAGTAACCAATAGCCCGTCATTCCGGCGCAAGCCGGAATCCAGGAGGCTGTGTTTACTGGATCCCGGCGTACGCCGGGATGACGACATCAGTTAGTTGATGTTTGTATTGACAATAAATCATCCACCGCTTCTATCCAGTGCCGCACCGGCAACGATGTTGCCGATTGCAGATGGGTCTGGCAGCCGATATTGGCGGTGAGGATTTGCGCGGGTGATGAGGCAGTGAGTGATTTGATTTTGTTGCTTTTGAGCTGCGCCGAAATTTCCGGCTGCAGGATGGAATAGGTGCCGGCCGAGCCGCAGCAGAGATGGGCGTCGGCAACGGGAGCCAGATCAAAGCCGAGTTCCGCCAGCAGGGCTTCGGTGCGGCCCTTGAGCTTCAGCCCGTGCTGCAGCGTGCAGGGCGGATGAAAGACAAACTTGCCGCTTGGGCGATTACTCATAAGTATTTGTTTTAATTGATCTTTTTGTTTTTCAATGACGGTGCCCAGATCGCAGGCCAGGGCCGAGATGCGTTTCGCGCGTTCGGCATAGGCGGGGTCGTGGGCGAGCAAATGGCCGTAGTCAGTGATCATCACGCCGCAACCGCTGGCAGTGAAGATCAGCGCCTCCGCGCCCTGCTCGACATAAGGCCACCAGGCATCGATGTTGTGGCGCATCGCATCGAGCGCCTGTTCCTGTTCATCGAGATGAAAGGCCACTGCCCCGCAGCAGCCGGCATTCGGCACGCGGGTCAGCCGGATGCCGAGTTTGTCTAGCACGCGCGCCGCAGCGGTATTGGTGGCCGGCGACAGCTTCGGCTGCACACAACCTTCAAGGATCAGCATGCGCCGCGGATGACCGCTGACCGGCCACTCGCGCGCACGCGCCGGCTGCTCGGGCACCACATCATCGAGCACCTTGGGCAGCAGATTGCGCGCGATGCGTCCGATGGCGAGCAGGGGATTGAACAACGCGGGGCGCGGCAATACTGCGGCCAGTGCCTGGCGCTGCAGTTTCGCCATGCCGCTGCGCGGCACCTGTCTGGCGACCACGGCGCGGCCGATGTCGAGCAGCCGGCTGTAATGCACACCCGAGGGGCAGGTGGTCTCGCAGGCGCGGCAGGTCAGGCAGCGGTCGAGGTGTAATTGTGTTTTTGCAGTGGCCGGCTCGCCTTCCAGTACCTGCTTCATCAGGTAGATGCGGCCGCGCGGCCCGTCGAGTTCATCACCGAGCAACTGATAGGTCGGGCAGGTCGCGGTGCAGAATCCGCAGTGCACGCATTTGCGCAGGATGGCTTCGGCCTCCTGGCCCTGCGGCGTGTCCTTGATGAAATCGGCTAGCTTGGTTTGCACAGTTCAAAAACCTTTTTTGCCACAGAGGACACAGAGTTCACAGAGGACTTCAAAAACAAAGGGTTTTTCTCTGTGTCCTCTGTGAACTCTGTGGCTAAAGCTTTTGCATTTCATAGTTCTTCGTACATCCGCCCCGGATTCAAAATCCCCGCCGGATCCATCGCCTGTTTGACACGCCGGTGCAGCCGCATCATCGCTTCCGGCAGCGGGTGGAATGCGCTGACGCCCGGCGCGCCGCGGCGGAACAGCGTGGCATGGCCATCAGCCTTGTTTGCCGCCTTGCGCACGGACACTGCATCGTCGTCGGTCTTGATCCAGCGCAGCGCGCCGCCCCATTCGACCAATTGCGGGCCGCCAAGCTCGAGTTCAGGCGCCGTGGATTGCAGCGAAATCCGCCAGGTCGGCCTGACTCCGGAAAAAAATACGTCACGATGGTCGCGCACATTGCGCCAGAACTCCGCGGCGTTGCCGACTTCCTCGCCGCCGATTTTTTGGGCGGCGGCCTTGACCGCCGAGGCCGCGCCGGCGAGCCGTACATAGAGGCGTTTTTCAACATGGCAGGTGCCGGTGATCGGCAGCGGCTGGCCGGCCCAGGCATTCATCGCCGCGATCGCATCGCCGCGTGATTGTTCGCGGCACAAGGTCAGTTCGGCGGGCGGCAGCGGCAGCGCCTTCAGCGACGCTTCAAGGATCACGCCCAGTGTGCCCAGCGAGCCGGTGAGCAGCCGCGACACGTCATAACCGGCGACATTTTTCATGACCTGGCCACCGAAGGTGAGGTCGGTGCCGCGGCCGTCTAGAATGCGCACACCCAGCACGAAATCACGCACCGATCCGGCATACGCCCGGCGCGGCCCCGAG
The DNA here is from genome assembly GCA_019749945.1 of Burkholderiales bacterium. GTDB lineage: Bacteria > Pseudomonadota > Gammaproteobacteria > Burkholderiales > SG8-41. The sequence continues at coordinate 219,050 of JAIEPF010000010.1, forward strand.
AGCCCCGCCGCGATGCAGCCGCCCAGCGTGGCGCCGCCGCCGAAATGCGGCGGTTCAAAACCCAGCATCTGGCCTTTTTCGCGCATCACGGATTCGATCTCGGCGAGCGGCGTGCCGGCGCGCGCGGTGATCACCAGTTCCGTCGGTTCGTAGCTGATGATGCCGCGGCAGGCGGTGACATCCAGATCGTCGCCTGTTGCCGGATTGCCGTAAAACGCCTTGCTGCCGCCGCCGCGGATGCGCAGCGGACGTTTGGCGTCGGCTGCGGCGCGGATGGTGTCCGAAAATTGTTGAATAAGTGCTTGCATTCAAGCCACGGAGATCACGGAGGGCACGGAGAATTCCTGGTTAATGGCATTCCCGATGTTTTTTTCTCCGTGAGCTCTGTGTCCTCTGTGGCTGGTTTTAGGAATTTTCAGAATCTTGGCAGTTCCGGGAATTTTTCCGTGCCGGCATGCACATGCATGCGGCCGAATTCGGCGCAGCGATGCAGCGACGGCACCGCCTTGCCGGGATTGAGCAGGCCATGCGCATCAAAGGCGTGTTTCAGCGCATGGAAGGTTTCCAGTTCGGCTGATTTGAACTGTATGCACATGGAATCTATTTTTTCGACGCCGACGCCGTGTTCGCCGGTGATGGTGCCGCCGACATCGATGCACAGTTTGAGGATTTCGGCGCCGAATTCCTCGGCCCGGCGCAACTGGTCAGAATCATTGGCATCGTAGAGGATCAGCGGATGCAGATTGCCGTCGCCGGCATGGAACACGTTGGCGCAGCGCAGATCGTATTTTTTTTCCATCGCCGCGATGCCGCGCAGCACTTCGGCCAGGCGTTTTCTCGGGATGGTGCCGTCCATGCAGTAATAGTCGGGCGACAGCCGGCCCACCGCCGGGAACGCCGCCTTGCGGCCGGCCCACAGCTTCAGGCGTTCGGCTTCGTCGCGCGAGGTGCGCACGATATGCGCGCCGCTTTGGGTCATGATGTCCTCGATGCGGCGGATTTCGTCGGCGACTTCTTCATGCGTGCCGTCCGACTCGACGAGCAGGATGCCCGCGGCGTCGGTCGGATAACCGGCGTTGACAAAGGGTTCGACGGCCAGCGTTGCCGGCTGGTCCATCATTTCCATGCCGGCGGGGATGATGCCTGCGGCGATGACATTGGCCACGGCCTGGCCGGCGGCGCCGACATCGTCAAAGGCGGCGAGTACCACCTGCGCCATTTCCGGGCGCGGCAACAGCTTGACGGTGATTTCGGTGACCACGCCGAGCAGGCCTTCGGAGCCGGTCATCAGGGCCAGCAGGTCGTAACCCGCGGCGTCCAGTCCGCCGCCGCCCAATTCGATGATCTCGCCTTCGATGGTGGCGACACGGAGCTTGAGAATGTTGTGCACGGTCAGGCCGTATTTCAGGCAATGCACACCGCCGGAATTTTCGGCGACGTTGCCGCCGATGGAGCAGGCGATCTGGCTCGAGGGATCCGGGGCATAGTACAGGCCCAGCGGCGCGGCGGCCTCGGAGATCGCCAGGTTGCGCACGCCGGGTTGCACGCGCGCAGTGCGCGCCAACGGGTCGATGGCGATGATTTTCATCAGTTTGGCCAAGGACAGCAGCACGCCGTTGCCCATCGGCAGCGCGCCGCCGGAAAGGCCGGTGCCGGCGCCGCGCGCCACCACCGGCACCCGCAGCGCATGGCAGGCCTCGAGGATGGCGCAGACCTGCTCCTCGTTTTCGGGCAGGGCCACCACCATCGGCACCTGGCGGTACGCCGACAGGCCGTCGCATTCATACGGCGTCACGTCTTCGCGCTCAAACAACACGCTGTGTTCCGGCATGAACGCGCGCAGCGCGGTACAGACCGCGCGCTGGCGTTCGTAATCGACCGGGATGACGTGTACGGGGGCATTCATGGCCCGATTCTTATATCACGCCACCGCTGACCCGGGGAAAACGCGGGCATTTTGTGCGAAACTTGGGGGGTTACCCGGCTGACGCTGTCCGATGCGGCGCAGCAGCGGAAATAAGTATTTGTTTATTGAAATGTTTACAGGTTTGGAGAGAGATAAAACGATGACTGCAACAACGCAACGCCGTGGCCCCCTTAGCCGATTCCGCGTGATCGACCTGACCCGCGTGCGCTCCGGCCCGACCGCCGTGCGCCAGCTGGCCGACTGGGGTGCCGACGTGATCAAGATTGAAACGCCGCCGGGACTCAAGCTGTCCGACGGCTGGGGCGGCAAACGCACCGGTGCCGATTTCCAGAACCTGCATCGCAACAAGCGCGGCTTCACGCTGAATCTGAAAGACCCGGACGGCCTGAAGATTTTCAACAAGCTGGTTGAGCGTTCCGACGTGGTTGCCGAGAATTACCGGCCCGATGTCAAATTCCGCCTCGGCATCGATTATGAGTCGCTGAAAAAGGTCAACAAAAAAATCATCCTCGCCAGCATTTCCGGCTTCGGTCAGACCGGTCCCTACGCCAAACGTCCGGGTTTTGACCAGGTCACGCAGGGCATGGGCGGGCTGATGGCGATCACCGGCGAGCCGGGGCGCGGCCCGATGCGCGCCGGCAGCGCGATTTCGGATTCTGCGGCGGGTCTTTATTGCGCGCTGGGCATCATGACCGCGCTGCTTGAGCGCGAAGAATCCGGCGAAGGCCAGTGGGTGGAAGTGTCACTGCTCAACGCGATGATCGCGATGCTCGATTTCCAGGCCGCGCGCTGGACTGTCGACCATGAAGTGCCGGAGCAGGCAGGCAACAACCACCCGACCTCGATCCCGACCGGCGTATTCCAGACCAGCGACGGTTATATGAACATTGCCGCCGGCGACAATGAAATGTTCGCGCGGCTGTGCAAGGCGCTGGGTGCCGACGGTCTCAACGAGAAGCCCGAGTACAAGGATCGTGCCGCGCGCTCGAAAAACCGCGATGCGCTGAACAGGGAACTGCAGGCGCTGATGCTGAAAAAAGACAAGGCCTACTGGACCGCGCGTTTCGAGGAATGCGGCGTTGCCGGCGGCCCGATCTACAAAATGGACGAAGTGTTCGCCGACCCGCAGGTGCAGCACAACCAGATGGCGGTGCCGGTCACCATCCCGGGCGTGGGTGATGTTGCATTGATCAACCAGCCGTTCCGCCTGTCGCGCACGCCGCATGAAATCCGCAGCGTGACGCCGGAGTGCGGGCAGCATACCGACGAGATCCTGCGCGAGCTGGGGTACAGGGACGGCGATATTGCCGACCTGCACAAGCGGAATGTTGTTTAAGAAGTCTGAAAGTCAAAGTCGCCGGGGCTAGCCCGGCGGCTCACATGGGAAGCCGGGCAGGGCGAGATTGGTGGTTCTTTTCTCAGGGCCGCAGGTTTTTCAGCCGCTGCTGTTCCAGTTCGGCGCGGATTTTTTTCGCCAGGTGCGGATCGGTGACGTCGGCGGCGATGTCCGCGGGCTCCACCCAGGTGTGTTCGCGCATCGTGGCCTGATCGGCTACTTTTTCGCGTTCCTGCTCCGCGCGCAACGCGGCGGCCAGTTTTTGTCTGTAGTCGACCAGTTTCCAGACAAACCAGCCGGCCAGCAATATGCCGATGGCGCCGCTGGCATACATCACGGTTTCCCAGAGCGCGTAGCAGGCGGGTGCCGAGATCGGCAGGGTGGCGCACATGCCGAGATAGTCGATCCAGCGGTCGAACATCTGCGTCAGCTGCGTGGTCGTCGGCATACTGGCCCCCGGTGGTTTTTGCAAGTATATCCAGCCGGCGCCTCATCACAATCATTTCATGATTGTGGTGACAGGACCTAGCGCACAGGTTCCCAGCGCTCCGCCAGCTGCCGGGCTTCCCGCCGCTCTTCCGCCGACAGCGGCGCTTCGAGGCGGGCACGATAACCCTTGGGGTCCTGCAGCACCTGTTTGCAGAGGGGGGTGTCCGGGCATTGCGCAGCCGCCCGCTGCGCGACCAGCATCCATTTCAGGCCGTCGCGGTTGTCCAGCGACATCACGCGGCCGTCGGCATGCAGGATGGCCAGATTGAACAGCGACGGCAGGAACGCGCGTTCGGCCGACTTCAGATAAAAGTTCGCGGCTTCGCTGCTGTTGACCTTGACGCCGTTGCGGCCGTACTCGTACGACACCCCGGCGTTGTGGCAGGCGGAGAGATCGTTCAGCGCGCAGCCCTTTTTGTACCAGTCCGCGGCGTTGCCGTATCTGGCCGCGGGCACCCTGTTGCGGGCCAGCAGATTGCCGAGCTGCAGCGCGGCGCCGCCGTTGCCCTGGTCGGCCTGCCGGCGGAGTTCAGCCGCGGTTTTTTCATCCTGCTTCGGATCAACCGGGGCGGCGGCCGGCGCCGGTGTGGACAGGATGGCGAGGACTGCGGCGATGCTTCGGCGCAGGGAACGCGTCAGCACTGCAGTCCGAGCGCAGTCAGGTCGAGTTTGCCGTCACGCAGCGGCGGACACCAGAAATAGGCGCCGGTCAGCGGCTGTGTGAAACGGAACAGCGCATCGGTGATGCCGTCATCAGCGCCGGTCATGCGCTTCAACTGCGCTTCATAGGCGTCAAACGACGCGCCGAAGGCGGTGAACACCAGGCCGCAGCGTTGGCCTGCGGCCCAGGGCATCGAGCGGCGCACAACAAAGGCTTCCGGATCGAAACTTTCCTGCGCCGTGCGTTTGACATGCGCCCATTCCGGCGCGTCATCGATTTCCTCGTTGTCGGCGCGGCGGCGGCCGACGCAGAGGTCCTGCTCGGCGGCTGGAATGGCGTCGAAGCGCGCAAAATCGTGCAGCCACTGTTGTACCGCGACAAAACTCGATCCGGCAATACCGGGCTGCTGTGAAATCGCCGCTTTGACGGCTTCTTCGTCTTTCGGGTTTTCGGTGCCGTCCTCGTAGCCGGTCAGGTCGCGGCCGGTGCCGTGGATGAAGGCATCGATCACGCTGTCGGGCTGGAATGCCGGGGCCAGAACGGCGTCGAGCAGGCGGTGGCGCTTCAGCAGCACGCCGCGGTCGGTGCCGCGCAGCCACAGCCACAGTGCGGCCGGTGTCGAGGGGATGTCGATGCCCTGTGTCGCCATCTGCGGAAAGCTGCGCAGGCCTGCGATGTTTTTGCCCAGTGCCGAGACCAGTGACAGGCCGAGGCCGGCGACGGTTTTGTCACCGTCGACATGGTCGCGCAGGGCCATCAATGCTGCCCGCGGATCGGCGCCGGGGATCAGCATGTAGGTGACATAACGCGCCTGCGGCGGCACGGGCAGAAGGATCGCGGGCTGGGGAATGCTCATGGCATGACGATGGAATGGATAACCGGTGCAATTATCACATTGAACGGCCTGGCGCAGCACGAATGTGTCTGCCCCGGCCTTTGTTGCTGCGGGATCAAGTGCCGGCAGCCGGGGGTGTCGCTGAACTTATCAGGTGACCGGTTCCAGAAACAGTTCCGGAAGCAGCGTGAGGCCCAGTGCGGCGACCGAAAGCAGGAACGTGATCACGGCCAGTGCGAGCACGCGGCGGTGCCGGGATTGCGCCACTGCCGCGGCCTGCTCCAGTGCGGTAATCGTGACTTGCAGCTGTTCCGCCAGTTCTTTGATGTTTGCGGAATTTTGCGCGGCCGCCGCCTGCAGTTCAGCGATCTGCTTTTGCTGCAGCGCGCCCTGGTTTTCGGCGGTCGTTTTTTTGGTGAACGCCGGTACGGTGACAGACACGATGGTTCCGAGATGAGGTAATACCGCTTTTAACGCGGGAATCAGCCATGCGGGCATAGGTTTCTCCTTGTGTTCAGCCTGGCGCCGGTTCAGGCGCTATCGGCATCGGGTTCGTTTTTGCGGGCGCCGCGGATGTTCAATGACGCCAGCGCGACCTGCAGCACGATCAGCGCGTAGGCCCCGTCATGCCAGCCCCAGATGATCCACAGCACATTGCTGAGCAGGAAGCACCAGAAGCCGATTTTGCGCTTTTGTCTGGATTGGGAGGCAATCAGCCATGCGGCGATGACCGTGACCATCATCGCGGGCCATTGCAGTTGATCGAGGTAGTCCATGACATTATGGCAGCGAGGGTGTTGGATGGTTCAAACGGCGGGAATGTTAAAGCAGTGTCGCCGATGCCTGCTCCCGCAAACGGGCCTGCGGCTACGAGTCGCCGCCATCCCCCGGCTGCGCTGCCCGGCGGCTCAGAAGGGGTAGGGGGTTGTAGGGTGGATTAGCCGCGCAGCGGCGTAATCCGTCGGTCCGCCGTTGTCATGCGCGACAGGGGCGCGCCTCATATTTTTTAACTTCGCATGCGGCGCATTGCGCTTTGCTTAATGCGCCCTACGCGGGCTGCGCGGGCTTCACATACGGCGGAATGCGCTGCGCTATTCCGCCCTACGGCCCTTAAAAAGAAAAGTTACTGTTACGCAATGTCATGATTCGCCATCCGCTCCAGCGCCTTGACCATCGCCGAGTGATCCGACTTCGCGCCGCCGTTGGCGACACAGCTGTTAAATAATTCCTGCGCAGTCGCCGTATTCGGCAGCGACACGCCCATTGACTTTGCGCCCTGCAGCGCAAGATTCAAATCCTTCTGATGCAGTTCAATGCGGAATCCCGGATCGAAAGTGCGTTTGATCATGCGTTCGCCGTGCACTTCGAGGATGCGTGATGCGGCGAAGCCGCCCATCAGCGCCTGCCGCACTTTTGCGGGGTCGGCGCCGGCCTTGGAGGCGAACACCAGGGCTTCGCTGACGGCTTCGATGTTGAGGGCGACGATGATCTGGTTGCACACCTTGCAGGTCTGGCCGTCGCCGTTGCCGCCGACCAGCGTGATGTTTTTGCCCATCAGTTCAAACAGCGGTTTCACCTTGTCGAAGGCGGCTTGCGGGGCGCCGACCATGATGGTGAGCGCCGCGTTTTTTGCGCCCACTTCACCGCCGGACACCGGGGCGTCGACGTAATCACAGGCTAATTTATTGATTTTATTGGCATATTCCTTGGTGGCGATGGGCGAGATCGAGCTCATGTCGACCACCGTCTTGCCTTTGCTGAGGCCTTCGGCCACACCACCGGGGCCGAACAGGACTTTTTCGACGTCCGGGGTGTCCGGCACCATGGTGATGATGATGTCGGCGTGTTGCGCGACTTCCTTCGCGCTGCTGCAGGCTTTGCCGCCGGCGTCGGTGAGTTCTTTCGGCACGCCGCTGCGTGAATAGAGATGCAGGGTGTGGCCGCCCTTGATCAGGTTGAGGGCCATGGGTTTGCCCATGATGCCGAGTCCGATGAAACCGACGTTGCTCATTGCGATGTCCTCAGGAAGTAATGGCGGGCCGCGGGAGCGCGGCCGCCGGAACGACAAATTATAGTCAGGTCAGTGCGCGGGCCGCGGCCTCGCATCCTGCCGGGGTTCATGGCGCCGCAGCACCAGCTGGTTGAGCAGCACGACGGCCAGCAGCACCAGTCCCGCGATGTCGGTCAGGATGCCCGGCTTGATCAGCAGCAGTGCGGCGGCGATCAGCAGTGCGCGTTCCCATCCATGCGCGATGCGGAAGAAATAGCCGAACAGCCCGCCGGCCAGGCAGATGGTGCCGATGGTGGCGGAGACAAAGGACTGCAGGATCTGGTCCCAGCTGCCGATCATCAGCAGCGAAGGTTCGAACACGAACATGAAGGGCACGATGAAACCCGCGGCGCCGATACGCACCGCCGCCCAGCCGGCTTCCCACAGGTCGGCCTTGGCCAGGCTGGCGGCGGCGAATACCGCCAGCGCCACCGGCGGCGTGATCGCGGAGAGGATGGCGAAATAGAAGGCGAACATGTGCGCTGACGGCAGCGGGGCGCCGAGTTTGACCAGCGCCGGCACCAGCAGCGACACCATGACGATGTAGGCCGGCGTGGTCGGCATGCCCATGCCGAGCACGATGCCGGCGATGGCGGTCAGCAGCAGCGCCAGCGGCAGCAGGTTCTGCGACAGGCCGACGACGATCTGCGTGAACACGATGCCGAGGCCGGTGATGGTGACGCAGCCGATGACGATGCCGGCGCAGGCGCAGGCCATCGCGACGGCCAGCGTGTTTTTGGCGCCTTCCTCCAGCGCTTCGAGCACGCTGCGCCAGGAAATGCCGGCGCGGGTGGCCTTGCGCATCAGCGCGATCGGCAGGCACATCAGCGCGCCGACCAGCGCGCACAGCGGCGCCGAATAACCCAGGGTCAGGCCGATGAAAATGGTGACGATGGGAATGAACAGGTGGCCGCGTTCGCGCATCACGCGGCCGAGCACCGGCAGTTCGTTTTTGGGCACGCCGTGCAGGCCGTAACGCTTGGCCTCGAAATGCACCGCGAAAAACACCGCGAGGTAGTAGAGGACGGCGGGAATCACCGCCCACAGCGCGACCGTGGCGTAGGGCACGGCGAGAAATTCGGCCATGACGAAGGCCGCAGCACCCATCACCGGCGGCATGATCTGGCCGCCGGTGGAGGCGGTGGCCTCGACGGCGGCGGCGAATGACGGTTTGAACCCGGTGCGTTTCATCAGCGGGATGGTCATCGGGCCGTCGACCATGACGTTGGCGACGGCGGACCCGGACACCGTGCCGAACAGGCTGGAGCTGACGACCGAAACCTTGCCGGGACCGCCGGCGGTATGGCCGGTGATCGACAGCGCGAAATCCATGAACAATTGTCCGGTGCCGCTTTTTTCCATGAAGGCGCCGAACAGCACGAACAGCATCACGTACGAAGCCGACACGCCGAGTGTCGAGCCGAAGATGCCTTCGGTCGACAGATACAGCTGCTCCATCAGCACCGGGCCGGTGACATTGGTGAAAAAGATCGCGTAGACGAGGAAAGCCGAGGCCGTGATCGGCAGCGCCCAGCCGAGCACGCGGCGCGTGGCCTCGAGGATGATCAGCACCGCGATCACGGTGTAGAACTTGTCGAGTCTGGTCAGATCATCGATGTAGATGATCCGGTTGGTCATGTATTCGTAGTTGAGGAAAATGTGGAAAATGAACGCCCACGAGGCGAGCAGCAGCAGGGCATCGGTCGCGCGCCATTTCCAGCCGCCGCCGGGTTTCAGCGGGTAGAGCAGGAACACCAGGGTCAGCGCGAACAGCAGGTGGGTGCCGCGGAAAATCAGCGCTTCCGGCGGCCCGAAGGCGGCGACGTACATGTGGTACAGCGACATCACCACCGCGATCACGGCGACCGCAGCCTTCAGCGCGGCGGATTGCGGCTGGGTTGCCGCTTTTTCTTCGGAAATGACGGCCACGACAGGTACTTTTTCTTCGGAACTCATGGGGCTCCCCGCTCTGGATATGGAACGGGGCGGCAGAGCCGCCCCGTTTTTCCTGCGTGTTGCGGTGGCTTACATGGCGCCCGCTTCCTTGTAGAACTTCACCGCGCCCGGATGGAAGGGCACGCCGATGTCGGCGGCCATCTCCTTCGGTGTCAGCCCGGCCATGGCCTTGTTCACCGTGGCCATGTCGCTGATGTTGGCGGCGACGGTCTTGGTCATGGTGTAGACGGTCTGTTCCGGCAGGTCGCAGGAGACGACGAGGTGCGCCGAATAACCGATCTGCGGCACATCCCGGGTCTGCTTGGGATAGGTGCCGGCCTTGACGATCAGTTTCTGGTAGCCCGGGTTCTGCTTGCGCAGCGCGTCCATGGTCTTGTCGTCGACCGGCACCAGGTTGATGTCGCGGGCGCTGGCGAGGTCCATCACCGATGACGCGGGGATGGTGGTGCCCAGCGTGAATACCTGGGCATGGCCGTCCTTCATCATCGACACCGCGTCGGTGTACGACTGGAAGTTGATTTTGGACAGCGCCTGGTAGTTGAGGCCGTTCAGCTTCAGCGTGAGGTCGGTCAGCAGTTCACCGGTGTTGCCCTTGGGCTGGGTCACCACGGACTTGCCCTTGAAATCGGCGAAGGTGTTGACCTTGGCATCCGCCAGCGCGACCACCTGGAAGTACTGCGGATACAGGTTGGCCATCTGGCAGACCTTGGTGGTTTTTTTCGGGTACGGCGGGTTGCCGGCAATGCCGTCGACCGTGGTGCTGGAATTGCCGAAACCGATCTGCGCCTTGCCCTCATCGACGCCGCGCACGTTGGCGATGCCGGCGCCCGGCGTGGCGGTGATGGTGAGGCCGGGAATGGCTTTTTCCCACATGCTTTTGAGTTGGCCGCCCAGCGGCACCCAGACGCCGCCCTGCGGACCGGTCATCAGCGTCATCTGCTGCGCGCCGACGGTGGTGGAAAAAGCGGCTGGAAATGCTGCGGCCACGGCGATGGCGAGCGCGGATGCGATACGCGATGTTTTCATGACTCCTCCTTCAGGTTGTAATGCGGGACAGCCCCTTGCTCTATGTTTTTATGGGTCTGTTGCCGGGGCATTGTGTGGGCTGCCCCGGGTGCCGTCAAGCGCCGGTCAGGTAAGGCCTGATCCAGTCCAGACCGGCCGTGGTGGTGGTCGCCGGCTTGTATTCGCAGCCGATCCAGCCCTGGTAGCCGATCCTGTCGATGTGTTTGAACAGCCACGGGTAATTGATCTCGCCGCTGCCCGGTTCGTGGCGGCCGGGATTGTCGGCGAGCTGCATGTGCGGGATCAGTGCGAGGTTGTTCTCGATGCCGCGCGCGAGGTCGCCTTCCATGATCTGCATGTGATAAATGTCGTACTGCAGGTAGAGGTTGTCGGAACCGACGGCCTTGATGATGTCGAGGGCCTGCTGCGAGGAATTGAGAAAAAATCCCGGGATGTCGCGGGTGTTGATCGGTTCAATGAGTAACTTGATCCCGGCTTCCTTGAATTTCGGCGCGGCAAACTGCAGATTGCGGACCAAGGTTTCGCGCGCGACATTGGGATCGAGATGGGTCGGGCGGATGCCGGCGAGGCAGTTGACCTGTTTGCAGCCGAGCGCGCTGGCGTAGTCGATGGCGCGGCCCACACCGTCCTGGAATTCGGCCTCGCGCCGCGGGTGGCAGGCAATGCCGCGTTCGCCGCCGGCCCAGTTGCCGGCAGGCAGGTTGTGCAGCACCTGGACGAGCTGATGTTTGTTCAGTGCATCCGCCAGCGCGTTTTTGTCGTAGTCGTACGGAAACAGGTATTCGACGCCCTTGAATCCGGCCTGTGCCGCGGCGGCGAAGCGGTCCATGAACGCGACCTCATTGAACAGCATGGTGATATTCGCGCAGAACCTGGGCATGGTGTGGACCTGATGGGTTGATGGTAACTGGTGACTGGTAACTGGTGATGGGTAAGGTGAAGATGGGCCATTATAATCATGGCATGACCGTCCCTGAAAAATCCCCCGTGGCGATCCTGCTCGCCGCCGGCGCCGGGTCGCGCTTCGGCGGCGCCAAACTGCTGCATCCGCTGGAGGACGGCGCGGCGATTGCCGCGCATGCCGCGCGCAATCTGATCGCCGCCGGCCTCAACGTCACGGCGGTGGTGCGTTCCGGCGATTTTCCGCTGGCGGAAATGCTCGAACAGGAAGGTTGCGCCGTGACCTTGTGTCCCGATGCGGCGCTGGGCATGGGTGTCAGCCTGGCCCATGGCGTCAGCGTCACGCGCGATGCCGGCGGCTGGATCGTCGCGCTGGCCGACATGCCGCGCATCCGTCCCGATACCATCAGGCGCGTGGCGCAGGCACTGGCGGACGGCGCGGCCATCGTCGCCCCGGCCTACCAGGGCGAGCGCGGCCATCCGGTGGCCTTCGGCGCGCGGTTTTTGCAGGAACTGCAGATGCTCGGCGGCGACAGCGGTGCGCGCGCGGTGGTGCAGCGCAATCAGGCGCTGGTGCGGGTGATTGATGTCGATGACCCCGGTGTGCTGTTCGATGTCGACCGCCGCAGCGATCTGGCGCGCAGTGTCTGATGCAGGATGACACGGCAGCCGCCGATATGGCGGCGGAAAACCCGCTGCCGGCCGTGCCGCGCGGCACGTTTTATCACGATGTTTTGAGCAATCTGCGCGCCGGGGCGCGCCTCGCTTTTTTGCGGCCGGTGTCCGCGGAAATGTTCACGCCTGCCGCCGGGTCCTTTGCGCTGATCGCGGGCCTCCATCTCCTGCTGCTGTTGCTGCTCGGTCTGGCCAGCGTCGGTTTCCGTGGCGAGTTCAACGATTACGAAGTGCCGCGCGCCTTGTTGTTTGTGCCGGCCACACTGCTCTTCGCACTGCTGGCGGTGCGCCTGAATGGCCGGGCATCGCTGCTGCAGATGGCCATTGCGCTGGTGGCTGCGAGCCTGGTGCTGTCGCTGCTGTTTGGTGCGGCCGGGGTGCTGCTGCTGCGCCTGCCGCCCAGACTGGTCGGCGGCAACTGGTGGCCCTATCTGTTTTATGGCGCCGTGCTGTGGTGGACGCTGGTGATCGCGATGACGGTGGCGCGCCTGGTGAACGCCGGCGCAGGTCGCAATCTCGCGGTGATGGCGGCCGGATGGCTGTTGCTGGCGGCGCCGATGCTGTGGTATCCGCAGAATTATTTGTGGATGCCGAAATATGACGCATCGGGCGCCGCGGAAAAATCCGCACGCGCGCCTTTTGATGAACGCGGCTTTTATGCGCAGCAGGAGACGCTGCGCCAATCGCTGGCAGCCGTGGAGGGCGGCCGTCCCGGCGTCGCCGACATCTATCTTCTGGCGGCGGGCCTCTATGCCCGCGAAGATGTGTTCATGAAAGAGGTGCGCTTGATCGCCGACCTGTTCCACAAGCGTTTCGATACCGCCGGGCGTTCGGTGGTGCTGCTCAATAACCGCAAAACCCTGGATACGCATCCGGTGGCGAGCCTGACCAGCATCGGCGCGGCGCTGCAGCGCATCGGCAGCCAGATGAACCGCGATGAAGACCTGCTGGTGATGTATCTGTCCTCGCACGGCTCGGAATCGCACCGGCTGGCGGTGGATTTCTGGCCGCTGCGGCTGGCGCCGATCGATCCGCCCGCCTTGAAAAAGGCGTTGGACGATTCCGGCATCAAATGGCGGGTGATCGTGGTTTCGGCCTGTTATTCCGGCGGTTTCATCAAACCGCTGCAGGATGAACATACAATGATCATCACGGCGTCCAGCGCCAAACGCCAATCCTTCGGTTGCGGCAGCACATCGGATGCGACGTACCTGGCGCAGGCGCTGTTCAACGAGGAGTTGCGCAAGACCTGGTCGTTTGAAACGGCGTTTGCCGCGGCGAGACAGTCGATTGCCGAACGCGAGCGCGCCCAGGGTTACGAGCCCTCCGAGCCGCAGTTGTTTGCCGGCGCGGAAATCCGCCGCAAGCTGGCTGAAATCGAAGCACGCCTCGCACAGCAGCATCAGAATTAATATAAGTATTTGATTTTAAAGGAAAAATAATGTCACGTTTTACCGGCACTGAAAACTACGTCGCCACCGACGATCTGATGATGGCGGTGAATGCCGCGCTGGCGCTGGAGCGCCCGCTGCTGATCAAGGGCGAGCCCGGCACCGGCAAGACCATGCTGGCGCTCGAGGTGGCGCAGGCGCTGAAACGTCCGCTGTTCGAGTGGCACATCAAGTCGACAACCAAGGCGCAGCACGGCCTGTATGAATATGACGCGGTGTCGCGGCTGCGCGATTCGCAACTCGGCGACCCGAAGGTGAAGGACATAGCCAACTACATCGTGCAGGGCATGTTGTGGAAGGCTTTCGAATCGCCGGAGCCGGCGGTGCTGCTGATCGATGAAGTGGACAAGGCTGACATCGAATTCCCCAATGACCTGCTGCGCGAACTCGACCGCATGGAGTTTTATGTTTATGAAACGCAGCAGCTGGTCAAGGCGAAGCAGCGGCCGCTGGTCATCATCACCAGCAACAACGAAAAGGAACTGCCCGACGCCTTCCTGCGCCGCTGCTTTTTCCATTACATCCGTTTTCCCGATCCGGAAACCATGGCGAAAATCGTCGAGGTGCATTTTCCGGGGATCAAGAAACAGCTGCTCTCTCAAGCGCTCAACGCATTTTTTGAAATCCGCGACGTGCCCGGACTGAAGAAAAAACCGACCACCTCGGAACTGCTCGACTGGCTGAAGCTCTTGATGGCCGAAGACATCCCGCCGGAAGCGCTGCACAGCCAGGACACGCACAAGATCGTGCCGCCGCTGCACGGCGCGCTGATCAAGAACGAACAGGACGTGCATCTGTTTGAGCGACTGGTGTTCATGTCTCGGCGAAAACAGTGATTAAGTGATTGGGTGACTAAGTAATTAAAGTCTCGAGACGCGTCTTGCCCAATCACCTAATTACCTAATCACTTAATCACGCCCTAAAATGCTGATCGAATTCTTTCTGAAACTGCGCCAAGGCGGCGTTCCTGCCTCGATCAAGGAATTCCTGATGCTGATCGAGGCGCTGGAGAAGCAGGTCGCCTTCGGCAGTGTCGAGGATTTTTACCATCTCGCGCGCACCTGCCTGGTCAAGGATGAAAAATTCTTTGATCGTTACGACCTGGTGTTTGCCGCCTACTTCAAGGGCGTGGTCGGCATCGATGCCGCTGCGGCGGTGATTCCCGAAGACTGGCTGCGCAAACTCGTCGAGAAAAACCTGACTGAAGAAGAGAAAAAACTGATCCAGTCGCTGGGCGGCTGGGAGAAGCTGATGGAAACCCTGAAAAAGCGCCTCGAAGAACAGAAGGGCCGGCATCAGGGCGGCAGCAAGTGGATCGGCACGGGAGGAACCAGCCCCTTCGGCGCCTACGGTTACAACCCGGAGGGCATCCGCATCGGCCAGCATGAATCGCGCAACCGCCGCGCGGTGAAGGTCTGGGATCAGCGCGAGTTCAGGAACCTGGACGACACCGTTGAGCTGGGCACGCGCAATATCAAGGTGGCCTTGCGCAAGCTGCGCAAATTCGCGCGCACCGGGGCGCCGGAAGAGCTGGACATGGAAGACACCATCCGCTCCACCGCGAAAAACGCCGGCTGGCTGGATCTGAAAATGGTGCCGGAGCGGCACAATGCGGTGAAGGTGCTGCTGTTCCTCGATATCGGCGGTTCGATGGACGATCATGTCCGCGTCTGCGAGCAGCTCTTCTCGGCCACGCGCAGCGAATTCAAGCACCTGGAATATTTTTATTTCCACAATTTTCTCTACGAGCGGGTGTGGAAGGACAACCGCCGCCGCGCCACCGAGCGCATCGCCACCTGGGATGTGCTGCACACCTATCCGCACGACTACAAGCTGATCATCGTCGGTGATGCCACGATGAGCCCGTACGAAATCACCTATCCCGGCGGCAGCGTCGAGCACAGCAACGAGGAGGCCGGCGCGGTGTGGCTGCAGCGTGCGCTGCAGGTGTATTCACGCGCGATCTGGCTCAATCCGCAGCCGGAGGCGGTGTGGAATTACCATGAGTCGATCAGCATCACCCGCCAGCTGATGGGTGACCGCATGTTCCCGCTGACCATCGACGGCCTCGATCGCGGCATGCGGCTGCTGACCCGCGCGCAATAGGCGGCGCGATGGACATCATCACGGTCACGGCGCCCGGCCCCGATCTCGACGCGGTGCGCGACCTGTTCCTGGAATATGCCGGTTCGCTGAATTTCAGCCTTTGTTTCCAGGATTTTGAATCCGAGCTGGAAGGCCTGCCCGGCGCCTATGCGCCGCCGGCGGGTACGTTGCTCTTGGCGCGCATCGATGGCGCTGTCGCCGGTTGTGTCGGCGTGCGGCCGCTGGACGCCGGGCGCTGCGAAATGAAACGGCTGTACCTGCGCGAATTCTGCCGCGGCAGCGGCGGCGGGCGTGCGCTGGCGGAACGCGCCATCGTTTTTGCGCGCAAGGCGGGATACTCGCGCATGGTGCTGGATACGCTGCCGCAGATGGTGGCGGCGATGCGGCTTTATTACGACCTGGGTTTTGTGCGCTGCGCGCCGTACTACGACAACACGCCGATCAACAGCAGCTGCCTCGAGCTGGTGTTATGAGGCGCCGCCTGGCTTCTTGGCGGCGAGTTTTGCGTTGAAGCGCGCGGCGTCAATGATGACGCGTTCGTGGGTGCCCTCCGTGATGCGGTCGATGCCGTCGTGCGCAGTGACCGAAAAAAACAGCCGGCGGCCGTCGACGCGGTCCAGCCGCACATCGACGGTGACCGTCAGCCCCGGGGGCGTCGCCGCCAGATGGGGGAAGCTGACATGCGTGCCCAGCGACTGTTCGCGCGGCCAGTCGAGGTACGGGCGTATCGCCTCGATGCAGGCCCATTCCATCAGCCCGACCATGTAACCGGTGGCCAGCACCTGCGGCATCTGCTGGAAGGATTCCGATTCCGGATAAAGGTGCGGCACCGTCTTGTTCGGCGGCACCGTGAAGCTGAATTGGTGGGTCAGGCCGGGTTGCAGTGCAGGTTTCATGATGTGGGTGCCGCACGGGTGGGGGATTGCGCCTAGTTTAGAATCAGAATCCACCTTCAGAAAGCTTTTTCCCATGCCCGGATTACCCGTTGACGCACAAAAGCTGATCGAATTCGCCACCGCTGTTTATGCCGGGCAGGGCGTACCTGAAAAAGACGCGCGGCTGATCGCCGACACGCTGGTGCAGGCCGACCTCTGGGGCCACCAGTCGCACGGCGTGCTGCGCCTCGGCTGGTATCTCGACCGCCTGCGCAACAAGGTGATGAACCCGGTGACGCAGCCGGAGTTTGTCATCGACGGCGGTGCGCTGGCGGTGATCGACGGCCACGACGGCATCGGCCATGTGCTGGCGAAACTCGCCGCCGAGGAGGCCGTCAAACGCGCGAAAACCCACGGCATCGGCGCGGTCGGCGTGCGCATGTCCAACCATTTCGGCACCTGCATGTATTACACGCTGATGGGGGCCAGGGCAGGCTGCGTGATGATGCTGACCTCCAACGGCGGGCCGGCGATGGCGCCCTGGGGCGGGCGCAAAAAAATCGTCGGCACCAATCCCTGGTCGATCGCGGCGCCGGCGGGCAAACACCCGCCTTTCGTGGTCGACATGGCGAACACCGGTGTTGCGCGCGGCAAGATTTATCTCGCGCGCAACAAGCGGCAGAAAATTCCCCTGGGCTGGGCGATCAGCGCCGACGGCGTGCCGACCACCGATCCGCAGGAGGCCATCGACGGCATCATCCTGCCGATGGCGGAGCACAAGGGTTATGCCATCGCGGCGATGGTCGACATGATGTCCGGCGTGCTGACCGGCAGCGGTTTCCTGTCGGCGGTGCACAGCCCGTACCAGACCGCGGAGAAAAGCAACTGCGGCCATTTCATGCTGGCCATCAACATCGAGGCGATGCAGCCGCTGGCCGCATTCAATGCGCGCATGGAGCAGTTCATCGCCGAGATCAAGTCGGTGCCGCTGGCGCAGGGTTTTGACGAGGTGTTTTATCCGGGCGAGATGGAGGCGCGCAACAACACGCGCAACCGTGCAAAGGGGATTCAATTTCCGGATGACACCATTGCCGATCTGAGGCGGATTGCCGCTGAAACGGGACTGGAGAAGCTGCTGCCTGCGATGTAGCGGAGCTAACACTTGGCCGTTCGCCCTGAGCCCTTCGGCGATGCTCAGGGCAGGCTTGTCGAAGGGCGGGCTTCGACAGGCTCAGCCCGAACGGGGGGGGATTTAGTAATGTAGGGCGGGAGCATCCCGCCGGTCCGTGCTGCTGGTTTTACTGCCGCCGGTCGCCGCCGGGCGGCGGCGCGACTTTCATGATTTCATCGATGGTGGTGACGCCGGCGGCGATTTTCATCGCGCCGCTGATGCGCAGCGGTTTCATGCCGTCCTTGTAGGCGGCGTCGCGTATCGCTTCGAGGTCGGCGGCGGCGACCACGCGTTCGCGCAGCGGCGGCGACATGATCATCATTTCGTAAATGCCGATGCGCCCCATGTAGCCGGTCATGCGGCATTCCAGACAGCCCTTGTTGATGTAGGTCTTGCCGCGCGGGTTGGCGGCTTTCCACGGCGTGACCAGGCTGTCCCACACCGCGTCGTCGTAATCGTGTTTTTCCTTGCAATGCGGGCACAGCGTGCGCACCAGGCGCTGCGCCATCACGCCGAGCAGGGTCGATTGCAGCAAATAGGGCGGCACGCCGAGGTCGAGCAGGCGGCTCACCGCCGCCGGCGCGTCATTGGTATGGAGTGTCGACAGCACCAGGTGGCCGGTCAGCGCGGCCTGGATCGCCATCTCGGCGGTTTCGAGGTCGCGGATCTCGCCGACCATGATGATGTCCGGGTCCTGGCGCATCAGCGTGCGGATGCCGGCGGCGAAATCGACGCCGATGTTGGCCTGCACCTGCATCTGGTTGAAGCTGGGCTCGACCATTTCGATCGGGTCTTCGACGGTGCAGACGTTGACTTCGGGTTGCGCCAGCTGTTTCAGCGTCGAGTACAGCGTGGTGGTCTTGCCCGAGCCGGTGGGGCCGGTGACGAGGATGATGCCGTGCGGTTTTCCGGAAATCTGGCCCCACTTTTTTTCTTCTTCGTCGGAGAAACCGAGTTCCTTGTAATCCTTGACCAGGTTTTCCGGATCAAAAATCCGCATCACCATTTTTTCGCCGAAGGCGGTGGGCATGGTCGACAGCCGCAGCTCGACTTCGCCGCCGTCGGGCGCCACGGTTTTGAGGCGCCCGTCCTGCGGCCGGCGTTTTTCGACGACGTCCATGCGGCCCAGCACCTTGATGCGCGAGGTCATCGCCGCCATCACCGGCGTCGGGATCTGGTAGACCTGATGCAGCACGCCGTCGATGCGGAAGCGCACATTGCCGGATTCGCGCCGCGGTTCGAGGTGGATGTCGCTGGCGCGCTGCTCGAAGGCGTAATTGAACAGCCAGTCGCAGATGTGCACGACATGCTGGTCATTGGCGTCGAGCTGGCCGCTGCGGCCCAGCTGCACCAGTTGTTCGAAGTTGGCGATTTCCGAAACCGCGCCCTTGTCCTTGTCATTCGCGCCCTTGACCGAACGCGCAAGGTTGTAGAACTCGACGACATAACCCTGGATATCGACCGGGTTGGCGATGGCGCGCTTGATGTCGAGGCGCAGCACCTGCTTCAGCGAGGCCTCCCAGCCGCGCACCCAGGGTTCGGCGGTGGCGATGGTGGCCTCGCGGGTGGTCACGCTGACCGGCAGGATCTTGTAACGCGCGGCATAGGCGTTCGACATCACCTTGGTCACCGCGGTGAAGTCGATCTTGAACGGGTCGATGTGCAGGTAGGGCAGGCCGGATTTGTCGGCGAGCCACTGCGTCAGCGTTTCGACGGTCAGCAGCTTGCGCGGATTTTTCGGGTCTTTCCATTTCTGGTCGGCGATGACCACCAGCGGATGCACGTCAGTGCGGCTGTGGCGGCGGTTGGCGACCAGCTTTTCCGCCTCTTCCTTCGGCACCATGCCGTCGGCAATCAGGTCGGTAATGACCTGCGCCAGCGTCAGCGGCCGGTCGCCCTGGGGCGGCGCGGGGGTGACGGCAGGTGTGGGCGCGGGGCACATGGAGGCTGAATATACCAATTTCTTCAATGATTTACCCGATTGCATCCGCCGCGATACTGCGGGCGCTGCCGGATTCATGCCGCGTCTTTTGATTGCACCTATAAAGGGCATATATTCTGTCATTGCACCAACTCTGTGCCATGCAATGCGGCTGTTGGACAATAATGGTAATAAAAACAATAGTTTGTAATCAGGAACAAGTATTGCTTTGTAGTTCCGGATTCATTTTCAGGGGAGGAGACCCATGGAAGCCGTCAAAATCAGCACCGACACCTTGTTCATCCTGCTCGGCGCCATCATGGTGCTGGCGATGCATTCCGGCTTTGCGTTTCTCGAAGTCGGCACGGTGCGCCGCAAAAACCAGGTCAATGCCCTGGTCAAGATCCTGACCGACTTCGCGGTATCCACCATCGTCTATTTTTTCGTCGGTTACGGCGTGGCCTATGGCGTGTCGTTCATGGTCGGCGCCGAACAGCTGGCGCAGAAAAGCGGCTTTGAAGTCACCAAATTCTTTTTCCTGCTGACTTTTGCCGCGGCAGTGCCGGCGATCATCTCCGGCGGCATCGCCGAACGCGCGCGGTTTTATCCGCAGCTGGTGGCCACGGCGGTCATCGTCGGCCTGATCTACCCGTTTTTTGAAGGCATCGCCTGGAACAATCGTTATGGCGTGCAGGCCTGGATCGAATCGGTTGCCGGCGCACCTTTCCATGACTTCGCCGGTTCGGTGGTGGTCCATGCCGTGGGCGGCTGGCTGGCGCTGGCCGCGGTACTCCTGCTCGGACCACGCATCGGCCGTTATCCGAAAGAGGGTGGCGTTGCCGCGCAGCCGCCGTCGAGCATTCCCTTTCTCGCGCTGGGTGCGTGGATCCTGACCGTGGGCTGGTTCGGCTTCAACGTGATGTCGGCGCAGACCATCGACAAGATTTCCGGCCTGGTCGCGGTCAATTCGCTGATGGCGATGGCCGGCGGCATCGTCGCGGCACTGATTGTCGGCCGCAATGATCCGGGTTTTGTCCACAACGGACCGCTGGCCGGGCTGGTCGCCGTGTGTGCGGGTTCGGATGTGATGCATCCTGCGGGCGCTCTGGCCACCGGTACTGTCGCCGGCGCCTTGTTCGTTTACATGTTCACGCTGACGCAGAACAAACTGAAAATCGACGATGTGCTCGGTGTGTGGCCGCTGCACGGCCTGTGCGGCGTCTGGGGCGGTATCGCCTGCGGCATTTTCGGCTCGAAGGCGCTGGGCGGATTGGGTGGTGTCAGCCTCACCGCACAGCTGATTGGAACCGGGCTGGGCGTGGTGATTGCGCTGGTTGGCGGCTTTGTGGTTTACGGTGCGCTGAAGGCCGTGGTCGGCATACGGCTGGATCGGGAGCAGGAGTTCAACGGTTCTGATCTGTCGATCCACAAGATCGGGGCGACTTCGGAAAACGATTCCGGCTGGTAAAGCCAGCGACGTCATTCCGGCGCAAGCCGGAATCCAGTCAGGTGGTTGCGGTTTCGAGACTGCATTTCTGGACCCCGGCTTTCGCCGGGGTGACGAATATGAAATCGGATTGTCGCAACACAGCGCATCGCCTAACAGTTTGCGGTGTGCTGTGCTGGCGCAGATTTATTCCTTTAGTTCAAAGGATTTAATCAAGTCAATAAAGGCGGGAAACAAGCGGTCCCACTCATGCATATATTTATGAATGTGGCTGTCGTTGATTCTTACTGTTGGTCCACCAGGGATGACGAAGGTGGTATCTAAACCTTTCTATAGCGGCGACACCCTAAATGCGTAAGGATTTCCAGATGGCGTTTTTGGCCATTGTTCGCCGGACACCAGTATTGACCATTGTTTGCCGTTTATTTGCAGAAAAGAAAGGCCGGGATATTTGCTGGGTATTTTCTGCATATCAAATTTAAGTATCCGGTTCAGCGATACGTATCTGTCCACGACGGGAGGTGTTGTAGGTGGCATTAGAATCACTCGATACGCATCTATGTCTCCACTGCCGGGGATTATTGTCTTGAATCCCGTTAGTGAGGGCCATCTAATACCCAAAAATACACTGCCGGAATTGCATGTGCCCCCGCCAATATATTCATATGGAATTTTGTAGGTAATCCCCCCCATTTTTGCGTGCGTGTATTTTTTGCCTTGGCTGTCGATAATTGATTTGCACAGACTTTTATCTGTGGCGGAAATTTTCAGATTTGAAGGAACTTGGTTTTTGTCGAGACCGACATTGCTTGCGGCAGTTGCATTTGTGAGCGCGCAAGAAAACAGGAAAACAAAGACATTCAAGTGCAAAAAAAATTGCTGATTAATGAATCCGGTAAGTTTGCTTTGTATCTTCATGCTTCGGATTTTCAGCCGAAAGTCGCAGTACCGCGCATCGCGTAATTCCCCGCGGCATTCGCAGTCCACAACTCCACGGATTTGCCGTCGGCCGCGGGCTGACCGTTGACGCTGAAGGTCTCCTGGTGAAACACCGGGTGCGTGGCGCGGTAATCCAGTGTGCGTACCGGACGTGGATCACTGTGGCGGCATAAATCCAGCAACAGTGTTGTCTGCAGCGGGCCGTGCACGATCAGGCCCGGATAACCTTCGGCCTGGCGGCAGTAGTCGATGTCGTAATGAATGCGGTGGCCGTTGAAGGTGATCGCGGAATAGCGAAACAGCATGGCTTCATTGGCCTGCAGTTCGCGCCGCCACGCTGCGGTCTGCGGCGCCGGTTTGCCCACGGGTGGCGCGTCGCCCGCTTTGGCGGCTTCGCGGTAGACGATGTCGTGTTCTTCGACGATGGCGACGGTGCCGCCGGCTTTGATGCTGTGGCGCACCGTGACAAACACCAGGTCGCCGCTTTTGCCGGACTTGGCTTCCACCGACAGGATTTCGGATTCGCGGCTGATGCTGTCGCCGACGCGCAGCGGCGCGCGGAAATCGATGCGACCGCCGGCCCACATGCGCCGTGGCAGCGAGACCGGCGGCAGGAAGCCGCCGCGTTTGGGATGGCCGTCGTGACTCAGGTCGGTATTGACTGCGGTTTCGAGGAAATAAAGCCAGTGGCTGCTCAGCGGAATCGCGTCGCCGGTTTTTGGCGGCGGATCCCTGCGGTCCAGCGTTGCGGCCAGTGCCCGCACCGGAAAGGCAGTGGCGATGTCGTGGTGGGTTTTTTTTTTGCCGATCCAGCTGCGCAGGTGGTTGAGATCGATGTTCATTTATAAGTATTTGATTTTATTAATTAATTTTTAAGCGCCAAGACACGGGCCAGATCGCGTGTGCTGTGCTGGTCCATGGCCAGCACGGCCTTGCGGATGCGCTCGGCCTGCGGTTTGGCAATCACCAGCGACGCGTTATCGAAGAATTTCTCGCTGATGTCTTGCGCCGACAAGGCACGTTCACCGGCGCCGCGGTTGATTTTTTCCATGTGCACCAGTTCGCGGCCGTCCTTGGTGGTGACCACCACGCCGCCGGAGAAATATTTGGGGAAGGCCGAATCCGGATCGGCTTCGTGGTGCACTTTCTGCGCGAGTGCGAGGATCGCGGCATCGTTCAAGGCATCGGTCTCGAGTTCGGCAAAACCGAATTTGCCGCGGACGAAGCAGGCGGCGAGCACGAACTGCACGCTGAACTTGGCCATGTAGTCCGATACCGGCTTGCGACGCATGTCCGCCGGCTCGGCGATGTAGTGGAAGGTTTCGGGATGGAGCAGTGCGCGGATTTTGACGATGTCTTCCGGCTTCACATGGTGTTTGCGCCGGATCGCCAGTGCGGAGTCGGCGCAGGCATGCAGCAGGTGGCAGATCGGGTAGGGTTTGATCGCGACTTCATTGAGCAGCCATTCCTGGCCGAGATTGCGCGTCATTGCGCCCATGTCGACTTCATTAAAACGGGTGCCGGTGTGCGAACGGAAAATGCCGTCGGCGCCTTCGTAGATTTTACGGGTGCCGATAAAGCCGCCGCTGGCCAGTGCGGCTGCGGTGATGCCGCCGACGCCCGCCCAGGCCGGATGCAGGCGTTTGTTCCAGGCGCCGTCGGCGCGGTGTTCGGAAATGGCGGAGGCGGTGCTGCCGGCAAAACCCTGTGCGTATTGCAGGCGCTGCGGACTGAGATTGAACAATTTCCCGGCTGCTACCGCGCAACCGAAATGGCCGGCGATGCCGGTGGTGTGGAAGCCGTTGGTGTGCATGGTGCCGGCGGCAGCGACACCCAGGCGGGTCGCGATTTCAACGCCGAGGATGTACGCCAATAACAGATCTGCGCCAGCGGCATCGCGTTTTTCGGCGAGGCCCAGCGCGCAGGGGAATGCGCTGGAGCTCGGATGCACGATGGCCCCCGGATGGGTATCGTCATAATCGAGGCCGTGGGCGAGGATGCCGTTCATCAGCACCGCATCACGCATCGGCAGGGTGACGTTCATGCCGATCACGCTGTTGCTGCCTTTCTCGGCGATATTGCTGATGCCGGCCAGCGCGTGCTGGGCAAAATCAAAACGGGTGGCGGCGAGGGCGGTACCGACGACGTCGAGCACATGCAGCTTGGCGTTTTCGCGCACGGCTGCGGGCACCGCATCCGGCGTCAGGTTGGCGGCGAAGGCGGCAATCTGCTGCGAAATGGACAAAACATCGGAAGTGGAGGCATTCGCTGCGGTGGCGGGAGCGGTCTGGGCAGGCATGGGAGATGGTCCTGTACGGTGACGTGAAACGATGACTGTAGCAGCTTGGTCAGTCGCGCATGGCTGTGGTTTCGCAATCTGGGCGCCGGTTTGTCGTTAAGTGTAATGATCGCTGCGGCCCGGGAACCCTATAATGAAAACCGGCTCTCGGCAGTGCCGCATGCACTATGATGTTCCGCACGATCTTGTTGCCATATCAACCGTTTGTTTTTATTGAGTAAAAGAGGCGCACATGGAATGGCTTGCTGATCCGCATGCATGGCTGGCACTGGCGACCCTGACGGCGCTGGAAATCGTGCTCGGCGTCGACAACATCATTTTTATCTCCATATTGTGCGGCCGCCTGCCTGAGCACCAGCGGGCAAAGGCGCGCAATCTGGGTCTGATGTTCGCAATGCTGACGCGCATCGGATTGCTGTTCACCCTGTCCTGGCTGATGACGCTGACCACACCGCTGTTCGGCATCTTCGGGCATGAAATTTCCGGGCGCGACCTGATTCTGATCGGCGGCGGCCTGTTCCTGCTGTGGAAAAGCGTGCATGAAATCCATAACGCGCTGGAAGGCGCCGAGGAGACGCACAGCGGCGCGGCCGTGGTCACAACAACCTTCGGCGCGGTGATCGCGCAGATCGCGATCATCGATATCGTGTTTTCACTGGATTCGGTGATCACGGCGGTGGGTATGGTCGATGAACTGTCGATCATGGTCATTGCCATCGTCATCGCCGTGGGCGTGATGCTGCTTGCCGCGGGGCCGATCGGCAATTTTGTGGATCGTCATCCGACCATCAAGATGCTGGCATTGTCATTCCTGATCCTGGTCGGCGTGGCGCTGATCGGCGAGGGCTGGGGATTCCACATCCCGAAGGGTTACATCTACTTCGCGATGGCGTTCTCGGTGGCGGTGGAAATGATCAACCTGCGGCTGCGTGCAAAACGCAAACCGGTGGAATTGCACAAGAACATGCCCTGAGCGAGGCCCGGGTCAGTCGGGCAGCGCGGCGAGGGCTTGCGTGCTGCCGAACATGCGCCGCGCACTGTGCCCGACGTCCGGCACTTCGATCAGGCGCCAGTTGAAGGCCCAGCCGCGGTCACGCGCCAGTTGCTGCGCGGCGCCAAACGCGTTTTTGCCGCGTTCCAGGCGGTTCGCGCCCTGGCGTTCGGCGCCCGCGCTGACATTGAGATCGGCATCGCGCCCGATGTCGGCGGTGCCGAGCAGCAGGGTCAGCTGTTGCGCGAGGTAACGCTGCAGCGCGGCGTCGTCGGCCATTTTCGCCGGCAAGCCGCCGAAGCCGAAGGGAAAACGCTCTTCGCGTGAAGGCCATACCCAGGTCGACGGGTTGGCGATGACGATGTGTTTCGCCTGGTGCGGCACAAACGCGGCGAAGCGCGACAGGGTCTGGCCGCCGGCCGAGTGGCCGATCAGTGAATACGGCAGGTCCGGCTTGCCTTCGGCGCTGCGTACGGCCTCGATCAGGTCGAGGAAAAGGCGGCCCATCCACTGCGCTTCGGGCTCGACGGTGAACTCTCCTTCCACCCGCTGGTTGCGCACGATGCCGCCGGTCTGGTAACGCCAGGCGGGGAAGCGTTTGCGGTCGAACAGCGGCGCGATGACCAGAAATCCCTGCTGGTCGGCCAGCGGGATTGCGTAATCGCGGTAACCGGGGGCGTTGGTGCCGAGGCCGTGCAGCACCAGCAGGATGGGGCCGCCGGCATATTGCGGCGGCTTGTAGGTGTGGAGCTCGATGGCCTCGCCGCCGATGCTGATGCTGCGCAGGCCTTTGCCGACGGCCAGCGGTTCAGCCTGCGCTGCCGTGGCGCAGGCGGCGCAGATCAGCCATGCCGCCAGGCGCAGCGGGATATTGCTGCCAGCCCGCCGGCGCTGCTCAATCAAACGCGGGGATGCCGGTCTGCGCACGGCCGAGGATCAGCGCATGGATGTCGTGCGTGCCCTCGTAGGTGTTGACGGCCTCGAGGTTCATCACATGTCTGATCACATGGAATTCGTCGGCGATGCCGTTGCCGCCGTGCATGTCGCGCGCGACGCGCGCGATGTCCAGCGACTTGCCGCAGGAATTGCGCTTCAACAGTGAAGTCATTTCCGGCGCGACGCGGCCTTCGTCGATCAGCCGGCCGAGGCGCAGCGCGGCATGCAGCCCCAGCGTGATTTCGGTCTGCATGTTGACCAGTTTCAGCTGCACCAGCTGGTTGGCGGCGAGCGGGCGGCCGAACTGCTTGCGTTCCAGCGTGTAATTGCGCGCGGCATGCCAGCAGAATTCCGCCGCGCCCAGCGCGCCCCAGGCGATGCCGTAACGCGCCTTGTTGAGGCAGGAGAAGGGGCCCTTGAGGCCGGAGACCCCGGGCAGCACGTTTTCTTCCGGCACGAACACATTGTCCATGACAATCTCGCCGGTGACGGACGAACGCAGGCTGAATTTGCCTTCGATTTTCGGCGTGGACAGGCCTTTCATGCCTTTTTCGAGGATGAAACCGCGGATCACGCCGCCGTCATCCTTGGCCCACACCAGCAGCACGTCGGCGAGCGGGGCGTTGGTGATCCACATTTTTGCGCCGCTGACCGAATAGCCGCCATCGACTTTCTTGCCGCGCGTGATCATGCCAGCCGGGTCGGAGCCGGCGTTGGGTTCGGTCAGGCCGAAACAGCCGATCCATTCGCCAGAGGCCATTTTGGGCAGGTATTTCTGCTTCTGCGCCTCGCTGCCGAAGGCGGAGATCGGATACATCACCAGGCTGGACTGCACTGACAGCGCCGAGCGGTAACCGCTGTCGACGCGTTCGACTTCGCGCGCGATCAGGCCGTAACAGACGTGATTGACGCCAGCGCAGCCGTAACCTTCGATGGTCGGACCGAGAAAACCGAGTTCGCCCATCTCGTTCATGATTTCGCGGTGGAATTTTTCGTGGCGGTTGGCTTCAACCACCCGCGGCATCAGTTTTTCCTGGCAGTAGGCGCGTGCGGCGTCGCGCACCATGCGTTCCTCGTCGCTGAGCTGGTCTTCGAGCAGCAGCGGGTCATCCCACTGGAAAGCGGCTTTGGTCGCGGGAATCGCGGCGGTCATCGGGGTCTCCGGATACAATAGCTGGCGTGATAAACAGTCTGATCAACTAACCTGATTCTAGAACATTTTGGCCAACGAAGACCTTTCCCGATTGCGCATCGACCGCGATGCGCAGCGCACCGCGCCGCGACGGCGCCTTAAACGATGGTGGTGGCTGGCGGCGCTGCTTGTGGCCGGCATCACATTCTGGCTTTTTGCCCGCAATGCGCCGGTCAATGTCGAAACCACCACCATATCGCAGGCTTACCCGTCGCAGGCCTATACCTTGCTCAATGCCACGGGTTATGTGGTGGCCCAGCGCAAGGCGGCCGTGGCGTCCAAGGCCACCGGCCGGCTGGAATGGCTCAACGTGCGCGAAGGCAGTCAGGTCAAGGCCGGTGAAGTCCTCGCCCGCCTGGAAAGCAATGACGTGACAGCGCAGATGCAGCAGGCCGCGGCCAACGTCAATGTGGCGCGGGCCAATCTGGAGCAGGGTGAGGCCGAGCTGAAAGATGCGGCGCGCGCGCTGGAGCGTTCGCGCGATCTGCTGGCGAAAAAATTCGTTTCGCCCGCGGCACATGACACGGTCGTTTCGCGCCATGAAAAAGCGCTGGCTGCGATTCACGGCTACAAGGCGTCGATCGCCGTCGCCCAGGCCAATCTGCGCGCGGCCCAGGTGGCCGTGGAGCAGACATTGATCCGCGCGCCCTTTGACGGCGTGGTGCTGACCAAAAACGCCAATGTCGGCGACGTGATCACGCCGTTTTCGTCCGCACTGGGCTCGCAGGCGGCGGTGGTGACCATGGCCGACATGTCGACGCTGGAGGTCGAGGCCGATGTCTCCGAAGCCAACCTGGCGAAAGTGAAGGTCGGCCAGCCCTGCGAAATCCAGCTCGACGCGCTTCCCGGCCAGCGCTTCCGCGGCGTGGTCCAGCGCACGGTGCCGACAGTGGATCGCGCCAAGGCCACGGTGCTGGTGAAAATCCGTTTTGTCGATGTCGATGCGCGCGTGCTGCCGGAGATGAGCGCCAAGGTGGCCTTCCTGGAGAAGGAGACGCCGGAGGCGGAGCGCACGGCGCGGACGGTGGTGCAACCGGTGGCCATTGTTGAGCGCGACGGCGCCAGTGTTGTGTTCGTGGTGAAGGATGGGAAGGCTGTTCAGGTTGCTGTGAAGAGAGGGATGAAGATCGGCGAACTGGTTGAAGTGATCGGGAAGGTGGCTGTGGGGGATAAGGTGGTGGTCAGGCCTTCTGAAAAATTGCGTGATGGCTCGCTGGTGGCGATTGCGGCGAAATGAGTTTGTTTTTTAAACCAAGCAACGTCGCCGGGGGTAGCCCGGCGGCTAGTCACTTTCTCTTGCTTCGCCAAGAGAAAGTGACCAAAGAGAAGGGGCGCCCCGGACTCGGAGTCGCGCAGCGTGGAGCGGGTAGGGGCGCCGACGGCTGCGTTCAACAGTCGTGCCCGGAGCGCCGACGTCTGCTCCCGCAAGCGGGCCTGCGGCTAACGAGTCGCAGCCGTCCCCAGGCTCGCCGGCCCTGCGGGCTTCCCTGCGCTGCTCGCCAAGCCGGGCGGCTGCCACCCAAGGTGACTTCCTTCGGGGCGCGGAACTCGCCCTCGCAAACTGCGCGAGGGCTCAGACAGTCCTCGCCGACTTCCCCCGGCTTGGCTGCGCTGCTCGGCGGCTCACATGGGGTTGGCGGTATGCAGCCCCTGCACTGTTAAGGGGAATTCCGGTGTCAGCCCCTGCAGTGCAGATTCGTCATCTCGTCAAATCGTACCGCCGTGGTGGGCAGGTGGTGCCGGTTCTTGAGGACATCAGCTTTGATATTGCGACCGGCGATTTTGTCGCGCTGATGGGGCCTTCGGGGTCGGGCAAGAGTACTTTGCTCAACCTGATCGCCGGGATTGATCGTCCGGACAGCGGTGAACTGCGGGTTGGCGGCACCGACATCATGACTTTGGGTGAAGCGGAGCTGGCCGACTGGCGCTCGCGCAATGTCGGTTTCATTTTCCAGTTCTACAACCTGATGCCGGTGTTGACGGCGTTCGAGAATGTCGAGCTGCCGCTGTTGCTGACCGGTTTGCCGGCGCGTGCGCGGCGCGAACATGTCGACATGGCCTTGGCCATGGTCGGTCTGGCGGATCGCATGGAACATTACCCATCGGAATTGTCGGGCGGGCAGCAGCAGCGGGTGGCGATTGCACGCGCGATCATCACTGATCCGGCCATCCTCGTGGCCGATGAACCCACCGGTGACCTTGATCGTGCATCCGCGGAAGACATCCTTGCGCTGATGGATCGCATGAATACCGAACTCGGCAAGACCATCATCATGGTGACCCACGATCCCTACGCGGCGAAGCGCGCGCGTTCGGTGCGCCATCTGGAAAAGGGTGTGCTGACGGATTGATGGGTTTGCGACCCGCCGCATCGTCGCCTGGGCCAAGTCGGGCGTGGCGCTCGGGTGTGCTGACGGATTGATGGGTTTGCGACCCGCCGCACTAATATAAGTATTTGATTTTATTAATTATTTTATCATGCATCTGCTGAAGCTGATCCTGCGCAACACGCTGCGCCACAAGCTGCGCACGCTGCTGACAGTGCTCGGCCTGCTGGTGGCGATCCTGTCCTTTGGCCTGCTGCAGACCGTGGTCGATGCCTGGTACTCGGGTTCCAAGGCGGCGGCGCCGGATCGGTTGATCACGCGCAACTCGGTGTCGCTGGTGGTGCCGCTGCCGTTGCATTACCGCGACAAGATCCGCGGCATCGACGGCGTGCGTTCGGTGGCCGGGGCGAACTGGTTTGCCGGCGTGTACCAGGAGCCGAAGAATTTTTTCCCGCAGTTCGCGATCGATGCGCTGCCGTACCTGGCGATGTATCCGGAGTACCGCATCCCCGAAGACCAGTTGCGCGACTTTCTGCGTGACCGCAAGGGCGCGGTCGTCGGCCGCAAGCTGGCCAACACCTACGGCTTCAAGGTCGGTGATCTGGTGCCGCTGAAGGGCACCATATTCGCCGGCAACTGGGAGTTCGTGGTGCGCGCGATCTACGACGGTGCGACGCCGACCACCGACACTTCGCAATTTTTCTTTCACTGGGAATACCTGAACGAAAGCGTGCGCGCCCGTGCGCCGCAGCGCGCCAACCATGTCGGCGTGTTCGTGGTGCAGGTCAGTGATGTCGCGCGCGCCGCGGAGATCAGCAAGGCCATCGATGCCCAGTTCGGCAATTCCGCGGCGGAAACGCTGACCGAAACCGAGCAGGCCTTCCAGATCGGTTTCGTCAAGCAGACCGAAGCCATCGTCATCGCCATCCGCATCGTGTCCTTCGTGGTGATTTTCATCATCCTGGCGGTGATGGCCAACACCATGGCGATGACGGCACGCGAGCGCATGTCGGAATACGCGACGCTGAAGGCGCTGGGTTTCGGCCCCGGTTTTCTCGGCAGTCTGATATTCGGTGAGTCGCTGGCGATTGCGGTTACAGGCGCGGCGCTGGGCGTGATCCTGACATTCCCGGTCGCCGACTGGTTTGCCCGGCAGATGGGCACACTGTTCCCGGTATTCGAGATCAGTACCAACACGCTGTGGCTGCAGGCGGGCTGCGCGGTCGTGGTCGGCGTGGCGGCAGCGGTGTTGCCGGCGCATCGTGCGGCACGGGTGCGCATCGTTGACGGCCTGCGGGCGGTGGGATGAAGGCCATTCCGTTTTCGTACACGCTGCGCAATTTGTGGACGCGCAAGCTGACCACCGCGCTGACCGCAGGCGGCATGGCGCTGGTGGTGTTCGTGTTCGCCGCGGTGCAGATGCTTGATACCGGATTGCGCCAGGCGCTGATTGCCACCGGCCAGCCCGATAATGTGCATGTGACGCGCCGCGCTGCGGGCGCCGAGATTTCCAGCGTGATCGATCGCAGCCAGGCCGGTATCATCGAAACCCAGCCGGAAATCGCCATCGGCAGCGGCGGCCTGCGTCTGGTGTCGAAGGAGGTGGTGGTGCTGATCACGCTGCCCAAGCGCGATACCGGAACGGCGACCAATGTCACCACCCGCGGCGTCGGCGAGGCGGCATTTGAATTGCGGCCGCAGTTGCAGATCGTCGAGGGCCGCGCATTCCGGCCGGGTTCTTCCGAAGTCATTGTCGGCTCCAGCATCGCCCAGCGTTTTGACGGCGCTGCGGTCGGATCCCTGCTGCGTTTCGGCGGGCGGGAGTGGCGGGTGGTGGGGCGTTTCGAAGCCAGAGGCTCGGCCTATGATTCGGAGCTGTGGGCGGATGCCGTGCAGTTGCAGCAGTCGTTCCGGCGCAATGCCTGGTCCGCGGTGGTGGCACGGCTGGCGGATCCGGCGACGCTGCCGGCGCTGAAGGCGCGGCTTGAAGGGGATCCGCGGCTGACGCTGGACGTCAAATACGAGCGCGAGTTTTTCGAGGAGCAGTCGAAGGCGCTGTCGAATTTCATCAGCTATCTCGGGCTGACGCTGTCGGTGATTTTTTCGGTGGGTGCGATGATCGGCGCCGCGATCACCATGTACGCCGCGGTGGCCAACCGCACCGGCGAAATCGGCACGCTGCGCGCGCTGGGTTTCCGCCGCTCCAGCATTCTTGCCACCTTTCTGCTCGAAGCGGTATTGCTGGGCGCGGTGGGTGGTGTGGCCGGGGTGGCTCTGGCGTCACTGATGCAGTTTGTGCACATCTCGACGCTGAACTGGCAGTCGTTTTCCGAACTGGCGTTCAGCTTCGCGCTGACGCCGCGCATCATCCTGCTGTCGCTGGGTTTTGCCGTGTTGATGGGGCTGATCGGCGGTTTTCTGCCCGCGGTGCGCGCGTCGCGGCTGGGGATCGTTGACGCGCTGCGCGCGGCATGAGCCTGACGTGCCGGAAGGAGCTTCCGGCGGCTCTCAATTGCGGCGCGGGCTTTGTTCGATGGTGCCGAGGTGGAAGTGGTACTCGCCGGCTTTGCGGTCGGCGTAATAATGGGTCAGCGTGTTGCGCACCGTGGCGAAAGCCAGCTGGTCCCACGGCACTTCCGCCTCGTCGAACAGGCGCACTTCCAGGCTTTCACTGCCGGCGCTGAAATCGAGGTCGAGCAGGCGGGCGCGGAACAGGATGTAGACCTGATTGATGTGCGGAATGTTGTACATCGCATACAGCGGTCCGATTTCGACGCGGGCGTTGGCTTCTTCCAGGGTTTCGCGTGCAGCACCCTGCATCGTGGTCTCGCCGTTTTCCATGAATCCCGCCGGCACCGTCCACAGACCGAGGCGCGGTTCGATCGCGCGGCGGCAGAGCAGGATGCGATGCTCCCACTCGGCAATGCAGCCGACGATCATTTTCGGATTCTGGTAATGGATGGTGCCGCAGGCGTCGCAGACGTGGCGCGGCAGCGTGTCGCCGGCGGGAATCTTCACTGCGACCGCGGAGCCGCAATTGCTGCAGAACTTCATGGATATGCCCGTTTTTTTGACACGCAACTATACGGCAAGTCGCATTTTGCACGCTATCTGATGTGCTTTTGTTCTATTCAGGTCGATTTGAAGGGTGTACGTGCCGCCAGTTCGCGGCCGTGTTCTTCCATCAGCGCCGTTTCGCGGTCGAGGAAGTTTTCGATGGCGGCGGCGAACTCGGGGTGGGCCAGCCAGTGCGCGGATTGCGTGGCCACCGGCAAGAGGCCGCGCGCCATCTTGTGTTCGCCCTGCGCGCCGCCTTCGAACACCCGCAGGCCGCGGGCGATGGCGTATTCGATGCCCTGGTAATAACAGGCTTCGAAATGCAGGGCCGGGTGGTGCTCCAGCGCGCCCCAGTGCCGGCCGTAGAGGCGGCTGCCGTTGCGCACCAGCAGTGACGCGGCAATGGCTTTACCTTCGCGTTCGGCGCGCACCAGCACCAGGTTGGCGGGCATGGCGGCGCCGATGCGGCGGAAAAATTCCAGGTTCAGGTACGGCGAGGAATGGTGCTCGCGGTAGGTCTGGCTGTAACAGCGGGCAAAAAACCGCCAGTCGTCATCGCTGATCGCCGTGCCTTCCAGCCAGCGGCAGCTGATGCCGGCTTCGCGCACCTTGCGCCGTTCCTGGCGGATTTTTTTGCGTTTGTCGTGGCTGAGCTGCGCGAGAAAGTGGTCAAAATCGCTGTAGTGGTCATTGCTCCAGTGGAACTGCCGTCCCTGGCGCAGCAGGAAACCGTGAGCGGTCAGGCATTCGAGATCGGCCGCCGCCGGAAACAGCACATGCAGCGATGTGGTTTTGCTGCGGCGGGCCAGTTCCAGTGCGCCGGCGACGAGCCGGTCGCGGTATTCGGGTTTGGAAACGAGCAGGCGTGCGCCGACCACGGGTGTAAACGGAATGGCACTGAGCAGCTTGGGGTAATACTCGATGCCGTGGCGCTGATGGGCGTCGGCCCAGGCCCAGTCGAACACATATTCGCCGTAGGAGTGTCCCTTCAGGTACAGCGGCATCGCGCCGGCGAGTGTGTCGCCGTCACGCAGCAGCAGGTATTGCGGCGCCCAGCCGGTGTCCGGACAGGCGCAGCCGCTGTCATGCAGGGCGTGCAGGAAGGCGTGTTGCAGGAAAGGGTCATCGCCGGCGAGCCGGTTCCAGGCTTCGGGATCCACGTCCGCCAGCGATGAGACGACGTGCAGTTTCACCGCAGCGTCACACCCTCCGGGTGCTGGCCGGTCTCACGGACCAGCTGGCGGGTCATCTGCGGATCGAACTCCGCGACGTGCCTGATGATCCGGTGCACTTCCTGCTGGTTACCCAGCTCATGCTGGACCATCGCCAGTTCATAAAAGGCATGCGGGTTCATCGGCTGCAGTTCACCCGCAGTTTTGAAGGCCTGCACGGCCTTTTCGCTTTCGCCGCGACGGCGGTGGGCGAGGCCCATGCCGAACCAGGCGCGGTCGAGGCCGCGTTTCAACTGCACGGCACGTTCGAAACATTCGATGGCGCGCACGTCGTCCTTTTGCTGCTGGCGGACGTAGCCGAGGTTGAACCAGAGGTCGGCGTCTTCGGGGGTGATCTTGAGCGCTTCCTCGAAATCGCGGGCCGCGGCATTCCACTGTTCGCGCGAGGCCTCGAGAAAGGCGGTGCTGGCGGCTGCCAGCGCAAAACCCGGATTGGCGGCCAGCGCTGCGCGATAAGCCGCGACCGCGTCGTCCTGCCGGCCCAGCAGCAGGTTAAAACGTGCCCGGTAGTAATGGATCCAGTGCAGCATGTGCGGGAATGCGTCGTGGCGCGCAGAAAGGTGCGCGCGCCGATGATATATTAGCGATATGAAAATAGCGATTGCACAGCTCAATTTTACCGTCGGTGATCTTGCCGGCAATGCCGCAAAAATTCTTGATGCCGCGAAACGTGCCAAGGCGGCCGGCGCGGGACTGTTGCTGACAACCGAACTCGCGCTGTCGGGTTATCCGCCCGAAGATTTGTTGTTGCGCGACGATTTTTTTCGTGCCTGCGATACGGAGTTTCACGGCATCGTGCGCGCCGTCCGTGATATCACGCTGGTGCTGGGGCATCCGCACCAGATCGGCGGCAAACGCTACAACGCGGCGTCGGTGATTCGTGATGGCAGGGTGGTGGCGACCTATCTGAAGCGCACGCTGCCCAATTACACGGTGTTTGATGAAGAACGTTATTTTGATTCCGGCGAGGAGCCCTGCGTGTTCGAGTACGAGGGCCTGCGCATCGGCATCAACATCTGCGCCGACGTGTGGGAAGAACCGGCGGCAAAGGCCGCGCGCGAAGCCGGTGCGCAACTGCTGCTGGTGCTGAATGCATCGCCGTATCACATCAACAAGCAGTTGACGCGTTATGAAGTGGTGCGTGAACGCGTCGGCAAGACCGGGATGGCGGTGATTTACGCCAACCAGGTCGGCGGCCAGGATGAACTGGTGTTTGACGGCGCCTCGTTTGCGGTGGACGGCCGCGGCGAACTGACTCACCAGTTGCCGGCGTTCCAGGAAGCGCTGGCCATGATTGACATTGCCGGTGGCGTGCCGGTGCCGGGCGAGGTGGCGCCTGCGGTGTCGCTGGAGCAGGATGTCTACGCGGCATTGACGCTGGGCGTGCGCGATTACCTCGGCAAAAACGGGTTTCCCGGTGCGCTGCTCGGTCTCTCCGGCGGCATCGATTCGGCGCTGACGCTGGCGGTCGCGGTTGACGCGCTGGGCGCCGACAAGGTGCATGCGGTGATGATGCCTTCGCAATACACCGCCGGCATGAGCTGCGAGGACGCGCAGGAGCAGGCGCGCATCATGGGTGTGCGTTACTCCGAAATCGCGATCCGTCCGGTGTTCGATGCCTTCAAGACTGCGCTGGCAGGGGAGTTCCGCGGGCTGAAGGAGGACGTCACCGAGGAAAACCTGCAGGCGCGCATCCGCGGCACACTGCTGATGGCGATGTCCAACAAGACCGGTGCCATCGTGCTGACCACCGGCAACAAGAGCGAAATGGGCACCGGTTATGCCACGCTGTACGGCGACATGGCCGGCGGTTTTGCTGTGCTGAAGGATCTTAAAAAAACCCTGGTCTACCGGCTGGTTGAATACCGCAACACCGTGGCGCCGGTGATTCCGCGGCGGGTCATCGAACGCGCACCCTCGGCGGAACTGCGCCCCGACCAGAAGGACCAGGACAGCCTGCCGCCGTATGACGTGCTCGATGCGATCATGGAGGCTTATGTCGAGCAGTACCGCAGCCCGATGGAAATCATCGCCATGGGTTACGCGCCGGCCGACGTTGACCGGGTGGTCAAGCTGATCCGCATCAGCGAATACAAGCGCCGCCAGTCGCCGGTGGGCATCCGCATCACCAGCCGCGGCTTCGGCAAGGACTGGCGTTATCCGATCACCAACAAATTCAGGCACTAGGTCCGGGGCAGGGGCCTTGTGCTATTCTTTTTCGTAACATCCCCTTTCGTAACCATCCACGGTAAACAGCCGGAGACAACATGAAAAAAATCGAGGCAATATTCAAGCCCTTCAAGCTGGATGAGGTGCGCGAGGCGCTGTCGGAAATCGGCGTCAGCGGACTGACCGTGACGGAGGTCAAGGGTTTTGGCCGGCAGAAGGGGCATACCGAGCTCTACCGGGGTGCGGAATATGTCGTCGACTTCCTGCCCAAGGTCAAAGTCGAGGTCGTGGTGCCGGACAAGCTGCTCGAAGCGTCGATCGACGCCGTGGTCAAGGCGGCGCGCACCGGCAAGATTGGCGACGGCAAGATTTTTGTCGGCGACGTGTCGCAGGTCATTCGTATACGCACCGGCGAGACTGACGAAGCCGCCATCTAGCGGGCTTTAAGCAGCACCAGCACTGCGCCACCGCCACCATCAGCCTGCGGCGCCTGGCAATAGGCCAGCACTTCATCGCGCTGGGCCAGCCAGCCCGCCACTTTTTTCTTCAGCACCGGCTCCCGGTTGGGTGAGCCCAGTCCCTTGCCGTGCACGATGCGCACACAGCGCAGCCCCTCGCGCATGCAGTGCGCCAGAAATTCCGCGGTCAACACCCGCGCTTGCGGAGTGGTGAGGCCGTGCAGGTCGAGGTGATCCTGCACGACCCAGTGGCCGCGGCGCAGTTTTTTCAGTTGTTGCGCCGAGATGCCGTTACGCAGGAACAGCAGTTCTTCGCCGCTTTCCAGGCCTTGCTCCCAGGCCGGGGTATCGCTCAGCGTGTCGCGCAGCACCGCGCGATCATCGAGTTGGCGTTGTGCGGCGATCGGCAGCGGTCGCGGCCGGACCAGCTTGGCGCGGTTGGCGGGCGGCAGCGGGGTGACATCGGCCAGCGCCGCGCGCAGCAGTTCATGCGCTGACGGTTCCTTGTCCGGCGGCTTGGCCTTTTTCATGGCGCATCCCGCTCGGCCGTCTGGTCAGACCAGGCCCTTGCCCTCGAGATATTTCTGCGCGTCCAGCGCGGCCATGCAGCCGGTGCCGGCACTGGTCACCGCCTGGCGGTAGACATGATCCTGCACGTCGCCGGCGGCGAACACGCCGGGCACGCTGGTCGCGGTGGCGTTGCCCTTGAGACCGCTTTTGGTGACGATGTAGCCGTTTTCCATCTCGAGCTGGCCCTGGAAAATGTCGGTGTTCGGTTTGTGGCCGATGGCGATGAACACGCCCTGCAGCTGTTTTTCCGTGGTCGCGCCCGTCCTGGCATGCCTGATGCGCATGCCGGTGACACCGGTGTTGTCGCCCAGCACTTCGTCCAGCACGTGATCCCAGACGATGGTGGCCTTGCCGGCGGCGACGCGTTCCTTCAGCTTGTCGACCAGAATCGCTTCGGCGCGGAACTTGTCGCGTCGGTGGACGACGGTCACGTGTTTCGCGATGTTGGTCAGGTACAGCGCTTCCTCGACCGCGGTGTTGCCGCCGCCGATCACCGACACCTCCTGGTTTTTGTAGAAAAAGCCGTCGCAGGTGGCGCAGCCCGACACGCCCTTGCCCATGAATTTTTCTTCCGAGGGCAGGCCGAGGTACATCGCCGATGCACCGGTGGCGATGATCAGCGCGTCGCAGGTGTAGGTGCTCTGGTCACCGATCAGCGTGATGGGGCTGTCTTTCAGCCGCACCGTGTGGATGTGGTCGAAAATGATTTCGGTGTTGAAACGTTCGGCGTGTTTCTGGAAGCGTTCCATCAGCTCGGGACCCTGCACGCCGTCGGCATCGGCAGGCCAGTTGTCGACATCGGTCGTTGTCATCAATTGACCGCCCTGGGCGAGCCCGGTGATCAGCACCGGCTTGAGGTTGGCGCGGGCGGCATAGACGGCGGCCGAATAACCGGCGGGGCCGGAGCCGAGGATGAGGACCCGGCAGTGCCGGAAAGTGGCAGAAGAGGAAGTCATGGTTAGCGGGAGATGGGGATGGTTGGCGAAAAGGCAAGAATGTAGCAGTTTGCGATGGGTGTTGCGATACTCGGCAGCGCAGCAGGTTCGTGCGTTAAGGGGCTTGATATACTCCCGGGAGTACACGGGCAGGCGGCACAAACACAGCTGTAAAAATCAAGTCGCAATGCCAGGGGCGAGAAAGGTTCTCATGCGGTTAGGTAACACCACAATCCGCCTTCTTGCGGCGCTGGCCACCGCGGCGTGCCCGGCGGCGGCATTTGCTGATGAAAACCTCGCCCTCAAGCTGAGTGTGGCGCCCGATGCGAATGTCGCCGGCCGTTCCCTTCCGCTTTCAGCGCCGGGTCCTGCATACCGTGACGGTGTCGTGCTGGCACAGGCCGGGGACATCGCAACGGACGAGTCCGGCGGCGGGGGCCCCCGTTTTGAAATCCGCAGTTATCGCCTCGAAGGCAATACGCTGCTGCCGCAGCCGGTTATTGAACGGTCGCTGGCGCCTTATATCGGCAAGCAGAAAGATTTCGGCGATGTGCAGCGTGCGCTGGAGACCCTGCAGGATAATTATCTGGCCGCCGGTTATGCCGGCATACAGGTCATGCTGCCGGAGCAGGAATTGGAGCGCGGCGATGTCGTGTTCCGGGTGATCGAACCGAAAATCGGCAGGATCGTCGTTGAAGGCAACGAACATTTCAGCACGGACAATGCGCGGCGCAGCGTGCCCGCGCTGCAGCCCGGCATCACACCCAACACCCGGGAGGTTGCCGCCAGCATCAAGGTTGCCAACGAGAATCCGGCCAAGCAGTCGGCTGTTCTGCTGCGGCCGGGCTCGCGCGAAGGGGAGGTGGATGCGGTGATCCGCGTGGCCGACGTGCCGCCGGTGCGTTACAGCCTGAGTTTTGACAATACCGGCAACAAGGAAACCGGAACCTACCGCACCGCTTTTTCTTATCAGCATGCCAACCTGTTCGACCGCGACCATGTATTGACGCTGCAATACATCACTTCGCCCCGCAACACCAACGATGTCGAGGTTTACGGCCTCGGTTACCGCATTCCGCTCTACGGTCCGGGCGATTCCATCGACTTGATTGCCGGTTATTCAACGGTCAATTCGGGGACGGTGCAGAACCTGTTCGACGTGTCGGGGCAGGGCGCCATTTACGCCTTTCGCTACAACCACAATCTGCGCAAGCTGGGCGATTTTGAGCACCGGCTGGTATACGGCATTGATTACAGGGCCTACCAGAACCTGGTCACGCCGGTGGGCGGTACTTTCAATTTTGTGCCCGACATCACCGTGCATCCGGCCAGTGTGACCTACAGCGGCTTGTGGCGCAGTCAGCAAAGCGATGTCAATTTTTATCTCGGGTACGCCCAGAACCTGCCCGGCGGCAGTGACGGCGTTGATGCCGATTTCAAGAATTCACGCCGCGATGCGCGGGCGGCTTATCGCATCTGGCGGATCGGCGGCGTCTATACACGCGCTTTCCTGAAGGATTGGCAGTTCCGGTTGAAGATGGATTCCCAGTATTCCCGTGATGCATTGATTGCAGCCGAGCAATTCGGCCTGGGCGGTGCGGACAGTATCCGCGGCTTCAACGAGCGCTACACCTCGAACGACAAGGGTTTTCGCTCTAACTGGGAGATCTACACCCCGAACTTCGGCGATTTGCCGGGGTTCGAAAATGCAAAACTGCGGTTTCTGGGGTTTTATGACACCGGACAGGTGGGGCGCAATTCG
The DNA here is from genome assembly GCA_019749945.1 of Burkholderiales bacterium. Taxonomy (GTDB): domain Bacteria; phylum Pseudomonadota; class Gammaproteobacteria; order Burkholderiales; family SG8-41. The sequence goes on from JAIEPF010000010.1 coordinate 258,743, forward strand.
CGGCAGCCCGGCGAGCTGGAGCGCGTCAGCATGGACAGTGTCGGGGTCGGCGTGCGGATGAGTTACGGCAACAATTTGACGGTGAAAGCCGATTTTGCCCAGGTGCTTCATGACGGCACCCAGTTCGGCACGGAAGCGGGGCGCACCCACGGCAATCGCTGGCATATTTCCGTCGGGTACGTTTTTTAGCGGCGGGATGCTATAAAATCATTAATAAACAAATACTTATGTTTTTTTGTGTAATACATGCCATCGTGACGAACGTCACATCGCGGTTGGTGGGTGGAAGGATAGACTGACCGGCACTGGCCGGGCTGGGGGGGCGCGGGTAATATCATCGTGCCGGAGTTGTCTGGGGAGTGTGCATGCAACGACGTTACCGGGGATCACGCAATCACTGGCGGCAGCGCACGGCGCTGGCTGCGGCTGTGGCCGCGTGTTTTGCCGGCAACTTTGTTTTGGCCAATCCTACGGGGCCTGCAGTAGCGCAGGGCCAGGCCAGTTTTGCCCAGCAGGGCAATACGCTGACAGTGACCAATACGCCGGGCACGGTGATCAACTGGCAGGGTTTTTCGATCGCCGGCAACGAGATCGCCCGCTTCATCCAGCAATCGCAGTCGAGCAGCGTTCTCAACCGCGTGGTCGGCATCAACCCTTCGGCGATACTCGGCACACTGCAGTCCAACGGCCGGGTATTCCTGGTCAATCCCAACGGCATCACCATTGGTCCCGGAGCGAACATCGATGTCGCGGGTTTCATGGCGTCGACACTGAATCTTTCGGATGCCGATTTTCTCGCCGGCCGCATGCGTTTTACCCAGACCCCGGGTGCCGGCAGCGTGGTCAATCACGGCACAATCAGCACTTCGGCGGGCGGCATGGTGTACCTGGTCGGCCATGACGTGCAGAACAGCGGCATCATCCGCAGTCCGCAGGGAGAAATCCTGCTTGCGGCCGGCAAGAGCGTTGAACTGGTTGATGCGCAGACGCCCGAAGTGCGCGTGCAACTCACCGCGCCCGACAATCAGGCGCTCAATCTCGGACAGTTGATCGCCGCCGGCGGCCGCATCGGCATGTACGGCACGCTGGTGCGTAACAGCGGAGTGGCCAGTGCCAACACAGCTGTGTTGGGCGAAAACGGCAGGATCGTGTTCAGGGCGGTCAAGGATGTGACGCTTGATGCCGGCAGTGTGACCACGGCGAACGGGCCGCAGGGCGGCAGCGTGGTGATCCAGGCGGAGATCGGCACGACGCTGGTGTCCGGCGCTGTCGCAGCGACCGGCAGCGCGGGCCGCGGCGGCAGCGTGCAGGTTCTCGGTCAACAGGTCGGACTGGTGGGCAACGCGAGTGTTGATGCTTCCGGTCAGGCCGGCGGCGGCAGTGTCCTGATCGGCGGCGATTACAAGGGCGGCAACGCGGCAGTGCAGAACGCCGGGGCGACATTCATCGGCACCAATGCGCTGGTTCGCGCGGATGCCGGTGCGACTGGCAATGGCGGCCGGGTCATTGTCTGGTCCGACAGTGTGACGCGGGCGTATGGCCTGATTTCCGCGCGCGGCGGCAGCCTGTCCGGTAATGGCGGTTTCGTCGAAACTTCGAGTGCGGGTTATCTGGAAGCCACCCGGGCACCGGATATTGCTGCGCCGGCAGGTGCGGGAGGCACCTGGCTGCTCGATCCCTACAACATCGTCATCGGTACGGCGGCGAGCCCGGGAACCTTCCTTGATACCGATGCCGGTGCAAATGCGAACTTCGTGGTGACTGTACCCGGCGCGCCTTCCAGTCTCAGTCCGGCGACGATCGAAGCGGTGCTCAATGCCGGTGCGAACGTGATTGTTGATACCACCGGCGTCGGTCTTGATGCCGGCAACATCACGGTTGCGCAGAATGTGCTGAAAAGCGCCGGTGTCGATTCAACGCTGACGCTGAATGCGCACAACAACATCAGCGTTGATCCCGGTGTCTCCATCAGTTCCACCACCAACAAGCTGAATCTGGTGTTCAATGCCGATCAGGACACCAGTGGCGCCGGCGGTGTCACCATCGGCGCCGGCGCATTGCTCAGCAGCAACGGCGGCAGTATCAGCCTGAACGGGCCGTCCGGAATCACGCTGTCGGGAGACATTACGTCCGCCGGCGGCAATATCGCATTCAACCATGCGGCGACTATCGCCGGTGCTGTCGATCCGGTGGTTTCGGCGGGCGCCGGCAACATCGGTTTTGCTTCTACCATCGACGGTGGAGGCCGTTCGCTGACGACGAACAATACCGGCACGCTGACCTTGGGTGGCACGATCAGCAACATGGTCGACTTGACCATCCAGGGCGGGCCATCCGGTGTGGCGTTGCCGCAAACCACACTGACCGGGAACCTCAACCTGACTTCCTCGGGCAACATCACCCAGAGCGGAGCGCTGATTGTGGCTGGGACGCTGAACCTGAACTCGGACACGAATGCGATCACGGCGACGCTGACGACGACGGGGAATGACTTCGGGACGGTGAGCCTGGCGTCGCCGACGGGTTCGTTCACGAGCGCGAGCGTGACGGACGACACGAACGCGATGAGCATTGGTGGCAATGCGGTGACGCTGTCGGCGAACGCAAAAGGAGCGCTGACGCTGACGGGTGGGAGCTACACGACGCTGAACGCGACGTCGCAGACGTCGCTGGGTCAGAGTGGCGGGGTGACGGCTGGGACGCTGAACCTGAACTCGGACACGAATGCGATCACGGCGACGCTGACGACGACGGGGAATGACTTCGGGA
>JAIEPF010000007.1 GCA_019749945.1 Burkholderiales bacterium
GAGGGCGGCATGATCGTGGCTCCTGGCATTTATGACGCTTACGGTGCCCGGCTGGTGCAGAAAGCCGGATTTGAGGCAGCGTTGTGCGCCACCGAGCAGGGGCCCCGCGGCAGCGGGGATGCGAGTACGGCGCATCAACGCTAACCACCGAAACCGCGAATTTGATCAGCAGGAACAACAGTAACGGAAATGACGATGCTGAAACTTACAGTACGGCAGCAGCTGCGAAAAAGATTAACCGAGGGCGGCATGATCGTGGCTCCTGGCATTTATGACGCTTACGGTGCCCGGCTGGTGCAGAAAGCCGGATTTGAGGCGGTCTACATGACCGGCAATGGCGTGTCGGCCAGCCTGCTCGGACAGCCCGATGTCGGCATGGTCGATCTGACATTGTTCGCGGCGCATGCGCACCGTGCGGCGGCCTGCGTCGACATCCCGCTGATCTGCGATGCCGACACCGGCTACGGCAATGCCGTGAACGTGCGCCATACCGTGCGCGAGTTTGAGGCCGCCGGCGTTGCCGCGATCCATATCGAAGACCAGGTTGCGCCGAAACGCTGCGGCCATCTGCCGGGTTCGCGCCCGGTGGTGTCGCTGGAGGAGCATGCCGGCAAGATCGAGGCGGCGGCAGCGGCAAGACGGGATCCGGATTTTCTGATTATCGCGCGCACCGATGCGGCAACCGGGCTCGGGCTGGACGAGGCGATCCGCCGCGGCCAGGCCTATCGCAAGGCGGGCGCCGATGTGGTGTTTGTCGAACTCAAAAACAGCCCGACCATCCTCGAAGACCTGAAACGGGTGACGGCCGAATCCGGTGCGCCCTGCCTGGTCAATATCGATGGCGGCGGCAAACTTGGCGAACTGACCGTGCCGGAAATCGAGGCGCTCGGTTTCCGTATTGCGATTTTTCCGGGACTGGCGCGTAATGCCGCGGGTTTTGCGATCAAGGAAGCACTCGGCACACTGAAGCGCGACGGCAACACCCAAGCGGTGCGCGATCGCATGCTGTCGATGAAGGAATACAACGAAGTGCTGGACCTGGGCGCCGTCGAGGCCTGGGAAAAGCGCTATATGCAGGACCGGTGATTTTTTGCATACCGATATAAGTATTTGTTTTTAATAATAAATTTTTGAATTCCCGGTTGGCGCCTGCCAACCCGACCCTGGAGCCCTGAAATGGCAGTTGCCCGCAACAAAAAGTCCGCCATCAACAAATCCGCCAGTCAAAAAACCGCAGCCCGCAAATCCGCCGCCAAAAAAACAGCCAACCCGCTGGGTCTGGAAAAAAAAGCGCCGGGCCAGTTCGACACGCTGCAGGAAATAGCCCTCGCCGCGCATCGCAAGCTGCCGCCCCCGGTGTGGGATCATCTGATGGGTGGCGCCGATTCGGAAATGACCTTGCGGCGCAATCGTGCCGGCCTCGATGCCTTGGCGCTGCGCCAGCGCGTGCTGGTTGACGTGCGCAACATCGATCTCGGCACCACGCTGCTCGGCCAGAAGCTGGTGTTCCCGGTGTTCCCGGCGCCGGTTGGCGGTTTTCTCGGCAAGGTGCATGAAGAAGGCGGTCCGGCAGTGGCGCGTGCGGCCGTGTCCCGCGGCACCACGGCATTCATTGCCACGGCGGCGAAGCCCAGCCTCGAAGCGGCGCAGGCGGCGGTCAAACAGAAATTGATCTTCCAGCTTTATGTGCGCGGTGACCGGACCTGGATTGAAGGCATCCTCGACCGCGTGAGCAAGGCCGGTTACGGCGCGCTGTGTGTCACGGTGGACCGCAATTTTTACGGTCGCCGCGAGCGCGACATCGTCAGCGGCCTGCCGGTGAAGGAGGGTTTCGGCGACCAGTCCTTCCAGGCCAGCCTGAACTGGAAAGACCTGGTGTGGATGAAAGAGCGCGTCGGCCTGCCGCTGATCGCCAAGGGTATTGCCACCGCTGAAGACGCCGAACTGGCGGTCGAACACGGCGCCGATGTGGTGTACGTGTCCAACCATGGCGGGCGCCAGCTCGATCACGCGCAGGGCAGCATCGAAGTGCTGGCCGAAGTGGTCAAGGCGGTGGCTGGCCGCGCCGAAGTACTGGCCGATGGTGGCGTCCTGCGCGGCACCGACGTGGTCAAGATGCTGTGTCTGGGGGCCCGTGCAGTGGGCGTCGGCAAACTGCTGGGCCTGGCCTTGAGCGCCGGCGGTGAGGCCGGTGTAGCGCGCATGCTGGAACTGATGGAACTCGAAGTGCGCACCGCAATGGGCCTGATGGGGGTGACCTCGATCAAGCAACTGGGGCCGCAGTGGCTGCGCGCCGTGCCGATACTGGGTACGCCGAGTCCGGTCAGCGCCTACCCGCTGCTCGAAGAAGCGGTACGCCGCAGCGCCCCCCAAGGGGACTTGCTGCGCAGCGCCCGCTGAGCAACAGCAGCAATAACAACAAACAAGAGGAGATTCATGATGACCAACAAGACAGCAGGAATGATATTCGGCGCGCTGGCGCTCGCGCTGGCCTTGCCGGCGCAGTCGGCGGAGGTGTATCCGTCGCGCCCGGTGCGCATGGTGGTGCCGTTTGCGCCGGGCGGGGCTTCGGACCTGGTGGGGCGCCTGATGCAGCCGAAACTGCAGCAGGAGCTTGGCCAGCAGATCCTGATCGACAACCGCGCGGGTGCCTCGGGCAACATCGGCGTCGAGATCGCGGCGAAGGCGCCGGCCGACGGTTACACCTTTCTGCTCGGCAATATCGGCACCATGGCGATCAACCCGAGCATCTATCCCAAATTCCCGGTGCGCCCGGTGCGTGATTTTGCCGCGGTGACCCAGGTCGTCGATGTGCCGGTGGGGCTGGCGGTGCATCCGTCGATCCCGGTCAAGGGCATGCGCGAGTTCATTGCCTTTGCCAAGGCGCAGAAGGGCAAGCTCAATTACGGTTCCGCCGGCGCCGGCAGCAACGGCCGCCTGGAAATGGAGCAGTTCATGAAACTCGCCGGCATCGATCTGGTGCATATCCCGTACAAGGGCGGCGCCGGCGCCGCGGCCACCGCATTGCTGACCGGTGAGGTCGGCGTGGCGTTTGTCAGCATCGCCTCGGTGATGCCGCATGTGCGCAACGGCAAGATGAAAATCCTCGGCGTATCGGCGACCCGGCGCGTCAAGGCGCTGCCCGATGTGCCGACCATGCCGGAGCTGGGCTACAAGGACATGAAAACCGGCTCCTGGCAGGGCGTGTATTTCCCGACCGGCACACCGCGCGCGGTGATCGACCGGATGTTCGCAGCCGCGGTCAAGACCATGGCGGATGCGGAAGTGATCAAGCGCATCAATGACAGCGGGGCTGAGGTCATCGTCAGCAAATCACCCGAGGAATTCACGGTGTTCATGAAAGAGCAGAACGAACGCTTCGTGCAGGTGGTCAAACAGATCGGCGACATTACCGAGTAAGCCTGTAGTCAAAAAGCGACAGGGAATCACAAGGGAGCGGGGCCAGTGTACAAAATCGGAATACTCGAAGGCGATGACATCGGGCTGGAAGTGGTGCCGGAGTGCGTCAAGGTGATGAAAGCCGCCGCCGCGAAAGCGGGGGTGCAGATCGAATGGCTGCCCTTGCCGATCGGCCGGCGCGGCCATGAGACGCATGGCCACACCATGCCGCAGATCACCGTCGACACGCTGCAGACGGTCGACGGCTGGGTGCAGGGGCCCATCGGCCACAACGCCTACCCGCGCACCGACAACACCTGGATCAATCCGCCGCTGCGCAAAAAATTCGAACTGTTCGCCAACGTCAAGCCGGTGAAGTCGTACCCCAACCTGCCGTCGCTGCACAAGGACGTCGACATCGTGTTCCTGCGCGAAACCACCGAAGGCATGCAGTCGGGCAGCGTGGTGTTTGCCGGCAGCGGCGAATTCCAGCCCAATGACGACATCGCCATCGGCATGCGCGTGGTGACGCGCAAGGGTGCGAGCCGCGTCGCGCGCGAGGCCTTCGAGATCGCCCGCACGCGCAAGCGCAGGAAAGTCACCGCGCTGCACAAGGAGCCGGTGTACCGGCTGGTCTGCGGCATGTTTGCCCAGGAATGCCGGAAGATGGCGAAGAACTATCCCGATGTCGAATTCGAGGAAGTGCTGATCGACGGCTTTGCGATGAAGGCGGTGATGCGGCCGCAGCAGTACGACGTGGTGGTCACCACCAACCAGTTCGGCGACATTGTCACCGATCTCGGCGCGGGACTCGTCGGCGGCCTCGGTCTCGCACCCGGACTGGTGGTCGGCGAAAAACAGGCGATGGCGCAGGCCACGCACGGTTCGGCGCCGGACATTGCCGGAAAGAACATCGCCAATCCGTACGCGATGATCATGTCGGGCAAGATGCTGTTCGAATGGCTGGGTCGCACGCGCAACGATCCGAAGGCGACTGCAGCCGCTGCGCTGATGGATGCAGCGGTCGAAAAAGTGGTTGCCGAAGGCAAAAACCTGACCGGTGATCTCGGTGGCAAGGCGGGTACCCGGCAGATGGGTGATGCCATCGTGGCGGCGCTCTGAACGGAAAGCAGGCAAGGCGACGATGATCAATAAAAAATCAATAAAAACAATATGTTACTTGTTTTTATTGATGATGATCGGCATGCCTGCCGGAGCCCAGATGGCCAAACCGGGAGCACAGCATAAAGCGCAAAAGCCGCAGGCGCCGGCCAAAAAGCAGAATGCGCCCATGCGCGGCAGGCTGGAAAAACTGTCGTGCAAACTCGGCACTGAAGACCGCCAGGCGCGTATTGCCGTCGAACTGATCGGCGGACGCCTGAAAAGCCTGGCCTATTACTCGAAATGGAAGCCGCGCACCTGTTCGGTGTACATCGTCCGCGATGATGCCTGGAGCAAATGGGAAGACACCGGCGGTGTGACGGTGGTCACCCTGAACGAGGAAAAGGGTGCTTTCCTGATCGATTACGATCGCCGTTCGGTGAAATTCCTGTTCCGCGACATCGACCGCGAACGTTTTTGCGGCATGCCCGGCAAGATCACCGGCTCCCTGACGGTGACCCGCGGCCGTGACCAGTGCGAACTGGAAGGGGTGATGGACGAGCATGTCGAAGCGAAGGCCGAAATAAAGCCCGAGCCGAAGCCTGTCGCAGCCCCGGCGCCGGTGCCAGTCAGCCCGGTCCCTGAAGCCGCGCCAGGCGCAGTTCCCGCGACGCCGTCACCGGCGCAGCCGGCGACGGTTTTGCCGGGATCAGTTCCCCCGCCCCCGGTGGCAAAGCCGTGAAACAATCGTCGATATTGATGGCATAGTTGGAGCCGTGTCGTTACTCGGAAAAAGGGAAATGTCATGCTGAAACTGTTTTATGCCCTGAACACCTGTGCACTGGCGTCGCACATCGCGCTGGAAGAGGCGAGTGCGCAGTACGAGGCGGTGCGGCTGGATTTTCGCGCGGGAGAGCAGACCAAGCCGGAGTACCTGGCGATCAATCCGAAGGCGCGGGTGCCGGCATTGATCACGGACCAGGGCATTCTGACCGAAACGCCGGCAATACTTGCCTACATCGCGCAGAGCCATCCGCAGGCGCGGCTCGCGCCGCTGGCCGACCCTTACGCGTTCGCCCGCATCCAGGCCTTCAACAGCTATCTGTGTTCCACCGTGCATGTCGCGCATGCCCACGGCAGGCGCGGTTACCGCTGGGCCGACGATCCGGTCGCCATCAAGGACATGCAGCGCAAGGTTCCCGAGACGATGGCTGCGTGTTTCGAACTGATCGAACGTGAAATGCTCGCAGGGCCGTGGGTGACGGGCCAGGACTACAGCATCTGCGATCCCTATTTGTTCACGATGACCGGGTGGCTGAAGGGTGACGGCGTGGATGTCGCGCGTTTCCCCAAGGTCCACGATCACTTCCAGCGCATGTCCGCGCGGCCCGCGGTGAAAAAAGTCCTGGCCATGGAGTCGGCGCAGGCCTAGCGCCGGTCAGCCGGCCCCAGCCCTGCGGCGGGAGGTTTGCGCCGCGCAGCGTTTTTTTCAGGTGTCGCCGGATACCAGCTTCAACCCGAAAATGCCGGCCACGATCAGTCCGATGCAGGCCAGCCGTGCGACGGTGGCGGCCTCGTTGAAAAGCACGATGCCGAGGATCGCCGTGCCCACGGTGCCGACGCCCGTCCATACCGCGTAGCCGGTACCGACGGGGATGCCCTTCAGCGCCAGCGCGAGCAGCCAGACGCTGGCAATCATCGCGGTGATGGTGATGACGCTGGGCACCAGCCTGCTGAATCCTTCGGTGTACTTGAGGCCGATGGCCCACACCACTTCAAGCAGGCCGGCAATCAGCAACAATATCCAGGAAGTTGTCATGAGTTGCCCCGCTGTTTTTTCTGCTGCCAGGAAGTCTTCATCATGCGCTCCGGCCGGCACGGTATTTGTCGTAGAGGACACCTGCCGCAAACAGCGCGGCGATGTCCGCATCCTTGTAATCGAGGCTGCGCAGGGTTTCCTCGGTGTGCTGGCCGAGCCAGGGCGCCGGCTGGCGGATGGCGGTCAGTTCGCCGCTCGATTTCACCGGGATGCCGAGTGATTTCATGCGGCCGATTTTGGGATGGTCGTATTCAACCACCATGTTGCGCGCCTTGATGTGCGGGTCGTCGAGAATCTGCGCGTAGGTGTAGACCGGGCCGCCGGGCACCTGCGCGGCATCGAGTTTTTCCACCCAGTGCGCGGTCGGCTGCGTGGCGAACACTTTTTCGATTTCGGCCTCCAGCACGTCGATGTTTTTCAGCCGCGACGGCAGGTCCTTGAAGCGCGGGTCGGTCAGCCATTCCGGCTTGTTGCAGGTGATAGTGCAGAAGTTGGTCCACAGCTTGTTGTTGTTGGCGCCGACCGTGACGTAGCCGTCTTTTGTCTTGTACGCCTGGTACGGCGTCGAGCGGCGATGCCGGGTGCCGGTGGCTGCAGGTTGCTCGCCGCCGCCGAAATACGCACCGGATTCCCAGTGCGTCCAGGCGAGGCCCGCTTCAAGCAGCGACGTCTCGACATACTGGCCTTTCCCGCCGCGCAGCTTGCCGATGTAGGCGCCGAGGATGGCGTAGAGCGCGGTGACGCCGCTGGCGATGTCGTTCATCGCAATGCCGACCTTGGCCGGGCGGCCGCCGGGGTATCCGGTCATCATCATGATGCCCGACATGCCCTGGGCGACGATGTCAAAGCCGCCCTTGTGGCCGTAGGGCCCCGTCTGGCCGAATCCGGACATCGAGGCATAGATCACGCCGGGATTAAAAGCGCTGATGGTCTGGTAATCAATGCCGAGTTTCCTGACCACGCCGGGGCGGAAATTTTCGGTGATGATGTCGGCCTTTGCCGCGAGTTTCATGATGATTTCCCTGCCGCGCGGATCCTTCATGTTGATGCCGATGCTTTTCTTGTTGCGGTTCAGCACCGCGAAACAATAGGACTCATCGTTGATCTTCGGTTCAAAGCGCCGGGAACCATCACCCTCGGGGAAGTTCTCAATCTTGATGACGCTGGCGCCCATGTCGCCCAGAACCATGGTGCAGTAGGGGCCGGCCATCACGGTGGTGAGGTCGAGTACGTTGACGCCTTCTAGGGGCAGGGACATGCGGAAATGCTCCGGATTTGTGCGGCGCCGCAACCTGCGGAGCCGCTTGGGGAATCAAGCAGGGTAAGAGCGCATTTTATCGTGCGAATGCGGCGGCGGGAAATCACGGTTGATCGACTGCGCGCAGGTCAACCATAATGGATTCGGCTTCGAGCCCATAAATTATAAAAGGAGGATGGTATGAACTCAGCACTGCGTTTTGCATTGATGGTGCTGGCGGGGGCATTGTTCCTGCCGGTTTCGGTTCTGGCACAAAAGTATCCGGAAAGGCCTGTACGGGTGGTGATCGTGTTTCCGCCCGGAGGATCCAACGACGTCGTCGGCCGTATCGTGTTCCAGAAGGTTGCGGAAATCACGGGACAGCAGTTTGTTATTGATAACCGTGGCGGCGCGGCCGGGCAGATCGGTTCGGAGATTGTCGCGAAAAGCCCCGCCGACGGTTACACCGTCATGGTGCAGTCCACCACCCATGTCGCCAACGCGCATCTCTACAAGAAGCTCAACTACGACGTGATCAGGGATTTTGCGGGCGTCACCACGCTGGCGCGGCAGGTCGGCATGCTGGTGGTGCATCCGTCACTGCCGGTGAAAAACGGGCAGGAGCTCGTGGCGCTGGCAAAAAAACATCCCGGCGAGCTTGTCTACGCCTCCGCGGGCAACGGCAGTTATGTGCATTTGTCGATGGCGCTGATGGCGGAAATGGCGGGCCTCAGGATGATCCATGTGCCGTACAAGGGCGGCGGACCCGCCGGCACGGCACTGATCGCCGGAGAAACCCAGGCCATGCTGGCGACGATCGGCTCGCTGTTCCCGCACATCAAGTCCGGCCGGGTGCGGCCGATCGGGGTGGCGACCGACAAACGGGTTTCGCAGTTTCCGGACGTGCCGGCCATTGCGGAATTTGTGCCGGGCTACGAGTTCACCGCATGGGTGGGCTGTTTTGTTCCGGCGGGAACGCCGAAGGCCGTCATCGACACGCTGAACGGTGCTTTGGGCAAGGCGCTTGCGGATCCCGGCGTGGCGTCCAAACTGAGCGTGCAGACCCTGGATCCGATGCACATGACCCCGGAAGAGTTCACCGCGCGCATCAAGTCGGATTACGACAAGTACGAAAAAGTGGTCAGGGTCAGCGGTGCCCGGGTCGACTGACGGCGGCGGCCGGCATTTCCGGACAAACGGCCGGGTCATGGGCCCGGCCGTTTGTCGTGATGCGGAAACTGTTCGACGGCATTGGAGCGCAGGCCGTTTTCGCGGATAATCCGCCGTCTGCAAACCGATTGATCGCCAATAGCTGATTCTGGAGGACGCAATAATGAGGTTTATTTTGCACGCCACGCTTGTGGCCCTGGGTGTCTTATCGTATGCGCCGCCGGCTGCGATGGCGCAGACTTATCCCGCGAAAACGGTACGGGTGATCATTCCCTGGCCGCCGGGCGGTTCCAATGACATCGTGGGGCGTCTGGTGATGCAGAAGATGTCGGAAAACCTCGGCCAGCAGTTCATCATCGACAACCGCGGCGGTGCTTCGGGCATCGTCGGATCGGATCTTGTCGCAAAAAGTCCCGCCGACGGCTACACGATCATGGTCCATTCGACCACGCATGTATCGAACCCGCATCTTTACGGCAAGATCCCCTATGACACGATGAAGGATTTCGTCGGCATCGCGCCGCTGGCGCGTCAGGTCGGCATCCTGGTGGTGCATCCCTCCCTGCCGGTGAACAGCATCAAGGAATTCCTCGATCTCGGCCGCAAGCGCCCCAATCAGATCACCTATTCCTCGTCCGGCAACGGCAGTTTTGTCCATCTCGGCATGGCACTGCTGAATTCGATGAGCAACACCAAGATGATCCATGTACCGTACAAGGGCGGCGGCCCCGCGGCCGTGGCGATTGCATCCGGCGAAGTGCAGGCGATGATGGCCACCGTCGGTTCGGTGATTCCGCACATCAACTCCAAACGCCTGCGGGCGGTTGCGGTGACTTCGGATGAACGGATCACGCAGTATCCGCAGGTGCAGACCATTGCCGAGGGCGGCGTCAAGGGTTATGAATTTACCGCCTGGATCGGCGCCCTCGGGCCGGCCGGCCTGCCGAAGCCGGTGCTCGACCGGCTGAACGGCGAAATGCACAAGGCGCTCAAGGATCGTTCGGTTGCCGAGAAGCTCAGTTCGCAGACGCTGGATCCGATGTTCATGACGCCCGAACAGTTTGCTGTGCGCCTGAAGTCCGATTACGACAAATACGCCAGGGTCATCAAGGAGACCGGCGCCAAAGTGGATTGAGCGCAGCGTAGGGACCACATATTAAAAAAACCGGCGCTCCACGCCGGTTTTTTTGTGCTTTTCATTGTGGCAGGGCCGGGTTTTGCGGATAATTTGCCGATCTGCATGTTCTTCATATGCGGAGTAAAAAAACCGGAGGAGGAACCGAAATGAAGTCATTGCTGAATTCAGCGCTGCTTGCGATTGCCGCGATGCTGGCCAGTGCGCCGGTGCAGGCGCAGGCCTATCCGTCCAAGGTGGTGCGCGTGGTCATTCCCTGGCCGGCCGGCGGCTCGAACGATGTGGTGGGCCGGGTGGTGATGCAGAAGGTGTCGGAGGCCGTGGGCCAGCAGTTCGTGGTCGACAACCGCGGCGGCGCTTCGGGCTCGATTGGCGCCGACCTCGTGGCCAAGGCGGCGCCTGATGGTTATACGATCATGGTGCATTCAACGACCCATGTCGGCAATGCGCACATCTACGGCAAGAAGCTGACTTACGACACGCTGAAGGACTTTACCGGCGTCGGCATGTTGTCGGCGCAGCCGGGCGTGCTGACCGTGCATCCGTCGCTGCCGGTGAAAACCGTCAAAGAGTTCATCGCGCTGGCCAAATCGCGGCCGGGGCAGATCAACTATTCGTCATCGGGCAACGGCAGTGCGCCGCATCTGCAGATGGCGCTGCTGATCTCGATGACCGGCATCAATATCGTGCACGTGCCGTACAAGGGCGGCGCGCCGCAGGTCACCGCATTGCTGGCCGGGGAGACCCAGGCCTCGTTTGCCACGGTGGGCACGGTCATCAACCAGATCCGTGCCGGCAAGCTGCGGCCTCTGGGCCTGGGTTCAAGCAAGCCGAGCAAGGCCCTGCCGGGCGTGCCGACACTGGCGGAGTCCGGCGTGCCGGGTTACGACATGAGTCCGTGGATCGGGGTGTTCGCGCCGGCCGGCACGCCGCGCCCGGTCATCGACAAGCTCAACGCCGAGATCAACAAGGCGCTGGCGCTGCCGGACGTGGTCAAAAACCTGGAAAACCAGGCGCTGGATCCGTCGCCGAGCACTGTCGATCAGTTCAACAACACGCTCAAGGCGGATTACGAAAAATACGGCAAGCTGATCAAGATGACCGGCGCGAAGGTCGAGTAACGCGGGTTCACCCCCTTAAAACGGGTTATTTGCAGCGCCGGCACAACAGGCAGGAGTGCCGGCGTTTTCATTTTTCAGGCGGAATCAACAAGGAGCGACATGGATCTGGGCATCAAGGGTGAAACCGCCCTCGTGGTCGGGGCGAGTGAAGGCATCGGTTATGAAAGCGCGAAGGCCTTGCTCGAAGAGGGCGTGGACCTCATCCTCTGTTCGCGTAATGCCGGCAAGCTGAAACAGGCGGCGGCAAGGCTGGAGCAGGCCGCCGGCCGCCCGGTGCGCTGGTTTGCGGCGGATGTGACCAGGGCGGCCGAAGTCACGGCACTGCAGCAGTGGCTCGAGCAGCAGACGGTGAAGCTGGACATCCTGGTCTCGGCCGTGGGCGGCAGCCAGCGTGCCTTGTTCGGCGAACTCGATGACGCGGCCTGGTATGCCAATTACGAATTCAATGTCATGGGCACCGTGCGCGTGATCCGCGCCACGCTGGAGCTGCTGAAAAAATCCGGCGCAGGACGCATTGTCATTCTCGGCGCCGCCGGCCCGCGCATGCCGTATCCGCAGCAGCTGGTGTCCAATGTGCACAAGGCCGGGCTGATCGCCATGGTGAAAACGCTGGGCGCCGAATTCCAGCCCTTCAACATCCGTGTCAATTCGGTGTCGCCGGGGCGCACCATGACCAGTCTCTGGACCAGGCGCATCGACAAACTGGCGCAGGAACGCGGTGTGCCGCCGGCGGTGATCGTCGAGGAGTTCGCGCATGAAATACCGCTGGGTCGTTTCGCCCAGCCGGAGGAGATTGCGCCGATGGTGGCCTTCCTGGCCTCGCACAAAACCAGCTACGTGACCTGCCAGTCGATACTGGTGGATGGGGGGATTGCGCGGGGGCTGGTCTAGCTCGATTGAGACTCTCTGCTTCGTGCCAGGCGGTCTCAGCCCCCCGTCCGTATCGTGGTTTGGCCGCCGCAGCGCCTCCCGGCGGTTGCCGCTGCCGCCTGTTTTCGGCATTATCTGCGGGCGCGTTGCATCCCTGCCCAAATATAACTGTGCGCACAGATAAAGAAGGATGAAACACACCCAATCGATTTGCGACGCCGTTGTTGCCGGCATCAATCCGCAGTAATCCCGAAGTCACAAACCCACGAAAGGAAGCAGCGCATGGTTGACCTGCATTTGACGCCGGAGCAGATCGAGTTTCGCGACGCCGTCCGCGATTTTGTGAATCGCGAAATCAAACCCGCCGCCACCGATCCGGCGCGGCTGGAGCCTTTTGAAAAACCGCTGATGACCGGATTGCTCGATCAGCTGTCGCAGATGGGCTTGCGCGGCCTGGCGCTGCCGGAAGCGGCGGGTGGCGCAGGTGCCGATCTGCTGACCTGCTGCCTGTTGCTGGAGGAGATCGCCGTGGGCGACGTCGATCTGGCGGTGGTGCTGGGTGAGACTGCCGTGCTGGCGCGCGCCGTGCATGAGGCGATGAATGACGCCCAGCGCAAACGCTGGCTGCCGAAATTCGAAGCCGGCGAGCGTTTTCATCTGGCGCTGATTGCGCGTGATGATAATGCCGAACTGGGCTGGAGTTATCACCATGCGGTGCCGGCGGATGCCGACGTGATCGGCGCCCCTGAGGTGATCGCCGAGCGCGACGGCAAGGGCTGGATCCTCAACGGGCTGGCGCCGTTTGTGTCGAACGCACCTGTCGCCGGGCTGTTCATCGTGCAGGCCAAGATCGCCGATGCGCCGGGCACGGTCACCGTGCTGCTGGGCAGCGATGCCAAAGGATTGTCGATTGACGATGAACTGCCGGCTTTTGGCGGCGGCGGAGAACGTACGCGCTGGCACCATGGCGCAGTGGCCGCGGTGACGCTGAAGGGCTGCAAGGTCGGCGCAGATGATGTGCTGCCGGACGATGCCGCGCATCGCTTGCTGCAATCCGGTCTCATTGCGCGCCGCACGGTGCAGACCGCCGCGGTGAACATCGGCGTGGCGCGTGCGGCCTATGAGGCCGCGGTTGATTACGCCAAGATGCGCTGGCAGGGCGGCGCCCATATCGTCGAACATCAGGCCATCGGCATGAAACTCGCCGATGTCGCGATCCAGCTGGAGGCGGCGCGCGCGCTGACGATGAAAGCCGCCTGGGTCACCGATCATCCGGAGGCGATCAGCGATCGCAGCGTCAATGACCTGCCGTGGCCGGTGGTGGCGCGCACCTTCACCGCGCAGTCGCTGCACCGCGCAACGCTGGAAGCGACCGAGTGTTTCGGCGCGATGGGCGTGATGCGCGACATGCCGCTGCAGAAATACGTGCATGACACGCTGGTGCTGCAGCATTCGGTGGATTGCGATCTCGCCGCGCCGCTGGTGGTGGCCGAGGCTGTCGCCGGGTATTCGCGCCAGTCAGCGGGATAACTGATAAGTTATTGATTATATTAATTAATTTAAAATTCTGGGGAATCGGAATGGATTTTTCGCTGAACGAAGAACAACGCGGCTGGCAGATGGAAGCCCGGCGGTTTGCCGAAGAAGAAGTGCGGCCGATGTCGCTGGCGCGCGACCAGATCGCCGACCCCAGGGCCACTTTCGACTGGGGCATCATCACCAAGGGTTCAAAACTGGGTTTTCGCACCCTGGCGGTGCCCAAGGAGTGGGGCGGACACGAAGCCGATTTTGTCACCCAGGCCCTGGTGATGGCGGAGCTGGCGCGCGGTGACAGTTCGGTCTCCAAGACCTTCAGCCAGTGCTGGAAGTGGAGCCACCTGATCGCGGCGTCCTGCACCAAGGACCAGAAGGAACGTTTCCTCAAGCCCTTCATGGCCGATCACGAGTTCGTGCTGGGCAAGGGCGGCACGGAAGCCAATGCCGGTTCCGACAACCGCATGCCGCCGGAAAACGATGCCAAGGCCGGCTGGAAACTGCGCGCCGAACGCCACGGTGATGAGTGGATCCTCAATGGCAGCAAGATGTTCATCGCCAACGGCAGCGTGGCCAAGCTGTTTTTTGTCGATGCGCGCACCAACCCCGAAGTCGGCATCCGCGAGGGCAGCACCATGTTCCTGATTCCGCGCGACACGCCGGGATTCCGCATCGGCAAGGTGTTCAACAAACGCGGCTGGCGTTTTTACCAGAACGGCGAACTGATATTCGAAAACGCGCGGGTGCCGCATGCCAACGTGGTGGGTGAGGTCAACGGCGGCGTCAAGGCGCGCGCCACCGACAAGTCAGAGTTCGGCGACATCGAACTGGCGGCCAATGCGCTGGGCATCTGTGATGACGCGGTGGGCATGGCCATGCATTTCGCCAAGAGCTACAAACGCGCCGGCAAATACGTCATCGACCACCAGCTGGTGCAGCTGAAACTGAACGAGATGTACATGCTGACCGAGGCGCTGCGTTCATTCGTGCTGCGCACGGCGTGGGAGCGCGACCGCAAGCTGCCGGACCTCGGCAACAACGTGCTGGTGATGAACTACTCGCAGGAAGTGGTGCAGCGCGTGACCCGCGCCAACATGGAAATCCACGGCCCCGAAGGCTGCATGATGCACGCCCGCGTCGACAAACTGGTGCGCGATGCGCTGGTGTGGACGCATCTGGCAGGGGACACCGTGCAGCGCGTGAAAGTGATCAAGCGCCTGCCGTTGACCCTGCCGGCCTGATTTTGACCGCCAGGTCTGCCTGGCGGCGGTTTTGCGGAAAACCTGATCATCCATCAAGGTTGTCCAGGCATGCTGCGCCGATCGCTCGTTCCGTCCGTTGCTGCATGCCGGTAGAATGAAGTCATGCCAGTCTCCGCTTCCCGAAAACAAAAAACGCTGGATAAACAGAAGCCGCGCTATGTTCTGCTGGCGGAGGAAATATTGGCGGCCATCGGTGATGGGGTGTATCCGGTCGGTTCGTTGTTGCCCAGCGAGCCCCAGCTTTGCCTGCAATATCAGTTCAGCCGGCACACGGTTCGCGAAGCGATACGCATTCTGCAGAAGCTGGGTGTCGTTTCGAGCCATCAGGGTTTGGGCACCCGGGTCGAGGCGGAAAAAGTAACTTCCCGGTACGTCCATGCCTTTGATGCGATACCGGATCTTTGGGAATATGCGCAAAATACGAAGTTGAGGGTAATGGCGAGGGGCATGGTGGATGCGGGCGATGTTCCGGGCGATTACTCCGAAACGTCGGTTTCCGCAAAGTGGTGCATGGTGCAGGCCCTGAGATATGGCAGGCCAAGCGAGAATCTGGCCTGGACGAAGCTGTTTTTCCGCTCGGAATATTCCGGAATCGCCGGCCAGGTTGGCAGGCGCAGGGTTCCGCTGTATGCGCTGATTGCGGAGCGTTATGGCGTCAGGACATTCACGGTGCGGCAGAAAATCAGCGGCGAGAACATTCCGGGTGCGATCGCGCAGCATCTGAAAGTCAAGCCGGGTTCCGCCGGCATAGTCATCACGCGTCGTTATTTCGATGCCGATCAGCGCTTGTACGAAATAACTAAAAGCATTTATCCGGCCATGCGTTTTTCCTACGACGTCGAATTTCGTCTCGAGCCCGGCAATGATGTCCGTGACTAGAAAACGTCAGCTATTTTTTCGGCCATTTCATTGAGCGAGGAAAATACCCGGACGCCGGCATTCTCCAGCGCGGCGCGTTTCGAGGCGTAACCGCCATGGTTGCCGTAAGTCAGGGCACCGGCATGGCCCATGGATACGCCCTCGGGTGCGGTGCGGCCGGCGATCAGCGCAAAAACCGGCTTTGCGAAGGCATGGGTTTTCAGCGCGTCTGCAAAGTCTTCTTCGTCCCGACCACCGATTTCACCGATGATCAGTACGCCGCGTGTTTGTTTATCCTGCGCGTAAAACGGCACCAGATCCGAATAACGCACGCCCTTGACCGGATCACCGCCGACGCCGATCCACACCGAAGTGCCGATGCCGCCTTGCGCGAGTCGGAATCCGGCCTCGTACGACAGCGTGCCTGATTTTGACATCAGGCCCAGCGCGCCGGATTTCAGCGACACGTCGGGCAAAAAACCGAGTTTGGCGACTTCGGCGACGGCCATGCCCGGCGTCGAGCCGCCGATCCACAACACGCCGGCCTGCTGCGTCAGCCGTTTTGCCTTGAGTGCATCGTGCACCGGCATGCCTTCGGTGGGCGTGACAATCATTTTGATGCCGGCTGCCACCGCTTCCCGCATCGCTTCCAGCAGGTCATAGGCGCCGACCAGTGCCACGCTGACCGTGGCGCCGGTGGCTTTGACTGCGGAAGCGCAATCGGGAAATAATGGTATCCCATTGATTTCATTGATATCTTTTGGCGGCGATACGCCGGCCACGATGTTGGTGCCGTATTCGCGCATCAGGCGGCTGTGCAGGCGGCCGGCGCGGCCGCTGATGCCCTGCAGGATGACGCGGGTAGAGCGGTCTATGCGCGGCGAGATCATTTGCGGCCTTTCAGGTGCCCGCGCACCTCGGCCAGCGCGGCATCGAGATCGTTGTGCAGCGTGATGCCGGCTTCGACCAGCACCGTGCGCGCGGTTTCCATGCCGTTGCCCGCCAGGCGCGCGACCACCGGTACCTTGAATTCCGGTACGTCGCGTAATGCGCTGACCAGCAGCCGGGCAAATTCGCCAAGATCGGTGATGCCAGCAAAAACATTGATCAGCATGACCTGTACATTGGGGCCCTGGTGCATCCATTGCAGCACGCTGATCAGGCGCCTGGTTTCGCCGCGCAGGCCGCCGGTGCGGATGTCGAGGAAGTTGTAGGGTTTGAGTCCCGCGGCGCGCATTTCATCGATCAGCATCATCGACAGGCCGGCGCCGGTGGTCAGCAGCGCGATTTCGCCGGCCGGATCAACCACCACGTAGTCGCAGCCGTGGGTATCCTTCAGCGCGGTTTCGACATAGGGCCCGTTGCTATCGGCAAGCAGCGCATGCTGTTCGGGCTGGCGCGGCAGGGCTGAATCGTCGGTGACGAACTTGGCATCGCCGGCGACCCAGCTGCCGTCGTTGTGGACAAACAGCGGATTGATTTCAATCAGCAGCGCCTCGGTGGTGATGAATGCATCCGCCATCGCACGGCCGGCCTCGGCCAGTGCCTTGCCGGTTGCGCCATCGAACGAGGCGGCGAGTTTTTCCGCGGCTGCGGCCAGTGTTGCAGCCTCAGGCGCGACGGTAACCATGTGCAGTGCGTTCGGGGGCAGAGCCTCGATCTCCATGCCGCCCTGCGCCGCCATGATGATGCGCACACCTGCTGCCGCAGGATCGAGCAGCATCGAGATGTAGGCTTCGCCGGCACCTTGTACCTGCTGTTCAACGCGGACCGCCCGGACTGTGCGGCCTTTGGCCTGCTGGCCGATGATTGCGGCGGTTGTTTCAGCGACCTCGTTGGCCGTTACTGCTTTTTTGATCAGTCCCGCCTTGCCCCGCCCGCCGACAGTGATCTGGGCTTTGACCACCCAGGGGCCGGGCGGAAGCTGCGAACCGGCATCCGGCGCGGTGAGAAGGCAACCTTGCGGTGAAGGTATGCCGTGGCGGGCCAGCAATTGTTTGGCATCGTGTTCCAGCAGGTACATTCAGTCGACTTTCATTCCGGCTGTTTTCACCACGTTTGCCCATTTTTCGGTTTCGGCCCGCATGAAGGCGCTGAATTCCTCCGGGGTATTGCCTATGGGGTCGGCGCCTTCCGCAATCAGGCGCTCACGCACATCGGGAAACTGCAGCGCTTTGACGGCTGCGCCATGCAGTTGGTCGATGATGGCTCTAGGGGTTCCCGCCTTTACGACGATGCTGTACCAGGCGCTGACTTCATGCCCGGGTAAACCCGCTTCGGCTGTTGTATGCACTTCCGGCATCAATGACGAACGTTTGGCGCCGGTGACGGCCAGCACCCGCAGTTTTCCCGCTTTCACCTGGGTCATCGCCGATGGCATGGTCGCAAAGGACAGCATGACATTCCCCGCAATAAGATCGGTCATGGCGGGGCCGGCGCCACGGTAAGGTACGTGCACGGTGTCGACTTTGGCGAGCATGTTGAATAATGCGCCGGCCAGATGGTTGGATGATCCGGTGCCGGCCGAGGAATAATTGAGTGTTCCTGGCGAGTGTCGGGCGAGTGCAATCAGTTCCCTGACGTTTTTTACGGGCAAGGACGGGTGTACCACAATCAGCAGGGGGGCCAGGGCGAGCAGTGATACCGGCGCCAGATCGCGCAGGGGCACGAAAGAAAGCTTGTACAGGCTTGGGTTAACCGCAATCGGTCCGATGTTTCCCGCCAGGATCGTATAACCATCCGCCGGGGCATTGATGGTTACTTCGGTCCCGATGTTGCCGCCGGCGCCGGGCCGGTTATCGATGATGACCTGTTTTCCAAGCAATTCGGCCAGCTTGGCGCCCACGGTGCGCGCCACAATGTCGGTGCCGCCGCCTGGTGCGTAGGAAACAATAAAACGTATGGGTTTGACGGGATAAGTCTGTGCCTGGGCAGCGGGGAGCAGCGCCAATGGCCAGACCAGCAGACTGAGCAACGCACTATAGTGTCCTGACGGCATGTGATCTCCTTCACAAGGGGGCGTGTTATTTCTTTTTTTTGCGTTCCAGGAATGCTGCCATCATGCGTTTGGGTTCGTCGGTGCTGCGCGCTTCAACGCAAGCACGTATTCCTTGCCAGATGCCGTCAGTCAGGGACATCCGTTCCCAGTCGCGAATCAGGGTTTTCTGCAGGCGCATCACGCGCCGCCCGCCGAGGAGAATGGAAGTAATCCATTTTTCGACTGCGGCATCCAGTTCGGCGGCCGGAACGAGTTTTTGCAGAAAACCGCAGCGATAAGCCTCCTGCGCGTCGATGATGTCCCCGGTATATATCAGTTCCAATGTCTTGCCCCAGCCAACCAGCCGCGGCAGCAGCACGGCTTCCATGCCGGAGGGGATGCCGACGCGCACTTCCGGCATGCCGAATTTCGCAGTATCGACGCCGACACGCATATCGCATGCCGCGGCGAGTTCCATGCCGAACCCCAGGCACCAGCCGTTGATTCGCGCAATCACCGGTACCGGAAAGCGTCCGATGGATTCGTTGGCAACATGGGTCAGGGTGTGTTCCACCTCGGCCTGTTCTGCCGTCAGATCTTTCATCTCGGCCAGGTCGGCGCCGGCGATGAAAGACTTTTCACCGGCGCCGGTGATGACGGCCGCGCGCAGCGTTTCATCCTTTGCCAGTCGGTTGAAGGTATCGGCGATCGCCCGTTTTCCGGGCATGCCCAGAGTGTTGTGTTTGGCGGGATTGTTGACCGTGATGTATGCGATCCGGGAGTCGCTGGAGCGCTCTTCAATGCGCACGTTGATGAGTTGGGCGGACATATCACTCATGATGTTCTGCTCTGGTTGTTCGATAAGGGGTGTTCGCCGGGTCTCTGCCGCCTTCCGCAGGCATCGGCTAACTTGTCCGGACAACTGCATATTAGGGGCGTCAGGTCAAATCTGTCAACCGGGCGGCTCAAGCAACCGGCACATCCGCTGCAGCATGTTCTGGAGCAAGGCCCCCGAATTGTTGCGCGACCGAAACCCGTTTCTGCGCAAGCGCCTGTTCGTGTGTGATCGTGGGTGCGGCGAGTCTGTACAGTGCGCGCCGCGTGTTGCTGAACAACGAGCGCATTTTTTCGGTCCACGGCGTTTTGCGCGCGAGTTGCGCTGCAGGACTTTCCCAGACGTCAGGGCCGGCGAGTTCGTAGGCGGTCAGGTAGCGCGGGCTGTCGCTTTTCCCGCCAAGGATGCCGGTCGACATGTAACGCCGTGCCCGCAGCACGCCAGGAATGGCGGCGCAACGCGGCAGATGCTCCTTGTCATACCATGCGTTGTATTCGTCGATGATGTGGTCGGGGATGTCGGTATGCACGATGTACATCCACGGCGCATCGACGGGAGTGCCGCCAACCTCGCACATCAGCTTGAAGTTCATCCGTTCGCGCCGCTCGCCGTAGAGTTTGCGCATACGCAGCGACCAGGGCGTGGGATTGGCGACGATATGCTGGAAGTCCTTTGCCGCCTCGACGCTTTCGTCCACAGTTTCGTACCAGGCCAGGTAACGGATGTCTGATTTCTCGCAAAAGTAACGGCGGGTGCGGACAAAACCCGGCAGGGCCGTCAACTGCGGCACATGCTCGAGGGTGTACCAATCGTTGAATTCCTCGTCGTGCGCGGCGGCGACATCGAGCCGGACCGTGATCAGTCCGCAGGCCTGCGTGTTCATGCCGGTACTTCGATGTCCACCAAGGGGCCGTACTGCTGCCCGCCGAACACATCGCCGTCGTTGACGTCGCCGGAAATCACCGGCCGCGGGATGGTGATCTTGATCGCGTTCGCGGCGTCGTAATTGATGATTGCCACCAGTTCCGGTTTCATGCGATAGGTCTTGCCGAACCACTCGGCGTTGATCAGCCGGGTATCGCGCACTTTTTCATAAACCGCGTGTTCCTTGAAAATGATGTCAAAGGTCAGTTCGAAGGGTCCGGAGTTCTTGCTGCGGATCAGTTTGGTCACTTGCCAGAGTTTGGCCATGGTTCAGACTTTCTCGTACGCGATGCGGAACATTTCCAGCGGACTGTCCGGTTCGACCACATGATTCATGTTGAAGCGGTAGCTGGCGCCCTTGTCGATTTCGGCCGGCGAGTAGGGGAAGGCGACCGAGGTGATCAGTCCCGTCCACTCCGGCACCGGGTAGTGCACGGCGATGTGGCTCAGGGACTTGGCCAATGCGTTGGCCAGTTTCTGGTCGGGCGCGGTGATCTGGAACAGCAGGCCGACTTCGTGGCCGATGCTCATGTCCGGCTCCAATACGCCCATCGCGGCATTGCGGCCGAACTGGCGCACGTCGAGGCGGTAGCGGTTGTCGATGCCGTCGCCCATCACGGCGCGGATGCGGTCGCGCGCCGCCTTGATCAGGTTTTCCAGCCAGTGGTCGAACTGGCGCAGGATGATCGGATCGCGCACCGAGCCGATGACGATGCTCTGGTAGCCGGCGAGTTCAGCGCCTTCGAGTTTGATGGTGTAGCGCTCGGCCTTTTTGAAGGTGCTGCCGGAAACCTTGACTGCACGGTCGGAGACGGCTTCGTAGCGCGCATTGACGGTATTCAGGATGCCCGAAGGCTCGACCAGTTCGTACGGCGTGGAATTTTCGTAGAGGTTGTGCGAGGCAACGCTGGCCGGATCGCAGCGGTAATCGGGATTCGGCGGCTCGATGATGAAATGGTCGTCGGTGACGATGGCGAAATTGCAATCCGGGTATTTGCGCAGCACCACGCTGGCGGCGCCGCATTCCATGATCTTGGCCATATGCCAGACGGTGGCCGGATTGAAACCCTTCATTACCGGCATCGCCGCGAAGATCGAGGTGTCGCTGGAGCGGCCGGCAATCACCACGTCGGCGCCGTTCTGCAGCGCTTCGATATAAGGCTCGGCGCCGCACATGCCGACGATATGCGAGCTGCGGTCGATCACCGCTTCGTCGAACGCCGGCGCATTGGCCAGCGGCTTGATGCGGCCTTCCTTCAGGCGTTTTTTCAGGTAGCCCCGATCCTGTTCGGATTTGATGGTCGCCAGTTTGAAATTGAGTTTTTCTTCACGGGCGATTTCTCGGGCGATACCGGCGAGGCGTTCGACCTGGGCGTCGGTGCCGGCGGTCATGGCCGAGCCGACCATCACCGGGATTTTCGCTGCGCGGGCCGCGATGAGCATCAGCCGCAGGTCGCGTTTGCAGGCGGCATCGGAAAACTGCGGTTCGCCGGAACCGAGATGGTGCGGGCCGGGATCGGTGGAGCCGGCGTCCGCGCCGATGAAGTCGGGCTTCAGCGTCATCGCCCGTTTCATGGTTTCTTCGCGGAAACCGGAACCGAGGATGCCGGTCGCGGACAGGATGCGGATTTCTTTCATGGCGGTTCGGATTCCCCGTAACTGATCGTTTTGTCAGTGCCCTGATGTCTGCGTTTCAGAAAACGCAACGGCGGCAACCAGTGCCGCCGCTACAGGCTATTTGCAGGAAGTGTATCAAACCGCGACGCTGCCCCGCACGGTAGTCCGATACATGAGACGACGCAGCGGCAGGTCGTAATCGAAGTTGGCCTTGTGCAGCGCAGAGCAGTTGTCCCACAGCAGCAGATCGCCGGCCTGCCAGCGGTGGCGGTACTGGAATTCGGGTTTGATCGTGTGCTCGCAGATTTCCTTTTTCAGGGCTTCGCTTTCAGCCGGGGGCAGGCCGACGATGGCCGAGGTGTGGGCTTCGTTGATGAACAGGCTCTTGCGCCCGGTCACGGGGTGGGTGCGGACAATGGGCGCTTCGACATCCGGCACGCTTTTCAGCTGTTCTTCAGTGGGGAAATGTTCCTGTACCACACGGCCGCCGCGGGCTGCCTCTTCTTTTTGCACCTGCGCGTTCTTGGTGCGGTAGTAACGGTAGCTGTGCACGTTTTTCAGGCCCTGCAGACGTTGTTTCATCGCTTCCGGCAGCGCCTCGTAGGCAGCCGTGGTGCTGGTGAAGCTGGTGTCGCCCAGCACTTGGCCGTCCTTGACCGGCACTTCAACAGCGTACAAGGCCGACAGCAGACTAGGTTCTTTTTTGTACGACAGGTCGCTATGCCAGAAACGGCCGGCGTCCTGGGCGCCGATGGCATTGCCCTTGTCGTCGAGCAGGTTGGACACAACGAGGATTTCCGGATGGCCGGGCAGACGGCTTTCCTTGCGCACATGCTGTTCGAGGATGCCGAAACGTCTGGTGAATTCGACTTGCTGCGCCGGGGTGATCTTTTGGTTGCGGAAAAAAACCACCTCATTGTCAAAAAAAGCCTTGGCAATCTGCGCGAAAACGTCGTCGCTCAGCGGCTGGCTCAGGTCCGCGCCGGAAATTTCTGCGCCGATGTGTTTGCCGACGCGGGTTACGGTAATCATTCATGCCTCCTGTGGCGGTTCGGTTGCTTTGTTGATGGCAGTCATCCTAGCAAGTCCTTGTCATGCGATAAAAGAATTATTATGTATATCACCATGTTATTTATGTATAGTAAGCGCGGATAATCTACCGGGCCGGCCATACCCTCGCTGCCATGACGCTTAAACAATTGCGCTTCCTGCGCGAAATTTCACGCCAGTCCTTCAATATTTCGGCCGCCGCGGTTGCGTTGCATACCTCGCAGCCGGGCGTGAGCCGGCAGATCCAGCTGCTGGAGCAGGAACTGGGCATGGAACTGCTGGTGCGCCGAACCAACCGCATCCTTGATCTGACCGAAACCGGACGCGCCATTCTGCAGTCGGCGGAGCGTCTGCTGAGCGAGATGGAGAATATTGCCCTGATCGCGGCCGATGCACGCAATGAAGGGGGCGGGCGGCTGGTGCTTGCCACCAGCCACCTGCATGCGCGTTACACGCTGCCGATTCCCGTGCGCGAGTTCTCGCGGCGCTATCCGGATGTGCAGCTGCATCTGCTGCAGGCGGATCCGGATGACATCACCAGGCTGGTCGAATCACGCGAGGCCGACATCGGCATCAGCACCGAGCTGACTCAGGGCCACCCCGAACTGGTGCAGTTGCCGGCGCACCCTTTGCGCCGCAGCGTGATCATGCCCAAGGGACATCCGCTGGGCCGTAAAAAGCGCATCACGCTCGCTGACTTTGCTGATTATCCCTTCGTCAGTTATCACCCGCGGTCGCGCGGTGGACAGATCATCGGCAAAGCGTTCCGTGATGCAGGTATTACGGCACGCCATGTGGTCAGCGCCAGCGATTCAGACGTGATCAAGGCCTATGTGACGGAGGGTCTGGGCATTGCCGTGGTGCCGGCGATCGCACTGGATCCGCGCGCGGATGCCGGCCTGCATGCGGTGGATGTGACGCGGCTGTTTCCCGAGAGCTTGATGACGGTCAGCCTGCGGCGCGGCACCCATCTGCGCCGTTACCTGACCGATTTCATTGAAATGGTGGTGCCGCAGCTGGGTCGGGCGGCGGTGGAGCGCGCGATGCGCATTCCGGGGTGACGCTTCAGCTAGAATACGGCTTCAGAACGCGGTTTTCACGGTAGTAAAACTAATCAGGAGTTTTTCATGAAGCTGTATGGCTCGCTCACTTCTCCCTACGTGCGCAAGGCGCGCGTGCTGATCCACGAAAAGAACATGCCGGTCGAGTTCATCGTGGAGGATCCGTGGGTCGAGGACAGCCCCATAATTATCAAGAACCCGCTGTCCAAGGTGCCGGCACTGGAAATCGGCGCCGACAGCTATATGTTCGAGTCGGTGCTGGTCGTGCATTACCTCGACCATGCCGACGGCAAATCCTTCACGCCGCGTGATCCGGCCGGTTACTGGCAGTCGCAGTGGTGGCAGGCGCTGGGGCAGGGCATCATCGACGCCGGCATTGCCCGCGTGTTCGAAACCCGCCGCCCGGAAGAGAAACAGATGCCGGAAAAAATGGTGCGTGAGGAGCAGCGCATCGCACGCGCCATCGACCTCGCGGAAAAAACCATGAAAGAAAACAGCGAATTCCTGCTCGGCAACCGTTTCGGCCTGGCCGACATCGTGATGGGCGTGGCCATGCAGTACACGGATTTCCGTTATGCCCACGACTGGCGCAGCCGCGCACCGAAGCTGGCGAAATGGCTGGCGGGGGTTGCCGCGCGGCCGTCGTTCGAGGAAACGCTGCCGCCGGGTTTTGTCAAAGTCGCCTGATTCAGGCAGGCGGATCATGAAAAAGGGCGCTGTGGCGCCCTTTTTTTGTACGAGTTCGCTTCAGCTTCAGTCACGCATTGAAAGCGGCAGGCGGAACCAGAGCACACTGGCAATGCCCAGCAGCACCCAGGCCACGGTCACCAGCGTACGCCATGGCCCGCCGCCGCGGCGGATGATGTCGACGTCCTCGACATAAACCGTCTCGCAGGCACCGTTGCCCATGTCGTTGCGTACGGTGCTGGTGCCGCGACGGAAGGGCTGGCCGTTGTGGTTGTGTGAATATTCGGCGAGGTAGCCACGGAAACGGATCTGGTCGCCGATGCGCACCGAGCGCAGTTTTTTGGCAATGGCAGGGTCGTTGGTCAGCAGGTGGTTGTTGGAAATGGCGGTCCAGTCGAAAGCCGCGAAGGCTTCCCGGGTTGGTGCTTCAAGATTGCACACAAACTGGCCGCTGGAGAATTTGATGTCGCGATAGGCGCCGCTGGCGGCGTTGTTGCCCCAGATCACGCACAGGTCAACCACGTTGAGGTGATCGTTCCATTCGCGATGAATGTAATCCCACCAGCTGTCGCTGTCGTGAAGGCTGACGACGAGGCCGTACAGTTCGTAGCGGTACAGCGGCTGGATGCTGTAGGTGACACCGTTTACCGCGACGGTTCGCGGTGGCTCGCGTACCTGAACCTGTTCCGGTTCCTGCTGCAGCCCTTCGACCAGCAGGGCGGGTTGCGGGAGCTGGTAGCGTTGCCACAGCGATGCGGCGAGCAGCGCGAAACCGGTGATGAACAGCAGTCTGACCAGTGTGCGCATCAAAACCCTAGCGCATGATGAATGGGTTGGGTACTTCGGTCGCCGTGGAAATCCACACGCTTTTGGTCTGCAGGTATTCGTAGATCATGTCCTGGCCGCTTTCGCGGCCGATGCCGGAGCGTTTGTAGCCGCCGAAGGGCGACAGATAGGAGACAGCGCGGTAGGTGTTGACCCACACCGTGCCGGCCTGGAGTTTCTCGGCCATGGTGAAGGCACGGCGCATGTTCTGCGTCCACACGCCGGCTGCCAGACCGAACACCACATCGTTACCGATGGCGATGGCTTCTTCCTCGTCCCTGAACGGAATCACCGACAGCACCGGGCCGAACACTTCCTCCTGCGCGATGCGCATGGCGTTGTTGACGCCGGTAAATATGGTCGGCTCGACAAACCAGCCGCTGCCGCATTCGGGCCGTTTGGCCGGGCCGCCGCCGAGCACAGCCTGCGCGCCCTCATTTTTAGCGACGTCAATGTAATGCAGGATTTTCTCGAACTGCGGCGCGTTGGTGACCGGTCCGACCTGGGTATCGAGATTCATCGGGTTACCCATTTTGGCGGTTTTCGCCAGGGCCACCAGCTTTTCAACAAACTGGTCGTGGATCGATTGCTGCACCAGCAGCCTTGAGCCGGCAATGCAGGTCTGGCCGGTGGCGGCGAAAATGCCGGAGATCACGCCTTTCACCGCATTGTCGAGCTGCGCATCGTCGAACACGATGTTCGGCGATTTGCCGCCGAGTTCCATGCTGACACGTTTGAGGCCCTTGGCCGCCGCTTCGTAAATGCGCTGACCGGTGGCGTCGGAGCCGGTGAAGGCGATCTTGGCCATGCGTGGATGTTCGACCAGCGGCGTGCCGACTTCGGCACCGAAACCGGTGACCACGTTGGCCACGCCCGGCGGAAATCCGGCCTGCTCAATCAGCTTCATGAACTCCAGTGCCGATGCCGAGGTGTACTCCGAGGGTTTGATCACCACGGTGTTGCCGGCGGCAAGGGCGGGTGCCAGTTTCCACGCCAGCAGCAGCAGCGGTGAATTCCACGGAATGATCATCGCCACCACGCCCAGCGGTTCGTGGCGGGTGAAATTGAAAGTGTCGGGCTTGTCGATCGGAATCACCGCGCCTTCGATCTTGTCGGCGAGGCCACCGAAGTAGTAGTACCACTGCGCCATGTACGCGGTCTGCGCACTCATCTCGGCGTAGAGCTTGCCGTTGTCGCGGACTTCGGTTTCGGCGAGCGCTTTGGAATATTCGGTAATCAGGTCGCCAAGTTTGCGCAACAGGGCGCCGCGTTTGCTGGCGTTGAACTTCGGCCATTCGCCTGAGGTAAATGCGCAGTGTGCCGCATCCACGGCGCGCGCAACATCGGTGGCGTTACCGCGCGGAATCAGCGCCCAGGGTTTGGCGGTGTACGGGTTATCGCTGGGGAAATATTCACCGCTGGCGGCTTCCAGCCACTCGCCGCCGATGAACATTTTGTATTTTTTCAGGGATTGAGGCGTTGTAGTCATGATTATTCTTCTTCAACGATTTGAGTTCCCTCTCCCCACGTGAGTGGGGAGAGGGCTAGGGTCAAGGGAACACTTGGCGCGAAGCAGAGGGGCTGCCTAAAGCATCGAATATTGCCTGCATCACACTCTCGGTTTGCAGCAACACATCGTTATCCCAGAATCGAATTACCCGATATCCAGCCTGTTCTAAAAACGCTGTGCGTTGTGCATCGTAAGACTTTTGCGGTTGATGTTGGCTGCCATCAAGCTCAATGATCAGTTTTTCATTTATACACATAAAATAAACCACATAGCTACCAACAGGGTGTTGGCGGCGGAACTTTGCACCTTTCAACGCCCGGCTTCGCAGCAACTGCCAGATTTTGCGCTCGGCGTCGGTTTGGGATTTTCTCAATGCGCGGGCATTGCGCTTGCCGCGCTGAGAGTGGCCTTTCATCGGTTGCCCCTCACCCTAACCCTCTCCCCGTAAGCACGGGGAGAGGGGATAAAACCAGAAACTTCTCCCTCTCCCCGCGGACTCGCGGGGAGAGGGCTGGGGGGAGGGGTAACCACCAGCGTGTCACTCCAGCGCTTTTGACCCCAGCAGTGCCGTGCGGAAACGATGTTTGATCGCCGTGCCGTCACGTAGCGGCAAGGCCATAGGCGCCGCCACGGCCGACACCTTGATATCGCCGAACACCGGACCGCTCTGGCGATGGAATTTGCTGATCCACAACTTCAGTGCGGCCTGTGTGCGTATGGTGGTTGCCGATTTGAAGCCGGCGGCCTTGGCCATGCCGGTGATATCGACACCGCGTCCGGTGTGCGCACGCTGCATGCCGGTCTCGCCGTAATGGCCGTTGTCGATCACGGCGATGGCCAGGTTTTTCGGCGCTGCGACGGCGATGGTGGCCAGCGAACCCAGGCCCATCAGCATTTCACCGTCACCGGTGATGACCAGCACGCGGCGTTTGGGTTGTGCGAGCGCGAGGCCAAGCCCGACCATCGCAGCACCGCCCATGCCGCCCCACAGATAAAAATTCAGGTCATGGTCGCCGGCGGCATAAGTGTCGTAGGTCGGTGAACCGAGGCCGGTCACGACCAGTGCATCGCCGCGATCGGCGAGCAGCGCAGCGACGACCTTACGTCGATCCAATGCAGATTGTTTTTTCATGTCAGTCCCAATTGTCTTTGCTTTTCACCCATCACTCATCACCAGTTACCTAATCACCTAATCACTTAATCACGGCCTCACTTGCTCCAGTTCTTGAAGCCGATCACACGTTGCTGGATCAGCACGGCAACGGGTCGAGAGGTTTGGAAGGCGAGCAGGGCAGAGGCATGCACGGTGTCGCGGATGTCTTCAGCACGTTCAGCGGAGTGCACGATCACGCCGGCGCCGGTCAGCGCGGCGGCGGTGCTGCCGCCCATCGGTACCTGCCAGGGATTGAATTCACCCCAGACACCGCGCATGGTGACCAGCATCAGCAGCGGCAGGCGGCATTCCTGGAACATCGACAACATGTTGATGCAGTTGCCGACGCCACTGGATTGCATCAGCAGCACGCCTTTCGCGCCGCCCATCCAGGATCCGGCGAGCATCGCGACACCTTCTTCTTCGCTGGTCAGCGATACCGTGTGCATGCTTTTTTCGGCTTCGCAGCGGTTGATCAGTTTGCTGTGGCCGGCGTCGGGCACATAGGCCACCTGTGTCACGCCGGTTTCTTTGAGCACATCAAAAATCTGGTCCGGCCACACGGTGGCGCGGGTTTGCTGGTCGGTCTGCACGATTCCGATTCCTCCTGTCTGCGAGACCCCGAGTGTAGAACGATTGTCCGCTGTCTCCAATGGCGCGGGGCACGGGGTTTATAATCCGGGCTCCGCTGAATTTCCAGGATGTAAATTCCATGCCGTCCATTCCCCAATCCGCCGACCATGACGACCTGCGCGACGGCGTACGCGCCGTGTGCAACCAGTTCGACAATGCCTACTGGCAGCAGATCGACGAGGCACGCGGTTACCCCGAAGCCTTTGTCACCGCGCTGACCGAGGCCGGCTGGCTGTCGGCACTGATTCCGGAAGAATTCGGCGGCTCGGGCCTGAGTCTTACCGAAGCCTCGATCATCATGGAAGAGATCAACCGCAGCGGCGGAAACTCCGGCGCCTGCCATGGCCAGATGTACAACATGGGCACGCTGCTGCGCCACGGCTCCGATGCACAGAAGAAAAGGTACCTGCCGAAGATCGCCACCGGCGAACTGCGGCTGCAGTCGATGGGCGTGACCGAACCCACTGCGGGCACCGACACCACCAAGATCAAGACCGTCGCGGTCAAAAAGGGCGACAAGTACGTCGTCAACGGCCAGAAGGTATGGATCTCGCGTATCCAGCATTCCGAACTGATGATTCTGCTGGCGCGCACCACGCCGCTGGATCAGGTCAAGAAAAAATCCGAAGGCATGTCGATTTTTATCGTTGACCTGCGCGAGGCCATCGGCCACGGCCTGGAAGTGAAGCCGATCCGCAACATGGTGAACCACGAAACGAATCAACTCTTCATCGACAATCTCGAAGTGCCGGCCGAAAATCTGATCGGCGAGGAGGGCAAGGGCTTCAAGTACATCCTCGACGGCCTCAACGCCGAGCGCATCCTGATTGCCGCGGAATGTATCGGCGATGGCTACTGGTTTGTCGACCGCGCCACCAAGTATGCAAAAGAGCGTGTCGTCTTCGATCGGCCCATCGGCCAGAACCAGGGCGTGCAGTTCCCGATTGCGCGCAGCCACGTCAACATCGAAGCCGCCAACCTGATGCGTTACAAGGCGGCGGCGCTGTTCGACGCCAAACAACCCTGCGGCGCCGAAGCCAATATGGCCAAGCTGCTGGCAGCGGATGCGTCATGGGAAGCGGCCAACGCCTGCCTGCAGACCCACGGCGGTTTTGGTTTCGCCGCGGAATACGATGTCGAACGCAAATTCCGCGAGACCCGGCTCTACCAGGTGGCGCCGATCTCGACCAACCTGATCCTGTCCTACGTCGGCGAACATATCCTCGGTATGCCGAGATCTTTTTAAGTTCAAAAACATAGCCACAGAGGACACAGAGGGCACAGAGTGTTCCGTGGCAAAGGTGAGGTTGGTTTTTCTCTGTGAACTCTGTGTCCTCTGTGGCTTAAGGGTTTGATCTTGTTACCTCTCCAAGGTATTACCGTTATTGCGCTGGAGCAGGCGGTCGCTGCGCCCTTCTGTTCACGCCAGCTCGCCGACCTCGGCGCGCGGGTGATCAAGATCGAACGGCCAAAAGTCGGCGACTTTGCCCGCGATTACGACCAGACGGTCAAAGGCCAGTCGGCTTATTTTGTCTGGCTTAACCGTTCCAAGGAAAGCCTGACGCTGGATGTCAAACATCCTGAAGCGAAGAACATACTTTCGAAGCTGATTGCCGGTACCGACGTGTTTCTGCAAAACCTCGCGCCGGGTGCAGCGCAGCGGCTGGGACTCGGTGCTTCGGAGTTGCGCGCGAAACATTCGCGGCTGATCGTCTGCGATGTGTCGGGTTACGGCACGACCGGTCCCTATTCGAAGAAAAAAGCCTATGACTTGCTGGTGCAGGGCGAGGCGGGCGTGCTGTCTCTGACCGGCACGCCGGAGTCACCGGCCAAGGTCGGCATTTCGATCACCGACATCGGCACGGGGTTGCATGCCTATTCCGCGATTCTGGCTGCGCTCTACACGCGCGAGCGCACGGGGGAGGGCACGCACATCGACCTGACCATGTTCGAAACCATGGCGGAGTGGATGGGGCATCCGCTGTATTACACGCATTACTCGGGCAAGGCACCACGGCGCAGCGGCCCGGATCACGCGACCATCGTGCCTTATGGGCGTTTTAGAACGAAGGATGGCGATGTGCTGTTCGGCATCCAGAATGAGCGCGAGTGGGCGAATTTCTGCAGCAAGGTGCTGGGCCGGCCGGAACTGGCGAAGGATCCGCGTTATGACAACAACAGCAAGCGCACGGCGGCACGCGCCGAGGTGGTGGCGCTGATCGAGAACACCTTCGCGCCTTTGACCAGTGAAGAGGTCGTTGCAAAGCTGGATGCCGCCGACATTGCCAATTCACGGCTCAATACGCCGGACCAGGTCTGGAATCACCCGCAGTTGCAGTCACGCAAGCGCTGGCGCGAGGTGGATACACCCGCGGGGCCGATACCGGCACTGCTGCCGGCGGCTACTTTTGAAGGTTTTGAGGCGCGGATGGATCCGGTGCCGGCGGTGGGTGCGCACACCGATGCGATCCTCGGTGAGCTGGGGTATGGCGCGGAGCAGATTGCTGCGTTGAGGGCTGCTGGGGCTGTCTGACTTTCATTCCCTCTCCCCCAAGACTTTGGGGGAGAGGGGTAGGGTGAGGGGGATCAACGAGTGTCTTTGCGGCCCCTCACCCCAACCCTCTCCCCATCAAGCGATGGGGAGAGGTGGTGTTATGTAAGTATTTGATTTAATTGATTATTTTTTAACGCCCGCCGCCTGCCAGTCCCAGGCCTTTCGATCCAACAACAGTTCCGGTTTCATTTCCTTCGGCGAGTTCACGCCGATCAGTGCCATGTCAGTCATCAGTTCGCTGCGCAGCAGGTTGATGACATGCTGTGCGCCGTGTTCGGCGCCGATGGAGATCGCATAAAGGAAGGGCCGGCCGACAAATACGAAATCCGCGCCCAGCGCCAGCGCTTTCAGCACATCGGTGCCGCGGCGGATGCCGCTGTCCATCATCACCGCCATGTTGCCGGCATTGGCCTTGACGCCGGGCAGCATGCGCAGCGGGCTCACGGCGCCATCAAGCTGGCGCCCGCCGTGGTTGGACACCATGACGCCATCGACGCCGGCGTCGCGCGCGCGCGCGGCGTCCTGCGGGTCGAGGATGCCCTTCAACACGAACTTGCCTTTCCACAGCCGGCGTATCAAGTCCACGTGGGGCCAGGACAGGCGGTCACGGCGTCCGGCCTGGCGGTTGAGTGCCGAGATCATCGGCACACGCGGACCCATGTTCTCGAAATGCGGCATGCCGTATTTCAGCGTGTGTTTCAGCATCGACAGGCACCAGCGCGGACGGATGCCCATGTCCCAGGCCAGCCGCAGCGAGGGCCGCAGCGGCGTGCTGAAGCCGGTGCGTACGTTGTTCTCGCGATTGGCGAGCACCTGAACATCGACGGTCAGCACCAGCGTGTCGTAGCCGGCCTTTTCGACGCGTTGCAGGAGCTGTTTGATGACGTCGTCTTCACCCGGCAGGTAGGCCTGGAACCAGGCGGTCTTGCCCTCCTGCCTGACGCGCTCGAGTGAAGTCAGCGCGGCACCGCTGACTACCATCGGGATGTTGTTGCGCGCCGCGGCGTGCGCGAGTGCTACGTCGCCGTCGGCACAGGCCATCGCGGTGCCGCCCATGGGCGGGATGCCGAAGGGCAAGTCGTATTGTTTGCCCATCAGCGTCGTGGCCAGCGAGCGGCCGCCGGTATCGACGAGGGTTCTCGGGATGAACTGCAGTTCGTCCCACACCGCGCGGTTGTCGCGCATCGAGGCATTGGTTTCGGCGCCGCCGTTGATGTAGCCGAAGATCGGGCGCGGGATGCCGCGGCGGGCTGCGTCCTCGAAGTCGTCGAGGGCGAGCATCTGTTGAAGGATGCGCGGGGCTGAAGCGGACAGGGCGGCGGTGGCGGCGTTTTCGTAGCTGACGCTGGTCATGGTGTTGTGGATGGTGATTGCGATGAAGGCCCGATGATACCGTTTGCAGGGCCGGTTCGCGCACGATGCGGTGGTCTGCGCCGGGCACCGGGGATTGATGCTAGGATGGCCGCAGGCTGAGTGGATATGCAAATACCGGCCAATCATAAAAATCAAGTGAGGAGGATTCGCAATGCAATCGAACGTCATCGATACGCAGGCATTCCGCATTTTCAGCCGCGCGTATAAAGGTCGTGTCATGGCTTTATTGCAGTTGTTGGGCATGGTGCTGCTGACCCTCGGGCTGGTTGCGCCCTCGCTGGCACAGCAGCAGTATCCGAGCCGTCCGCTGCGGCTGGTATTGCCGTTTCCACCGGGCGGCTCGACCGACATCCTCGGACGCATCGTTGCGCAAAGCCTCAGCGAGAAGCTCGGGCAACCGGTCATCGCCGATAACCGGCCCGGCCTCGGCGGTTATTTCGGACTTGAAATGGCGTCGAAAGCGGCGCCCGACGGCTATACCTTCACCATAGCGTCGCTGGTGTACGCAAGCGGCCCGGTGACCTATCCGGACATGAAACTCAACCCGGCCAAGGACCTGACCTCGATCGGGCAGATCTCGGAGGCGCCCAACTATGTGGTGGTCAACCTCGGCGTGCCGGCGAAGTCGATGAAGGAACTGGTGGATCACGTCCGCGCCAATCCGAAAAAGCTGCACTACTCGACCAGCGGCGTCGGCTCGACGCTGCACTTGTCGGCGGCGATGATGAACAGCATCACCAAAATGGACATGGTGCATGTGCCGTACAAGGGCGGTGGTGGCCCGGCGATGACCGCGGTGCTGGGCGGCGAGGTGCAGGTCATCGTGCTCGGACCGGCTTCGATCCAGCATTTCCGGGCGGGCAAGGCGCGCGCGCTGGCGGTGTTGAGCGACGAACGGGTGTCGGTGACGCCGGATGTGCCGACGGCCAAGGAGCAGGGTTTCGATGTGGTGGTGGCGGGCTGGCACGGCCTGCTCGCGCCGGCAGGCACGCCGCGCACGATCATCCAGCGTCTGAACAAACACTGGGTGGACAGTGCAAGCAGCCCGGCGGTTAAGGAGCGGCTGGAGACACTGGGCTTTTTTCCGCGCCCCGGCACGCCCGAGCAGTTCACCGCCTACCTGAAAAACGAGACCGAACGCTGGCAGCGGCTGATCAAGGAAATCAACCTTCAGCCCGCGCGCTGATCATGGCCCGCAGCAAACGGACGACCCGATGAGATTGCGCAGTGTTGAGCTGGTCCTGCCGCAGGCGCAGGCGGCGGCGGAATTCCTGCAGGGCACATGGGGGCTGATCCCGGCCGGAACCCGCGGCGGCACGCTGTTTTTTCGCGGCACCGGCAGTCATCCCTACATCCTCTCGCTCGGCGAGGCTGCAGCACCGGCGGTGCGGGCCATCGAGTTCTCCGGCACGCCGGATGAGGTTTCTGCGCTGCAGCTGCGGGCAGGTGCCTCAGGCGCAGCCGTGGAAACTTTTGCCGGACTTGATGCGCCGGGTGGTGGCGCCGGTTTTGTCGTTGCAGGGCCGGAGGCGCAGAAATACCGCTTTGTCGCGGAGGCGGCGCCGGTTGCGGAACTGCCGCCCGAGCGCGATCGGCCGCTGCAGATCACCCACGCGGTGCTCAATTCCGTGGATGTGGCGGCCTGCGAGCGCTTTGTCGAAGCCGCGCTGGGCTTCCGGGTCTCGGATCGCACCCGCATGATGACTTTCGTGCGCTGCAACCGCAAACACCATGCGCTGGCTTATGCGCATTCCGACGTGTCCTCGCTTAATCACATCGCCTTCGAGATGAACGATGCCGATGGCGTCATGCGCGGCATCGGACGCATGCGCGATGCCGGCCACGACGTCGTGTGGGGACCGGGGCGCCATGGTCCCGGCAACAATGTCTTCGCTTACTTCATTGCGCCCTTCGGCGGTGTGATCGAGTACACGGCGGAGGTGTCCGAAGTGCCGGACGACTACCGGGTGGGCTCCCCGGAGGACTGGAAATGGCCGCCCGGGCGCATTGATCAGTGGGGCATTTCGACCAAGGACACTGCGAGGATCCCGGCGGCGGAGCGCGTCTTCCGTTTCGGCTGACGGATTCTGCAGGTCGGGACGCGCAATCGCTGCGCTAATCGCGCACCTGTCAAGCTGTTGCCGCACGAAGGGCGTCCGTATAATCGGCCGCTTTGCCGCGATCCGGCCGTCTTCCCGGTTTACCTATTCCCATGTGGCTCAAGAATCTCGTGCTCTACCGCCTGCCGGCGGACTGGTCCGTCGATGCCGACGCACTGGAACAAAAACTCGCGCAACAACCGCTGCAGCCCTGCGGCGGTTTTCAGATGGAAAGTTCAGGCTGGGTTTGTCCGCGGGACGACGGCCGTTTTCTCTACCAGCAGCAGCGCCAGTGGCTGCTCGCCCTGGCCATGGAACAGAAGCTGCTGCCGGCATCGGTCATCCGCCAGGAAGCGCTGGACCGGTCGGTGGCGATTGCCGCCCAGCAGGGGCGCCCGGTCGGCCGCAAGCAGATGCGCGACCTCAAAATGCAGGTGATGAACGAACTGATGCCCCGCGCGCTGTCACGCCGGCGCACGACCCATGCCTGGATCGATTCCGCGCATCACTGGCTGGCGGTGGATGCGGCGGGTGATGCCAGGGCGGAGCAGTTCATGGAAGCCCTGCGCCGGGCTGACGACGATGTGCATGCCTTGCGGCTGGAAACGCAGCGTTCGCCGGCGTCGGCGATGGCTGAGTGGCTGGTGAAAGGGGATGCGCCGGGCGTGTTCAGCATCGATCAGGATCTTGAGTTACGCGCCGCGGATGCCGGCAAGGCCAGCGTGCGTTACGCGCGGCACAACCTCGATGGCAAGGAAATCCGCGACCATATCGCCGGCGGCAAGACCGTGGTGCGACTGGGCCTGACCTGGAATGACCGTATTTCGTTTGTATTAACGGAACAATTGCAGGTCAAGCGCATTTCCTTCCTCGAAATCCTCAAGCGGGAATCGGATGCTGAAGTCGAGGACGAGGGCGAGCAGTTTGAAATCGACTTTGCCTTGATGACCGGTGAGCTGTCGCTGTTGCTCGCCGACCTGGTCAAGGCCTTGGGTGGAGACAAGGAAAAAGCCTGAAGACGGGTCTTCAGGCTTTTATTTGCAGAGTGCCGGCGGAATCGTCGGCGTCTGTTTATGACTCGGCTGTTTTTGCCTCCGCCACCACGCGCAGCGCAGGGCGTTCTTTCGGCGCGCGCAGTTCGTGTTTGTCGGCAAAGAGCAGGCATTGCGGGCCGATGTCGGCAATGGTGTTGCAGCCGAGCAGCGCCATGTTGCGATGGATTTCGTCGCGGTAGATCTGCAGCGCGCGCGCCGCACCGGCTTCGCCGCCCGCCGCCACGCCGTACAGCGTCGAGCGGCCGACCATCACCGCATTGGCGCCGAGCGCCAGCGCTTTCACCACGTCGCTGCCGCGGCGGATGCCGCTGTCCATGAAAATGGTCGCGCGTTTGCCCACGGCATCAACGATTTCCGGCAGGACCTCGATCGGCGACACGATGCCGTCGAGATTGCGCCCGCCGTGGTTGGATACGTCGATGCCGTCCGCGCCATGGTCGACGGCGGTGATTGCATCCTGCGGATCAAGGATGCCTTTGACGATCAGCTTGTGCGGCCAGATTTTGCGGATGGCATCAAGGTCTGCCCAGCTGATGGAATCGGTGCGGAGGCTGGAACGTCCCGGCGGGCCTTTGGTCATTTTGGCTTTGGCGGCAGCGGGATAGTTGGCATACATCGGCATGCCGGTGGTCAGCAGGTAGCGTCCCATCACACTCATCAGCCAGCGCGGGTGCGTCATCATGTCCCAGGTGTTGCGTGCGTTGAGGCTGAACGGCAGCGTGAAGCCGTTGCGCAGATTGTATTCGCGGTTGCCGGAGGACACGCCGTCGACGGTGACGACCAGGGTTTTGTAGCCCGCGGCCTTGGCGCGGTTGACCAGTTCATGCGACATCGACCGGTCCGGCCACAGATAAAGCTGGAACCACAGCTCGCCGCCGGCTTCGTCGGCAACGCGCTCCATCGCGGTGATCGAGCCGGTGGCCAGCGTGAAGGGGATGCCGGCGGCGCGCGCGGCCTTGGCGAGTTTGATTTCGCCCTCGTGCCACAGCAGTCCTGCAACCCCGGTGGGGGCGATCACCAGCGGCATCTTGTGCTTGACGCCGAAAATGGTGGTGTCCTGATTGCGTTTGGACACATCAACAAAGGTGCGGGTGCGGAAGCGGATGCGGTCGAAGACTTCGCGGTTGTTGCGCAGCGCGACTTCGTCCTCGGTGCCGCGGTCGACAAATTCAAAAAAACCCTTGGGCACACGCTTCAGCGCGATGTCGCGCAGGTCGAAAATATTGTAGGCCTTGAGGTCTTTGCTCATGGGGGCTCCCCTGATGACGGAAACATGACTGAATGAGGCTGGGAGTATCGTCAGCCGTGGCGGGCCTGTCAAACCGCAGATTTGTCGCGGAAAAGACCACATGTTGTTGCGCGGGATTTGCCTCGGAGCGCCTGATGGCCGACACTCCGCCACTGAATCATTGCATGAACATCCGAACATGAATTCAAGCGTTTCCGATCCGGTTTACCTGAGTGCCGCCGCACAGGGGCGGTTGATCCGCGACCGCAAACTGTCGCCGGTGGAACTGATGCAGTCCTGCTTGGCGCGCATCGAGCGCTGGAATCCGGTGCTTCGCGCCTACATCACGGTCTGCGCCGAATCGGCAATGGCTGAGGCGCGCATTGCCGAGCGTGAAATCGCCGCCGGCCGCTGGCGCGGACTCCTGCACGGCCTGCCGTTCGGCGTGAAAGACCAGTTGAATACCAAAGGCATCAAGACCACGCTGGGCTCGCGCATCCTCGCCGACAATGTGCCTGACCATGATGCAGCGGTCATTGAAAAACTGAAAGCTGCGGGTGCGATCCTGATCGGCAAGGAAAACCTGCACGAGTTCGGCAAGGGCGGCACCATCGATTTCCCCTACGGCCAGCCGCGCAATCCCTGGCATCTGGACCACAACCCCGCCGGTTCTTCAAGCGGATCGGGCATTGCGCCGGCCTGCGGCTTTACTTCCGGCTCGCTGGGTGAAGACACCGGCGGTTCGGTGCGCAGTCCCGCGGCAGCCAACGGCATCGTCGGCCTGCGCCCGACCTTCGGCCGCGTCAGCCGCTGGGGCGGCGTGATGTACGGCTGGACCGCCGACACCATCGGGCCGCTGACGCGCACGGTGGAAGACAATGCACTGTTTTTGCAGGCTATTGCCGGCCATGACGCCAGGGATCCGCTGTCCAGCACGCGTCCGGTTCCCGATTATGCGGCTGCGCTGACGCCGGGGCTGAAAGGCCTGACCCTGGGCGTGGTCCGGGAGATGACCTGGCCGGAGGGTGTGCATGCGGAAGTCGCGGCAGCCATGAAGGAGGCGATCAAGGTGCTGGAAGGGCTGGGCGCGACGGTGAGAGAAGTGTCATTGCCGCGGGCGAAATACGCGGTGCCGCTGCAGTTGCTGACTTCCGACTCCGATATTGCGGCAATGATGCTGAAAAAATGGCTGCGCACGCGCTGGCATGATTTTGATGTCGGTACGCGCACCCGGCTGGCCGCCGGATGCCTGATCCCGGCGGCGGTGTACCACAGGGCTATGCGTGGCCGCGCAGTGGTGCGCCGCGAAGTGCTGCAGGTGCTGGCGGGCGTGGACGCGCTGCTGTGCCCGACCAACCTCAATCCGCCGGGGCGCATCGACGCGACAAAGGAGACCGTGGACTCGGCCGAGGCGATGCAGCGCAAGGTGATCCTGCGCCGCATCAGCACCTATCCGTTCAGCATGGCCAATGTGCCGGCCCTGGCGCTGCCGATGGGTTATAGCGGCAAGGGACTTCCGCTTTCGCTGCAAATCGCCGGCAAACCCTTTGCCGAGGACATGGTATTCCGTGTCGCACATGCCTTTGAGCAGGCGACCCCCTGGCATGACCGCCATCCCGCACTCGACAAACTGGCGGCAGCCGGCACCTGAGGAGACAAGGCATGAAACTGACCCGTGATCAGACCCAGGTGCTTGCCGCTGCGGCGGGCCTCAACATCCCCGAGGAAGATCTGGAGAGCGTGACCCTGCGCGTTTCGGCGCTGCTGGAATCGATGGCGCAGATCGAGGCGGAGCTCGGCGCCGAGATGGATGCCGTGGAGCCGGTGCCGCCGGTGTTTCCCCGCGAGGATTTTGACTGACCGCAGTCTGCCTGCGCTGTCAGTCCGTTTTAGTCATTTATGGCAGGAAAATTGCTTTGTCTGCGATGGGAAGATGCACATGCCGGGCTGACCGGCCGCAACGCTATATGGAGACAGGAACATCATGACTACGCATAAATACCTCAGCGGCGTGTTTTTGGCGGCACTGTGCGCCGCGGCCTCGGCCCAGCCTGTGGCCAAGGGCGATGCCAGCGACTATCCCAACCGGCCGATCCGTCTCGTGGTCTCGGCGGCACCGGGCGGCAGCAGTGACGGTGCGGCGCGAGTCATCGCCCAGCGCCTGAACGACTTGTGGAAACAGCAGATCGTCGTCGACAACCGCGGCGGGGCGGGCGGCGTCCTCGGCGCCGGTCTGGTGGCTACATCCGAGCCTGACGGCTATACCATCGGCATCGTCTCGCTGCGCTTCTCGGTCAATCCCAGCCTGCTGAAAATGCCCTTCGATCCGATCAAGGATTTCGAATTCCTGACCATGAATGGTGCGGTCGGCAATGTGCTGGTCGTCAACGTGAAATCGCCGCTGACCTCGGTCAAGGATCTGATCGAGCAGGCCAGGGCAAAACCCGGCCAGTTCACCTTTGCCTCGTCCGGCATCGGCGGCGCGCCGCACCTCACCGGTGAATTTTTTGCACAACAAACGGGCGTCAAGCTGACCCACATCCCCTACAAGGGCGGCGGGCCCGCCATTGCCGACCTGCTCGCCAACAATGTGACCATGAGTTTTGCGTCGCTGACTTCGGCCTTGCCGCACATCAAATCCAGCCGCCTGCGGCCGCTCGCCGTGGCGGCGAAGGTCAGGGCCAGTCAGCTGCCCGAAGTGCCGACGATGAAGGAGGCCGGTGCGGGTGAACTTCATGTGCTCGACTGGCAGGGCATGCTGACCACGGCCGGCACGCCGAAGCCGATTGTGACAAAGCTGTCGACGACCATCCGCGGCATCCTCAAGGAGCCCGAAACCACGCGGCGTTTTG
The DNA here is from genome assembly GCA_019749945.1 of Burkholderiales bacterium. GTDB lineage: Bacteria > Pseudomonadota > Gammaproteobacteria > Burkholderiales > SG8-41. The sequence goes on from JAIEPF010000007.1 coordinate 39,940, forward strand.
ATGCCATGGGGCTGGACATTATCGCCAGCAGCGGCGAAGAGTTCCGGCGTGACGTCGCCAGCGACATCAAGCGCTGGGCAAAAGTGGTCAAGGAAGCCAACATCAAGGCGGATTGAATCATGGGCAAACCCACAGTCTGCGTCGTTGGCACCGGCGGCACCATTGCTTCACGTTATGACGCCGCCTTGGGCGGCCATGTGTCCACGGCGACGGCGCAGGATCTGGTGGCGGCGGTGCCGGACCTGGCGGACATTGCCGACATCCGCGTGATCGAACACTCAAACATCAACAGCGCGCTGATGGATACGGCCACGGCGTTCGGGCTGCGCGACACCCTGCGCAAGGTGCTGCAGGACGATGCAGTCGCCGGGGTTGTCGTGACCCACGGCACGGCCACACTGGAGGAAACCGCCTACCTGATGGATCTCACCGTCGGGTCGGACAAGCCGGTCGTGTTTACCGGGGCGCAGCGCAACGCCGACGAGAAGGATCCCGATGGTCCGCGCAACCTGTTCTGCGCCGCACTGATCGCGGCGCATCCCGAAGCGGCAGGGCGCGGTGTGCTGGTGGCGCTGGGCAGCGCAATACTGGCGGCGCGTGATGCGACCAAAATCAATCCGGAAATCCTCACTTGTTTTGGCGCACGCGACGGCGGACCCGTGGGCAGTGTGACCAAGAGCGGCGTGACGTTTTTTGCCATGCCGCAGCGGCGGGTGCATCTGGAGATCGCGGCGCTCAAACCGGATGTGCATATCATCAGGATGGCGCAGGGCGCGAACGACCTGCTGTTCCGTGCCTGTATCGAGGCGAAAGTCGACGGCATTGTGGTCGAAGGCACCGGCGGCGGCAACGTGAACCGGCCGTTTTATGACGGAGTCTGTGCGGCCATTGATGCGGGTATTCCCGTGGTCGCGGGTTTACGCCTGCCTTCAGGTGCGCCGCATCTGGGCAAGGGTTATCCGGGTTCCTACCAGAGCCTGATCGCCAGGGGTGCGATATCTTCGGGTTATCTAAGCGGCCTGAAGGCGCGCATCCTGCTGATGGCGGCGCTGGGCCATACCAGTGACATCCATCAGTTGCGCGACATATTCGCGCGGGCGGGAGGCGGCGTCTGACGGCCGCTGGTGGCGATAATGATTAAAATGCCGCTTCATTTTCGCGCAGCCAGGCGCATCGGGGAGCATGAATGACGGCAAAAACCAGCGATGTAAAAACAGTCAGCATCAACGAAGGCGTGGCCGTGGTGACGCTGAACCGGCCGCAGGTGATGAATGCGCTCAACCTCCAGTTGCGCGAGGAGCTCATCCAGCTGGCGCAGGCCATGGATGCCGATCCCGGCGTCAGCGTGATCATTTTCACGGGTGCGGGTGACAAGGCGTTTTGCGCGGGTGCTGATCTGAAGGAGCGCGGACAAAGAACCACGGAGGAGATGTACAACGAGCGGCGGTTTTTCCGTTCAAAATGGGTCAACGCCATCGCCGGCATGGCAAAACCGACCATTGCCGCGATCAATGGTTATTGCCTCGGCGGCGGACTGGAAGTCGCCTTGCAATGCGACCTGCGCATCGCTTCGGACAACGCAAAATTCGGCCTGCCCGAAGTGACCCTGGGTTTCCTGCCGGGGGCCGGCGGCACGCAGCGGCTGCCGCGGGCGATCGGCCTGCAAAAAGCCAAGGAAATGATCCTGACCGGCAAACACATCGATGCCGCGGAGGCCGAGCGCTTCGGCATCGTGCTGCGTGTGGTATCCCGCACCGAACTGATGCCGGTGGCGCTGGAGCTGGCGCGGTCGATTGCAAAAAATCCGCGCATCGCGGTGATGCAGGCCAAGGTTGCGCTCAACGCGTCCCAGGAAACCATGCTGTCCGGGGGTGTTCAGGCCGAAAACGAGGCCTGGCTGGCGTGCATGCTGTCGGATACCTGGAAAGAGAAGGTGGCACGATTCAAGGATTAGCGGCTTGGGTGATGACTGCGCGAGCAATAAAAAAGCAGCCGAAGGGCTGCTTTTTGTTTGGCGGAGAGGGAGGGATTGTGAGGACATCGCCTTTGGGCGATATCCTCATCCCTCGCTGGAGCTCGGGACCGCCGCGCAGGGCGCGGCGTCCTGCGCGACACGCTGCGCGTGTCGCTGGTCGAACCCAAAGAGGTTTCGTCCACACGCCCACCGCGCCAATTAAAAACAGCCGCTATGGGCTGTTTTTAATTGGCGGAGAGGGAGGGATTCGAACCCTCGTTACGGGTTTCCCCGTAAACACGCTTTCCAGGCGTGCGACTTAAACCACTCATCCACCTCTCCGGAGGGCGCGATTCTAGCATGGCCGCTTCGTGGGTTAGCCCAAAAACAAAGCCCGCCGAAGCGGGCCTTGTTGCCGTATGACACCGGTGTTCAGGTTGCTTCGCTGACCACGTTGTCACCCCGCAGGTGCGGGTAACGCACATGTTCCACCAGCTCCTGGGTTTCCTTGTCCGGCGCTTTGGTCAGCAGGCTCACCACAACAATCGTGAGCAATCCGATCGGCAGGCCGAATACCCCCGCCGAGATCGGGTTCAGGCCGAACCACAGATCCATCTTGGGAACACCCATGTTGGTGAAGAACGGGTAGGTGCGCATCATGTAGTACACGCATACCGACAGCCCCGCGATCATTCCAATGATGGCCCCCCACTTGTTGGCACGCTTCCAGAACACACCCAGCACCAGCGGCGGGAAAAACGCCGATGCCGCAAGTGAGAACGCGGCGCCGACCAGGAACAGGATGTCACCCGGTTTGAGCGAGGTGACGTAGGCGGCCGTGATGGCCACGACGATCAGCAGGGATTTGGAGATCGTCACCCGTTTGGCGGTCGATGCGCTGGGGTCGATCATCTTGTAGTAGAGATCGTGCGACAGCGCATTGGCGATGGTCAGCAGCAGGCCGTCAGCAGTCGACAGCGCAGCAGCCAGGCCGCCGGCCGCCACCAGGCCCGAGACCACATAGGGCAGTCCGGCGATTTCCGGAGTTGCCAGCACGATCAGGTCACCGCCGATCACCACCTCGGCCCACTGCACGATACCGTCCTTGTTGAAGTCAGTGATGTTGAGCAGTGTGGGATCCACTTTTGCCCATGCCGCCGCCCAGGCCGGCAGCGTTGCAAACTGGCTGCCGACGAGATTGGTGAACATGTCGTACTTCGCCAGCACCGCGAGGCAGGGTGCCGTGAAATACAGCAGGAAGATGAAAAACAGCGACCAGAACACGGAAACCCGCGCCTGCTGCACGCTGGGCGTGGTGTAGTAGCGCATCAGGATGTGCGGCAATGCGGCGGTGCCGAACATCATGCAGAACACGATGCCGAGGAAGTTGAGCTTGGCGGTGAAGCGTGCGGCTTCATCCTTGCCGGGATAGGGATCCGCATGCGACCGGACCGGTGCCGCGCGCGCAGCAAGCCCCTTGTCCTTGTTCCACTGCGCCTTGGCGGCGGCTTCATCCTTGGGATAGGCAGCCAGCGCTTTTTCGGCGGCGGTCACCTGATCCGCCGGTGCGTTGGCTGCCTTCAGGTCGGCCACGCGTTTGGCGGCGGCTGCCTGACCGTCGGCGTAGGCCTTGGCCGGGTCTTTCAGCGCGGCATTGGCCGAGTCGGCGCGATCCTTGAAAATCTTGCGGACTTCCAGTTCCTTGGGATCGCTGTTGATTTTTTTCTCGAGCTCGCCGACTTTTTGCAGCGTGATGCCGTAGGCGAATTGCGGCACCGGGATGCCGGTATGTTTCATGCCCAGCCAGACCACGGGAGTCAGGTAGGCGATGATCAGGATGATGTACTGCGCAACCTGGGTCCAGGTCACCGCCTTCATCCCGCCCAGCATCGAACACACCAGAATGCCGCCCAGACCGACGAACACCCCGATGCCGAATTCCAGGCCGGTGAAGCGGCTGGTGATCAGGCCTACGCCGTAAATCTGCGCAACGACGTATACGAAAGAGCAGGTGATCGCGGCGATGATGCCGATGGTGCGGATGATGTTGCCGCCGTACCGTGCGCCGAGGAAGTCGGGAATCGTGAACTGGCCGAACTTGCGCAGGTAGGGTGCGAGGAACAGTGCCACCAGGCAATAACCGCCGGTCCAGCCCATGACGAAGGCCAGCCCGTCAAAACCGGCGAGGAACAGCGTGCCGGCCATGCCGATGAAGGAGGCGGCGCTCATCCAGTCCGCGCCGGTCGCCATGCCGTTGAAAAACGCCGGCACCCGGCGTCCCGCGACATAGTATTCCGACACTTCGGCGGTGCGGCTCATGATGCCGATGCCGGCATAGAGTGCGATGGTGGCGAACAGGAAGCTGTAGCCGATCCACTGGCGGGACATGCCCATCTGTTCGGCGATGGCCAGCGTCACCAGAAAAAGGAGGAACCCCCCGGTATAAAAGGAGTAATACTTCTTCAGCTGCGAATTGAATGCGGAGTGAGAAAAGCTGCTCATCCCAGGTCTCCTTCGTCAACGTTGTATTCTTTGTCGAGCTTGCCCGTGTACCAGGCGTAGAAGCCGATGATCGCAACATAGATCGCCAGCGAACCCTGGGCGGACATGTAGAAGCCGAGCGGGAAGCCGAGGAAGGTGACTGCGTTCAGTTCGCGCGCATACCAGCCTTCGACGAACGTGACCAGGAACCAGATGCCCAGCAGAATGGCGGTGATGACGAGGTTTTTGCGCCAGTATTCGTGGTGCCTTTGGGATAACTCCATACATCCCTCCTTTGGTTGAAAATGCCGTGGGGGATGTCGCGGGTATGTGGATTCCCGGTTTTTTGTGACTTTTCCCCGCAGTCATCCTATTCAAAAATACTTACAAAATCCTGAACCCCGGCCCTACAATGACTTGTCGCGCTGCAGCACAAAAATAATAAATGCCGCATTATAATATTGTTTAAAAACAATAGCTTATGACTACTTCGGGAGCAGGGAGAGCATGCGCATACTGATCAGCGAGGATGATGCTGCGCTGGCCGAAGCCCTGCGCTTTGCGCTGACCCAGGCGGGGTTTGCCGTCGATTGGGTAGACAACGGCCTGGCCGCCGACGAGGCGCTGAAGACGGCCGGGTTCGGCTTGCTGATCCTTGATCTGGGCTTGCCCAAACTCGATGGACTGGAAGTGCTGCGCCGCCTGCGCCGCCGCAACGATGCCTTGCCGGTGCTGATCCTGTCGGGGCGTGAACAGCCGGAAGAAAAGGTCGCGGGACTGGACCTCGGCGCCGATGACTATCTGGTCAAGCCGTTCAGCCTCAATGAGCTGCAGGCAAGGGTGCGCGCATTGTTGCGCCGCGGTCACGGCACGACGGCGCCGGTGCTGACTTACCGCGATCTGAGTTTTGACCCGGTTGCACGCACCGCCGCCATTCGCGGCCACGCCCTGTCGCTGTCGGTGCATGAGATGAGCGTGCTGGAAGTGCTGATGCGGCGCTTCGGCCGCGTCGTCAGCAAGGAGCAGCTGGTCGAGCAGATTTACAACTACGATCAGGAAGTCAGCCACAACGCGATCGAGGTCTATGTGCACCGGCTGCGCAAGAAAATCGCTGACAGCGGACTGATGGTGCGCACCCTCTACGGACGCGGTTACGCGCTGGATTACCTGGAGCAGTAACTGCGGACTTCAGCCTGCGGATTGCGGCGCACCGTTTCCGGAAAGCAGGCCGCGTACTTTGTCCATCAGGTCACGCGTCGAGAATGGTTTGGTCAGGTAGGCATCCGCTCCCAGCGCCAGACCGCGGGCGATCTCGGTTTCACGGCCGCGCGCGGTGACCAGCATGATCCGGGTGCCGCGCAGCGCGGGATTTTCTCGGATCAGCCGGCACAGTTCGAAACCGTCGATCAGGGGCAGCATCACGTCCAGCAATACCAGGTCGGGCGGCCGCGCCTGCACTTCGCGCAGCGCCGCGGCGCCGTCGCGCGCGGTGGTGACCGCATAACCCTCCTTGCCGAGCAGGAACTCGAGCGACAGCAGTATGCTTTCCTCGTCCTCGACGATTAATACGCGGGAGGGCGCGGCACTCATGCGACGAGGTGGTTGGCGCTGTTGTGCGGCAACGGCAGCGTGAACGAGAATTTCGAGCCGCGGCCCAGGGCGCTTTCCACCCACAGCCGGCCGCCGAAGTGATGAATGATTTCGCGCGAAATGGCGAGCCCCAGGCCGCTGCCGCGCGGTTTGCCCGCCGGCGTATCGCTGACCTGGCGGAATTTTTCAAATATCACCGCCTGGTCGGCGGGGCTGATGCCGATGCCGTTGTCGGCGATTTCGATGCGCAGTGCAGCCGCTTCTTCGAACAGCGCAATGCTGACCCGGCTGTCGGGTTTGTCACAGAAGTTGGCGGCATTGGACAGCAGGTTCAGTGCGACCTGGGTGATACGGTCGCGGTCGGCCATGACCAGCGGCAGCTGCTGCGGAATCTGCAGATCCAGCGTGATGCTCCGTTCCTTGTAGATCTGGCTCAGCGCGGCGGCGGCGTCTTCCAGCACCTCGCGCATGTCGACTTCACTGGGGTGCCAGTCGGCGGCGCCGGATTCGAGTTTGGCGAGATCCAGCACCTGGTTGATCAGCCGGGTCAGGCGCTCGGATTCGCGGGTGATGATGCCGAGGAATTTGCTGCGTTGTTCAGGTTCGAGTTGCGGGTTGTCGCTGAGGATTTCGGAAAACGCCCGGATCGAGGTCAGCGGCGTGCGCAGTTCGTGGGTCACGGTGGAGATGAAATCATCCTTCAGCCGGTCGAGTTCCTGCAATCGCTGGTTGGCGCCGCGCAGTTCATTGGTGGCGGCCTCAAGCTCGCGTGATTTCTGTTCCAGCTGCCGGCTGTAGGCGAGGGCCTGCGAGGCCTCATCGATGATGGCCATGACTTCATCCAGCGCCAGCGGTTCCTCGACCACCACCGAGGCCACCATGTCGCGTGCAGAAGCGCTGCCGATGGCGCCGGCGATTTGTGACTCCACATAATGCACCAGCACGGCGTTGGCGGAGACCTGTTCGATGCCGGGGATGCCCTGGCTGCGGGCGTAGGCCGCGAAGGATTCATTGGCGCGTTCCGGACCGATGAAGCGGCCAAGCAGTGTCTGCAGGTCGGCGACGGTGGCGCTGCCGCGCCAGAAACGCGAGCCGCTGCCGGGGGCGACATGGCGGAACACATCGACGAACAGGTTGGCCTGGCTGTGTTCGGCTGCGGTGGGCTGCCGCCACAGCGAAAACCCGACATAACAGCCGACATTGGCGATCATGCTCCAGAACAGGCAATGGCTGATGTCATCGAGGCCGGTGAGCCCGAACAGTTGCTGCGGCTTCAGCAGATCAAAACCCATGATGCCCTCGGTCAGGAAGGTGATCGGCAGCCAGCCCGATTTTGCGAACGAGGGCAGCAGCAGCGAATACAGCCACACCAGAAAACCCGCGCTCAGGCCGCACAGGGCGCCCAGTCTTGTGCCGCCTTTCCAGAACAGGCCGCCGAGCATTGCCGGCGCGAACTGGGCGACTGCGGTAAATGAAATCAGGCCGATCGACACCAGCGCATAGGCTTCGCCGGCGAGGTAGAAATAACCGTAACCCAGCACCAGCACGACGACGATGGCGCTGCGGCGGATGCCGAGCAGCAGGCCGGAGAGGTCGGGGCTTTCGGTCAGGCGCAGGAATTTCCAGCGCAGCAGGATCGGCATCACCAGGTCGTTGCAGACCATGGTCGACAGCGCGATGGTTTCGACGATGACCATGCCGGTGGCGGCGGACAGGCCGCCGACGAAAGCAAGCAATGCAAGCCATGTTTTCTGCTCCGCCATCGGCAATGTCAGGACAAAAGTATCGGCATCTACGCTGCCCGCCGGAAAATACATCAGTCCGCCGAGCGCGATCGGCAGCACGAAAATATTGATTGCGAACAGATACAGCGGAAACAGCCAGATCGCCTTGTTCAAATGGCGCTCGTTGACGTTCTCGACGACGGAGACCTGGAACTGGCGCGGCAGCAGGATGATCGCCAGCATCGACAGCACGGTCAGTGATGCCCAGGTCGTGTAGTTGCCGGCAGCGCCGCCCTGCACCAGCAGCGCATTGAGTTCCGGCACTGCCGCAGCCTTGGTAAACACGTCGTCAAAGCCGTCGAACATGCCCCAGGTCACGAACGCGCCGACCGCAAGGAACGCAACCAGCTTGACCACCGACTCGAAGGCGATGACCGCGACCAGGCCCTCGTGGCGTTCGGTGGCGTCGAGGTGGCGGGTGCCGAAGAGTATGGTGAACGCGGCCAGCAGCATCGCGATGTAGAAGGTGTTGTCCTGCAGGAAGGGCAGCGAGGCGGTGGGCGCCACTGCGTTGGGGTAACGCAGCATGGTCGAAAAACTCGCCGAGATCGCCTTCAGCTGCAATGCGATGTAGGGCACGATGCCGAGTACGGCGATGATCGTGACCAGTCCGTCCAGCACATGGCTTTTGCCGTAGCGTGAGCCGATAAAGTCGGCGATGGAAGTGATGCGGTGCGCCTTGCTGATGCGGATCATTTTCAGCAGCACATACCACCACAGCGCGGCCATCAGTGTCGGCCCGAGATAGATCGGCAGGAAGCCGATGCCGCTGGTCGCCGCGCGGCCGACGCTGCCGTAGAAGGTCCATGACGTGCAGTAGACCGCCAGCGACAGCGTGTAGATGTACGGGTTGGCGATGATGCTGCGCCCGGCATCGGCGCGTTTGTCGCCGTAATAGGCGATGGCGAACAGCATGCCGACATAGGCAAAGGACAGGACAACGATCAGCGCGCCGGAGAGCATGAAGTTATTACTGATCCCTGCCTTCGATGATCAGTGCCATCAGGGCGATGATCACCATCCAGGCGGCGAAGATGTAGCAATAAATCAGCGGAATACCCCAGAGGCGTGAGTTGCCGGTGAACAGCGCGAGCAGCGGAAAATTGAACAGCAGGCAGCCGAGCAGGAACAACGCCACCAGGCGTTGTCCTTTGAGGGTGGGGCCTATCATGGGTTGCCCTGGCGCGCGGCGGTGGTCCGCGCGGTCGGCTTATTTCGGGGTTTGTTTCAACTGGTCGAGTATCGCCGGATTTTCCAGCGTCGACACGTCCTGCACGATGTCCTCGCCCTTGGCGATCGAGCGCAGCAGCCGGCGCATGATCTTGCCGGAGCGGGTTTTGGGCAGGTTGTCGCCGAAGCGGATGTCCCGCGGTTTTGCGATCGGGCCGATCTCCTTGCCCACCCAGTCCTGCAGTTCCTTGATGATTTTTTTCGCGGCATCGCCCTCGGGACGGGCCTGCTTGAGTACTACGAAGGCGACCACGGCCTCGCCGGTCAGGTCGTCGGGGCGGCCGACCACGGCCGCCTCTGCAACCAGCGCGCTGTTGGCAACCAGTGCGGATTCGATTTCCATGGTGCCGAGGCGGTGGCCGGAGACGTTCAGCACGTCATCGATGCGGCCCATGATGCGGATGTAGCCGTCCTCGTCGTAGGTTGCGCCGTCGCCGGCGAGATAATACTTGCCCTGGAAATCTTCGGGGAAATAGGTTTTCTTGAAGCGTTCCGGGTCACCCCAGATCGTGCGCAGCATCGACGGCCAGGGCTTTTTGATGACCAGGATGCCGCCTTTGCCCCTGCCCACCGAGTGACCGGTTTCATCGACGATGTCGGCGATGATGCCGGGCAGCGGCAGGGTGGCCGAGCCGGGTTTGGTCGGCGTGGCACCGGGCAGCGGGGTGATCATGTGGCCGCCGGTCTCCGTCTGCCACCAGGTATCGACGATCGGGCAGCGCGTGCCGCCGACCACTTCGTGGTACCACATCCAGGCTTCAGGATTGATCGGTTCACCGACGGTGCCGAGGATGCGCAGGCTCGACAGATCGTATTTTTTCGGCAGGTCGCCGCCGGCCTTGATCAGCGAACGGATCGCGGTCGGCGCGGTGTAGAACACCGTGACCTTGTGATCCTGGATCATTTTCCAGAACCGGCCGGCGTCGGGCCAGGTCGGCACACCTTCAAACACGACTTCGGTGCCGCCGCAGGCCAGCGGGCCGTAACAGACATAGGAATGCCCGGTGACCCAGCCGACGTCGGCGGTGCACCAGAACACGTCGGTCGGTTTGTGGTCGAAGGTCCACTGCATGGTCAGGATGGTCCACAGCAGGTAGCCGCCGGTGGAATGCTGGATGCCCTTGGGTTTGCCGGTGGAACCGGAGGTGTAGAGGATGAACAGCGGATGTTCCGCATCCACCCATTCCGGTTCGCAGGTTTCCGCCTGGCCTTTGACCAGGTCGTGCAGCCAGACGTCGACTTTTGCGTTCCAGTTGACCTTGCCGCCGGTGCGCTGGTAGACCACGACCGTCTTGATCGATTCGCAGCCGCCGAGGGCGATGCCGTCATCAACTGCGGCCTTCAGCGCGATGGCCTTGCCGCCGCGCATCTGTTCATCGGCCGTCAGCACGGCGACGGCGCCGGCGTCGATAATGCGTTCCTGCAGGCTTTTCGCCGAAAAGCCGCCGAACACCACGGAATGGATGGCGCCGATACGGGCGCAGGCCTGCATCGCGACAATGGCCTCGATCGACATCGGCATGTAGATGATGACGCGGTCGCCTTTTTTGATGCCGCGCGATTTGAGACCGTTGGCCAGCATGCAGGTGCGGCGATGCAGATCGCGGTATGAGGCGCAGGTGACCTTGCCGTCATCCGCTTCGAAAATGACCGCGGTTTTGTCGGGCTGGGTCTGCAGGTGCCGATCCAGGCAGTTGTACGAGGCGTTCAGCGTGCCGTCGGCGAACCAGCGGAAAAATGGTGCCTTTGAGCCATCGAAGGCCTGGGTAAACGGTTTTTTCCACAACAGGTGTTTGCGCGCGAGATCCGCCCAGAAGCCGGTATAGTCTTTTTCGGCGGCAGCGCACAGCGCGCGGTAGGCATCCATGCCGGAAATATTGGCCTGCGCGACCATTTGCGCATTCGGCGGGAAAACGCGGCTTTCCTGCAGGACTGATTCTATGGTTCCCGACGCTGGGCTGGACATGACACTCCTCCGCTAACCGTTATTCCGAAGATGATGGTGAGTGCCGTCGGTGATTGTGGCGCCGGCCAGTGCCACATCCCGATGCACCGCTTTTATACGCTATAAAATCATTAACGCCCCTGTCTTGTAAAGCCGCGATGGTCTGCTGCCCGTGGTGTTTATCCGGATTCGCGGGCATACTTACGACTTGCTTACGGCGGGCCTCCCCGCATCGCATGGTAGTGAACCTGGTCAGGTCCGGAAGGAAGCAGCCACAGCTATTTAATGCGAGTGCCGGGGGTTAGGCTCGCCACCCAATTTGACAGGGGCGGACGGCGTGGCCGTCCGATAGGTTTGGCCATAACAAGAAAAACAGTGCGCAGCGCGTGTTTTGCCGCCGTGCTGGCGATGTCGGTTGTTCAGTCCTCGCATGCCGTGGACGGCCTGGCGTTCGAGTCCGGGCAGGAGCATCGCACCGACATGTGGCGTGTCGGCGCACAGTGGCAATGGTCCCAGCGCTGGCTTCAGGGTGGACAGTGGCATCTGGGCGGTTACTGGGACCTCGGTCTCGCGCAATGGGAGCAGTCCGCCCCGGGCACGCGCAACCGGCTGCTGGAGCTCGGTCTGACCCCGGTGTTCCGGCTGCAGGCCAATGATTTGCGCGGGGTTTATCTCGAGGCCGGCGTCGGCATCCACCTGCTGGAGACGACCAGTCTCGGCAATAAACGTTTCAGTACTGCTTTCCAGTTCGGCGACCACCTCGGTTTCGGCTACCGTTTTGGCCGCCGCGGCGAGTTCGACGTCGGCTACCGCTATCAGCATTTGTCCAACGCCGACATCAAGCTTCCCAACAGCGGTCTCGACTCCAATCAGATCCGGCTGCAGTACTGGTTCCGCTAGCGGACCGCCCGGCGGCTTTGCCGGTAAAATGGCGGCTGTGACAGATTATTTCCCAACCCATTTTTCCCATTACCGCGAGTCGCCGTGACCCAGGTTCTTGCCCGCAAGTGGCGCCCCCGCAGTTTTACCGAACTGGTCGGCCAGGAGCATGTGGTGCGCGCGCTGACCAATGCGCTGCGCCAGCAGCGCCTGCACCATGCCTACCTGTTTACCGGCACCCGCGGCGTCGGCAAGACCACGCTGGCGCGCATTCTGGCGAAGTCACTGAACTGCGAAACCGGCGTCACCGATGCGCCCTGCGGCAAATGTTCCGCCTGCACCGAGATCGATGCCGGCCGTTTTGTCGACCTGATCGAACTCGACGCCGCGTCGAACACCCAGGTCGACAACATGCGCGATCTGCTGGAGAACGCGCTGTATGCGCCGACCAGCGGCCGCTACAAGGTCTACATCATCGATGAAGTGCACATGCTGTCGCGTTCGGCGTTCAACGCCATGCTGAAAACGCTGGAAGAGCCGCCGGGGCATGTCAAATTCATCCTTGCCACCACCGATCCGCAGAAAATTCCGGTGACGGTGCTGTCGCGCTGCCTGCAGTTCGGCCTGAAGCAGATTCCGCAACCGCAGATCCGCGAGCGCCTGGCTGAAATCCTCGCTGCGGAAAACGTGCCGGCGGACGCGCCTTCGATCGCGCTGGTGGCACGCGCCGCCGAAGGCAGCCTGCGTGACGCGCTGAGCCTGCTCGACCAGGCGATCGCGCATGGCGGCGGCAAACTGGAGGAGGCCTCGACGCGGGCGATGCTGGGCGCGGTGGATCAGACCTATCTCTACGCCATACTGAAGGCGCTGGCGGCGCGTGACGGCGCGGAACTGGTGGCCGGCGCCGAGCGCATGGCGGAACGCAGCCTGTCCTTCGAATCGGCTTTGCAGGACCTGGCATCGCTGCTGCACCGCGTGGCGCTGGCGCAGGTGGTGCCGCAGAGCATTCCCGCCGATGATCCGGACGCAGCCGCCATACTGGATCTGAGCAAAACCCTGGCCGCCGAGGATCTGCAGCTTTATTACCAGATTGCCGCACAGGGACGGGCCGAGATCGGGCTGGCACCCGACGAGCAGGCCGGCTTCATGATGACGCTGCTGCGCATGCTGGCTTTTGCGCCGGGGGCTGCTGCGGCAACCGGCACGATGGTCCCGGCAAGGGCTGCTGCTCCAGCCCCGGCGGCGCCAACAGCCCCGCCGGTGGTCAAAGCCGATCCATCATCGTGGGCGGAACTGGTGGGGCAATTGGGATTGAGCGGCATGCCCAACCAGCTGGCCCTGCGCTGCGAGATGGCCCGACGCACCGCCGATGCAATCGATCTGCGCATTTCCCAGGCTGACGAGCGGCTGTTCGACCGCCCGTTCCGCGAAAAACTGACGGCGGCGCTGCGCCAGCTGCTGGGCGCGCAGTTGCGGGTGACGTTCCTGGCGGGTGAGGTGGCCGGTGTGTCACCCAAGGCCATGACCGACCGCAAAACCGAACAGCGCCAGGCGGCAGCCGTCGCCGAAATCCGCGAGGATCCTTTCGTCCGTGAACTGCTGGAGGATTTCGGCGGTTCGGTCGAGGATGCCTCGATCAAACCGAAATAAACCAAACCAGACTGAGGTCGCGATCATGATGAAAGGCCAGCTCGCAGGGCTGATGAAGCAGGCGCAGCAGATGCAGGACAACATGCGCAAGATGCAGGAGCAACTCGCGCTGATCGAGGTCGAAGGGCAGGCCGGATCGGGTGCGGTCAAGGTGGTGATGACCTGCAAACACGAGGTCAAACGCGTCGCCATCGACCCGTCGGTCATCGGTGATGACAAGGACATGCTTGAGGACCTGATCGCCTTGGCCATCAATGACGCCGTGCGCAAGGTCGAAGTCACCAGCCAGGAAAAAATGGCCGCTGTGACCGCCGGGCTGCCCCTGCCGCCGGGCATGAAGCTGCCGTTTTGATTTATAAAATAAACAATAAAAACAATAACTTATAGAAATATCTTATTGTGAATTCACCGCCCTCACTGCAAGCCCTGATCGAAGCGCTGCGTTGCCTGCCCGGTGTCGGGCCGCGCTCGGCGCAACGCATGGCTTTCCATCTGATGCAGCGTGACCGGCCGGGCGCCCAGCGCCTGGCGGTGGCCATGGGTGCGGCGCTGGAGCGGGTGCGGCATTGCGAGCGCTGCAACAATTTTTCCGAGGAAGCGGTGTGCCAGCTGTGCCTGTCGCCGCGACGCAACGCGCGCCTGCTCTGCGTCGTCGAAACCCCGGGCGACCTGCTGATGATGGAGCAGGCGCAATGCCATGACGGACTGTATTTTGTGCTGATGGGCGCGTTGTCGCCGCTCGACGGCATCGGGCCGAAGGACATACACCTGGAACGCCTGTTGCAGCGCGCCGCCGACGGCGTGGTGCAGGAAGTGGTGCTGGCCACCAACTTCACGGTGGAGGGCGAAGCGACTGCGCATTATGCCGGCGAACTGCTGCGCGCCAAGGGCGTCAAGGTCACGCGTATCGCGCGCGGCCTGCCGGTGGGCGGCGAACTCGAACATGTCGACAGCGGCACGCTGGCGCAGGCGGTGCAGGAGCGGCGCGCGGTTTAACTTCCCGTTGCGATAAACCCGGCAGGAAATGCGGTTTAGCAACTTGGTGCGCAGGAAAAGATTTTTGCTGTCTGCGCGTGGGCGGTGGGGCCTGAGGTTGTTTTCGCGGAGAAGGAGACGCCGAGATGATCGCCCGCGGGGCCCATGAATATTCCCGTTTTACCCAGGGACGCCGGTGTGCTGGTCAGGCAGGTGGATCCACTGCAGGTTCCGGTGGTGACCTGATCGATGAAAGCGCCTTTTCCGGGGGCAATCTGAATCGCGGTAGTGCCGCCCGCAAACGACCAGCTGTCGGACGGGAAAGAGAAGCTGCTGGGGCCGAAGGTGGCCGTCTGTGCGGTGAAATTGACAGTCAGGGAAGTGGAGAAGGTTCCGGTCTGCCCCAACTGATTGGTGGGCGTCGTACCCGCCACCATGGACATGGCAAAGGTTCCGGTCTTCGCGGCAACGACTTCGGGCGGCGTCAGTGGACCATAGAGATAATGAAACTGGTTATTGCTGGTGATGGTCGTGGTGGATGAATCAACGAAGGTGCCGCCGGTCCAGCGCCCCCAGTGGGCGTTGAGCGAATTGGGTGTCGTTTCATCAATCACACTCCCCGACACCGTGCTGGCAGTCGTGGTGGTGGAACCACTGCTCGGTTCCGCATCGGAACCCGGCGGGATCGACAGTCCAATCAGTTTCTGCGAAGTTGCGAGGGTTGCACTGGCGCCGGCCGGATCCGTAGTCAGATTGGCTGGAACCACAAATGCTCCGCCATCACTGTTGCCGAATAGATCAAGCGGGTCAAAAAACGATCCGACGATCGCTATGGTGGGGGTGGCCGACACCACCAAGGGTGTGCCCTGCGGCCCCAGGTTCTGCGTCGCCACGAACTGCAGTTGCGGCAGGGCTTCCGGCGTGGTGCTCGGGCGGCTTTCCGAAGCGGCGCCGCCGGTCGTGGCCTGCTCCGCCCCGGAACCTCCAGCCGCGGTTTTGGTGCCGCCCTGCTTGCGGCTTTCCAGTTTGTTGGAGACAAAATCCGGTGCCACCAGCAGGGGCTCCACGATGCTTTTGGCGTCGGCGACGTAGAAATTCTCGTTGACGCCGAAGGTTTTCTGGTCGCGCTCGTTGGACACGTCGATGCGGTTGGTGCCGTGCGAGATGCCGTGAGTGCGGCCATAAAGCCCGTCCTTGGCCAGCGAGCCGTCGCTGTTGCGGCAATCACCCTGGCACAGGGTCGCCGCATAGTCGGTGCCGCGGATGCCGATGGTCGCGGTCACCGTGCTCAGCCGGTAATTGGCGTGGTTGGCGCGACCGACCAGCCCGGTCACCGTGCGCAGCCCCCCCTTGAGCAGGCTGAGAAAACCGCGTTCGCTGCCGTCTTCCTTGCCGGAGAAGCGGAATTCGTCGATCCGCAGCTCGCTGTTTTCCTTCAGGGAGACGATGCTTTCGTCGGTGAAGCGCACCTGCAGGTTGCTCGCCGCCCCCGTGCGCAGCAGATCCTTGTCCTGGATCATGACGCCGTAAGCGAGCGGGACGGTTTGATTGCCGCGGATCGCGACCGTGTTGCCGGCGGCGAGCAGGACCCGGCCGACGTCTGCGGCGTGAGCGGTGGCGCTGAGGCCAAGCGCAACCATGAAGGCAAAGCTGGGCGAAAACGGTTTCATGATGTTCCCCTTACCTGAAGTCGTAGCGGATCTTGAAGGTCAGCATGTCGCGCCGGTAGGTGTAGAGCTCGAGGTTGGAATCATTCTTGGACAGCAGCAGCTCGGCACGCAGGCTCAGGTTGCGCGTGTAGGCGTAGCTCGCGACGGCATCGGCGGCGTAATAATTGTCGCTGCGGGTGGTCGCCAGCAGCAGGTCGGGCCCGTCATAACGGCTTTTCTGATAGGTGCCGCCGACGGAGAGCGCCCACTTGGGAATCGGCGTGATGGCGAGCGCGGCGCGTCCGCCGTAGATTTCGCGGCCGAGGTCCGGCCGGCCCTCGGTATTGCGCTCTTTTCCGGTGTTGATGCTGAGTGTCAGCAGGGGTTGCCATTTGTCGATGAAGGCTTTGCGGTAACCGATGCCCGCGGCATGGAACTCCGCATCGCGGACCCGGTTGTTGCCGGTGTAGTCGAATTGCGCCACCTGCACGAACGGGCTGATGGTCTGCAATTCGTCAAGCTGGTGCAGCCATTCCCCGGACAGGCTGCTGACGGTGCGGAAACGGTTGTAATCGACGGTGACCTCCGCGCGTGAGGCGGTCAGGCGATAGAAATTCTTGTCTTTGAAGTATGAAACGCCGCCGTTGGCGGCGATATTGCCCTGGTCGAATTGCTGGGCATCGCCCGAACTGTTGAATTTGCCGTCGATCTGGCCTCCGGCAAAAACCGCCAGTCCCGGGGAGATCGGATGCGAGATCTGGCCGCCGACGGCGAGCCAACTGAAGCCGGAGCTGGTCTTGACGCCCGCCTGGCCGATCACAACGTTGCCGAAAACCGGAAGACTGATATTGGCGCTGCCGACGCCGCCGTTGACGTTGCTGTCGTAACCGTATCCGGCTTCGACAAAAAGCCTGCGGTGGTGCGATAGGCGCTTTCGCGGGAGCGCAGCGCGTCGAGGAAGCGCTCGATATTCGCCGCCACCGCCGGCGGCGGCTTGGTGTTCAGCACGGCATTGAATTCTTCGCGCGCACGCTGGTCGTCGCCCATCACAAAATAGCCGCGCGCCAGTTCCAGTCTGGCGCTGGCGTTATCCGGAAAATTGACGACATAACGCTCGAGCGCGAGCACACCTTCGCCGGCGCGACCGCTGTCGATGGCGGCGACGCCAAAGAAGAAGTCGAACTGCGGATTGCCGAGTTGATCGGGATGGTTCTTGCCCAGGGCGTAAGCCCCGGCGGCATCCCCCTTGTCGAGTAATGCCTTGACGTCGTCAGCGGGTGCGGCAAAAGCTGCGCCGACGCACGTCAATATCGTCAGCAACCCGATACCGATGGCGGTCTTGCCCCTGAATTTCATTTTTATTCTCCCTGACCTGCCCCGGGGTTTCGGAGCAAGGGCGGCAATTTTGCATGCTCTGTATACTGCGAAATTCAGCAATCAGCATACACCAAACCATGAAATCAACAAGATCAGCGCAGGATTTATCGCAGGGATTGGCCGGGGGGGCTGCCCAGGCCGGACTGGGACGGGGCGGGGTATGACCGGCGCACGGAAAAAGCGCAGTCCGTTTCGCAATCCGCCACCCAAGGCGGCGCCCAGGCCGCAGCACAGGCCCCGCGATGAGGCCCGGTCGCCGGCGGTTGCGCAAGTGCCCGTGCAGGCCGGGGCAAAGCCGTCAGCGGAAATGCGCGGTGAAAAACTGCACAAGATGCTGGCGCAGGCGGGGCTGGGGTCGCGGCGGGCGATGGAGGAGCGCATCCGCGCCGGCGAAGTCATGGTCAACGGCAAGGTCGCCGGCATCGGCGACCGCGTGACGGCTGAGGACCACATCAAGGTCGGCGCGCGCATCGTGCGCTGGCCGCAGCAGGGGCAGTTGCCGCGGGTGCTGCTGTATCACAAGCCGGAAGGCGAAATCGTCAGCAATGACGATCCTCAGGGCCGGCCGACGGTGTTCAGCAGACTGCCGCCGGCGCGGGGTGCGAAATGGCTGGCGATCGGGCGCCTCGATTTCAATACCAGCGGGCTGTTGATTTTCACGACCTCGGGCGACCTGGCCAACCGGATGATGCATCCGCGTTTCGAGGTGGAGCGCGAATATGCGGTGCGCGTGCTCGGCACCGTCAATCCGGCCAGCCTGGATGCCTTGCGTGCGGGGGTGCAACTCGAAGACGGGGTGGCGCGTTTTGAGTATCTGGAAGAAGAGGGCGGTGAAGGCGCCAACCGCTGGTTCCGCGTATTGCTGCGCGAGGGCCGCAACCGAGTGGTGCGGCGTTTGTTTGAATCGCAGAACCTGACGGTGAGCCGGCTGATGCGCGTGCGTTTCGGCATCGTCGCGCTGCCGCCGCGGTTGAAGCGCGGTCAGTTTATCGAACTGGCGCCCGACGACGTCGGGCAACTGCTGGCCTGGGCGTCCGCGCCGGAGCAGACGGAATCTCCGCCAATGCTGCCTTCTGCAGTAATAGAACACAGTCGTCCCCGCCGCTCGTCTCCGCCCAGATAAAAGGCAGTTGAGGAAAAGCGCGCTCCATACGCGCCCGGTTATGGCCGACCTCGAGCACCAGCCAGCCCTGCGGCGTCAGATGCGCCGCGGCTTCGGCCAGGATGCGGCGCACCAGATCCAGGCCGTCGCCGCCGCCGTGCAGCGCATGCGCCGGCTCCCTGTGATATTCAGCGGGCAGGGTCCGCATCACCGATGCGCGGACGTAGGGCGGATTGCTCAGGATCAGGTCGTAACGCCGATCAGCGAGGCCATTGAACAGGTCGGAGCGGATCAACTGCAAGCGTTGCGCCAGCCGGTGTTCCCGTACATTGCGGCGCGCCACGGCAAGCGCCGGGCTGGAGAGGTCCGCGCCGTCGACCCGGGCGCGCGGGAAGCTGTGTGCGGCGACGATGGCGAGGCAGCCGGAACCGGTGCAAAGGTCGAGTATTGTTTGCGGTGACTGGCGCGGCCGCAGCCAGGGTTGCAGACGCTGCTGCAGCAGTTCGGCGATGTACGAACGCGGCACGATGACGCGTTGGTCGACATAAAAGCGGTATTCGCCGAGCCAGGCCTCGTGCGTCAGATAGGCGGCGGGAATGCGTTCGCTGATGCGGCGTTCGAACAACTGCAGCGCGCGTTGTACTATTTTTGCGGGTAGCGGCTGGTCGAGCCGGGCGGCGAGGTCTTCAAACGGACAGCGCAGCGCATGCACCAGCAGCCAGGCGGCCTCGTCATCGGCGTTGAGTGTGCCGTGGCCGTAGGCGAGTCGGGCGCTGCGGAAGCGTTTGGCTGCGGCCTTGATCAGTTGCCGCGGGGTGTTTAGCGGCGCGAAGCTTGCTGGCGCGCGGGACAATTAAAATATCAATATAAACAATTAGTTAGGATATTCCGTTCAACCCAGCGCATCGAGGTTGAGTTTGATGCTCGACAGGTCGTCGTTGATGCCGCTGGTGGTTCTGCCATTGTCGCCGGCAGGGGCGTTTTTGGCTGTGCCGGAGCCGGAGGGGGCGTTGCTGATCAGATTGTGCAGATTGCTCGGTGAATCGGCATTGGCCAGAGCCTCTTCCATGGTGATGCGTCCGGCCCTGTAGTGTTCGAACAGGGCCTGCTCAAAGGTTTTGGATCCGGGCGACAGGCTTTGTTCCATGGCGTCCTTGATCTGGTTGATCTCGCCGGCCTTGATCAGTTCCTGGATATGTTTGGTATTGAGCATGACCTCGACCGCGGCGACGCGTTTGCCGTCGACGGATTTGACCAGGCGCTGCGAGATCACGCAGCGCAGCGCGATCGACAGGTCGGCCTGCAGACTTTCCCGCGCTTCGCGCGGGAAAAAGCCGATGATGCGATTCAGTGCGTTATAGCTGTTGTTGGCGTGCAGCGTGGACATGCAGAGGTGGCCGGTCTGCGCGAACAGCAGCGAACTCTGCAGGGTCTCGCGGTCGCGGATTTCACCGACCATCAGCAGGTCGGGGGCTTCGCGCATGGCGCTGATCAGCGCGTTTTCATAGGTATGGGTGTCGACGCGCACTTCGCGCTGGTTGACGATGGATTTTTTGTGCTTGAAGATGAATTCGACCGGGTCTTCGATGGTCAGGATGTGACCGGTCTTGGTGGCGTTGCGGTAATCGATCATCGACGCCATGGTGGTCGATTTGCCCGAACCGGTGGAGCCGACAATCAGGATCAGCCCGAGCTTTTCCATGATCACTTCCTTCAGCACCGGGGGCAGACCCAGCGTATCGAAGGCGGGAACATCGGGTTTGACGAAGCGGATCACCATCGCCACGGTGTTTTTCTGGCGGAAGATATTGATGCGGAAATTGCCGAGTTCGCCGCCGCCCTGGGCAAAATTCATTTCATGTTTGGTTTCGAATTCCCTGATCTGCGCCTCGGTCATCAGTTCGTAGCAGATCTTTTTGACCTGTTCCGGATCCAGCGGCTGACTGTTGATCGGCATCACCGTGCCGTTGATCTTGATCTGGATCGGGGCGCCGGAGGTGAAAAACATGTCCGACGCCTGTTTGTCGGCCATCAGTTTGAACAGCGGTGTGACGAACATGATGGTTCCCCTGTTATGTCCGCTGCGGATTATCACCGCAGGTGGCGTTCAGCCCGTTTTGCCAGTTCATTTTGCCAACTATACCCGGCCTTGCAAAGCATTGCCGGCGCCGGATCGGGCAAAGCGGTTAATCGTCGCTGCGCAGCAGGTCGTTGATGCTGGTTTTGGCGCGGGTTTTGGCGTCGACCCGCTTGACGATGACCGCGCAATAAAGATTGCACTTGCCGTCGGACGAGGGCAGCGAACCCGAGACCACGACGGAACCGGCGGGTACGCGGCCGTACAGTACTTTGCCCGAGGCACGGTCATAGATCTTGGTGCTCTGGCCGATGAATACGCCCATCGAAATCACCGAACCTTCTTCGACCACCACGCCTTCGACGATTTCCGAACGCGCGCCGACAAAGCAGTTGTCCTCGATGATGGTCGGATTGGCCTGCAGCGGTTCGAGCACGCCGCCGATGCCGACGCCGCCCGACAGATGCACGTTTTTGCCGATCTGCGCGCAGGAGCCCACGGTGGCCCAGGTATCGACCATGGTGCCTTCATCGACATAGGCGCCGATGTTGACGAAGGAGGGCATCAGGATCACGTTTTTGGCGATGAACACGCCGCGGCGGGCCGCGGCGGGGGGCACCACGCGGAAACCGCCGGCTTTGAAGGCGGCTTCGTCGTAACCGGCGAATTTCGGCGCGACCTTGTCGTAATAACGGGTGTAACCATCCTGCATCACCACGTTGTCCTGCAGCCGGAACGACAGCAGCACGGCTTTTTTCGCCCACTCGTTGGTCTGCCACCGGCCGTCGCGCTTTTCGGCGACGCGCAGCGTTCCGGCATCGAGCATGGCGATGGTGTCATCGACGGCGCTGCGCACGTCGGCGGGTGCATTCGCAGGTGACAGCGAGGCACGGTTTTCCCAGGCTTGTTCAATGGTGCTTTGCAGTTTTTGCATGTCCGCTTCCTTTTTTACAATGAGGCGGCAAACCGCCGCAGGCGGTGCGCCGCTTCGACACATTCGGCGACGGTGGCGACCAGCGCGATGCGTATGCGACCGGCACCGGGATTGATGCCTCCGGCTTCGCGCGCAAGGTAACTCCCGGGCAGCACGCTGACGCCTTCGGCCGCGTACAGGCGGCGGGTGAATTCGACATCGTCGATCGGCGTCTGCAGCCACAGGTAAAACGCGGCGTCCGGCCATTCCGCCGGCAGCACCGGGCGCAGGATGTCGATCACCGCCCTGAATTTTTCCAGGTACAGCGCGCGGTTGGCGACCACATGCGCCTCGTCTTTCCATGCCGCGATGCTGGCTTCCTGCAGCGGCGGGCTCATCGCGCCGCCGTGATAGGTGCGGTAGAGGTAAAACTTTTTCAGGATCGCGGCGTCACCGGCAACAAAACCCGAGCGCATGCCCGGCACGTTGGAGCGTTTCGACAGGCTGGAGAACACCACCAGGTTGCGGAAGTCGCCGCGGCCGAGCCGCACAGCGGCCGCCAGGGCGCCCAGCGGCGGTTCGGCTTCGTCAAAGTAGATTTCCGAATAACACTCGTCGGCGGCGATGACGCAGTTGTAACGGTCGGCGTATTCGAACAAGCGCTTCCAGTCGGCGATCGTCAGCACCTTTCCGGTCGGATTTCCGGGCGAGCAGACATACAGCAGTTGCGCGCGTTGCCAAACGCTGTGCGGCAACTGGCCGGGATCAAAAGCGTAGTTGTCGGCGGGCAGGGTATTGATGAACTCCGGCTGCGCGCCGGCGAGCAGCGCCGCGCCTTCATAGATCTGATAGAAGGGATTGGGGCAGATCACCGCAGGCCGGTCGCTGCCGCTTTTGCCATCATTCCTGCTGGTATCGATCACGGCCTGGGCGAAGGCAAACAGCGCTTCACGGCTGCCGTTGACCGGCAGCACCTGGGTTGCCGGATCGGGTTGTGCGATGGCATAACGTCTGGCGATCCATTGCGCAATGGCCAGGCGCAGCGCATCGCTGCCCAGCGTTGCGGGATAAGCGGACAGGCCGCCGAGGCTGGCGACCAGGGTGTCGCGGATGAAGCCCGGGGTCGGATGTTTGGGCTCGCCGATGTGCAGGCTGACCGTTTTGACCGAAGATGGCGGCTGATTGCCGGCAAGCAGCGCGGTCAAGCGCTGAAACGGGTAACTCTGCAGCAGTTCAAGGCGCGGGTTCAACTCGAATTCCGTCAGCGGGTTGGTGATCCGGGTTCAAGCAAGGGCATGTCGGGTACGCGTGCGGGCTTGAAACCGCGCTGCACATGCTGCGCAGTGACGGTGGTGAAAATGCCGCCGCGCACGTAGAACCGCGCCGTCAGCTGCATGTAGCGCGGTTTGACGGCACGCACCAAGTCGTCAAGGATGCGGTTGGTCACTGCTTCGTGGAACGCGCCTTCATTGCGGAACGACCAGATGTAGAGTTTCAGGCTTTTCAGCTCGATGCAGCGCTTGTCCGGCACGTAATCGAGGATCAGGGTCGCAAAATCCGGCTGCCCGGTTTTCGGGCACAGACACGTAAACTCCGGTATTTCCATGTGAATCCGGAAATCGCGCGCCGGCGCCGGATTGGGAAAGGTGTCGAGTTCGCGGGAAGGCTGCGTAGGCATGAGCGAACGTATCTATTTAGTGAGTCAATTCAGTTAAAATGCGCGCTGAATTCTACCTGTTTGGCTTCGCTACACAACTTTTTCTTGGCAGAACAGCACCTTGCGCCTCAAGCAGATCAATCTCGCCGGTTTCAAGTCCTTCGTCGACCCCACCCATATCCCCGTGCCGGGGCAGCTGGTCGGTGTGGTCGGGCCCAACGGCTGCGGCAAATCCAACATCATTGATGCCGTGCGCTGGGTGCTCGGCGAAACCTCGGCGAAGCACCTGCGCGGCGCCACCATGCAGGATGTGCTGTTCAACGGCTCAGGCGACAGAAAGCCGGTCAACCGCGCCACGGTGGAACTGGTGTTCGACAACAGTCTCGGCAAGGCCGCGGGGCAATGGTCAAGCTACTCGGAAATTTCGGTCAAGCGCATGCTTGAGCGCGACGGCGATTCTTCGTACTACATCAACAACATTCATGTCCGGCGCCGCGACATTGCCGACATCTTCCTTGGCACCGGCCTGGGCAGCCGCGCCTACGCGATCATCGAGCAGGGCATGATTTCGCGGGTGATCGAAGCCAAGCCGGAAGAGCTGCGGGTGTTTCTTGAAGAAGCCGCGGGAGTTTCCAAATACCGCGAGCGCCGTCGTGAAACCGAACTGCGCCTGCGCGACACGCGAGAGAACCTGGCGCGGGTCGATGATATCCGCCAGGAACTCGACAAACAGCTGACCCATCTGCAGGGCCAGGCTGAAGTCGCCACCCGGTATCACGCGCTGCAGGCAGAAGTCGCCGGCACCCAGCATCTGCTGTGGTTCGCGCGCCGCCAGGAATCGGCCGCAACCCGCAACCGCCATGCGCGCGATATCGAAAAACTGGGCAACGAACTCGAAGCCGAAACCGCGCGCCTGCGCGATGCCGAGCGCCGCCTTGAAGAGTTGCGCAACCAGCATTATCGCGCCGGCGACGAAGTGCATGCGGCACAGGGCGCGTTTTATGAAACCAATGCCGAGATCGCGCGCCTGGAGCAGCAGATTGGGCATATCCGCGAAAACCGCAGCCGTGTCGAACAGCAGATCGGCAACCTGGGCGGCCAGCTGGGCAGCGCCGAAGCGCAGCTCGGGCAGTCGCAGTCCAGTTTGGCGGAGTGGCGCGGTGAACATCAACAGGCGCAGGCCAGAATTGCCGTCTGCGAAGCGCGCATTGCGGAGGAACGCGCCAAACTGCCGCTGGCCGAAGAGGCTTGGCGTGCGACCAGTGCACGGCGCGATGAATTGCAGCAGGCGATGGGGCGCGCCGAGCAGTCACGCCAGGTGGAACAGACCAAACTCGAACATGCCTCGCGGGTGCTGGAGCGGCTGTCGGCGCGCGATGCGCGCCTGCATGAGGAGCAGAACGGACTCGAAAAACCCGACACTGCGGCGCTGGAGGCGCTGCAGTCGCAGATCGGCGGCATTGCCGCGGAACTGGCCGGGCGCCGCGAAGCGCTGGCGGTCAAGGAACGCGAACTGCCGCAGCTCGAACAGGCGCTCGAGCAGCGTACTGCCGCGGTGGACCAGGCGGTGCAGGGTGTGACCGCGATGGAAGCGCGGGTTGAGGCTTTGCGCCAGCTGCAGGACAAGCTGGCGCATGGCTCGGATATCGAGGACTGGATTGCCGCGCGCGGCATTGATGGTGCGACGCGGCTGTGGCAGGGCATCGCGATCGAATCCGGCTATGAGGATGCGCTGGAAGCGGTTCTGCGCGAACGCCTGAATGCGGTCACGCTGGACGGTCTCGAAGCCTGCGGCAACTGGGGTGATGTGCCGCCGGGCAAGCTGGCGGTTGCTGAAGTCGGAAATAACAGTGATGCGGGCGCCGCGGCGCCGATGCCGGCGCGGGCGCTGCCGCTGGCGCGTTTTGTCACCTGCCGCGACCAGCGGCTTGCAGCAGCACTGGCGGACTGGCTGCATGGTGCGTTTGTTGTTGAAGATCTCAATGCCGGACTCGCGCTGCGTGCGCAACTCGCGCCCGGGTCGGTGCTGGTGTCGCGCGATGGTTATCTGTTCACACGGCACAGCCTGACCTTTCATGCACCGGATTCCGAACTGCACGGTGTCTTGTCCCGGCAGCGGGAAATCGAGTCGCTCGAAGCCGATGTAGCGGTCAAGAAGGGCGCCATCGACGCCCTGCGTGCCGCGGCTGATGAGCAGACGGCGCGGATTGCCGATGAAAAAGCGACCCTGGGTGCCTTGCGTGAAGAAGTCACGGGGTTGCAGCAGAAACACCATGCGCTGCAGATGGAAAGCGTGCGGCTCACCGAGCAGACGCAGCGGCTGATGCAGCGCGGGGAGCAGATCGCCGCAGAACTGGCGGAAATTGCCGAGCAGGCGGCCGCGGAAACCGCGCATCGCGAAGAGGCGACCGCCAACCTTGCGCGTTTTGGTGAGGAGGCCGGCGGTTTTGCGCGTGAACTGGAACTGGCGCTGGGCCTCTACCGCGAGGCGCAGTCGGTGCTTGACCGGCAGCGGGAAACCGCGCAACTCGCCGACCGCGAATTGCAGGAAGCGGTGTTCCAGGGCAAGACCCTGTCGAACAAAATCGGCGAAGTCGAACGCGTGATTGCCTCCGCCACCGAAAACATCGAGCGTCTGCGCCAGGCGCTGGCCGCCGAGCAGGAGGCCCTGTCGCGGCTCGATGAATCACCGTGGCAAAGCCAGCTGCAGATCGCGCTGTCGCTGCGCGGCACCAGGGAGCAGGCGCTGGCCCAGGCGCGAGATGCACTGGAGGCCACCGAAGCGCAACTGAAGGCGGTGGAGCAGGAGCGCATGGAGTCCGAGCAGAAACTCGCCCCGCTGCGCGACCGCATCAGTGAAGTGAAGCTGAAGGAGCAGGAGGCGCGCATCAACGAAGAGCAGTACGCGCAGCAGCTCGCCGAGGCCGGCGCTGATGAGGCGGCGCTGGCGCAGCAGCTGGAAAAGGGCACACGTTCGGGATCGCTGCAATCCGAGATCAGCCGGCTGACTGCGGAAATCAAGGAGTTGGGTGCCGTGAACCTGGCGGCGCTGGAGGAACTCGAGGCGGCGCGCGAACGCAAGACCTACCTCGACGCGCAATCGGAAGATCTGACGTCGGCGATGAACACGCTGGAAGACGCCATACGCCGCATCGATCGTGAAACCCGGGAACGGCTGCAGTCGACTTTCGACGATGTCAACGGCCATTTCTCGAAAATGTTCCCTGCGCTGTTCGGCGGCGGCAATGCGAAACTGCTGCTGACGGGCGAGGAAATTCTCGACTGCGGAATTCAGGTCATCGCCCAACCGCCGGGCAAGAAAAACAGTTCGATCCACCTGTTGTCGGGCGGCGAGAAGGCCCTCACCGCGATGGCGCTGGTTTTTTCGATTTTCAAGCTGAATCCGGCGCCGTTCTGCATGCTGGATGAGGTCGACGCACCGCTCGATGACCACAACACCGGTCGCTTCTGCGAACTGGTGAAAAAAATGTCCGAGCAGTCGCAGTTCGTGTTCATCAGCCACAACAAGATCACCATGGAGATCGCCAACCAGTTGCTCGGCATCACCATGCAGGAACCCGGCGTGTCGCGGGTGGTGGCGGTGGACATAGACGCCGCGATGAAACTCACGGAAGAGGCGGCTTGACCCGGCATGAGCGACCTGCAGATCGCATTGGCGGCAATCGGGCTGTTGGTGGTCGGCGGGGTTTATGCGTTCAACCTGTGGCAGGAACGCAAGCTGCGTCAGCGTCTGGAGCACGCATTCGAGGGTGAACATGATGATGTGCTGCTGAAGTCGGCAGCACCGGAACCGGCGGCATCGCCGCGCATCGAACCCCGCCTGGGCGGTACCGCGGCTGCCGAGCCGGTGGCGGCGGAGCCCGCACCGCCCGCTGCCGATGGCGCCGATCCGCTGATCGAATTCGCCGTCGATATCGAATTGAATGAACCCGCCGGTGATGCCGCATTGCGCGAACTGCTGTCCCAGCTGGCGACTTTCGGCAAGCCGGCACGGTTGCTGGGCTGGGATGAAGCGGCCGGCGTGTGGCGGATGCTGGGCCGTGGTGCGCACGGTGATTGCAGGCGCCTGCTGGCGACGCTGCAGCTGGTCAACCGTGCCGGGCCGTTGCATGCGCCGCAACTCAACGGCTTCTGTGATGCAGTGCGCGCCTGGGCCGGCCGCCAGGGCGGCGCAGTGCAGGTCGACGATACCGCGGCTGCTTTGCAGGCGGCACGTGAGCTCGATGCGTTTTGCGGTGAAATGGATGTGGCGATCGGCCTGAATGTGGTGGCGCAGTCGGGCGCGGCTTTTTCGGGGGAGCAGGTTGCCGCCGCTGCCCAGGCCGCGGGTTTCAGTCTCGGGGCGGATGGCACTTTCCATTGGCGGGATGCCGGCGGACAGACTCTGTTCACGATGGAAAACCATGAACAGGGAGCGTTCTCCGAGGAGCGGCTGGCGGTGATGCAGACTTCAGGCCTGACCCTGCTGCTCGATGTGCCGCGGGTCGTTGACGGTGTTGCGGCGCTCGACCGCATGGCACAGGCCGGCACGGAGATCGCGGAGGCGCTGGGCGGATTTGTTGTTGATGACAACCGCGTGCCACTGCAGGATGCCGGCGTGGCGCGCATCAAGACCCAGTTGCAGGGGATCTGCGCGGCGATGGCCGAGCGCCAGATTCCGGCGGGAAGTCCGCGGGCGCAACGGCTGTTTGCATGACCGCGGGCGCGCTGCGGGAGCGCGTCGCACGCCTCCGCCGGGAAATCGAGCAGCACAATCACCGCTATTACGTGCTCGATGCACCGTCGGTTGATGATGCCGAATATGACCGGCTGTTCCGCGAACTGCAGGCGCTGGAAGCGGCGCATCCCGAACTGATCACCGCCGATTCACCGACGCAGCGTGTCGGCGCCGCACCGCTCGCGGAATTCGCGCCGGCACCGCATCGCCAGCCGATGCTGTCGCTGAACAACGCCTTCTCGGCTGAAGAGGTCGAGGCTTTCGACCGGCGCGTGCGTGAAACGCTGGGGCAGGAGCAGGTCGAATACGCGGTCGAACCCAAGTTCGACGGCCTCGCGATCAGCCTGATCTATGAAAACGGCCGGTTTGTCCGCGGCGCCACCCGCGGCGACGGTTACACCGGCGAGGATGTGACGGTGAATCTGCGCACCATCCGCTCGATTCCGTTGCGGCTGGCGCAGAAGCCTGCGCCGCCGTTGCTCGAGGTGCGCGGCGAAGTGCTGATGCTGCGCGCGGATTTCGAGCGCCTGAACCGTCAGCAACAGGCGCAGGACGGGAAACTGTTCGTCAATCCGCGCAATGCGGCGGCCGGTTCTCTGCGGCAGCTCGATCCGCGCATCACGGCAGGCCGCAAGCTGACTTTTTTTGCCTATGGTCTGGGCTTTGCCGAAGTTCAGGGGGAATTCGAGAGTCACTCACAAATTATTGATTTTATTGATAAAAATGGATTTCGCGTGGCGCGGGAACGCGCTGTGGTGCGGGGTGCCGCCGGTCTGCTGGATTATTACCGCCGCATCGCTGAAGCCCGGGCAGTGCTGCCCTATGACATCGACGGCGTGGTCTACAAGGTCAACAGCCTGAAGGCGCAGCAAGCGCTGGGCCATGTTGCCCGTGCGCCGCGTTTTGCCGTGGCCCACAAGTTTCCGGCTGAAGAGGCGACCAGCGTGGTGCTCGGCATCGATGTGCAGGTCGGGCGCACCGGTACACTGACTCCCGTGGCCAGATTGCGACCGGTGTTTGTCGGCGGCGTCAATGTCACCAACGCCACGCTGCACAATGAAGACGAGGTGCGGCGCAAGGATGTATACGTGGGTGATACCGTGGTAGTGCGTCGTGCCGGTGACGTGATACCCGAAGTGGTGCGCGTGGCGACGCCGGGGCCGCGGCGTGATGAGGATCGTTTTGTGATGCCGTCGCGTTGCCCCGTTTGTGATTCACTGGTGGTGCGGCAGGAGGATGAAGCTGCATCACGCTGCAGCGGCGGCCTGTATTGCAGTGCCCAGCGCAAGCAGGCCCTGCTGCATTTTGCATCGCGCCGCGCGCTGGATATCGAGGGCCTGGGCGACAGGCTGGTGGAGCAGCTGGTGGACCAGAACCTGGTGCGCACACCGGCGGATCTGTACGGGCTGGATCTGCCGACGCTGGCCGGCCTGGAGCGCATGGGCGAAAAATCCGCGGCCAATGTGCTGGCGGCGATTGCCAGGAGCCGCGATACCACGCTGGCGCGGCTGATATACGCGCTGGGCATCCGCAATGTCGGGGAAAGCACGGCGCGCGATCTGGCGCAGTATTTCGGCAGCCTTGACGCCGTGGTTGCAGCGGACGAGTCGGCCTTGCAGCAGGTGCCGGATGTCGGTCCCATTGTTGCGCAAAGCGTGGCGCAATTTTTCGCCGAGCCGCACAATCTGGAGGTGATTGCCGGTTTGCGCGCGGCCGGTGTGCGTTATGAAGCGGTGGCCCCGCAGGCCGCGGTTGCGGGCGCGGTGGCCGGCAAGACTTTTGTGCTGACCGGCGCGCTGCCCGGCATGAGCCGGGATGAGGCGAAGGCGCGGATTGAGGCGGCAGGGGGCAGGGTGACGGGCAGCGTGTCGAAAAAGACTGATTTTGTCGTGGCCGGCAGCGACGCCGGCAGCAAGCTGGACAAGGCGCAGTCCCTGGGTGTCAGGATCATAGATGAGCAGCAGCTGATGGCGCTGCTTGAGTCGTAAGGCGAAAGGATCATTGGTGAAACGCACATCCATACGCAAGGCGGTGTTTCCGGTGGCCGGACTGGGCACCCGTTTTCTGCCGGCGACCAAGGCCAGCCCGAAGGAGATGCTGCCTGTCGTCGACAAACCGCTGATCCAGTATGCGGTGGAGGAAGCCATCGCGGCCGGGGTGACCGAGCTGATTTTTGTCACCGGCCGCGGCAAACGCGCGATCGAGGACCATTTTGACCAGGCGGTCGAACTGGAAATGGCGCTGGAGCAGAATGGCCGGACGCAATTGCTGTCAGAAGTTCGCGGCATATTGCCCAAAGGCGTCAATTGCATATTCGTGCGCCAGGCGCAGCCGCTGGGCCTGGGGCATGCGGTGCTGTGCGCGCAGCCGGCAGTCGGCAATGAACCGTTTGCGGTGCTGCTGGCCGATGACCTGATCGATGCGCGCACGCCGGTGCTGGCGCAGATGGAACGTTTGCACCGGACTGATGGTGCGGCGGTGATTGCCGTGCAGCAGGTGCCCAGGGCGGAGATTTCCCGCTACGGCGTGGTCGCCGTGCCGCCGCGTTCGCGTTCGCCGCATCACATCAGCGGCATTGTCGAAAAACCGCCGGCGGCAAAGGCGCCGTCGCGGCTGGGCGTGGTCGGCCGCTACATCCTGACGCCGCGCATATTCACCGAGTTGTCCGGTTCCAGGGCCGGTGCCGGCGGAGAAATCCAGCTGACCGATGCGATCGCGCGCCTGCAGCATCATGAAACCGTGCTTGCTTATGAATTTGAAGGTCGACGTTTCGACTGCGGCAGCAAGCTGGGCTACCTGGAGGCCAATGTCGAACTGGCAAAAAAACATCCGGAGATCGGCGCTGCGTTCAGGCGCTACCTGCGGCGGCTGCCTTCCTGAGCGGGGTGTCGCGATCACCCGGATATAATCGGCTGCCGGCATCCTGCCCCGCATTTTCCGTCAAGGCACATCATGGCAAGCAAACTGATGATCATCATGGTCAACACCGACCCGTCCAATGTGCCTGAATTGGGCGCGCCGTTTTTCCAGGCCACGGTTGCGGCCGCGATGGACTATGAAGTCGAGGTGATCCTGACCGCGCGCGCCGGAGAGCTGGCGAAAAAAGGCGTTGCCGAAAAGCTGTTCGTCACCGAAGGCGCGCTGAAAAGCGTCTACGATTTCATCAAGGATGCGCATGAGGCGGGCGTGCGTTTCAAGGTCTGCACGCCGACGCTGGAGTTGTGGGGCGACGACCTGATTCCGGAAATTGATGAAATCATCGGCGGCGCCTATGTCATCGAGCAGGCGATGGATGATGATGTCGTCACCTTTACTTATTGAGTCGTTCCTTGTCCCTTTCCCCCGCAGAAGCCAGGGCCCTGCTGGCGCGTTCCGAACAGCTTCTGGCGCCTGAGGCTGTCGGGCGGGCGGTTGCGCGCGTCGCCGGTGAAATCACTGTGGCGCTGAGTGAGGAGCAGCCGATGCTGCTGGCGGTGATGCGCGGCGCCGTGGTATTTGCCGGGCAACTGCTGCCCTTGCTGCATTTTCCACTGGAGTTTGATTATCTGGATGCCACCCGATACGGCAAGGCCACACGCGGCGGTGAACTGGACTGGCGGGTGGACGTGCCGGCGGGGGTGAAAGATCGCATAGTGCTGATCGTCGACGATATCCTCGACGAAGGCCATACGCTGGATGCGATCCGTAATCGCCTGCTGGATGCGGGCGCGCGACGGGTGCTGATTGCGGTATTTGCCGACAAGGATCTGGGAAAAGCCAAGCCGGTGACCGCCGATTTTATCGGGACACCGCTGCCCAACCGTTATGTGTTCGGTTTCGGCATGGATGTGCAGGGCCTGTGGCGCAATCTGCCTGCGGTTTATGCCCTGCGCCATGACGAACAGGCCTGAAGTCAAAGCCATGCTTGGCATCATTGGCGGCAGCGGCCTGAACCGGATCGCGGATCTTGAGGCGCCGCGGCGGGTAGTGATGACCACGCCCTACGGCGAACCCTCGGCGGCGCTGACCGTCGGCAGGCTGCACGGGCTTGAGGTGGTATTTCTCGCCCGCCATGGCGATGGTCACACCATCGCGCCGCACCGCATCAATTACCGCGCCAATATCCAGGCACTGCATGCGCAGGGTGTGCGCGATGTCATCGCGGTGGCGACGGTCGGCGGCATACGCGACGGGTTGAGCCCGGGCTCTCTGGTGGTGCCGGACCAGATCATCGATTACACCCATGGCCGGGAAACCACTTTTTTTGACGGTGTCGGGCAAGCGCTGCAGCATATTGATTTTACGCGGCCTTTCCGGGGCGAGATGCGCGGCAGGCTGCTGCGGGCCGGGGCGGCCGCGGGAGACGCCCTGCACGACGGCGGTGTTTATGGCGTAACGCAGGGCCCGCGACTGGAGACGGCTGCGGAGATCAATCGCATGGCGAACGACGGCGCCGATATCGTCGGCATGACCGGCATGCCGGAGGCGGCGCTGGCGCGCGAGATGGGACTCGATTACGCGATGCTGTGTGTGGTGGTCAACGCGGCGGCCGGACGCGGGGCCAATACTGACGGCGTGGCCATGGCCGAAATCACGGCCGTGGCCGAAGCGGCGATGCGTCGCGTCGCGATTGTTCTTGCCGGAGTAGCGAGACAATATGGCCGTTAGATCCGTATTGCGCATGGGCGACGAACGGCTGTTGCGGATATCGCAGCCGGTGGAACGTTTTGATACGCCGGAACTGCATCAGTTGCTTGCCGACATGGAAGACACCATGCGTGCACTGAACGGCGCGGGGCTGGCCGCGCCGCAGATCGGGGTGCCTCTGCGCGTGGTCATTTTCGGCATCACCGCCAATCCGCGTTATCCGGATGCCGAGCCGGTGCCGCAGACCGTGCTGATCAATCCGGTGATCACGCCGCTGGACGCTGAGATGGACGAGGACTGGGAGGGCTGCCTGTCGGTGCCCGGCATGCGCGGGCTGGTGCCGCGCCACCTGCGCCTGCGTTACCGGGGTTTTGATGCCAGAGGTGCCGCGATCGACCGTACGGTTGGGGGTTTCCATGCGCGCGTGGTGCAGCACGAATGCGATCACCTCGACGGCGTGCTGTATCCGATGCGCATCCGGGACCTGCGTGATTTCGGTTTTACCGAGGAATTGTTCCCCGGGCAGGATATCAATGATGACTAAGGGTGGCGACCGATGTTGTCGCCTGAGTATGCAGGTCAGACCCGCAACTGGGCGAGCAGTTCGCTTTCGAAGCGTACCGTGGTTTTGGGATTGCTCAGCGCGGCGCCGCTGACGACGAAGGTGTCCTCGGCGCGCGCACCCAGAGTGTTGATTTTCGCCGCATGCAGGTTGATGTCGAAGGCGGTCAGTGTGCGCGAGACCCGCGACAGCAGGCCGGGCCGGTCGCCGGCGACGATGGACAGCATGCGGTAGGTGCCGCGTTCGTCGGACTGGATCACCACTTCCGGCGTAATCGGGAAATGGCGCAGTTGCCGGCTCAGGCGCGGCTTGGTCAGCGGCGGCAGCGGCGACTTGCTGTTCAGCCGTTCGGTCAGTTCATATTCGATGTAGCTGATCAGATCGCGGTATTCCGGCTGCCGGTTTGAGGCATCCTGGATCTGGAAGGTGTCGAGTGCGTAGCCGTGCCTTGTGGTATGGATCTTGGCTTCAAAGATGTCGAAGCTGATCCCCTCGAAGAAACTGCAGATCCTGGAAAAAAGTTCCTTCTGGTCGACGACGTAAACCAGCACCTGCAGGCCTTCACCCACCGGCGACAGCCGCGCCTTGACCACCGGCACTGCGGAATTGACGTGACGATGCAGGTGGCGGGTGTGCCACGCGATTTCCTGCGCCTCGTGCCGCAGGAAATAGGCCGTGTCGAGCTGGCGCCAGAATTCCTGATAATCCGCTTCCGGAATCGCATACAGACGCAGCCGTACCATGGCGTCCTCCTGGCGGCCGCGCTGGCCGTCCTGGCGCCCGCTGCGTTCGCCGCTGAGCATGCGCCGGGTGGCGTGAAACAGGTCTTCCAGCAGTTTGGCTTTCCACGCATTCCACACCTTGGGGCTGGTGCCGCGGATGTCGGCGACGGTCAGCAGATAGAGCGCGATCAGGTGCCGTTCGTCACCGACGCGCTGCACGAAACTGCGCACGACCTCGGGGTCGCTCAGATCCTGTTTTTGCGCCGTGGCGGACATCACCAGATGCTGTTCCACCAGCCAGGCCACCAGATCGGCGTCGGGCTGCGACAGGCCGTGGGTTTTGCAGAAGCGCAGGGCATCGACCTTGCCGAGATCGGAGTGGTCGCCGCCGCGGCCCTTGGCGATATCGTGGAACAGCGCGGCGAGGTAGAGCAGCTCGGGCTTGTCGAACTCGCTCATCAGCCGGCTGCACAGCGGAAATTCGTGCGCCAGCTCGGGCACCGCAAAACGGCGGACATTGCGCACCACCTTGAGGATGTGCTCGTCGACCGTATAGACATGGTAGAGGTCGTGCTGCATCTGGCCGGTGACGCGGCCAAAAGCGGGAATGTAGCGACCAAGAATGTCGAGCTGGTGCATGCGCCGCAGTTCGCGGATCATCCGCGTCGGACTGCGCAAGATGTCCATGAACAGCGCGTGCATGTGCGGATCGCGGCGGGCAGCCGGATTGATGCGCCGGCGTGCGCGCCACAATGCGCGCAGCGTGACTGCGCCGATGCCCTTGATGCCGTGATGCTGCTGCAGCAGCGAAAACACTTCGAGTATCGCGCAGGGATCGCGCTCGAATATGGCAGGATCCGGCGCGGACAGCAGTTCACCGCGGATCACGAAACGCCGATTGAGCGGCGTGATCACCGAGCGGTTGGCGGGCGGGGCGATGCGCAGCGCCAGGTTCTGCAGCAGGATGGTGTTGAGCAGGAATACCGATTTTGCAGTCTGGTAATAACGCTGCATCAGGCGTTCGCTGGCGCGGCGGTTGGCGCGGGTGGCGAAGCCGAGCTGTTTGGCGAGCGTGGTCTGGTGATCGAACAGCAGGCGGTCTTCGTGGCGGCCGGCCAGATAATGCAGGTGTATGCGCAGCAGCTCCAGCAGCCGTTCATGGCGGCTGATGGTGCGGGCTTCGTCGCGGGTGATGAAGCCGCGACGGGCGAGTTCGAGCCAAGTCCGGCCCAGACCGGCGGCGCGGGAAATCCACAGGATGGTGTTCAGGTCGCGCAGTCCCCCGGCGCTTTCCTTGAGGTTGGGCTCCAGATTGGTTTCCTGGTGCCGGGAATGCCGTTCCTGCTGTTCGATGCGTTTGGCGCTGAGGAATGCTTTTGGATCGATCGACTGCTGCACTTTGCGCGTGAAGCGCCGGTACAGGTCACGGTTGCCGGTGATCAGCCTGGACTCGAGCAGGTTGGTCTGCACCGTGACATCACCGGATGCTATTTCGAAGCACTCCTCCAGCGTGCGCACGCTGTGTCCGACATCCAGCCCGATGTCCCAGAAGGTGCCGACCAGGGATTCGAGCTTTTCGCGCAGTTCTGCGTCGGGCGATGCCGGCAGCAGGATCAGGATGTCGACGTCGGAGTGGGGAAACAGCTGGCCGCGGCCGTAACCCCCGACGGCAATCAAGGCGATCTCGCCCGGCATCCGGCGTGATTTCCAGGCCAGGCGCAGGTGGCGGTCGGTCAGCAGCGCCAGACGGCGCAGCAGTTCACGGCCCAGCTTGCCTGCCTCGAACTGCTGCTGCAGCGCTGCGCGTTCAGCGGCGAGCGTCGCGCGCTGATCCTGCGGTGAACTGCGGGCCGCGCGGGTCGGGGCTGGGATGGCGTTGCTCATGCGGGAGAGCGGCAGCAGTGCGGTCGCGATCAGGCCGGCGGTGCGGGGGTTGCGGCGGACACCGTCAGCACCTCGTAGCCGGTGTCGGTGACCAGTACGGTGTGTTCCCACTGCGCGGACAGGCTGTGATCCTTGGTGACGATGGTCCAGCCGTCGGCAAGCTGCCGGATGTCCGCGCGACCGGCGTTGATCATCGGTTCGACGGTGAAAATCATGCCGGCCTCGAGGCGCATGCCCATGCCGGGCCGACCGTAGTGCAGGATCTGCGGCTCTTCGTGGAAATTGCGGCCGATGCCATGGCCGCAGAATTCCCGGACCACGCTGCAGCCGTGTTTTTCGGCATGCACCTGGATGGCATGGCCGATGTCGCCAAGGGTATTGCCCGGCCGGACGGCACGGATGCCGCGCCACATGCATTCGTAGGTCAGGTCGATCAGCCGGCGCGCCTGGATCGACGGCGGACCGACGCAGAACATGCGGCTGGTGTCGCCGTGAAATCCGTCCTTGATGACGGTGATGTCGACGTTGATGATGTCGCCGTTCTTGAGTTTTTTTTCTCCGGGTACGCCGTGGCAGACCACATGGTTGACCGAAGTGCAGATCGATTTGGGATAGGGCGTGTAGCCGGGCGGGGTGTAGTTCAGCGGCGCCGGTATCGTACCCTGCACATTCACCATGTAGTCGTGGCACAGGCGGTCGAGTTCACCGGTGGTGATGCCGGCCTTGATATGGGGGGTGATGAAATCAAGCACCTCGGCGGCAAGCCGGCCGGCGACCCGCATGCCCGCGATTTCCTGCTGATTCTTGATATTGACGGGCATGGCTGCGTTTTGGTGCGCGCCCACGGGCTGCGCAGCTGTGGGTTGTTGCGTGGTTGTTACGCGAGGGGGCGATTCTAACAGGTTGTAACCATTCAAAAAATTCGGGTTTTGGCGCAGGCGGCGGCTGTTTCCGCCGCTGTGGTCGGGGCCTGGCGCATGGCTTGAGGGCAAAAGGCTTTGCGTGTTAAAATAAGGAGTTAGCTTGGTTCTGTAAGCGCATAATTTTGTGCGCTCAGGCCGGCAACTACCCCACACACCTGTCGACGTTAAGGGTGCCCGGGTTTCCGGGTCGCAATGGGCAGGTGGCGGACCAACCCTAACTGGAGAATTGCACCATGTCAGTCACCATGCGCGAAATGCTTGAGGCCGGCGTACATTTCGGCCATCAGACGCGTTACTGGAATCCGAAAATGGCACCGTACATTTTCGGTCACCGCAACAAGATTCACATCGTCAACCTTGAAAAGACGATCGTCCTCTACCAGGACGCACTGAAGTTCGTGCGCCAGCTGTCTTCGAACAAGGGCAGCATCCTGTTCGTCGGCACCAAACGCCAGGCCCGCGAGATTGTGCGCGAAGAAGCCCAGCGTTGCGGCTCGCCCTATGTGGATTACCGCTGGCTCGGCGGCATGCTGACCAACTACAAGACGGTCAAGGGATCGATCCAGCGCCTGAAGGACATGCTGGCGATGCGCGAAGACGGTTCGTTTGAAAAGCTGACGAAAAAGGAGGCGCTGCAGTACGAGCGTGAAATCGCCAAGCTCGAGCGCAGCCTCGGCGGCATCAAGGACATGAACAGCCTGCCGGATGCGCTGTTCGTGATCGACGTCGGTTACCAGAAGGGCGCGATTTCGGAGGCGAAAAAACTCGGCATCCCGGTCATCGGCGTGGTTGATACCAATCACTCGCCGGACGGCGTGGATTACGTGATTCCGGGCAACGACGACTCCAACCGCGCGATCAAGCTCTACGCGCGCGGCATTGCGGACGCGGTGCTTGAGGGGCGCAGCACCAGCATCCAGGAGATTGTCAAAGGCGGCTCCGACGAATTCGTCGAGGTCGAGGACGCAGCGGCCTGAAATGGCCCCACACACACTCAAGGGGCGTGCAGCCCCTTTTTTTTAATGATTGAAAATTCCATAAATAATGACAAAAACAGGCCTCTGGCGAGGCCGTCATGTTTTTGGGAAGACTCAATAGCGCAAGAGGAATTGCAGCAATGGCGGAAATAACGGCGGGCATGGTGAGGGAACTGCGTGAGAAAACCGATGCCCCGATGATGGAATGCAAGAAGGCGCTGACCGAAGCCGGCGGCGCAATGGACAAAGCCGAAGAGATCCTGCGGGTCAAACTCGGCAACAAGGCGAGCAAGGCGGCATCACGCATCGCGGCCGAGGGCGTGGTTGCGGTGCATATCGCAGCCGACGGCAAGTTCGGCGCGATCATCGAGGTCAACTGTGAAACCGACTTTGTCGCCAAGAACGATGATTTTCTCGCCTTCGCCGGCGCGCTGGCGAAACTGGTGGCGGAACAGACCCCGGCGGATGTCGCGGCGTTGTCGGGCCTGCCGCTCGACGGCACGACGGTGGACGAGCGGCGCAAGGCGCTGATCGGCAAGATCGGTGAAAACGTCAGTATCCGCCGCTTTGCGCGCATTGCCGCCGAAGGGCGCCTTGCGTCCTATATCCACGGCGGCGCCAAAATCGGCGTGCTGGTGGATCTGGCCGGCGGCGAGGACGCGCTGGGCAAGGACATCGCGATGCATATCGCGGCGAGCAAGCCGAAGGCGCTGGATGCATCCGGAGTGGCGGCGGAAGCCATCGAAGCCGAACGTCGTGTAGCGACTGAGAAGGCCGCTGAGGACGCCGCCAAGTCCGGCAAGTCGATCCCGCCGGAAATCATGGCCAAACGGGTCGAGGGCTCGGTGCAGAAATTCCTCAAGGAAGTGACGCTGCTCGGCCAGATTTTCGTCAAGAACGACAAGCAGACCATCGAGCAGTTGCTGAAATCGGCCAATGCCAAGGTTGCCGGATTCGTGCTCTACGTGGTCGGCGAGGGCATCGAGAAAAAGAAAGATGATTTCGCGGCGGAAGTGATGGCGCAGGTCGGCCAGGCCCGGAAGCAGGCATAAAAGAAAATTTTTTTAAAACAAATACCTATAAATAAATGGCGCAAGCACCAGCCTACAAGCGGATTCTGCTCAAACTGAGCGGCGAGGCACTGATGGGCGACGACAGTTACGGCATCAACCGCGACACCATCGACCGTATTGTTGCGGAAGTGGCGGAGGTTTCGCGCCTCGGTGTCGAAGTCGCCGTGGTCATCGGCGGCGGCAATATTTTCCGCGGAGTCGCGCCGGCCGCTTCGCACATGGATCGCGCTACCGCCGATTACATGGGCATGCTGGCGACGGTGATGAATGCGCTCGCCCTGCAGGACGCGATGCGTCACGCCGGCCTGCAAAGCCGTGTGCAGTCGGCGCTGAACATCGAACAGGTGGCCGAGCCGTACATCCGCGGCAAGGCGATGCGATACCTGGAGGAGGGCAAGATCGTCATCTTTGGCGCGGGCACCGGCAATCCGTTTTTCACCACCGATACCGCGGCTGCCTTGCGCGGCATGGAGATGAACGTCGATCTGGTGTTGAAGGCGACCAAGGTCGACGGCGTTTATACCGACGACCCGAAAACGCACCCCGATGCGATGCGTTACCAGAGGCTGACGTTTGACGAAGCCATCATCAAGAACCTGAAGGTGATGGATGCCACTGCGCTGACCTTGTGCCGCGACCAGAAGCTGCCGATCAACGTATTCAGCATTTTCAAGCCGCAGGCGCTGAAGCGGGTTGTGATGGGGGAAGACGAAGGAACGATGGTGCACGTTTGACTGGAGGCTGCCATGATTGCTGATGTGAAAAAAAACGCCGAGCTGAAGATGAAAAAGACGGTGGAGGCGCTGAAGCTGGATCTCGGCAAGATCCGCACCGGTCGTGCGCACACCGGCTTGCTGGACCACGTCATGGTTGATTATTACGGCACACCGACGCCGCTGCCGCAGGTGGCCAACGTCACGCTGGTGGACGGACGGACGATCGGGGTCAGCCCTTGGGAGAAAAAAATGGTGACCGCGGTCGAGAAGGCGATCCGTGATGCCGACCTCGGCCTCAACCCCGCGACTCAGGGAGATCTGGTACGGGTGCCGATGCCGGCGCTGACCGAAGAGCGCCGCCGCGACCTGATCAAGGTGGTGCGGCAGGAAGGTGAAACCGCAAAGATTGCCGTACGCAACATCCGGCGCGACGCGAACACGCATCTGAAGGATCTGCTGAAAAAGAAGGAAGTGGCCGAGGACGAGGAACGCCGGGCGCAGGACGATATCCAGAAACTGACGGATCGCTCCATCGCTGAAATCGACAAGGCACTGGAGGTCAAGGAAGCCGACCTCATGGCGATCTGATCCCCGCGCGTGACCAGTTCGACGCAGGAGATTCCCGGAGTCAGCGCGGTGCCGCGCCATGTTGCCATCATCATGGACGGCAACGGCCGCTGGGCGAAACACCGTTTTCTGCCGCGGGTGGCCGGGCATCGCAAGGGGGTGGAGGCCGTGCGCAATGTGGTGCAGGGTTGCGCCGAGCGCGGCGTCGAGGCGCTGACCCTGTTTGCCTTCAGCAGCGAAAACTGGCGCCGTCCCGCGGAAGAGGTCTCCTTGCTGATGCAGTTGTTTGTCAGCGCGTTGCAGCAGGAAGTCGACCGCCTGCACCAGAACGGAATCCGCTTCCGGGTGATCGGCGACCTGTCGCGGTTTGATCCGCAGCTGGTCGAACTGATCGCCAATGCGCAACAGTTGACCGCCGGTAATCCGGGACTGACGCTGACCGTGGCCGCGAATTACGGCGGCCGCTGGGACATCATGCGGGCCGTCAACCGGCTGCGTGCTGAGCAGGGGGCCGGCAGCGCGCCGTGGACCGAAGCCCAGCTCCAGCCGCATCTCGCGCTGGGCGATCTGCCCGAGCCCGACCTGTTCATCCGCACCGGCGGGGAACAACGCGTCAGCAATTTCCTGCTGTGGCAACTGGCCTATACCGAACTCTATTTCACCGATACCTTGTGGCCCGATTTTGACGCGCAGGCGCTGGATCTGGCCATCGCATCCTACCGGCAGCGCGAGCGTCGTTTCGGCCGCACCAGCGAGCAGGTGGCTGGCAGTCGCACTGTCCACGGCTGAGACCGATCCCGGTTACCGCGACCTCCCTCATGTTTCGCACCAGAGTCATTACCGCCGCCATCCTGTTGCCGTTGTTTGTCGGCGGGGTGTTTTTCCTGCCGGCAGGCTGGTGGGCCGCAGTGTTGCTGCCGTTTCTGCTCGCCGGAGCCCGGGAGTGGGCGGCACTTGCCGGTTTCAAGCCTTACGGGCAATGGCTGTTTTGCCTGCTGGTTCTGATGACCGGCGTACCCGTATTTCTGGGGGCGCATTATTTTGACCTTGCCGCGATCGAACAGTCGGCGTACTGGGCAGCCGTGATGTTCTGGCTGCTGTGCGCACCGTTATGGCTGCTCAGCGGCTGGCAGGTGCGTCAGCCGCTGCTGCTGGTATTGACCGGATGGCTGCTGATTGTGCCGACCTGGCTGGCGCTGGTGCGGTTGCAGGCTGATCCCTGGCTGCTGCTGGCGGTGCTGGGTGTGGTGTGGATTGCCGACAGCGCCGCTTATTTTGCCGGTCGAACCTGGGGCCGTCATAAACTCGCGCCATCGATCAGCCCGGGGAAAACCTGGGAGGGCGTTGCCGGCGCTGCACTTGCAGTCGCGGTGTATCATGCCCTTGTATGGCATTTCGGATTTGGTGGCGTGATGTCGGGGATCGGGATCGGCGCGGCCTTGCTGGTGGCCTGCCTGCTGCCGCTGAGCATACTCGGCGATCTGTTCGAGTCCTGGATCAAACGTCAGGCGGGGGTCAAGGACAGCGGTACCCTGCTGCCCGGACATGGCGGCGTACTCGATCGTATCGATGCCCTGACCTCGACCCTGCCGCTCGCGGCGCTGGCGGTGCCGTGGCTGATACAACGGGCGTGAAGACATGCAATATCTGACCATACTCGGCTCCACCGGCAGTATCGGCGCCAGCACGCTGGATGTGCTTGCGCTTAATCCGGAGCGATTCAAGGTAACCGCACTGGCGGCACGGTCACGCGACGATGTGTTGTTCGAGCAATGTGTGCGTTTTGTGCCGAAACATGCGGTGCTGCTGGACCCGGCTGCTGCGGAGCGTCTGCAAAAAAAACTTAAGGCGGAAGGTTTGCCCACGAAAGTGTTGTGCGGCACAGCGGAGCTGGAACGCGTCGCTGCATTACCCGAGGTCACCACCGTGGTGGCGGCCATCGTCGGCATTGCCGGACTGCGGCCTACGTTGGCTGCGGCAGCCGCAGGTAAAAAAATCCTGCTGGCCAACAAGGAGTCCCTGGTCACCGCCGGTGGGTTGTTCATGTCCGCGATACGCGACAGCGGAGCGGAACTGCTGCCGATCGACAGCGAGCACAATGCGATATTCCAGGCCTTGCCCCGGCTGCGCGGCAGCTCGCTCGCGGATTGCGGCGTGCGGCGCATCCTGCTCACCGCGTCCGGCGGTCCGTTTCGCAAATGGCCCTTGTCGCAGCTGGCACGGGTTACGCCGGAGGAGGCCGTTGCGCATCCAAACTGGGTCATGGGGCGAAAAATATCGGTGGATTCGGCAACCATGATGAACAAGGGCCTCGAAGTCATCGAGGCGCATTGGCTGTTTGCCGCGCCGCCGGAGATGATTGAGGTGGTGATTCATCCGCAGAGCGTGGTGCATTCCCTCGTTGAATACTGTGACGGTTCGGTGATCGCGCAACTGGGTAATCCCGACATGCGCACACCCATTGCCCACGCACTGGGCCATCCTGAACGCATTCCGTCGGGCGCCGATTTTCTGGACCTGGCGCGGACCGGCAACCTCAGTTTCGAGGCGCCGGATTTTGCGCGTTTTCCCTGTCTGCGGATTGCCTATGATGCGCTGCGGGCCGGGAGCGCCGCTGTGATCGCGCTTAATGCAGCCAATGAAATTGCTGTTGCTGAATTTCTTGACCGGCGCATCGGATTTGCCGACATTCCCGTGCTGATCGAGCAGGTTGTCTCGCTGACGCCGGCGCAGGTCATAACGGCAATTGATGATATTGAGCGCATCGACCGCAAGGCGCGGCTGGATGCGCTGGCGGGCTGCGCCGGGCTTGGCGCGCCGCAGGCTGTGAGCGGAGGATGAAAGCCGTATGAGCATGCTGTTGACAGTGATCGCATTCATCGTGGCGCTCAGCGTGCTGATCGTCGTGCACGAGTACGGACACTACTGGGTGGCCCGTCGCTGCGGCGTCAAGGTGCTGCGGTTTTCGCTGGGATTCGGCAGGCCGATCTGGTCCAGGACCATCGGTCCCGATGCCACGCAGTGGGTGCTTGCCGCGATACCACTGGGTGGCTACGTGAAAATGCTGGATGAACGCGAAGGCGACGTGGCGCCGCATGAAGTGCATCGCGCCTTCAACCGCAAATCCGTGTGGCAGCGGTTTGCCATCGTGGTGGCGGGGCCGGCAGCCAACTTTCTGGCGGCCATTGCGCTGTACTGGGTGCTGTTTGTTCACGGCATCCCGGGCCTGGTGCCGGTGGTCGGCGAGCCCCCCGCCGGCAGTGCTGCGGCACGCGCCGGTTTTATTGCCGGCGATACGGTCCTGGGCGTCGACGGCAGCGTGGTGAGGACCTGGCAGGATTTGCGCTGGGTCGTGTTGCAGCGGGCCCTCGACAAGGCGCCGGTCAGCGTTGAATTGAAAACAGCGCAGGGGGAGGTGACCAGCCGGCAGCTGCGTTTCGACGGACTGGCTCCGGAAGACCTCGAAAAAGACGTGCTTGCCGCTCTGGGCCTGTCCCGGCAAAGGCTGATTTTGCCGCCGGTCATCGGTGAACTGACCGGCAGCGGCGCGGCAACGCGCGCTGGCCTGCGTTCCGGCGACCGTGTGCTGAGCGTCGATGGCCAGGCTGTCGAAAACTGGGATGCCCTGGTCAAAAGTGTGCGTGCCGCGCCCGGAAGAACATTGCAGATGCGCGTGCAGCGCGGCGAAGTTGAAATGCAGAATGTGGCCGTGACTCCCGATGTCGTTGACGAGGGCGGCCTCCGCTTCGGACGCATCGGCGCTTCGCCCAAAATGGATCCGGAAGCGATGCAGGGCATGCTGGTCAATGTCAGCTACGGACCGTTTGAGAGCCTGGGCAAAGCCGTGGCCAAAACCTGGGAAACCGCGCTGTTCAGTCTGCGCATGCTCGGCAAAATGATCGTGGGAGAAGTTTC
This sequence comes from Burkholderiales bacterium, assembly GCA_019749945.1. Classification (GTDB taxonomy): domain Bacteria; phylum Pseudomonadota; class Gammaproteobacteria; order Burkholderiales; family SG8-41. Next base: position 83,906 of record JAIEPF010000007.1, read on the forward strand.
CCTGAAAAACCTGAGCGGCCCGATCACCATCGCCGATTATGCCGGCCAGTCGGCGCAGAACGGCTGGATATCCTACCTGCTGTTTCTGGGGCTGATCAGCATCAGCCTTGGCGTGCTGAATCTGCTGCCCGTGCCGTTATTGGACGGCGGGCACTTGATGTATTATTCGGTCGAGATCATTACCGGGAAACCGGTTCCCGAAAAAGTCATGGAAGCCGGACAGCATGTTGGCATGACCCTGTTGTTTGTGCTGATGGCTTTTGCCCTGTTCAACGATATCAATCGCCTGATCGGCAACTGAAAATATGGCATTTTTACGTGGGTTTTGTGCTGCGCTGGCATTCTTTTGCCTGCCTGTCCTGGCCATCGAACCATTTGTTGTCAAGGATATCCGGGTCGAGGGTATACAGCGGATTGAGGCGGGAACGGTATTCAGCTATCTGCCGGTCAAGGTCGGCGATACGATGACCGACGAAAAAGCCTCGCAGGCGATCAGGGCCCTGTTCGGCACCGGCTTTTTCAAGGATGTGTCGATTGAAGCCGAGGGTGGTGTGCTGGTGGTCTCGGTGCAGGAGCGGCCGTCGATTGCCCAGGTTGATTTCATCGGTACCAAGGAATTCGAAAAAGACCAGTTGCTCAAAAGTCTGCGCCAGATCGGCATCAGTGACGGGCGGATTTTTGACCGCTCCCAGCTCGATCGTGCAGAGCAGGAACTGAAGCGACAGTATCTCAGCCGGGGACGTTATGCGGTGACGGTTACAACCACCGTTACGCCGCTTGAGAGAAACCGGGTTGCTGTCAATTTCACCGTTGACGAAGGTGAAGTGGCCAAAATCCAGCAAATCAACATCATCGGCGCGAAGGCATTTCGCGAGAAAGACCTGATTGACCTGTTCATTTTGCGCACACCGGGCTGGATGACCTGGTGGAGCAAACATGACCAGTATTCACGGCAGAAACTCTCCGCCGACCTGGAAGTGCTCCGCTCGCATTACCTGGACCGGGGTTACCTGGAATTCAACATTGATTCGACGCAGGTGACGATATCACCGGACAAAAAGGATATTTTCATCAGCATCAGCATCAGCGAAGGGCCCAAGTACACCGTGTCGGACGTCAAGGTCGCGGGCGAGCTGCTGCTGCCAGAGGCTGAAATACGCAAACTGATCACGGTCAAGCCCGGCGAAGTTTTTTCGCGGGCGAGGATATCGGAATCGACAAAAAACATCAGTGAACGTCTTGGCAGCGACGGTTATGCCTTCGCCAACGTCAATGCCGCGCCGGAACTCGACAAAACCAAAAATCAGGCGGCCTTCACGTTTTTCATTGATCCGGGCCGGCGCGTATATGTGCGGCGCATCAATGTCGCGGGAAACAACCGCACGCGCGATGAGGTGATCCGGCGCGAGATGCGGCAGCTGGAGGGCGGCTGGTACTCCGGCGAAAAAATAAACCTGTCGCGCAGCCGCGTCGACAAGCTGGGTTATTTCACCGAGGTCAACGTCGAAACGCCGTCGGTTACCGGCACCACGGACCAGGTTGATGTCAACTTTTCGGTGGTTGAAAAACCGACCGGCAACATCCTGCTCGGTGCCGGATTCGGCAGCGGCGAAGGCGTGACGCTGTCGGGATCAGTGGCCCAGCAGAACATTTTTGGTTCGGGCAAATATGTCGCGGTTCAGGTCAACACGAGCAGGATCAATACCGTTTATTCGCTGTCCTATACCGACCCTTACTTTACGGTCGACGGCATCAGCCAGGGTTTTGATGTTTATTCACGGGAAATTGATGCCTCGCAAGCCGGCATCGGACGGTATGTGACCAATACTTTGGGCGGGGGGATTCGTTTCGGCGTGCCGGTGACGGAGCGGGATACGATCACTTACGGCCTTGCTTACGAGAGTACCGATATCACCACGTTCGCCGACAGCCCCTTGTTTTACAAGGATTATGTAGCGACGTTCGGCAATTCAAACGATGCCATCATCACTACAGCCGGCTGGGTGCGTGATGGCCGGGACAGCCGGATTTATCCGACCAAGGGCACCCTGCAGCGGGCCTTCGGCGAAATCGGCATACCGGGCGGTTCTCTCCAGTATCAAAAGGCCAATTACCAGTACCAGCGCTATTTCCCGCTGACCCGGGATTACACTCTGATGCTGAATGGCGAAATCGGCTACGGCGCGGGGTCCAATGACAAGCCACTGCCGTTTTTCAAGAACTATTACGCGGGCGGTGTAAACTCCGTCCGTGGTTTCCGGAATGCGTCTTTAGGGCCGAAAGATTCGAATGGTGCCGCGCGCGGTGGCAGCCACCGGATGGTGGGTAACGCGGAATTCCTGTTCCCGTTCCCGGGGTTGCAGAACGACAGATCGGTCCGGCTGAGCGGGTTTTTTGATGCAGGCATGATTGCCGACAAATTTGAAACCGACGCCTTCCGCTATTCCATCGGTCTGGCGGTGTTCTGGTCGTCACCGTTCGGTCCGCTGAAGATCAGCATTGCGGCGCCGCTCAATGCCGAAACGGGCGACCGCAAGCAGGCGTTCCAGTTTACGTTTGGCGGTGCATTTTGATGAGTGCAGGGTTCCGGGATGCCGCCGGTCACGGCATCGCGAAAGGATTCGAGGAGAGCATGTTGAAAAGATTGTTCCTGGCACTGGCGGCAATGGTCATGGTGTGCAGCACCGCCCTGGCGATTGCGGCCGAGCTGAAAATCGGATTTATCGATGCCGAGCGCATCAACAGGGAAAGTGCGCCTGCAGAGCGCGCCAGCAAGCAGCTGGAAAAGGAATTTGCACCGCGGGCGCAGGAACTGCAGCGGCGGGAAGCGCAGATCAAGACGCTGCAGGGGCAACTGGAAAAGGACGCGGTGACCATGGGCGAAAGCGACCGCCGCACCAAGGAGCAGGAACTCGGACGGCTGAATCTGGATTTCCAGCGCATGCAGCGTGAATACCGTGAAGACCTGAATCTGCGCCGCAACCAGGAGCTGGCTGCCCTGTTCGAACGGGCAAATCGCGTCATCAGGCAGATTGCCGAGGCGGAGAAATACGACATCATCCTGCAGGAAGCGGTGTACCGTAATCCCAAGATCGACATCACCGACAAGGTGCTGAAGGCGCTGGCCGACGGCAAATAGCCGTGTCCGGCATGGCCCAGCGGTGCCGCCATCCCGACACTGTTCCGTTTCGATGGAGAATCAACTGCCACCGTCATTGAGCCTGGGAGAGATCGTTGGTCGCCTGGGTGGTGAATTGATCGGCGATGCCGGCATCACTGTCAGGCAGGTGGCCACGCTGGAAAAAGCGACGCCGGATACCATCGCATTTCTTGCCAACGAGCGTTATGTCGGACAGTTAAAAGGCACCCGCGCCGGGGCGGTCATTGTCGGCGCCCAGCTGCGCGAACCGCTGGACATGCCGCGTATCATCGCGGCCAATCCCTATGCCTATTTTGCCCGTGTTTCTGCGCTGTTCAATCCGGCTCCGGCAAACACGGCAGGCATCCACCCTGCGGCGGTGGTGCATCCGCAGGCACGTCTTGGTACGGGTGTGCGCGTCGGCGCCGGTGCCGTGATCGAGGAGGGTGTCATCGTTGGCGCCGGTTGCAGCATCGGTGCCGGCACCTGCCTTGATGTCGGCGTTGAATTGGGTGAAGGCAGCATGCTGTATCCGAATGTCACGATTTACCATGACTGTGTTCTGGGCAAACGCGCCATCGTCCACGCCGGTGTCGTGATCGGCGCCGACGGTTTTGGCATCGCCATGGACGAGGGGCGCTGGCTCAAGGTGCCGCAGATCGGAAGGGTGCGGATCGGTGATGACGTCGAAATCGGTGCCAACACCACCATCGACCGTGGCGCCATAGACGATACGGTGATCGAAGACGGCGTCAAACTCGACAACCAGATCCAGGTGGGTCACAACGTGCGCATCGGCGCGCATACCGCCATTGCCGCCTGTGTCGGCATCGCCGGGAGTTCGCGGATAGGCCGTTTCTGCCGCATTGGTGGCGCATCCGGCATTGCCGGCCACCTGAGTATCGCCGACAATGTGGAAATTTCAGCGCACACGCTGATCACCAAATCGATTACCGAAGCCGGAACCTATACCGGCGCCTATCCCTTCGAAAGCAACCGTGACTGGCGCCGCAACGCGGCCAGCCTGCGCAATCTCGGCGAACTGACGTCGAGGGTGCGCGCGCTGGAGCAGGCACTGAAGCCGGGGAAAAAAGGAAAAACATGAAGAGCATGGATATCAACGAAGTCCTGCGATATCTGCCGCATCGCTACCCGTTCCTGCTGATCGACAGGGTGCTTTCGTACGAGCCGGGCAAGGACATCGTGGCGCTGAAAAACGTCACCATCAACGAACCGTTTTTCAGCGGCCATTTTCCGCATCACCCGGTGATGCCCGGTGTGCTGATCATCGAGGCGATGGCGCAGGCGGCGGCGATACTGTCGTTCGTGACCATGGGTGCCAAGGCCAACGACCAGTCGATTTATTATTTTGTCGGCATCGACAATGCGCGTTTCAAGCGCCCGGTCACCGCCGGGGACGCGCTCCACCTGCATGTCTCGCTGACCCGGCATGTGCGCGGCATCTGGAAATTCGCCGCCGAGGCCCGTGTCGGCGATGTGGTGGTGGCGGAAGCCGAACTGATGTGCACCGTCCGCGACCTGCCGGGCGACGCGGGCTGAGGCTTGCCGTGGCCGCGCTGGTTCATTCCACTGCCATAGTCGATCCCCGGGCACGGCTCGCCGCCGATGTCACGGTCGGTGCGTATTCCGTCATCGGCGCCGATGTCGAAATCGGCGCGGCAACGCGCATCGGTCCGCATGTCGTGATCGGGGAACACACCCGGATCGGCGCGCGCAACACGATTTTCCAGTTCTGCTCGATCGGCGCGGCACCGCAGGACAAAAAATACGCGGGTGAGCCGACCCGGCTCGAAATCGGCGATGACAACACCATCCGCGAGTTCTGCACGCTGAATCGCGGTACCGTCCAGGATGCCGGCGTCACCCGTGTCGGCAACCACAACTGGATCATGGCGTATGTGCACCTTGCGCATGACTGCCAGGTCGGCAATCACACGATCTTTGCCAATAATGCGCAGCTCGCAGGTCACGTGCATGTTGGTGATCACGCGATCCTCGGCGGTTTCACGGTGGTGCACCAGTTCTGCCGCATCGGCGCCCACAGCATCACCGCGATGGGAACCATTCTGCTGCAGGATCTGCCGCCGTACGTGATGGCATCGGGCAATACCGCCGAGCCGCACGGCATCAACGCCGAGGGCCTGAAACGCCGAGGCCATTCAGCCGCGGCGATTGCCGCGATCAAACGCGCGTACAAAACGCTGTACAAGTCCGGGCTGTCGCTGGATGAGGCCTGTGCCCGGATCACCGCGGACAGTGCCGTGCAGCCGGCATTGCTGCCGCTGGCGGAGTTCCTGGCCACGCCGGGCCGCGGCGTCATCCGCTGAACCTGGTGCCGCAGGAAATGGCGTCCGCAGGTCCACTGATCGGCATTGTTGCGGGCGAACCTTCCGGCGACCTGTTGGGCGGGGCGCTGGTGCAGGCGCTGGCCAAACGTATTCCCGGTGCACGATTTGTCGGCATCGGCGGCGCGCAGATGACGGCAGCCGGAGTGCAATCCCTTTATCCGCTGGAAAAACTCTCGGTGCGCGGCTATGTCGAAGTGCTGCGCCATTACCGCGAGATCATCGGCATCCGGCGCGAGCTGAAACAGCACTTTCTCCGTGAACGGCCGGCGGTGTTCATCGGCATCGATGCACCGGATTTCAATCTCGATCTGGAACACGCTTTGAAGATCGCCGGAATACCGACTGTGCATTACGTCAGTCCTTCGATCTGGGCCTGGCGCGGCGGGCGCATCCGCAAAATCGCCAAGGCCGTGTCGCGGATGCTGACGGTGTTTCCCTTCGAGGCGCAAATCTATGAAAAGGCCGGAATACCCGTCAGTTATGTCGGGCATCCGCTGGCCGACATGCTGGCCGGCGCACCGTCGCGCACCGAAGCGCGCGCAGGCCTGCGCATTCCGCTTTCGGCCCCCGTGGTCGCATTGCTGCCCGGCAGCCGGGTCAGCGAACTCGAAAGTCTGGCTGATGTATATGTCGCTGCCGCGGAAAAAATCGCCGCGGAAATTGACGGTGTGCGCCTGCTGGTGCCGCTGGTGAATCGCCAGACGCGTGAATTGTTCGAGGCCGCGCTGTACCGTCGCCAGAGCGGCGAACTCGAAATCAAGCTGCTGTTCGGCCACGCCCATGAGGCAATGGCCGCGGCCGATGTGGTGCTGGTCGCTTCGGGCACCGCGACGCTGGAAGCGGCGCTGCTGCAGCGGGCGATGGTGATCACCTATCGCATGCCGCGCCTGAGCTGGTGGATCATGAACAGCCGGCGTTATCAGCCCTGGGTGGGGCTGCCCAACATCCTGGCCGGTGAATTCGTGGTGCCGGAACTGCTGCAGGACGCTGCGACGCCGGAAGCGCTGTCGGCGGCAGTCATCGACCTGCTGCGCGACAAGGACAAACGCAAGGCCATCGAAGAGCGTTTTGCGCAAATGGCCGCTGAACTCAAGCATGATGCCGCGGAGCGTGCGGCCGAGGCGATCCTGCCTTACCTTGGTGGCGGCGCATCTTGAGTGTGGTGATCTGCGGTGTTGATGAAGCAGGGCGCGGACCACTGGCTGGTCCGGTCTTTGCCGCCGCGGTGATCCTTGACGACCCGCCGCGCATCAAAGGCCTGGCCGACTCGAAAAAGCTCGCCGCAAAACGCCGACACGCGCTGTTTGATGAGATTAAGCAGCATGCGGTCGCCTGGGCGGTGGCCAGTGCCAGCGTCGAGGAAATCGACGCGATCAACATCCTTCAGGCCAGCCTGCTGGCGATGCGCCGTGCGGTGCTGGCGCTGAATCCGCAGCCGGCAATGATACTGGTCGATGGCCTGCATGTGCCCAAGGTGACGATGCCGGCGCGCGCCATCGTGCAGGGCGATGCCACGGTGCCGGCGATTTCCGCGGCATCCATCCTCGCCAAGGTGGCGCGTGATGCGGTGATGCTGGAATTACATGCGGCCTATCCCGAGTACGGCTTTGACCGGCACAAGGGCTACGGCACCGCCGTGCATATGGCGGCACTGCGCCGTCTGGGTGCGACGCCGGCGCATCGCCGCAGTTTTGCGCCGGTGCGCGCAGTCATAAAATAGTTAATAAAAACAAATACTTATGATATGGCGCTTGGCAGGCCCAGCAACAGCTTCCGCAGGCCGCGTTTTTCCTGAGCGGCACTGATCAGCTTGCGGCGTTCGGCGCACTGCGCTTCCAGCGCAGCAAGAAATTCCGGCCTGGTTTCAATCCTGCGCAGCAGTTTTGCCAGCGCAGGCGCAGCGCTGACCGGGTAATAACCGCGGTAAGCGCGGCCGAGCATGCCGACGTTGCCGGAAATCCTTGAGGCAATCACCGGCACCCCGGCCATCAGTGCTTCGCTGATGACATTGGCGCCGCCTTCCATCCTCGAGCTGAGCAGCATCGCACGGGCGCGGGCCAGTGTCGCGAGCGCCTGCGGCCGCGCCAGTTCACCGAGCCAGACATAACGCGGTTCGCGTTTCATCCAGTGCCGGGCTTCGGCGGCGAACGCCGGATCACGCGCGCCGCCGATGTGGGTGAGGCGGATGCGGCTGGCGGCGGGCAGGTGTTTCAGCGCTGCCGCGCCGCAGAAGGGATCTTTTTCTTCGCGCAGGTGGCCGCTGATGACGATTTCAAAGCAGGATTGCAGCGGCGGGCGGCGGGGGATCGTCTCGCAGGACTGATAGATGACATGGGTCTTGCGCCGCAACCGGGGTGCAAGTTCGCGCAGTCCCATGTCCTGCAGCACCACCATGCGCGTCGCCAGTTCCAGCGATTCCTGGGCGTTAGCATCGCTGTGGATGTCGCGGTAGAGATCGGTGCCGGTCAGCGCGAGGATCAGCGGGCGTTCCGGATAACGTTCGGCAAAACGCGCGATCGAATCATGGCTGCGCCGCGCGTGCAGGGCCAGCAGCAGGTCGGCGCTGCGGCCGTTCCATTCCTGCTGGATGCCGACCTGGTGTCCCAGTTCACGCAGCAGCTGCGCCCAGCGCACGGCGGTGTTGCGGTTGCCGTAACGCGAGGTCGCGGCGGCGGGGGTGATCAGCGCAATTTTCATCAACAGGCTTATCCGGATACACTTCGGGGCCAATATAACAAACTCCCCGAACTGATGAATCATGTTGCGCAACACGTTGTCCCCGCGCTAAGCGCCATGCTGGATGCCGCGCGTGCGCGCACGCTGGCGCTGATCGACGATCTGACGGATGAGCAGTGGCTGGGTCCCCGGCTGGCCATCGTCAATCCGCCGTTGTGGGAAGTCGGCCACCTCGGCTGGTTCCAGGAATACTGGTGTCTGCGCCGCAAGCAGGACGGCACGGTGTCGGCAAGCCTGATGCCGCAGGCGGACGCGCTGTACGATTCGGCAAAAGTGGCGCATCGCCTGCGCTGGGACCTGCCGTTGCCGGATGTTGCCGCCACGCTGCGTTATCTGGCCGATGTGCGCGCCGCGGTCGATGCGCGGCTGCTCAGCGATGCCGGGGATCCGGGCCTGCAGTATTTCGCGCAGCTCTGTGCATGGCATGAAGAGATGCATGCCGAGGCGCTGACTTATACGCGGCAGACGCTGGCTTATCCCGCGCCTCCGGGATTGATGCATCCCGTCGGCGGCGGTTCCTGCGCTGGCGATGTGGAGATAGCCGGTGGATCCTTTCACCTGGGCGCGTCGGATGAAGGCCATTTTGTCTTCGACAACGAAAAATGGGCGCATGCGGTGGATGTGCGGCCGTTCCGCATGGCACGCGCCCCGGTGAGCAATGCGCAGTTCGCGGAATTTGTCGATGCCGGCGGTTACCGCGAACAGCGCTGGTGGGATGCCGAGGGCTGGGCATGGCGCAGCGGCGAGGGGGCAACGGCGCCCTTGTACTGGCGGCAGGCAAAAGGTGCGTGGCACCGGCGCTATTTTGACCGCGAAGAAATCCTCCCGGATGACGAGCCGGTGATCCACGTCAACTGGCATGAAGCCGGTGCCTGGTGTCGCTGGGCGGGACGGCGCCTGCCGAGCGAGGCGGAATGGGAATTTGCCGCGGCGACCGTGCCTGGAATGCCGGGTATCAAGCGTCGTTATCCCTGGGGGGATGCCGCGCCCACGGCGCAAACCGCCAATCTTTACGGAAACGCCGGCCGTTGCGTGCCGGTCGGTGCTTTGGCGGCCGGCGACAGTGCCTGGGGTGTGCGCCAGATGATCGGCAATGTCTGGGAATGGACGGCCGACTGGTTCCGGCCGTACCCGGGTTTTGTGCGTGACCCCTATGCCGAATATTCCGAGCCCTGGTTCGGCAGCCACAAGGTATTGCGCGGCGGCTGCCATGCCACACGTGCGACACTGATCCGCAATACCTGGCGCAATTTCTACATGCCGGACCGGCGTGACGTGTTTGCCGGATTCCGCACCTGTGCCCTGTGAAAATCATCACCTCTGCCGATAATCCCAGGTTCCGCGCACTGTTGAAGTTGGCGCAGTCATCGCGTGAACGCCGCGATGCGGGACTGTCGCTGCTTGACGGCATCCATCTGGTCGCGGCGTATGCGGAGCATATCGGCGCGCCCGATGAAATCGTATTGAACCGAGGCGGTGCCGAAAACGCCGAAGTGGTGGAACTGCTGGCCAGGCTGAAGGTCGACAACGCGCTGCTGCTGTCCGACGCCTTGTTCCGTCAGCTGTCTTCGGTCGCCACACCCACCGGCATCATCGCCGTGGTGCCGACGCCGCGCGTCGCCGCGCCGCAGACGCTGCAGGGCGCCAGCGTCTGGCTGGAAGACATCCAGGATCCGGGCAACGTCGGTTCGATACTGCGCTCGGCGGCGGCGGCCGGCATGGCCACGGTCTGTCTGTCGCGGCATTCGGTGCATGCCTGGTCGCCGCGGGTGCTGCGCGCCGGGATGGGCGCGCATTTTGCGCTGCGCGTGATCGAGGGCGTGGATCTGCAGAAATTGGCGCAGGGTTATGCCGGACGCATCATCGCCACCGGCACGGGGCAGGGCAAGACGGTGTTTGACGCGGATCTGCGTGGCGACGTGGCGCTGCTGTTCGGCAACGAAGGCGCGGGCCTGTCACCAGCACTGGCCGCGCTGGCGCATCAAACCGTGCATATCCCGATGCCGGGTCGCGCGGAGTCTCTGAATGTTGGCGCAGCCGCAGCCGTTTGTCTGTTCGAACGCGTGCGGCAACTGCAACTTCAGTAAATCCGCCGCTCCAGTTTTGCTTCCTGCAGGATGGTGGTCGCCAGTTCCTCCACCGATTTGCTGGTGGCATCGAGATAGGGGATGCCTTCCTGGCGCATCAGCGCTTCGGCTTCGCGCACTTCGAATTCGCAGTTGGTCAGCGTGGCGTATTTGCTGCCGGGGCGGCGTTCGTTGCGGATCTGCTGCAGGCGGGCGGGACGGATGGTCAGACCATAAAGCCTGCCGCGCAGGGATTTGATCTGCGCCGGCAACTGCATGGTGCTGAAATCCTCCGGAATCAGCGGATAGTTGGCGGCGCGGATGCCGAATTGCATGGCCAGGTACAGACAGGTCGGTGTTTTGCCGCAACGTGAAACGCCGACCAGAATGATGTCGGCCTCGGTCAGTTCGCGCTTGGATACGCCGTCATCATGCGACAGCGCGTAGTTCACCGCTTCGATCCGGTGGTGGTAGTTCACAAAATCATCGGTGCTGTGCGAGCGGCCGATGGCATGGGAGGCCTTGACGCCCAGTTCTTTTTCCAGCGGCAGCATGAAAATCTCAAAAGAATCAAGGAATAAGGCTTTGGCAGTGGCGACAATGCCGGCTATTTCGGTGTTGACCAGGGTGCTGATGACGATGGGCCTGACGCCATCCGCGGCACCGGTATCGTTGATTTGCCGGACGAATGCCCGGGCTTTTTCGGCCGAATCAATGAACGGAACCGTGATTTCCTTCAGACGGACACCGTCAAACTGGGTCAGCAGGCTGTGGCCGAGCATTTCCGCGGTGATGCCGGTGCGATCGGATACAAAAAAAGCGGTGCGGGAGGTGTTCATGCTCGGAACCGGTGTGTGGATTCGGTAAAATATCGCCTTTTGACGCAGCTTACAATCAAGCGACTTATATTCAAGGGAATCGGCATGAGCGGCAAGGAACTGGTGGTTGAACTCGGCGCGCTGCGCATGGATGACGTGGGGCGCGTCGGCGGGAAAAATGCCTCGCTCGGTGAAATGATCAGCCAGCTGGCCGGCGCCGGTGTGCGGGTGCCGGGTGGTTTTGCCACGACTTCCGACGCTTATCGCCTGTTTCTGGCGCAAAACGGACTGGCTGAAAAAATATCCAAGCGCCTGTCCGGCCTCAATACCGACGATGTCCAGGCACTGACCGCTGCCGGCAAAGCGATTCGCGGCTGGATCGTCGCGCAGACATTTAGTTCGGAGTTTCGCAAAGCCCTCGAAACCGCCTACCAGCAACTGGTCAAGGATTCCGGTCCGGAAGTTTCCTTTGCCGTGCGTTCTTCGGCGACCGCCGAGGATCTGCCGGACGCATCGTTCGCCGGCCAGCAGGAGACCTATCTGAATGTGCAGGACTTCGACAACCTGCTGGATGCCATCCGTCAGGTGTTCGCATCGCTGTACAACGATCGCGCCATTTCCTATCGCGTGCACAAGGGATTTACCCATGACGAGGTGGCTTTGTCGGCGGCGGTACAGCGCATGGTGCGCAGTGACAGGGGTTCTGCCGGCGTGATGTTCACGCTGGACACCGAATCCGGCTTTGACCAGGTGGTATTTATTACCTCGGCTTACGGCCTGGGTGAGACGGTGGTGCAGGGGCAGGTCAACCCCGACGAGTTTTATGTCTACAAGCGCGGCCTGAAGGAGGGCAAAAGCGCCATCCTGCGCCGCGGCCTCGGTTCCAAGGCGCTGCGCATGGTGTTTACCGAAAACCGTTCCGCCGGCAAATCGGTGCAGACCATCGAGGTGCCCGAAGCCGAGCGGCGGAAATTCTCGATTACCGATGCCGAAGTCACCGAACTGGCGCGTTACGCGATGATCATCGAAGCCCACTACAAGCGTCCGATGGACATCGAGTGGGGCAAGGACGGCAACGACGGCAAGCTCTACATCCTGCAGGCGCGTCCGGAAACGGTGAAGGCCAGCGAAAAAGTTGACACCCTGCGCCGTTACCGGCTGAAAGAGCGCTCCGAGGTACTGGCGACGGGCCGCGCCATCGGTCAGCGCATCGGCAGCGGCCCGGTGCGCCTGATCACCAGCGCGGCCGAGATGGATCGCGTCAAGCCCGGCGATGTGCTGGTCACCGACATGACCGATCCGGACTGGGAGCCGGTGATGAAGCGGGCCTCGGCCATCGTCACCAACCGCGGCGGCCGTACCTGCCATGCGGCAATCATTGCCCGGGAACTGGGCATTCCGGCGGTGGTGGGCTGTGGCGATGCCACCAAGGTGCTGAAAGACAGCAAGGCGGTCACGGTATCCTGCGCCGAAGGTGATACCGGCTTTGTCTATCGCGGTGAACTGCAGACCGAAATCATTGACCTCGCCCTGTCGAGCATGCCGAAGTCGCCGGTGAAAATCACCATGAATGTCGGTAATCCCGAGCTGGCATTCGAATTCCAGCGTCTGCCCAATGAAGGAGTGGGCCTGGCGCGGCTGGAGTTCATCATCGCGCGCATGATCGGCGTGCATCCCAAGGCGGTGCTGGCCCATCCCGACCTGAGCGCTGACCTCAAGCTGGCGGTCGAAGAACACAGCGCGGGTTATGACACGCCGGTGGATTTTTACGTCGACAAGCTGGCCGAGGGCGTTTCAACGCTGGGCGCGGCATTCTGGCCGAAACCTGTGATCGTGCGCCTGTCGGATTTCAAGTCCAATGAATACTCCAGCCTGACCGGCGGTTCCCGTTACGAGCCGCACGAGGAAAACCCGATGCTCGGATTCCGCGGCGCATCGCGTTACATTTCACCGGTGTTCCGGGATTGTTTCGAGCTCGAGTGCCGGGCGATGAAAAAAGTCCGCGATGACATGGGCTTGACCAATGTCGAGATCATGGTGCCGTTTGTGCGCACCGTGGACGAGGCCAAAAAAGTGCTCAAGCTGCTCGCCGACAACGGCCTGGAGCGCGGCAAAAACGGCCTGCGCATCATCATGATGTGCGAAATTCCGTCGAATGCGATTCTTGCTGACCAGTTCCTCGAGCATTTCGACGGTTTTTCGATCGGCTCCAACGACATGACGCAGATGACGCTGGCGCTGGATCGCGACTCGGGCATCATTGCCGATGCTTTTGACGAGCGTGACCCGGCGGTCAAACACATGCTGCATCTGGCGATTGCCGCCTGCCGCAAGGCCAAGAAATATGTGGGCATCTGCGGACAGGGGCCTTCCGACCATCCGGATCTGGCGGAATGGCTGGTCAAGGAGGGCATCGAAAGCCTGTCACTGAACCCGGACACGGTGGTCGAGACCTGGCTGTATCTGGCGCGCGGCGGCAACCCCGCTTGAGTGGATGCTGGCGGGTTGTTGCGGATTTGCGATAAAATGCGGAAACGTCGGCTTACATGAGATGACCAAATATATCTTTGTCACTGGTGGTGTTGTTTCCTCCCTGGGCAAAGGTATCGCTGCCGCCTCCCTCGCCGCAATCCTCGAATCCCGCGGCATCAAAGTCTCGATGCTCAAGCTGGATCCCTATATCAATGTGGATCCCGGCACCATGAGCCCCTTCCAGCACGGTGAAGTTTTTGTTACCGAAGACGGCGCCGAGACCGATCTTGACCTGGGACACTACGAACGTTTCATCGATGCCCGCATGGGCAAGCGCAATAATTTCACCACAGGCCAGATTTACGAGAGCGTGATCAAGAAGGAGCGCCGCGGCGATTACCTCGGCGGCACGGTGCAGGTCATTCCGCATATCACCGACGAAATCAAGCAATACATCCGGCGTGGCGCCGGCGAAGCAGAAATCGCGCTGGTCGAGGTCGGCGGCACGGTCGGTGACATCGAATCGCTGCCCTTCCTTGAGGCCATCCGCCAGATGGGCATCGAAGTCGGCCGCGACAACGCCTGTTATATCCACCTGACGCTGGTGCCGTACATCGCCTCGGCCGGGGAGATCAAGACCAAGCCGACCCAGCACTCGGTCAAGGAACTGCGAGAAATCGGTATCCAGCCCGATGTGCTGCTGTGCCGTGCCGACCGTCCGCTGCCCGACGGCGAACGGCGCAAGATTGCGCTGTTCACCAATGTCAGCGTGGAAGCGGTGATTTCCGCGGTGGATACAGACAGCATTTACAAGATCCCGGGCATGCTGCATGCGCAGAATCTCGATGCCATCGTCTGCGACAAGCTGCGCATCAATCCCAAACCCGCCGACCTGTCGAGCTGGGAGCGGGTGGTAGCCGCGCTGGAGAACCCGCAGCACGAAGTCAGCATTGCGCTGGTGGGCAAATACGTGGATCTCACCGAATCCTACAAATCGCTGTCCGAGGCGCTGATCCATGCCGGCATCCACACCGGCTCGAAAATCCGCATTCATTACGTCGACTCGGAAAGCATCGAGAAAAACGGCACGGCCTGTCTGGAAGGCATGGACGCGATCCTGGTGCCCGGCGGTTTCGGCAAACGCGGGGTCGAAGGCAAGATCGGCGCGATCCGTTATGCCCGTGAAAACGGCGTGCCGTACCTGGGCATCTGCCTCGGCATGCAGCTGGCGGTCATCGAATACGCGCGCAACCTGGCCGGACTGGCGGGGGCGCACAGCACGGAATTTGATGCCGAAACGCCGCATCCGGTGGTGGCCCTGATCACCGAATGGCAGGATCGCGACGGCCGGGTCGAGCGCCGCAATGCCGCGTCGGACCTCGGCGGCACGATGCGGCTCGGCGGCCAGGAATGCGAACTGAAGGCAGGATCCCTGGTACGTAAAATCTACGGCGCTGACCGCATTATTGAACGCCATCGCCATCGTTATGAAGTCAACAACCATTACCTGCCGCGTCTGCGCGAAGCAGGGATGAGTGTCAGCGCGCTGTCGCTGACCGGTGAGTTGTGTGAAATGGTGGAAATACCCGGGCATCCGTGGTTTGTCGGTTGCCAGTTCCACCCGGAATTCACCTCGACACCGCGCGGCGGACACCCGCTGTTCAAATCCTTTGTCGAAGCGGCGCTGGCGCGATCGCTTTCCGGGAGCCGCAACGCACCGGCCCGCGCAGCTTCGCCGCAGCTTGCCGCCGGCTGAGCGGATCTGCCATGAATACTGCGCAGTCATGAAGCTTTGCGGATTCGAAGCCGGCCTCGACCGGCCGATGTTCCTGATCGCGGGTCCCGATACCCTCGAAAGCGAGCAGTTGTGCCTCGATGTCGCGGGCCATCTGAAGGAGCAGACCGCGAAGTTGCACATGCCCTATGTCTTCAAGGGTTCCTTCGACAAGGCCAACCGCACCTCGGGTAAAAGCTACCGTGGTCCCGGCATTGAGGAGGGCTTGCGCATCCTCGAAGCGGTCAAACGCCAGATCGGTGTGCCGGTATTGACCGATGTGCACGAGGACACGCCGCTGGCCGAGGTCGCGGCAGTGGTTGATGTGATCCAGACGCCGGCTTTCCTGTGCCGCCAGACCAATTTCATCCGCAGCGTGGCCGCCCAGGGCAAGCCGGTGAACATCAAAAAAGGCCAGTTCCTGTCGCCATGGGAAATGGCCAACGTGATCGAAAAGGCCCGCAGCACCGGCAACGAACAAATCATGGCCTGCGAGCGGGGTTTCAGTTTTGGCTACAACAACCTCGTCGTTGACATGCGCGGCCTGGCGGTCATGCGCGGCACCGGATGCCCGGTCGTGTTCGATGCCACCCATTCGGTGCAACTGCCCGGTGGACAGGGCAATGCCAGCGGTGGTCAGCGTGAACACATCCCGGTGCTGGCGCGCGCCGCGGTGGCGGCGGGCGTGTCGGGCGTGTTCATGGAAACCCATCCCAATCCCGATGAGGCCCTCTGTGACGGCCCGAATTCCTGGAAGCTGTCATTGATGGGCGAACTCCTCGAAACGCTGCATGCCATCGATACGGTGGTCAAGGGCCGCCGTTTCGTGGAACAGCATCTATAACGCAACCCGGTACAGGAACAGGCAATGAGCGCAATTGTTGATGTGATCGGCAGGGAAATTCTGGATTCACGCGGCAACCCGACAGTGGAGGCCGACGTATTGCTGGAATCCGGCATATTGGGCCGCGCTGCAGTGCCCTCGGGCGCATCCACCGGCAGCCGCGAAGCCATCGAGCTGCGCGACGGCGACAAAAAACGTTACGCCGGCAAGGGGGTGCTGAAGGCTGTCGAACATGTGAACACCGAAATCTGCGAGGCCGTGATCGGCGTCGATGCGACCGAGCAGACTTTTGTCGATCGTACGCTGCTTGACCTCGACGGCACGGACAACAAATCCCGGCTCGGCGCCAATGCGATGCTGGCGGTGTCGATGGCTGTGGCGCGTGCTGCGGCCGAAGAATCCGGCCTGCCGCTGCATCGTTACCTCGGCGGTGCCGGAGCGATGGCGATGCCGGTGCCGATGATGAACGTCATCAACGGCGGCGCGCATGCCGACAACGGTCTCGACATGCAGGAATTCATGATCGTGCCGGTGGGCATGGGCAGTTTCCGCGAAGCATTGCGCTGTGGCGCCGAAGTGTTCCAGGTGCTGCGCAAGCTGCTGGCCGACCGCGGTCTGGCCACGGCGGTGGGCGACGAGGGCGGTTTTGCGCCGCGCCTGCCCAAACATGAGGCGGCGATTCAAGTCATTCTCGAGGCCATTGGAGCAGCGGGTTATCGGCCGGGCGAAGACGTGGCGCTGGCGCTGGACTGTGCAAGCTCCGAGTTTTTCGAGGACGGTGAATATACCCTGCGTTCGGAAGGACTGTCGCTGAAAGCGCCGGAGTTTGCCGACTACCTCGCCGCCTGGGTCGATAAATATCCGATCATCAGCATTGAAGACGGCATGGCGGAAAACGACTGGGACGGCTGGAAGGTGCTGACCAACAAGCTGGGCGGTCGTGTGCAACTGGTGGGCGACGACCTGTTTGTCACCAACACCCAATACCTGAAGCGCGGCATCGAGCAGGGCATCGCCAACTCGATACTGATCAAGGTCAACCAGATCGGCACGCTGACCGAAACCCTGGCGGCTATTGAAATGGCCAAACGCGCGCGTTATACCGCTGTGATTTCGCACCGCTCCGGTGAGACCGAAGACACGACCATTGCCGACATTGCGGTCGCCACCAATGCCATGCAGATCAAGACCGGATCGCTGTCGCGGACCGACCGCCTGGCCAAGTACAACCAGCTGCTCCGTATCGAGGAAGACCTCGGCGATACGGCCAGTTATCCCGGACGTGGCGCGTTTTACCAGCTGCGCTGAATCCTGCCCGCGTGCCGTTTGCGCGGCTTGACGCCATGCGGCTGCTTGCCATCACGCTCACCGCACTGATACTGCTGATCCAGTACCCGCTATGGCTGGGCAAGGGCGGCCTGCTGCGTGTCTGGGATATGGAGCGTCAGATCGAGTTGCAGCGCCAGGAAAACGGCCGCTTGCAGACGCGCAATAGCGCGCTTGACGCAGAAGTGCGGGATCTCAAACAGGGACTGGAGGCGGTTGAGGAGCGCGCGCGCAGCGAACTGGGCATGGTCCGCCATGATGAAGTGTTTTTTCAAGTGCTGGAGGAAAGCCCGACCAGGCCCCGGTGAGGATTGAAGGCGTTTCCCCTGGGGCTTGGCAGCCGTTTCTTTTCGAAACGCCGCTGCGAATCTCAGGCAGATCCAGCATTGTGACGCCTTGATTTAACAGCCTGACTCCGGATTGGCGAATTGGCATGAATAATGCATGATTGTATCGGAACTGTTTTTCGCATTTTCGCCATTTACTGAAGGAAAATTCACCATGTCCAAAACCGCAGCCCAATGGCATGAGACCCCCAAGTTTCCGTCCTCACATTACGTCGACAGCCGCATCTACACCGACCAGCAACTGTTTGAGGAAGAACGCCAGCGAATTTTCAATAAAACCTGGTACATCGCGTGCCACGAATCGGAAATTCCGAACGCATTTGACTACCGCACTTTTCAGCATCCCGGTGGTACGCCGCTGATCATCGTGCGCGGTGAAGACATGAAGGTAAGGGCCTTCTACAACATCTGCCCGCACCGCGGCAATACCTTGCTTTACGATCCCAGCGGCAATGCGAAACGGATTACCTGTATTTTTCATGCCTGGTCCTTCGATACGCAGGGCAACTGCACCGACATTTCGCGCGAAGAACAGGGATATCAAAAGCGATTCTGCAAGGCTGATGCAGGGCTGCGCGAAGTCAAGTCGGAGACGGGGTATGGCGGTTTCATCTGGGTCAATGTGGACGATAATTGTGTGCCGTTGAAGACATTTATCGGCGACGCAATGGGAGAACTCGACCCGTATATCGGCATGCCGCTGGAGGTATTTCACTATCATCGCGCGATCGTCGATACCAACTTCAAGCTGTGGCACGACACAAACAGCGAGTTTTATCACGACTACATGCATTACTTTAACCGGGTGACAGGCATGATGCAGCTCGGTTATTTTGACCGCAAATGCGTGGGTTACGACAACGGCCACGTACTGGTCGGATCGATGGAAATCAAATACGACGCTTATGCCGGCAGCAAAGAACGGGGCATTGGCTGGCCGGGACTTGCGCAGGGCGGCTGGATACTGATCGACCTGTTCCCCGGCATGACCTACAACCTGCGCACTTCGGTGCTGCGCATGGACACGATGATCCCGTTGTCGCCCAACAAGGTGATGATCGAATATCGCGGACTGGGGTTGAAAAGCGACACTCCGGCTGAGCGTGCACAGCGCATTTTCGATCACAACACGATCTGGGGGCCCTTCGGCAGGAACCTTCACGAAGATCTGCTGGGTGTGCATGGCCAGGGCCGCGCCATGCGTCCCGGCACCGACAGCCGCTGGGTGCTGCAGGGGCGCGAGGAAAACTCGACCATTCATGACGAAGTCGGCATGCGGCACTATTATGCGGAGTGGAGCAGGCTGATGGGGCGCAAGGCATTTGATCCGTACGGCGAACGTCGCGTATCCGCGGCGGCGTAGAGGGAGCAAGGCTTATGGACCGCACCACCATTCAGGACATGGTTTATCAGACCTGCCTGCTGCTCGATGACAAAAATTTCGATGCTTTTCTCGATTTGTGCGACGAAGGATTCCGCTATTCGATCACCACGCACAGCCCGGAAATTCGAAAAGACATGATCTGGCTGGATCATGACAAGAAGGGCATGCAAAACTTGTTTACCCAGTTGCCGCGCCATAACAGCGATCATTCTCCGATTACGCGGCATGCCATTGTGTACAAGGTTGACGTAGACGAGGGGCGCAAGGAAGCGGATGTGGTGAGCGCGCTCCAGGTGTACAAAACCGATCTGGACGGCGGCGCGACGGCCCTGTTCGCGGTCGGCAAGTATGTCGATACGATCAGGTTCGAGGGCGGGAAACCGAAACTGGCCAAACGCGTCGTCAAGCTTGATACCAGGATGCTGGGAATCGGTTACCACATTCCGTTTTGATGCCATTCATCAGGACGGCTGCGGGCAGAATATGAAAATTCAAATCAATGCACGCAATCGTTCGTATCAATTCAACGTTGCGCAAGGTCAGCGCATCCTCTACGGCGGCCTGGCTGATGGCATACATCTGCCGTACGAATGCGGCAGCGGCACCTGCGGCACCTGCAAGGCGCGCGTGACTGCCGGCCAAATCGACGATTTGTGGCCGGAGGCACCGGGGCGCAGGTATCTGAAACAGCCGGGCGAATTTCTGATGTGTCAGTGCGTTGCGCGCGGTGATGTCAGCCTGGAAGTCACCAATTTTGTTTACACCATGGATCCGGGGGCGTGCCTGCCTTCGGCAGGCAGCGGTGTGGTGCGAAAACCGAGGTTGCTGACCCATGATGTCATTGCGTTTTCGGTTGACCTGGAATCCCCCTGCGATTTTGACGCCGGGCAGTTCATGATGATGCGGGTGCCGGGTGTTGCCGGCTATCGCGGCTATTCGATGGTCAATTTTGAGCGCGGCACAAAACGGCTGGACTTTCTGGTCAAGAAAAAACCCGGTGGTGAGGCGTCCGAATGGCTGTTCAGCGGCAACATCGAGGGCCAGTCCGTCGATTTGTTCGGTCCCCTGGGCGCGGCAACGTTTTTCCCTGCATTGGCCAAGAATCTGCTGCTGATCGCCGGTGGCAGCGGCATTGCGGGCATGATGTCCATACTTTCACGCGCCTGCCAGGAGCACTATTTTGACCAGTACAGCGGGCATGTGTTTTTTGGCGTGCGCACCATGAAAGACGCTTTTTTTCTTGAGGAGTTGGCAGGATTCCAGAGGGAATTTCCGCAAAAACTTGCCGTGACCATCGCACTATCCGACGAAGATGTGCCTGTTGCAGCCACCGACCAGCCGGGGTTGATGATCGACCGTGGCTTTGTTCACGAGGTGGCGGCGCGTCACATGAAAGGCAAATACCAGAACATGCGTGCCTACCTTGCAGGGCCGCCGCCGGCGGTTGATGCGGCGATTCGCGTGCTGCTGCTGGAGGCGAAATTGACGGCGGACAATATCCGCTATGACAAATTCAGTTGAACCTGCGATGCCCAGAACATTGATATGCAAGCGCTCCGAAGTGCCGGAAAACGGGCTGAAAGAATGCGATGCGGAGGGCGGCCTTAAAGTGCTGATCGCCAGCGCAGGTGGTGAATATTTTGCGTGTCAGGCCATGTGCCCGCATCAGGATGTGCCCTTATGCGAAGGTCTTTATGATGGCGCGGTGCTGACCTGCCACCAGCATCTGTGGCAATGGGACATACGCACCGGTGCGGCAATCGGCCTGGCCGAAGCGCCGCTCGAATGCTACAAAATCGAGATTGAGGATGATGCGATTTACATCAATGCCGGCGGCGATGCGCTTGATGTGGGGGAACTTTTTTCAGGCGTCTCCGGAAAAACACTCGAAAGCATCAAAGCGCTGGCGCAGCGCCAGGAAATGCAGGCCGGTGGAACGCTTTACGGCGTCGGCGATCCGGCCGACGATTTTTTCATACTTGTGTCCGGACGCATTGAATTTGTGATCGGTCGTGATGACCGCACCAGTCCCGCCGGCTTCATGCTGCGCAAAGGCGAGGTGTTCGGCTGGGCGGCGTTGCTCGACAGTCAGCCGCAGCGCATTGCAAAAGCGACATGTATTGAACCTTCAGTACTGCTGCGGATCAACGGCAAACAAGCGCTCAAGGTTCTGGAGTCCGACCCGGCGGCCGGCTATGTCGTCATGCGCAGGCTGTCGTCGCTGATTGCCCGCTACCTGGCGCCGTCGGGAGCCAAATAACGTTCAACGTTCAAACAGAATTGGAGCTTGTTGAGGTGGTCCGGATTAAAGCTAAAAAAATAACTTAAGTTATTGTTTTAATTGGTATTTTTGCAGTGCCTACCAAAGGAGGTTGTGATGAAACCTGTAAAACGTTTAGTACAGTTCCTGTGCGCCGCGTTTGTCGGTACGTTGTTCGTGCACAGTGCAAGCGCTGCAGATATTGATTTCGGCAAGCCCGGAACGCCGGTCAAACTCGTGATCGGTTACCAGCCGTATTACACCCAGGCCTGGTCGGGGGTGGTCATGCGCGGCAAGAAGTTCTACGAAAAATATCTGCCCAAGGGTTCGGAAGTTGAATTCCAGATCGGTTTGCAGGGCGCCATCATCGTCAACAACATGCTGGCCGGGAAACAGCATATCGGCTACATGGGCGATATGCCTTCGATTGTATCGACCACCAAGCAGGAGGTGGCTGACGTTCGCATCGTCGGCACGCTGGGTCTTGGCCACGACCAGTGCAATATCTTTCTGGTGCGCACCGACGCTCCGAAATTCAACACTCCGGTTGATGCGATCAAATGGCTGAATGGCAAGCAGGTTGCCGTGCCCAAGGGCAGTTGCACTGACCGTTATGCACAAGCCGTGTACAAGAAATACAACGTGCAGCCGGCAGCCTATCTGAACCAGAACATCGAAGTGATCACGAGCAATTTCCGCGCCGGCAAGATTGATGCCGCAGTGATCTGGGAGCCCACGGCTTCGCGTCTGGTGCAGGAAGGCCTGGCGCGCAGGGCGGTTACCGGGGTGACGCCGCAGGAAAACGACGGCGGTTTTCTGGCGATGCGTGCTGATCTCATCAAGCAGCGTCCGGACATCGTCAAGGCCTGGATGAATGCCGAGCTCGACGCCCAGTTGTTCATTGCCGACAGCAAAAATGCCGCGGAGGTGATCAAGATCGCCAAAGAGCAGACCACGGGCTTTTCCGACAAGGTGCTGTGGAGTTCATTGTACGGTTCGTATGGTGCAGACCAGGACGGCAGCAAGGTGCGCAATCAATTGCACTACACCATTACGCCCCAGGCCCGCGAACTGCTTACCCGCGCCACGGCCTTCCTGTTTGAAATCAAGAGCATCAACACAGCCACGCTGCGCCCGGAGGCAGTCATGCCTGAATTTGCCGATGCGGTGCTCAAAGAGCGCAATCTCAAGGCGCCAATCGGTGTTGTGAATGCCCTGCCGGAATCCGCGTTCAAACCATTGAATTGAACCAGGCAGAAGGCCGGCTGGCAGCAGGGCCGGCCTGGCTGCCTCTTTATTGGTGTGTTCTGGATTGCATGTACATGCATGCCCAGAGCTTAACGAAGAAAGTAATCGTTGATGGAACCGGGCGCACAGTCAGTCGAGGTTGAACAGATGCTGGAAATTCTCAAGAAAACGATGCCGTTTCAGATGGTGTCGGATGTCCTGTTGCGCAGGATCGCCGCGTTAGGCAGGCAGTCAGTCTGCGAGCGCGGAACGGTGTTATATGATTTCGGCGACAAAGCTGACGATATTTACATCGTCATCTCGGGCAGCGTCGAACACACGCTCGAGGCGGGCGTGAATGCGCGTCGTCCGGTGCAGGCGCTCGGACCAGGCGATGTTTTTGGATGGGCGGCACTGCTGGAGAAATACCCTCACCGCCTGGCGAAAGCCGTGGTGATCGATAAAGCCGTGATTGTACGCATAAACGGCGACGAGTTGCTGCGTTTGCTGGAAGCAGATCCTGATGCCGGCGATGTGGTCATGAGCCGTTTTGCCACCATGATCACGCGCGATTACACGGTGCCGGATCTGATCGCGCAAATGCGGGGAATTCACCGCAAGATGCATTCGCAGGACATCCAGGGGATGAATCTCACGCTGTACCGTATCTCGCAATGGATCAAGAGTCCGCGGCCATACCTGATGGTGATCGGAATCGCGCTATTCCTCAGCACCTGGTATTTTTTTGTCGAAGTCTGGAAGTTACCGCGGTTTCAGGAGATGCCGGGACTCACGGTTGTTTTCAAGGAGTGGCTGAACCCGAATCCGGTTTACGGACTGTCACTTTATACCGCGGAATATTACAAACACATAGGCGTCAGCATCTGGAGGGTTGCCCAGGCTTTTTTCCTGGCAACGGCGCTGGGTGTTCCGCTTGGATTGTTTTTGGGGTGGTCACGGAAATTCAAGGAATACGTGTTTCCGGTATTTGAAACGCTGCGCCCGATTCCGATACTGGCCTGGGTACCGCTGGCAATCGTCATGTTCATTGCGACTGAATCGGCGGTCATTTACCTGACATTTCTTGCATCGTTTTTTGCAACCGCACTCAATACCATGCTGGGAGTGGAATCGATCGAAGAATCCTACACTCGTGCCGCCTACTGCCTCGGCGCCAAAAAATGGCAGGTTTTCAAACATGTCATTGTTCCCGGCGCACTGCCTTTCATTTTTACCGGCCTGCAGATATCCATCGGTGTGGCATGGTTTTCCCTGGTCGCCGCGGAAATGGTTTCCGGGCAATACGGTCTGGGCTATGTCATCAACACGTCCTACACCATGGTCCGTTATCCGACCATCATTATCGGCATGGTCACGCTTGGGGCGGTGGGTTATATCACCAGCGCCATGGTGCGCATTCTGGGCGATTACCTCATGCAATGGCGTGTGCGTGAGCTCGCGCTCGGGGGGCAATAGATGAAAACCCCGGGACAGGACATGCCATCAGCCACTGCAGTAACCCGAGGCGCCATCAAGATCGATGATGTCGTCAAGATTTATGACCCCGAAGGCGCCGCAGTGATGGCGGTTGATCATTGCTCGCTGGACATCGCCGCAGGGGAAATCTGCATGATTGTCGGACCTTCGGGCTGCGGTAAAACGACGCTGCTCAACGCCATTGCCGGTTTTCACGAAATCACTTCCGGGCGCATTCTGCTTGATGGTGAAGTGTTGTGCAGCACGGAGAAACCGAAGGCTGAGCCGGGTTCCGATCGTATCGTCGTATTCCAGAATGGAGCCTTGTTTCCCTGGAAAACCAATCTCGAGAATGTCGCATTCGGGCCGATCATGCAGGGGAAGCTCTCGCGTGTGGAAGCCCATGAGAAAGCGCTGTCAATGATGGCGGATGCGGGATTGTCGGGGGTCGAGCACAATTACCCGGGGGAGGTGTCCTCGGGCATGCGCCGCAGGGTGGAGATCGTGCGGGCGCTGATGAACGATCCCAAGGTGCTGCTGCTTGATGAGCCTTATCGTGCCCTCGATTCATTGACCAAATCGGTAATGCACGAGGCTTTGCTGGAAATTTATTACCGCAACAAAGTGACCATATTCTTCATCACTCATGATCTGGAAGAGGCCATTTTCCTGGGCCACAAGGTGGCGATCATGACGACGCGGCCATGCAAGCCGAAGAAGGTGCTTGAAGTGGATATTCCGCACCCGCGGGATTACAGCGTACTGACCTCAAAACGGTTCCGTGAGTTGATCGAGGAGACGAACGAGGCGGTGCATGAAGAAGCGTTGAAGGCGTTTGCCGCAGGCGAAAAAGAGGGCTGAGCGATGGCAGGCAGAAAATGGGGCGGTACATTACTTTGGCGCGGAGTGGCGTCAATCACGGTATTTCTCGTATTTTGGGAAATTGGATCGCTCTCCAAGGTTTGGCTGAAATGGGAGACGTTTGCCTGGTTGAAGGAGATGCTGGTATCGATAGGCTGGACCAAGAACTATCTGCCGTGGATCGGTGCGGTTCCGGCGCCGACGGAAGTGCTGCTTGCGTGGGGCAAGGTGATTGACGACGTTGGTTATTGGCATAGCTGGTATATGAGCTGCCTCCGTGTCCTGGGCGGTTTCATTGCCGCGATGGTCATCGGCATTCCATTCGGATTGCTGCTGGCGGTTAATCGCACCGCATTCGGGATCGGATTTCCGGTGTTCGAAGTGCTGCGACCGATCCCGCCGCTGGCCTGGGTGCCGGCATCGATCATCTTCTGGCCAACACAGGAATTGTCGATCGCGTTTGTGACTTTTCTGGGGGCGTTTTATACCATCGTGATCAACGTCATCGGAGGGGCGCGCTCGATCGACACGCGATACTTTCAGGCCGCGCAAAGCATGGGCTCCTCATCCTGGGATATTTTCCGGCGCATCATCCTTCCCGGCACCCTGCCTTCCATCGTGGTTGGTTCTGCGGTGGGCATGGGTATTACCTGGGAGGTCGTGGTTGCCGCGGAAATGATCTCCGGCGGCGGCAGCCAGATCGGCGGCACCAGCGGTGGCGGATTGGGGTTCTTCATCTGGAATTCCTATGTCGGCGGATCGTATGAACAAATCGTGGTCGGCATGATCAGCATCGGCATCGCAGGTTTCATTTCCAGTGAGTTGCTGCGCACACTGGGTCACCGCGTTACACCGTGGCTGCGCCTGCGTTAATGGGAGTCGGACATGAATGAAGGCAAGGTTGTCAAACCGAAGATAGAGGCCGGTGAAATTGTTGTTGAGAACGTGGATAAATTCTACGGCGACCATCATTTTCGCAAGGAGGTGGTCAAGGATTGCTCGTTCAAGATCGAGCGAGCCAAGCTCACAGTGATGATCGGTCCTTCGGGCTGCGGAAAGTCAACCCTGATTCGTTTGCTGGCGGGTTTTGAAAAACCGAGCGCCGGGGTCATTACCATCGACGGCAAACCGATCGACGGACCAGGACGCGAACGGCTGGTGCTGTTCCAGGAAACGGCGTTGTTCCCGTGGATGACCACCTACGACAACATTCTCTACGGGCCCCGCGCGCGCGGCGAGCTTACAAAAGAGACCCTGGAACTCGCCGAATTCCTGCTGTCCAAAGTCGGGCTCAAGGAGTTTCGCAAAAAATATCCCACCCAGCTTTCGGGCGGGATGCAGCGGCGAGCCGAACTTGCGCGTGCCA
The DNA here is from genome assembly GCA_019749945.1 of Burkholderiales bacterium. Lineage (GTDB taxonomy): Bacteria > Pseudomonadota > Gammaproteobacteria > Burkholderiales > SG8-41. The sequence continues at coordinate 110,371 of JAIEPF010000007.1, forward strand.
TGATCAACAATCCACGGATCATGATTCTTGACGAACCGTTCCGCGGGCTTGATGCGATGACCAAGGAGCTGATGTGGGAGTATTACTCGGCGCTGTATGAGGAGAACCGCCGCACGAATTTTTTTGTGACCACCGATATCGACGAAGCCATCTTTCTGGCGGATCGTTTGCTCATCATGTCGAATATCCCGACCCAGGTCAGGGCGGTGCTCGAGGTGGATATACCGCGGCCGCGAAAACTCACGGATATCGTCGAGAATGATCGCGCCAACGAGATCAAGATGCAGGCATTGTCGATTCTGCATGAAGAGGCGATGAAGTCATTTTCCCGGGGCAGCAAGGCTGCGGCTGATTTTGTCGAGGCTTACTCAAAACGCTCCGCCAAGGCATGAGCATCATCGACAGCCTGCTGACGCGGGAGGCGATGATCGCGCTGGCGGTGCTGGGCGCAATTGCATCCACAGCGGCAACCGCATTACGCCCCAGGCTTGGCGAACACCGGGCGCGCCATATGGACTATGCCGGTTACGGTTGCATGGCCGCCAGCATGCTTGTTTTTATCATCAACGGTTTTCGTTCCTGAGTTTGCCGAAGCTTGGCGGACGCTGACCGCACACGGATTATCCGACCATGACCGCAAAAATCATCGACGGCAACGCTGTTGCCAGACACGTCCGGCAGGAATGGAAAAAACGCGCGGACGCACTCAGGGCGGACGGCGTGATTCCCGGACTTGCCGTCATCATCATCGGCGACAACCCGGCGTCAAAAGTGTACGTGCGCAACAAAGTCAGGGCCTGTGCCGAAGTGGGATTGCATTCGGAAGTCCATGAGTTTCCGGCGGCGGTTGACCCTGATGAAGTGATCCGCCGCATTCAGGAGCTCAATCGAAACGCGGCAATCCACGGCATTCTGGTGCAGTTGCCGCTCCCCCCGCATCTGGAATCACGCAAGCTGCTGGGGGAGATTGATGTTGACAAGGATGTGGACGGTTTCCACCTCTATAACGTGGGCGGGCTGGTGGTCGGGGAAAACAATATTTTTCCGCCATGCACGCCGTATGGCGTGCAGCGTTTGCTGGAATACGAAGGTATTCCGATCGAGGGGCAGAACGTGGTGGTGGTGGGCGCAAGCAATATCGTCGGCAAACCGATGGGATTGATGCTGATGGCAAAAGAAGCCACGGTGTCCATCTGCCATATCAAAACGCGCGATCTGGCGCAATACACCATATTGGCCGACATCCTGGTGGTCGCGGCAGGCTGCCCCAATCTGATTACGGCACCCATGGTCAAACGCGGCGCGGTGGTCATTGATGTCGGGATCAACCGGCTGCCTGACGGCCGTCTTGCCGGCGATGTTGATTTTGAGCGGGTCAAGGAAAAGGCCGGCTATATCACCCCGGTTCCCGGCGGCGTGGGACCGATGACAGTGACCATGCTGATATGCAATACTGTGGCGGCTGCAGAACGCAATGCCGCCAAAAATGCCGAAAACAAAAGCCCCGTCACCATTTAACCGCCTTTTCTGATTCATGCCCGCCCGGATTCTCGACGGCGCGGCGATAGCCCGTCACATCTATACCAGCCTTGCCCCGCGTATTGCCGCACTTGATCAGCGCGGCGTGCAGCCGGGGCTTGCCGCCCTGCAAATCGGTGATAACGCGGCGTCGCAAATCTATGTGCGCAACAAAGTCCGTGCCTGTACTGAAATCGGCATCCATTCCGAGGTTCACCGGCTGGCTGCGGATTGCACGGAGGCTGCGGCGCTCAAAATACTGGAGAAACTCAATCGCAGCCCGCGCCTGCATGGCGTCATTGTGCAGTTGCCGTTGCCGTCCGGCCTTGATGCCCGGCGATTGCTGCAGTCGGTCGCCGCGGAAAAGGATGTGGACGGGTTCAACCGGGACAATCTGGGCGCACTGGTCGATGCCCGCAGGGGATTGGTGCCTTGCACGCCGTTGGGCGTGATGGCGATGCTCGACGATGCCGGCATCGCGATCGAGGGCCGGCATGCCGTGGTCATCGGCCGCAGCACCAGCGTCGGCAAACCGATGGCTTTGCTGCTGATCAATCGCGGTGCGACAGTCACGGTGTGTCACTCGAAAACGCAGGATCTGGCAACCCATGCCGCACGCGCCGATATTCTCATTGCAGCAGCGGGGCGCGCAGGTCTGGTGACGGCGGACATGGTCAAGCCTGGCGCCGTGGTGATTGACGTCGGCATCAACCGCATGCCGGACGGCAAACTTGCCGGGGATGTGGCTTTTGCGTCGGTTAGTGAGCGGGCATCGTGGATTACGCCGGTGCCGGGCGGGGTGGGGCCGATGACCGTGGCCATGCTCATCGCCAACACGGTAACTGCGGCGGAACGTATTGCAGACACGCAGATGTTTTCTGCGGCCGTTCAGGACGCTCTCACGAAGTAATTGTTAACAGGCCCTGGGCTCCCGCGGCAGGTGTCTGCCGGGGTCATAAAACGGCAGGCGTGTGACGCGCGCCGATACGCCTTTTGCGACAGTGACCCGCGAGCCCGGATGGCGGTCGGCCGTCGCGACATAACCCAGCCCAAGCACGCGTTTGAATAACGGTGAACGGCACAGGCTGGTAATCACCGTTGATGATGTTGCTGCAGCCGCGGCGGACGTCATCAGACTGCCGGGATCCGCGTCCTCTGCCATTTCCGGCAGGAGCCCGACCAGCCGCCTCGCAGGTTGTTGCCAGCGTAATCGGCGCAATTCAAATAAACCAATAAAATCAATTGGATACATATCAACCAGGCGGGATAATCCCAATTCGAACGGCGTGACCGGAATTGCCAGTTCACGCGTGAACAGCAGGTATCCGGCTTCGATCCGCAGTGTGTCGACGGCGTCGAATCCGCATTCCATCAATCCCTGCGCTGCGCCCGCCCGGCGCAGCGTTTCCCACAGTGCCGGCCCGTCTTGTGCGCGTACGATGATTTCATAACCCGATTCGCCGCTGTAGCCGATGCGCGATACCCAGCATGCAGCGCCGGCAAATCGGGCGGACCAGCAGTCGAAGTAGGACAGGCGTGCGGGCAGGTCGGCCAGGCAGGCGCCAACAATGACGGATGAGCGGGGACCCTGTACGGCAATGACTGCGTGATCATCCGAGCGGTCGGAGATGGTGACGTCAAAATTCCGGGCGATACCGCGCACATGCTCCATATCGGCGCGGCGCCCGATGAACAGCGCATAACGCCCGGCGGCGACCGCCCATACCGTGGCGTCGGTGAGTACGGTGCCGTCCCCGCGCAGCAGCAGCGTGTAGGCGATGCGGCCGGTGCGCAGTTGTGCGAGGTTGCGCGTCTGCAGGCGATGCAAAAAAGCGAGGCTGTCGGGGCCGCTGACGTCAGCGCAGGCCATGAACGAGAAATCGAACAGGCCTGCCGCGCGCCGTGTCGCCAGATGCTCTGCGGCGGGATCTGTAAAGCGCTGCGGCGTATATATCCCCGGCGCGAGCTCGATCCGGCGGATTCCGCGCATCCCGAAATACTGTTGCAGCACGGCGCCTGCCCCGGGACCTAGAACCACCCGAGCGCGCGTGCGATCAGATAGATCCCGACCACGATGCACAATACCGTGACGAATTTCCGCAGCGAATCCGCATTGACGGCATGTACGATGCGGGCGCCGAGAAACACGCCGGCGATTTCCAGCACCGTCACCACGCCGGCAATGCCGAAGTTGATCGTGCCGAACTGCAGGTTACCCAGCGTCCCCGAAGCGGCGGCAATGATCTGGATGACCTGGCTGGTGCCGATGGCGGCGAGTGCCGGAAAACCGAACAGCACCATCATCGGCACTGACAAAGCGGGGCCGCCAACGCCGGTGAGTCCGGAGCCGAAGCCCGCTGCCGCGCCTATGCCCAGGAGCAGGCCTTGCTGTGCCTGCGGGCGATCGTGCAGCGCCGGCTGCTGCATTCCGCGCCATGTTGCGAGCGTGTAGACACCGGCAAAAATGATGATGCCGGCCAGTATCAGCGCGAGCATCAAAGGTCGGGTGAGCGAATTCATCCATGCCCCGAGAAAAGCGCAGAGCACGGCGCCGGCGCATACCGGTGCGGTGATGCGCCAGTCAATGCTGCCGCGGCGCTGGAACAGAACGGTGCCGGTGATGCCGGTAAAGATGAAGGTGAAGAGGGCGGTTGCCATTGCTTCGTGGATACCGAGACCGGCGAACGCCGAGAGCGCCGGGATCAACAGCACGCCGCCGATGCCGACGGCGCCGATCAGCGCGCCGACGATAAAAGCGGTCGGTGCAAGCAGCAGCCAGTCGGTCAAATGTTATCCGGAAGCAAAAGACGTGAGATTGCCGGTAATCAACATGTTCAACTGTTGCATGATGCGGTAGCCCATTGTGTGATCCTGGTCCATGAGCACCAGCAGCTGGTCGCCGTTGATGGCGATCACCGTGCAGGCAGTGATGGCGAGTGCGGCGGCAATGCGCTGTGGGGCATTTTCCACCAGTGCTGCCCAGCCAAACAGTTCGCCACGCTTGAGAATCTGGCCGGCGTGCGTCTGGCGGCTGCCGAGACCGATGGTGAAGCGCACCATGCCGTCAACCAGCACATAAAAATCGGCCGCGTTGTCGCCGAGGCCGTAGATGCGGTTGTTCTGCGGATAATGCTCGATGCGACCGAGCGCGGACACCCGCCTGATCTGCTGCTGCGTCAGTGCACTGAAAAACGCCGTCTGCGCGAGAATGTCCGCACAGTCGGCGTGGTCAGAGAGCGCGTCAGGCGGACTCATGGGAATTCCGCAGTTACTTGCCCACGGGGAAACGCTGGTTCGGATTGCCTTTCCAGCCGACCAGTTCGGCGAACTTCTTCAGTTCATCGTCTTTCATGTAAACCGAATGCTCCTTGCCGGGGTAGATGCGCTTGCGTACTTCATCGCGATAATCCGTGAGGCCTTTTTCGATGATCGGCACCAGATCGACATAAATCTTGGAATGGCGCGGCACGTGTTTTTCATAAAGATGGAACAGGTCGGAGCCGATGATGTGAACGCCGTCGGCCTGATTGCCTGCGCCGAGGCTGATGACCGGCACCGGCAGCACTTCGGAGAGGTACTGGCAGACTTCCGCCGTCGTCACCTCGCACATGATCGAGAAACAACCGGCATCCACCATCGCCCAGGCGTCATCCACCAGTTCCTTGGCGCGGTCCGCCGTCTTGCCCTGCGCGACAAAACCGCCCAGTTGCGGCATGCGCATGGGCGTAATGCCGATATGGCCCTGCACCGGAATACCGGCCTTGACGATGGCTTCGATGTATTTCGCGTGGTGTTGATTGCCTTCGCATTTCATGACTTCTGCACCGGCCTGCGACACGTACTTGGCTGCGTTATCCACGGCCTGCTGGGCCGACAAATGGAAGCTCATGTAAGGCATATCCACCATGCGCAGCCCGTACTGTGATCCGCGCTTGACGGCTTGTGCCATGAACATGACTTCTTCGAACGAAACCGAGGTGGTGCTTTCGTGACCGAAGAGCACCATGCCGCCGGTGTCGGACACACAAAGAATATCGACCCCGACCCGGTCGGCGATGATCGCCGTCTCGTAGTCGTACACCGCGAGCTGGACGATGGGTTCTTTATTCTCGCGTTTCTTGTTCAGCGACGGGATGGTTACTTTTTTGCGTTTTTCGGCAGCTGCTTCAGCCATGATTGCCCTCCTTGAGCGATGGGGATTGTAAGATCATTAATGCAAGCAATCCCTGTGCCAATGCGCTTTTAAACCAAGTACTTAGATTTAAACAAGTATTCCTGGCGAACTTTGCCGGTCGGCCGGCATGGTTTCTTTTTGAAACGGTTTTCCTGTTCAAAATGAAGTCCGTAAAGCAATTCAAGCCGGTGCGGCAGGGGCGCGCTGACCACGCGACCCCGAACGTTTCAGGCCCCAGCGGTTGCGCCGCACCCATAGTGCTTTGCGGCCAATGCCGAGCATGGCCGCGAGTTCGGATTCGCTGTACGCATGCTGGTAACGCCGCACGAACTCTTCGATGTATTTTTCGATCGATAACGACCGGCCGATGGCGTCTTCCGAAAAATCGCCGGCCGATCCGGTCTTGGTTTCCATTTTGGAAATGTCGCTGAAATCCTGGCTGGTCAGCACATCGCTGTCGGCAAGGATGACCGCACGCTCGATCAGGTTTTCCAGTTCCCGCACATTGCCGGGCCAGTGGTAGCTGCGCAGGAATTGCTGCAATTCATCGCTCAGGCCGGTGATGCGCTTGCCCAGGCGGCGGCTGTGCTGTTCAACAAAGTGGCGCGCGAGTATGTCCACATCGTTGCCGCGTTCACGCAGCGGCGGCACGCTGATGTTGATGACATTCAGGCGGTAATAAAGATCGGCGCGGAAAGTGTTGTCTTCCATCGCCTGCTTCAGATCCCGGTTGCTGGCGGCGAGAAATCGCACGTCAGTACGATAGACATTCTTCGAACCCAGGGGTCTGACCTGTTTTTCCTGGATGACGCGCAGCAGCTTGACCTGCAAGGCCGGAGCCAATTCCGATATTTCGTCGAGAAACATCGTGCCGCCATGCGCTTCGCGCAGCAGCCCCTCGGATGCGGTGACTGCGCCGGTGTAAGCGCCTTTGGTGTGGCCGAACAATTCCGATTCAAGCAGCTCGGCGGGGATGGCGCCGCAATTGATCGGCACAAAAGGGCCTTCAGAGCGCGGGCTGGCGTAGTGTATGGCCTGCGCCACCAGTTCCTTGCCGGTGCCGCTCTCGCCCTGGATCAGGATGCTGGCGTCGGAAGGCGCAACCTTGGCAATCAGCGAATACACATTTTTGATGCCGGCCGATTCCCCGATGATTTTGGCGGCTCCGACCGCTTTTTTGAGGCTTCTTTTCAGCAGGGCGTTTTCGCGTCTGACGCGACGCTCGGCAAGAGCGCGTTCCACCGCGTGCAGGAAGTCGTCATTGCTGAAGGGTTTGATGATGTAGTCGACGGCACCGCTGCGCAGCGCCTCAATGGCGGTGTCGATGGATGAAAAACTGGTCATCAGAATCATCGGCAGGTCGATGCCGGTTTCACGCACGCCGCGGATGATCGACAATCCATCCTGGTCAGGCAGTCGCAGATCCGTCACCAGCAGGTCAAAGTCGCCGGATACGGCACGCAACAGCCCCTCAGCACCCCGACTCACCAGTTCGACATGGTATGAAGCGGCAGACAGCAGCAGGCGCACCGTCTCGCCGACACCGGGATCATCCTCAACGACGAGGATGCGTTCATGGCGTAGTCCCTGTACGGTATTCATCAGGCGCTGCGCTGGTGCGCCGGCAGGATGATCGAGAAACAGGCGCCACCTTCCGGATGATTGTCGGCGCACAGGATGCCGCCGTGCTCGGCGATGATCTCGTTGCAGATGGCCAGTCCAAGGCCGGTGCCCTGGCCAACGGGTTTGGTGGTGAAAAACGGCTCCATAAGGTGCGGCAAATGTCCCGGTGCGATGCCCGGGCCGCTGTCACGGATGGTAATTTCGACGCGAGCGTCTTTTGCCGCATTTGCCGCAATAAAAATGCGGCCATTGCCGTTCATGGCCTGCGCGGCGTTGAGCAGTATGTTGAAAATGACTTGCTCCAGTTGATCGGCGACGCCCATGACCGAGAGATCGGGCTCGACCGACTGTGTGATCACGATATTGCGAAAAAGTGCGTGCTGTTGCGTGTTTTGCAGCGCCGCAGTGACGGGTTGGGCGATCGCCAGCAGCGTTTTTTGATCGGCTCCGCCGCGTGAAAAATCATTCAGCTTCCGGGTGATGTTGACTACCCGCTGGACATTGGCGGCGATATTGGCCAAGCCGCGCTCCAGCGTATCCGGTTGCAGCGGCCCGCTGGATTGCAGCAATTGCACCATGGAATGGATGGCGGTGAGCGGGTTGGCGACTTCGTGGCAGACGCCGGCCACCATGAAACCGAGCGAGGCCAGGCGCGCGGTCTGGGCATTGCCGAGATCGAATCCGGAGCGCGTATTTTCAATGATCAGCAGACAGGCGCCCAGCGGCAGGCGGCGCACACTGATGCGTTGTTGGGCGCCGGTTTGCAGATTCTTGATATCTGCGTCCTGAGGCGTGAGCCACGGTGGTGTGCCTTCCAGTACGCGGTAGTAATGCGGGCAGAACACGGACAGATGGGTGCCGGCTGGTGCTGCCGGCAGTTGCTCTTGCGCCTTCATCTCGCCATTGATGAAAATCACTTCCCCGGACTCGTTGACCAGCAGCGCCGGCCACGGCAGGGCATCGATGAGGGAAGCGAGTATGTCGCCGATGTCGGAAAACGCATTCATGGGCAATTAGCAGTACATCGAGAAGCTCACGAGAAAATCAGGGCTGAGATAGCCGCGGAATACGAGCCATGTTACCAGCGTTGCCAGCACGACAACGATCATCCATTTGAGCGGGGTGTGATGATGGAATGCAGTCATGTGGCGGGCTGGTTGACGGGGGCGGGTGGCACGCCGATCCGCCGTTCATCAATGGGCAGGCACAGCAGGGCGGCGACGACACTCGCGCCCAGGCAGATCAGCCATACCGCGGTGTACGAGCCGGTCATGTCGAAGGCGTAACCGCCGAACCAGACGCCGAGAAAACTGCCGAGCTGGTGGCCGAAGAAAGTGATGCTGAACAGGGTTGCCAGGTATTTGACCCCGAAAATGTGCGCGACCAGACCGTTGGTCAGCGGCACTGTGCCCAGCCATACCAGGCCGAATGTCACCGCAAACAGCATGGACGATGCGGTCGAAGGCGGCAGCAGCAGAAAGGCGGCTATGGAAAATGCACGCACGGCGTAAATACCGCACAGCAGGTATTTCCTGACATAACGGTCGCCCAGCGCACCGCAGGCGTAAGAGCCGACAATATTGAAAAACATCACCAGCGCCAGAGTCATCATGCCGGCCTGGGGCGACAGGCCCTGATCGACCAGATAGGCCGGCAGATGCACCATGATGAAGGTGGTTTGGAACCCGCACACCGCAAAGCTCAGAGTAAGGAGCCAGAAACCGCGATGGGCTGCGGCTTCGCCGAGCGCCTGACGCAGGCTTTGCTCCCGGGTGTCAGCGGGCGGCGGGGTCACCAGCCCGGCGGCCAGCGGAACAATCAGCAATGATCCAGCGGCCAGCACCAGCAGGGCGGTCAGCCAGCCGAAATCGCCGATCAGCCACTGACCGTAGGGCAGCATGATGAACTGACCAAAGGAGCCGCCCGCGCCGACGACGCCCAGCGCAAAACCGCGTTTCTCAGCTGCTACGGCCCGCCCCGCTGCCGCCATGATGACACCGAAGGCGCTTCCGCTCAGACCCAGGCCCACGAGTACACCGGCCGAAAATCCGAAAGCAACGGCCGTTTCGGAATGGGCCATCAGCACCAGACCCAGGGCGTAGAGAAGGCCGGCCATCGCAGTCACCCGCCCGGCGCCATGGCGATCGGCGATCATCCCGGCGAAAGGCTGCAGTGCGCCCCACAACAGATTCTGCAGGGCGATGGCAAAGGCAAAGCTCTCCCGCGTCCAGCCGAGATCCATTGACATCGGCTGCAGGAACAGACCGAAGCTTTGGCGCATGCCCAGCGACAGCATCAGAATAATGCTGCAGCAGGCGAGCACTGTTGCGGGTGAGCGCCAAGTCGCGCTGGTCACGATCCTGTTTCCTCCATCCGGAAGAGCACGAATTTATATTCTGTTTGTTCCGATTATCGCACAATGAGCCAGTCTGATCGGGTGTGCGTGTTTTGCACACGGGACATATGCATAGCGCCAGCGGATATAAGACGGTGGCTGGCCAGTTGGTATAAAATCCATCGTTTTGATTTTTGCTGGCGCAAAGCCGTGGCATCCACAACCATTCCAGTTATTTCATCCGGGCTTGTATTCGACGATCTGTATCGGCGTGCCGGCCTGTTGCGTATTGATCAGCTGTTTACCGAACGCCTCAGGAACAGCGACGCACCGCTGCACGATCTGCTTGTCAGCGCAAGGGCCGATCCTTTCGCATTCGCCGGCAAGCCGGAATCCGGATTGCTGCTTGCGCTTGCCCCGCACGTTGAGGAATTCATCGGTTGGCTGTTTGATATCGAAGCTGAAGTGTCCGCACTTTCGACCCGGCATCATGAACTGGCGCCGCTGTACAGCGTCAAGCGCCTGTTCGTGCAGCGCAAGGCCATGCACAAGTACAAGGCCGACGCCGCCGCGGCCATCGACGGCCCGGCCATCGGTGAAAAACTGGCGGCATTGTTCGATGAGCCGCTGACGGAACCGGCTTTTGCGAAACATGTGGCGGCCTGGCAGCTGGATGAACATAATCATGCCGAGGCGCTGGATCTGGCGCTGCAGTATGCGGCCTGGGCCGCGCATACCGCCGCAGGTCATGCCAAACATCACGACGGCGTGCTGTTCAAGTCACCGCATAAGCTTGATGTGCAGAACCTGGTGCCGGTGGAGACCACTGCCGCCGCGGGATATACCGAACACCGCTTCGACGTGTCGCGCCTGCGGCAGCGCCAGGGTTTCAAGCTGACCGACAGGGGCGCCGACCTGACCGGAGCGCTGGACGAGGCAAATTACTGCATCTGGTGCCATGAGCAAGGCAAGGATTCCTGCTCGAAAGGGCTGAAAGAGAAGGGTGCCAGCGGTCGCGGCACGGAATCGTTCAAGAAGTCACCCTTCGGCATCACACTGGCCGGTTGCCCGCTCGAAGAAAAAATCTCGGAATTCCACAAAGCCAAGACCGAAGGCCTGGCGATCGGCGCGCTGGCGATCATCGCCGTCGACAACCCGATGGTTGCCGCCACCGGGCATCGCATCTGCAACGACTGCATGAAAGCCTGCATTTACCAGAAGCAGGAGCCGGTCAATATCCCGCAGGCGGAAACGCGCACGCTGAAGGATGTGCTGGAACTGCCCTGGGGCTTCGAGATCTACAGCCTGCTGACACGCTGGAATCCGCTCAACCTGCGCAATCCCTACCCCAAAGCGCCCAGCGGCAGGCGGGTGCTGGTGGCGGGCATGGGGCCGGCGGGTTTTTCGCTGGCGCATTTCCTGATGAACGACGGCCATGCCGTGGTCGGCATCGACGGGCTGAAGATCGAGCCCTTGCCGGCGGAACTGTCCGGCGTTGACATCGCCGGCCGCCACACCGGGTTCAAACCGATCCGCGATGTGCGCGAACTGCATGAGTCGCTGGATGAGCGCGCGATGGCCGGTTTCGGCGGTGTCGCCGAGTACGGCATCACGGTGCGCTGGGACAAGAACTTCCTTAAAATCATCCGCCTGCTGCTGGAGCGCCGCTCGCAGTTTGCGCTGTTCGGCGGCGTGCGTTTTGGCGGCACGATCACCGTCGAGGATGCCTTTGCGACGGGTTTTGACCATATCGCGCTGGCCATCGGTGCGGGCAGACCGACCGTGCTCGACATGCCCAATGGCCTGGCGCGCGGCGTGCGCACCGCCTCCGATTTCCTGATGGCGCTGCAGCTGACCGGCGCGGCAAAGACCGATTCCATTGCCAACATGCAGCTGCGGCTGCCGGTGGTGGTGATCGGCGGCGGGCTGACGGCGGTGGATGCCGCGACCGAGTCACTCGCCTATTACCCGCTGCAGGTCGAGAAATTCCTGCTGCGCTACGAACAACTGGCGCGCGAACACGGCGAAGCCGCGGCGCGCATCGCCTGGAATCCCGAAGAACGTGAAACCGCCGATGAGTTCATCGCCCATGCGCGGGCGATCCGTGCCGAACGCACTGCCGCTGAAAAGGAAGGCCGTGCGCCGCGCGTGCTGCAGCTGCTGCAGTCCTGGGGCGGCGCGACCATCGCCTATCGCAAGCGGCTGGTCGACAGTCCGTCGTACACCCTGAATCACGAAGAGGTGCACAAGGCGCTGGAAGAGGGTATCGCATTCGGTGAATGCCTGACGCCGCTGGCGATCGAAGTGGACGGCTATGGCCACGCCCGCGCCCTGAAAGCCGTGGTGCATGCCAAGGGTGAGAACGGCGAGTGGCATGAGACCGGGCGCGTGGAAATCCCGGCGCGCACGATCCTGATTGCCGCCGGCACCCAGCCCAATACCGTGCTGGCCCGGGAAGACGCTGAACATTTTGTGCTCGACGGCCGTTATTTCCGCGCATGCGATGTCAACGGTCAGCCGGTAGCGGCCGAGAAGGCCATCTCCAAGCCCAATGCGGTCAATGTCTTGCTGTCAAAACGGGAGGATGGACGCTGCATCAGTTATTTTGGCGATGTGCATCCATCCTTTTTCGGCAATGTGGTGAAAGCCATCGGCAGCGCCAAGCAGGGTTATCCGGTGGTCAGCGCGGTGCTGGCGCAGGTGAACCCTGCCGCAGCCGTGGACGACGCCACTTTTTTTGGCGCATTGCAGCGTGACCTGCGGGCAACGGTGCGCGAAGTCAAACGCCTGACGCCGCAGATCGTCGAGGTTGTGGTGCACGCGCCACTGGCGGCGCGGCGTTTCCGGCCGGGGCAGTTCTACCGCCTGCAGAATTTCGAGGCGCTGGCGCCGCGCACCGAAGGCAGCACGCTCGCCATGGAAGGCCTGGCCTTGACCGGCGCCTGGGTCGACGCGGAGCAGGGACTGCTGTCGACCATCGTGCTCGAGATGGGGGGCTCCAGCGATCTCTGCGTCGAGCTCAAGCCCGGCGAACCCATCGTGCTGATGGGGCCGACCGGCACGCCGACCGAAATCCCCAGCGGCGAGACCGTGGTGCTGGTCGGCGGCGGTCTCGGCAATGCGGTACTGTTTTCGATCGGCCAGGCGATGCGCAAGGCCGGCTGCCGGGTGCTCTACTTCGCCGGCTACAAACACATGATCGATCGTTACCGCATCGAGGACATCGAAGCGGCCAGCGATGTCGTGGTCTGGTGTTCGGACGACGAACCGGGATTCATGCCGGCACGTCCTGATGACCGGCGTTTTGTCGGTAACATTGTTCAGGCGATGAGCGCTTATGCATCCGGTGAGCTCGGCGAACAGGCGATCCCGTTCAGTGCTGCCGACCGCATCATCGCCATCGGTTCCGACAGGATGATGGCGGCGGTGGCGCGGGCGCGGCATGAGGTGCTGAAGCCTTATTTGAAACCCGAGCATCATGCCATCGGCTCCATCAACTCGCCGATGCAGTGCATGATGAAGGAGGTCTGCGCGCAATGCCTGCAGCCGCAGATCGATCCGCAGACCGGCAAAACCAGTTATGTGTTTTCCTGTTTCAATCAGGATCAACCGCTGGATTGTGTTGACTGGAAGGCGCTGGACCAGCGACTGAAGCAGAACTCGACCCAGGAGAAGCTGACCGCCGAGTGGCTGGACCATTGCCTGGTCAAGCTGGAATTGCGCGATATCCAGCGGATTTGACTGCGCCCATTGCGGACTATATATAAGTTATTGTTTTTAAACAATATTTTATTGATCGGCGGGTGGCAATTCTTCTCCCTGATCCGCTACCCGCCACACGCTGCGCTCAATACGCGCCGCCGGCCCGCCCAGATTTTGCAGCAGCTCCTGCGGCAAACCGGCTGCACCGGTTTCGCAGAGAAAGCGCGGGACATCCGTTGCGCCGGAACTGAATTCGACGGCAGGTACGACATTAAGCGCAGCGCGTACCGCAGCGCCGGCGGCGGCATCGCAATACACGCCGTAGAGCAGCAGGGATGGGGATGCCTGGCCGTCCTGCAGCCGGGCATGCCTGCCAAGCGGCGCATACAGCGGGCGTTCAAAACGCCGGTAGAGCCGGCGCATGCCTTGGCGTACGGCTTCGAATTCCGGGCTCGCAGCCCGGGCTTTCATGTCGGCGTCCTGTTCGGCCATGCCGGCAAAATCCAGCCGCCAGATCACATCCGGCCAGTCATCACCACCTTCGATCTTGCTGATGATGCGGCCCCGCGGCAGGCCGAGTCGTGCGCGCAGGTCCGAGGCCAGGATGCGCTGCTGCAGCACGGCGCCGGCATGGCCGGGGCGGGCGTAATAAAAATTGTACGAAATGATCATCCCGCCCGCCAACTGCCGCGGCGGTGCCTAGTTGCGCCCGACTTCCCGCAGCGCGTCGCCGAGTTTGCCGATCAGCTCGTCGATCTGCGCCTTGCTGATGATCAGCGGCGGTGACAGCGCGATGATGTCGCCGGTGGTGCGGATCAGCACGCCGTTTTCGTAGCATTTCAGGAACGTTTCGAACGCGCGTGCGGTCGGCGCGCCGGGGCGGGGCTCGAGTTCGATGCCGGCGACCAGGCCCATGTTGCGCACATCGATGACATGCGGCAATTCGCGCAGCGACTGCACGGCCTGTTCAAAATACGGCGCCAGTTCCTGTGCGCGCTGGAACAGGCCTTCCTCTTCGAAGGTGTCGAGACTGGCCAGTGCCGCCGCCGTGGCCAGCGGGTGTCCGGAATAGGTGTAGCCGTGGAAGAGCTCGATGCCCGGCGGCGCGTTGCCGACCACGGCGTCGTAAATGCCGCGGCGCGTGATCACGGCCCCCATCGGCACCGTGCCGTTGGTCAGGCCCTTGGCGACGATCATCATGTCGGGCACCACGCCCACCGCGTCGGCGCCGAAGCAGGGGCCGGTGCGGCCGAAGCCGGTGATGACTTCATCGAAGATCAGCAGCAGGCCGTATTTGTCACAGATCTGGCGCAGCCGTTCGAGGTAACCCTTGGGCGGCACCAGCACGCCGGTGGATCCGGCCAGCGGTTCGACGATGACGGCAGCGATGTTGCTGGCATCATGCAGCGGGATGATGCGTTGTTCGAGTTCGTCGGCGAGATGTGCGCCCCAGGCCGGCTGGCCGCGGCTGAAGGCATTTTCTTTCAGATTATGCGTGTGTGCGAGATGGTCGACGCGGAACAGCATGTTGCCAAAAGCCTTGCGGTTGGCGGGAATGCCGCCGACCGAGATGCCGCCGAAACCCGCGCCGTGATATCCGCGTTCGCGGCCGACCAGCACATTGCGCTGGCCTTCGCCGCGGGCGCGGTGGTAGGCGAGGGCGATTTTGAGCGCGGTGTCGACGCCTTCGGAGCCGGAGTTGCAGTAGAACACGTGATCGAGATCGCCCGGCGCCAATGCAGCCAGGCGTTCGGCGACACGGAATGCATCCGGGTGTCCCATCTGAAACGCCGGCGCGTAGTCCATTGCCGCGACCTGTTTCTGTACGGCTTCGACAATGCGCGGACGGCAGTGGCCGGCGTTGACGCACCACAGGCCGGCGGTGCCGTCGAGGATCTGGCGGCCGTCGTCGGTGGTGTAGTGCATGTCCTTTGCCGCAACCAGCATGCGCGGTGCCTGCTTGAAGGCGCGATTCGCGGTGAACGGCATCCAGAATGATTCAAGTTTGGTGTCGCGTGCTGTCATGGATAAAACCTTTGTTCGGAAGTGATAACGCGGACCCCTGCGCCGCGCGGTTTGTGCTGGACAGCATGCTACCATCTTCGCACCATGACACGTCACACGCAGGTTCAGGCATGCACGTTTTTTGCGGGATAAGCCGCCGCTGCCTGCGATGGATCGGAGTGGCGCTGCTGTGTTGTGCCTTGCCCGCCGGTGCGGATGATGTGCTGCGCGTCGGGTCCAAACGTTTTACCGAATCGTACGTTCTGGGCGAGCTGATTGCGCGCACCGCGCAGCAGGCCGCCGGAGTGCGCGTCGAACACAAACCCGGGCTGGGCAATACCGCGATCCTGTTTGCCGCGCTGAAAAGCGGCGCCATCGATGTCTACCCGGATTACACCGGAACCATTGCACTGGAGCTGCTGGGTTTGTCACGGGTGCCCGTGCTGGAGGAACTCAACCGGCAACTCGCGGTGCATGGCCTGGAGGCGGGTGTTTTTCTGGGATTCGGCAATTCTTATGCGCTGGCGATGCGCGAAACACAGGCCGCGAAACGCGACATCCGGCGCATCACCGATTTGAAGGAGTTCGGGGCGGCCCGCCTCGGCCTGTCTCCTGAATTCCTTAATCGCAAGGACGGCTGGCCGGCATTGCGTGACACCTATGATCTCGATGGTTTGCCGGTCCGCGGACTTGAGCACGGGCTGGCGTATGAAGCGCTGGCCAAAGGTCAGGTTGACGTCATCGACGTGTACACGACGGATCCGAAAATTTCGGGTTACGGGCTGCGCGTGCTTGAAGACGATCAGCGGTTTTTTCCTGAATATGAGGCGGTGCTGGTGTATCGCGCCGATTTGCCCAGACGGCATCCGGCCGCCTGGGCGCAACTCTCAACATTGCAGGGATCTATTACTGCCGCGGACATGATGGCGATGAATGCAGCGGTGGAGTTGCAGGGGCGCAGTTTTGCCGCGGTCGCGGCGGAGCGGGTGCAGGCCAAGCCCGGTGCGCCGGATGCCGGCGCTGCGCCCGGACTGGCCGCTGTGCTGTTCGGGCCCGATCTGGGGCGGCTCACGCGGGAACATCTGCTGCTGGTCTGTTCCTCGCTGCTGCTCAGCGTGATGGTTGGCGTGCCGCTGGGCATCTGGGCGCAGCGCGCGCCGCGGACCGGCGTCTGGATACTGGCTTTGACCGGGGTGCTGCAGACGGTGCCCAGCCTGGCCCTGCTGGCGTTCCTGATTGCAGTCCTGGACCGCATCGGTGCGGTGCCGGCGATCCTGGCCCTGTTCCTGTATGCCTTGTTGCCGGTGGTGCGAGCCACTGAAACCGCATTGGCAGGGGTCGGCAACGGCATGCGCGATGCGGGACGCGCCCTGGGGTTCGACTCAAGGCAGCTGATGCGCCTGATTGAATTGCCGCTGGCCATGCCCGGTGTGCTGGCCGGCATCAAGACTGCGGCGGTGATCAATGTCGGCACGGCGACGGTTGCCGCATTTGTCGGCGCCGGCGGTTACGGCGAACGCATCGTGGCCGGGCTGGCGGTCAATGACCACAAGCTCCTGCTGGCCGGAGCGATTCCGGCAGCGTTGCTGGCCCTGAGCCTGGAATGGGGCTTCCGCTGGCTGGACAGACGGCTGCTGCCGCGGAATTAACGGGCACGGAGTATGCTTTTTCTTCTCATATGATGGAACTGCAGGGCGGTCTGCAAACCGCGCAGGCTGCGTGGTTTGAACTAAACCGGGTGCCGCCGGTCTTTGCACTATCGCCGCAGCGGCACGTTTCACGTGTCTTTACAGACGGTTATACTGCGGCGCCTGCCCGGACAGCGGGCCCGTTGACCGGGGGCAGGGCAGCGGTATCAGGGATCGGACAATAATGAGCGATCGCGAAGTCGATCAGCAGCTGGTAGAGCGTGTACAACGGGGTGACAAACGTGCCTTCGACCTGCTGGTCACCAAGTACCAGCGCAAGCTGGGGCGGTTGCTGTCGCGTTTTATCCGCGATCCGAGCGAGGTGGAGGATGTGACGCAGGAAGCGTTTATCAAGGCCTACCGGGCACTGCCGAATTTTCGCGGTGACAGCGCTTTTTATACCTGGCTGTACCGGATCGGCATCAATACCGCCAAAAACCATCTGGTGGCGATGGGGCGGCGGGCGCCGACCAGCACGGAAATGGACGCCGAGGAGGCCGAAAGCCTGGAATCCGGTGACCAGTTGCGGGACCTGAATACGCCGGAAAACCAGATGATGAGCCGGCAGGTCGGGGATACGGTGAACCAAACCCTGCAGGAGTTGCCTGAGGAGCTGAGGACGGCACTTACCCTGCGCGAGATTGAAGGATTGAGTTACGAGGAAATCGCCATCGCGATGCAGTGTCCGGTGGGCACGGTACGGTCCCGGATCTTCCGGGCCCGCGAAGCGGTGGCGGCAAAATTGAAACCCTTGCTCGATACGGGCAAGGACAGGAGATGGTGAGATGGAAAAAATTTCGGCATTGATGGACGGCGAAGCGGAAGGGCAGGAGGCACATCAGGCCATGCTCCGGTTGAAGGACACCGGAGAAGCCCGCGAAATCTGGGCCTGCTACCACCTGATCGGCGATGTGATGCGTGGTGACGTGTTGCCGGGGTTTGACGTGTCACAGCGGGTTGCTGCGGCCATTGCGCAGGAGCCGACGGTGATGGCGCCGCAGCGACTGTCGCGCGCCGGCAGGCCCTTGACCTACGCGCTGTCAGCCGTGGCATCGGTCGCGGCGATTGCCGTCGTCGGCTGGATGGCTTTTTCGACCGCCAATGTTTTCAGTCCTGCAGTGGAACTGGCGCGGGCTCCGGCGCCCGCGGTTGTGCAGCCGGAAGCCCGGCTGGTCAGTTCGCCCAGCGACGGCCAGATGAATGAATACCTGCTGGCGCATCAGGGTGTGTCGCCAAGCACCAGCCTGCAGGGTGTTGCGCCTTACATCCGTACCATATCCAGCGCACCGGCCGCAGGTCGCTGAAACGCCATGAGATTCTGGTGGATGGTTGTTCTCGGATTCCTGCCGGGTGTCACGGCGGCAGCCGAGAATTCGCGGGAAGCGCTGGCAATGCTGGAAAAAATGGCGGAGGCCAGCCGCAAGGTCAATTATTCCGGCACCTTCATGTTCCAGCATGGCGGTCAGGCGGAAACCTCCCGCATCGCGCATTTTGTCAATCCGGCGGGCGGTGTGCTGGAACGCCTGGAAACACTGGACGGACCGGCGCGCGAGGTGATCCGCACCAACGACCAGGTGACCTGTTACCTGCCCGGCAGCAAGGTGGTGCTGGTTGATCCGCGGGGTTCGCGGCAATTCCCGGTGCGTGTCGAACAAATCCAGGAAATCGTGGAGCATTACCGCGTAGTCAAGGGCGGCATGGATCGCGTGGCCGGCCATGAGTGCCAGTGGGTGGCCTTGCAGCCAAAGGATGCCTTGCGCTACACCCGGCGTTTTTGCGCCGAGATCAATACCGGATTGCCGCTGCGCGCGCGCACATCGGATGAAAAAAACGAGACGCTGGAGTCGTTTGCCTTTTCCACATTGACTATCGGCGGATCATTCCGGCGTGAACTGGTGCAATCAAAATACGCCGCGACCAGTGTAAAACAGAACTGGCGTGTCGATCGCTCGGCGCTGACAGCCGGCGACAGCGGCGATTCCGGCTGGGTGGTGAGCAATCTGCCCGCGGGCTTTCGCAAACTGATGGAACTGCGACGCTCGATGGTCGGCAAAAAAGGCACCGTCTCCCATCTGGTGTTTTCGGATGGTCTGGCGGCAGTGTCCATATTCATCGAGCCTGGCGCCGCACAGGACAGCAAGCAGGTCCTCAGGCATCAGGGCGCAGTCCATATCTACAGCCGTGCAATCTCCGGTTATACGGTCACCGTGCTGGGCGAAACCCCGGCAGAAACGGTGATGCAGTTTGCGCGATCGCTGGAGCCCAGGACCACGGCGGCAGCCCAGCAACGCTGACCGTTTCGCTGCGCTGCCTGCATTCAATTCCGCGAATTATTTATTTGTCATTCATGCATTTCCAGGAAAGGCTGAACATGTTCAGATATCTGGTTGTGGCGTTGTGCCTGTTGGTGCCCTTGCAGTCGGTTGCGCAACTTCCCGATTTCACCGAGCTGGTGGAAAAGCAGGGGCCCGCGGTGGTCAACATCAGCACCACCCAGACGGCATCACGCAATGCCCTGTCCCAGCAATTGCCGCAACTGGACGAGAACGATCCGCTGTATGAGTTTTTCCGCCGCTTCATGCCCAACCCGAATCAGCCGAACCCCGGCCAGCCCAGCCCCGCGCCGCGGGATTTTCAGGCCCAGTCGCTGGGCTCGGGGTTCATCATTTCCGCCGACGGTTACATCCTGACCAACGCGCATGTCATCGATTCCGCGGAAGAAGTCACGGTGCGTTTGACCGACAAGCGTGAATTCAAGGCCAAGGTCATCGGCGCCGACCGGCGTACGGATGTGGCGCTGATCAAGATCGAGGCGACGGGCCTGCCGACAGTGCGCTTTGGCGATCCGGCCAGACTCAAGGTCGGCGAATGGGTGGTGGCCATCGGTTCGCCTTTCGGCTTCGACAACACCGTCACCGCAGGCATCGTCAGCGCCAAGGGCCGTTCACTGCCGCAGGAAAATTTTGTGCCCTTCATCCAGACCGACGTTGCGGTGAATCCCGGCAATTCCGGCGGGCCGCTGTTCAACCTCAGGGGCGAGGTGGTCGGCATCAATTCGCAAATCTACAGCCGCACCGGCGGTTTCATGGGGCTGTCCTTTGCGATCCCGATCGACGTTGCCAACAACATAGCGCAGCAGCTGCGCACCACCGGCAAGGTGACTCGCGGCCGCATCGGCGTGGTGATCCAGCCGGTGACCAAGGAGCTGGCCGACGGCTTCGGATTGCCCAAGGCACAGGGCGCACTGGTCAATTCTGTCGAGAAGGGCGGTCCGGCGGATAAGGCCGGCGTCGAGGCCGGTGACGTGATCCTGCGTTTCGACGGCAAACCGGTGGAGGCTTCCGAAGATCTGCCGCGGATCGTAGGCGGCACCAGACCGGGCAGCAAAATCACCATTCAGGTCTGGCGCAACAAGGCGGCGCGCGATCTGCAGGTGGTCGTGGCCGAACTGTCGGATGAGCGTCCCGGCCGGCAGGCTCGCGGCGCCAAGCCGCAGCCCCCGGCAGCCACCCAGTTCGGCATGGGACTCGCCGATCTGACGGATGCCCAAAAGAAGGAATTGAAGGTCGAAGGCGGCGTTTTTGTCGACAGCGCCCAGGGCGCTGCGGCCCGCGCCGGCATCCGCCGCGGTGATGTGATCCTTGGTGTCAACAACCAGGACGTGAAATCCGTCGAACAGTTCCGCCAGCTGATGGCCGGGATGGAAAAAGGCCGGATTGTTGCGCTGCTGGTGCGGCGTGGGGCCAATTCGCTGTATATCCCGTTCCGCACCGACGGGAATGGCTGATTCCGGACGGATCACGCTCACGCTGTACAGCCGCAGCTGGTGCCATCTTTGTGACGACATGCTGGCGGGACTGCGGGTTTTGCAGGCCCGCCAGCCGTTTGGGCTGAACATCGTCGATGTCGACAGCCAGCCCGCGCTGGAACGCCGTTTCGGCGAATTTGTTCCGGTGCTGATGCATGGCGAGCGCGAACTCTGCCATTACCACCTCGACGCAGCCGCGGTTACTGATTACTTGCGGGATTTCCGCTAAAATACGCGACCTTACGAACGGAACGGGGCACTCCGGGAGACCTTGAGTGCCCTTTTTGTTGGCCCCTGTCGGATCTGGTTGGACCCCACACCGCAATGCAGCACATCCGCAACTTTTCCATCATCGCGCATATCGACCACGGCAAATCAACGCTGGCGGATCGCTTTATCCAGCATTGCGGCGGTTTGTCCGACCGCGAGATGGAGTCCCAGGTGCTCGATTCGATGGATCTCGAGCGCGAGCGCGGCATCACCATCAAGGCGCAGACTGCATCACTGACCTATCTCGCCCGTAACGGGCAGATCTACCAGCTGAACCTGATCGACACACCCGGGCATGTCGATTTTTCCTACGAGGTCTCGCGCTCACTGGCGGCCTGTGAAGGCGCGCTGCTGGTGGTGGACGCATCGCAGGGCGTGGAGGCGCAGACGGTGGCCAATTGTTATACGGCGATCGAGCAGGGTGTGGAAGTGGTGCCGGTGCTGAACAAGATGGATCTGCCGCAGGTCGAGCCTGAACGCGTGGCTGCGGAAATCGAGGACATCATCGGCATCCCGGCGAAAGACGCAGTGCGGGTCAGCGCCAAGAGCGGGGAAGGGATCACCGACGTTCTTGAAGCGGTGGTGCATCAGATGCCGCCGCCGAAGGGGGATCCCGCCGCGCCGCTGAAGGCGCTGATCATCGACTCCTGGTTCGACAACTATGTCGGCGTGGTGATGCTGGTGCGGGTGGTCGACGGCGAACTGAAACCCAAGGATCGCATCCTGCTGATGGCCGGCGGCGGGGATTTCCTCTGCGAGCAGATCGGCAAATTCACCCCGAAGTCACAGGCCATGGAACGACTGGCGGCGGGAGAAGTGGGTTTTGTCATCGCCGGCATCAAGGAACTGCAGGCGGCCAAGGTCGGCGACACGCTGACGCTCGCGAACAATCCGGCCGCGGCGCCGTTGCCGGGGTTCAAGGAAATCAAGCCGCAGGTGTTCGCCGGCTTGTATCCGGTGGAGTCCAATGAATACGAGGCGCTGCGCGATGCGCTGGAAAAGCTGCACCTGAATGATTCCTCGCTGCGTTTCGAGCCGGAATCGTCGCAGGCGCTGGGTTTCGGTTTCCGCTGCGGATTCCTCGGCCTGCTGCACATGGACATCGTGCAGGAGCGCCTCGAGCGCGAATACAACATGTCGCTGATCACCACGGCGCCCACGGTGGTCTACCAGGTGGCAACGCGCGACGGCAAGGTGATTGAAATCGAGAACCCGTCGCGGCTGCCTGAGGCATCGCAGATCGAGGAAATCCGCGAGCCGATCATCACCGCCTCGATACTGGTGCCCAGCGACTACGTCGGCCCGGTGATGACGCTGTGCACCGAAAAACGCGGCACGCAGCGCAACATGCAGTATCTGGGGCGTCAGGTGATGCTGACCTATGAACTGCCGCTGAATGAGGTGGTCATGGACTTTTTTGACCGCCTGAAATCGGTATCACGCGGTTATGCCTCGCTTGATTATGATTTCCTCGAATACCGCGCCGGCGATCTGGTGCGGCTGGACATCCTGATCAACAGTGAGCGGGTCGATGCGCTGTCATTGATTGTTCATCGCGCCAATGCGCTGTACCGCGGACGCGATGTGGCAAGCCGGATGCGCAAGCTGATTCCGCGCCAGATGTTCGACATTGCGATACAGGCGGCCATCGGCGCGCAGATCATTTCACGCGAAACCGTCAAGGCCATGCGCAAGAACGTGCTGGCCAAATGTTACGGCGGTGACATCTCGCGCAAGAAAAAGCTGCTGGAAAAGCAGAAGGCCGGCAAAAAGCGCATGAAGCAGGTCGGCACGGTTGAAATACCGCAGGAGGCTTTCCTCGCCATCCTGCAAGTCGACAAATAGCGGGGGTGTCTTGAATTTTGCATTGATCATGCTGGTCCTGCTGCTGGTCACCGGCGCCGTATGGCTGGCCGAGTCGCTGTATTTCCGCAAACATCGCGCCGACGGTGAGCAGCAGCCGTGGTGGATCGAGTATCCGGCCAGTTTTTTTCCGGTGATCCTGGTGGTGTTCGTGCTGCGCTCCTTCCTGGTCGAGCCGTTCAAGATACCTTCGGGGTCCATGCTGCCGACGCTGCTGGTGGGTGATTTCATCCTGGTCAACAAATTCACCTATGGCATCCGCCTGCCGGTCGTCAATACGCGGCTGATCGCAGTCAACGAGCCGCAGCGCGGCGAAGTCATGGTGTTCCGTTATCCGGAAAACCCGGCGCTGGATTACATCAAGCGCGTGGTCGGCTTGCCGGGTGACGAAATTGTTTACAGCAACAAGCGGCTGACCATCAACGGCAGGGAGGTGCCGCTGAAAGCGGATGGCGAGTTCAATTACCTCGAGGGCGGACTCAATTTTGTCGCCACCAGCCGTTTCCAGGAACAGCTGGGCGAACACACCCACTCGGTGCTGGTGCAGGCCGCCGTGCCGCCGGTGCAATTGAGCGGGGTGCAGCGCTTTCCCTTCCGAGAAAATTGTGCATACAATGAGTCGGGTTTCCGGTGCAAAGTACCCGCAGGGCATTACTTCCTGATGGGGGATAACAGGGACAGCAGCAGCGACAGCCGCTACTGGGGTTTTGTGCCGGAACAGAACATTGTCGGCAAGGCATTTCTGATTTGGTGGAATTTCGACAACCTGAAGCGCATAGGAAACTCGATCAACTGACATGGACCTGGAGGTCAAGATGCATAAGCAGCGCGGAATCACGCTCACTGGTTTTCTGGTATTTGCGGTACTGTTTATTGCAGCCATGCTGCTCGGTTTCAAGATCGGACCGGCTTACATGGAATATCTGACCATCCAGAAAACGCTTCGCACCCTGGCCGCTGAGCCGGCGATGAAAACGGCGACGCGCGGCGAATTCAACAGCGCCTGGAATGCGCGGGCCGGCATGGACAACATCAAGGCAATCGGCTACGACGACATCCAGATCGAAAAAGACGGTTCGGGGATCGTGCTGAGTGCGGAGTATTCGGTGCGTGTGCCGCTGTTCGGCAATCTCAGCGCGCTGATGGAGTTCAAGCCCCGTTCCGACCAGTAGCCCGGCGGTTGAGCGCCCCGCCTGCCGTGGATCCTGATCTCGTCAGCGGGAGCATCGGGCATCATTTTCGTGATCCCGGACTGCTGCGGCGCGCGCTGACCCATCGCTCCTGCGGCGCCGACCACAACGAACGCCTGGAATTTTTGGGCGACAGCGTCGTCAACTGCATCATCGCGCTGGAACTTTATGAGCGTTTTCCCGGTTTGAGTGAAGGCGAACTTTCCCGCCTGCGCGCCAACCTGGTGAACCAGCAATCGCTGCTCGGCATCGCGCAGCACCTGAATATAGGCAACCATCTGCTGCTCGGCGAGGGTGAACTCAAAAGCGGCGGCGCACAGCGCCCGTCGATACTGGCCGACAGCGTGGAAGCCATCCTCGGCGCCGTCTTGCTCGATGGCGGATTCGCGGCGGCACAGGGTGTGGTGCGCCGGCTTTTTGCCGGCAGCCTCGCGGCGATCAATCCCAATGTCAGCGGCAAGGATGCCAAAACCATGTTGCAGGAATTCACCCAGGGGCAGGGCATTGCACTGCCGGTATACACACTGCTCGGCACCCAGGGGCACGCCCATGCCCAGACCTTTCGGGTGCAATGCACGATCGACGAACTGAAAATCCGCACCGAGGGCCAGGGCGCCAGCCGGCGCGCGGCGGAGCAGGATGCGGCGGGCAAGGCCTGCGCGCTGGTGGTCCGGGCATGACCGGCCACCGGTCCGGCTATGTGGCCATCATCGGCCGGCCCAACGTCGGCAAATCGACCCTGCTCAACCGCCTGGTCGGGCAGAAAATCAGCATCACGTCGCGCCGTCCGCAGACCACGCGCCAGCGCATCATCGGCATCGTGACCCGGGCCGATGCGCAGTACGTCTTTGTGGATACGCCCGGTTTCCAGAACCGCCATGGCAATGTAATGAACCGTCTGATGAATCGCAGCGTGTCGCGCAGCATTGCCGACGTCAATGTCATCGTATGGGTGATCGAGGCGCGGCATTTGACGGCAGAGGACAAGGCGGTGCTGGTTTTGCTGCAGGATTGCGCGCCGGTGGTGGTCGCCGTCAACAAGATTGACGAGCTGGCCAACAAGAACGAACTGCTGCCGTTCATGCAGGAACTTGAAGCGCTGGCGCATCCGGCAGCCATCGTCCCGGTGTCCGCCAAAAACGGCGTCGGTGCCGGCAACCTGCTGGATGCCATCGCCGGATTGCTGCCGGAGCAGGAACGGCTCTATGCGGAAGATGAAATCACCACGGCCAGCGAACGCACCCTGGCCGCGGAACTGGTGCGGGAAAAGCTGTTCCGGCTGCTCGGCGAGGAATTGCCGTATTCGACGGCGGTGGAGATCGAGAAATTCGAGATTGTCGACGGCCTGCGCCGCATCAATGCCGCCATCCTGGTCGACAAGCCGGGGCAGAAGGGCATCGTCATCGGCAAGGGCGGCGAAAAACTGAAACAGATTGGAACCCAGGCGCGGCTGGACATGGAGCGCCTGTTCGGCGGCAAGGTATTCCTTGAAGTCTGGGTCAAGGTGAAATCGGGCTGGGCAGATGATGATGCCGTGCTGAAGCGCACGGGTATAGAATAAAATAGTTAATAAAAACAATATGTTATTGACTTTTATTAAAGTCATGCCGCGATTGATTGCGGCAGGCCATGGCCATGGCTGAACGCGCCCGCCGCGACGGCCAGCCGGCCTACCTGCTGCATACCTATCCTTACCGGGAAACCAGCCTGGTCGCCGAAATCTATACCCGGGACAGCGGCCGGGTGGCGCTGATCGCGCGTGGGGCGCGGCGGCCGCGCTCGGCGCTGCGCGGGGTACTGATGGCCTTTCAGCCGCTGCTGCTCGCCTGGTCCGGCAAGTCCGAACTCAAAACCCTGCACAAGGCCGAATGGCAGGGCGGGTACGTACCTTTGCGTGGGCTGAGCCTGATCTGCGGGTTTTACCTCAATGAACTGCTGCTGAAACTGCTGCCGCGGGAGGACCCCCATGAGCAGCTGTTCGAGGCTTATGCGGCTGCTCTGGCGCAACTGCCGGCCGCTCGGGATCATGGCGCGGTGCTGCGCCGCTTCGAGCGCGTGTTGCTGCGCGAACTGGGCTATGGCCTGGTGCTCGACCGCGAAGTGACCGGCGGCCAGCCAATCGAGCCCGCGGCACGTTATCTGTATGTGCCCGAACGCGGACCGCTGCCGGCGCGTGAAGGCGGTGAACAAAGCGGCGTAGAATTGACGGGGCAGACGCTGATCGACATGGCCGTCGATCACTACGCGGATCCCCGGACGGTGCAGCAGAGCAAGGCGCTGATGCGCGCCCTGATCAATCATTGCCTGGGCCGGCAGACACTGCATACGCGGCAATTGCTGCGCGACCTGCAGCAGTTGTAGCTGTTGTAGTTGTTGTAGTAATTGTGGCGACGATGTTGGCGATCAAATCAAGTGCAAGCGATGTCATGACCAGGCTCAGCGTCAACCTCAACAAAGTGGCATTGCTGCGCAATTCGCGCAGCCTCGGCATTCCCGACGTCACCCGCGCGGCGCGCATCGTGCTGGAGGCGGGCGCCCACGGCATCACCGTGCATCCGCGGCCGGATGCGCGGCACATTCGCGGCGCCGACGTGCACGATCTGGCGCAGTTGCTCAAATCCTCGCCGGCGGCTGAATTCAATATCGAAGGCAATCCCTTCGAGCCGCCGTTGCTCGAGCTGGCGCGTGCGGTCAGGCCGCAGCAATGCACGCTGGTGCCGGATGACCCCGGCGCATTTACATCGGATCACGGCTGGAATATTGAACGTGATGCGTCACGGCTGCGACCGGTGGTGGACGAATTGAAAAAGCTGGGCATCCGCGTCAGCCTGTTCATGGATCCGCTGCCGGAGATGATGGCTGCAGCAGCGGCCACCGGCGCGCAGCGTGTCGAGCTGTATACCGAACCTTATGCCCGGACCTTTGGCACTGCCGGCGAATCTGCGAGCGTCGAGCGCTATGCGGCGGCTGCACGCAGCGCTCAGGCCGCAGGGCTGGCTGTCAACGCCGGTCACGATCTCAACCGCGACAACCTGCCGCGGTTTCTGGCGGCAGTACCCGCTGTCGCCGAGGTGTCGATTGGCCACGCACTGATTGCTGATGCCCTGGAACTGGGGTTGGCGGCGACGGTCAGGGATTATCTGCGGGTCATGGCTGCGGCCGGCGGGGCTGCAAAATGATCTACGGCATCGGCATCGACGTCATCCAGCCGCATCGCGTGTCGCGGCTGCTGGAAAAATACGGCGAGCGTTTTGTGCGGCGGGTGCTGACGCCGCTGGAGCGTTCCCGTTATGAACGGACCAGGCAGCCCGTGCTGTTTCTTGCCAACCGCTTTGCCGCCAAGGAGGCGTTTTCCAAGGCCATGGGCACCGGTTTCCGTTATCCGGTAACCCTGCAATGCATCAGCGTGGTGCAGAACAGCGCCGGCAAGCCGAGCCTGGCCTTCAATGAACCGCTGGCAGCGCTGGTGAAAAGCCGCGGCATCAACGGGCATCATCTGACCATCAGTGACGAATCAAACCTGGCCTGCGCCTGCGTGGTGCTTGAAACATGAACAAATCGATACCCCTGGGACCGGTAATGCTCGATGTGGCGGGAACGGCATTGACCGGCGAAGACCGGCAGCGGCTGCAGCACCCGCTGGTCGGCGGCGTGATCCTGTTTGCGCGCAATTTCGAATCCTGCGCGCAGCTTGCCCGATTGACCGCCGAAATCCATGCCTTGCGCAGCCCGCCGCTGATCATTGCCGTCGATCATGAAGGCGGGCGGGTGCAGCGCTTCCGCGAGGGATTCACAAAGCTGCCGCCGATGCGCGAGCTGGGTCTGGTTTGGGATCGTGATCGCCGCAAGGGGGTGGAACTGGCCCGGTCACTGGGGTTTGTGCTGGCGGCGGAGCTGCGGGTGTACGGCGTCGACCTGTCGTTCACGCCCGTGCTGGATGTCGATTACGGCAACAGCAGTGTCATCGGCGACCGTGCATTTCATGCCAGACCGGAGGCCATCGCCGAACTCGCCATCGGCCTGATGCACGGCCTGCGCGACGGCGGCATGGCCGCGGTGGGCAAACATTTCCCCGGCCATGGCCATGTGCGCGCCGATTCCCACCATGAGGTGCCGGTGGACGAGCGACCGCTGGCCGATATCCAGGGCGAGGATCTGATTCCGTTTCGCCGCATGGTCGAGGCCGGCATGGGCGGGGTGATGCCGGCGCATGTGATTTATCCGCAAGTGGATGCCGCGCCCGCGGGTTTTTCCGAAATCTGGATCAAACGCATCCTGCGCGGCGAACTCGGCTTCGACGGCGTGATTTTCAGCGATGACCTGAGCATGGAAGGCGCCAGTGTTGCCGGCGGCGTGGTCGATCGCGCCATGGCGGCGCTGCAGGCCGGGTGCGACATGGTGCTGGTCTGCAACAATCCGCAATCGGCCGATGAATTGCTGGGCGGCCTGCACTACACCATGCCGGCAGTCGCGCTGGCGCGCATGGCGCGCATCCACGGCCGCGCGCATGCGGCGGATGCCGTCAAGCTGCGCGAAGATGCGAATTATGTCGCCGCACTGCATGCGATCAGCGGACTCGGTGCGCACAATCGTGAATTGCCGCTGGCCTGAACGGGCGGCGCCGCGGTGACAGCATGAGCCGGTCAGGTGTTTCGGGTGCAACCGTTGCGGCAACAACATCCCCGCAGCGGTTTTCACTGGATTGCACGCGCTGCCCGCGCCTGGCCACGCATCTGGCCGGCGTGCGCGCCGAACATCCGGACTATCATGCACGTCCGGTGGCGCCGTTCGGAGACCTCAAGCCCGGCCTGCTGATCGTCGGCCTGGCACCCGGCATGCACGGCGCCAACCGTACCGGGCGGCCGTTCACCGGCGACCATGCCGGCATCCTGCTCTACGAGACCCTGCACCGTTACGGTTTCGGCAGCCGGGCGATCGCGGTCGACCCCGATGACGGGCTGGTGCTGCACGGTTGCCGCATCACCAATGCCGTCAAATGCCTGCCGCCGGAGAACAAGCCCCTGCCTGCGGAGATCCGCGAATGCAACGCTTATCTGCGTGCCGAACTGCAGACGCTGGCGCCGCCTGCGATACTGGCGCTGGGCACGGTGGCGCATCAGGCGGTGCTGCAGGCGCTGGGCCATCGCATTGCCGATTATCCGTTTGCACATGGCGCCTGGCATGCGCTCGGCGGCCGTACCCGGTTGTTCGACAGCTACCACTGCAGCCGTTACAACACCAACACGCGACGGTTGACCCCGGAAATGTTCCGCGGGGTTTTTGCGGATATCAGAAAATTTCTGGATCAGCGGACATGAACGAACCCGCCGAGGTCGCAGCCGGATTGCCCCATCTGCCGGGCGTGTACCGGATGCTCGGCAAGGACGGCGAGGTGTTGTACGTCGGCAAGGCGCTGGACCTGCGGAAACGCGTCAGTTCCTATTTTCAGCGCGCCGAAACGCTGTCGCCGCGGATCCGCCTGATGGTGGCGCAGATCGTGAACATTGAAACCACGGTCACCAGCTCGGAGGCGGAAGCGCTGCTGCTGGAAAACAACCTGATCAAGTCGCTGGCGCCGCGCTACAACATCCTGTTCCGCGACGACAAGTCCTATCCTTACCTGATGCTGACCGGACACCGTTATCCGCGGCTGGGTTTTTTTCGCGGCAATCCCGACAAGCGCCACCGCTATTTCGGGCCGTTTCCCGATTCCGGCGCGGTGCGCGAAAGCATACAGTTGCTGCAGAAGGTGTTTCGCCTGCGCACCTGCGAGGACAGCGTATTCGCACATCGCTCGCGCCCCTGTCTGCTGCACCAGATCCACCGCTGCACGGCGCCCTGCGTCGGGCTGATCAGCGATGCGGACTATGCGGAAGATGCGCGCAGCGCCGAGATGTTTCTCAACGGCCAGGAGGATGCGGTGTCGGCGCGTCTGGATGCACGCATGAATGCGGCGGCGGAAGCGCTGCGTTTTGAAGAGGCGGCGGTATACCGCGACCAGATCGGGGCGCTGCGCAAGGTGCGTGAGCGGCAGTATGTCAGCGATGAATCCGGCCGCGACGCCGATGTCATCGCCTGCGGCATTGCCGCCGGTGTCTGTTGCGTCAATCTGGTGATGATTCGTGGCGGCCGCCATCTCGGTGACAAGAATTTTTTCCCGCAGAACGCCGATGAAGTGGAGCCCGCGCAGATCATCGAGGCCTTCATTGCCCAGCATTACCTCGCGCATCCGGTGCCGCCGCAGCTGGTGGTCGGGGAGGCGATCGCGGTGGAACTGCTGCAGGATACGCTGTCGGAGCGTGCCGGACGGCGCATCCAGATCAGCGCCAATCCGATCGGCAGCCGCCGCGCCTGGCTGCAGATGGCGGCCAAAAACGCCGAACTTGGCGCAGCACAACGCAAAGTGCAGCACATGGGTGATGCGGCGAAGCTGATCGCCCTGCAGCAGGGACTGGGGTTGTCGGAGACCGTGCAGCGCATCGAATGTTTCGACATCAGCCATACCCAGGGCGAGGCCACGGTGGCGTCCTGCGTGGTCTACGACCGCGGCGCGATGCAGAAAGGCGAATACCGCCACTTCAACATGCAGCAGGTGGCGCCGGGTGACGATTACGGTGCGATGCGCGAGGTACTGACACGGCGATATCGCAGGGTGGTTGCCGGACTAGGGAACACTGGAAGCGGAGCAGAGGGTAAGATGCCCGATCTGGTGATGATCGACGGCGGACAGGGGCAACTGGGCGTGGCAATTGAGGTGCTGACGGAACTCGGGCTGAGTAACGTGCCGCTGCTCGGCGTGGCCAAGGGCGAGTCCCGCAAACCGGGCATGGAGCAGTTGCTGATGCCCGGACGTGAGGCCGCATTCCGCTTGAATGCCGATGATCCGGGCCTGCACCTGATCCAGCAGATCCGCGACGAAGCCCACCGTTTTGCAATTGAAGGGCACCGCGCCCGGCGCGCGCGCGCCCGCAATACCTCACCGCTGGAAGGCATCCCCGGCGTGGGCGCCAAGCGCCGCCAGCGCCTGCTGACCCGCTTCGGCGGCCTGCGTGGGCTGGTGGCAGCCAGCGTCGAGGAACTGGCGCAGGTCGACGGCATCAGCCCGGCCCTGGCCGAACGTATATATGATGAACTGCATTAAAACACCGGGCTGCCGCAACGAACGGACATGACATTCAACTGGCCCAACCTGCTGACCTGGCTGCGGATCGTGATGATCCCGCTGTTTGTAGGTGTGTTCTATTTTGAGCAGCACTGGATTTCGCACTCCACCCAGAATCTGGTTGCGATGGCCATTTTTACCGCTGCGGCGATCACCGACTGGCTGGATGGCTGGCTGGCGCGCAGGCTGAACCAGACTTCCGCGTTCGGCGCTTTCCTTGATCCGGTGGCGGACAAGCTGATGGTCGCGGCGGCGCTGATCATCCTGGTTCAGCTGGGGCGGATCGACGCGGTGGTTGCGCTGGTCATCATCGGTCGCGAGATTGCCATTTCGGCCTTGCGGGAATGGATGGCTTCCATCGGGCAGGGCAAAAGCGTCGCGGTGTCGATGGTCGGCAAGATCAAGACGGTCGCGCAGATGATCGCCATCCCGATGCTGCTCTATCACGACAGGATCGGCGCTTTTGACCCCCAGTACTGGGGCACCTGGCTGATCTGGGGGGCGGCGGTGCTGACCCTGGTTTCGATGGGGTATTACCTGAAAATGGCCTGGGGCGCGGCCAAAGCAGGCGCTTAGTGCAGGGCGGCGACGGGTTGCGGGGCGCGGAGGGCTTGAATTATAATGCGCGGCTGTTAAGTAACGCGGGAATAGCTCAGCTGGTAGAGCGCAACCTTGCCAAGGTTGAGGTCGGGAGTTCGAACCTCCTTTCCCGCTCCAGATCTCCGGGGAAAACGGTTGAAGGAAACCAGCCGTTTTCCCCTTTTAGTTACAGCGGCGCGGTAGCAAAGCGGTTATGCAGAGGACTGCAAATCCTTGTAGGGCGGTTCGACTCCGCCCCGCGCCTCCAGCATGCGGCAGACTGTGGCGAGGCCCGGTCCCGGAAACGATCAAGATTCACCGGGCGAGTGGTGGAATTGGTATACACAAGGGACTTAAAATCCCTCGGCGCAAGCCATGCCGGTTCAAGTCCGGCCTCGCCCACCATCATGCCTCTGACCGGGCTGCTTTGACATGACGGCTGTGACACGACATATCCATGATTGTTTTTGATCTCGGCTGCGACAATGATCATCGCTTCGAGGGCTGGTTTGCCTCGAGCGCGGATTTTGAACGCCAGCAAAAGGAAAACCTGCTGAGCTGTCCGCTCTGCGGCAGCCCGCATATCAACCGGCTGCTGACTGCGGCACGGCTCAATACCGGCCGAGCCGCAGCGCCCGCGGGCGAACATGCGGAGCCGGCGGCGGCCAGCGCCGCACAATACGCCAATTTCGACGCGGCACGCATGCTCAGGCTGATTACGCACATCGTCGACAACACTGAAGATGTCGGCAAGGCGTTTCCGGAAGAGGCGCGCAAAATCCATTACAAGGAATCCCCGGAGCGCCATATCCGTGGCACGGCATCACCGCAGGAAGTCAACGCCCTGCGTGACGAAGGTATTGAAATCGTCGCGCTTCCGGTGCCGGCCCATCTCGCCAACAAGCCGCACTGAAGCGACTGCTGCGGTGATTGGCTTGCCGCTCCGATTGATGGCAAGTATTTGATTCTATTTTAATAATTAAAATCTGTCGGCATCGTTTTTTCTGCCGCTGCACGGCCTTATTCCTCCTGTTCCTGATTGATCCCGGTCAAAGCCGGTCAGGAGCCGCATGTTATTCTGAAAGCAGCGCGTCGCATCCTGGACGCGTGGATTTTCAGTCAGCCCATCGCCGGTAAAGACCGTATGCGCAAAAAAATCCTGTTGCCGATCCTGAATCACCCGTTGTCGGTCGCGGCAGCGTTCTGAACGCCCGAGCCCGTCTTGGCGGCATCTCCTGCCAGCAGTACTGCGAAGCTTGCCGACGGCGTGGCACGGTTTCTGCGTCAATATCCGCCGTTTACACAAATGGAAGCGGCGGCGCTGGAATTCCTCGCCGCCCACGTCGATCTCGGTTATTACCCGGCCGGCACGGTCATCCTTGACCCGGCCCGGGCCGAACCCGCGGTGCTCTACATCATCCAGCGTGGCACCGTGCAGGTGCTGCCTTTTGCCGCGACCCACAGCGGCGACGCCCAGCCGGTCAGCCTCGGCGCCGGCGAATGTTTTTCGGTGAGCGCACTGCTGGAAAAGCGGCCGGTAATGGCGCCATATACCGCAACGACCGACACGTTCTGCTATGAATTTCCTGCGGCACGGTTTCCCGAACTGCTGAACCGCAGTCCGGTATTCCGCGAATTCGCGACGCGTTACCTGACGGCCATGCTGCGTGAATCGCGGCGGCTGATCAAAATGAATTTCACCGCGGCCACGGGCGAGCAGCAGGCGATGAACCGCACGCTGCGCTCGCTGGTGAAACGTGCGGCAGTCACCTGTGCGCCGCAGACCCCGGTGCAGACGGTGCTGCGCACCATGCAAAGCCTCAAAATCGGCTCGATGCTGGTGGTCGATGAGGCCGGGCATCCGCTGGGCATTTTCACCCGGCACGACGTGCTGGACCGTGTCGCGCTGGCGCAGTGCGATCTGTCGCGACCGGTCAGCGCGGTGATGACGCCGGATCCGCAGACACTGCCGGCGGATGCCAGTGCCTACGAAGCCGCGCTGCTGATTGCCCATCGCGGCATCCGCCATATCCCGGTCTGTGACGGCGGCCGGCTGATCGGTGTCATCACCGAGCGCGACCTGTTTGCACTGCAGCGGGTGAGTGTGCGCGCCATCAACCAGACCATCGCCGATGCGGATTCCATCGGCGGCCTGCAGTTCGCGGCCTCCGACATCCGCCGGCTCGCCCGCAGCCTGCTCGGTCAGGGTGTGGCCGCAGAGCAGCTGACGCTGATCATTTCGACGCTGAACGACGCGCTGGTGCGGCGGGTGCTGGAAATTGAACAGGCGCAATTTGCGGTCGCCGACCTCCGCTGGTGCTGGCTGGCGTTCGGCAGCGAAGGCCGTTATGAGCAGACCATCAGCACGGATCAGGACAACGGATTGATATTTGATCCCGGTGCCGGCAGCCCCGACGCGCTGCGCGAGCGGCTGCTGCCGTTTGCGCAGGCCGTCAACCGCGATCTTGATGCCTGCGGTTTTCCCCTGTGCAAGGGCAACATCATGGCCGGCAATCCGCAGTGGTGCCTGAGCCTCGACGAATGGCGTGAGCAGTTTGAATCCTGGATCGCCGATACCAATCCGCAGGCGCTGCTCAATGCGGCGATTTTTTTCGATTTCCGGCCCTTGCATGGCGATGAGACGCCGGCCAGAGTGTTGCGCAGCCATCTGGCCGGACTGGCGCAGGGTAATTCCCGGTTCCAGCGCCAGTTGGCGCAATATGCACTCGAATCGCGGCCGCCCCTGGGCAGGATCAGCGATTTTGTCACGGACGACGGTGAATTCAACGGCACCATGGACCTGAAAAAGTCCGGCGCCCGGCTGTTCATTGATGGCGCGCGCGTACTCGCGCTGGCGACCGGTGTTGTGCACACCAATACCGCGCAGCGCCTGCGGCAGGCCGGTTCGCGGCTGAACATGCCGCCGGAGGAGATCGCGTCGATCAGCGACGGATTCTTCTTTCTGCAGGCCTTGCGCCTGCGCGGACAGATGGCTGCGGATGCCTCAACCCGGGGCGCAAACCGGATCAATCCGGCGGATCTGAACGAGGTCGACCGGCGCATCCTCAAGGAAAGTCTGCGCCAGGCGCGCAAACTGCAGAGCCGGATCGCGCTCGATTATCAGCTATGAGCGGCAAGGCCATGCGCTGGATGCGCCGGCTGTTTGGTTTCGGCCCGCACCTCGATCTGGAGCAGTCGCTCGCGCTGGCTGCATATCAGGCGCGACCGGTGATTCCCGCCGCGACGCCACTGGCCACGCTGCGCTGCGTGGTGGTTGATGTCGAAACTTCCGGCCTCAACCCGTTCAGTGACCGTCTGATCGCGATCGGCGCAGTGACGGTGGAGGACTGCACGGTTCGGCTCGGCAGCGGTTTTGAAGTGGTGTTGTGCCAGCCGCAGGCCAGTGCCCGGGCGAATATCCTGATTCATGGCATCGACGGCACCACGCAGCTGGGCGGTCTGGCGCCGGCAACCGCACTCATCCGCTTCCTCGACTATGCGGAACGCGCGCCGCTGGTCGGATTTCATGCCGATTTTGATCGTGTGATGATCGACCGTGCCGCCAGCGAAGCGCTGGGACAAACGCCATCCACCGTCTGGCTGGATCTGGCCTTCCTGGCGCCTGCCGTATTTCCGGGTCTGACCTTGCAGGGGCTGGATGCCTGGACGCAGCGATTCGGTATCGAGAACCAGGCGCGGCACACCGCGCTGTCTGATGCGCTGGCGACAGCACAACTGCTGCAGGTCGTGCTGGCGCAGGCCATTGCAACAGGGATCACAACCCTGGGGGATCTGCAGCGTATCGAAAGCGACCAGCGCTGGCTGAACCGGCGCTGATCAGGCGCCGGCTGCGAAACCATCTGTTTACCGCGATGTGTTGTAATTGATCAAGGCTGTGCGATAGTGATGTAAAGCCTGCTGTCCGCAATTTCACAATACGAACAATGAACGAATTACAGGCGCTGATCAGTCCCCGCTCGATAGCCATCCTCGGCGCTTCCGCCGACCTCGACAAGGTCAACGGACGCACGCTGCGTTTCCTGCAGGAAAAGGGCTACGCGGGGCGCATTTTTCCGGTCAATCCGAAATACGAAACGATTGCCGGCCTGCGCTGTTATCCCGATATCGCCGCCTTGCCCGAGGCGCCGGATCTTGCGGTGATCGCCGTGCCGGCGGCACAGGTGCCGGCGGCGGTGCGCGGGCTGGTGCGGCGCGGCGGACGGGCCGCGGTGATTTTCAGTTCGGGTTTTGCCGAAATGGGCGAGGCGGGACGCAAACTCGAACGCGAAGTGGTTGAGGTGGCGCACGCCGGCGGCCTGCGCCTCTGCGGCCCCAATTGCCTGGGACTGATCAACGCGTTCGACAAGGTCATCGCCACCTTCGGCCAGTTTGCCGAAGGCGCAACACCGCCGGGCCCGGTGGGGTTTGTCACCCAGTCCGGCGCTTTCGGCACCGCCATCGCCGCGCTGGCGCGGCGGCGCGCGCTGGGGCTGGGTTATTTCATCAACACCGGCAATGAGTGTGATGTCGACTTTGTACAGATGATGCGCGCGGTGCTCGACGATGCGCGCATCCGTGTCGGCGCCGGTTATCTCGAAGGCGTGCGTGACGGCGCGGGGCTGCGTGCGCTGGCCGGACACGCGCTGGATCTGGGCAAGCCGCTGGCGTTGACCAAGGTCGGACGCACTGCCGCCGGCGCGAAAGCCGCCGCGTCGCACACCGGCGCACTCGCGGGCGCCGATGCCGTGTTTGACGGCGTGATCCGCGGCCTCGGCATCACCCGCGCGCGCAACGAAGAACACATGCTGGATATCGTCGAGGTGCTGGGTGCCTGCGGGCTGCCGGCAGGTCGTGGCCTTGGCATTGTCACCCAGTCCGGCGGCGCCGGCGTGCTGATGGCGGACCGTGCGGAGGAGATGGGCCTGCAGGTTGCCGAGCTTGCGCCACAGACGCGCGACGCATTGGGCAAAGTCATTCCGGGATTCGGCACCACCGGCAATCCGGTGGACGTGACCGGACAGTTTGTGGCCAATCCCCAATTGCTGCTCGACAGTGTGCGTATCGTGATCGAGGATCCACAGGTGGATGTCGGCATCGTGTGGCTGCAGTTGATGGATGGCCATGTTGAGCAGCTTGTTAAAATATTCAATGAAATCAATAAGATAGTCACAAAGCCATGGCTGGTCTGCTGGGTGGCCGCGCCCGAAGCCGCTTTGGCAAAACTGCGTGCGGCAGGCATTGCGGTATTGCGCGGCGCCGAACCGGCGGTGGATGCCGTCGCCGCACTGGTGCGTTACGCCGAAGCACGGCGCAACTGGCTGGGCGATGCACCTGCGCGGGCAGCGCTGCAACTGCCCAAGCCCGCATTGCCGGCAGCAAAAGGGGCGGTCAGCAGTATGGAAGGACAGGCGTTGCTGCAATCCTTCGGCGTGCCTACTGCGGCTGCAAAACTGGCCACAAGCGCTGACGAAGCGGTCGCCGCGACCGAGGCACTGGGTTATCCGGTGGTGCTGAAAATCGAATCGCCGGACATTCTGCACAAGACCGAAGCCAAAGGTGTGGCACTGAATCTCGGTGATGAATCCGCAGTACGCAGCGCCTACACCGCCCTGGTCGCCAATGCCAAACAGTACAAGGCCGATGCCCGCATCGCCGGCGTGCTGGTGCAGGCGATGGCCCAGGGTGATGTCGAACTGGTGATCGGCCTCAAACGCGATCCGACCTTCGGCCCGGTGGTGATGGTCGGACTGGGCGGGGTGCTGATCGAAGTGTTCAAGGACGTGGTGTTCCGTGCCGCACCGGTCACCGAAGCCGAAGCGCTGCGCATGCTGGATGAAATGAAAAGCAAAGTCATCCTCGACGGCGTGCGCGGCAGACCGCCGGTCGACAAAAAAGCGCTGGCACGGATGATCAGCGCGGTGTCGTGTTTCGGTGCCGCGGCGGGAGCGCGGCTCGCCGAGCTGGATCTCAACCCGGTGCTGGCCGGGCCGAAGGGTGTCACCGCCGTCGACTGGCTGATGGTGCTGGACTGAAATCATGAGTGTATCTGCGCAGGTCTCCGCACTCGCACCGTTCAGCGTACGCAGTTTCCGTTTTCAGTGGCCGGCCGACCTGGCGACCTCGTGGGCCTTCGAAATGGAAACCCTGATCCTCGGCTGGTATGTGCTGGTCGAGACCAAATCCGTGCTGATGCTGACCATTTATGCATCGCTGCAGTACGTCGGCACGCTGCTGGCGCCGATGTTCGGCGTGATGGGAGACCGGGTCGGCCATCGCAATGTGCTGTGTGCCATGCGCGCGCTGTACGCGCTGCTGGCCATGTCGTTGATGACACTGGCCTTCATGGATGCGGTGACGCCGATGATCGTGCTGGTCATTGCCGCCATGCTCGGCCTGGTGCGGCCGTCGGATCTCGGCATGCGTGCCGCACTGGTCGGCGAGACCATGCCGCCGGCGCAGCTGATGGGGGCGATGAGCATCCAGCGCACCACCCAGGATTCGGCGCGCATCGCCGGGGCGCTGACCGGCGCCGGGTTGGTCGCGACGCTGGGCATGGGCCCGGCCTATGCCGTGATTGTCTGTTTTTATGTGACCAGCCTGTTGCTGACCCGGCATGCCGGCATCGCCCATCCCGCGCAAACCAAAAACGCAGTTGACGCGCCACCCGTCTCGCCATGGCGCGAGCTGCGGGAGGGCCTGCATTACGTCTGGCAGGCGCCGCAACTGCGCGCAGCCATGCTGTTCGCTTTTCTGCTCAACCTGACGGCGTTTCCGTTATTCACCGGGCTGATGCCGTACGTGGCGAAGGAAGTGTACGGGGCAGACCAGGGCACGCTGGGCACCATGGTTGCAGCCGCAGCCACCGGCGCGCTGACCGGCTCGATCATCATGACCCGCTTTGGCGGCGCGTTCCGGCCGGCGCGCGCAATGATCATGTTCGGCATCGCATGGCTGGTGATGCTGCTGGTGTTTGTCCAGACCGAAAGTCCGGCAACCGGCATCCCGGTGCTGATCTTTGCCGGCTGCATGCAGACCATGGGGCTGATCCCCAACAATGCGCTGCTGCTGCGCACTTCAGACCAGCGTTATCGCGGCCGCATCATGGGCATCCGCATGATGGCGATTTACGGCAACCTGCCGGGCTTGCTGCTCGGCGGGCAGCTGATTGCCAATTACGGCTACAAGGCGATGGCCACGGGTTATTGCCTGTTCGGCATCGTGTTCGCCGTGCTGATTGCGCTGCACTGGCGCAGGCATCTCTGGCAGAGCGGGGCGGCGGCGAATTTGCGCTGATCATGACGGTGCAGGAAAGCCATGCCGTCGCCGCATGAAAATGTCATTCGCGTTTTAATCCGGCTGCCTGGATCATTTTTGCATTCTTGTCGAGTTCGACTTTGAGAAAGGCGGCGAACTGCTCCGGCGTGCCCGGGGCGAATACGCCGCCTTCGACGCCAACGCGTTTTTTGACGTCGGCATCGTCTATCGATTTCAGCAGCGCACCATGCAGTGTTGCGAGAATGTCTCCCGGCACCCTGGCGGGTGTGAGCAGGGCATACCATTGCGTGAATTCATAACCCGGCACTCCCGATTCATGCAGGGTCGGAATGTCGGGCACCAGCGGCGAACGTGTGGTGCTGGTGATGGCGATGCCGCGCATGCGGCCGGTTTGCAGGTGCGGCAGGGTGGTGGTCGGACCGGCGAAAGCGATATCCACCTGGCCGGCGATCAGTTCGGTGGCGAAAATCGAAGTGCCTTTGTACGGCACATGCAGGATGTCCAGTTTGGCCATCGACTTGAACAACTCTCCGGCGAGGTGCGAGGTGCCGCCGACTCCCGACGATGCATAGGTGAGTTTGCCGGGGCGGGATTTGACGACCGTGAGCAGCTGCTTCAGGTTGGTTGCCGGCACGGAAGGATGCACGACCAGGATGAACGGGATCTTGGCGAAGACGCTGACCGGCGCAAAATCACGCAGCGTGTCGTAGGGCGGTTTGCCCTCGCCCCACACCGGGCTGATCACCAACGGACCGGAACTGCCCCACAGCAGTGTGTAGCCATCGGGGGCGGCGCGTGCGACGAAATCGGTGCCGATACGGCCCGATGCGCCGGAACGGTTGTCGATGATGAAGGGCTGGCCCAGCAGTTCGCCCATGCGTTTGCCCGCGGCGCGGGCAAATGAATCGGTGGCGGCGCCCGGCGGGAAGGGCACCACGATGGTGACGGGGCGCCGCGGATAGGTCTGGGCGTGGGCGCTGATGCTTTGCAGTAACGCTGCTGCGATCAGCGCGGCGATCGCGGCCGATAACAGCAGCGGGCAGCGGAAATCTTCATAAGTATTTGATTTTATTGACATATCAGTTTCCATTGCGTTTGATGCGTTCTGCGAATTCACGTTCAAACACCCGCCGCTCGCCTTCGTAGGCTTCAAGCGTGGCGGTGACAATGAAGTCGCGTTTGTCACAAGCCACTTTGGTACGCATCTCCGTGCGCACCTTCCAGTCGCCGCGCTCGAACATCCAGGTCCAGCTGACCTCGGCTTCGCAGGACAGCGGATCGCCCTCGACAATGCGGTAACGCTCGGTGGAACGCGCCTCGGCGATGAGATCGATGTCGTCATAACGGCCGCGGCCGCTGGAATCGGTGACCTCGACCACGGTTTCGTTTTTGCCCATGTCGGTGCGCACCACGCGGTTGCGCCCGCCGGCGGCAAGTGCCGTGCGTTTGAACGGCGGCGCCGCTTCCACCGGCTTGAATTTTATTGTCGCATCCGCCTTGCGTGGCGGACGCACCGGCAGTTCCAGCGTGCTTTTGCCGGCATGCAGTGTCAGCGTCACCGTTTCGGGCGAGGGCCAGATCAGCGGCCAGTAGGTGGTGGAGACGGCAACCCGCATGCGGTGTCCCTTGACGAAGGAATAACCGGCATCGGCCAGCGGCACGCGCACGGTGTAGCGTTTGCCGGCGGTCAGTTTGACCGGCTTTTCGGCGCCGTTGATGTGCGTCAGATTGAGGATGCCGTAGGTGACGCGTGTCGATGCGCCATCGGGCGCCACGTCGCACAAACGCAGGCAGATGAATGCCGTGGGGCGGTCGACCGAGAAGGTCAGCGTGGCCACCGGGGTGCCGAGGATTTCCAGCGTTTTGGCCAGCGGCACGCTGTCGAAGCACACGGATTTACCGTCATCGGCGCGCTGGTCGCCGGGCATTTCCGGACTGGGGCCATGCTGGAACCAGGGCATCAGTTCGCCGCAGTCGAGCCCCAGCGTTTGCGGTGACTGCGCCACGATTTTTGCCGCCTTGCCGGCGCGTTCCGCGAGCCGGCCGCCTTCGTTCAGCCAGTAACGTTTCGGTTTGATGCGCGACGAAGGCCATGTCGCTTCGCCGACCCAGCGGCCGGGAGATTGCGCATAGTAATTTTTTGCCGGCACCGCCTGCGGCATCCACGCGGTCAGCATCGGCTCCTTCATGATGCCCGTGTCCTTGTTGCGCATCCAATGATCGAACCAGCGCAGCGTCTCCTGCAGGAAACCGATCGCCGGACCGGGCACGCCGAGATACGGGAAGCGATGTCCCCAGGGGCCGATCAGGCCCTTGCGCGGCACTTTCAGTTTGGTCAGAGCCTCGCCGACCGCGCCGACGTAGGAGCTGTCGGCCCAGCCGCTGACGGCATAAAACGGGCAACGGATGCGGTCGAAATCGATGGCGCGGCTTTTCCAGTAATCGCTGTAGTTCTGGTGCTGCAGCGCCGAGATGATCTGCGGCGCGTTGTGTTCCAGCCGCTCCATCCACAGCGAACGCCATTTGTCGCCGACCAGCTGCGGGTCGGGCGGACGCGACTTGTAACCGAACATCTGCGTTGACCAGCGGATCGAGCGCAGCAGCACGGAACCGCCGCGGAACACCTGGCTGTAGGTGTAGCGGTCGGGGGCGAAGGAGCAGGGCACAATCGCCTTCAGTTCTTTTGGCGCGCGGTATGCGGTCTGGATCGCCTGGAAGCCGCCCCAAGAAATGCCGAACATGCCCACCTGCCCGTCGCTCCACGGCTGGGCTGCGATCCATTTCAGCACTTCCAGCGTGTCGTCCTGTTCCTGCTTCATCGCGAACACGCCCTGGTGGCCGTCGGAATCGCCGGAGCCGCGGATGTCCACACGCATGCAGGCATAGCCGTGGCCGGCGAAGTAGCGGTGATGCATCGCATCGCGCGGTGCGTAGATGTCGCGCTTGCGGTAGGGCAGGACTTCGATGATGGTCGGCACCGGGCTGGCGCTTGCACTGTCCGGCAGCCACAGCTTTGCCGCGAGCTTCACGCCGTCGGGCATGGGAATCCAGCAGTCTTCGCTTTCGGTCCAGCGGTGGGGGAAACTGGTGATGGTTTTCATGGGCGGGGATTTTGCAGCCGGTTGGCATGCCGGCAGATGATTTGTACGGGTCAGTGTAATCCGGCGTGGCGGTGGTCGACAATAAACCGGCAAAAGGCCATGCAGGCTGCGTGTTAACATTTCGCCGTCATGGGACGACATCTTGCCTGCCTCACATTCGATTTCGATGCGATCTCGGGCTGGATCGCGCGCGGGATGACTTCGCCGTCGCCGATTTCCCGCGGGGAATTCGGTCCGAACGTGGCATTGCCGCGCATTCTTGATCTGCTGAAAAAATACGATGTGGCCACATCGTGGTATGTGCCGGGGCATACGCTGGAAACTTACCCGGACCAGTGCAGGCAGGTGTTCGATGCCGGACACGAGATCGGCCATCACGGCTGGACGCATCGCCCGCCGGCGGGTTTGTCGCGCGATGAGGAAGAGGCTGAGCTTGCGCGCGCAAACGACAGCATCAAGCGCCTGACCGGGCGCACCGCACGCGGTTATCGTTCGCCGTCGTGGGACCTGTCGCAGCATTCCGTGGAGCTGCTGCTCAAACACGGTTTCGTCTACGACAGCAGCATGATGGGCGACGATTACACGCCGTACCGGGTGCGCAACGGCGACATCATCGAACTGGAAAAACCGGCGGTGTTCGGCCCCGAAACAAAACTGATCGAAATGCCGGTGAGCTGGACGCTGGACGATTACCCCCATTTCGAGTTCATCCGCACTCCGACCTGGATCCTGCCGGGCAACATGAACGCCAACCGGGTGCTCGACAACTGGATCAACGATTTCGTTTACCTGCGCGACAACCTGGAATGGGGCGTCATTACCTATACCTTCCACCCCTTCGTGATCGGTCGCGGCCATCGCATGCTGGCTTTGGAAAAACTGATCCAGGCCTTGAAGGAGGGCGGGGCGGTGTTCACGACCCTCGAAAACGCAGCCGCCGAGTATGAACAGCGGATGCCCTTCAGGCCGCGCTAACCGTGGCTGGCCCGGTTGCAGCAGCACCGCGTGAATATTTTAAGTTATTGATTTAAAACAATAATTACTATATTTTACGCGGCGCCGCACACTCACCTCAGCGTCGGGCTTTTTTGCCTCCTGCAGCTTTCTTTCTGGCGGCAGGTTTTTTTGCCGGCGCAGCGCGTTTGCCGACCTTGACCGGTTTCCCGCTGCGCGCGGATTCGAGTATGGCCTCCAGCGCCGTCACACCGTGAATCTCATCGCCGCCGGCAACGGCCAGGGGTTGCTTGCGCGCCACGGCTTCGGCGAAATGTTCAAGCTCTGCGCGTTCGGTGCTGGTGTCCGGAAATGTCATGATCTGCGGGGGCTTGCGCTCGCGCAGATTGCCGGGGTTGAGCAGACTCACGCGCATCTGCCAGGTGGCGAGGTGTTCGACGTCGCCGACTTCAACCCAGCCTTTTGATCCGAACACCTGCATGCGCCAGGTTTCCGCGGTGGCGATGAAGGTGCCGAGATAACCGCTGGCGCCGCCCTTGAAACGGAACAGCATCGACGTGGTGTCGTCGATGCCGTAATCCAGCGCACGGCGGAAACTCTGTGCATAAACCGTGTCGACATGGCCGGCGAGGTAGAGCATCGCATCCACGACGTGCACGCCGCGGCCGGTCATGCCGCCGCCCGGCCCCTCGTCCTTTTTCTGCCGCCAGTGGTCTTGCGGATACCAGTAGACACTGGGTCCGCAGAAATTGCCTTCGATATGCAGCAGCTTGCCGAGACGGCCGTCATCCAGCATGCGGCGGATTTCCTGCAATGCCGGCTGGAAGCGCCAGTTGTAGCCCACGGCCAGAGTGACGCCCTTTCTGGCGCAGGCACGCACCGCAGCTTTTGCCGACTCGGTGGTCATCGTAAACGGTTTTTCGGTAAACACATGTTTGCCGGCACGGGCCGCGGCAATGACCAGTTCCGCGTGTACGCTGTGCGGCGTCGCCAGCACGATGGCGTCAATCGCGGGATCGGCGAGCATTTTTCGGTAATCGTCATAGAGCCGC
Source organism: Burkholderiales bacterium (assembly GCA_019749945.1). Classification (GTDB taxonomy): domain Bacteria; phylum Pseudomonadota; class Gammaproteobacteria; order Burkholderiales; family SG8-41. Next base: position 154,669 of record JAIEPF010000007.1, read on the forward strand.
AAGCCCTGCCGATCCGCGTATTCCTGCACCTTCGCCGGAGTGCGCACCGCGCCCGCGACGAAACGGATCAGACGGCTTTTACCCTGCACGCTGGTGACCAGATTCTGTCCCCAGCGGCCCAGCCCGATGACTGCAGCGTTGATCATGAATGTCCTCTGTCTGACTGACGGTTGTTGATTTTATGCCCACGCGATGCGCGGCGCCGTGTTACTGGACCCTGATGCTGGCATCCTTGATCACCTTGGTCCACAGTTTCTTTTCCGCCTGCACCACGGCATTGAGTTGTTCGGGGGTGCTGCTGCCCGGCTCAACGCCGTCCCGCGACAGGCGTTCCTTCACGTCGGGCAGGGCCAGCGCACGCACCAGCTCCTTGTTGAGGCGGGCGACGACGGGTTTGGGTGTTTTGGAAGGCACGAACACCCCGTACCATGAATTCACCTCGAAACCGGGCAGCCCCTGTTCGGCGATGGTGGGGATATCGGGCGCGCCGGAGGAGCGTTTCAGTCCGCTCACTCCCAGCGCCTTGAGCCGTCCGGCCTTGACGTGGGGAATCGCCGGCAGCAGCGGACCAAAGCCGAGTTTGACCTCGCCGCCGATCAAAGCCGGCAGCGCAGCTCCACTGCCCCTGAATGGAATGTGCGTGAGCTTGATGCCGGCCATGGAGGACAGCAGTTCCGCCGCCAGATGGTTGGCGGTGCCGATTCCCGACGAGGCATAGTTGATGTCGCCCGGTTTGGCCCTCGCGAGTGCGACCAGTTCCCTGATCGAATTGGCTGGTAACGATGGATGGGCCGAGAGGATGCTCATCGAGTCGCCCAGCTTGGACACTGCGGCGAAATCCTTGTCGGGATCAAAACCCACCTTCTGGCCGATGACGGGCGCGATGACGAGGGGGCCGCCGGTGCCGAGCAGGATGGTATGTCCGTCGGGCTGTGCGTCGGCCACAATTTCGGCGCTGACATTGCCGCCGGCGCCGGCACGGTTGTCCACCACCACCTGCTGGCTCAAGCCCTCGGCGAGTTTGCCGCCCACCACTCGGGCGATGGTGTCACTGGGGCCGCCGGGCAGGAAACCCACGACAAAACGCACGGGGCGGGTTGGATAGGCGTCCGCGCCCAACGCGGAACCTGCGGATACACAGGTCAGGATGCAGGCGGTAAAAATGGCGTACCGGAGGCAGGTCATGATGGTTCTCCTGGAATGGTTGTGATGAATATTGTGCAGGTTGGATGCCGTATCAGTCGAGAACGACGCCGGATTGTTTGACCAGCTTGGCCCAGCGCGCGGCGTCTTCTTTGATGAGTCTGGCGAACTCAGGTACGGTGGTGTATTCCACTTCAATGCCGTTGCTCGTCAACCGGTCGATCACGGATTGCTGCTCCAGTGCTTTCTTGATTTCAAGATTGAGCCTGGTGACGATCGGCTTGGGTGTTGCCGCGGGTGCCATCAGGCCGTACCACACCGGCACTTCGTATCCGGGCAGGGTTTCGCCGATCGTCGGTATATGGGGTGCAGCCTGCGCACGTTTGGCACCGGTGACACCCAAGGCCCGCAGCTTGCCCACTTTGACCTGCGGCAGGGCGGCCAGCACCGGAAGAAAACTGATTTGCACCTCTCCCTGCAGGGTGGCCAGGATGTTTAACGCCGCGCCCTTGTAGGTGACGGCCGTGAGCTGGACGCCGCTCATCACGGAAAACAGCTCCCCGGCAAGGTGATTGGTCGTTCCTTGTCCGGAGTGGCCGAACAGCAGCCTGCCCGGCGGCAGTGTTTTGCCGTAGGCGATCAGTTCCCTGACGCTGGCGGCGGGAATCGATGGATTGATCATCATCATTGTCGCCCCCATGCCGATCACCGATAGCGGGGCGAACGCCTTCAACGGGTCGTAGGCCGGTTTGCGTTTGAAGTTGGGACTGATGGTGATCACCGGCTGGCCCATGAACAGCGTATACCCATCAGGGGTCGCGCTGGCGGCGATATCCATGGCGAGGGTGCCGCCGGCGCCGGGACGTCCGTCGATGACAATGCGTTGCCCGAGTTGCTCGCCCAGTTGGGCGGCCATGGTGCGGGCGATGGTGTCACTGACACCGCCGGGCAGGTAACCGGTGATGATGCGCATCGGACGGGTCGGGTACGGGGACTCTGCCGCAGCGGCAGTGGCGCAGGCCATGGCCAGCAGGGCCGGCAGGGTAAACCATCGAATGCGCATGTTGAAACTCCGCGGGAACAGGTGCAGGTCAGCCGACACTTGCGCCGGAATCCTTGACGATCTTCCGCCATTTCGGAATTTCGGTGCGTATCAGCCTGGAGAATTCTTCAGGCGTGGTGGTGGTCAGATCCAAGCCCTGGCTGAAAAACCGTGATTTCATGTCGGGAGATTCAATAATGCCGACGATTTCCCGGTTCAGCTTGATGACGATTTCGCGCGGCGTGGCTGCGGGCGCGAGAATGCCGTACCAGGGCGTGAAATCGTAGCCGGCCACGCCGGCTTCGGCGACGGTGGGCAGTTCCGGTGCCTGGGGTGAACGTTTGCCGCTGGACACGGCGAGCACCTGCAGGCGGCCGCTGCGCACGTGCGGCATTCCGGTCAGCAGGTTGCTGAACATCATTTGCGATTCACCCGCGACCAGCGCATTCAGCGCCGCGGCATTGCCCTTGTACGGCACATGCACGATGTTGATTCCGGACATGGATTTGAGCATTTCCGCCGCCATGTGGGTCGGACCGCCGCTGCTGGCGGTTGCAAAATTGATGCGGCCGGGCCTGGATTTCGCCGCGGCAATGAGGTCACGCAGCGACTTTGCAGCCACGGACTGATGTACGAACAGGCCCAGCGGCAGGGTTGCAATCAGCGTAACCGGGGAAAAGTCTTTGACCGGATCGTAATTCAGATTGGCGTAGAGACTGGGATTGACGGCGTGGGTGCCGATGTGTCCGGTCAGCAGGGTGTGGCCGTCGGGGGCTGCACGCGCGGCAAGTTCGACACCGATGCTGCCGCCGGCGCCACCGCGGTTGTCGACGATGACCTGTTGTCCCCAGGCCGCGGTCATTTTTTCACCAATGGCCCGGGACATGATGTCCATCGGGCCGCCCGCGGCAAAAGGCACGATGAGTCTGATGGGTTTGTTCGGATAGACCGGCGTCTGGGCTGCATGGATGATGCCGCTTGAAAGCGCAAAACCCAGTATCGCAATGATTGCTGCAGCTCTGTGTTGCATGCCTTGTTTCCTTGTCCGCAAACCCCGTGCAATTTTCGTGCCGCCTGTGCTTATGCCTCCGCCACTGCGCCGGACCACGGCGACATGACATCCGTAATGCCGTAATGATCGCCCGATTTCGGGTCACGGAGCACCGCGCTGGGGCATGCGAAATTGGTCGGATAAACCACCAGCTCGCTGATGTTGACGGGGAATTTTCCGGACAGCGCCGCCTGCACATCCCCGGGATGACGGGGGTCAACACCGACAGCATCGCCGCCGCTGGCGTCGATGCGCGGCTGATGGAATGCATCGGCCAGCGTCATGCCGTGGTCAATCAGGAAGGAGCTGATCTGATACACCGCGGGCAGAATCTTGCGGCCGCCCGAGGCACCGATGGCGAACCACGGCTTGCCGTCCCGCCGGGCAATCAGCGGGCACATATTCGACAGTGCGCGTTTGCCCGGCGCGAGACAGTTGGGTGATTCCGGACGGGGATCGAACCACATGATGCCGTTGTTCATCAGCACGCCGCTGGAAGGCAGCACCACCTTGGAGCCGAATACCGAGAGCAGGGTCTGGGTCAGGGCAACCATGTTGCCGTGCCGGTCGATGACATTGAGGTGCGTGGTTGTCGAGGGGTCGCGTCGGTCACTGGTGTCACCCATCGTGTTCAGCCGCTCGGCGTAGGCGTTGCGCAAGGCATCCGCGTAGGCGACAAAGGCATCCGCATGCGGCCCGCCGGATCTGAAACGCTGCTCCCGCAGCGGGGCGAGGGCACGCAGCATGGTGGGACCGGCGGTCAGTTGCGGCGCCAGCGCGAGCTGCGCATTGCCGTAGCGGGTTTCGATGGGCACCACGATGCGGGCATGGAAGTTTTTCAGGTCGGAGGCCGAAAGATTGCCGCCCATGGCTTTCAGGTCACGGATGATGCCGGAGGCGACATCGCCCTCGTAAAAATCGCGGGGACCGGCATCCGCCAGCCTGCGCATGGTTGCGGCAAGTCCGCTGAGTTTGAGCCGCTGCAGCGGCGCGCCGGCGGCGGTGACCGGCGGAAAACCGCCGGGAAGCCAGATCTCGCGCGTGGAGGGATAACGCGCAAGTTCCTTCGCCATGGTCGCCGCCTTCAGCGTCAGATACCAGTCCACCGCAATGCCTTCATCAGCGAGGCCGATCGCGGGTTGCATCACGGTACTGAAGGGCATGGTGCCGAATTGGCCCAGGGCAGTGCTCAAGCCGTCGACATGGCCGGGAATGGCGATCGACATCGGGCCGTGCACATTGCGGTCATCCTGGACTGTCGGCCAGGTGAACAGATCGCTGGTGTAACCGCCGGTCATGGGGTAGTCGGCGGGATCCAGCCCGTACGGCGAAATGGGACCGAAATCGACCACGTGGACGCGGTCCTCCTTGGCAAGATAGACCAGCATGAAGCCGACACCACCCAGTCCGCTGTTCCAGGGCTCTACGGCGGCGAGTGCGAAGCCGGTTGCCACGGCTGCATCAACCGCGTTGCCGCCGGCCGCGAGGATTTGTGCGCCGGCCTGGCTCGCGATGCGGTTCTGGGAGACCACGATGCCGCCACGTGTGCAGGCGACGGGCTTGCTGACGTTCCAGTTCTGTACGAAATGGTCGCTCATGATGTGCTTCGGCATTGAAAAGATGAATATATAATCGCCTGAATGCTAATCGAAAGCATCAGTGACGCATAGCGCCGGCGAAGATCCGCTCCGTCCTTCGATAAATTTCCCTTTCGCAGTCCCATGCCCAAGCATATCGTCTGCCTGACGTTTGATTTTGATGCGATCTCCGGCTTCATCGCTCGCGGGCAGACCACCGCCAGCTGGCGCTCGCGCGGTGAATTCGGTCCCCGCGTCGGCGCGCCGCGCCTGCTCGCATTGTTTGCAAAATACGGCATACGCACATCGTGGTATGTGCCGGGCCACACCATAGAGACCTTTCCCGATGCGGTGGCCAGGGTGGTGGAGGCCGGCCACGAAATCGGTCATCACGGCTGGACGCACCGTCCGCCGGCCAGCCTGACGCGTGAGCAGGAAGAAGCGGAGCTGGTGCGCGGCAATGAGGCCATCCGGCGTGTTTCCGGGAAATATGCGCGCGGCTACCGGTCGCCGTCCTGGGATCTGTCGCCGCATTCCGTCGAACTGATGCTCAAACACGGCTTTGATTACGACAGCAGCATGATGGGCGACGATTACACCCCTTATTTTGCGCGCCAGAACGACAACATCACCCTCGAGAACAGGGCCGAGTTCGGCAAACCCAGTGCGTTGGTGGAAATGCCGATTCACTGGTCCACGGATGATTCCCCACATTTCGAATTCGTGCGTACGGATACCAGCCTGCGCCAGGGCCTGCACAATGCCGGCGATGTGCTGGACAACTGGGTGCAGGATTTTCTCTACATGAAACAAACCGTCGACTGGGGGGTGCTGACCTATACCTGCCATCCGTTCATCATCGGTCGCGGCCATCGCATCATGATGCTGGAACAGCTGATTTTGCGGATCATCGAGGAAGGCGGCGTTTTTCTGCGTGTTGATGAAACGGTGGACGAGTACAAGGCGCGCGCCTGAACCGGTTGGGCGTTTGGAGCAGTTTTGATGCGGCTGGCGCATTCCTTATAGAATGGCGCCTGCTTACCCAGGAGGCACGGCCATGGACGACGGCGTCATCACCATCAAGGACAAACCCGCATCCGGACCCGCGATCCGGCTGCATGATAACGACAACGTGCTGATCGCCCGCAGCGACATCGCGATCGGCGCCAAAATCGAAGGCGGGCTGACTGCAAAAAGCCAGATCCCCGCCGGACACAAGATCGCCGCGCGGGCGATCAAAAAAGGCGAGCCGATCCTGAAGTACGCAGTGACCATCGGTTTTGCCTCTGCGGACATTCCGGCCGGCAGCTACGTGCATTCGCACAACCTCGAGTTCCGCGAGTTCGACCGCGATTACGCCTATGCGCGTGACTACAAGCCGGTGGAGATGCTGCCGGAGGCCGAGCGCGCGCATTTCATGGGCATCGTCCGCGCCAACGGCCAGGTGGCGACGCGTAATTACCTCGGCGTACTGTCGACGGTGAACTGCTCGGCGACGGTGGCGCACAAGATCGCCGAATACTTCACGCCGGAACGGCTGGCGGATTATCCCAACATCGACGGCGTCTGCGCCTTTGCCCACGGCACCGGCTGCGGCATGGAAATGACCGGTGAGCCGATGGATCTGCTGCGGCGGACCATGGCCGGTTACGCGCGTCATGCCAATCTCGCCGGCGCGCTGATCGTCGGTCTTGGCTGCGAGCGCAACCAGATCAAGGGCCTGATGAAGGAAGAGGGGCTTGAGGTCAGCGACCGCCTGAAAACCTTCGTCATGCAGGAGTCCGGCGGCACCCGCAAGACCATCGAAGCCGGCATTGCCGCGCTGAAGGAAATGCTGCCCGAAGCGAACAGGGTGATGCGCCAGCGCGTGCCGGCCAGCCACCTGATGATGGGACTGCAGTGCGGCGGCTCCGACGGTTTTTCCTCGATCACCGCCAACCCGGCGCTGGGCGCGGCGATGGATCTGCTGGCGCGCCACGGCGGCACCTTCATCCTTTCGGAGACGCCGGAAATCTACGGCGTCGAACACACGCTGACGCGCCGCGCGCGCAGCCGCGAGGTCGGCGAAAAGCTGATCGAACGCATCCGCTGGTGGAAGGATGTCTACACCGTCGGCCGCGACACCCAGATCAACGGCGTGGTCAGCCCCGGCAACCAGCACGGCGGCCTCGCCAATATTTTCGAGAAGTCCCTGGGTTCATCGATGAAGGGCGGCACCGGACCGCTGAACGCGGTCTACCGTTATGCCGAGCCGGTGACGGAAAAAGGTTTTGTGTTCATGGACACCCCGGGTTTTGATCCGACCTCGGCCACCGGCCAGATCGCCGGCGGCGCCAACATGATCATGTTCACCACCGGCCGCGGCTCGATGTTCGGCGCGAAACCGGTGCCGTCGATCAAGCTGGCCACCAACACCCCCATGTACAACCGCCTGAGCGAGGACATGGACATCAACTGCGGCGAGATCCTCGAAGGCAAGGCGACACTGAGTGAAGTGGCGCAGAAAATTTTCGACCTGATGCTGCGCACCGCCTCGGGCGAAAAAACCAAGAGTGAACTGCTGGGCCTGGGCGACCACGAATACGTGCCCTGGAACATCGGCGTCACGGGATAAAGTTTCCCGAAAAACCCGGCTTTGCCGCCGCGGTTTCAATTGGAAACGGGCATGACGTTTCTGGCTGAAACCAAATGCGGTTTTCCGCTTTTAAGGTTGTATTTTTAGTCAATAAAAACAATAACTTGCGATTCGGCATACCCCTTGCTTCTCTAGTCAGAACGGGATAAGCCGGCAGCTTCATTCAAAGCGGATATCCCGCAACCACCTGGAGGGGCACATGACGGAAAAACTGACCAGCAGCACTGCCGCACCCCGCAGCCGCAAAAGCCGCAAGCATCTTCCCGCGGAAGTCGATGCACAGCTGGAGTCGCAGGACCGCCGCAGATTTTTGCGCGGCAGCGCGGCAATAGCCGGCGGCGTGGTGGCCGCAGGCGCCGCCGGTGCGGCTGCCGCGCAGGCGCTGCCGATCCCGGACTCGAACAAGTCCATGGGCAAGGCGATGCCGGCCACCGAATACGGGATGCCCTCGCAGTTCGAGAAACACGTCGTTCGTCGCCGCACGGATGTGTTTGTCAACCGGCAGAACTGGTCGGACTGGAGCATGACGCCGCTGCAGCATCAGCCCGGCATCATCACGCCCAACGGACTTATTTTTGAGCGGCATCACGCCGGCACCCCGGATATCGACCCGGCCAAACACCGGCTGGTGATACACGGCATGGTCAAGCAGCCGCTGATGTTCAGCATGGATGACCTGGTGCGTTACCCGTCGGTGTCACGCTTTCATTTTCATGAGTGTTCGGGCAACGGCCTCACCGACTGGCTGAAACCCGCGTCGAAAACAGTGCAGCAGACGCACGGACTGCTCTCCGGCTGTCTGTGGACCGGGGTGCTGCTGTCCACGCTGCTTGAGGAGGCAGGTGTTGATCCGGCAGGCAAGTGGGTGATTTTCGAAGGCGCCGATGGCTCCGCGCACACACGCTCGGTGCCGATTGAAAAATGCATGGACGACACCATGATCGTCTATGGCATGAACGGCGAACGGCTGCGGCCCGAAAACGGCTATCCGGTGCGCGCCGTGATGCCGGGCTGGGAAGGCAACGTCAGCGTGAAGTGGCTGCGGCGCATCAAGGTTACCGATCAGCCGGCGCATTTCCGCAGCGAAACCGCGCGTTACACCGATCCGATGCCGGATGGCAAATGGCGTCAGTTCAGCATGGTGATGGAATGCAAATCCGTCATCACCAATCCCTCGGGCGGCATGGTCTTGAAAGGGCCGGGTTTCCATGAAATCACCGGGCTGGCGTGGTCGGGCGCCGGCAAGGTCCGTCATGTTGATGTCTCGGTTGATGGCGGCGCGAACTGGCGGGAGGCGACCCTGGAAGAGCCGATCATGGACAAGTCGCTGACGCGCTTCAAATTCGGCTGGAACTGGAACGGCGGCCCGGCAACATTGATGAGCCGCGCGGTGGACAGCACGGGTTATGTGCAGCCTTCGGTGGCGGAGATCCAGAAAGTACGCGCCATTGTCGGTTTCGTGCAGCATCACAACGCGATTCAGCCGTGGTCCGTCAATGCCAAAGGGGAGGTGAGCAATGTCATCGGCCAAGTTTAAGCTGCTTGCAGTTTCGGTTGTCGGCGCGCTGGTCCTCGCGGCCTGCGCTTCGCCCGGCGGTGGCGGCGGTCATACCAAAGAGGGCATTCCGCTGGGTGCCACCGGGCCGCATCCGGTGCAACCGCTGCCGGACAAACCGCGCTTCGGTCAACCGGTGAGCGAGGCGCAGCTTGCGGCGTGGAACATTGATATCCGCACGCCTGACGGCAAAGGGCTGCCTGCCGGCCGCGGCTCGGTGAGCGAAGGCCAGAAGATCTACGTTGCCAAGTGCCTTGCCTGTCACGGCGAGAATGCAAAAGGCGGTTCGGTGTACGGAGCCATGGTCGGCGGCATCGGGTCATTCAAGACCGGTACACGCGTGCTGACGCCGGGAAGCATGTATCCCTACGCACCGATCCTGTTTGACTACATACGTCGCTCCATGCCGATGGACAGTCCGCAGTCACTGACGGCGAACGAGGTTTACGCGCTGTCGGCTTACATACTCAATCTGAACGGCCTGGTCGCGGCGGATGCGGTGATGGACCAGAATTCACTGCCCAAGGTGCAGATGCCCAATCGCGACGGCTTCATCGTGGACAACCGGCCTGATGTGCGGGCTGTGCGCTGCATGAGCAACTGCAAGTAGCACCGGTTTGAGCTTTGATTCAACGGGCCTGCGGGCCCGTTTTTTTATCCTGTTTTTTTGCGCCGGGAGTGACGGCATTATTGCGGCTTGTTATGCTGGTCTCATCACAGGGAGACGGGCATGAACGCGACGGGAATCATTGCGGTCGGTGCCGGCGGCGCGATCGGCTGCTGGTTGCGCTGGTGGCTGGGACTGAAGCTGAATGCCGTGACGCCGTCGTTGCCGCTGGGCACGCTGGCAGTCAATCTTGCCGGCGGTTATCTCATCGGCCTGGCGCTCGGCTGGTTTCTGCAGCACCCGGCATTGCCGCCGGAATATCGTTTATTCCTGATTACCGGACTGCTGGGCGGGCTCACGACCTTTTCGACGTTTTCGGCGGAAGCGGTGGAACTGCTGATGACGGAACAGTACGGCTGGGCGGCATTGCACGTCACCAGCCATCTTGCCGGTTCGCTGCTGCTCACCGCGCTGGGGATTGCCACCGTACGCTGGCTGACCGCCATGTGATCATCGGGCGGCGAGCGCCCGCCATTGCGCCGTCAATTCCCCCAGCCTCGCGTAAAACGCCGCCTCCTTTTCCATCGCCATGACCGGGTCCTCCGGAGCGGGCAGGGTGACCGGCGTGGTGCGGGCGAGAAAAGCACGCTCCTTGCGGCCCGGCGCGGAAGCGAGAAATTCTTCGATGGATGTGCGTTGCGCGGGTGGCAGCAATTCCCGCAGGGCATCGATCCGGTCGGCGGCGATGGCGATGGCGCCCTGTTGCACCGTCGGATAGCTGGCTTCCGCATAGGCGCCGCCGGCGCGAAAACTTTCTTCGCGGATGATGGCCTCGGTTTCGAACAGGCGCACGAAATCACGACGAATGCGGCTTGCCGGTGAATTGAACAATTCGCTCTCGCGGCCTGACAGTGTTTCGGTGCCGACCATTGCAAGCGCGAAAGCCCGCACCATGCTTGCCGGATAAAACTCAAGCAGCTTTTGTTCGAGATCCAGCAGTGTGCGTCCCGCGGCGGAGCGGTAAAAACCGGCCAGCTGCCGCAACTCGGCCGCGGTGAAGGCTTGTGCGTAGTCGCGGGCGAGCGCGGTGTCGAACCAGCCGTATGCAGGGTCACGTCCCAGACTGCGCAGGTAGTCGGCGTTCAACTGCATCCAGTCGCCGGTGATGCGGCTTTCGACGGCCTTCCAGTTAGGGTGCGACGGTTTCCAGTCCTGTCCCCTGCCGACGGCTTTCAGCAGGATGGGCACATAAGCCTGCAGGCGCGCGTCTTCGAGCAGGCGTTTTTTCTGGACATAACCACTTTTCAGATCAATCAGCTCGCGGGCGAGCGTGAGATTGTCCTGGGCGCAGGCGACTATCGACCATGTGATCAGCAATGCCGCGAACAGTGAGCGCATCAGGCGTTAAGGTTATTGAGCAGGACGCGCGCAGCGTCGATGACTTCGCCGGCGGTCAGCCCGATCGGACCGCAGCCGTTTTTGACCAATTGATCTGCCGCTGCACCGTGCAGGTAAACACCGGCAGTCAGTGCATGGCGTTCATCCACGCCCTGCGCCAGCAGTGCCGTGATGATGCCGGTCAGCACATCGCCTATGCCTGCTGCCGCCATGCCCGGATTGCCGGAGGTGTTGATCGCCCAGTGGCCGTCGGGCCAGGCGCAGAGGCTGCCCGCACCCTTGAGCACCACGCCGGCCTTGTACTCACGCGCGATCCGCAGGGCTGCCGCGACGCGATCACGCTGCACCGCATCCGTCGCACAGCCGAGCAGGCGTGCGGCTTCAGCCGGATGAGGTGTCAGAATGGATGCTGTAACCCTTTGTTTTAATTTATCTTTTAGAGCGGCATTCGAGGCGATCTGGTTCAGTGCATCCGCATCCAGCAGCAGCGGCACGGCCGCCTCCAGCGCCCAGTCGAGATATTCCGCCGCATCCGGGGTATCACCAAGGCCGGGGCCGACAGCCAGGGCCGTGAGGTGATCGAGACGCAATACCGCGTCGGCCGGGCGCAGCATCAACTCGGGTTGCAGTGCATCGACCAGCGGCGCATCAGCGGCGAGCATTCCCGCATAGACGCGACCGGCGCCGCATTTCAGCGCGGCGCGTGCGGCCAGCAATGCGGCACCGACCATGCCTTGCGCGCCGCCGATGATGCCGGCACTGCCGTAGGTACCCTTGTGCGAATTGCGCGGCCGCGGCGGCAGCGCATGCGCCAGCACGCCGGCGCCGATCAGCACGCCATGCGGCGCGGCATCGACCCCGGTGCCCAAGCCGAGATCGGCGACATGCAATGTGCCGCAGTGATCCGGACCATCCAGCGTCAGCAGGCCGGGTTTCAGCGCGATGAACGTCATGGTGTGATCCGCCAGCACCGCGCTGCCCATGACTTCGCCGGTATCGGCATCGAGTCCGCTGGGAATATCCAGCGCCAGCACCGGCACATCCAGCGCGTTGACCTGATCAACCAGCGCGGCATAAACACCGTCAAGCCCGCGTTTGAGTCCGATGCCGAACAGGCCGTCGATGACCAGCGCCCAGTCCTGTGCCGCGGGAATTTCTTTGACGAGTTCGCCACCGGCCTTGCGCCAGGCCTGCAATGCCGCGGCGGCATCACCGGAATATTGCTGCGGATTGCCGGTGCAGACCACGCTGACCTTGAACCACCATTGTTTGAGATGGCGGGCGACGACCAGTGCGTCGCCGCCGTTGTTGCCGGGGCCGGCGAGGATCAGCACCGGTTTGCCGCTGTCTGCGGCCAGTGTGCGTGCGAGTTCGGCGGCGGCGAGACCTGCGCGTTCCATCAGCGCAGCGGGTTTGGATCCATCAAGAGCCGCTTGTTCGACCCGGCGCAGGTCGGCGGTCAACAGTATCGGAGAGGCGTGGGGCGGATTCATGGTGGCGGCAAGTTTAACGCAGGCACTCCCCGGTTCGGGTAAAATTGCGCTTTCCGAACAGCCATTCATCATGCCGCATTTCCTCCGCCTGAGAGGGCGCGACGCGCTCTCTGCTTTCCGCAGGAAAAAACTCCTCCAGGCTGTTGCCGCAGACATTCCCGGCCTGCAGATCGCCGCCGAATACTGGCACTTCATCAGCCTGAACCGTGAGCTGGACGCAGCGGGGCGGCAACAACTCGATCGTTTGCTTACCTATGGTTCGGCAACGGCGCCGGTGGCGCAGGACGGCACGCTGCTGCTGGTGACGCCGCGCCTGGGCACGATTTCGCCATGGTCTTCCAAGGCGACCGATATTGCCAGGCACTGCGGCCTGCCGGAGGTGGAGCGCATCGAGCGCGGAGTGGCCTGGTGGTGCGCGGTCGGTGGCAAACCCCTGAATGCCGCGCAGCGCGCCGCGCTGCTGCCGCAGGTGCATGACCGGATGACCGAATCGGTGTTGGCCGGCTTCGACGAGGCCGGGGCGCTGTTCCGGCGCATCGCCCCCAAACCATTGGCCACGATCGATGTGATGGGTGGCGGCCGCGAAGCGCTGGCGCAGGCCAATGTCGCGATGGGCCTGGCCTTGTCAGCGGACGAGATCGACTACCTGTTCGACAATTTCAGGCGTATCGGCCGCAATCCGACCGATGTCGAACTGATGATGTTCGCGCAGGCGAATTCCGAGCATTGCCGGCACAAGATTTTTAATGCCGACTGGATCATCGACGGCGAGAAACAGGATCGTTCGCTGTTCGGCATGATCCGCACCACGCACCAAAAACATCCGCAGGGCACGGTGGTGGCCTACTCCGATAATTCCTCGGTGATCGAGGGCGCGATGGTGCAGCGCTTTTATCCCGGCGCGCAGCAGGTCTACGCCTACAGCCGGGAACTGACGCACATCCTGATGAAGGTCGAGACCCACAACCACCCGACGGCGATTTCACCGTTTCCCGGTGCTTCCACCGGTTCCGGCGGTGAAATCCGCGACGAAGGGGCTACCGGGCGTGGCGCAAAACCCAAAGCAGGGCTTAGCGGGTTTTCGGTTTCCAATCTGCGCATTTCCGGTTTTGAGCAACCCTGGGAAGCGAATCCTGTCGGCAAGCCCGGGCGCATCGCATCGGCCCTGCAGATCATGCTGGACGGACCGATCGGCGGCGCATCGTTCAACAATGAATTCGGCCGGCCGAACCTCGCTGGATATTTCCGCAGTTATGAAATGCGCGTCGGCGCCGAGGTGCGCGGTTATCACAAACCGATCATGATCGCCGGCGGCCTGGGCAACATCGCCGCAGAGCACACGGCAAAACATGCCATACCGGAAGGTGCGCTGCTGATCCAGCTGGGCGGGCCGGGCATGCTGATCGGCCTGGGTGGCGGTGCGGCATCGAGCATGGACACCGGCAGCAACCAGGAGGACCTCGATTTTGATTCCGTGCAGCGCGGCAACCCGGAAATCGAACGCCGTGCGCAGGAAGTCATCGACCGCTGCTGGGGGCTGGGTGATAAAAATCCGGTGCTGTCGATCCATGACGTCGGCGCCGGCGGCCTGTCGAATGCCTTGCCGGAGCTGGTGCATGGCGCGCAGCGCGGCGGGCATTTTGAGTTGCGCGACGTGCCGAGTGAAGAGCCGGGCATGTCGCCGATGCAGATCTGGTGCAATGAGGCGCAGGAACGTTATGTGCTGGCGATCGCAGCGAAGGATCTGGAAATTTTCCGCGCCATCTGCGAACGCGAGCGTTGTCCCTTTGCCGTGGTCGGCACGGCGACCGGTGATGGCCGGCTGATAGTCGGCGACAGCGTTTTTGACAACAATCCGGTCGACATGGAGCTTGCCGTGCTGCTCGGCAAGCCGCCGAAAATGACCCGCGATGTGAAGCGCCTGGTCCGCGAGGGTCAGGTGTTCGATGCCGCCGGCATCGATATCCGCGAAGCGCTGTACCGCGTGTTGCGCTTGCCGACTGTGGCCGACAAGACCTTCCTGATCAGCATCGGCGATCGCACGGTCGGCGGCATGACCGCGCGCGACCAGATGGTCGGGCCGTGGCAGGTGCCGGTGGCCGACGTTGCGGTGACGCTGATGGGATTCAATGCGAATTGCGGTGAAGCGATGGCGATGGGCGAACGCACGCCATTGGCGGTGTTGAATCCCGAAGCCTCGGGCCGCATGGCGCTGGGAGAAGCCATCACCAATATCGCGGCGGCTTCGATTGCCAAACTCGGCGATGTAAAACTGTCGGCGAACTGGATGGCGGCCGCAGGGCATCCCGGCGAAGATGCCGCGCTGTTCGATACCGTGCATGCGGTGGCGATGGAATTGTGCCCGCAACTGGGCATCAGCATTCCGGTGGGCAAGGATTCGCTGTCGATGAAGACCTCATGGGTGGAGGGCGGGAAACGCAAAGAGGTGGTTGCGCCGCTGTCGCTGATCATTTCCGCGTTTGCCCCGGTGACCGATGCGCGCATGACGCTGACCCCGCAGCTGCGCACCGACAGTGGTGATACCGACCTGCTGTTGATCGACCTCGGCCGTGGGCAAAACCGCCTGGGCGGTTCGGCGCTGGCACAGGTTTATGACGCGACCGGCGATGTCACACCGGATGTGGTGTCTGCCGCCGACCTGAAGCATTTTTTCGCGGCCATCCAGCAGTTGAATCAGGATGGCCTGTTGCTGGCCTATCACGACCGTTCCGATGGCGGTCTGCTGACGACCCTGTGCGAAATGCTGTTCGCTGCACGTTGCGGCACCCAGCTTGAATTGCAGGGTGATGCCGCGGCTGCGCTGTTCAGCGAAGAGCTGGGGGCGCTGGTGCAAATACGACGCGGCGACCGTGATGCCGTGATGGCGGTGCTGGGCAAGGCCGGACTCGGCAAGCACTGCGCGGTGATCGGCAGCGTCAATACCGGATCGCGCCTGGTGGTGAATGTTGGCGGAGACCTGCTGCTCGACGAATCACGCATCGACCTGCACCGCGCCTGGTCCGAAACTTCGTACCGGATGCAGCTGCTGCGCGACAATCCGGAATGCGCGCAGCAGGAATATGACCGCCTGCTTGACGCCGCGGATCCCGGCATCACGCCGAAGCTGACCTTTGACCCGAACGAGGATATCGCCGCGCCATTCATCAGTCGCGGGGCCAAACCGCGGGTTGCGATCCTGCGTGAACAGGGCGTCAACGGACAGATTGAAATGGCGGCAGCCTTCGATCGCGCCGGTTTTGCGGCGATCGATGTGCACATGAGCGATATCATCGCCGGCCGCGTCAGCCTGAAGGATTTTCGCGGCTTTGCCGCCTGCGGCGGTTTTTCCTACGGTGACGTGCTGGGGGCAGGCGAGGGCTGGGCCAAGTCCATCCTGTTCAATAACCGCGCCCGTGACGAATTCGAGGGCTTCTTCAAACGTGCCGACAGTTTCGCGCTGGGCGTCTGCAACGGTTGCCAGATGATGAGCAACCTGCACGAACTGATCCCCGGCGCCGAGCGCTGGCCGCATTTCGTGCGCAACAAGTCGGAACAGTTCGAGGCGCGTTTTGTGACGCTGGAAGTGCAGCAGTCAGCTTCGCTGTTTTTCCAGGACATGGCCGGCAGCCGCATTCCGGTGGCGGTGGCGCATGGCGAAGGTTATGCCGAGTTTGCCGATGCCGCGGCGCTGGCTGCGGCACAGCCTTTGGTGGCCCTGCGTTTTGTCGACAACCGCGGCGCGGTCACGGAACAGTATCCCTTGAATTCCAACGGTTCGCCGCAGGGCATCACCGGCATGACCACGCCGGACGGACGATTCACCATCCTGATGCCGCATCCGGAGCGGGTGTTCCGCAGCGTGCAGAATTCCTGGCATCCCGCAGGGTGGGGTGAGGACGGCCCCTGGCTGCGCATGTTCCGCAACGCGCGGCGGGCTGTCGCCTGAGCTGGCTTGGCAGTGCCGCAGAATTGACTGAAATAGTCAATAAAAACAAATACTTATATTACTCCTTCGGCGTCGCCTGCCAGCGCAGGTCGAGCGTCATCGGAAATGACGGGTTCGGCGGCTCGGGTACGACATCCATCGGCCCCGGCGAGTGACCATGATCCCAGAATCGCGCGACGCGCCGCGCTTCGGCTTCATTGGCATTGACCGGGAAGGTGCTGTAGTTGCGACCCCCCGGATGCGACACGTGGTAGGTGCAGCCGCCGATCGAACGCCGGCTCCAGGTATCAATCACATCAAACACCAGCGGCGCATGCACGCCGATGGTCGGATGCAGCGCCGAGGGCGGATTCCACGCGCAGTAACGCAGACCGGCGACAAATTCACCCGGCGTACCGGTTGACACCATCGGCAGCGCACGGCCGTTGCAGGCGATGAGGTGGCGCGATTCGGTCAGACCGCGGGCGCGCACCTGCAGACGCTCCACCGACGAATCGACATAACGCGCGGTGGCATTGAGGCCGATTTCCTCGCCCAGCACATTCCACGGTTCTATCGCCTGGCGCAGTTCGACTTCGATGCCGTTGTAGGTCACGGTGCCGTAGCGCGGGAAACGGAATTCGTGGAAGGGCGCATACCAGGCATCTTCGAAGGGGTAACCGGCGCGGCGCAGATCGGCCAGCACATCATGGAAATCGGTGGCGACGAAATGCGGCAGCATGAAGCGGTCGTGCAGTTGCGTGCCCCAGCGCACCAGTTTTGACTGATAGGGTTTTTCCCAGAACCAGGCCACCAGTCCGCGCAGCAGCAGCATCTGCGCCAGGCTCATCTGCGGATGCGGCGGCATTTCAAAACCGCGGAATTCGAGCAGGCCCAGCCGTCCCGTGCCGCCGTGTCCGGCATAAAGCTTGTCGATGCAGAATTCGGCGCGATGGGTGTTGCCGGTGAGGTCGACCAGGAAATTGCGCAGCAGCCGGTTGGTGGTTTCCGGCGGCAGCGCCGCACCGTGTTTTTCCTGCAGCGCGGCCATCTGCTGGAAGGCGATTTCGAGTTCGTACAGATTGTCGTCGCGCGCTTCATCGACACGCGGCGCCTGGCTGGTCGGGCCGATGAACATGCCGGAAAACAGGTACGACAGCGAAGGATGGTTCTGCCAGTAGGTGATCAGGCTGCGCAGCAGGTCGGGGCGGCGCAGCAGCGGGCTGTTGGCGGGCTTTGCGCCGCCCAGCGTGATGTGGTTGCCGCCGCCGCTGCCGGTGTGGCGGCCGTCGAGCATGAATTTTTCGGTGCCCAGCCGTGTCACCCGCGCCTCTTCGTACAGCGCATTGGTGTTGGCAACGAGCTGTTTCCAGCTGGCAGCCGGGTGGATGTTGACTTCGATGACGCCGGGATCGGGCGTCACATTGAGCACTGTGATCAGCGCATCGTGCGGCGGGCCGTAACCTTCGAGCCGGATGCGCAGCTTCAGTTGCGCGGCAACGCCTTCGATCGCTGCCAGCAGATCAATATAGGGTTTGATGGTTTCAAACGGCGGCAGGAAGATGTGCAGCCGGCCCTGGCGTGCTTCGACGCACAGGGCCGTGCGTACGACTTTGCCGCCCTCGGGCAGCAAGTCCGGCAGTGCTGACAGCGGCAGACGGTAGCCGATGGACGAATCGCCGTTGATCAGGATCAGCTGATTGTCCGGCAGCGGCCACGGCGAACTGGTCCAGCCCTGTTCATCGGCGCCCAGCGGCAGCACATGGCCGGCCGCTTCCCTGCTGCCCGGCACGTGCTGCGCTTTTTCTGCGGACAAACGGGTCAGCGGATCTTCCCAGGCCGGCAGCAGCCGTTCCGGCGCCAGACCGAGGATTGCAGTCAGCGCAACAGCAAAACGTTGCGCATCGGCAGGGCGGGTATCAGCCGGAGTCGCCGCAGCGGCAATCAGTGCAGGATTTTTCCACAGCAACTGGCCGTCATTGCGCCACTGGATGCCCAGCGCCCAGCGCGGCAGCGGCTCGCCCGGGTACCATTTGCCCTGGCCATAGAACACCACGCCGCCCGGTGCAAAACGTTCCTTGAGCCGCCACGCCAGTTGTTCGGCAAGCTGCCATTTTTTGTCGGACAGTGCAGCGGTGTTCCATTCCGCGCCTTCCATGTCGTCGATCGACACGAATGTAGGCTCGCCGCCCTGGGTCAGGCGTACATCCTGCGCCGCCAGAATGGTGTCGATCTGCTGGCCCAGCGCGTCGATGGCCCGCCACTGCGCCTCGTCGTACGGTTTGGTCACGCGCGGGTCTTCGTGGATGCGCGTCACGGTCATCGCGAATTCGAATTGCGTCTCGCAGGGGTCGACGCCGCCGATCACCGGCGCGGCGCTGGCCGGCGACGGTGTGCAGGCAAGGGGAATGTGGCCTTCGCCGGCGAGCAGGCCGGAGGTCGGATCGAGTCCTACCCAGCCGGCGCCGGGAATATAGGCTTCGGCCCAGGCGTGCAGATCGGTGAAATCAACTTCGGTGCCCGAAGGGCCATCGAGCGCCTTCTGGTCGGCCTTCAACTGGATCAGATAGCCGGAAACAAAACGTGCGGCGAGGCCGCAATGACGCAGGATCTGCACCATCAGCCAGCCGCTGTCGCGGCAGGATCCGCTGCGATTGCCCAGCGTCTGTTCGCAGGTCTGCACGCCGGGTTCCATGCGTACCAGATAGCGGATGTCGCGCTGCAGCCGCTGGTTGACGGCGATCAGGAAATCTATGGTGGCGATCGGGCCGGCATTTGCCGCGCGGAAATCCGCCAGCCATGTCTGCAGCAACGATCCCTGCTCGTCGATCGCCAGGTACGGCGTCAGGTCGCGCATCAATTCGGGCCGATAGGCGAAGGGGAATTTTTCGGCGTGGGTTTCGATGAAAAAATCGAAGGGATTGATCACCGTCATGTCGGCGACGAGGTCGACGGTGATTTCCAGTCCGCGGGTTTTTTCCGGAAATACGAAGCGTCCTATGTAATTGCCGAAAATGTCCTGCTGCCAGTTGATGAAGTGTTCTTCCGGCCTGACGTTCAGCGAATAGGACAGGATGGGGGTGCGGCAATGCGGCGCGGGGCGCAGGCGTACTTCGTGCGGCGACAGGCCGACCTCGCGGTCGTAACGGTAGCGGGTCTGGTGATGCAGCGCGACGCGGATGCTCATCGGCCGTGCCCTGATGCGGAATGCGGGACTGCCTTACTGTTCGAAGCCGACATTCCAGTCCGGGTTGGGCAGCTCGGTAAAGACCTTGCGCAGGCCCTCGCCCCAGCGCTGGTGCACCATGTTGAAATAGGCGTCGCTTTCATTGATCTGGTGCTGGAATGCGACACGCAGGGTGTCGGCGCGGTAGATGAGAAGGTCGATCGGCAGGCCGACCGATATGTTGCTGCGCATGGTCGAGTCGAAGGAGACCAGCAGGCACTTGGTGGCCTCAAGCAGACTGGTTTCAGGGGTGACGACACGGTCGATGACCGGCTTGCCGTACTTGCTTTCGCCGATCTGGAAATAAGTGGTTTCCGCGGTCGACTCGATGAAGTTGCCTTCACTGTAAACGTGAAACAGCCGCTGCCGTCCGCCGGCGATTTGACCGCCCACGATGAAAGACGCGCCGGCATCAACGTTGGCCTGTTGCAGGTACGGTGCGTCGCGCTTGCGTACTTCGCGCAGCGCATGGCCGACCATTTCCGCCACTTCGTACATCGAACGCGCGTCGTAGATTGTCCGCTTTTCGCTGCCTTCGCGATGTTCTTCCTGGAGCAGATTGATCACGTTCTGGGTGATCGACAGGTTGCCCGAGCTCAAGATGACAATGACGCGGTCGCCATCGCGGCTGAACACCCGCATCTTGCGGTAACTGGCGACATGATCCACGCCGGCATTGGTTCGTGAATCGGACGCGAACACCATGCCGGCCTTGAGGGTAATGGCAGCGCAATACGTCATGTTGACCAACAAAAGAAAAATGAATGTGGCGAAGCATAGGGGAAGCGGGAGGTGCTGACAAGCAAGGATTCGCAGCAGCACTGCATTGACGGTTTGCGACGTCTGTGCGCATCACTCGTCCCTTGATTTTCCGGAAATGGCTGTCGTTTCAGATCCGTACACCGGGGCCAGGAAGTGGTGGTTCAGTTCATCGTTCAGCGTATGCAGTTTTTCCAGGAATTCCATCAGGTGTTCATGCAGGCCGGTTTCCATGATCTGCTCCACGCGGCCATAGTGCAGCTGCGCATGCAGCTCACCGGCAAGGCGCTCCGGCTCCATTGATTCCCGCTTGCACAGGTCACGCAGGATTTCGTAGATTTCGTTCATGCAGGCATGCAGTGATCGGGGCAGATCGTCGCGCAGGACGAGCAGTTCGGCAACGCGTCTCGGCGTGATGAGGTCACGGTAAATCCGCCGGTAGGAACTGAGGGCGCTGACCGAGCGCAGCAATGCGCTCCATTGGTAATAGTCCACCGCACCGCCGACTTCGGCGGCACTGGGCAGCAGCGTATGGTATTTGACGTCAAGCAGGCGCGCCGTATTGTCGGCGCGTTCCATGAAAGTGCCGAGGCGGATGAACTGGTAGGCCTCGTCGCGCAGCATGGTGCCGAAGGTGACGCCGCGGAACTGGTGTGACTGGGTTTTGACCCATTCGAAGAATTCGTTGATGCCGCCATTGTTCAGCGCGTTTTCACTGCGCCCGCGCAATTCCAGCCACATCGAATTCAGGTCTTCGTACATCTCGCTGGTCATCACGCCGCGCATGCTGCGGCCGTTCTCGCGGGCGGCATGCATCAGCGAATAAATGCTCGACGGGTTGGTGCTGTCGAGCACCATGAACCGCAGCACCTTGTCGGAAGCCACCGGTCCAGGATTGCGTTCGTAATAGGTTTTCGCCAGACCGTTGATGACCAGCGGCAGCGCCCAGGGTTCGGCCCAGGACTGCGCAGCATCGGTGATGCGGTAGGGCAGCAGCGACATCTGGTAGGTCACATCAAGCAGGCGCGCTGTGTTCTCGGCGCGCTCGATCTGCCGCGACATCCAGTACAGGTTGTTGGCATGGCGGCTCAGCATTCCAGATCCTCCAGCACCCAGGTGTCCTTGGTGCCGCCGCCCTGGGATGAATTGACCACCAGCGAACCTTCGGTGAGCGCAACCCGCGTCAGGCCGCCCGGCACCAGCGTGACTTCCTTGCCGGAAAGCACATAAGGCCGCAGATCGACGTGTCGCGGCACGATGTCGGAATCGCGGAAGGTCGGGCAGGTCGACAAGGCCAGCGTCGGCTGGGCGATGTAGTTGGCGGGATTCAGTTCGATGCGTTTGCGGAATTCGGCAATCTGTTCCCTGGTCGATGTCGGGCCGACCAGCATGCCGTAACCGCCGGAGCCCTGGACTTCCTTGACCACCAGTTCGGCAAGATGCGCCAGCGTGTAGGCAAGGTCATCGGCATTGCCCAGCCGGTAGGTGGGCACGTTGGAGATGATCGGTTTTTCACCGAGGTAGAAATCGATCATCTGCGGCACGTAGAGATAGGTCGATTTGTCATCGGCCACGCCGGTGCCGATGGCGTTGGCCAGCGTGACATTGCCGGCGCGATAGGCGGCGAAGATGCCCGGCACGCCGAGCGCGGAATCGGGGCGGAAGGCCAGCGGATCGAGGTAATCGTCGTCGATGCGGCGGTAAATGACGTCGACGCGCTGCGGGCCGCCGGTGGTGCGCATGTAGACGTAGTTGTTGGCCACGAAGAGATCCTGGCCTTCGACCAGTTCGACGCCCATCTGCTGCGCGAGGAAGGCGTGCTCGAAGTAGGCGCTGTTGTACGAACCCGGTGTCATTACCACCACGGTCGGCTGGCTGACATGTTCGGGAGCGACGGAACGCAGGTTGTCCAGCAGCACATCGGTGTAGTGGTCGATCGGGGCGACCGGGATGCGGCCGAACAGGTCGGGAAACAGCCGCATCATCATCTTGCGGTTTTCCAGCATGTACGACACGCCGGATGGTGTGCGCAGATTGTCTTCCAGCACGTAAAATTCGCCGGCGCCGGTTTTGACGATATCCACGCCGGCAATGTGCACGTAGACATCGCCCGCAACATGGATGCCGCGCATTTCCGGCCGGTACGCCGGGTTGTTGAGAACCTGCTCGGCGGGAATGATGCCGGCCCTGAGTATTTCCTGATCGTGGTAGATGTCCCTGAGGAAGGCGTTCAGCGCGCGCACGCGCTGGCAGGCACCGTCGCTGATCATTTTCCAGGCGGTCGGGCGGATGATGCGCGGAATGATGTCGAACGGGATCGAACGCTCGGTGCCGGACTCGTCGCCATAAACCGCGAAGGTGATCCCCAGCCGGGTATACAGCGCGTCGGCTTCGCGTTGCTTCTGCGGCAGAAAATCGGCGGGTTTGCCTTCAAGCCACTCGTTGTACGCACGATAATGCGGACGTACCGTGCCGTCCGCCGCGCGCATTTCGTCGTAAGGACGTGTGGATTTCATGGGGATTTATTGATTGCCAGCGTTGACCTGCAGCCTTGTTTGTAACACAACGGATAAGCAACCGGTGTGCCACCGCCATTCGGCAGTCATTCCGTCAGCTTCGCCTGGGCAGGAAATCCTGAGTTTGGTGCAAATGCACCAATTTAGGGCGCGCTGGCGGCAGTTATGCCGGCGCTGTACAGTTCCATGGTTTTATTGAGGTTTGCTGAAATACAGGCCGGAGATGACCAGGAAAAACCCATTGCAGCCGGCAGGGTCTGCCTCATCCGAGTTGGATGCTTGGCTGGACGGAGTGACTGGGCGCTTTGACGAAAGCGCAGCTGCGCAGCTGCGCAAGGCGGTTTTGTACGTGGATGCGCCGTTGCAGCAGTTGGTGCTGGATGCGGGCGAGACGGCAATCGTCCATGCCCGCGCCATGGCGGATGTGGTGCTGGGCCTTGATCTTGATCATAAGTCGGTGGCGGCAGCCTTGCTGGTGCCGCTGCTGCGCGCAAACCCGGGCGTGGCGCGGGATATCCGCGAAAAATTCGGTACGACGATTGCCGAACTCGCCGAAGGCGTGGTGCGCATGGGGGAGATCGGTGCGCTGTCGAGCCGGGCGGCGGCGCCGGCACGTGCCGAGGCCCAGGCCGTTCAGCTGGAGGCGCTGCGCAAAATGTTGCTGGCGATGGTGCAGGATGTGCGCGTGGTGCTGATCAAACTCGCCGACCATCTGCAGGACCTGCGCGCGGCGGTCAAATCCGGCGATGCACGACGCATGACGGAGGTTGCAGAGCTGACACGGGATATTTTCGCGCCGCTGGCCAACCGCCTTGGCGTGTGGCAGATCAAATGGGAGCTGGAGGATCTGGCGCTGCGCGTGCTCGATGCCGACAGTTACAAGCGCATTGCGCGGCTGCTCGACGAAAAACGGCTGGATCGCGAGCGCTATATCGAGAATGTGGTGGCATTGCTGAAGGGCGAAATCGCCCGCGCCGGGATCACCGCCGAGGTCACCGGCCGGCCCAAGCACATCGCCAGTATTCACCGCAAGATGCAGCAAAAAGCCGTTGATTTTGAAGGACTTTATGACGTTCGCGCGGTGCGCGTGCTGGTTGCGGACATCAAGGATTGTTACGCCGTGCTGGGCATCGTACACAGCCTGTGGTCGCCGCTGCCGCGGGAGTTCGACGATTACATCGCCAAGCCCAAGGCCAACAACTACCAGTCGCTGCATACCGCGGTGATCGGACCCGAGGGCAAATCCGTGGAAGTGCAGATCCGCACCCACGACATGCACCAGCATTCCGAACTCGGTGTGGCCGCGCACTGGCAGTACAAGGAAGGCGGGCGCCAGGACCGGGGTTACCAGGAAAAAATCGCCTGGCTGCGCCAGGTGCTGGAGTGGAAGGACGAGGTGCGGGATACCCGCGAATTCGCCGAGCAGTTCCGCACCGGACTGTTCGAGGAGTCGGTCTATGTGTTCACGCCGCAGGGACGGGTGGTCGACCTGCCCAAAGGTTCAACACCCATCGACTTCGCTTATCACGTGCATACCGAGCTCGGCCATCGCTGCCGCGGCGCCAAGGTAGACGGTGTGATGGTGCCGCTCAGCACGCCGCTGGCCAATGGCCAGCAGGTGGAGATTCTGACCGCCAAGCAGGGCGGACCCAGTCGCGACTGGCTCAATCCGCAACTGGGATTTCTCAAAAGCCAGGGTGCGCGCGGCAAGGTCCGGCAGTGGTTCAACCGCCAGAATCTGGAGGCCGACATTGCACAGGGCCGCAGCGTGCTGGAGAAGGAATTGCAGCGCAGCGGCATGAGCAAGCTGAATCTCGATCAACTCGCCGCCGACATGGGTTTCGACAAGTTGAATGACCTGCTGTCGGGACTCGGCCGCGGCGAAGTCGGTCCCAAGGCATTGCGCGATGCGTTGAAGCAGGACGGACAGCCGGCAGCGCTCACGGCGGATGCCGGCATTGTGACGCGCAAATCCGTGCGGGCGGGCGGCGGTGTGCTGGTGGTGGGGGTGGATAAATTACTGACCACACCGGCCAGATGCTGCCGGCCGGCGCCGCCGGACCCCATTGCCGGTTTTGTCACCCGCGGCCGCGGCGTCAGCGTGCATCGTGCGAATTGCGCCAATCTGGCGCGGCTGGATCCCGAGCGGCGGATTGCTGCGCAATGGGGAGCGCCGGGCACCACCACGTTTCCGGTCGAGATCGTCGTCGATGCCGTCGATCGCACCGGACTGCTGCGCGATATTTCCGAGGTCTTGTCGCGAGAACGCATCAATGTCACGGCTACGCGATCGTCATCGACCGACATGAGCGCACGCATGCGTTTCACGGTCGAAATCACCGATCTTGCCCAGTTGCGGAAAATGCTGGCACTGATTTGCGAGGTGAAAGGCGTTTTGCGCGCCGAGCGGAAGTAGGTCGCAATAAATAACCAATAAATACAATTGGTTATGGCCGGTCTGTTCGCATCGCATGCCTCTTGCGTAGAATGATTTCGCGTGTTGCAGTTGGTAAAAAAACATACATCATAAAAATCACCAGGAGGAGTCCATCGTGAACATTTCTTTTACAAGCAGGTTGATTGCACCATTCGGCGCGTGCGCATTGGCGCTCGCCTGTGGCCTTGCCATGGCGCAGCAATATCCGACAAAACCGGTGCGCGTCATCGTGCCCTTCGCGCCCGGCGGCGGCAGCGACATCACCGCCCGCCAGTTTTCGGCGAAGCTCTCCGAATACCTGGGCCAGCAGTTCGTGGTGGACAACCGGGGCGGGGCGGGCGGTTTGATCGGCATGGAGCTGACGGCGAGGGCGCCTGCGGACGGTTACACGATCATGATGATGTCCGGCAGTTTCTCGGCGACATCCGCCGTGCAGCAGCCGGCATTCGATCCGATCAACAACATCATTGCGGTCGCGGAATTCGGCTACACGCCGTTTGTGCTGACCGTCCATCCGTCGCTGCCGTCGAAATCGGTCAGGGAATTGATCTCGCTGGCGCGCACGACGAAAGGTGGTCTGAGCTATGCGGGAACCGGGACCGGCGGGGCCACGCATCTCGCCACCGAGTTGTTTTCCGACATGGCGAAAATCAAGATGGTCGCCATCCAGTACAAGAGCACCGGGGCCGCAATGGCTGATCTGCTGTCGGGACAGGTGCCGGTGATTGTGGGCAGCCTGCTGCCCGTCACGCCGCATATCAACAGCGGCAGGCTGCGCGCGCTCGGGGTGACCACGGCCAAGCGCTGGCACACGCTGCCCAATGTTCCTGCCATCGCCGAGACGCTGCCCGAATACGAGGTCGTGCTCTGGTTCGGAACGATGACCCCGCGCGGTACGCCCCAGCCCATCATTGATACGCTGAACGCAGCCATCAACAAGGCTTTGCAGGATCCGCAGATCAAGCGCAATCTCGAAGGCGACGGCATGATGCCCAGTGGCGGCAAGCCGCAGCAGTTCGATGAGCGCATTCGCAAGGATTACGAGCGGTGGATAAAAGTTGTCAAGGCGGTGGGCCTGAAGCCGGGGCAGTAACGCCCGATACCGGTGCAAGCCCCTGATTATGTTTGATAGGGCATCCCGATTCGGCTAGAATCCTGCCCTTTCAGGCGCGTAGCTCAGCTGGTTAGAGCACCACCTTGACATGGTGGGGGTCGTTGGTTCGAGTCCAATCGCGCCTACCAATTCTTGAAATGCGAATTGTTGCCGGCGGAACAGAGGAAGAGAGCGTTATGACACCGCGAACTTGCAAGGCTCCTGAACCCCGGCGATAGCTGCGTCATTTCTTTGGTAGTTGAGATCAAGAAACAGGAAAAAGTGCGGCTGGTCCGCACTTTTTTTATTGGTGTTTACGGAATACACACATGATCAACGTCAAATTGCCTGATGGTTCGCTGAAATCCTTCGATCAGCCGGTGACAGTGGCGGAGGTTGCTGCTGCGATCGGCGCCGGCCTGGCCAAAGCCGCGCTGGCAGGCCGCGTGGATGGCAAGCTGGTCGACACCTCGCATCGCATTGAGGCGGATGCCGAGCTCTCGATCATTACCGACAAAAATGCCGAGGGCCTCGAAATCCTGCGCCATTCGACGGCGCATCTGCTGGCCCATGCCGTCAAGGAGCTGTTTCCCGATGCGCAGGTGACCATCGGTCCGGTGATTGACGACGGATTCTTTTACGATTTCGCCTACAAGCGGCCGTTTACGCCGGAGGATCTTGCGGCGATCGAAAAACGCATGGCGGAAATCGTCAAGCGCGACATCAAGGTCGATCGCCAGGTAATGCCGCGCGACGAAGCGGTGCAGTTTTTCTCCGCCATGGGCGAGAAATACAAGGCCGAGATCATTGCGTCGATTCCGTCGAACGAAGCGATTTCGCTGTACCGGCAGGACAATTTCATCGATCTCTGCCGTGGCCCCCATGTGCCGTCCACCGGCAAGCTCAAGGTGTTCAAGCTGATGAAAGTCGCCGGCGCGTACTGGCGCGGAGATTCGAAAAACGAAATGTTGCAACGGATCTACGGCACGGCCTGGGCAAAGAAGGAAGATCAGGACGCCTATCTGCACCGGCTGGAGGAGGCGGAAAAGCGCGACCATCGCAAACTCGGCCGCCAGCTCGATCTGTTCCACATGCAGGACGAAGCGCCGGGGATGGTGTTCTGGCATGCCAAGGGCTGGGTGATCTGGCAGGCGATCGAGCAGTACATGCGCCAGCTGCTGACCGAAGCGAATTACCGTGAAGTGCGCACGCCGCAGGTCATGGATCGCGTGTTGTGGGAACGTTCCGGGCACTGGGAAAATTACCGTGAATACATGTTCACCACGGAATCGGAAAAACGCGATTACGCGGTGAAACCGATGAACTGCCCGGGGCATGTGCAGATTTTCAATCAGGGCGTCAAAAGTTATCGCGACCTGCCGTTGCGCATCGCCGAATTCGGCTCCTGCCACCGCAACGAACCGTCCGGCGCCTTGCACGGCCTGATGCGGGTGCGCGGTTTCGTGCAGGACGACGCGCATATTTTCTGCACCGAAGAACAGATCCAGGGCGAGGCCGGTGATTTTGTCGACCTCTTGCGCCGGGTTTATGCCGATTTCGGCTTTGAGCAAATCCTGGTCAAGCTGTCGACGCGGCCGCCGAAGCGCATCGGCGACGATGCGGTCTGGGATCGTGCCGAAGCGGCGCTGAAGGCCACTTTGGACGCCAAAGGCCTGGATTGGGAGCTGAATCCGGGCGAAGGTGCATTTTACGGCCCGAAAATCGAGTTTTCGCTGAAAGATTCGCTGGGCCGGGTCTGGCAGTGCGGCACCCTGCAGCTGGACTTTGCGCTGCCGGAGCGTCTGGGCGCCGAATATGTCGCCGAGGACAACACCCGGCGCACGCCGGTGATGCTGCACAGGGCCATCCTGGGGTCGCTGGAGCGCTTCATCGGCATCCTGATTGAACACTACGCCGGAGCGATGCCGGCATGGCTGGCGCCGGTGCAGGCCGTGGTCATCAACATTTCCGAGGCTCAGGCCGGATATGCGGCGGGGGTCGCGGAAACCCTGAAAAAGGCCGGTTTCAGGGTCGAAGCCGACTTGAGGAATGAGAAAATTTCCTATAAAATCCGCGAACATAGTCTGCAAAAGCTGCCTTTCCAGCTGGTGGTCGGAGACAAGGAAGTGGCGGCACAACTGGTGGCTGTGCGTTCCCGTAAAGGCGAGGATCTGGGGCAAATGACCCTGGATGCCTTTTTATCGCTGTTGAAAAGCGATATTGCCAAAAAAGGGCGTGCAGTCTGAGAGTAACGAATTTAAGGAGTTTGTCGCATAGCTCAGGAAAAAGAAGCCCGGATCAACGGTGAAATCACCGCTCCGGAAGTGCGCGTCATCGGGGCCGACGGTTCTCAGGTCGGCGTGATCAGCATAGCCGCCGCCAACAAGCTGGCGGAAGAGGCGGAACTGGATCTGGTAGAGATCGCGCCGACGGCGGTACCGCCGGTCTGTCGCGTGATGGATTACGGCAAGTTCAAGTATCGCGAAAGCAAAAAGCAGCATGAGGCGCGGCTCAAGCAGAAACAGATCGTTGTCAAGGAAGTGAAGTTTCGTCCGGGAACGGACGAAGGTGACTACAAGATCAAGCTGCGCAACCTGAGCCGGTTTCTGGAAGAGGGCGACAAGGCGAAAATCACGCTCCGTTTCAGGGGGCGTGAAATGGCCCACCAGGAATTCGGCATCCGGCTGCTGGAGCGGGTCAAGACGGATTTGCTGGAACTGGCGGTAGTTGAGCAGTTTCCGAAAATGGAAGGCCGGCAGCTGGTGATGGTGCTGTCGCCGAAGAAAGTGCAGCCGAAGGCGGCTGCGGCGAAGAGTTCCCCCAAGGCTGAAGTCAAGGCTGCGGGAGTAAAACCGGCGGAAACGCCGGGCAAGGTGGCTGCGGCGGATAACGCGATAGCGCAGGACGCTGCAGCCGTTGAAAAGAAGTAGTGATCGGGCCTACAAGTCCCGCGGCAACGCAGGCGCCCGACGCTAGGCTAAAACAAGGAGTTACCATGCCGAAAATGAAGAGCAAGAGCGGCGCGGCTAAGCGATTCAAAAAGCTGGGCAGCGGACTGTTCAAACGCAGCAGCGCGCATCTGCGCCACATCCTCACCAAGAAGAGCACCAAGCGCAAGCGTCACCTGCGCGGCACGACCATGGTGCATGCCTCCGACCAGCGCTCAATCCGGGCGATGTTGCCTTACTAATCGGGGAGATCAGCCATGCCTAGAGTCAAACGTGGAGTAATCGCCCGCAAGGCGCACAAAAAAGTCCTGAAGGCCGCCAAGGGTTTCCGCGGTCGTCGCAACAACGTATTCCGCATTGCCAACGAAGCGGTGATGCGCGCCGGACAGTATGCCTATCGCGACCGGCGCACCAAGAAGCGCGAGTTCCGCGCCTTGTGGATCGCCCGTATCAACGCCGCGGCCCGTGAACACGGCATGACGTACAGCGTGTTCATGAACGGCCTGAAAAAGGCAGCGATCGAGGTCGACCGCAAGGTGTTATCCGACATCGCGATTGCCGACAAACCCGCGTTCCAGCGGTTTGTCGAGCAGGCGAAGGCGAGCCTCGGCGCCTGAGCGGCCGCACCCGGAAAAGGAGGCTCGACGCGAGCCTCCTTTTTTTTCACTGAATTCCGCTACCATTCGTCTATGCAGGAACTCGACAAGCTTGTGGCAGAAGCGACGGCGCTGTTCGCCGGCATCACCGATGCCGATGCACTGGAGCAGGCCAAGGCGCGTTACCTCGGCAAAGCCGGCGCGCTGACCGAACTGCTCAAGGGGCTGGGCAAGTTGTCTGCGGAAGAACGTCCTGCGGCCGGCGCCCGCATCAATGTCGCCAAACAAAAGCTTGAGGAAGCGCTGAATGCGCAGCGTGAACTGATCGCCGGCCGCGCACTCGAAGTACGCCTGGCCGAAGAGTCGGTCGACGTCACGCTGCCGGGCCGCGGCAGGAGCAGCGGCGGGCTGCATCCGGTCAGCCGCACCATGGAACGCATCGAACAGCTGTTCCGCTCAGTGGGTTTTGAAGTGGCAGACGGACCCGAGATCGAAACCGATTTCTACAATTTCACGGCATTGAACCAGCCGGAGAACCATCCCGCACGTTCGATGCACGACACGTTTTACCTCGCCGACGGCAAGCACCTGCTGCGCACGCACACTTCACCGATCCAGATCCGTTACATGGAACAGCACCAGCCGCCGATCCGCATTATCGCGCCGGGCCGGGTCTATCGCGTTGATTCCGACGCCACGCATTCGCCGATGTTCCACCAGGTTGAAGGTTTGTGGATTGACGAGCAGATCAGTTTTGCCCATCTGAAGGGCGTGCTGATTGATTTTTTCCGGCGTTTTTTCGAGAACGACAGCCTCAAGGTGCGTTTCCGCCCCTCGTTTTTCCCGTTCACCGAACCGTCGGCGGAAATCGACATGAGTTTCGGCGATGGCTGGCTGGAAGTCGGCGGTTGCGGCATGGTGCATCCCAGCGTATTACGCAACGTCGGCATCGACAGCGAGCGTTATCAGGGTTTTGCCTTCGGACTGGGCCCCGACCGCCTGACCATGCTGCGTTACGGCGTCAACGACTTGCGGCTGTTCTACGAGAACGACCTGCGTTTCCTGAAGCAGTTCGTCTGAGAGCAGAACATACGCCATGAAAATTTCCGAACACTGGCTGCGCGAACTGGTCGATCCGGCATTGTCGACCGCCGAACTGGCCGATCTGTTGACTTTTGGCGGCATTGAAGTCGAAGCCATTGAGGCTGCAGCACCGCCGTTTGACCGTGTGGTTGTCGCTGAAGTCCTCAGTGTGGAAAAACATCCGCAGGCCGATCGTCTCAATGTCTGCCAGGTCAATGCCGGCACCGCGCCGCTGACCATTGTCTGCGGCGCGCCGAATGTGCATGCCGGGATGCGGGTGCCTGCGGCACTGGTTGGTGCAAAACTTCCGGGCATCGAAATTAAATTGGCCAAGGTGCGCGGCGTCGAATCGCAGGGCATGTTGTGTTCGGCAAGGGAACTGGGGCTCAGTGAAGAAGCTTCCGGTCTGCTGGAGCTGGCGCCGGACGCAACCATCGGTCAGGCCGTGCGTGACCTGCTGGATCTCGATGATCAGGTGCTGACCACCAAGCCGACACCGAACCGCGGTGACTGTCTCAGTCTGCTGGGTATGGCACGTGAAGTGGCGGCACTCAGCGGCGCCAAACTCAAATGGCAAACGCCGGCAGCGGTAACTTCAAGTATCACCGATGTGATGGCCATTCAGCTCGACGCACCTGCCGATTGCCCGCATTACAGTGCGCGCATCATCCGTGGTGTCAACGCCGCAGCGGTGACGCCGCAATGGATGGCGCGACGCCTGCAGCGCAGCGGCATCCGCTGTATCAGCGCGGTAGTCGATGTGACCAATTACGTGCTGCTGGAAATGGGGCAGCCGCTGCATGCCTTTGATGCTGCCAAATTATCCGGTGGCATTCATGTGCGCCGAGCCCGCGCTGGCGAGACGCTGGCCTTGCTCAATGACACGACGCTGTCGCTGACGCCTGCGCATCTGGTGATTGCCGACGCAAAACAAGCGCTGGCACTGGCCGGCATCATGGGTGGTGAAGCCAGTGGTGTGACCGTAAATACCCGTGACGTGGTGCTGGAAAGCGCGTTTTTTACGCCTGATGTGATTGCCGGCAAGACGCGCGCGCTTGGTTTTGGTTCAGACTCTGCCTATCGCTTTGAGCGCGGCGTGGATTTTTCCGGCGCACGTGCCGCACAGGAACGCGCCACCCAGCTGATTCTGCAGATTTGTGGTGGTCAGGCCGGTCCCGTGGCTGAAGCGCAGGGCACACTGCCGACGCGCGACAAGGTGCAGTTGCGTTTGGCGAGGGCCACGCGGGTATTGGGTTTTCAAATCGATGCCCAGACTGCGGTATCGATCCTGGAGCGCCTGGGGTGTCAGCCGCGCCTTGCCGGTGATGTGATTACTGCAGTGCCGCCGAGTTACCGCTTCGATATGGCAATCGAAGAAGACCTGATCGAGGAGTTGGCGCGGATCCATGGTTACAACAGGATTCCTGTCGCGTTACCGGCTGCGCACACGGCACTGCTGCCGGTTGCGGAAAACCATCGCGGTCCGGCAGCGGTGCGTCGCCAACTGGCAAGTCTCGATTTCCAGGAGGCCGTGACCTACAGTTTTGTCGAGCGCAGCTGGGAAGAGGATTTCTGCGCCAACCCGGAACCGATTGCGCTGGCCAATCCGATTGCCAGCCAGATGAGCGTGATGCGCTCCAGCCTGATCGGCGGCCTGGTCAATGCCGTCGTATTCAACACGAGCCACAGACAGCCGCGGGTGCGGCTGTTCGAAGTCGGACGCTGCTTTCTGAACCAGGCCGGATATCCGCAGCCTTGGCGGGTTGGGGCGATTGCCTTTGGCGATGCAGAGCCGCAGCAGTGGGCGAGCGGGGCTCGCCCGATCGATTTTTTTGATCTCAAAGCCGATCTCGAGGCGTTGCTGGCGCCATTGAAGGCGGAATTTGTTCCGCTGCCCCATCCGGCGTTGCATCCCGGCAAGTCAGCCGCGGTTTTGCTTGACGGTAACGCCGTGGGCTGGATCGGAGAATTGCACCCGCGCTGGCAGCGGAAGTATGATTTGCCGTCCGCGCCTGTACTGTTCGAGGTGGAGCTGGATGCGCTCGAACACCGGGAATTGCCGGTTTACCAGGAAATTTCCAGATTCCCGGCCGTACGCCGGGATATGGCCGCGGAATTTGATGAAAATATCCGCTACGGAGATATCAGCAGCGAACTGAAACGCTCCGGACCGGGCATTTTGCGGGACGTCACGGTGTTCGATTTGTACCGTGGCCAGGGAGTCCAAAAAGGGAAAAAAAGTCTTGCATTCAGTGTGTTATTGCAGGATACTCATAAAACCTTGACGGATGCAGAAGCCGAAAAAGCCATGGTTGAACTGCGCCGGATTCTGCAAGAAAAGTTTAACGCGAAACTTCGTTGAGAGGGGACAACATGACGTTAACCAAAGCCGAACTCGCCGATCTCCTGTTTGAGAAGGTGGGTTTCAACAAACGCGAAGCCAAGGACATGGTGGAGTCCTTCTTCGACGAAGTCCGCCACGCGCTGGAAAATGGCAGGGGTGTCAAACTTTCCGGTTTTGGCAATTTCCAGTTGCGCGACAAGCCGCAACGCCCGGGCCGCAACCCGAAAACCGGCGAGGAAATCCCTATTTCCGCGCGCCGTGTTGTGACGTTCCACGCATCACAAAAACTAAAATCGATGGTGGAACAGCATTTCCATGGAAGCCAGCGGAAGCCTTAAAGTCCAGCTTCCGCCGATCCCGGCCAAACGTTATTTCACGATCGGTGAAGTGAGTGAGCTGTGCGGCGTCAAGCCGCACGTCCTGCGTTATTGGGAGCAGGAATTCACCCAGTTGCGACCGGTCAAACGCCGCGGCAACCGGCGTTATTACCAGCATCACGAAGTACTGCTGATCCGCCGCATCCGCGAACTGCTCTACGACCAGGGATTCACGATCAGCGGCGCGCGCAACCGCCTCGATGAAATCGCCAATGAACCCGCGCGTACGGCGCGGGTCGCCGCGGCCACGACCGCGGCCAAACCTGCGCTTGCGCAGTTGCGGCAGGAGCTCAAAAGCGTCATCGACCAGTTGCGCACATGATCCATGCTCGCGCGGCGCGGTACCCCGCACCTGCTGTTGTATAATCCCGCCTTCGGGGCGTAGCGCAGCCTGGTAGCGTACCTGCATGGGGTGCAGGTGGTCGGAGGTTCAAATCCTCTCGCCCCGACCACTCAAATCAAAAAAAACCGATACGGAGCCGGGACTTTTTTGAGTCCGGGATGGCAGGGTGATCTGCGCACACGGTTCCGGCTTGGAAAGCCCGACCCCGGGCAGGCTGTGGCCACGTCAGCATCTTCCAGGAATACGCCGCGCGGCGGCATCATCGTCCAGAACGATCCGCGATACTCCGAAATTCTCTGCGGCATCAGCGATTCAGCCGGATTTCCACCCGGCGGGCGCCCGAATGCGCCAAAGCAGCTGATTCAGGTTTTGAAACTTAAATGATGCCGGTGCGGGGAGTAGTGTGTCGGGTTGTGATTTGCAGCACCTTTTTTGAAGCCTCTGCGTTCGCAGCAGACTTGGCCTGCTCCAGTCTGCATATTTCCCGACGCACTCTGGCGAATGTTTTCTTTACATCAGTTTCAACGCTGCTGGTGTAGTGAAATTTGTGATCGAGGATACTTTTCATTTCGCATTCTCCAAAGTTGGCTCCCAATCGGTATGCCGACGCGGAAATGTTAGCGAACTGTCCGCGAACATTCTGTGCGATAACGAACATAAAAATATCATACTGATCAAGGGGTTGAATTGAACCCACCCGCGATCTTGCAAAACCGTCCGCTGCCGTGAATGGAGTCTCCCGTTCGTCCGCGCCGGCGAACTCGCAGCTGCTTGTCCTGTCGCGCGGTTTTGCAGGACACGGGGATTGATTGCAGGGCATTGTTTTACAATAGAACAACAATCCTGAGGCCGGATCGCAGATGACTGGGCGGACTTCCTGCCAAGCCCGTTCAGATCAAATGTCTTCATGGGCATGGCGGCAATCGGCTGGATCTTCCGGCAGGCCTGCATACATGGGATCAGATAATGGATCAGAAAAATTTCAAACCACTGACTTGCCGCGAATGCCGCGAAGGCGCCGGCCTGGATTTTGATTTCACGATGGCGTTTCAGCCCTTCGTTGATGTGACGACAGGCGGCATATTCGGTTATGAAGCACTGGTGCGCGGCCCCGATCAGGAGGGGGCCGGCGTCATTCTCGGCAAGGTGAATGACAGTAACCGCTATCAGTTCGATCAGGCCTGCAGGGTAAAAGCGATCGGACTTGCCGCAAAGCTGGGATTGCAGGGGATCCTGAGCATCAATTTCCTGCCAAACGCCATCTACCGGCCCGAGACCTGTATCCGCGCCACGCTCGAAGCCGCCCAGGATCTGAATTTTTCAACCGATCGCCTGATGTTTGAAGTGACCGAGGGCGAACGGGTCAGCGATCATTCCCATCTGACCGGTATTTTCAAGGAATACAAACGCATAGGCTTCAAGACCGCCATCGATGACTTCGGTGCGGGGTATTCAGGGCTCAATCTGCTCGCGGAATTTCAGCCCGATTACATCAAACTGGATATGGCCCTGACCCGCAATATCGACAAGGACCGGGTGCGGCGCGCGATCGTGCACGGGATCATGGGCACTTGTCGCGAGCTCAAGCTGGGCGTCATCGCTGAAGGGATTGAAACTCCGGGGGAATGTCTTGCTCTTCGCGACGAAGGCGTAACCCTGTTTCAGGGCTACCTGTTTGCCAAGCCCGGTTTTGAACATCTCCCCGGGGTTGCACCGGATGTTCTGGCGCTTGTGAAGCCGCGCCGTACGGCCGACGACAGGCGTAACCATGGTTAGCAAAACCCGGGCATGAGCCAGACCTTTCGCACCGCCTGCCTGCAACTCAACAGTGGCAGTGATCTGGCCGCAAATCTCGCCGCCGTCAAGAATGGGGTCGCGGAGGCAGCCGGCAATGGTGCTCAACTGGTTCTGACACCGGAATATTCGCTGATGATGGACGGCAGCGGCCGTGTGATGCGCGAGGGGGCGCTGGAACCTGATGGCGGAGCAGCACTGGCCGGGCTGCAGGAGCTGGCGCGCAGCAGCAAGGTCTGGCTGCTGGTCGGTTCACTGACGCTGAAAACCGGTGAAGAACGCATCGCCAACCGTTCGTACCTGATTGCCGCCGATGGTGCAGTGGTGGCGACCTACGACAAGATCCACATGTTTGATGTCACGCTGCCTGATGGCAAGGTGATCCGCGAATCGTCTTCATACCGTCCCGGCGAGCAGGCGGTGATTGCCGCGACGCCATGGGGCAAGCTGGGCATGACCATCTGCTACGACCTGCGTTTCCCGCATCTGTATCGCGCCCTGGCGCAGCAGGGTGCCGAATTCATCACCGTGCCGTCCTCTTTCCAGCGTCAGACCGGCAAGGCGCACTGGCATTCCCTGCTCAAGGCGCGGGCCATCGAAAACGCCGCCTACATTCTGGCGCCTGCCATGTGCGGCGAACATCCGGGCAAGCGCCAGACCTACGGCCATGCGCTGATCGTCGATCCCTGGGGGGAAGTGCTGGCCGATGCGGGTGAGGAGCCCGGCATCATTTATGCGGATATCGATCCGGCACGGGTCGCCAAAATCCGCAGCATGATGCCGTCGCTGGAGCATGATCGGCCGTACACTGTTACTAAAAATTGCTAATAAAAACAATAACTTAAAATATATTCTTCGATTGATGGATGACGGCATGGCGCACCATGCTGTGTTCAGGGCTGGAGGAGACGATGTCTGACGCGACAGGTGCAGATCCCCGCATGCCGGTGGAGTCCGTACCTGTCGGCGGCGCAGTGCCGCGCCGCCATTACGGTCTGTTGCGACCGCTGGGGCTCTGGATCCTGCGCCGACTGGACTGGTGCAGCGAAGGTCCGTTTCCGGACCAACCGAAGCTGGTCATTGCCGTCGCACCGCATTCCTCGGTCTGGGATTTCATCATCGGCGCCGCTTTCCTGTATGTGATGGGCCTGCGCGTGGCCTTCATTGCCAAGCACACCCTCTTTTTCTGGCCGCTGGGCGGATTCATGCGCTGGCTGGGCGGCATTCCCGTCAATCGCGCGCATCCGGAAAACCTGACGGATGAGATGGCCGCAGCCTTCGGCAAACGCGAACAGTTGTGGCTGGCGATCACGCCGGAAGGCACGCGCACCGAGGGTGCGCGTTTCAAATCCGGTTTTTACCGCATTGCCCGCGCCGCCGGCGTGCCGATCCTGCCGGTGTATTTCAATTACCGGCGGCGGGTCACCGGTTTCCTGCCGCTGCTGCAGCCCGGCGATGATATTGCGGCGGGCGTGGAGCAGGTGCGGCAGCTGTTGCAGCAGCACGGCGCGCGCCGCCGCAGCAAGGCCGATCAGTAGGACTTCGGCAGTCCCAGCACGCGTTCCGCGATGTAACAGAGGATCAGCTGCGGGCTGACCGGTGCGATGCGCGCAATCATCGCCTCGCGAAAATACCGTTCGACGTGGAATTCCTTGGCATAACCCATGCCGCCATGGGTCAGCACCGCGGTTTCACAGGCCCTGAATCCAGCCTCGCCGGCGAAATATTTCGCCGCATTGGCTTCGGCGCCGCAGGGTTTGCCGGCGTCGTAGAGGCTCGCCGCCTTGTAGGTCAGCAGCCGTGCGGCTTCGAGTTCGATCCAGCGCTGCGCCAGCGGATGCTGGATGGCCTGATTCCGGCCGATCGGCCGGTCGAACACAATGCGCTCCCCGGCATATTGCACGGCCCGGTTCAGCGCGGCGCGGCCGAGGCCCGCCGCTTCGGCGGCAACGAGGATGCGTTCCGGATTGAGGCCGTCGAGGATGTAGCGGAAACCCCTGCCTTCCTCACCGATGCGGTCCGCTGCGGGTACGCGCAGCCCGTCGATGAACACCTGATTGGAATCCACCGCCTTGCGGCCCATTTTCTCGATTTCGCGGGCCTCGACCTTGCTGCGGTCGATATCGGCATAAAACAGCGTCAGGCCGTCGATCGGATTGCTGGTCTGCTCCAGCGGCGTGGTGCGCGTCAGCAGCAGGATCTTGTTCGCGACCTGCGCGGTGGAAATCCAGACTTTTTGTCCGGTAATCACGTAATCATCACCTTCGCGCACGGCCTTGGTGGTGAGACGCGTGGTATTGAGGCCGGCACCGGGTTCGGTGACGCCGAAGCAGGCTTTGTCGGTGCCGGCGATCAGCGGCGGCAGCCAGCGCTGTTTCTGCTCGTCGTTTGCATACACCACCACCGGGTGCAGGCCGAAGATGTTCATGTGGATCGCCGATGCGCCGGAAAACCCGGCGCCGGAGGCGGCGATGGTTTCCATCATCAGCGCCGCTTCGGTGATGCCGAGGCCGCTGCCGCCGTATTGTTCGGGCATGGCGATGCCCAGCCAGCCGTCGGCGGCAATCGCGGCATGGAATTCATGGGGGAAACCGCCGTAGCGGTCCTTCTGCAGCCAGTAGTCCGCGCCGAAACGTGCGCAGACGCGGGTGATCGCATCCTGGATCGCGCGCTGATCGTCGGAAAATTCGAAGTCCATGCGACCTCAGCCGGGGAGTGTGGTGACGCCCGCCGCGGCGAGCCTGCGGATTTCGTCGTCACTGTAACCGGCGGCCCGCAGCACTTCAGCGCCATGTTCGCCGAGCCGCGGCGCACCGCATTGCGGCGCCGGCGGCGTGTGTGACCATTGCGTGGCGGCGCGGGTGCTGCGCAGCCTGCCTTCGGTCGGATGTTCTTCCATGCGGATGAAACCGGTGCCGGTCAGGTGCTCATCGTCGATGACGTCATCAATCGCGTTCATGCGTGCGGCGGGAATGTCGGCCGCCATCAGTGCATTCAGCCAATCGCCGGTGCTGCGTTTGAGCATTTCGCCGGCGACAAAGCTGTTGACCTCGTCGATCCGCGCCGAGCGGTTTTCGTGGGAGTTGAAGCGCGGATCGTCTCGATACAGGTCGTCGCGGCCGATCAGGCGGAAAAAACTTTGCCACTGCTTGTCGTTATACATCAGCACACAGACATAACCGTCCTTTGTGCGGAAGGGTTTGCGCTGCGGCGCCAGCACCCGCGCGTAACCCGCGGCGCCAACGGGAGGATCGAATGTGCGGCCGCCGAAATGGTCGCCGAGAATCATCTGGCTCATGCATTCGAACATCGGCACTTCAACGGCCTGGCCTTCTCCGCTGCGTTCGCGGTGGTAGAGCGCGCTGGTCACGGCATACACCGCATGCAGGCCGACAATGCGGTCAGCGAGTGTCGCCGGAATATAGCGGGGTTCTTCTGCGCCTGACTGCTGCAGCAGCCATGGCAGTCCCGACATGCCCTGGATCAAATCGTCGTAGGCGGGTCGCGCGGCGTAGGGCCCTTGCTGGCCGAAACCATAGGCACCGACATAGATGATGCGCGGGTTGACCGCGGCGACATCGGCATAAGCCAGCCGCAGCCGCTGCATCGCCTGCGGCCGGATGTTGTAGATCAGCACGTCGGCTTTCGCGGCGATTTTCAGCAGTGCGTCACGGCCGTCCGGCTGTTTCAGGTCGAGGACGATGCTTTTTTTATTGCGGTTCAGGTGCAGGAACATGTGACCCATGCCGCGATTCTTCATCGGGCCGACATGGCGCACATTGTCTCCCCCCGGGGCTTCGACCTTGATCACGCTGGCGCCCAGGTCGCCGAGGATCTGGGTGGCGTAGGGGCCCATGACCACCGTGGTCAGGTCGACCACGGTGAGCCCGTTTAATGGACCACTCATCGCGAAGCGCTCATCGGCTGCGCAGTTTCGCCGGAATCACGCAGCCCCTGGCGCGGAGCGTTTCATCCACCCAGCCGCGGTCGACCTTGCCTTTGCCGCGGATGGCTTTCAGCAGCGCGGCTTCCTTTTTGGCCTGATCCAGCGCCAGCTTGATCGTTTGTTCGGCCATTGCCTGGGGCAGCACCAGCAGGCCGTCGTCGTCACCGATGATGATGTCGCCGGGGTTGACCACGGCGTCGCCGATGACCACCGGTACGTTGATCTCGCCGGGGCCGTTTTTGTACGGTCCGCGATGGGTCACGCCGCTGGCATAAACGGGGAAGGACGAGAGAGCCAGTGCATCGGCATCACGGATCGCACCGTCGATGACGATGCCGGCGGCGCCGTTCCTTTCAGCCAGCGACGCCATGATTTCGCCGATGATGGCCTGGGTGTTGATGCCGCCGGCATCGACCACGATCACGTCGCCCGGACGGGCGATGTCGATGGCCTTGTGCACCATCAGGTTGTCGCCGGGGCTGACTTTGACGGTGAGGGCGGTGCCGACCAGCTTGCCGCCACGATGGCAGGGCCAGAGATCGGGGCCGACCGCGTGCAGGCGGTGCATGTTGTCGCTGAGGTGGGCGGTGGCGATCTTGCGCAGCGCATTGATGATTTTTGGTGCGGGTCGGGGCGGAAAGGGCAGGATGCGGAAGCCGATGGGAGCCATGATCGTGAACCGGTGGTTTAAGGGGATGTGTATCCTAGCATCGTGCCGGATATCGCAGCAGTGCATGCTAAAATTCGCAACGCACCGAGGACGTTGCAGCACCGGAAATCCTGAAACAACAGCCTGCCGCAATGCAGGACACACAACAAAGCAAATCGAAACATCAGCGTGCGTATCCTGCTCAGCAACGATGACGGTTATTTTGCGCCGGGCCTGGCCGCCCTGGAACAGGCGCTTGCCGCGCTGGGCACGGTCACCGTGGTCGCGCCCGAGCGCGACCGCAGCGGCGCCAGCAATTCACTCACCCTTGACCGTCCGCTGTCGGTGCGTCGCGCCAGCAACGGTTATTACTATGTCAACGGCACGCCGACCGACTGCGTGCACCTGGCGGTGACCGGCCTGCTGCCGGAATTGCCGGATGTCGTGGTATCGGGCATCAATCACGGCGCCAACATGGGAGACGACACGATCTACTCCGGTACTGTTGCCGCGGCCACCGAAGGTTTTCTGCTCGGCATCCCGTCGCTGGCCATATCGCTGGTCGCCGCAGGACATGACCATTTTGCGACCGCGGGCCGGGTCGCAGCGGATCTGGTCGCGCGTTTTGCCAGACACCGCGTTGAGCAGCCGGTGCTGCTCAACGTCAATGTGCCTGATGTGCCGCACGCGGCGTTGCAGGGCATCAAGGTCACCCGTC
This sequence comes from Burkholderiales bacterium, assembly GCA_019749945.1. Taxonomy (GTDB): domain Bacteria; phylum Pseudomonadota; class Gammaproteobacteria; order Burkholderiales; family SG8-41. Next base: position 195,924 of record JAIEPF010000007.1, read on the forward strand.
TCGGCAAACGCCACAAGGCGGAGCCTGTCATCAAGGCCAGCACGCCGCGCGGCGAAGCGGTGTATTGGGTCGGCGCCGCCGGCGCTGCGCAGGATGCCGGCGAGGGAACGGATTTCCATGCCGCTGCCTCCAACCGGGTATCGGTCACGCCGCTGCAGATGGATTTGACGCGGTTTGCGCAAATGGAGACGGTTGAACGCTGGCTGGGACAGGGCGCATGAACGCCGCGAACTCCGGCATCGGCATGACGTCACAGCGCACACGCATGCGCATGGTGGAGCGGCTGCGCGGGCAGGGCATCCGCGATGAACTGATCATGGCCGCGATGGGTGAGGTGCCGCGGCATATTTTTGTCGATGAAGCGCTGGCCAGCCGGGCGTACGAGGACATGGCATTGCCGCTCGGGTTCGGCCAGACCATATCCAGCCCGTACACCGTGGCGCGCATGTTGGAACTGCTGCGCGGCGGCGGCCCGCTGGACAAGGTGCTCGAGATCGGCACCGGCTGCGGTTATCAGGCGGCGGTGCTGTCGCGGCTGGCGCGCGAAGTGTATTCAGTGGAACGGCTTGCGCCGCTGCTGGCCAAGGCGCGGCGCCATCTGCGCGATGCACGTGCGCACAACGTGCGTGTGCGCAACGCCGACGGCAACCTGGGCATGCCCGAGCAGGCGCCCTTCGACGGTATCATCGTGGCTGCGGCGGCGACGCATGTGCCGCAGGCCTTGCGCGAGCAGCTGGCCGTGGGTGGTAAACTCGTCATCCCGCTGACGCATCACGGCAAGCAGGCGTTGCACGTCATTGAGAAAACCGCGCAGGGTTATGTCGATCGAAAAGTGGAAGTGGCCAACTTTGTTCCCTTGCTCCCCGGTCTGGGCTGAGCGGCGCGGGCCTGTGGTGCCGGAGCGCATGGCCTGTCGCATCGGCATCCTCTTTTTCGGCGTCCTGCTGGTTTTGTCGTCGGGGTGCATGACGGGGCGTCCTGCACCGGTCACCGAGCGGCTGCCCCCGCAGCAGACCAAGGCGCCGGCAGTCAAACCTGCGCCGCGCACGGCACAGGCGCCTGCGCCGGATCAGCCGCGCCCCGAGTCCTACACGGTCAAAGCCGGGGACACGATGTACAGCATTGCGCTTGAGTTCGGCCTTGATTATCGCGAGCTGGCGGCCTGGAACAACGTCGAGCCCTCGCGCATCCGCGTCGGCCAGCAATTGCGGCTATCGCCCCCGGGTGGCGTGGTCGCCACACCGCTGCGCACGCCGTCAGGCGCGGTGGAGGGCAAACCGCTGGGTTCGGGTGCCGGCGCCGTTGCCGGTGCGCGGGTCGAACCGCGCGGCGTGCGGGTGCCGTACTCGGATCAGGCCTATGCCCAGATGTCGGGGACCAAACCTGAGCCCGCTGCGACCGCCAAAGCGCCGGACCAGCCCGATGCCAAACCGTTTCCGCCGGCAGCCGATGAAGTGGACTGGATCTGGCCGGTGAGCGGCAAGATTGTCAGTCCGTTCAACGAGGCTTCGAACAAGGGCATCGGCATCGCCGGAAAAATGGGACAACCGGTCATGGCCGCAGGATCCGGGCGGGTGATTTTCAGCGGCACCGGCATCCGCGGCCTGGGCAAACTGATCGTGATCAAACACAACGAAAAATTCCTCAGCGTGTATGCCCATAACCGCGAGCTGCTGGTGAAGGAGGGTCAGACCGTGACGCGCGGCCAGAAAATCGCGGAAATGGGCAATACCGATAGCGATCAGGTGAAACTGCATTTTGAAATCCGCCGGCTGGGCAAGCCGGTTGATCCGGCGGCCTTGCTGCCCCCCGCATAAATTTACCAAGTTATTGTTTTTATTAAGTTTTATGCCGTGAAGGCACGCACGCGGTTTTTGAAGGCCTGCATCCGCTCCGCTCCCGACTCCCCGCCGTAACGCAAGGCGATGTACAGCGCCGTGATTTCAGCCACTGCAGCCGCCAGTTCGGGATGCTGCCGGGCGGCGCGCTGGGCAAAAACGCGGGGGCCTTCCGCCGCATCGCGCCGCAATCCGCGCCGCTCCAGTTTGCGGCAAAACCGCCGGTAGGTTTTTTTCACCGCGTCTTCGCGTACGCCGCGCAGGTCGCGCAACGCAAAGGCCGTGCCGATGAGTATTGCAACACCCGCGCAGAATATCAGCACGAAAGCCAGGGTTTGCCAGGTCGCTTCACTGAAGCCGATATACGACAGGAAGCGGCGCTGGCGGTCCGGCGTGTAACCCAGCACCCACTGGTTCCAGGTATAGGTCACCGAGTCCAGCGTCAGCCGCATGCGCTGCAGCAGCGCAAAATCGCCGCGCACGAACATCGGCAGCACATCGGTGCGCGGCAGGGCGGAGGCGATGCCGCGTTCCACCCGTGCCGGAGACACGGCCGCCGTGGGATCAACGCGCACCCAGCCGGTATTCTGCAGCCAGATTTCCACCCAGGCATGGGCATCGGCCTGACGCACCAGGATGTATTCGCCGACCGGATTGACTTCACCGCCCAGATAACCGGTGACCACCCGCGCCGGGATGCCGGCAGCGCGCATCAGCACGGTAAAGGCGGACGCGTAGTGTTCGCAGAAACCGCGGCGCGTTTCGAACAGGAATTCGTCGACCGGCTGTTCGCCGAGCAGCGGCGGGGACAGGGTGTAGACAAAATTCTCATTGCGCAGGTGGGCCAGCACCGCGGCGACAAGGTTACGGTCGTTCGGAAATTTTTTGCGCAACCCCTGTGCAAATTCGCTGGTGCGCGGGTTGCTGTCGGGCGGCAGGCGCAGGTTGCGCGCAAGCAGGCTCTGATCGTCGTCCGCGCCGTAGGCCGTGCCGATGGAAGAAGTCATGTCGTAACGGATGCGGTTGCGCACCGGGGTGAAGCTGAGCAGTTGCATGTCACGGGTGGCAATCGATCGCGGCGGGCGCAGACCCGGGAATTCGAGCGCGAACAGCCAGCGCTTGTTGTGCGGCTCCACGGTGACCGTATATTCAATCTGCGTACCGTTATCCGGCAAATCGTTGGTGCTCTGAACGATGCGCGGTGCGGTCCAGGTCTTGCCGTCGTAATCCCACAACACGGGGCCACGCCAGTAGAGATCCTTGGGTTCCGGAATTTTGCCGTTGAAGGTGGCGCGGAAAGCGACGGCGTCGGACAGGATCAGGCTGTTCAGGCTGCCCGGGCTCATGTTGTCGGACAAACCGCTCAGACCGGCATAGGCGTCCTGCGGCAATCCCCACAGCGGGCCCGGGATGCGCGGAAACAGCAGGAACAGCACCAGCATCAGCGGCACTCCCTGCAGCATCAGCACGCCGGCGCGGCGCACGGGTTGTCGCCAGCCGGGCCATGCCCCCGTGTACTGCATGCCGATCAGGCCGGCGACGAGCAGCCATGCGCAACCCAGCATGTAGGCCGCGGTCGGAATGGTCTGCGAATGCAGGAAATTGGTGACCAGCAGAAAAAAGCCGAGGAAACCGAGCAGCATGCCGTCGCGCTGGTCGCGGGTTTCCAGCAGTTTCAGCGCGAGCATGACCACCAGCAAGGCGACGCCGGCTTCGCGTCCGAACAAGGTGCGGTATTGCAGCAGGATGCCGACGCTGGCGGCCGCGGCGATCAGCACCATCTGCCATTTCGCCGCCGGCTTGCTGCGCATGCGCAACTGGAGCAGGCGCCAGCCGGCGATGCCGACCGTGAGCAAGGAAAGCCAGATCGGCATGCGCAGCAGATGGGGCAGGCTGGCAAGCAGAAACCCGGCGCTCAGCCAGCAGATGTCGCGGGATCCGATGATCCGCGTGTCAAGCGCGGTCGGCAGCGAGACCATGCAGAGCCAGTGCGCGCAGGCAGTCACTGCGCTGGGCGGCGCCGGCGGCGATCGGCAGCGTCAGACCGGGCAGGCGCAGACCGTAAGGGAGGCCGGCGCGATCGGCTTCGATGACCCAGCGTGTCAGATGCGCGATCCGCATTTCGCCGTCCATCGCCGGGGGCAGTGTTTCCCAGGCCAGCCACAGCTCGGCATCGGCGCGACCGGAGAATTGTTTGGTCAGCAGCGTGTCGTCTCGTGCCACGGCCTTCCACGCGATGTGGCGCGGTGAATCACCGGGGCGGTACGGGCGCAGGCCGGAGAATTCATCGTGGCCCTGGCCACGCACACCGCCGTCGCCGCTGCCGGCTTCCGCTACCGGCATTGCCAGTCCGGGCGCCGCCGGCGCCGGATAAACCAGGGCGTGCATGTCGAGGTCGGCATAAGACCAGGCGCGGAACAGCCCGGCAGGAAAAAAAGTGAACAGTGTCAGTCGCCCGGGGCGCTGCCAGCCGCGCCGGATCGCAGGTATGGCGACCGTGGCCGTGACCTCTTCATCGGGCGGAACTTCAATATAGACGGCGGATTTTTTGTCGCTGGTGATACCGATGCTGTAGCGGTGCAGGCGCGCCTGGTTGGCGATGCGGATCTGGAATTGCACCTGCTCCCCGGCGAATACCGGCTGCACCCGGCCGGGCGAGATGCGCAGATTGGCGAGGTTGCGGAAGGTATGCAGCATCGACTGGATCCCGGTGGCGCCGAGCAGGAAGGCGAGGATGAAGCCCAGCGACAGGTCGTAATTGACCGAGCCGATCAGCATCAGCACGATCACGCCCGCGAACAGCAGCCCCTGACGCGTCGGCAGTATGAAAACACGGCGCTGCACCAGCACGATGGTGCCGCGTTCAGGGCCGCGCCACTGGAACATCCATTCGAGGATGCCGTTTTTGAGCGCGCCGAACAGCGACGGCGATCCGGCTGCCGGAAGCATCAGGGTATGGCCACCTGCTGCAGCAGGCGGGCAACGAGGTCGCTGCGACTGGCGCCGCCGAGATCGCCGGCGGGGCTCAAACGGTGCGCAATGATCGCCGGCAGCACGGTCTGCAGGTCTTCCGGCAGCACATGTTTGCGGTCATCCATATAGGCCCAGGCGCGGGCGCCGTGCAGCATGGCCAGCGCGGCCCGCGGCGAGAGTCCGTGTTCGAAATACGGGGCCTGACGGGTGTAATTGACCAGTGCCTGCAGGTAATCGAGCAGCGCCGGAGAAGCATGAACCTGCTGCACTTCGCGCTGCAGTTGCGCCAGGCCCTCGGGTTCGAGACGGGGTTGCAGCCTGCCCAGCAGATCGCGCCGGTCTATGCCGTTCAGCAGCGCGCGTTCGGCCTGGGCGTCCGGGTATCCGAGCTCGATACGCATCAGGAAACGGTCGAGCTGGGATTCCGGCAGCGGGAAAGTGCCGATCTGGTGCGAAGGATTCTGTGTTGCGATCACGAAAAACGGGCGCGGCAGGGGCCGGGTTTCGCCTTCGGTGGTGACCTGGTTTTCCTCCATTGCCTCGAGCAGCGCGCTTTGCGCACGCGGTGTCGCGCGGTTGACTTCATCGGCCAGCACGACATTGGTGAACACAGGGCCGGGATGGAATTCAAAACTGCCGCTGTCGCGGTTGTACACCGACACACCGAGGATATCGGCCGGCAGCAGGTCGCTGGTGAACTGGATGCGCTGAAACTTGAGTCCCAGCGATGTTGCAATGGCGTGGGCGAGGGTGGTCTTGCCGACACCCGGAACATCCTCGATCAGCAGATGGCCTCGCGCGAGGAGGCAGGCGATGGCGAGCCTGATCTGCTGCGATTTGCCGAGGATGATGCTGTTGATCTGTTCGGCAACCGCATTGATCTGTGAAGGCATGGCAAAAGAGCTTTCGAGGGAGGAGTGGCGACTGAAATGTGGACTGGATACGGGCTGCGAAGGCATTAGACAAGCCGATGCTGCGATTATAAGATGAACTTTCCCGACCAGATACATCGCGGCCAGGTTCGAGTTCGAATTCTGGCGCATCAATACGGCGCATAAAAACGTGACAAATTCATCGGGGAGCGAAGCGGAAGGCAGCGGCAGCGAGGCGCGCCGGGCGTCGTCGCTGATCGGCCGGTTGTCCGCCGGTCTGCACAATCCCCGCTTTGTGCTGGCATTGGGCGCCTGTTTTCTCGGTGCCGCGATTCTCGTCGCCAACGACGCGGCCATCCGCAAGGGCAATGTCGCCGCCGCCAAAAGCGCGGAACAGCATGCCGAAACCCTGTCCCGCGCGCTGCGCGATCAGCTGGACGCAAGGCTGTCCGCGGTCGAGGGCCTGGTGCGGCTGGTTACCGTGGAAGCGCAGCGCGAGGGACTGGAAGTCGCGGCAGTGCGCATGGCACGGATGGTTGCCGGCAGAAGCGGAAAATTTGCCGAGTTTTCGCTGTTCGACGCGAAAGGGGAAAAAATCTGGGAAAGCCGGGCGATGGCCATCCCCCCGGAGGTTATTGCGGATCACATCGCCGCACAGCAGCGGCCCGGATTGCGTCTGCACGTCAGTCCGGCCGGCCGCCAGGGCAATCCTGCGGCCTGGATTTTTTATCTGAGTTATCCGGTTGCCGGCCGCGACGGCAGCATGCTGGGCCTGACGCTGGTCAGCATCAACGTCGCGCAGCTGCAGCAGATTTACAATGAAATGAACCTTGGCGCCGGCGCTACGCTGGCATTGCTCGGAAAAGACGGCACTCTGATCGCGGGATTGAGCGACGGCGACGTCGTTGCGGGTCGGGATTTGAGCGGCGACGAGCGGATACGGTCGGTGCTGCCGCTCAGCCGCGATTGCCGGACGGGGATCATGACCAGCCCCATCGACAACGTTGAGCGCGTCAGCAGTTTTTGCGCGATGGAACATCACCCCCTGCTGGTGGGAATCGGCATCAGCGCCAGCGCCGCAATGGCCGCCAGTCAATTGACCGCAACGCGTTACTGGGTCATTGCGGGGCTGCTGGTCGGTCTTCTTGGCGTCGGCACGCTGGTGCTGCTGGTGCAGCTGGCCCGGCAGCATTCGACAGAAAGTGCATTGCGCAGCAGCGAAGCCCGCTTCAAGGCGCTGAGCGCGCTCGGTTCCGACTGGTACTGGGAAGCGGATGCCGAGTACCGCCTGACACAGGTTTCAGAGGGGTTTTCCAGGATGTCGGGGCACGCGTCCGGAGAAATACTCGGCAAAGCACGCTGGGAAAACGATTTCATCACACCGGTTGGTTCCGACTGGTCGGCGCACAAGGCGGTGATCGCGCGGCGCGCCCCGTTTCGCGGCCTGACACTGCGTTATACCAGTCCGAAGGGCATCGTGGCCTATGGCAGCCTCAGCGGAGAGCCGGTGTTCCGGGAGGACGGGACGCTTGCAGGTTACCGCGGCGTCGGCAACGACATCACCGCCGAGGTCGTGCTGCGCCAGCAGTTGCGCATGCAGCACGATGTGGCGCGCATCCTGTCCCAGGAAAAAAATCAGGAGCAGGCCATACGGAATGTGATCGAGATGATCTGTCGCACCATGGAATGGAGCTGGGGGGCGAGGCGGCATGTTGATCCGGAAACATTGATGCTGACCTGCCATGAATACTGGGTTGCCCCCGGCATCAGGGCGGATGCCTTTGTCGAATTCGCGCGCGCCCCCAGAATCGCCAACATGAAGACGGGGACGGTCAGTCTTGCCGTGTCGCGCAACGAAATCATCTGGTATACGGATTTTACGCAGCAGAGCGAGCGGCAGCGCTATTTTGCGCAGGCTGCCGGATTGCGCGGCGCTGTTGCCGTGCCCATCCGCCGCAGCCGCGACACCGAGGACGCACTGGAGTTTTTCAGCGAACGGGTCGAAGCCCCGGACCGGGTGATGCTCGATACTCTGGAGGTGATCAGCCGCGAGGTTGGCCAGTTCATGGACCGCGCCGAGGCGCAACGGACCAGCTGGCATCTTGAACGCGAGCGCCGCCACCTGATGGACATGCTGGAGCTGCAGCTGGAACACATGCCGGTGGCCTGCCTGCTGCAGGATCAGGATTTCCGCGTGGTCTACTGCAATCCGGCGGCAGAGAAAATTTTCGGCTATGCGGGCGATGAATTGCGCGGAAGGGATGTCGCCGACTTGATCGTGCCCGAGTCGGTGCGCGGACAGGTTGAGGAGCGGCGTGCGCGCCTGAAGGCCGGCGACATGGATGTTACCGGCAGCAATGAAAGCATACGCAAGGACGGACGCCGCATCATCTGCGAATGGAGCAACACGCCATTGACCGACGAATCCGGAAAATTCACCGGGGTGCTGGCGACTGCGCAGGATGTCACCGAACGCATGAAAATGGTCGAGGCGCTGGAGGCGAGTGAGGAGCGTTACCGGCGGATCTTCGCCGCAACGCCGCTGCCGATGTGGGTGGCGGAAGCGCAGTCCCCGAAATTCCTCGCCGTCAACGATGCCGCGCTCGAGAAGTACGGTTACACACGCGACGAATTTCTTGCCATGAGCGCCCTCGACCTGCAGGTCGAGGAGGATCGCGACCTGGTGCTGCAGCAATTGCTCGGGCGCGATCCGGCGCTGCCGGCGCATTTCGAGCGCCGCCATGTCACCAAGGGCGGCCGGATCATCACCGTTGAAATCACGGCGCAGCCCTTTCAGTACGGCGGCAAGCCGGCGCGGCTGGTACTGGCCATGGATGTCACCGATCGCAGGCGTGCCCGGCAGGCGATGGAGGAAAGCGAGGCCCGGTACCGGCAGATTTTTGCGCTGACACCTTTGCCGATGTACCTGCGCCAGGAGGATGACCTGCATTTCATCGACGTCAATGATGCCTGCCTCGCCATGTATGGTTATACCCGGGAGCAGATGCTGGCCATGAGCCCGCTCGACATCCAGATACCGGCTGAACGCGAACGTTACCTCGGCGGCATGGACGAGCGCCCCAGCGGAATCGTCGAGCGGCAGCAGAAACAGCACATTCGCAGCAATGGCGAGGTGATAGACGTCGAGATTTACTCCTATCCTACCATGCTGGCCGGTGAAAAAGTCCGGCTGGTGCTGTTGCGCGACATGACCGACCAGTTGCGCATGGAGCGCCTGCTGCGTGACAACGAAAGCCGCTTGCGCGCCATTGCCGACAATGTGCCGGCGGTCATCGCATTTTTTGATGACAAGCAGCGGCTGCAGTATTCGAACATTGCGTTCGACCGCTGGTTCGGTCCCGCCAGGCTGGATGTCCGGGGCGGTGTATTGCGGGTCGAGCAGGACGTCTCCGAATACGGGGAGACGCTGGCGCCCCTGCTGGAGCGGGCGCTGCGCGGTGACGAGGTGATCACCGAACGCACGCTGGACACCCATGCCGGCACGCGGGTTGCAAGGCTGACGCTGATTCCGCATGTCGCCGACGACGGTGCCGTCAGCGGTGTGCATCTGATGGGTTATGACCTGACCGATTTTCGCCATGCCGAGGCCGAGGTGCGGCACCTCAACGCGGAACTCGAACAGCGGGTCGAGCAACGCACGCGCGCGCTGGCGGCAGCCAATCGCGAGCTTGAGTCGTTTTCCTACTCGGTATCCCATGACTTGCGTGCACCGCTGCGTACCATCGACGGCTTCAGCCAGATCCTGCTCGACGAATACGCCTCCAAGCTGGATGCCACCGGCCGCAGTTATCTCGACCGTGTGCGCGCCGGCAGCCAGCGCATGGCAAAGTTGATCGACGATCTGCTGGAGCTGGCGCGCGTCACCCGCCGCGATCCGCAAATCCGTGCCTGTGACCTGACGGCCCTGGCTCTGGACATCACCGCGGAACTGGCGGCGGCGGATCCCGCGCGCAAAGTCAGCATCAGGGTCGCGCCGGGCATGGTGGTGGCTGCCGACTCCGGCTTGCTGCGCATCGCACTGGACAATCTGCTGCGCAATGCCTGGAAATTCACCAGCCTGAAATCCGACGCCGTGATCGAGGTCGGCTGTGTCGAGGCCGCAGACGGCCGTACCTATTTCGTGCGCGACAACGGCGTGGGTTTCGACATGGCCTACGTCAACAAGCTGTTCGGCGCCTTCCAGCGCCTGCACAGCGAATCCGAATTCCAGGGCACCGGCATCGGGCTGGCGCTGGTGCAGCGCGTGATCCGGCGCCACGGCGGCCAGGTCTGGGCCGAGGCGGAGCCCGAACTGGGCGCGACCTTTTATTTCACCTTGCCGCTGCAGGCCGTGCCTGCGGCAGAACCCGAGCCGATCAGGGCAGCAACATAGCCGCGACCACGCGCCGGCCTTCGCCCATCAGGATGTTGTAGGTGCGGCAGGCCGCCGGGGTATTCATGGTTTCCAGGCCGATTCCGGCTTCGATCAGCGGCCGGAGCACCGCCGCTGCGGCAAAACGCTGTGTGCTGCCGGTGCCCAGAACGATGATTTCAGGGTGTTTTTCCAGCAATCCGGCCATTGCCGCCGCGTCCAGCGCGTCAAATTGCAGTACCGGCCAGGCTTCCGGCGCCTGGTCCGGGGTAATGAGCAGCGGCTGCTCATAACGGACAGTGTTGACGGCGAGGTAACCCGCGCCGTAACCGGTGACCGCATAGCGGTTTTTGCTGTCTGCCAGATGCAGTTTCATAACTCTCTGATTTGCCGCGAATAATCGGCTTCGATACAATCGTGTGTTTTCCACCCGCAAGCAGCCGGGATGCCGCGTTTTTGGCGTTGCAGCAGGAGCGGTGGATTGTAACCGGCTGACGTTACCCGGCTTGATTTTACCCAGGTTCACTGACCCAGATTCAGCAAAGGCATCACTCAGAGATTCAGACATGGAAGAATTTCCGCGCATCAAACGCCTGCCGCCGTATGTCTTCAACGTCACCGGCGAACTGAAACTCGCCGCCCGCCGGCGCGGCGAGGACATCATCGACTTCAGCATGGGCAATCCCGACCAGCCCACGCCGCGGCACATCGTCGACAAGCTGATTGAATCGGTGCAGCGCACCGATACCCACGGCTATTCGGTATCCAAGGGCATCACCCGCCTGCGCAAGGCGATCTGCAACTGGTACCAGACCCGATATGGCGTGGAACTGGATCCGGAATCGGAAGCCATTGTCACCATCGGCTCGAAGGAAGGCATCGCGCATCTTGCATTGGCGACGCTGGAGCGGGGCGACATCGTGCTGGTGCCCAATCCGAGTTACCCGATCCACATCTACGGTCCGGTGATCGCCGGCGCCGACATCCGCCACGTGCCGATGCACGCCGGTGTGGATTTTTTCGCGGCGCTTGAACAGTCGATCAAGGACACCTATCCCAAGCCGAAGATGCTGATCGTCAATTTTCCGAGCAATCCGACGACCCAGTGCGTGGATCTGGCGTTTTTCGAGCGGCTGATCGCGATTGCCAGGGAGCATGACATCTACGTGGTGCACGATCTGGCCTACGCCGACATCGTGTTCGACGGTTACAAGGCGCCGTCGATCCTGCAGGTGCCGGGCGCGCGCGACGTTGCGGTCGAATTTTTCACCATGTCCAAAAGCTACAACATGGCGGGCTGGCGCGTCGGTTTCATGGTCGGCAACCGCGAACTCGTCACTGCGCTGGCGCGGATGAAGAGTTACCACGATTACGGCACCTTCACGCCGATCCAGGTGGCGTCGATCATCGCGCTCGAAGGTCCGCAGGATTGCGTGGAAAACGTGCGCCAGATCTATCAGGGACGCCGCGATGTGTTGTGGTCGGGCATGAACGCCATGGGCTGGGAAGTGGCCAAGCCGCAGGCGACGATGTATATCTGGGCGCCGATACCGGAGCCTTACAAAAAAATGGGATCGCTGGAGTTTTCGAAAAAACTGCTGGCCGAAGGCAAGGTCGCGGTGGCACCGGGCACCGGCTTCGGGCACTACGGTGACGACTTTGTGCGCTTCGCGTTGATCGAGAATGAGGCACGAACCCGGCAGGCGATACGCACCATCAAGGAAATGTTCCGCAAGGACGGACTGGTGAAGTAGCGGAAAACCGATACGGAAAACAGGAAGACCATGAAACCGATCAACGTGGGACTGCTGGGCGCCGGTACCGTGGGCGGCGGCACGTTCAGGGTGCTCCAGCGCAACAGCGAGGAAATTTCGCGCCGGGCAGGCTGTGCCATCCGCATCGCCGTGGTGGCGGACAAGGATGTGGTGCGTGCCAAAGCCGTCGCTGCTGATGCGGCTCGGGTCACCGCGGACGCTTTTGAAGTGGTGAACGATCCGCAGATCGACGTCGTCGTCGAGCTGATCGGCGGCTACACCATCGCCAAGGACTTGATGCTGAAGGCCATCGCCAACGGCAAACACGTGGTGACCGCGAACAAGGCGCTGCTGGCGCTGCACGGCAACGAGATTTTTTCGGCGGCACGCAAGCAGGGCGTGATGGTGGCCTTCGAGGCGGCGGTCGGCGGCGGCATTCCGATCATCAAGTCCTTGCGCGAGGGGCTGACCGCCAACCGCATCGAATGGATCGCCGGCATCATCAACGGCACCAGCAATTTCATCCTGTCGGAAATGCGCGCCAGAGGCGCGGCTTTTGCCGATGTGCTGAAACAGGCGCAGAGCAAGGGTTACGCCGAAGCGGATCCGACCTTCGACATCGAAGGTGTGGATGCCGCGCACAAGCTGGCGATCATGGCGGCCATCGGTTTCGGCATCCCGGTGCAGTTCGACAAGGCTTATGTCGAGGGCATTTCGAAGCTGGCTCAGCAGGACATCCGTTATGCCGAAGAACTGGGCTACCGCATCAAGCTGCTGGGCATCGCCAAACGCAAGGCGGCAGGCTTTGAGCTGCGGGTGCATCCGACGCTGATTCCGGCCCGGCAGCTGATCGCCAATGTCGAGGGCGTGATGAACGCGATCCTGGTCAAGGGCGACGCCGTCGGCCAGACCATGTACTACGGCGCCGGCGCCGGCGCCGAGCCGACCGCGTCGGCGGTCGTGGCCGATCTGGTCGATGTCGCGCGCGCGCTGACCGCGGATCCGGAACACCGCGTGCCGCACCTGGCCTTCCAGCATGACCAGTTGTCGAATGTGCCGATCCTGCCCATGGGCGAGGTCGAGACTTCGTATTACCTGCGGTTGCGCGTGGCGGACAAGGCCGGCGTGCTGGCCGACATCACGCGCATTCTGGCCGACCAGGCGATTTCGATCGAAGCGCTGGTGCAGAAGGAGCCCGATGCCGGCGAGGAATACGTTGACATCATCCTGCTCACGCATCTGACCCGGGAAAAGAAAATCGATGCCGCGATCCGCAGCATCGAAGCGCTGCCGGTGGTTTCAGGGAAAATCACCCGCATCCGCATGGAAGCGCTGCAATGAGCGCGCTGGCCCCGAAGGCAGCCGCAGCGGGGGCTTCTGTACGTTATGTCAGCACCCGCGGCCGCATGTCCGGTGCGCGCTTCTGCGACGTGCTGCTGGGCGGTTTGGCGCCCGATGGCGGACTGGTGGTGCCGCAGGCTTATCCGCGGCTCGATGCGGCAGAACTCACTGCGCTGCGCGCCATGTCCTATCCGGATCTGGCTTTTGCGATCATCAGCCGCTTCGTTGATGACATCCCGCAGGATGACCTCGCCGCACTGGTGCGCCGCGCCTACCGCGCGGAGACCTTCGGTTCGGCTGACATCACGCCGCTGCACACGCTGGAGCCCGGGCTGCACCTGCTGAAGCTGTCCAACGGCCCGACGCTGGCGTTCAAGGACGTGGCGATGCAACTGCTCGGCGAACTGTTCGAGTATGTTCTGAAGCGCGAAGGCAAGACGCTGAACATCCTCGGCGCGACCTCGGGCGACACCGGTTCCGCCGCCGAATACGCGATGCGCGGCCGCCAGGGCATCCGCGTCTTCATGCTGTCGCCGCACGGCAAGATGAGCCCGTTCCAGCGCGCGCAGATGTATTCGCTGCAGGATGCCAATATTTTCAACATCGCGATCCGCGGTGTGTTCGACGACTGCCAGGACATCGTCAAGGCGGTGAGCGGCGATGCCGCATTCAAGAACGCGCATCGCATCGGCGCGGTGAATTCGATCAACTGGGCGCGCATCGTGGCGCAGGTGGTGTATTACTTCAAGGGTTACTTCGCCGCGACGCAGAGCAATGACGAGCAGCTGTCGTTTGCCGTGCCTTCGGGCAATTTCGGCAATATTTTTGCCGGTCATATCGCGCGCATGATGGGCCTGCCGATCAAACACCTGATCCTGGCCTCCAACGAAAACGACGTGCTCGACGAGTTTTTCCGTTCGGGGCGTTACCGTGTGCGTACCGGCCGCGAAACGGCGCAGACCTCCAGCCCGTCGATGGATATTTCCAAGGCCTCGAATTTCGAGCGATTTGTATTCGATCTGGTGGAGCGCGATCCGGCGATGGTGGCTCGGCTGTGGCGCGAGGTTGAGGATGCCGGCGGCTTCAATCTCGGCGAGACACCGTACTGGCGGGGCATTGCCCGATACGGATTTGTTTCCGGACGCAGCACCCATGCCGACCGCATCGCAACCATTCGCCGCGTCGAAAAGGCTTACGGTGTAGTGGTGGATCCGCATACCGCGGACGGCATCAATGTCGGCCTGAAGCTGCGTGAGCCGGGAGTGCCGCTGATCTGTCTCGAAACCGCCTTGCCGGCGAAATTCGCCGAAACCATCCGCGAAGCCCTGGGACATGATCCCGCGGTGCCGCCGGGTTATGAAGGACTGGAAAGCCGCTTGCAGCGCGTCGCGGTGATGGATCCGGATGTCGAGGCGGTGAAAACCTTCATTGCCGGGCGCAGCAAGTAAAAGTTGATTAAAATCAATACCTTATAGATTTTCGGGCGATAAGCTGCGGTTTACTTGGAGGTCTCGAAACGCAGCGACAGGTCAACCGCGGCAATATCCTTGGTCAGCGCGCCGATGGAAATCCGCTCGACGCCGGTTTCGGCAATCGCGCGCACCTTGTCCAGCGTGATCCCGCCCGAGGCTTCAAGTTCGGCGCGGCCCGCGGTCCAGGTCACCGCGGCGCGCATGTCATCCAGCGTCATGTTGTCGAGCAGCACCATGGTCGCACCCGCAGTGACCGCCTCGCGCAGCTGCGCCAGCGTTTCCACTTCGATCTGCACCCAGCTTGCGCGTTTGTCCCGCTTCGCGGCAGCCAGTGCGGGCACGATGCCGCCCGCCGCGGCGATGTGGTTTTCCTTGATCAGGATCGCATCCCACAAACCCATGCGGTGATTGCGGCCGCCGCCGGCCGTCACCGCGTATTTCTGCGCGACGCGCAGGCCGGGCAGGGTTTTCCGGGTGTCGAGGATGGCGGCGCGGGTGCCGGCAACCGCATCCACGTAACGCCGGGTGAGGGTGGCCACGGCCGACAGCAGTTGCAGGAAATTCAGCGCACTGCGTTCCGCAGTCAGAATGGCGCGCGAAGAGCCGGTGATGTCGCACACACGCGTGCCTGCCGTCACGCGCTCGCCGTCATGGGCCAGCCAGTGCAGGCGCGCGGCGGGATCGAGGCGTTGCACGCAGGCCGCAAACCAGGCCGTGCCGCAGAGCACTGCGTCCTCACGGCAGACGACATGGGCCCGCGCGTCAGCAATGTCCGGCGTCAGCTGCGCAGTCAGGTCGCCGCCGGCCACATCCTCCGCCAGCGCGGCGGTCACATTGCGTTCGATTTCAGGAGCCAGGATCATGGGGGGCAATACGCTGTAATTATCGGCAAGCTGCTATAGTGCGGCAGGAATTCTAACCGACCGGCAGGGGAGCGCGCATGGGCGAAATCATGGGTGTGCTGTCATATGGCATCGGCACGGTGCTCGGCTTTGTGATCATCGGCTGGCTGGTTTTCATGATCATCCACGATGTCACCCAGAAAAAGCACACTGTCCTGCGCAATTATCCGGTCATCGGCCGGCTGCGTTTTTTCTTCGAGGACCTCGGCGAATATTTCCGCCAGTATTTTTTCGCCAATGACCGCGAGGAAATGCCGTTCAACCGCGCAACCCGCGGCTGGGTCTACAAAAGCGCGAAAAATGAAGGCGGCATCATCGGCTTCGGCTCGACCAATGACCTGAATTCGCCGGGCTCGATCCTATTCGTCAACCATCCCTATCCGGTACTGGAGGAGGACCGCCTGCCGACACCGTCGGTGCTGATCGGCAACGGCTTTTGCGAACAGCCCTTCGAGGCCAAATCCATCGTCAACATCAGCGGCATGAGTTTTGGCGCGATTTCGCAGCCTGCGGTGGAAGCCTTGTCGCGCGGCGCTTTTGAGGCCGGGTGCTGGATGGACACCGGTGAGGGCGGGCTGTCGCCGTATCACCTGAGCGGCGGCTGCGACGTGATCATGCAGATCGGCACCGCCAAGTACGGCATCCGCGAAGTCGACGGCACATTTTCGCCGCAAAAAGCGAAGGAACTGGCGAAACACGTCAAGGCCTTCGAGATCAAGCTGTCGCAGGGCGCCAAACCGGGCAAGGGCGGCGTGCTGCCGGGTGAAAAAGTCACCGAGGAAATCGCCCGCATCCGCGGCATACCGGCGGGGCAGGATTCGATCAGCCCGAATCGCCATCACGACATTGCCAATGTTGATGACCTGCTCGACAAGATTGCCTATATCCGCAACCTGACCGGCCGCCCGGTGGGCATCAAGACCGCGATCGGCGGCTGGGCCTTCATGAACGATCTCTGCGATGCCGTGCTGCGCCGCGGCCGCGAGTTCGCGCCGGACTTCATCGCCATCGACGGCGGTGAGGGCGGCAGCGGCGCAGCACCCCAGACGCTGATGGATCACATGGCGCTGCCGATCGCCGAGGCGCTGCCGCGCGTGGTTGATGCACTGATCCAGGCCGATCTGCGCGACCGGGTGCGCATCATCGCCGCCGGCAAGCTGGTGACCTCGGCCAAGGCGGCGTGGGCATTGTGCGTGGGCGCGGATTTCATCAACTCGGCGCGCGGTTTCATGTTTGCGCTGGGCTGCATCCAGGCGCTGCGCTGCCACCAGAACACCTGCCCGACAGGCGTCACCACCCATAACAAGCGCCTGCAGCGCGGCCTTGTCGTCGCCGAGAAATACCTGCGCGTGGCCAATTACTGCAACAACATGAACAAGGAAATCGACATGATTGCCCATGCCTGCGGCTGCCGCCACGCGCGGGAACTGAAGCGCGAGCATGTGCGCATCGTGCAGACCGCGAACCAGAGCATTGCGCTCAACATGCTGTATCCGTATCCGGAAAGCGGCACTCGAGGCCGGGCGACGGCGCAGAAATCTGCGGGCATGGCGGCCTGAAGGGCAGCGCCGCTGGAATTCTTTACAAGTTATTGATTTTATTGAATATTTTATATATTCCACGATGCCCCTCCGGCTCGTATTGAAATTGGCCCGATAACGCCCCATTTCGTGAGTATTCGTATTCACCGGCAATGGGATTGCAATGCGTTTCGACAAATTCACCACCAAGTTCCAGCAGGCCTTCGCTGACGCGCAAAGCGCGGCGGTCGGCGGCGATCATGCCTATATAGAGCCGCAACACCTCTTGCAGGCCCTGCTCAACCAGCAGGACGGCGGCACGGCCGCGCTGCTGCAGCGTGCGGGCGTCAACGTCGCCGCGCTCCGTGCCGCGTTAAAAACCGCCATCGAACGCCTGCCCAAAATCGAGGGCAGCGGCGGCGAGGTGACGATTTCCCGCGACCTCGGCAATCTGCTGAACCTCACCGACAAGGAGGCGCAGAAACGCGGTGACCAGTACATTGCCTCCGAACTGTTCCTGCTCGCGCTGACCCAGGACAAAGGAGAGACTGGCAGGCTGCTGAAACAGCATGGCGGCGACCGCGCCCACATCGAACAGGCGGTCAATGCCATGCGCGGCGGTGAGTCCGTCGGCGACCCGGAAGCCGAAGGCAGCCGCGAAGCACTGAAAAAATACACAACTGACCTGACCGAACGCGCGCGCGCGGCAAAGCTTGATCCGGTGATCGGTCGCGACGACGAAATCCGTCGCGTGATCCAGATCCTGCAGCGCCGCACCAAGAACAATCCGGTGCTGATCGGTGAACCCGGCGTGGGCAAGACCGCCATCGTCGAAGGCCTCGCGCAGCGTATCGTCAACGGCGAGGTGCCGGAGACGCTGAAAAACAAGCGCGTGCTGTCGCTGGACATGGCCGCGCTGCTGGCCGGCGCCAAATACCGCGGTGAATTCGAAGAACGGCTGAAGTCGGTGCTCAAGGAAATTTCGCAGGACGCCGGGCAGACCATCGTCTTCATCGATGAACTGCACACCATGGTCGGCGCCGGCAAGGCCGAGGGCGCGATCGACGCCGGCAACATGCTGAAGCCGGCGCTGGCGCGCGGCGAGCTGCATTGCGTCGGCGCCACCACGCTGGACGAATACCGCAAATACATCGAAAAGGACGCGGCGCTGGAACGCCGCTTCCAGAAGGTGCTGGTCGATGAGCCCTCGGTGGAGGCGACCATCGCCATCCTGCGCGGGCTGCAGGAAAAATACGAGCTGCACCACGGCATCGAAATCACCGATCCGGCGATCGTCGCCGCGGCTGAACTGTCGCATCGTTACATCACCGACCGCTTCCTGCCGGACAAGGCGATCGACCTGATCGACGAGGCGGCATCGCGCATCAAGATGGAAATCGACTCCAAGCCGGAGGTCATGGACAAGCTCGACCGCCGGCTGATCCAGCTCAAGATCGAGCGCGAAGCCATCAAAAAGGAAAAAGACGAGGCATCACGCAAGCGCCTGGCGCTGCTCGAAACCGAAATCAAATCGCTGGAACGCGAATACGCCGATCTCGACGACATCTGGAAGTCCGAAAAGGCGCAGGTGCAGGGCAGCGCGCACATCAAGGAAGAAATCGACCATGTGCGCGCCGAAATCGTCAAGCTGCAGCGCGCCGGCAAACTCGACAAGGTGGCGGAGCTGCAGTACGGAAAATTGCCGCAGCTCGAAGCCCGGTTGAAGCAGGCCGAGACCGCCGGTGCCGCCGAGCCCAAACACCGGCTGCTGCGCACCCAGGTCGGCACCGAGGAAATCGCCGAGGTGGTGTCGCGCGCGACCGGCATCCCGGTGTCGAAAATGATGCAGGGTGAGCGTGAAAAGCTGCTGAAAATGGAAGAGCGCCTGCACGGCCGCGTGGTCGGACAGGACGAGGCGGTGCGCCTGGTATCCGACGCCATCCGCCGTTCACGCGCGGGTCTCGGTGACCCGCAGCGGCCCTATGGTTCCTTCCTCTTCCTCGGACCGACGGGCGTCGGCAAAACCGAGCTGTGCAAGGCGCTGGCTGAATTCATGTTCGATGCCGAGGATCATCTGATCCGGATCGACATGTCGGAATTCATGGAAAAACATTCCGTGGCGCGGCTGATCGGCGCGCCGCCGGGTTATGTCGGATACGAGGAGGGTGGTTACCTGACCGAGGCCGTGCGCCGCAAGCCGTACTCGGTGATCCTGCTCGACGAAATCGAGAAGGCGCATCCGGACGTGTTCAACGTGCTGCTGCAGGTGCTTGACGACGGCCGCATGACCGACGGCCAGGGGCGCACCGTGGATTTCAAGAACACGGTGATCGTGATGACTTCCAACCTTGGTTCGCAGATGATCCAGGCCATGCAGGGCGACGATTACCAGGTGGTGAAACTGGCGGTGCTGGGCGAAGTGAAGGCCAAATTCCGGCCCGAATTCATCAACCGCATCGACGAAATCGTGGTGTTCCATGCGCTGGCTGAAAAACACATCGAGTCGATCGCGCGCATCCAGCTCGCCTATCTCGAGAAACGGCTGGCGCAGATGGAGATGAAGCTCGAGGTCAGCGATGCTGCACTCAAGGTGATTGCCGAAGCCGGCTTTGATCCGGTGTATGGCGCGCGACCGCTGAAACGGGCGATCCAGTCGCAGATCGAGAACCCGCTGGCGAAGTACATCCTCGAAGGGCGTTTTGCCGCCAAGGATGTGATCCGGGTCAATGCAAAAATGGGTGCGATGAGCTTCGACAAGGGGCCGGCGGTCGCGGCGGCGGCTTGAGTATTGCCGCAGGTCATTGAGCCAAGTGATTGTTTTTCCTGCACTGTCAAAATTGATGCAAAAAAGTCGCGGAAATATCGTTGACCTTGCTTGCAGGCAGGCGTAGAACTGCAATCAGAAGTGCGCAGCACTGCGCATCCGGTACCAGATGCGCAGCGTGCGAAATCCCGGGCAACCGTCCGGGTATCGCCTGTCAAGGCGGCAGCCGCAAGCTGCAGCCGGCGCAAATCCGGAGTGGTGCAATGCCATTCATCAAAGGACGCCGCTCTATGGTGGCGCCGTGCCGGGCAACCGGCCAACAAAGCCCCGCTTCTGCGGGGCTTTCCATGTCCGCATTGTTTTCGGGTCTGACCGCACTGCCGGAGAGCGGGCGCACTGTCGCGGTGCGTCGAGTGCGCCAGAGCCTGGTTTTTCGCGCAAAATGCCCCGGTTTTACGTAGTATTCCGGGGAAATTTGGGAACGATAGTTGCTAACTGTTGATGCGGCACCATGAACTCCAACGATAACCCCGCCTTGCTGCTGCAGTCGCTCCGTATACAGGAAGCAGAGCTGACCCGCGCGCGCGAAGTGCTGCGTGAAAAAGAGCGCATGCTCACGACGCTGATGAGCAACCTGGAAGGCATGGTTTACCGCTGCCGCGACGACGAATTCTGGACCATGGAGTTTGTCAGTGACGGATGCCGGACGCTGACGGGTTATCGAGCCGAAGAGCTGATCGGCAATGGCCGCATTTCATACGAAACCATCACCCATCCGGAAGACCGGCTTTGGGTGCGCGCCGCGATCCGCGGCGCACTGCAAGAACGCCGCCGGTTTTTTGTCGAGTATCGCATCGTTACCGCGGATGGCGTGGTCAAGTGGGTGTGGGAAACCGGCGTCGGCATTTATGCACCTGATGACAGGCTGGCCGCGATCGAAGGTTTTGTGCAGGATGTTTCCCGCAACAAAGCCGCCGAACATGCGCTGCGGCAGGCCGAGGAGCGTTATCGCGGCATTTTTGAAAATGCGGTGGAAGGCATCTTCCAGACTACGGCCGATGGCCAGTATCTGCGCGCCAATCCCGCACTGGCCCGCATCTACGGCTACGACTCTCCGGCGGACCTGATGGCCAATCTCAGTAATATCGGCGGCCAGCTGTATGTCAATCCTGCGCAGCGCGGCGAGTTCGTGCGGCAGATGCAGGAGCACGGAGCGGTCAAGAACTTCGTGTCGGAGGTGCGCCGCCGCGACGGCAGCGTGATCTGGATCACGGAAAACGGGCGCGCTGTCAGGGATGAGGACGGCAAGCTGCTGTATTACGAAGGCACGGTGGAAGACATCACCGAAAACCGGCGTTACCAGCAGCGCCTCGAACATCAGGCCACACACGATGCGCTGACTGCGCTGCCCAACCGGTCGCTGCTCAGCGATCGCCTGCGGCAGGCCGTGGCTTACGCAAAACGCTACAACCAGATTGTCGCGGTGGTGTTCATCGATCTCGACAACTTCAAGCTGATCAACGACAGCCTCGGCCATGAAACCGGGGACAATCTGCTCAAAGCCATGTCGGAGCGCATGTGTGAAAACGTGCGCGGCAGCGATACCGTGGCCCGGCTCTCCGGGGACGAGTTCGTGATTCTGCTGCGCAACGAAAAAGCCGCCGATGACGTCACCGGAACGGTTCACCGCATCATCCGGGCCATCTGCCGGCCGTGGCGCGACCAGAACCAGGAAATCGTGGTCACCTGCAGCGCCGGCATCAGCCTGTATCCGCGCGACGGTGAAGACTCCGCGACCCTGCTCAAATACGCCGATGCGGCGATGTACCGGGCCAAGGAGCTGGGGCGCAACCAGATCCAGTTTTTCACCTCCGAAATGAACGCTGCGGTACGGCAGCGCCTTGATTTGCAGACGCGCCTGCACCGCGCGCTGGAGCAGGGCGAATTTGTGCTGCATTACCAGCCGAAAATGGATCTGGCCACCCGCACGGTCATCGGCATGGAGGCCTTGCTGCGCTGGTTGCCGCCGGACGAACAGATGATCGGCCCTGATGTGTTCATTCCCCTGGCCGAGGAGAGCGGTTTTATCGTGCCGCTGGGGGAGTGGGTGCTGCGCGAGGCCTGTCGTTACACGCGGCAGCTGCATGATGCCGGATTCGGCCGCTTGCAGGTCGCGGTCAATATTTCTGCGCGGCAGTTCCATCAGCGTGACCTGACCCACAGGATCCGGGCGGTGCTGGAAGAAAGCGGGCTGGAGCCCGAATTCCTGCAGCTCGAACTGACCGAGAGCCTGGTCATGCACGATGCCGAACATTTTGTCGCCACGCTGGAGGCCCTCGACCGGTTGGGTGTGCAACTGGCCGTTGACGATTTCGGCACCGGTTATTCCAACCTGGCTTACCTCAAACGCTTTCCCGTCAGCCGCCTGAAGGTGGATCGTGCTTTTGTCCGCGACATCATCTCCGACCCCGATGATGCCACCATCGTCAAAGCCGTGATCTCACTGGCGCACAGCCTCGGACTGGGCGTGGTTGCCGAAGGTGTGGAGACCGCCGAACAGCTGGATTTCCTGGCGGCCAACAACTGCGACGAAATACAGGGTTACCTCATCAGCCGGCCGGTGCCGCCGGAGCAGTTTGAATTGTTTTTGCGCGACACACTCAAGCCACCGCTGGCCGCGGCCTAGAGCAGCCTGGTTTTGACCAGCACCTCCGAATGCAGGGTGCGGTGCACCGGGCATTTGTCGGCGATTTCCATCAGTCGTGCGCGCTGGGCGTCATCCAGATTGCCGGTGATGCTGATTTCCCGTTCAATGCGGTCAATCTTTCCTTCCCGGGTTTCGCATTCGGCGCAATCCGCGGCGTGTATCTTGTCATGCCGCAGTCGCACCATGACCCGCTCCAGCGGCCATTTTTTCTGCCCGGCATACATGCGCAGTGTCATCGACGTGCAGGCGCCGAGGCTGGCCAGCAGCAGGTCGTAGGGTGAAAAACCAGAATCATCGCCGCCGACCGCGGCCGGCTCATCCGCGCGCAGATGATGCGCGCCCGCGGTGATGTCCTGGGTAAAACGGCCGTCGCGGGTTTCGGTGACGGTAACCTCACCCGGTGCGGCAATGGGCGCCGGAGCGGCGCGCGGGCCGACATAACGGCTGGCCCAGGCGGCGATCACTGCCGCGACGTAGGCGGCGTCTGCCTTGGCCGTCAGCAGATGATCCGCCGTGTCGAGTGATACAAAACTTTTGGGGTGTTTGGCCGCGGCATAAATACGTGCCGCGTTTTCGATGTCGACCGTGGTATCGCGCGGGGAGTGGAATACCAGCAGCGCCTTGCGCAGGTGAGCGATGCGTTCGCCGTTGCCGTTCGCGGCCAGGTCATCGAGGAATTGTTTGCGGATGCGGAATTTGCGGCCGGCCAGCGTGACTTCGGCCTCGCCATGGTCGGCGATTTCCGAGGTTGCCGGGCCGAGCAGGTGCTGGACATGACCGGGATCGAAAGGCGCGCCGATGGTGGACACGGCGACGGTTTCGGCGATTTCACCGGCCGCAGCCAGCACTGCCGCACCGCCGAGACTGTGGCCGATCAGCACCCGCGGTGCCTGATGATGTTCGCGCAACCATGCGGCTGCCGCCACCAGGTCGGCGACATTGGATGAGAAATTGGTATTGGCGAAATCGCCGGCGCTGCCGCCGAGGCCGGTGAAATCAAAACGCAGCACGCCGAAGCCGTGTTCGACCAGGGCCGTGCTGATACGGGCCGCGGCTAGTGTGTCTTTGGAGCAGGTGAAACAGTGTGCAAACAGGGCATAGGCAAGGGGCGTTGCTGCCGGCAGATCAAGGCGGGCAGCCAGCGGGGTGCCGAAAGCACCGGGGAAATGAATCTGATTGGCCTGCGTGGTCATGAACGAATCTCCCTGTCTGGCGGTCTGTCTGCGTGACCGAGGTGACGACCTGCCCGGTGTGCGCCGGGTATGCAATGGTATTATTCCGGATTGCTGATCAGCTGATATATAAAGGAGAAAATCAATTGAAATCAAAGGCTTGTAAAAACCAGGCCGCGTTCCTGCTGGCAGCGCTGCTCGCTGCCTTTGCCGTGCCGGTCGCGGCCCAAAACTATCCGGCGAAACCGGTGCGCATGATCATCCCGTTTTCCGCCGGCGGAGCCGCCGATGTGCCCGGTCGCATTGTCACGCAGAAACTGGGCGAAATGTTCCGCCAGCAGGTGGTTGTCGAAAACCGTCCCGGCGCCGGCTCCACGATCGGGGCCGATGTCGCCGCCAAGTCTGCGCCGGACGGCTACACGCTGTTCATGATCAGCAATACGCATTTTGTCAGCGCGGCGCTGTATAAAAAACTGCCTTATGATTCACTGCATGATTTCACCCCGATCACCCAGATCACCAGCGCGCCCAATGTGCTGGTGGTGCATCCTTCGCTGCCGGCGAAGTCGGTGAAGGAACTGATCGCACTGGCCAAAGCCAGGCCCGGCCAGATTGATTACGCGTCCTCGGGCAACGGCAGCACCCAGCATCTGACCGGCGCGCTGTTTGCCAGCATGGCCGGCATCAAGATGACGCACATCCCGTACCGCGGCAGCGGTCCGGTGACGGCCGATCTGCTGGGAGGTCAGGTGCAGGTGGCGTTCCCCGGCATCGCCGGCATGCTGCCGCATATCAAAACCGGCAGGCTGCGCGCCCTCGGTGTCACGGGCGGCAAACGTTCGCCGGAATTGCCCAATGTGCCGACGATCGCCGAAGCCGGCGTCAAAGGTTACGAGATGGTGGCCTGGTTCGGCGTGGCGGGACCGAAGGGTCTGCCGCGGGACATCCAGATCAAACTTCATGGTGATCTGCTGCGTGTGCTGAAGGCGCCGGAAATGGCCGGCAGCCTGCAGGCCGTAGGCCAGGAGCCGGCATGGCAGGATACGCCGGAGAAATTCCTCGACTTCATGAAGGTCGAGGCGGCCAAGTGGGAAAAAGTCGTCAAGGCGAGCGGCGCGGAAGTCAACTGATCCCGCACCGCAGCATCGCTGTCGGGCAGCAAACGCCGCATGACTGCGGCGTTTTTTTTGGCGCCTCGCCGCCAAATTGTTACCATTCCAGTCGAAGTTCAAATAACTATATATCGGAGGAGATGATGAACAAGGTGTTCGCAGGAACTGCCGCGATTGCGGCCCTGGCAGTCACGCTGGTTTCGCCGGCTGCCGCACAAAGTTATCCGGAGCGCCCGGTGCGGATGATCATTCCGTTCGCGGCGGGTGGAGCGACGGACGTCCCCACCCGGCTGGCTTCAGCCAGGCTCGCGGAACGTCTGGGACAGCAGTTTGTGGTGGATAACCGGCCGGGCCAGGGTGGCGCGCTGGGCACTGCTGTGGCGGCCAAGGCGGAGCCGGATGGCTACACGATCCTGCAGGTTGCCACACCCTTCGTGGTCAGCCCGCATGTCTACAGCAAGCTGTCGTACGACCCGCTGAAGGATTTTGTGCCGGTCACGCAGTTCGGATCAGCGCCGAACGTGCTGGTGGTGCATCCCTCGCTGCCGGCAAAATCGGTGAAGGAACTGATCGCACTGGCCAAAAGCCAGCCGGGCAAACTTGACTGGGCCTCCTCCGGTACCGGAGGCGGCCAGCACCTGTTCGGTGAGCTGTTCATGGCAATGGCGGATATCAAGATCACCCATATTTCGTATAAAGGCAGCGGCGCAGCGGCAGCAGACCTGTTGGGCGGGCAGGTGAAAATCGGTTTTCCGGGCATTGCCATCGCCCTGCAGCACCACAAGACGGGCCGCCTGCTGGCACTGGCGGTAACAACCGCCCAGCGCTCGCAGCAGATGCCGGAGGTGCCCAGCATTGCCGAAGCGGGTGTGCCGGGTTACGAGGCTACCTTCTGGATGGGTATGGCAGTGCCGAAAGGCACACCAAAAAATATCATCGACAAACTGCACCGGGAAACCACGGCGCTGCTCAAATCGCCGGAACTGGTGGAGGGATTCAGGCGTGCCGGTACCGACACCGCGCCGTCCAATCCGGAACAATTCAGAAAGTTCATCCAGTCCGAATACGAGAAATGGGGAAAAGTCGTGCGCGCCGTGGGCATCAAGGCCTGAAGCGGCTTGCCGCAATAAAAACGCCGCCGGCAGGGCGGCGTTTTTATTGGTTGCCGGTACAGGGTTCAGGCCGCGCTGCGCTCCGGCCACATCGCCGCCAGGCCGTCGGCGTCGGTGGCCGATACCGTGGTGCGGATCATGTAACGCGGCTGGTCCATCGGCCAGGGCCGGCCGCGGTGCATCGTCGCGCGGTTGTCCCACATGATGACGTCGCCGGGCTGCCAGCGGTGCTGGTAGATGTGCTCGGGCCGGGTGGCAAAGGCCGTCAGTTCATCAATCAGGCGCAGCGCTTCGCCGCGCTCCATGCCGTCGATGCCGCAGGTGTGTGAAGCGATGTACAGCGCGTCGCGGCCGTTGACCGGATTGCGCCAGCGCATGCGCCAGCAGACTGCCGGCATGGTCGAGCGTTCGCGTTCGGATGCCAGGTGCGGCGCGATTTTGCCGCGGGAATGCGCGTAGTCATGCCAGGCGTATGCGTTGTCGAGTTTTTTGCGCATGGCCTCGGGCAGCCGCTCCCAGGCCAGGCGCATCGATGTGAATTCGGTTTCACCGCCGCTGGTCGCCACGGTGCGGCCGGATAATATGGAGGTCAGAGCCGGCGGGATCTTGAAACAGCTGTCGGTATGCCACAGCTGGTTGGCCCTGGCGCGCAATTCCTCCTTGTGGCCGGGCGGCACCAGCGTGCCGTCGGGTTCGACGTTGGTCAGGATGCTGAACGGCGTGCCTTCGCCGCGCGACGCGGCCTTGGCAATTTCCAGAGGGCCGAATTTGCGCGAAAACGCCATCTGCAGTTCGTCGGTGATCTCCTGCCGGCGGAACAGCAGCACCGAATGTTCTTCAAAGGCGGCGCGCACGGCGGCATAGATCGCATCGCTGCCTGCGACATCAGCCATGCCTGCGCCGCGCACTTCGGCGGCGAATCCCGGACCCAGTGGTATCACTTCCATCGGCGTTTCCTCCAAAGACGATGCGCGGTCAGGCGCTATCGGGAGATTCTACGCCCTGACGCATCGTAAATTCGGCGGGAGTCACGATATGGAACGGCAGCGGTGGGCGGCGCTGCGCCATTGCGAGCAGCGCCTGATCCTTGCTCAGCAGGTAATGGGTGTTGCTGCCTGCCGCCAATTCAAGAAATTTCTGGTCGTCGGGATCTGCACATGCGGGCAAAGTGATGGCGCAGGGGACTTCCACCTTGCGCGCAATACTCCGGCATGCGGCCATGCAGGCGGCCTGGCGACCTGCATCCAGCGTCCATTTCTGCAACGGATAAGCCAGTACGCGCAGCAACTCGGCCGCGCAATCGGCATTGATGACGATTTCAGCGTCGCCGGCGGCAACCACCGCCTGCAGCGGCCTGATGCCGGGATCATCAAACACCAGCCAGTCGAGCCAGACGTTGGTGTCCAGTACCAGCCGCAGCATGATCACCCGGCCCTGGCGGCGGTCGGCTGCAGCGATTTCCAGGTCGAGGTCGCGCAGGCAATCATTTCACCCTGTTCATCCACCAGTTCCGCGCGCAGGAATGAAATGCTGCGACCGTGGCGGATGAAGCGCGCGGTGCAGCTCAGCCGGCCGGCCTTGGCGGCTTTCAGGTACTGCACCTTCATCTCGAGCGTGGCGCCGGCACCGCTGGTCCGCTGCAGCAGATGGCCCATCGAAATATCAAGTACAAAAGCACTGATGCCCCCGTGCAAACCGCCCTGCGGGTTGTGCATGAAATCCTTCAGGTCGAAGTCGATGCGGCATTCGTCCGGGGTATAGCTGAGTTCAAGGCCGAACAGACGTGCGAGAAAAAACTTGCCGAAGTCCTGCTCGTAAGTGGCCAGGGCCTGCTCAAAGGCCTGGCGTGCTGCAGATTCATCCATGGGTCATCACATCCAGTCGGGGTTTGCGAAAGGCGCAATGCTAACACCGCGGGCCTTTGTTATATTGGCCGCGGTTGCTTCATCCCATAAATTCAAACAGCCGGGAGGGGACTGGAATGCGGATTTTTTCAGGCAGGGCGTGTGGCGGATTTTTTTGCGGAATGCTGCCGCTGCTGTTCACCGTCTGCGGCGTTCAGGCGCAGCCCGCCGGCTGGAAACCCGATCGCGTGGTTGAAATCATCGTCGGCACCGCTCCGGGCGCGGCCCCGGACAAAACCGCACGCCTGATCCAGCGCCTGTGGCAGACACGCGGCCTGTACGAAGGCCCGGTCACCGTGGTCAACAAGCCGGGCGGCGGCAACCTGATCGCCTGGAATTACCTCAATCAGCACGCCGGCAACGGGCATTACCAGATGATCGGCAATTTCAATGTGCTGATCAGCAGGGCGATCGGCCTGAGTCCGTACGCGCATAACGATTACACCTGGGTGGCGATGCTGTTCGACGAATTTTTTGCCGTTTCGGTGCGCGCCGACTCGGCGATTAGCAGCGGCCGCGATCTGGCGGCACGATTGCTCAAGGACCCGGCTTCGGTGGTGATCGGCGTATCGACTTCGATCGGCGGCGCCAACCACCTGTCGGCGGCACTGGCCTTGCAGCGCGCCGGAGTGGATCCGCGACGGGTGAAGTTTGTCGCCTTCAAGGGCAGCGCGGAATCGGTGACCGCATTGCTCGGCGGCCATATCGATGCGGTGGCCACCGCCGTTTCCGCAGCTGTGCCGCATGTGCGCAGCGGGCAGTTGCGCACGATCGCGGTATCCTCACCGCAGCGCCTCGGCGGCGCGCTGGCCGCGGTGCCGACCTGGGCGGAGCAGGGCATCAAGGGCACGATGACCAATTTCCGCGCCGTCATTGCACCCAAAGGCACGGACGCCGGTGCCGTGAAGTTCTGGGAAACGCGTTATGCCGAACTGGCGGCGCAGGATGAATGGAAAAAAGATCTGGAAGCCAATCTGTGGGCCTGGAATTTCCTTGATGCCGGTAAAACCCTGGCTGCGGTGACTGAATACGCCGGTGAAGTGGATGCCTTGGTCGGCATTCTCGGATTGCGGAAAACACCCTGACCCGGTTTTTGTGTTTTAGTGTAAATTATTGATTATATTGATAATTTTATGAATCCTCAGTGGGCAGGCAGGCGGAATACCGATTTGTCCTGTTCGCTGAGCTGCGCCATCAGGCCGGTTTCCCAGGCCAGGTACTGCTGCATCGCCGCGCGGTTGCCGGCATGGCGGTCATGCACGAAGAACAGGTAGTCGATGCATTCGCGGTCGGCGGGGATGTCCGCTGATGCCGCGGTCGGATGGCCGGCCTTGCTCCAGGCTGCAGCGCCGCCGGCGTACAAACGGATGTCGCTGATGCCGGCATCGCGCAATTCGGTCGCGGCGAGCCGCACGACATCAATATTTTCAGCAGTAAGCACGATCGGTGTTTTTGCACCTTGGGCGTCCCTGGCCAAACGCGGGCGTATGCTCCAGCGGCTGCCGGGAATATGCGCCTTGCGATAGGCCATGCTGGAACCGACATCGAATACGGTGCAGGTTTTGGTGTTGATGAGCTTCTGCAATTCAGCGGTACTGATCAGCGGCAACTCCGGCAGCACCGGCCCGGCGGCAGACGCGGCAGCGAGCGCGGCCCTGACGCCGCCTTCCAGCACATAGGCGTCGCAACCCAGCTGCAGCAGCCAGCTCGCGACCACCGGGGCGCGCACGTTTTCACCACCGTCGATCAGTACGATACGGGCATTGCGCACGCCCACCCACTGGTCTGTCGCCTGGATCAGCTGCCCGCCGGGGGTGTGCTGCGCACCCGGAATGCTGCCGGCGGCGTATTCCTCCGGGGTGCGCACATCGCACAGATAAGTCGTGCGACCGGATTCCTTGAACCAGCCCGAGACCTCGTTTGCGGCGACCGTGCGTACTTTGAAACGCGCCATCAGCGCCTCGGCGGCTTTCTGCTGTTCAGGCAGCGCAGCCGGATCAAGCTGATCCGGATATTGCAGTTTCGAACCGTATTCGAGCTCCAGGTCGGACAGGTACCAGCCCTGGGTGCCGTTTTCCAGCGCGTACACCGGATTGGGCACGCCGAAATTGATCAGGGTCTGCGCGCCGAGGATGGAGCGCGTGCGACCGGCGCAATTGACGATGATTCTGGTTTTCGGATTCTTGACCATGCTCGCCACGCGGTACGGCAGTTCGGCATTGGGGCAGCAGGTGCTGCCGGGGATGGTCATCTTGTGGTGTTCGTGCACCGGGCGGCCGTCGAACAAGGCAAAGTCCTCGCCTGAAGCCTTCATCTTCACCAGATCCTGCGCGCTGATCCGCGGTGTGTTGTAGGCATGCTCGACCAGTTCACCGAACAGCTTGCTCGGCACATTGACGCCCTTGAACAGGACGTAACCCGCCGCCTTCCAGCCGCGGGTGCCGCCTTCAAGAACCGCGAGATCGCTGTATCCCAGCGCGGCGAGTCGTGTCGCGGCGCGTTGCGCCACGCCGGACAGGCCATCATCACAAAGAACCATGCGCACGTTCTTGCGCGGCACCAGTGCGCCTATCCCGAGCTCCAGCCGGCTGTACGGCAGGGGGGTGGCGAACAGCAGATGGTCTTCGCCGAATTCGCCGTCCTCGCGCACATCCAGCAGCGCGATTTCGCGGCCATCGTGCAGGGCTTTCTGCAGTTCGGCGGGGGTCATGGAGCGGTTTTGTGTCATGCGCGCACCTTTGATTCAAAAATGAACGGGGATTATAGCCGCGGCGCAACACTCACCGGATCAGCAGGGGCAGGCCGCTGATGATCAGGATCACTGCCACCAGACGCTTGAATGCAACATCGTTCAGATTGGCGTGGATGCGATTGCCGATGAAAATGCCCAGCACCATCACCGGCAGCGCCACGACGCAGGCAATCAGCACATCGCGGGTAAACTCGCCGGCGGCAATGTAGGCGCCGCCGCGCAGGATGCCCAGTGCAAACAGGATGGCGGCCACTGTCGCGCGGAATGCTTCACGGCTGTGGCGCAGGATATCGAGGTAGATGGCAAAAAACATGCCGGCCATCGAACCGAACAGGGTGCCGACGAAACCGGCGAATGTGCCTGCAACCGGCGTAATGGCGTACATCGGCAAATTCACCTTGCCCGGCGGCCGCCAGGTCACAAACCATGCGTAGCCGCCGTAAGCCATCACCACGCCGCCGAGGATGCGGGCCAGCGTGACGGCGTCGAGGATTTTGAAAAAATACACGCCAATCGCGACGCCCAGCGCGATCCACGGCAACAGGCGCCACAGGTCGCGCCATACGACATGGCGATGGTCGGCACGCAGGATCGCAACCGAGGAAATGACGCCGAGGAAGGTCACCATCGGTACCACGGTTTTCAGCGACAGCACCCAGGTCAGCAGCGGCACGGTGATGCCGCCGAAACCCGCGCTGCCGCGGATGGCGTAGGAAATGAAAATGATGAAGCAGAAGTAGAGCAGTTCCGCGGCTGTCAGTGCCTCCACGGATCAGCGGCTATTTTTTGTCTTTGAAGGCGAGGCCGCCGAGCAGCGCGGCGGCCGGACGGTGGGTGCGTCCGCGTATGGCGGGCGGCTTTTGCATCGCTGCGCCGGCCGCAGTGGAAGGTTGATAGGGTTTGCTGAAATCGAAGCCGTCGCCGGCACGTTGCGGTTTGGCCTGGGCAGGGGCCCGCGGCGGTGCGTGCGGTTGTGATGCGGGTCGGGGTGCCGCCTGCGCTTCGCGCCGCGGTGCTTCGTTGCGTGTTTCGCGGCGCGGCCGCTGCTCACGACCGCGGTCGAGATCAAAGTTGTCAGGGGTTTTGCGCGGTATCGGCCGTTTCAGCAGCTTTTCGATTTCGATCAGCAGGCGTTCCTCATCAGGACTGACCAGCGAAATCGCCTCCCCCGGCAGGCCGGCACGGCCGGTGCGGCCGATACGGTGCACATAGTCTTCCGGGGTGTAGGGCAGTTCGTAATTGATGACAAAGGGCAGTTCCGCGATGTCGATGCCGCGCGCTGCGATGTCGGTGGCGACCAGCGCCGTGGTGCGGCCGTCCTTGAAGTCCGCCAGCGCCAGTTCGCGTTCGGCCTGGGTGCGGTCGCTGTGGATGGCGGCGGCATTGATGCCGTCGCGTTCCAGTTCGCGGGCCAGCTTGTTGCAATCCTTTTTCATGCGCAAAAACACCAGCACCTGTTTCATTTCCCGGGAACGGATCAGATGCGCCAGCAGCGCACGCTTGCTCGCGGCAGGCGTTTCGTAAACCTGGTGCTCGACGAGGTCGGCCGGCGCATTGCGCCGGGCCACTTCGATCAGCAGCGGATTGCGCAGCAGCTGGTTGGCCAGTTTTTTGATGTCCTCGGAAAAGGTCGCCGAGAACAGCAGGCTCTGCCGTTGCGTCGGGATCAGGGCCATGATGCGGCGGATGTCGGGCAGGAAACCCATGTCGAGCATGCGGTCGGCTTCGTCGAGGATCAGGATTTCAACCTGTCCCAGCGAAACGCTTTTCTGCTGCACGTGATCGAGCAGGCGGCCGGGTGTGGCGATCAGGATGTCGACACCTTCGCGCAGGGCCTTGGTCTGGGGTGTCATGTCGACGCCGCCGTAGACAACGGTAGAGCGCAGCTTCAGGTGTTTGCCGTAAGTACGAACGCTGTCGCTGACCTGGGCCGCCAGTTCACGGGTCGGAGTCAGGATCAGTGTGCGCACCGGATGTCGCGCGGGGGAGGGACTGGAGTTGGCGTAGGGCGCGAGCAGTTGCAGCATCGGCAAGGTGAAGCCGGCGGTTTTGCCGGTGCCGGTCTGGGCACAGCCCATGATGTCGCGGCGCTCCAGCACGGCCGGTATCGCCTTGGCCTGGATCGGCGTCGGTTCGGTATAACCTTCATCAGCGACGGCGCGCTGGAGTTCGGGGATCAGATTGAGGTCGGCAAAGGACATATCGGTAAAATGCGCGTTAAAAAGCTGGCGCTAGCCGGTAAAGGCACAAACTTTTGAGAGTCGGGCCATCATGGCGCGCGGCACGAGGGCGTAAAGCCGCAAGACTGGATCGACAGCGACGCCGGGGGTGGATGTGAACCGGGTTGTGAACCGGAATATGGAACGGGGTAAATCACGCTGGCGGAGTATAACGCGACCGCTGCCGGCCGGCCAGCCAGGGGTCAAAAACTTCCAAATATTCAAAAATCTGGTAAATTGTTGCGGCATTTCAACATGCGTCATTTCTGGATGAATAACTGCCCGCAATGGATGGCTATCACCCGACACTGAATGACCCGGCGGCTGGCCGCCCGTTCCCGCTGATCCTGACGCTGGATACACACGGCGTGCCGCATCGCTGGATCAGCTGGCAGCATGCCTGCTACTACTACGCCAAGGATCAGGTCGCCTGGAGCATGGGCAGGGAGGCCTTCACCGTCCGCGGCGGCATGAACCGCATCACCGGCGAACGTTCGATGATCAGCGGCTCCAGCATCATCGCCATCAAGGGCAAGGCGATGGCGATGAAATCGTTCAATCAGGTGCCGCCGCTGAACAACCGTGAACTGTTCCATCGCGACCGCCAGATCTGCGCCTACTGCGCGACCAGCTTCACCGGCGCTCGCCTGACGCGCGACCATATCGTGCCGTTTTCCAAGGGCGGCCGGGATACCTGGATGAACGTGGTGACGGCCTGCCGCGCCTGCAACGAACGCAAAAGCGACCGCACGCCGGAAGGTGCAGGCATGGAACTGGTGTACCTGCCGTATGTGCCGAACCGCGCCGAATACCTGATTCTCACCAACCGGCGCATCCTCGCCGACCAGATGGAATTTCTCGCGCAGCACGTGCCGGCGCAAAGCCGGCTGCATCAGCCGCGTTAGGCGGGCCTCTTCAGCGGTGGTCCGGACACGCCGCGTTTATTTGCGCGCAAGATGCTGCATTGCCGCCAGCATTTCCTTGTCCGAAGGCGGGCGTTTGTCGCGGAAAATCAGCCACAGCAGGGCGCCGTTGATCAGGATGAACATGACTTCAAGGTAGAGCAGGGTTTCGACGATCACATGCGCCGGCTTCTGCGCAAAAATGAAATAAAAGCCTTCGAAGGTCGGGATCGCAGCCCTGGTCAGCGCAAATACGGATTCCATCGGCGGAAACAGCAGCATCAGCACAAGATTGATGCCGGTAAACAGCAGCGACGCGTTCTGCAGGCTCATGCCGCGGGTTTTGGCACTTGCCGGTTTGTCGTTGAGCAGCAGCCAGGCGATGGCCAGGTTGATCAGCACCACCATGGCTTCGATCGCCAGCAGGTCGGTATTGATGACGCTCATCGGCGGTTTGCTGGCGATGAAATAAAAACCGGCGAATACGGGCACGGCGGATGAGGCGATGGAGTATTGGTCAACCGGCGGAAACAGCGTGATCAGCAGCAGATTGGCTGCGGCGATGGCCAGCGCAATGCCTTGATTTCTGTTCATGCCCGGAGGCGCCCCTGTGTTTTTTGGAGTATAGCCCAATCAACATCCAGCGGGCACTGATAAGCCCTTGTTTTTAAAGAACCCTTGATTACCCCGCGCCGCACCACGGCAGGTTCAGTGCCTGCAACGCAGCCCCGGTGGTGGCGTCCTGGACAAAAACGGCGACATGGAGATCAGCGGCCTTCCATGCGCGCTCTTTGCGCATCGACTGAGCAATGTCCAGTGGCGTGGCGGCAGTCACCGTAAACGGGCCATACAGTTCACGGACTACAAAATCATGGCGCAGTCGTTTGCCGCGGTTTTCGCCCGCAGCGACATCGTTGATCAGATTGTTTTCGTAAATAGCCACATAGGCCTGTGCCGTATTGGCTGCAGTACTGATCCGGGCGCGCAAACGCGGTTGGCCCGCATCGGTATCGATGTTCATGCGGATCTGCGCACCCGGCGCCTGGCCTGTGGCCATGCGCCGACCGAGGTCATCGCCCTGCAGGCTGCGCCGGTAGTCGGCGCCGTCGAGCAGCAACTGCGGGGTGTAGACCACGCGCGCCTGATTGCGGCGATTGGCATCGCGTTGCCTGGCGCTGAACCGGGCCTGTGCATAGGGATCTTTCCAGCCGAGGTAATTCCAATAGTCGACATGAAAAGCCAATGCCAGCACCCGCTGCGGCGTGTAACCCCGCTGCGGCAACGCGCTGAACCATTGATCGGTCGACGGGCAGCTGTCACAGCCCTCGGAGGTATACAACTCGAGCAGCGCCACCCGGGTGCTGCCGGATTCGGCGCTGCAGGTGGCCGCCATCCCCGGCATCGCCTGCGGCAGGAGCAGGGCGGCGGCGACAAGATTGTGCAGCATGGACATGGTGAATGGTCGCGGCGAATGACAATCGCTTACAACTGCGTGATTTCAGCAAAGTTTGATATCATCCGCAGAATACCTCCTAATTTATTGATTTTATTAATATTTCAATGAAAGTTGATCTGCACAGCCACTCCACCTGCTCCGACGGACTGCTCAGTCCGGCCGAGTTGGTGGAGCGCGCCGTTTTGCGCGGCGTTGACATGCTGGCGCTGACCGATCACGACGAGCTGGCCGGCCTCGCGCCCGCGCGCGCAGCGGCTGTGCAATGGGGCTTGCGTTTGATCGATGGCGTTGAGATATCGGTGCAGTGGGAAGATACGACCCTGCACGTCGTCGGCCTCGACGTGAATCCCGACCATGCACCGCTGATTGACGGACTTGCCGCAATCCGCGACGGTCGCGAACAACGCGCGCAGCGTATGGCGGACAGTCTTGCCGCAGCAGGCATTGCCGGCAGCCTTGAAGGCGCGCGCCGCTATGCCAAAAATCCGGAATTGCTCAGCCGCTCGCATTTTGCACGTTATCTGGTGGAAGCCGGACATGCGCGCGATACCAATGCGGTGTTCCGCAATTTCCTGACGCCGGGCAAACCCGGTTATGTGCCGCATCAATGGGCGGCGCTGACCGATGCGTTGGGCTGGATCACCGGCAGCGGCGGCCTGGCCGTGCTGGCGCATCCCGGGCGCTATCCGCTAAACCAGCAGCAAGCCGAGCGCCTGCTCGGCGAATTTGTCGAACTGGGCGGCTCCGCCGTCGAAGTGGTCACCGGTTCGCACACACCCGATGAGTTCGTGATCTGGGCGCGCTACGCCAAACGTTTCGGGCTGCGCGCTTCGGCGGGTTCGGATTTTCACGGACCCGGCGAAGGTTATCGTGATATCGGCAATGTGCCGGTGCTGCCCGCGGGCTGCGATCCGGTCTGGTCCGGGTTTTAAGTGCCGCTGTAACAGGGCAGGCTCTGGCCGTGTCGCAGTTTTTTTCCATTCATCCGCACAATCCGCAGCCGCGCCTGATCAAGCGTGCGGCGGAAATCGTCCGCGGCGGCGGCATCATCGTCTATCCGACAGACTCCTGTTATGCGCTCGGCTGCCACATCGGCGACAAGGCTGCGATGGAGCGCATCCGCGCCATACGCGGCGTCGATGCGCGCCATCATTTTGCGCTGGTCTGCCGAGATTTGTCGGAACTGGCGACTTATGCGCGGGTCGACAACCAGCAGTTCCGTCTGCTGAAGGCGACCACACCCGGCAGCTATGTCTTCATCCTTGAAGCGACCCGCGAACTGCCGAAACGGCTGCAGCATCCGAAACGACGCACCATCGGCCTGCGCATACCCGACCATCCCGTGGTGGATGCGCTGCTGGCTGAACTCGGCGAACCGCTGCTGTCATCGACATTGCTGCTGCCCGGTGACGAGCAGCCGCATACCGATGCCGGGGAAATCCGCGAACGGCTGGAACATCAGGTCGACCTGATCCTGGACGGCGGTTCCTGCGGCATTGAGCCGACGACGGTGGTCGACCTGACCGGGGCAGCGCCGCTGGTGACCCGTGCGGGTAAGGGCAGCCTTGCGCCCTTCGGTTTGTAAAAAACCAGAAAAATCAGCTGCCTGCGATCCAATTCGGGGCTTCGGTTAAAATCAGCATCACGACGGTGCAGCCTGATGTTGCGCTGGATTCCATAACCATTTGTTTTTATTGATCTTTATGAAGGCTGGCCTCAGGCGCAGGATTTGCGTGTCTCCTGCCCAGACCACCCTGGCCGTAATTTCCGGAACCCTCCATGTTTGAAAACCGCGTTTTATCCGGCATGCGCCCGACCGGCGCACTGCATTTCGGCCATTACCACGGCGTGCTCAAAAACTGGATCAAACTCCAGCATGAGTATCAGTGTCTGTTCTTCGTCGCCGACTGGCATGCGCTGACCACGCATTATGACGATCCGGCAACCATTGAGAACCATGCCTGGGACATGGTGGTGGACTGGCTGGCCGCCGGTGTTGATCCGGCACAGGCAGTACTGTTCATCCAGTCGAAAGTGCCCGAGCATGCGGAACTGCATCTGCTGCTGTCGATGATTACGCCGCTGTCGTGGCTGGAACGGGTGCCGACCTACAAGGACCAGCAGGAAAAACTCGCGGAAAAAGATCTCGCGACCTACGGTTTTCTCGGTTATCCGCTGCTGCAAAGCGCAGACATCCTGATTTACCGCGCCAACCTGGTGCCGGTCGGCGAAGACCAGGTGCCGCATGTCGAGATCACCCGTGAAATTGCACGCCGTTTCAATCATGTCTTCGGCCGCGAACCCGGCTTCGAAACCAAGGCCGAAGCCGCGATCAAAAAACTCGGCGCGCGCCGCGGCAAACTCTATCGCAAGCTGCGTACCGATTATCTGGAGCAGGGTGATGCCGAAGCGCTGGCTGCCGCGCGGGCGCTGCTTGAGGAAACACAAAACCTGCCGCTGGGCGACCGCGAACGCCTGTTCGGTTACATCGAGGGCGGCGGCAAGGTCATCCTCACCGAACCCAGGGCGCTGCTGACCGAGGCGTCGAAGATGCCGGGACTGGATGGCCAGAAAATGTCCAAGTCCTACAACAACACGATTTCCTTGCGTGAAAGCCCGGAGAACGTGGCAAAAAAGATCAAGACCATGCCGACCGATCCGGCGCGCATCAAGCGCACGGATCCCGGTGACCCGGCGAAGTGCCCGGTATGGCAGTTGCACCTGGTGTATTCGGACGAAGCGAAAAAAAAATGGGTGCAGGAGGGTTGTCGCAGCGCAGGCATCGGCTGCATCGAATGCAAGCAGCCGGTGATTGATGCAATCGTTGCCGAGCAAAAACCGATGCGCGAACGCGCTGAACGTTACCTCGATGACCCGACGCTGGTACGCAACATCATTGCCGACGGTTGCGAGAAGGCGCGCAAGATGGCGCAGGAAACCTTGCGCGATGTGCGCGAGGTGATGGGGCTCGACTACTCCTGATTACTGCCGATTGAGCGCTGCGCGGTCCTGACGCAGTTGCTCAGAATCCCTTGCCGTTGCGGATGACGCCGACGGCAATGCCTTCGATTTCAAGGGGATCCCGTTTCAGATCAATAACGATCGGTTTGAAATCCGGGTTTTCGGCGATCAGCTCGACGGTATTGCGGTTGCGCTGGATGCGTTTGACCGTGACTTCGTCATGCAGGCGGGCGACCACAATCTGCCCCGATTTGAAGTGCGGCGTACGGTGCACCGCCAAGAGATCGCCTTCAAGGATGCCGGCATCGCGCATGCTCATGCCGCGCACCCGCAGCAGGTAGTCGGCCGCCGGTTCAAACATGGCGGGATCGACGCGGTAGCGTTGCTCGATGTTCTGCTCCGCCAGCATCGGGCTGCCGGCAGCGACGCGTCCAACCACCGGCAGACTGTCCTGCTGCTGCGTCAGACGGATGCCGCGTGAGGCGCCGGAGGTCATGGCGATGACGCCTTTGCGTTCCAGCGCCCGCAGGTGGGTCTCTGCGGCATTCGGCGAACTGAAACCCATGGCGCTGCAGATTTCGGCGCGTGTCGGCGGGAATCCCGACTCTTCTACATGCGCCTCGATCAGGCGCAGGATTTCCTGCTGGCGGGAAGTCAGCGGCTTGTGGCTCTCAGCCGGCGATTCGAGCGTATTTTCTGTTTGGTTTTCATTAATCATGACTGTAATTATATACAGTCATTGGGGACACGCAAGAGCGCGGCTTTGCAAAACAGGAATTTATTGCAATAATTTACCTTAACCAATTGTATTTAAACAATTATTCAGTCGATTGGCACTGAGTCCCGGTTGCCGTGGATTGTTGGACGAAAGCCGATTTTTTGTTATACTTCATAGTTCTGTGAAACGAATTGGGCAGCGCACACGGATGGGCGGATCGCCCATTTTTTGTTTGTGTCGCTGATTTTGCATGGATTTGCAGGGTTTGCTTGAAAACACGCTGGCCGGGCTCGGCTACGAACTGGTCGAACTGGAACGTTCGACCAAGGGCGGGCTGTTGCGTGTTTTTATCGACAAACCCGGCGGCATCAATGTCGATGACTGTGCCCTGGTGAGCAATCATCTGGGCCGGTGGCTCGCAGTGGAGAACGTCGGTTACGACCGCCTGGAGGTGTCATCACCAGGCCTGGACCGGCCGCTGCGCACGGCAAAGGATTTTGCGCGGTTCAGCGGGCAAAAGGCAAGGCTGAAGCTGCGCGTGCCGGTGGCCGGGCAACGCAATTTTATTGGTGTGCTGTGCGATACCGAAGCGGGCAAAGTGGGTCTGGAAGTCGACGGGCAGGTGCTGTCGCTGGATCTGGGCAATGTGGATAAGGCGCGGCTGGTGCCGGTGCTTTGAGCGGGAGTCGGATATGAATCGTGAAATTCTGTTGCTGGTTGATGCGCTGGCGCGCGAAAAGAACGTCGACAAGGAAATCGTGTTCGGCGCGCTCGAACTCGCCCTGGCTTCGGCGGCCAAGAAGAAGTTCACCGAAGACGTCGATGTGCGCGCATCGGTAGACCGCGCCACCGGCGAATTTTCCTTTTTCCGTCGCTGGGAAGTGGTCAAAAACGAGGAAATCGAGGTTCCGTCCCGCCAGTACAAGCTGCACGAAGCCCAGGAAGAGGATCCTGAATACGAAATCGGTGAATTTGTCGAGGAACCGCTGGAAGGCATGGAAGTCGGCCGCATCGGCGCCCAGACCGCCAAGCAGGTCATCGTGCAGAAAATCCGCGATGCCGAACGCGAGCAGATCCTCAACGACTTCCTCGCGCGCAAGGAACACCTGGTGACCGGTGTCATCAAGCGCATGGAGCGCGGCAACGCCATCGTCGAATCCGGCCGCCTCGAAGCCATGCTGCCGCGCGACCAGATGATCCCCAAGGAAAACCTGCGTCTGGGCGACCGCGTGCGCGCTTACGTATGGAAAGTCGACCGTCTGGCCCGCGGCCCGCACCTGATCCTGTCGCGGAAAGCGCCGGAATTCATCGCCAAGCTGTTTGAACTCGAAGTCCCGGAAATCGAAGAAGGCCTGCTCGAGATCAAGGGCGCCGCGCGCGATCCCGGCTCGCGGGCCAAGATTGCCGTGCATTCCAAGGATGCGCGCATCGATCCGATCGGCACCTGCGTCGGCATGCGCGGTTCACGCGTGCAGGCGGTGACCGCCGAACTGGCGCAGGAGCGCGTCGACATCGTGCTGTGGAATCCGGATCCGGCGCAGTTCGTGATCAATGCCCTGGCACCGGCGGAAGTCAGCAGCATCGTTGTCGACGAAGAAAAACACAGCATGGACATCGTTGTCGATGAAGAGAACCTGGCGCAGGCCATCGGCCGCAACGGACAGAACGTCCGTCTCGCAGGCGAGCTGACCGGCTGGGAACTGAACCTGATGACCG
This sequence comes from Burkholderiales bacterium, assembly GCA_019749945.1. GTDB lineage: Bacteria > Pseudomonadota > Gammaproteobacteria > Burkholderiales > SG8-41. The sequence goes on from JAIEPF010000007.1 coordinate 236,463, forward strand.
AAGTTGACGCCAAGAAAAAAAGCGAGGAAGAAACCTCGCGCACTCGTGCCGAGTTCATGGAAAAGCTGGACGTCGACGAAGAAGTCGCCGACATCCTTGTGCAGGAAGGTTTCGCGACGCTGGAAGAAGTCGCCTACGTGCCGCTCACCGAGATGCTGGAAATCGAGTCTTTCGACGAAGCCACCGTCAACGAGCTGCGCAGCCGCGCCCGCAACGCGCTGCTGACGCAGGCCATCGCCAGCGAGGAAAAAGTCGAACATGACATCGAAGACCTGCTGAAGGTCGAAGGCATGGACAACGACACGGCGCGGCTGCTGGCCTCCAAAGGCATTGCCACGCAGGAAGATCTCGCCGACTACGCGACGGACGATCTCGTCGAACTGACCGCGCTCGATACCGAACGCGCCAAAACGCTGATCATGGCCGCCCGTGCGCCGTGGTTTGCTGAAACCAACGCTTGAGATCGCAAAAGTAACCATCCATGGCCCAGATCAAAGTCCAAGAATTTGCCCAGGAATTGGGACTGCAGCCGGAACTGCTCCTTGAGCAGCTACGCGCCGCCGGCGTGACCAAGGCGCTGACCGCCGATGCCGCTCTGACGGAAAAAGACAAGACCCAGCTGCTCGATTATCTGCGCGAAGCGCATGGCGCCAAGGAAAGCAAGCAGAAGATCACGCTGACCCGCCGGCAGACGACTGAAATCAAGAAGGCCGACGCCACGACGGGCAAGGCACGCACCATCCAGGTCGAAGTGCGCAAAAAACGCGTACTGGTCAAACGCGAGGCCGCGGAACCGGAGAAGGTCGAAGAGCCACAAGCCGTCGTCAAGAAACCCCTGATCGACGCGGCGGAACTTGCCGCCCGCGAAGCTGAAGCGAAGCAGCACGCCGAACTCGCTTCACGCCAGGCCGAAGACGCCGCCAAAAAACAGGAAAAACGCAAAAAAGCCCAGGTCGCTGCTGAAACTGCCGCTGAAGCGGTGGTTGCCAAAGCCGAGCCTGCAGCAGCCCCCCCCGCAGCCGCAGCGGCGGAGCCCGTGGTGGAAGGCACTCTGCACAAGCCGGCGGTGCAGGCCAGTGATGCCGCGAACAAGGCAAAGAAAAGCGCCAAAAAACCGGTCAAGCAGGTGGTCTGGCAGGATCCCACGGCGCGTAAACGCAGCATCAAAACGCGTGGTGATGCCACCGGCGGTCTGGGCTGGCGCGAGCGCAAGGTGCATCGCACGACCCACAAGCAGGATGGCGACCAGCAGCACGGCTTCATGGCGCCGACCGAGCCGATGGTGCGCGATGTCCTGGTGCCGGAAACCATCACCGTTGGCGATCTCGCGCACAAAATGTCGGTCAAGGCCGCCGAATTGATCAAGACGCTGATGAAACTGGGTACGATGGCGACCATCAACCAGGTGCTCGATCAGGACACCGCGATCATCCTCGTTGAAGAAATGGGCCATACCGCCAGGCGTGCAAAACTCGATGAACCCGATGCATTCCTCGCCGAATCTGCCGGAAAATCCGAAGTCAAAACCGAGTCGCGTGCGCCTGTTGTGACGGTGATGGGGCACGTCGATCACGGCAAGACTTCATTGCTCGATTACATCCGCCGTACCAAGGTTGCCAGCGGTGAGGCCGGCGGCATTACGCAGCATATCGGTGCCTACCACGTGGAAACCCCGCGCGGCATGATCACCTTCCTGGATACCCCCGGCCACGAAGCCTTCACGGCGATGCGCGCCCGTGGCGCCAAAGTCACCGATCTGGTCATCCTGGTGGTGGCCGCTGACGACGGCGTGATGCCGCAGACCGCGGAGGCGATTCATCACGCCAAGGCGGGCAATGTGCCGATCGTGGTCGCCTTGAACAAGATCGACAAACCGGAAGCCAACGCCGAGCGCGTCAAGCAGGATCTGGCTGCGCGCGAAGTGGTACCCGAGGAATGGGGCGGTGACACCATGTTCGTCGAGGTGTCGGCCAAGACCGGGCAGGGCATCGACAGCCTGCTTGAACGCATCCTGCTGCAGGCCGAAGTGCTGGAGCTGAAAGCGCCGCGCGATGCGCCGGCAAAAGGCATCGTGGTGGAAGCGCGCCTCGACAAGGGACGCGGTCCTGTGGCAACCATCCTGATCCAGTCGGGCACCCTGAAACGGGGCGATATCGTGCTCGCCGGCTCTGTCTTCGGACGCGTGCGGGCATTGCTCGACGAAGCCGGCAAAACCATCGAGTCGGCCGGTCCTTCGATTCCGGTCGAAGTGCTCGGCTTGTCAGACGTGCCCGCAGCCGGCGCCGAAGTCATGGTGCTCGGCGACGAACGCAAGGCGCGGGAAATCGCGCTGTTCCGCCAGGGCAAATACCGTGACGTCAAGCTGGCCAAGCAGCAGGCTGCCAAACTCGAAAACATGTTCGAGCAGATGGGCGAGGGCGAAGTCAAAACCCTGTCGCTGATCATCAAGGCCGATGTGCAGGGTTCCTTCGAAGGTTTGACACACGCGCTGAGCAAACTGTCGACCGATGAAGTGAAAGTGAATATCGTGCACTCGGCGGTGGGCGGTATCACCGAATCCGACGTCAATCTGGCACTGGCCTCCAAGGCCGTCATCATCGGCTTCAACGCCCGTGCCGACGGCATGGCGCGCAAACTGGCCGAGAGCAACGGCGTCGATATCCGCTACTACAACGTGATCTACGATGCGGTCGATGAAATCAAGGCCGCGCTGACCGGCATGCTGTCGCCGGAACGCAAGGAAAGCGCCGTCGGTCTGGTCGAAATCCGCCAGGTGTTCCGCATCTCCAAGGTCGGCGCCGTCGCCGGTTGTTATGTGCTCGAAGGCGTGGTGCGCCGCGGTTCGAAAGTACGGCTGCTTCGCGACAACGTCGTGATCCACGAAGGCGAACTCGATTCTCTGAAACGCTTCAAGGATGATGCGCGCGAAGTCAAGGCCGGGTTTGAGTGCGGCCTGTCCCTCAAGAACTTCAACGACATCAAGGAAGGCGACCAACTGGAAGTTTTCGAGGTCGTCGAGGTGGCGAGGACCCTTTAACGCAGACCCGGACATCCGTCCGGACCGGCGGTCCGCCGCCGGTTGCAGATCGGGTATTACATGCCTAAAGATTTTTCCCGCGGACGGCGCATCGCCGACCAGATCCAGCGCGAGTTGTCGGAGATCATCCGGCTCGAACTCAAGGATCCGCGCGTGGCCCTGATCACCATCACCGATGTCGAGGTCACGCAGGACAACGCGCACGCCAAGATATTTTTCACAGCCCTCGGTGAACCCGTGCAGCAGGAAGCCGCCACCAGGGCGCTGGAACATGCCGCGGGTTTCCTGCGCAGCACACTGGCAAAACGTATCCAGTTGCGTACCGTGCCTCAGTTGCATTTCCACTACGACATTTCCGTCGAACGCGGCGTACGGCTGTCGAAACTCATCGACGAAGCGGTTGCCGATGCCAAGGGGAACAAGGCGTCGTGAAGCCGGCTGCCGCTGCCCGCAATGCGGTTGACGGCGTGCTGTTGCTCGACAAACCGCGGGGGCTGACTTCCCAGCAGGCCGTTGCCCGCGCCAAACGCCTGTTCAACGCGCGCAAGGCGGGGCATACCGGCACCCTGGATCCCCTGGCTGACGGCCTGCTGCCGATTGGCTTGGGCGAAGCCACCAAGTTTTCCCAGTTCCTGCTCGATGCGGATAAGCGTTACCTCGCCACGCTGCGCCTGGGGATCACCACCACAACCGGCGATGCCGAAGGCGAGGTCATCAAGGAACTGCCGGTGGCCGTGACCCCGGAGCAGTTGTCGGCCGTTCTGCCGCGATTTACCGGTCCACAACGGCAGATTCCGCCGATGCATGCCGCGATCAAGGTCGATGGCAAACCGCTGTATGCCTATGCCCGGGCCGGCGAAACCGTTACGCGCGAACCTCGATCTATTATCATAAAAAGCATTCAAATTATTGATTTTATTGATAAAAATATAAAATTGCGGATTTCCTGCAGCAAAGGCACATATATCCGGGTGCTGGCAGAAGACATCGGCGCCGCTTTGGGTTGTGGCGCGCACCTTTCTGCGCTGACGCGGGAAGCGGCGGGCGGGCTGGACCTGGCAAACGCCGTGTCCTTGGCCAAGCTCGAAACCATGACCTTGCCGCAACGGCTGGAGCGCCTGCTGCCGGCGGACACTTTTGCCGCCAGCCTGCCCCGGCTCGAACTCAGTGCGGATCACCAGCGCCGGCTGATGACCGGTCAGCCGGTACGGCTGGGAGAGGCCGCTCCCCCCGGCCTGTTTCGTTTGTACGGGGCAGCAGGTGCCTTTTTCGGTATTGGTGAGGCGGCTGAAGGGGCGCTGACGGCACGCCGCCTGCTGACCCAAAGCCTCTGATTTAGGGCCAAAACGGCTTGAGTAATCCGGTAGTTACGGAGTAGAATAACGCGATTTTTCGTCGGAGATAGAAGACATGGCTGTAACCACTGCCCAGAAGGCACAGGTTTTGCAGGATTTCCAGCGTGCCAAGGGCGACACGGGTTCGCCCGAAGTCCAGATTGCGCTGCTGACTGCGCGGATCACCGATCTGACCGAGCATTTCAAAGCACACAGCAAAGACCACCATTCCCGCCGCGGTCTGCTGCGGATGGTCAGCACGCGCCGCAAACTGCTGGATTATCTGAAAAGAACCAAAGCCGAACAGTACAAGGCGCTGATCGAGCGTCTTGGCCTGCGCAAGTAAGCAGGCGCATGCGAGTCTGTAATGCCAGCGTCCGTGCGCAGTCCGCACGGCGCATGGTCGGCAAGCCGGCGCTGGGGAGCGTCGGCATCTAGCCTTTATTGATCCTCCGGAAGACCGCGTGTGCGGTCTTTTTGTTTTTGAGCACAGAAAATTCAAGCAATACAAAGAAAAGGAAATTCATCTTGAACCCGGTAAAAAAATCATTGATGTGGGGCCGCCACCAGCTGACGCTGGAGACCGGCGAAATCGCGCGCCAGGCTTCCGGCGCGGTCATGGTCACCATGGAAGACACGGTAGTGCTGGTCACCGTCGTCGGCGCACGCAACGCGAAGCCGGGACAGGATTTTTTCCCGCTGACCGTTGATTACCAGGAACGCACTTACGCCGCCGGCAAGATTCCCGGCGGCTTTTTCCGCCGCGAAGGCCGCCCGTCAGAGAAGGAAATCCTGACCTGCCGGCTGATCGACCGCCCGATACGCCCGCTGTTTCCCGAGGGCTTCTACAACGAAGTGCAGATCATCGCCACGGTGATGTCCTCGAACAACGAAATCGACGCCGATATCCCGGCCATGGTCGGCGCATCCGCCGCACTGGCGCTCTCCGGCATGCCTTTTGACGGTCCGATCGGTGCCGCGCGGGTGGGCTACAGCAACGGCCAGTACATTCTCAACCCGACCGCCACCGAATTGAAAACCTCGCAGCTGGATCTGGTGGTCGCCGGCACACAGCAGGCGGTGCTGATGGTTGAATCCGAAGCCCAGCAATTGTCGGAAGACGTGATGCTCGGAGCAGTCGTGTTCGGCCACGAACAACTGCGTACCGTGATCAATGCGATCAATGAAATGGTCGATGAAATCGGCGTGCCGGAATACAACTGGACTCCGCCGCAGAAAGACGAACAGCTCATTGCACGTCTGGCCCAGATTGCCGAAGCCGAGCTGCGTCAGGCCTATCAGATCAGGCAGAAGCAGGCCCGCACCGTCCGTGTCAAGGAAATCAGCGAGAAAGTGCTGGCCGAACTGCTGCCGGCAGATGCCTCGCCCGACCTGATCAACACCGTCAAAAACGAGCTGGGCAACCTCGAAGCGAAAATCGTCCGCAACCAGATCCTCGACGGCGAGCCGCGCATCGACGGTCGCGACACCCGCACCGTGCGCCCGATCACCATCCGCACCGGTGTGCTGCCGCGCACCCATGGTTCCGCGCTGTTCACCCGCGGTGAAACCCAGGCCATCGTGGTCGCCACGCTGGGCACTTCGCGCGACGAGCAGATTGTCGACGCGCTGCAGGGCACCTATCGCGAACGTTTCATGCTGCATTACAACTTCCCGCCGTATTCGACCGGCGAAACCGGCCGCGTCGGCACACCGAAGCGCCGCGAAATCGGTCATGGTCGCCTGGCCAAACGCGCGCTGATGGCAGTGCTGCCTTCCGCAGAAGAATTTGCTTATTCAATCCGCGTGGTTTCGGAAATCACCGAATCCAACGGTTCGAGTTCGATGGCATCCGTCTGCGGCGGCTGCCTGTCGCTGATGGACGCCGGCGTGCCGCTGAAAGCGCAGGTGGCGGGCATCGCGATGGGGCTGATCAAGGAAAGCAACCGTTTTGCCGTGCTGTCCGACATCCTCGGCGACGAAGATCACCTCGGCGACATGGACTTCAAGGTGGCTGGCACCACGAACGGTGTTACCGCATTACAGATGGACATCAAGATCAACGGCATCACCAAGGAAATCATGTATGCCGCGCTGAGCCAGGCACGTGAAGGCCGCCTGCATATCCTGGAAAAAATGGCCGGTGCGATCAACGCGCCGCGCACCGAACTCTCCGCCTGGGCGCCGCGCATGATTACCATGAAAATCAAGCCGGAAAAAATCCGCGACGTCATCGGCAAGGGCGGGGCGGTCATCCGTGCCATCACCGAGGAAACCGGCACCACGATCGACATCCAGGACGACGGCACAGTGGTCATCGCCTGCGTCTCTTCGGAAGGCGGCGAAAGCGCCCGCAAGCGCATCGAGGAACTGACCGCAGATGTTGAAGTCGGCCGCGTCTATGAAGGCACCGTGCTCAAGCTGCTGGATTTCGGCGCGATCGTCAGTGTGCTGCCGGGTCGTGACGGCCTGCTGCATATTTCGCAGATCGCCAACGAACGCGTCAACAGCGTGGCTGACCACCTCAAGGAAGGCCAGGCCGTGCGCGTGAAGGTGCTCGAAGCCGATGAAAAAGGCCGTCTGCGCCTGTCGATGAAGGCAGTAGCCGCGCCGGCGGAAGCGCAACCTGAGCAAGTGCAGTAATTGCGGACCTGCGCCGGGGATGATTCCGGCGCAAGGCAATAAAAAAGGGAGCCCAGGCTCCCTTTTTTATTGCCGCAGCAGTTCAATTATTTTGCGACCTGGCGTTCGCGCAGTTCGTCCAGCGTTTTGCAGTCGATGCACAGGGTTGCCGTCGGCCGCGCTTCCAGCCGTTTGATGCCGATTTCCACGCCGCACGAATCACAATAGCCGTAATCCTTGGCAATGATGCGGGCGATGGTTTCATCGATTTTCTTGATCAGCTTGCGCTCGCGGTCGCGGTTGCGCAATTCCAGCGACATGTCGGATTCCTGGCTGGCGCGGTCATTGGGATCGGCAAAAATGGTGGCCTCGTCCTGCATCGTGTGCACGGTGCGGTCGATATCCTGGGACAGCTCGCGTTTCATTTCCTCGAGCATCTTGCGGAAATGCGCCAGCTGCCGCGCATTCATGTATTCCTCTTTTGCCTTGGCAGGCTTGTACGCGGGGTAATTCTTGAGTATTTCAGTGGCCATGAGGACGATTATGCGCTTAAAAAAAGAGCTTTAATAACAGAATTCGAAACCCGTCGCAAGAGAACCCGGGAGGGCGCAACAAGCCGCTGCGGGAGGCGTGTAATTGACGCTGACATCAGGGGCGGAGTATATTACGCGCCTTCGGTTCCGGCGGAAAAATCCCGGCTTGCCCGCTCGTTTGTGCCCGTAGCTCAACCGGATAGAGCACCGGCCTTCTAAGCCGGGGGTTGTGGGTTCGAGTCCCGCCGGGCGCGCCACAATAACAGCATGTTTCAGTTTGTTTCGGTGGTGGCTGTAGCTCAGCTGGTAGAGTCCTGGATTGTGATTCCAGTCGTCGTGGGTTCGAGTCCCATCAGCCACCCCATCCTAGCCGTTTGCAGGCCTAGGTCTTGACGCGCATCACCCGCTGCTGTTCGCGTTGCCATTCCCGGTCCTTTTCCGTGGCCCGTTTGTCATGCTGTTTTTTGCCCTTGGCGAGGCCGATTTCCAGCTTGATCCTGCCTTTTGAATAATGCAGGTTCAGCGGCACCAGGGTATATCCCGCGCGCTCCACGCTGCCGATCAGCCGGTTGATTTCCTCGGCATGCAGCAGAAGTTTGCGGGTACGGACGGGATCCGGATGCACATGGGTCGAGGCGGTCGGCAGCGGGCTGATATGAGCCCCGATCAGAAACAATTCGGAGTTGCCGACGATGACGTAAGCCTCTTTCAACTGGGCGCGTCCAGCCCGGATGGCTTTTACCTCCCAGCCCTCCAAGGCGATGCCCGCCTCAAAGCGCTGTTCGATAAAATAGTCGTAAAACGCCTTTTTGTTCTCAACGATACTCATTGTTTGACCAGATCATGACAAGCCGTATTTTAACCGGGCCGGCGATGATGCTGCGGATTCCGGCATGAAAGTATCCCGTTCGGCGCTGGTCCATTTCAGTGCCGCCCAGATGTTCGGACTGGTCGATGACATTGAACGTTACCCGGAATTCCTGCCATGGTGCAGCGGAACAAGGGTGACGCAGCGCGATGCGGCGACGACCAGTGCTACGATCAACATCAACTACCGCGGCATCCGGCAGAGTTTTTCAACCGAAAACCGCAAGCATTTTCCGCAGCAGATGAGCATGCGGCTTGTCGAGGGTCCGTTCAAGGCACTGGATGGCGAATGGCGCTTTACGCCGCTGGACGAAATGGCCTGCAGGATCGATTTCCAGCTGCAATACGAGTTTTCCAATGCCTTGCTGGAAAAACTGGTCGGGCCTGTGTTCGGCTACATCGCCGGCACCATGGTCGATGCCTTTCTGAAGCGGGCAGAGCAATTGCACAGCGCGTGAGCCGGATGAAGGTCTCTGTCGCCTATGCCTTGCCGCACCGTCAGATCGTACGCGAACTCGAGGTGGCGGAAGGTTCGACAGTTGCTGACGCACTGCGGGGATCGGGGCTGCTGCAAGACTTTCCGGCAATTGATCCGGTTGTCACAAAAGTCGGGATATACGGCAAAACCGCCTCATGGGACGAGGTGCTGCAACCGGGTGACCGGGTGGAAATCTACCGACCGCTGAACATCGATGCCAAGAACGCACGCCGCGAGCGCGGCAGAAAAAGTTGAAGCATCACTTGCAATTGGTGTCTACCGCGCGCTGCGCACGCGCCATCTCTGCAGCGCGTTCGTTATCTTCCATGAATACGCGCTCGCCGGTTGCCGGATCGGTTTTGCCGATGCGGATGCCGGACTGCAGGCTGCGCAGGTAAGACTGGGCTGCCTCGCAATTCTGTTTGCGATCCGCGGTTTCCTGGTTTTTTTCCTCCCCTTTTTTGGCGGCTTCCTGCTGCTCCAGCTTGCGCTTGCGGAACTCGGCGTCGCGTTCAGCCAGGGATTTCTGCGGGCCAGCCGGCGCAGCTTCGGGATTATTGCGAATCCCTGTGGACTCCGCCTTGGTTCCCGGGGGGCAAACTGCGGCAAATTCAACCCGGCCGCCTGCGCCTATACATTTCATGATCTGGGCATGCGCCGTAAATGGCAGGGTGGCCAGAGCCAGGATTGCGAGTAAAGTTTTCATGATCGGTGCCTGCTCAATTTGGGGGCGTGACAGCTCATCCCGTCCACGCGAGACTGCCCAGAAAATAGCCAGTTTGCGCTCTGCCGTCAATGGAATAACGCCGCAGTCAGTTTACCGTTTACGCCTCAACGCCTATAATCCGCGCTTTGCGAAGGACGCATCCCATGCGCGTGGTGCAGAAAGCCCTCACTTTCGACGATGTGCTGCTGATTCCGGCACATTCCTCAATCCTGCCGCGTGAAGTCAGCCTCAAAACCAAGCTTACCCGCGGCATCTCCCTGAACATACCGCTGCTGTCGGCGGCGATGGATACCGTGACCGAATCCCGGCTGGCGATTGCCATTGCCCAGGAAGGCGGCATCGGCATAGTCCACAAGAACATGACACCCAAGGCGCAGGCTGCCGAGGTCACCAAGGTCAAGCGTTTCGAGAGCGGCATCGTCAAGGATCCGATCACCATCACCCAGGACATGACGGTGAAAGACGTGCTGGCGCTGACGCGGCAGCACCGCATCTCCGGTTTGCCGGTGGTCGGCGCCGACGGCAAGGTGGTTGGCATCGTCACCAACCGCGACCTGCGCTTTGAAAGCAAACTCAATCAGCCGGTCAAAAACATCATGACACCTCGCGCCAGGCTGATCACTGTGCGCGAGGGTTCGGGCCGGGAAGAGGCCCGCATGCTGATGCACAAACACCGGCTGGAGCGGGTGCTCGTGGTCAACAAGAATTTTGAATTGCGCGGCCTGATCACGGTCAAGGACATCCTCAAATCCTCCGAACATCCCAACGCCTGCAAGGACAAGCTTGGTCGTCTGCGCGTCGGTGCCGCGGTCGGGGTCGGTGAGGGCACGGAAGAACGCGCCGAAGCGCTGGTCGAGGCCGGCGTCGATGTCATCATCGTCGATACCGCGCATGGACATTCCGAAGGCGTGCTCAAACGCGTGCGCTGGCTGAAACGCAGCTACCCGAAACTGCAGGTGATCGGCGGCAACATCGCCACCGCCTCCGCGGCAAAAGCGCTGGTCGACCACGGTGTTGACGGCGTCAAGGTCGGCATCGGTCCCGGCTCGATCTGCACCACGCGCATTGTCGCCGGCATCGGTGTGCCGCAAATCACCGCCGTGGATAATGTTGCAAAGGCGCTCGCAAAAACCGACGTGCCGCTGATCGCCGACGGCGGCATCCGTTATTCCGGCGATATCGCCAAGGCGATTGCCGCCGGCGCTTATTCGGTGATGGTCGGCAGCCTGTTTGCCGGCACCGAAGAGTCACCGGGCGAGATCGAACTGTTCCAGGGCCGTTCCTACAAGTCGTACCGCGGCATGGGTTCGCTGGGTGCGATGCAGCAGGGTTCCGCCGACCGTTATTTCCAGGAGCTCGACGAACTCGACACCGAAAAACTGGTGCCTGAAGGCGTCGAAGGCCGTGTCCCGTACAAGGGGGGCGTGGCGCCATTGATTCATCAATTAATGGGCGGCCTGCGCGCCAGCATGGGTTATATGGGCTGCAGCAGCATCGATGCGGTCCGCCGCGAAGCCGAATTCGTCGAAATCACCTCGGCCGGCATCCGCGAATCCCATGTCCACGACGTGCAGATCGTCAAGGAAGCGCCGAACTATCGTGTCGAATAATTCGCGTTGAATGATCGCCCCGCCGGCGCCCTGCGCGCCGACGCCTGAAAACCCGACGTAACGATCCTGTCCGTGCAACACGAAAAAATCCTGATTCTCGATTTCGGTTCACAATATACCCAGTTGATTGCGCGCCGGGTGCGCGAACTCCATGTGTACTGCGAACTCCACCCGTACGACGTCACCGAAGATTTCATCCGCGCCTTCAAACCCGCCGGCGTGATCCTCTCCGGCGGGCCGGCCTCGGTGTGGGAAGACAGCACGCCACGCGCACCGTCGCTGGTGTACGAACTGGGTGTGCCGGTGCTGGGCATCTGCTACGGCATGCAGACCATGGCGGAACAACTCGGCGGCAAGGTCGAGATGGGCAGGGTGCGCGAGTTCGGTTATGCCGAAGTGCGCGCGCGAGGTCATACCGCCTTGCTGAAAGACATCCAGGATCGGACCACGGTCGAAGGCCACAGCTTGCTCGACGTGTGGATGAGCCACGGCGACAAGGTGATCGACATGCCGCCGGGCTTCAAGCTGATGGCCAGCAACGCGACCTGCCCGATCGCCGGCATGGCGGATGAGGCGCGCAAATTCTATGCCGTGCAGTTCCATCCCGAGGTCACGCACACGCCGCAGGGCAGGGCCTTGATCGAACGCTTTGTTCTGGGCATCTGCGGACTGGCCGGCGACTGGAGCATGCCCAATTACGTCGAGGAAGCCGTTGCGCGCATCCGCCGTGATGTCGGCGATGAGGAGGTCATCCTCGGCCTGTCGGGCGGTGTTGACTCCTCGGTGGCCGCGGCACTGATCCATCGCGCCATCGGCAAACAACTGACCTGCGTGTTTGTCGACAACGGCCTGCTGCGCCTGAACGAGGCGGGGCAGGTGATGGCCACCTTTGCGCAGAATTTCGGGGTCCGCGTGATCCACGTCAATGCCCGTGACCAGTTCATGGGTCATCTCGCGGGCGTCACCGATCCCGAACAAAAACGCAAAGTCATCGGCCGCGAATTCATCGAAGTGTTCCAGGCCGAATCGGCAAAACTGCCCAAAGCCAAATGGCTGGCGCAAGGCACGATCTATCCGGATGTCATCGAATCCGCCGGCGCCAAGACCAAAAAAGCCCACACCATCAAATCACACCACAACGTCGGCGGCCTGCCGGACACACTGCACCTGAAACTGCTGGAACCACTGCGCGAACTGTTCAAGGACGAAGTGCGGGAGCTGGGTCTGGCCCTCGGCCTGCCGCGCGACATGGTGTTCCGCCATCCCTTCCCGGGACCGGGGCTGGGGGTGCGCATCCTCGGCGAAGTCAAGGCGCAATACGCCGACCTGCTGCGCGAAGCCGACGCCATCTTTATCGAAGAGCTGCGCGCCGCTGATTGGTATGACAAAACCGCGCAGGCTTTTGCCGTGTTCCTGCCGGTGAAATCGGTGGGCGTGATGGGCGATGGCCGCACTTATGAGTATGTTGTTGCGCTGCGTGCGGTACAGACCACGGATTTCATGACCGCGCACTGGGCGGAGCTGCCGTACAGCCTGCTGGCCAAAGTGTCGAACCGCATCATCAATGAAGTGCGCGGCATCAATCGCGTGGTTTACGACATCTCAGGCAAGCCGCCGGCAACTATTGAATGGGAATAGAGAATAGGTTTTTCTCTATCTATATGAATAGACGTAAAACTCACCGAATTCGCCGGGGTTTATCGCCACACGCAGCGGTCGGTTGAAGGCTGCCATGGAAATCCATTCCGGCCAAATCCCGCTACGCACTACAGGTCTTGCTGACGGGTGTTGATATTTCCGTTCCACATCGCGGCGACAAGGAAGACAAGTGCACCACAACAACCCATGTGGAAGCACTGGTCCATCTGCAGATTTCTTGCGACTTATGGCCAAACCCGCTTCTTCAGGTACCCATTGCTTGTCGAAAAGCGGGAACATCCCGACTATCGCATGAGCAGTCGCGATCTGGTTGTCGGCATCGAGATTACAGAGGCGATGTCGGAGGACATGACGCGGACCGACGCCATGCGATACGACGAAGACGACGTTGTTTTCCTGAACCTGTCCTCGTTCGTTCTGTACGGGAGCCTCGCGTCGCTCGACGCAGGAGCTTCGCACAATTCGAGAAGGCTCCCGTTATTCTCGGATACGGAGGCGTCTTAGCCTGCCCGGGCCAGTCCGCGCAATGCGCAACCATTGCCTTGAGCAAGGCATACTTTCTCGCGACGTTCAAACTTGCGCTATCTGCCAGCCGGTCACTGTTTGTTTCAATCGGCTTGCTCGCGTATACGGCGTCCTTAACTGATGCGTATTCGCTTGGGCTTCTCGTCTGGCGCCTTGGGCAGCTTGACTGCGAGGACGCCGTTCTTGAACTGTGCGTCGGCGCGGTCGGCGTGGACGTTGCGCGGTAACGGAATGGCCCGCTCGAAGACGCCATAGGCGCATTGCCGCATGTGATACGAGCCGGTCACATAGGTGGTGTCGGATCGTTTCTCGCCCCGCACGATGAGCGTGTTGCCTTCAATTACGATCTCGCAGTCCTCCTTGGCTATGCCCGGCAACTCGATGCGGACCACGATTTCGCTTCCCGTATCAATCAGGTCGCTCGCGAGCAGGCTCCATCGCGGTGCATCGTGGAGGGTCGTCACGTCGGAGGCGCTGGATTCGTTGCCCGTACCGCGGGTGAACCGGGTAAGGGCGTTCGCCGATTGGGACAGGAGTTCGCGCCACCCTTCCGTCAGGCTTTCCCAGCCACGTGCAAGGTCGCGTCCCAGATCTTTGCCGAATTGTTGCAATGTCTCAAGCATGTTTTCCTCCATTTGCCATGTTTTAACCAAGTTCGATGGGAACAAACAGGATGGCTTCGCCGCGTTTTACCCGCAGCGCCACCTGCGCCTTGTTGGCCACCAACGCGCGAAGCTGCGCCGCATCGCGCACCGGCGTGCCGTTGACCGAAAGAATGATGTCGCCCTCCTGCATACCTGCCTGCGCAGCCGGCCCCGAAACGTCCTCGACAAGCAGTCCCCCTCCCGGCACACCCGCCGCGCGCCGCTCTTCGTTCGTGAGCGACCGCACAGCAAGGCCCAGCCTGCCGCCCTCCTGCGGAGCTGCGTTTCGCCCGGTTTTATCCCTGTCGACGCCGTGCATCGGATCCACCTTGACCGTCAGGCTCTTCTGGCCACCATCGCGCCAGATATCCAGCTTTGCCGATTCGCCGGGCTTGATGTCTGCAATCATCGGCGGCAGCTGGCTCGAGGTTTCCACCTTCACGCCGTTCACTGCGATAATCACATCACCGGGCTCGATGCCAGCCTTTGCCGCCGGCCCGTCCTTTTCGACCGAGGCGACGAGCGCACCGCGCGGCATGTCCATGCCGAAAGATTTCGCCAAGTTCTGCGATACCTCCTGAATCGAAACACCGATCCGCCCGCGCTCGACGCGACCGGTCTCAGTGAGCTGGCGCTGCACCTTCATGGCGACGTCGATGGGTATGGCGAAAGCCAGCCCCTGATAGCCGCCGGTTTGCGAGTAGATCTGCGAATTGATGCCTATGACCTCGCCTTTCATGTTGAACAGCGGTCCGCCGGAATTGCCGGGATTGACTGCAGCATCGGTCTGGATGAAGGGAACATAGGCGCCATCAGGTAGCGCACGCGACGTGGCGCTGATGATGCCCGCTGTCACGGTGTTCTCGAAGCCGTAGGGGGAGCCGATTGCGAGCACCCAGTCGCCGACGCGTGCCGACTTCGAATCACCAAGTTTTACCACTGGAAGATTCTTCGCCTCGATTTTAATCACCGCGATGTCAGTCTGGGCATCGGAGCCAACCACCTTAGCCTTGAATTCGCGCCGGTCTGAGAGCTTCACGGTCACATTACCCGCGCCAGCCACAACGTGAGCGTTGGTGAGAACGACGCCGTCCGAACTGACAATGAATCCCGAGCCTATCCCACCCCTTGGTACGTCCGGCTGCGGGATTTGGAAGCGGCGGAAGAACTCGAAAAGCGGATCGCCGCGGAAATTGGGTCCCGGTGATTCCGCCGCCTTCGTGCTGGCCGTCGTGCGGATGTTGACCACGGCCGTGCTGTTCGCCTGGACGATTGATGAGAAATCAGGCAGTGTCTGGGCGGTTGGCGCGGACTGCGGTGCCGGCGTGACCGGCGTCACGGCAGGTGCACCCGCTGAAGTGTTGCCGTCCGAGTTGAATTTGCCGCACGAAGGGAGTGTGAGCAGGCTGAGCGCCACTCCGGCGAGCATGAATGCTCTTTTAAGGTTGACCAACATGGGGAGCCTCCGCAATTTTTCTAACGACAAGAGAAATTGGGATTGCCGGCGCGGTTTCAAGGAGAGGATGCGGATTGACTTTGCTGTCAGTCAGCCGCTCGGCGGTAGTCGGTCAGCAGCGGCTGCTATATGCGATCACGCTGCCCGACTGCCGCAACAACTCCGGCACGGTGGTCGAATGTTGGTACGTGAGCGCACCAACAAAGAAAATGTCCTCCAGACCGCGCGGGTCTTACGCCGAGCATCCGCGCGGCGCAAATCGCTTTCTCCAAGCAACCATGCCTGCGGCTTACGCGGGGGCGGTTCCCGCGTCCCCGAAAGCCGGCAATTGCAAATCGCGCGTCAGTTCACGAATGGCGTTCTCGTCCAAGGTCTCTTTGACCAGAAGCTCACGGGCGCAACGCTCCAGGATCGGGCGATTGTGGTCGAGGATAACGTAGGCACGGTCAAACACCCCCATGACGATGTTGTGCACCGCGGCGTCAATACGGCTCTGGGTGGACTCACTCACCCGGTAGGCACCGCTCACCATGCCGGGCACGTCAAGAAAGCGCGGCCGCTGAGTTTCATAGGCGATGTAGCCCAGGCTCTCGTCCATACCGTAGCGGGTGATCATGTCGCGAGCGATGTCGGTGGCCTTGCCGAGGTCATCGGCTGCGCCGGTGGAGAGCTTGCCGAACACCAGTTTCTCTGCGGCACGCCCGCCCAGCAGCACGGTGATTTTGTTTTCCAGTTCCTCCCGCGTCATGAGATAGCGATCCTCGGTGGGCCGCTGGATGGTGTAGCCCAGCGCACCGATGCCTCGGGGAATGATGGAGACCTTGTGCACAGGGTCGGTGCCGGGCAGGGCCAGCGCCACCAGAGCATGACCCATTTCGTGATAAGCCACGGTCTCGCGCTCCCTGTCGCTGAGCACGCGATTCTTCTTCTCGAGGCCGGCAACGATGCGCTCCACGGCGGCGGTGAAATCGGCAAGTGTCACCGCCTCGACCTTGCGGCGCGTGGCCATGAGCGCCGCCTCGTTCACGAGATTGGCGAGATCCGCGCCAGAGAAACCCGTGGTAAGCGCCGCCACCTGTTCCAGGCTCACAGCGGAAGAGAGCTTGATTTTCTTCACGTGCACCTTGAGGATGTCCACTCGGCCTTTCTTGTCTGGACGGTCGACCAGCACCTGGCGATCGAAGCGGCCGGCGCGCAGCAGAGCAGGGTCGAGGATTTCCGGACGGTTGGTGGCGGCGAGGATGATGAGCCCCACGGAGGAATCAAAGCCGTCCATCTCAGTCAGCAACTGGTTGAGTGTCTGCTCCCGCTCGTCGTGGCCGCCGATGGGGCTCGCAGCACCGCGGGCGCGGCCGAGGGCGTCTAACTCGTCAATGAAGATGATGGCGGGTGCCTTTTCCCGCGCCTGTTCGAACAGGTCGCGCACGCGCGCCGCGCCCACGCCGACGAAAATCTCCACGAATTCAGAACCTGAGATGGAAAAGAAAGGCACGCCCGCCTCGCCGGCCGCCGCCCTGGCAAGCAGGGTCTTGCCGGTGCCGGGCGGGCCCACCAGCAGCACGCCCTTGGGGATGCGCGCCCCGAGCCGGCCGTATTCCTGGGGATTGCGCAGAAAATCCACCAACTCCTGCATTTCCGCCTTGGCCTCGTCCACCCCGGCCACATCCGCGAAGGCGACACCGGTGTCTTTTTCGACATAGATCTTGGCGCGGCTCTTGCCGATGGTCATGAAGCCGCCCATACCCTGCTTCTCGGCGAACTTGCGGAAGAGAAAGAACCATATGGCGAAAAAGGCCACCGCAGGCAGGATCCACGAGAGCAGATCGCGCAGGAAGTTGCTCTCCACAACCCGCGCATATGGCACGTGAAATCGCGACAGGCGCTCGGCCAGATCAGGCTCCACCCGCGTGGCGACGATCACCGTTTTGCCCTTGGCATCCGGTGCTTTGAGCTTGCCGGTGATGACCTTGTCGGAGACCAACACCTCCGCCACGCGCCCCTCCTGCAACGCGTGCTCGAATTCGCTGTACGGCACTTGCTCCACCGTGCGCACAGTTTGCCACCAGCCCTGGAGCATCAGCAGTAGAAATACGGCGATGATCCAGTAGCTCAGATTCCATTGGGTTTTCTGTTCCATGGTTTGCCGTCGGTCTCTCGCGTAACGGAAGGATTCACAAACCCCCATGGCTGCGCAGCCGAGTACGCATTTCATCCATTTGCTCCAGCAAGTCCGCCACCAGGGCGGCTAGCTCCGGCACGGCGTCAAAATCGCGCTCGAGGCTGCGCATGCGCCGCGCACGGGCAAGCGCGGCACCGGAAAAGCGCCATACTCCGGAAACGCTTTCGGCGCGGGGAAACAGACCTTCCTCCAGATGCCGGATAAGCCAGGCCGGCTCCACATCACAGGCGGCAGCAACTTGGTCCAGGGTAAGCCAGGTATCTTCCATCAAACTGCCGATCAATACTTCATCGTCACGCATGGCTCATCTTCCTTGCCGTGGATCAAAGGCCAGTTCCCTGGCCATCCGTTCATAAAATTCCTGGGCCTTCGGCGTGTTCGCCGGCGGCAGCACCACCTCGATGACGAGCATGAGGTCGCCCGGCGGCTCGCCGGGGATACCCTTGCCGCGAACGCGCAGCTGTTTGCCGCTTTGCGCTCCTTTCGGGATGCGCACCCGCACGGGGCCACCGGGCAGGTCCACGGCGACGATCGCCCCCAGGGCAGCCTCCCATGGCGCCACCGGCAGGGTGAGACGCAGGTCGCGCCCCTCCACCCGCAGCCGTGGATGGGGTTTGAAATGCACCTCCAGCAACAAATCGCCGGCGTGGCCGCCGTCCATTCCTGGCGCCCCCTGGCCGGCCAAGCGGATGACCTGGCCCTCCCGGATGCCCCTGGGAATCTTCACGTTCAGCGTCCGGCTCTCCTGTGCCACCCGCCCGCGGGCATCCATCTTCGGGGTGTGCAGGCTGATCTGCCGGGTGGCCCCGGTGAATGCGTCTTCCACATCCAGATACACCTTGGCGTGGTGATTCTCGCCTTGATCGCGGAAATTCCTCTGGGCGTGGAAGCCTCGATTGCCGTGTCCCATGCGGCCGAAAATCTGCTCGAAGAAATCGGAAAAACCAGCCGCCTCTCCGGGCGAGAAGCCGTGTCCGGAGAACTTGAAGCCGGTATTCCAGTCCGGCGGCGGGTGGAATTCCTCGCCGGGTCGAAAGCCCTTGCCTAGCTGGTCGTAGGTGGCGCGTTTTTCCGGATCGGAAAGCACCGCGTAGGCCTCGTTTACCTCCTTCATGCGCGTATCGGCGTCCTTTTCCTTGGAAACATCCGGGTGGTATTTGCGCGCAAGCCTGCGGAAGGCTTTCTTAACGCCCTCCGCCGTGGCGTCGCGCGGCACGCCGAGCACTTTGTAATAATCCTTGAATTGCATGGTGCTTTTTTACGCTTGAGGATTTATGAAATATATGGGAATCGACAGGGCGTTTTTAAAGAGGGATTGAAACCGGCTCTCGTCCAAAAGGATGCGTGCGCAATATCGAAGATCGCGCGCGCAGGCGCCGCTGGCTCGGTCGTAGATTAGGTGCAGACTTTCGATAAAGGCTTGGAGGATGCGCTGCCGATCGGCATTGCCATCTGGAATTGGTGCGATCGGGAACGGGCCCGGCCTCAACTTGTCGAAGCCCGCTCGGATCATCAGCGACATTGTGGTCGTGTCGTTGAGAGCGGACGCAATCGGAACCGAACTCTCCAGGCCGCCGTCAAGCAACTGGCAGCCGCTGTAGTCGAAGGGCGTGATAGGGGGGTGATCAAGGCGTTCAGCCACCCTTGCTTCAGCCTTCAGCTTGTCTCAGCCATTGCTTTTCCAACAATTATTTCTTTAAAATCATATACTTAAAGTTAACGTGCTGGTGTCAATCCGTTATCGACGCGGTGGCCTTGCGTATTTCAGGTGGCGTGGGACCGACTTGAAACAGAGGCCGGAGACCCCACATTTCCCGCCAAGTGGACTACGGAGAGGAATACGGGGGATACGGAAAATCTGGAGTTTTGGGAAGATAGAGTATGTCCATACAAGCGCTGCTGGACGCAAAAGGCCGGTTTGTTCCTATTATTTCTTCCAATGTATCGATCGCCGATGTGATCGATAAGCTGGAGATCGACAAGGCCGGTGCACTTGTTGTCACAGATGATAATCAGACGATCCTCGGCATCATCACGGAGCGGGATATCGCGCGCGGACTCAAGGCGTTCGGCCGCAATGTCGTCGACAAACCGGTGGGCGAACTCATGACTCGCAAGGTCGAGACTTGCGATGTGAGCCAATCGGTGGAAGCAGTTCTGCGGCTGATGGACGAACGGCAGATCCAATACGTCCCGATCACGAAAAACGGCGCGCTCTACGGCATCATCAACATGCTCGATCTCGTGAAATACCGGCTTTCCCAGATTGATGCCGAGGCTGCGGCGTTGAGGGCCTACGTAACCGGAAGCGTGCGATAAGGAAGCGGAGGTTACAAACTTTTTGGTGTTGCACCCCGAAGGAGTTGTAATGCGCGATGAAATGGCACGTTTTTCCGAGATCACCCGAATGGCTCGACCGGGATCGCGGCCTAATCCGCAAGAGAACCGACGGCTATGAATCGGAAGTCGATGCATTGATACGCAGGATGCTGGGAAACGATGACATTCGTAGAGATCAGCAGATTGCGTGGGAGCGATGGTGGTTAAATACCGATAGTTTAGAAGCGGCGCGACCCCTTGTCCCTTTCTGGAATGCTCCAGCACCGGAAAGAAAGGAGCGGGGGGCGCCTGCGGGCAATCCGGGGGCAACGGACGTACGCGGAAGTCCATGATTCGAGCACGACAAACAACAGGCATTGTGAGCGGCGTCGCCGTTGCAATCGCAATGTTTGCATCGTGGTGCGAGGCCGTTGCCGGCGAGCGACCAGCTCAGACAGTCGCAGGCTGGCTGGAACTGGCAAAGCTCGTGCCAGGAGAAATCGTCATGCAAGCCAAGCTCGATACGGGAGCAGACACGTCATCTCTCCATACCACGGCTATTGAGCACTTCGAGCGTGATGGCAAACCGTGGGTGACGCTCGATGTCATCGGACGCGACGGTCGCAGCGTACGAATCGAGCGTCCGGTGGTACGGAACGCGCGCGTGAGAAGTGCGCTTGGC
Source organism: Burkholderiales bacterium (assembly GCA_019749945.1). Lineage (GTDB taxonomy): Bacteria > Pseudomonadota > Gammaproteobacteria > Burkholderiales > SG8-41. Next base: position 257,135 of record JAIEPF010000007.1, read on the forward strand.
GCCGGCCAAGTGCGGCCGACGGTGTTATTGGGCATCTGCGTGGGAACCGTCTACGGCATCACCGAAGTAACGCTCGCCGACCGCAGTCGTCTTAGCGTACCGCTACTCGTCGGCCGGCGTTTTCTCGAAAGTCATCTTTTACTAGTCGACTCGACAAAGCGCGAGCTGAATGAGCCCAACTGCCAGGAAATGCCGGCTCCATGAAGCGTGTGCACCTGTACTCGTTGACCGCCGTGCTCTGCGCGGTCTCCCTTTCGATGTTCTACTACAAGGTGGTGTATCTCGGGTTTCCGACGATGCCCGAGCAGCGGTCGGAAGTGTGGCGCATCGAGGCCGCCATCGAATTCGAAGCCTCGGGCGGGCCGGCGAAGGTGACGTTGCAGCTGCCGCAGCACATCGCCCCGTGGGTACTCGTTGACCAAAGTTTTGTCTCACGCGGCTATGGTCTCACGACGGAGCTTCATGACGAGGGACAGCGGGCCATTTTCTCGACGCGCGAAGCGCAGGGCACTCAGACTCTTTATTACCGCGCTACGGTGCTTCGCAGCCGACATCCCGATGCGGTGGCCGAGCCGCGACCAGTCCTGCCGAAGCCGCGTTTTGAGGGTGCAGAGCTCGTCGCTGCGCAGGCCATCGTCGCCTCGGCGCTCCAGCAATCCGCGGACGAGCCTACGCACGCGGCGCTGATTCTCAAGCGCCTCCAGGAGGCGCGGCCAGGTGACGAGGCGAGCGTTCTGCTCGGTCGCGAGCCGTCGAAAAAACGGCTCGTGAACGTCGCAGTCGACCTTCTGCGGCTGGCTGATATCCCTTCACGCGTCGTGAATGGTGTCGCGCTAAGCCCGGAACGGCGCAACGCGGGATTTGTTCACTGGCTGGAGGTGTATCACAAAGGCGCCTGGACTTCGATTCACATCGGTGAACCGCGGACTGACGCCCTGGATTACTACCTGCCATGGTGGCGAGGCCGTCTTCCGTTCGTGAGTGTCGAAGGCGGCGACCGAGCACATCAGACGGTGACGACGAGCCGGGCCTACGAGCTCTCGATGCGCGTGGCGATGAGCGAGCAGCGTACGCTCGAACAGCGGCTACTGGGCTTTTCGCTCTTTACGTTGCCTCTACAGGCGCAGGCGCTGTATCGCACGATTCTAGTGATACCTGTCGGCATACTGCTGCTGGTTGCGCTTCGCAACATCGTCGGTATCAAAACGTTCGGTACATTCATGCCCGTGCTCATTGCGATTGCTTTCCGCCAGACCGGTCTCGGGTGGGGGATCGTGTTTTTCTCCATCGTCGTCGCGCTCGGTCTGGCGGTGCGGTTTTATCTCGAACATCTGAAGCTGCTCCTTGTGCCAAGGCTTGCAGCAGTGGTCACAGTGGTCGTGCTACTGCTCGCGGTGCTTTCCGTTCTTTCGTACAAGCTGGGACTGGATCGCGGCCTCTCGGTTGGCCTTTTCCCCATCGTGATTCTTACGATGACGATCGAGCGTATGACGGTTGTGTGGGAGGAGCGCGGAGCAGGCGAAGCATTACAGCAGGCTGCGGGCAGCCTTCTGGTCGGTGTCCTTTGTTATCTGGTGATGCACGCAGCGTACATCGAGCATCTCACGTTCGTTTTTCCGGAATTGCTGCTTATCGTGCTCGCTGCGATACTCCTGCTCGGTCGTTATACCGGCTACCGACTGGTCGAGCTTCGCCGCTTCAAGGTGCTGGCGGGGCGATGATGTTCGATCTCGCGCGGCGTCTGAGAGAGCAGGGCGTGCTCGGCATCAACCGCCGTAATGCCGAGTACACGCTTCTGCACAATCCCCGCAACCGCTATCCCCTCGTCGACGACAAGCTGCTCACCAAGGCCCTGGCGGCGGAAGCCGGCATCGCCGTGCCGGAGCTCTACGGTGCCGTCGAGATCCAGCGCCAAGTGCGCGATCTGCCGCAAATGCTCAGCGGGCGGCGGGACTTCGTGCTCAAACCCGCGCGCGGCACGCAGGGAGACGGAATTCTGGTCATCACCAACAGTGCGCGTGATCGCTACCGTGCGGCAGACGGCGCTATCCTGTCACACGACGAGCTTGCGTTTCATGTCGCCAACATGTTGAGCGGGGTTTACAGTATCGGCGGCCATCCAGACAAAGTGCTGATTGAATACCGCGTTAATTTCGATCCCGTATTCGAGGCAATCACCTATCGCGGCGTACCTGACGTTCGCATCATCGTGTTTCTGGGCGTTCCCGTCATGGCTATGGTTCGGCTCCCGACGCGGCGCTCGGGCGGAAGGGCGAACCTGCATCAGGGAGCGATCGGCGCGGGTGTGAATATGGCGACCGGTCACACACTGTCAGCGGTGATGGGCATGGCCATCGTCGACGAGCATCCGGATACCGGGAATCCGGTTGCGGGCGTCGAAATCCCGCACTGGCCGTCGCTGCTCGAAATTAGCGCTCGCTGCTATGATCTCACCGGGCTCGGCTATCTCGGGATCGACTTGGTACTCGACAGGAACAAGGGACCGCTCGTGCTGGAGCTCAATGCGCGTCCGGGACTGGCGATTCAAATCGCAAACCGCGCGGGATTGCAGCCGCGATTGCGCGCGGTCGAGGAAAAGAGAGATTCGCTGCACACGCTGGGCGATCGCGTCGCTTTTGCTTGTCAGAGCTTCCCCGCCGCAAGCTAGCGCCGATTGCGTTTTTGCTGATCTGCAACCGCCGCCATTTTGCCAAGTCTGCGCCCGTAATCGAGCAAGCGCCCGTGCCCGAACGGCAGGGCGGCAATTTAATGTCATTTGAACCGCAACGCGACGAACTTGCTTGCGCACATGCGATTGATCAGAAATCGAACACGCCTGCAACTACGGTCGCAAGGTGCTGGTGTTGACCGAATGCACCGACCACCTCGATGCCATCGCAGTGGTTTGGGCGGAAATAATCCGGCTCCGTTTGTCCTGCACGACGTGATGTCACGAAAGCAGCAACCAGGGCTTATTGGGTAAACTCGAGGCTTTACCACCGGCAGTTTCACGCATACTGCTCGCTTCGGGGAGGCTTACGGTACGGGAGAACTTCGACCATCCTCCTCAGGGCACCCTGATTCTGGCGATGCCGGTTTCGTGGAAGGGAGCTTTGCAGCAATACACCGGGCGCTTACAATGTGAGCATGCGACGAAGATTGATTTGCAGATTGCTGATTTCATGGGCACCGGCCATCCTGCCTTGCGAAGGATGTGGGGCAAGCGTCTGCATAGCTACCGGGTAAGGGTCATTCGATTCGCAAGGATAGTGACGAGCTGAAGTCTCGTGCCATCCATAGCCCATGATTGATATTGAAAGATCACATGACCCGAAAATCGGTGGCGGCGATAGATGCCGATGGATTTCGTTAGATATCGAAGGATGCTCGTTTGGAGTCGTCAACGGACTCAGATGCATCTCGGTAGATGCTGAAGGGGATCAGATGGAATTGACGATAAAAAATGCCAAGGCTGTCGACGTGACAACGGTTCACAACGCCGTTGATGATTAAGAGCGCGTAACAAAATGGCCTTGTCGAGGCCCCTCACCCCGACCCTGCTTCGCTGCAAGTGTGCCCTTGCCTCCCCGCAAGCGGGGCGGGGGAGTATCTCATTTCAATACCAGCTCTAAGAGGGAGTAATGTTTCGGAAGGCGAAGCAGGAGCCCCGCATCGCGGGAATACGACCCTGAGGGACGCTCCGGTGATCCTGAACGATGCTGTCAGCCTGGGCGCTATAAAAAGGACTTGGAAGTGACCATCACCCTCTACGGCATCCGCAACTGCGACACCGTCAAAAAAGCCCGTGCCTGGCTGGACGGCCGGAAAATCGAATACGCCTTTCACGATTACAAAAGCGCCGGCATCGCCGCCGAACGCCTGCAGGGCTGGTGCAAGGAACTCGGCTGGGAAACGCTGCTCAACCGCGCCGGCACCACCTTCCGCAAACTGCCTGATGCCGACCAGCAGGGACTCACCGAGCGTAAAGCCGTTGCCCTGATGCTGGCGCAGCCGTCGATGATCAAACGACCGGTGCTTGATCTCGGCAGGCAGCGGCTGGTTGGTTTCAAGCCGGAACTGTATGAACGCGCGTTGCGCGCCTACTGACCGCGCATGAGCGAATCCGCCTACATGCAGGAGGCACTGAAGCTGGCGGCACAGGCGGCGGCCACAGGCGAAGTGCCGGTGGGTGCGGTGGTGGTGAAGGACGGCGTCATCATCGGCCGTGGCTACAACCAGCCCATCGCCGGCGCCGATCCGACCGCACATGCCGAGATCATGGCCCTGCGCGATGCGGGCAAAACCCTCGGCAATTACCGCCTTGCGGACTGCGACCTTTATGTGACGCTGGAGCCCTGCGTGATGTGCTCAGGCGCGATCATGCATGCGCGCATCCGGCGGGTGGTCTTCGGTGCGCGCGATCCCAAAACCGGCGCCTGCGGCAGCGCGATTGATTTGTTTGCGCAGCCGCATCTGAATCATCATGCCGAGGTCAGCGGCGGTATGCTGGCGGATGAGGCGGTGGCTTTGTTGCAGGCTTTTTTTTCGCAGCGGCGCGGCAAAAATTGAAAATCACCATCAGCATCCAATCGCAAATCCTTGATCTCTACGATGATCAGGGCGCATTGCTGCAAAGTTACGCCATCTCCAGCGCGCTGAAGGGCACGGGGCAGTTGAAGGGCAGCTTTTGCACACCGCTGGGCCGCCACATCATCCGCGCCAAAATCGGCGCCGGCCAGCCGGAAAACACCGTGTTTGTCGGCCGCCGCCCGACCGGTGAAATCTATACGCCGGAACTGGGCGCACAGTTTCCCGGACGGGACTGGATGCTGACCCGCATTCTCTGGCTGTCGGGCTGCGAGGTCGGCCATAACCGGCTGGGCAACGTCGACACCATGCGCCGCTATATCTACATCCACGGCAGCCCTGACACCGTACCCATGGGGGTGCCGGGTTCTATCGGCTGCATCCGCATGCGCAACCGGGACGTCCTCGATTTGTTTGATCGGGTTTCGCCAGGAACACCGGTAGAAATATCCGCATAAACAATCAGTTGCGCTGCCCCAGCTGATTTGCACGCGGTGCGTCATGGACTTGCCTGGCGCTGGCAACGCCTCTTTTCAGTGCAAAATAGTTGTTTTAAATCAATAATTTAGTACATTGATGCGCCATCATTGTGCATTGCGCCAGAATGGGCTAAATTGTGCGCCGCAACCGCCGACCGCTGACGGTTTATACCAATACAAAAGGCAATACATGCGACTCAAAGACAAGGTAGCCATCATTACCGGCGCCGGCAGGGGTATCGGACAGGCCACGGCCGTCAAATTTGCGCGCGAAGGCGCGAAAGTCATGGTCTGTGACATCAAGCAGGACTGGATCGACGAGACCGTGCAGCAATGCAGGGCGGCGGGCGGCGACGCCATCGGCCAGGTCGCCGATGTCCGCGACATGAAATCGCTGGAAGCCATGGTCAAAACCACGGTGGACAAGTGGGGCCGGGTGGATTGCCTGGTCAACAACGCCGGCATCGTCGCCGACGCGCAGATGAAAAACATGACCGAGGAGCAGTTCGACAACGTGATCGACATCAACCTCAAGGGTGTCTACAACTGCACCAAGGCGGTGGTGAACAGGATGCTCGAACAGCAGTCCGGCGTGATCCTCAACTCCTCGTCGATCGTCGGCCTTCACGGCAATTTCGGCCAGACCAATTACGCCGCGGCCAAATTCGGCGTCATCGGCATGGCCAAGACCTGGGCGCGTGAACTGGGTCGCAAGGGCATACGCTCCAATGCCGTCTGCCCCGGATTCATCTCCACCCCGATCATCAGCACGGTTCCCGAGAAAGTCATCCACGCGCTGGAAGAACGCGTGCCGATGGGCCGTCTCGGCAGGCCGGAAGAAATCGCCAACACCTTTGCCTTTCTTGCTTCCGACGAAGCCAGCTACATCAACGGCGCCGTCATCGAAGTCAGCGGCGGCCTGACGATCTGATCGCGCGGGCGCCGGCCGGCGCCGATTCTGCCGCGCTTCCCGCAGGATGGACGATGCTGACTATAATCGGCCCGTGACCCCGCGTACATTCACGGTGCGCGCCGCTTCATGGCGCGATGACCTTGCCCCGCTGCAGGATCTGCGGCGCTGGGTGTTCGTCATCGAACAGCAGGTGCCGGAAGAACTGGAATGGGATGATGCCGATGCGGAGTCGGTGCATGCGCTGGCACTGGACGGGGAAGGGCGACCGATCGGCACCGGCCGGCTGCTGCCCGACGGCCATATCGGCCGCATGGCCGTGGTTCGCGAATGGCGCCGGCGCGGCGTCGGCAGCGCCATCCTCGAATGGCTGATGGCCAGTGCCCGGCGGCAGGGGCTGGGCGCCCTGCATCTGCATGCACAGACCCATGCCCTGGGTTTTTACGCCCGGCACGGCTTTGCCGCTCATGGCGAAACCTTCAGCGAAGCCGGCATACCGCACCGCAAAATGTCGCTCAGCCTGTGACGGCGCGGGCGCGCTCGAGCCGGAATGCGCGGGCTTCGGCGCCCAGCGGCGCGCCCTGCGGGCCGAAACGTTTTTCATGCACGAAGACTTCGCCCGATGCATGCACCAGCAGCACGGTGGAGGTGCGCGTGCCGTAGTGTTCACCGCTGATAAAGGGCGGTGACAATTCGCGTTCACGCTGGCGGCTGATGCCGGTGTCGGGCAACTCCGCATCCTGCGCGCTGCCGCGGTCAGCAAGCAGTGCAAACAGCGTCGCGCTGATCGCATCCGGATCATCAAGATCGCGCGTCGCCGCCACGACGGCAGTGCCGGCCGTCACCTTGGGCCACGGCGTATCCAGCAGGTGATTGCTCAGGCCGTGCATGCCGGGCGATACGGCTGCAATGCCGTTGCCGCGATTGGAATAAAAACTCAATGCATCGAGATCGCCGGCGATCATGCTGAACGGGTTGTAGTCGTTTGCCGATTGTGCTGCGCGGCCGAAAAAAACCGGTGCCGGCTCGTCACCGGTCAAAAAAGCGCTGACCAGTTCACCGCGTGAACGCGGCGCGGCCGGACCCGCAAGACCCTCGCGGTAATTGGTGATCGCGGCAAACCGTCCATTGGTGTTGATGCCCATCCAGGTGCCGCCTTTTTCCAGGTCGCGTCCGGCATAGACATCGGGGTGGTCGGCCCAGAATCCCGCCGGGGCGGCCGGACGGCTGTAATGCTCATCGCGGTTGGCGGCAACCACCAGCGGGAAATGACGGTGCGCGCGGAAACCGAACAGGATCAGGCACATCGCCTTATTCCGCGAAACATTCGACGTGTCGTGCGCTGCCGGTCTGCAGGAGCGCATTTATCCCGGACGCGGCCACGGCTTCGGCGAGTTCCCATTCAAACTGCGCTTCGTCCATGACCGGCTCGTAGATTTCCATCCACAGCAGCGGTTCATTGCGTTTTTTCAGCACGCGGCCCCGGATCCCGGTGCGGTCGCGGATCGCGGCCAGCAGTTTCCGCACGGCGGCGGCGCAAGCCCCGGTCTGAGCGGCATCGACGCGGTAATAGATGTAATACGACCAGGCCATGTTCAGCACATCTTTCAGTTTGTGGTGTAGGGCAGGGGTGCCGGTTCCAGCGTCGGTCCGTGCAAGGAACCCAGATGCCACGCCGCTGCGGCCTGTGCGGTCTGGATCACCGCCAGTACATCGCAGCGGCCGTCATGCGCGAGCGCGCTGTTGACGATCATGCCGCCGGACTGCTCACCGAGTTCCGCGCAGTACAGCTTGTCACCGGGCGCCGCCGGAGCGGATACCCTGGCGCGGCACATGCGTTGTTTGAGTCTGCCAAGATAGTGCGTACGCGCAACGATTTCCTGCCCGGGATAACAACCCTTGGTGTAACTGAGGCCTCCGATCAGATCGAGATTGACCATCTGCGGCACAAATTCCTCCTGTGTCGCCGGCAGGATGAACGGAATACCGGCCGCGATATCGAGTGCGGCCCAGGCCTCGCCGCCTTCCGCCATGCCGGCCTGCGGGCGCGGCAGCACGGCGAGATAACGCTGCACCGGCAGCTCGATCACGGTCACGCCATCGCGCACCGCCACGCCATGCCGGCGCTGCGGTATCGCAGCACCCAGATCGGCAAGCTGCTGCGCGGCGTCCACGCCAAAAACGCCGACGCAAGCCCGCTCCGGCGTGAGGTCTTCGATGGTCACTTTGGAACGCAGCACGTACATCGTCAGCCGTTTGCGGATGGCTTCCGCCAGCGCAGCCGGCAGCAGCATGGTGTAACCGTCAGCGGACAACCACAGCAGGAAGGTCGCCAGCAGCCGGCCCTTGGCTGTGCAATATCCGCCGTAGCTGCTGCTGCCCGCTTGCAACGCGGCGACATCGCAGGTCAGCTGGCCGTGCAGGAAGGCCTGGGCGTCGGCGCCGGAAAAGCGCAGCAGGGACCATTGGGGAAGCAGGGCAGGCATCACAGCAATCATCGTTAAATCAAGAAGTGCAGGATCATAGCGCCACTGCCAAGGCATGTAAAATTATTTAATAAAAACAACAGGTTATAAACATCCCCGCAGGAGTTTGCTTTCACCCGGCGATTCCGCTGCAATGGCCGGCAATGAATGCTCCCCATTTACCAATCATGGAATTGCGGCCCTCGCGCCTGCTCGCAGCGGTTCTTGGCGGCGCGCATCTCGGCGCCTTGCTGGTGCTGGCGCTGCTGCCGCTGGCCTTGTGGCTGCAGACTGGCGGTACAGTAGTGCTGCTGCTCAGCGCCGCACACGCGATCCGTCGCCACGCATTACGCCGCGGACGCAATGCGGTCGTCGCGCTGCATTTCACCGACCGCGAACAATTGCGCGTCCGGATGCATGACGGCAGCTGGCATGCCGGGCAGGTGCTCGGCAGCAGCAGCGTCGGCGCAAGCCTGACCTTGTTGAATATCGCCTTGGATGGCCGGCGCCTGCCGCTGCATGTGGTGCTGCCTGCCGACAGTCTGGCAGCAGACGATTTCCGCCGGCTGCGCGTGTGGCTGCGCTGGGGTCCGCGAGCAGCGGCCGAAGAAACGGTTACATCCTGAAGCACAAACCTCAACGCCCGGTTTCTTCCGGCGGTTTCACCGCGCTGAACATTTTCAGCAGCGTCAGATCGTAGACGATTTTCAGCGCTCCGCAGATCACCAGCGGCCAGCCGAAGGCACTCATGGTCAGCAATGCACCGGCCAGCGACGGACTCAGCGCACTGGCCAGGCTGCGCGGCACCGCCGTGACACTGGCCGCGGCGGTGCGTTCTCCGGGCGACACCACCGCCATCACATAGGAGGTGCGCGCCGGCACATCCATCGACGACAGCGCGCTGCGCAGGAACAGAAACAGCAGCGCCAGTTCCAGCGTCGGCATGAACGGCACCAGGATCAGGAACACATTGGCCGGCAGATGCGTGAACACCATGGTGTTGATCAGTCCGAAGCGGGCGGCGACCCGTGCCGCAGCGAGATGCGAAAAAGCAGTCAGCAATCCAGTCCAGAAAAATATGCTGCCGGCCGCCGCCACCGACAGGTCGAAGCGCTGAAACAGCCACAGGGCGAGCAGCGACTGCACCGCGAATCCGCCGGCGAAAGAGTCGATGCTGAACAGGGCCGCCAGCGTGTAGACCATGCGTTTGGATTTGCCCAGCGGAACCGGCTGTTCATGGTGTTCGGGCTCCAGCGCCGGTGACAGCCGCAGATAGAGCACAAAGGTGATGGCGCCGAGCAGCGCGTACAGCACGAACATGGCCTGGATCGCGGCGAGCAGACCGCCGCCATGCCCGGCATACAGATCCGGCAGTCCGGCCGCCTGTGCACCCAGCGCCGCAATCAGCGCGCCGATCAGGCTGTACCGCGCAAAAAGCGCGGTGCGCGACTGCGCCGATGTGGCGCGGGTCAACAGTGTCTGTTCCAGCGGCGAGAACAGCGTGACGTCACTGGCGGCAGGGTTCAGCGTGCCGACCACGGCCACCACCAGCAGCGGCCAGAAATCGCTGACCAGCGCGGCACCGAGGCCGGTGGCCGTCATCAGCAGGCTGGCGCCGAGCAGCAGATGACGGGTGGAATGACGATGCGCGACAAAACCGACGGCCAGCGTCAGCACACCCGAACCCAGCAGCGTGGCCGTCACCAGAAAACCGATCTGCAGCGCGCTGTAACCGAGCAGCGTCAGGTAATAGGGCAGCAGCAGGCTGACAAAACCGTCGCCGAAGGCACGCAGCGCGCGGGCGGCGAGCAGTGCGCGCGCATCGGGCAGGGTGCCGGGCGGCAGGAATAAATGACGCGATGAAATCATGATGAACCGATGCCCAGACTAACAGGAAACCGGGGGCAAACCCTGCCGGGAATGCAACGCAGGTCCTGCGTTATACTCCGCGCTTCCCCGGATCCACCCCTCACGCGGAGGCATCATGATCGAGCTGTACAGCTGGGCAACCCCCAACGGCCACAAGATCCACATCATGCTCGAGGAAACCGGATTGCCGTACCGGGTGCATGGCGTGAACATCCGCACCGGCGATCAGTTCAAGCCCGAGTTCCTCAAGATCAGCCCGAACAACCGCATCCCGGCCATCGTTGACCCGGATGGCCCCGGCGGCAAACCGCTGTCGCTGATGGAGTCCGGCGCGATCCTGCTCTATCTCGCATCAAAAACCGGCAGGTTCCTGCCCGAAGACCTCAGCCAGCGCTGGACCTGCGTGCAGTGGCTGATGTGGCAGATGGGCGGCGTCGGCCCGATGTTCGGCCAGGCCAACCATTTCCGCCGTTACGCCAAGGACAGGATCGAATATGCCGTCGAGCGCTACACCAACGAGGCCAACCGCCTGACCCATGTGCTCGACAAACAGCTGGCACAGACCAGGTTTGTCGCCGGCCGTGAATACACCATCGCCGACATGGCGATTTTCCCGTGGATGCGCAATGCCGAAAGCCGCGGCATCGACTTCAAGGAGTATCCCCAGGTGCAGCGGTGGTTTGATGCCATCAATGCGCGCCCGGCGGTGCAGCGTGCGCTGAAAGTGTTGTCCGATGAATCGAGCAGCAATCCGGTCGATGACAAGGCGCGCGAAGTGATGTTCGGCAAAACCCAGTTCCAGAAACGCTGACACCGCCGCAAACCGCGAGCATCCCGACTTGAATGCCGAAAAGAAAAACGTCGCGCTGCTGTGCACGACGCAGGCGCTGCTCTTTACCAACAACACCATCCTGATCGCCATCAACGGTCTCGCCGGTTATGCGCTGGCCACCGACAAATCGCTGGCGACGCTTCCGGTCACCTCGTATGTGATCGGCGCCGCGCTGACCACGCTGCCGGTGTCTCATCTGATGCGCCGCGTGGGGCGTATCAACGGTTTCACCGTCGGCACGCTGATCGGCATCCTCGGTGCGCTGATCTGCGGTTATGCCGTGTACAGCCACAGTTTCTGGATGTTGTGCGCGGGCACGCTGGTGATGGGCATCTACAACGCCTCGGGCCAGTATTACCGCTTTGCCGCGGCCGACGTCGCCAGCCCCGATTTCAAGAGCAAGGCGATTTCGCTGGTCATGGCCGGCGGCCTGGTCGGCGGGGTGCTGGGGCCGCAAACCAGCAAATGGACCAAGGATCTGCTGCCCGCGGAATTCCTCGGCAGCTACCTCGCGCTGATCGGTTTCTGCGTGGTGGCGCTGGTACTGCAGCGACTGATGAGCATTCCGCGGCTGACCGCGGCCGAGCAGAAGGAGCAGGGCCGGCCGCTGGCCGAAATCGCCCGCCAGCCGGCGTTCCTGGTCGCCGTGATGTCGGGCATGGTCGGTTACGGCATCATGAACCTGCTGATGACGGCGACGCCGCTGGCGATGAAATCCTGCGCCCATCCGTTCAGCGATGCGGCCTTTGTCATCCAGTGGCATGTGGTTTCGATGTTTGCGCCTTCCTTTTTCACCGGCTCGCTGATCAAACGCTTCGGCGTGCACAACATCCTGTTCACCGGGGTGCTGCTGAGTCTGGCCTGCGTTGCGATCGCGCTGTCCGGCGTCGAAGTCATGCATTTCTGGCTCGCGCTGGTGCTGATCGGCGTCGGCTGGAATTTCATGTACCTCGGCGGCACCACGCTGCTCACCGAAACCCACACCGCGGCGGAAAAAGCCAAGGTGCAGGGCGCCAACGACTTGGCGATTTTCATCACCATGGCCATCAGTTCCGCGTCGTCCGGCTGGCTGTTTTCGGCGCGCGGATGGGAGGTCATGAACTACGGCGCCATCCCGTTCCTGGTCGCAACCGGCATCGCCATCCTGTTCTTCGGACACAGCCGCCGCCGCGTCCCGGCCTGAACCGGTTTTTGACGATTTGAGGTAAAATCCGGGGCATCCGGCAGAGCGGAATCCACTCATTCCGCTTTGCCTTTGTTTTTTCATAAAAATCAACGTGTTCCGCAAGAGGAGTCCCGGATGAACCAGCCAGCGACCAAGGCGCAAGTCACGCCTGCGATGGATAGCCCCTCCCATGTCACCCATGCAAAACTGCTGGCCTGGGTCGCCGAGGTGGCGCAACTGACCAAGCCCGAACGCATCGTGTGGTGCGACGGTTCGCAGGAAGAATACGACCGGCTGTGCAACGAAATGGTCGCCGCCGGCACCTTGATCCGCCTCAACCAGGAAAAACGCCCGGGCTGTTTCCTCGCCCGCTCGGATCCCGATGATGTGGCGCGGATGGAAGACCGCACCTTCGTCTGCAGCAAAAACCAGGAAGACGCCGGCCCCAACAACAACTGGATGCCGCCCGAAGAAATGAAGGCGAAGATGCGCAAGCTCTATGACGGCTGCATGCGCGGGCGCACCATGTACGTGATTCCGTTCAGCATGGGCCCGCTCGGTTCGCATATCGCGCACATCGGCGTCGAGCTGACCGATTCGCCGTACGTGGTGGTCAGCATGCGCATCATGACCCGCATCGGCAGCAAGGTGCTGGACATCCTCGGCGCCAACGGCGAGTTCGTGCCCTGCCTGCACTCGGTGGGCATGCCGCTCGCTCCGGGCCAGAAAGATGTCCCCTGGCCGAGCAACAAGCAGCACAAGTTCATCACCCATTTCCCCGAGGAAAAACTGATCTGGTCCTTCGGCAGCGGTTACGGCGGCAATGCGCTGCTCGGCAAAAAATGTTTTGCGCTGCGCATCGCCTCGATCATGGCGAAAGAGCAGGGCTGGCTGGCCGAACACATGCTGATTCTCGGCATCCAGCCGCCGGGCGGCAAAAAGCATTACATCGCGGCGGCCTTCCCCAGCGCCTGCGGCAAGACCAATCTGGCGATGCTGATCCCGCCGCAAGCGCTGGCGGGCTGGAAAGTCACCACCATCGGCGAGGACATCGCCTGGATCAAGCCCGGCCCGGACGGACGGCTCTACGCGATCAACCCGGAATACGGCGCCTTTGGTGTCGCCCCCGGCACCTCCGAAGAAACCAACGCCAACTGCCTGGCCGCGCTGAAGAAAAACACCATTTTCACCAATGTCGCGATGACCGATGACGGTGATGTGTGGTGGGAGGGCCTGAGCAAGGAGGCGCCGAAACACCTGACCGACTGGACCGGCAAATCCTGGACCCCGGACAGCGGCCGCCTCGCGGCACATCCCAATTCACGCTTCACGGTGCTGGCTTCGCAGATTCCGTCGATGGACCCGGACTGGGAAAACCCCGCCGGCGTGCCGATCAGCGCCTTCCTCTTCGGCGGCCGCCGCACCACCATCGTGCCGCTGGTCACCGAAGCCAAGGACTGGAATCACGGCGTCTACCTCGCCGCGACCATGGCCTCCGAAACCACCGCGGCGATCGTCGGCAAGGTCGGCGTGGTGCGCCGCGATCCGTTTGCGATGCTGCCGTTCTGCGGCTACCACTTCGGCGACTATTTCAAACACTGGCTCAACGTCGGCGCCAAAGTCAAAGTGCCGCCGAAGATTTTTGCCGTCAACTGGTTCCGCCGCGATGCCGACGGCAGATTCATGTGGCCAGGTTTCGGCGACAACATGCGCGTGCTGAAATGGGTGATCGAGCGCTGCGAGGGCAAATCGGGCGCCACCGAAACCCCGATCGGCAACATGCCGCGCTACGAAGACATCGAGTGGCAGGGCATGCCCGGATTCAGCCGCGAAGCCTTTGCCACGCTGACCCATGTTGACCACGATGCCTGGCGCGCCGAGCTGAAGGGCCACGACGAGTTGTTCGACCAGCTCAAATCGCGGCTGCCCGCTGAATTGACCAGGCAGCGGCAGAGTCTGGAGAAAGCGCTATAAGCCGCCTTTCCGCACCTCCGGCTGCAACAACGGCGACGGCGCTGACGCGCTGCCGCCGTTTTATTTTCATCTAAGGAGAAACGTCCATGGCACAACCGAACTACGGGTTTGCAAAACGGCAGCGCGAACTGGCGAAGAAGCAGAAAAAAGAAGAAAAAAAGCGGCGCAAGGAAGCCGAGCAGGCACCACAGGGCGGCGAAGCAGGGCAGGCGCCGGCAGCGGATCAGACGCCGGGCGAAACGCCGCAACAATAATCCCTCAGGATCACATTCCCGCCAGGACGCTGCGGCGTCCTTGTTTTGAGCAGCTTCCTATAAAAATAACAATATAATCAAATACTTAGGTATGATAGACTGCTCCTGCCTCACCGCCTTCCGCATAATCATGGTCGTATGCCATTTCCCGGAAAACTCTTTTCCCTGACGCTGGTTGTCGCTGTGCTGTGCGGCCTTGGTGCTGCCGCAACAGCCGCAGAGGTGACACGCCTCACCCTGCAGCACAACGGCGCCGCCCGAAGTTATGTCCTGCGCGTCCCGCCGGGACTGACCGAGCGCCAGCGGGTGCCCTTGGTGCTGGTGCTGCACGGCGGCGGCGGCAACGCCGAAATCACCGAACGCATGACCGGGTTCAGCGACAAAGCCGCGAAGGAAGGTTTCATCGTGGCGTACCCGGAAGGCAGCGGCCGCTTCAAGGACAGGCTGCTCACCTGGAACGCCGGGCATTGCTGCGGTTATGCGCTGAACAACAAGGTGGATGATGTCGGTTTCATCAGCGCGCTGATCGACCAGCTGATCCGGGATTACCTGGTGGATCCGAAACGGGTTTACGCCACCGGAATTTCCAACGGCGGCATGATGTCGCACCGGCTGGGCAGTGAACTCCCGCAAAAAATCGCCGCCATTGCACCGGTGGTCGGCGCGCTGTTCGGCGATGAAAAAACACCGGCGCAACCCGTGTCCGCGCTGATGATCAACGGCATGCTCGACAAATCCGTGCCGTACCAGGGCGGGGCGCCGGGCGGGCGTTTCCCCGATGCCTGGGACGGCACCCCGGTCAAACCGGCCATCGCGCAGGCCGAATTCTGGGCAAAAGCCAATCGCTGCGCAGATCATCCCGCCCAAACAGAACGCGGCCCGGTGCTGCACTGGCAATACCGCTGTCCCGGCGGTGCGGCCGTCGAACTGCACCTGCTCAAAGACACCGGCCATACCTGGCCCGGCGGTCAGCGGGGATTTCGCGGTGCCGATGATCCCGGAACGACGTTGAATGCCACGGAGGTGATCTGGGCGTTTTTCAAGGCACAAAGTCGATAACGTGATAACGCGGCGCTTGTGCCGACCGTTATCGGTGATCCCGTACCCTTTGGGCATCATCAAGGGCCGCTCCGCCTTCGCACTCATGAAGCAATTGTCAACAGGCTTCAGGACGCCAGGGCTTCCGGCCGCATCAACCGGCTGCTCGAAAAGAACGGGGGACCCGGTATTACTGTGGCGCCGCGCGCGAATTAGCCCATTTAATCATCGGGTGAAAGCGGCAAGTCACCGCGATTTGACGAACTAATGGCCACAAAGGCCACCGGCTTTCTGCCGCGAGACGCGAGCTTTCCGATAAAGCAGCGCCTTGATCCCGCGTTGTTTGGTATCGTGGCCCGGCAGTCTTCAATCAAAGGGGGAGTCCAATGAATAAGATCTCAAAGTACGCCGTTGCTTTGATCTGCGTTGCGGGTTCGACCGGAGCGATGGCGCAGGGCGTGGTCAACCGGCCGCAGTTGTCGGCCGCGCTCGCGAACGAACTGGTCGGGGACACGGTCGCGATCTGCGCGAAGCAGGGCCACAAGGTGTGGGCGGTCGTCGTCAATCTCGACGGCGTGCGCCAGGCGCTGCTGCGGGGTGACGGTGCGCCGATCCATTCGCAGGACAACGGCTATTACAAGGCGTATTCGGCCGCCTCGTATACGCTGGGCCGCAACGAGAACAGCACCAAGGAAGTCGCCGACCGGCTGGCCAAGGCGGCGCCGTCGACAGTTCCGCCGACGATACTGCCGAATACCAGCCTGGGGCAGGGCGGCCTGGTGATCCGCATGGCGGGCGGGCAGGTGATCGGCGCAATCGGTGTCAGCGGCGCTCCGGGCGGGCAGCTCGACGAAGCCTGCGCGCGCGAAGCGCTGGCCAAAATCCAGGACCGGATCAAATAGGCGCGAACTGAAATCAAGAAAAGCTTTTCCGCCTCACAAGGAGCGGGGCAAGAGACGGGCAGAACGACGGTTCCGCCCGTTTTTGTTTGTGCGACGCGGTCAAAAGCGTCTTATGGCGATGCTGCCAAATAAAATTGGCCACAGGCCAAACTTATCATTTTGTTAGATTTGACCGCATCCCGGCGCCACCACACCATTTGAAACAACAAACGGCCCGCAGCGCAATGCTGCGGCCTTGCGGACAGGGGTGTGCGCATGCGGCAGGCAGGGGACTACTGCAGCAACAGTGCGTTTGGCGCATTCAAGCGCCGCTTGCCTGCATTTCTCGTGACACTTTATTCATTTCCCGTTCGTACGCCTTTGGTGATTTTCTTACCGGGCTTCTTCGCAAGAATCTCTGGAAAGGAATCGGCATGAAAAAAATACTGATTGGATTGTTGTTCATGATGCTTTCTGGCTGCCTGGGATATGTGCCGGGGCAGCAGTCTTACTGGGATGCGCAAGTGAGGGAGATGTGTGAGAAGGATGGGGGGGGTGACGGTGTATGAGCGCGTCATGATCAGCAGGAAAGATTCTCTATTCTTGTGGGGGCAAGGGCTTCCTCTCCCGACAGAGAGCACAAGGAAAGATTCGCTATATTTCTGGGAAATGACTGAGAAAAAAATCAGAGACTCTAACCCCAAGGTGATGCGAGCCGAAGACATAGTTAAGCGCCGCTCTGACGGCAAAGTCTTAGGAAGATCTGTTCGCTATTGGAGAAGCGGGGGGGGATTTTCCGACAGGTTTTTCGGAGGCCACTAGTTTTATTTGTCCGCAACATGTCAATTTAAGCGAACAAATATTCTTGATTGAGGGGGGGCTCGAAATGACAAGTTCACTGTACGATCAAGCGACACTCTCTTTGGCGGCGTATGCAACATTACGTAAGGGTCGAACGATTGATCAATTACGTGATCTTGAAGCTCAGGAATTTACAGCTGCGCAAGCAGCTCAATTCGCCACTCGTTACCCGACAGTAGTGACTAGTTTCGATGATCCAGAGACTGGCTTACGCGACTCGGGTCGGACCACAGCAAGTGATTGAATCAATTAATTTTCATGCCAAAAAAATAGTGTTTTCCGCTCTTAGAACGCTGCTTTACCCGTCAAAAATAGCCGTATAAGTATTCGCCGGCTCGCGCAGCGCGCAGACTCCATCGACTGAGTCGATATTGCGATGCCTAGCTTTCGGCGCCAGCTCGTGCTTGATCTTTTCGGCGAAGGCGTAGCTGCCCACCGCGATCGCCTCTGACCAACGTTCGTCCCGCCGCCAGTCATTGCGCACCAGCGCCTCCTCGACCCACTGGGGGTCGTCTCAGAAAACGGAAAATAAAGCACGTTAAGCTCCAATTTCGCGCAGGTACTGGTACAACGTTTCGCGGC
>JAIEPF010000003.1 GCA_019749945.1 Burkholderiales bacterium
CGCGGCATCGCGCGTGCCGCAGTACTGTCGCGCGCCACCATGCGCAACATCCGCCAGAACCTGGTGTTCGCCTTCGGTTACAACGCGCTTGGCATCCCCATTGCCGCAGGCGTGCTGTATCCGGCTTTCGGGATATTGCTGTCGCCGATATTCGCCGGAGCGGCGATGGCGCTGAGTTCGGTATCGGTCGTGACCAACGCGTTGCGGCTGCGCGGAATACGCTTGTCCTGAAGAGAATCCGGGACCGGAGCCCGGTACAGCACCCCGCCTCTGCCCGCACGTCAGGCAGAAAAACCATCGCTGGATACCACCATGCCCCTGACGCCGGCATGGGAAATGCGGAAAATTGTCCTCATCTGCAAATGACCACGTCCATCTGCAATCCCGATACGACAGGAAAATTACCTCCTTACGCCGAAATTCCTTTACCCTGATCAATCAATGTTCAACACGGGATGACCGGAGGAAACCCGTGTCGGGAAAACGGCTGTTCTTTTGTTACCCACCGCCGATCGTCAAGACCGTGATGTCGTCGCGCACCCTGACGACATGCCCATTTCATGGCCCCCCCTGCCGCAGGCCAGCCGTGAATCAGAACAAGCCAACACGGCAACGCCTCCCGCCAGGCATCGGGATCAACCTCGCGATCATTGCTTTTAATGCGCTGCTGATCGCCGCGGCGTGGATTGCCGTGCTAGAAGTGGCGCGCATCGATCGCGAGGAAACCATCAAAGCCGCGATCGACAGGAACAACAACCTCGCCATCGCATTCGAGCAATACACTGTGCGCACCGTTGAAAGCGCCGACTCCGTGATCCAGTACATGATCCGAGACTACCTGCGCAGTGGCGGAAAACTTGATCTCGACCGGTTTGTCGCGGATTACACTATCAGCGACAAGGCATTTGCCGGCATCGTGCTGGCTGACGAACACGGGAATGTGGCGACCACCGCCCATACGAGCAAACCGGAAAAACCGGTGAATGTGGCGGATCGCGAGCATTTCAGGGTGCACCTGACGCAAGACACCGGCATGGCATTCGTCGGCAAACCGGTGACCGGCCGTGTCACGGGCAAACCAGTGATTCCGATCACGCGCCGGATCAACAAGCCTGACGGCAGCTTCGGCGGCGTCGCGATGGTTCTGATCGAGCCTGTCCGGCTCACCGACCTTCAGAATCAGGCCAGGATGAAGGATCTCGACATCATTACCCTCATTGGTACGGACGGCATCATCCGCGCGCGGCTGAAAGGAACAAGCACCACTGCGGGTGAGGACGTCAGCAAGAGTCCGGTATTCAAGGCGTATGCCAGCAGTCCCAATGGCCATTATTTTGCCAAAGGCCAGATCGACGGCATAGCCAAGTTTTTCAGTTACCGGACATTGCCGGGGTATCAGTTGATCTCCCTGGTCGCCTCTGCAGAAAGCGACGTGCTGGCCAATTTTTCCCGCCGGCAGCACTATTATTTCTGGGCCGCGGGGATCACCAGCATTTTGATCGCCACCTTCACCGCGCTGCTGATCATCGGCCTGACGCGCCAGCGCCAGGCGGCCGCCAGCGTCGCCCGCAGCCAGGCGCGTTTTCTGGCCACCTTCAACCAGGCCGCCGTCGGCATCGCCCATTCCGATCTCGAAGGACGCTGCCTCGAGCTCAATCAGAAGCTGTGTGATATCACCGGTTATACGCGAAACGAGCTGCTCGGACGAAAATTCACCGATATCACGCACCCTGATGACGTCGCCGCAAGTGACGAGTTTCGCAGGCGAGTGGTTGCTGAATCCAAAGCATTCAACTCCCTGCAACGGGAAAAACGTTATATCCGCAAGGACGGCTCGATCATCTGGTGCCTGCTCACCACCTCCGCCGTACGCGACGACGCCGGTCATATCGATTACCTCGCTGCGGTCATCCAGGACATTTCGGAAAGCAAAAAAGCGGAACAGGCGTTGAGGGCGCTCGAGCAGGAACAGCGCCTGCTGGCGCAGCAGGCGGAGGCCGAGCGTACCCGGCTGGCGGAAGCCCAGGCGGTGGCCAAAATCGGCAGCTGGGAAACCCGATTTCCGGATTTGGCGATGATCTGGTCCGCGGAAACCTATCGCATTTTTGAAACCGATGCGAACCGTTTCCAGCCGACGCATCCGGCGTTTCTGGCAATCGTGCATC
The DNA here is from genome assembly GCA_019749945.1 of Burkholderiales bacterium. Taxonomy (GTDB): domain Bacteria; phylum Pseudomonadota; class Gammaproteobacteria; order Burkholderiales; family SG8-41. Next base: position 2,166 of record JAIEPF010000003.1, read on the forward strand.
CGGACGATCGCGCCAGTGTGGATGCCACATTTGCAAATTCGCTCAAGGACCGATTACCCCACAGCATCGAACACCGCATCGTGATGGCCGACGGCCGCGTCAAGATTGTCGAAGAGCGCTGGCGTGTTTTTTTTGATGATCAGCAACAACCAGTCCGCGCCGTCGGGACCTGCCAGGACATTACCGACCAAAAGAAAGCCGAACAGGACCGCGCACAGCTCGCCGCCATCGTCGAATCCAGCAACGACGCCATCATCAGCCGCAGCCTCGACGGATTCATCATTTCCTGGAACCGGGCCGCCGAACGCATGTTCGGCTGGACGGCGGCTGAGGTCATCGGCCAGCGGAGCCGGATCATCACTCCGCCCGACTATTTCAGGAAATTCACCCATGTGCTGCAACGGGTCAAAGAGGGCGAAACCGCAGATCCCTTTGAAACCGTGCGCATGCGCAAGGACGGCTCGCTTTTTGATGCGCAGGTCTGCCTGTCCGCCGTCAAGGATGACAACGGGCGCGTCATCGCCATTGCCAATATCGTGCGTGACATCACCGACCGCAAACTGGCGGAAACCGCGCTGCGCGACCATGCGGCGCAGATGCGCCACCTGTCCTGGCGCCTGAGCGAGGTCGAGGAGCGGGAGCGCCGCGACATCCACCGCGAACTGCATGACCAGATTGGCGCCAACCTCTCGGCACTCAAGCTCGACCTCAACCTCATCGGCTCCATGCTCGCGGCAGACGCCCCGCCAACCGTCTGCGACCGGCTGCAGAAGGCACAGCAGTTGACCGGGGAAATCATCGTGCGAATTCGCGACGTGATGGCCGACCTGCGGCCTCCGGCGCTTGATGATTACGGCTTGCTCGCCGCCCTGCGCAGCTGCGCCCAGCCCTTCGCCATGCGTCTCGGCATCCCGCTGATGGTGGACGGTGACGATATCCAGCCGCGCCTGGTGATCGCCGTTGAAACCGCGCTGTTCCGCATCGCCCAGGAAGCGATCAACAACATCGCCAAACATGCAAAGGCGCGCTACGTCGGGATCACGATCACCGCAACCGACAGGCGCGTGACCCTGGTCGTGGCGGATGACGGCGTCGGTTTTGATGCCGCGGACCCGCGGCAACCGGGCTGGGGGCTGCGCACCATGCGCGAACGCGCCCAAGCCATCGCCGCTGATCTGCGCATCGAATCCGCGCCCGGCCGGGGCACCCGGATCATCGTCGATCTGGCGCGGGAGGCCGCATGACGATCCGCGTGCTGCTCGCCGACGACCACGCGGTGATGCGGGATGGCCTGCAGGCTTTGCTGAAAATGGCGCCGGACATCGCCGTCATCGGCTCGGTCGGCAACGGCCGCGAGGCGGTCCGCCTTGCGGCCGGGCTTCGGCCCGACGTGGTGATCATGGATGTCACGATGGCGGAGCTGAACGGCATCGAAGCGACCGGGCTGCTGCGCGCCAGGCATCCGGAAATCCGCGTGGTGATGCTGTCGATGCATTCGAGTTCGGAGCATGTCTACCGCGCATTCAATGCCGGCGCAGTAGGCTACCTGCTCAAGGAATCTGCGGGAGATGAAATTGTGGCGGCGGTGCGCGCCGCGCACTCCGGGCGGCAGTACATCAGCGGCGAACTGCAAACCATGGAGCGCCGGTCGGCTCCGCGTACGGGCGGCACCGGGCCGCTGGCGAGCCTCAGCACGCGCGAACGCCAGGTGCTGCAGCTGGTGGTCGAAGGCCGCGCCAGCGCCGAAATCGCGGCATTGATCCACCTCTCGCCCAAAAGCGTCGATACCTACCGCAGCCGGCTGATGAAAAAGCTCGGCATCGCCGACGTCACGGGCCTCGTCAAATTCGCGATCCAGCACGGGCTGACGCCGGCGGGCTGAAACAACCCTGAGTTCTATTGCTGCAACCCATGGCGGCTTGATGCCGCACGGTCATCAAAAGCCCGCGAAAATATCATAAGTATCTGTTTTTATTTATTTTTATTTCACCTTCTCTGTCCTGCTCTCCCGACAGACCGCACTGCAGCAACTCCGTAGAGTGCAGCCTGAACAAAGGTATTTGGAGACGCCCCTTACGGACACCCGGCAGCACCCGCAAACCAACGCATGCAACGGAAACAAAAATGCTCATCGTCGAAGATCAGGATTACATGCGCCGCATGCTGCGCGAATTCCTGCAGGCGGCCTACCCCGACAAAAACATCCTCGAAGCCGGTGACGGCCGCAGCGCCATGGCCTTGTGCAGTGAGCGCCGCCCCCGGGTGGTGCTGATGGACATCAGGCTGCCCGACGCCAACGGCATCGAACTGACGGCGAAGATCAAGGACATGCTGCCCGGGACCGCCGTCATCATCGTTTCCAGCCTCAGCGGCAGCCCTTACACCGAGCGCGCACAGGCCGCGGGAGCCACCGCCTTCGTCGCCAAGGAAAACATCCATCGCGATCTGCTGCCGGCGATCAGCGCCGCGCTGCAACCGGATCAGCCGGAAGATCAACGGGACCGTGGCGCGTAAATGCAATTTGAATGAACCAATGTCCGCCATGAAATCAGCTGCAGCCTCCCACCCGCCGCGGGATCCGTCCTCCACGCCGCACTCCGCAGCCGCGCACGCGACGGACGACAGTCAGACAACCATGCACCGGCTGAATGACGAGCGGCTGACACTCGCCGGGTTTGTCGTGGCCCTGGTCGTCATGGCGGCGCTCTCGGCGCTGTTGCTGAATCAGGCGCAGATGTTTAGCGATTCCGCCAGCCGCTCCACGCACAGCCAAGCTGTCATGCAAAGCCTGGAAGAGTTGCGCGCAACTTTTTCAAGCGCAGAAGCCAGCCATCACGGCTATCTCATCACCGGCAGTGCGGTTGCGTTGAAAAACTATCAACTGGCGCGGGCGGGCATCGATGCCGATCTTGCACTCGTCAGCGGACTGATCGCCGGGGATACACGACAGTCCACCTCGGCCGCGGCACTGGCGAAGCAGATCGCCGCCAGAATGACCACGCTCGAACAGATCAACCACGCATACCGGCTGAACGGTTTTGCATCGGCAAAAACGCTGATCGCGGCCGATATCGACCACCAGTTGACCAAACGCATCCACCTGCGCATCAACGAAATGGGCGTCGTCGAACAGCTTGTGCTGCGCGCCCACGATCAGCAGCAGCAAGTCGCCAAGCTGCACTTGCAAAAAAGCACCGTGGCGCTCGCCATTGTTTTGCTCACCGTACTTTCCCTGATTTACATCAAGGTTCGCAGCAGCGCCAAAGCCGCGCGCCTCGCCCGGGAGCAACTGGCCCAGCTCAATGCCACCCTGGGAATCAGGGTCGCCGAACGCACACGGGAACTCGAACACCGGACCGCCGATCTGGAAGAAAAATCCGCGCAACTCGAATCCTTCAGCTACTCGGTATCGCACGACCTGCGCGCGCCGCTGCGTGCCATCAGCGGTTTTTCGCAGATTCTGGCACGCCGCCATCGCAACGAGCTGAGCGAAGAGGGCCGGCATTTCCTCGACAACGTCTTAGAGGCCAGCGTATACATGGGACGGCTGATCGACGATCTGCTGAGTTATTCACGTCTCGGCCGCAAGGCCGTTGCGCTGAAACCGGTGGCAATGGGACAGGTCCTGCACAACATCCGCAACACCCTGCAAGCACGCATCGTCGAGACCGGCGCCTCGCTGCACATTCCCGATGACCTGCCGGCGGTGACGGGCGACCACACGCTGCTGACGCAGATTTTCACCAATCTGATCGACAACGCCCTGAACTACCGCAAGCCCGATGTACCGGCACAGTTGTCCCTGCAGTGGCGCGACGCCGGCGACGGACAGGTGGTCATCAGCGTCGCCGACAACGGCATCGGCATCGCGGCGGAACACTTCGAGAAAATCTTCAGCGTGTTCCAGCGCCTGCACAGCCAGGATGAATATCCCGGCACCGGCATCGGCCTCGCCGTGGTGCAGAGGTCGGTCGGCATGCTGGGCGGCAAGATCTGGCTGGAGTCCACACCCGGCAGTGGCAGCACGTTTCACGTGCAACTGCCGGCGGCGCAGCCAAAAACAGATAAGTTATTGTTTTAATTAATATTTTACAATAAAACACAAACAGACAGAAAAGCCATGACCCGCACCAGACCCGCCCACATTCTTCTCATCGAAGACAACCGCATGGACATCGAGCTGACGCTGGACGCGTTCCGCGAGCACCGGCTGAACAACGAAATCCATGTCGCCCCCGGCGGCATGGAAGGGCTGGACTATCTGCTCGGTCAAGGTGAATTCGCTGATCGTGAAAAATTTCCGCTGCCCGACCTGATCCTGCTCGACCTCAAGATGCCGGTCATCGACGGCCACGAAGTGCTGTGGCAGATCAAACAAATACCCACACTGAAACGCATCCCGATCGTCGTTCTGTCGTCTTCAAAAGAAGAAGGCGACTGCGCGCTGACTTACGACAACGGCGCCAACAGCTATCTGGTCAAACCGGTCTCCTTTGACGGTTTTCTCGATGTTGTGCACCAGATCGACAGCTACTGGCTGTCCCTCAACGTTCCGCCGCCGCTGTGAACGCCCCGGACATCACAGCATCGTTACGCGCCCTGATCGTCGAGGACAACCTCGCCGACGCCGAACTCATCGTCGAGCAATTCCGGCTGGCCGGTTACGATCCGGATTACAAGCGGGTCGAAACCGAAGCGGAATTCCTGGCGGCACTCGACACTGCACCCGAAGTCATACTCTGTGACTACACACTGCCTCGCTTCAGCGGCTTGCGTGCGCTGGCGCTGCTGCACGAGCGCAGTCTCGACATCCCCTTCATCCTTGTATCCGGCACTGTTGGCGAGGATCTTGCGGTGGACGCGATGGTCGCCGGAGCTCGCGATTATGTGCTCAAGGACAGGCTGACACGGCTGGTGCCGGCCGTGCAGCGCGAACTGCGGGCCTGCGTCCTGCGTCACGAAGAACGCCGTCTGCGGGCTGCGCTGGATGAAAGCGAGCGCAAGTCCCGCGCAACCTTCAATCAGGCCGCGGTCGGTATCGTGCGTGCCGACCTCGACCGCAACATCCTTGATGCCAATCAGAAATTCTGCGAATTGACGGGTTATAACCGCGATGAGCTGCTGTGCATGACGGTCCTTCAGATCAGCCATCCTGAAGACCGCGGCCAGGACACCAGGCTGCGCGCACAACTCCTCGCCGGTGAATTCGACCATTTCCGCTCTGAAAAACGTTACCTGCGCAAGGACGGGGACATCATTTGGGTCAGACGCACCACATCGCTGGCACGGGATGCGGCGGCTGAAGAACCCCACTACATCATCGTCGTCGAGGACATCACCGATCGCAAAGCCACAGAGGAAAGCTACCGCGCGACCTTTGAACGCGCGCCGGTCGGCATCATGCACAGCAGCCTCGACAGCCACATCCTGCACGCGAATCCCAAGCTGTGTGAAATTCTCGGTTATGTACGAGAAGAACTGCTGACAATGACCCTCGCAGACATCATCCCGCCTGATCACCAGGGCATTGAACAGGCAAAATTTCTAGCTCCGATATTGACCGGAAAGATCAAGCACTTCTCGTCGGAACGCCCGTTTCTCCGCAAGGACGGCACCATCATCTGGGTCAACCGCCATATTTCGCTGGTCAGGGATGCCGCCGGCCAACCGCTTTATTTCCTGCGCACCATCGAAGACATCACCGAACGCAAGCGCACCGAAAATGCGCTGCTGGAATCCGAACGGTTTGCAAAATCGACGATAGACGCCCTGTCCGAGCACCTGTGCGTACTCGATGACAGCGGCACCATCATCGCGGTCAACAAGGCATGGCGTGAATTTGCATTGGCCAACGGCGTCAAAGACTATGGCCATGTCGCTGAAGGTGCAAACTACCTGGCCGCGTGTGAAGCGGGGCGCGGAAGCATCGGTAATCAGGGCCCGGAATTTGCCGCGGGCATCCGCGCCGTGCTGGGTGGTGAACGGGAAGAGTTCACCCTCGAATATCCCTGTCATTCGCCCGCCGAACAGCGCTGGTTTTCCGGAAAGGTGACGCTTTTCCACGGCACGGGGCCGCGGCGCGTCGTAGTCACGCATGAGGACATAAGCAAGCGCAAGGAAGCACAGGCGGCGCTGATTGAAAGCGACGAAAAATTCCGCGAACTGACCCGCAACATTCCTCAGGTGTTCTGGATAACCGACGCTGCGCAGAGATCGACGATTTACGCCAGCCCGGCCTATGAAACGATTTCCGGCCGGCCTCTGTCCGAACTCGAATCCGAACCGCAATCATGGCTGAAAACCGTACATGATGAAGATCGTGAGCGCGTGAAATCCGCCAGAAAGGAGCGCGCGCTGTTCGGCACCTACAACATCGAGTACCGCATGGTGCACACCGACGGCAGCCTGCGCTGGATCCACGACCGTGCGTTTCCGGTGAAAAATGCAGAAAACAGGGTCTACCGCATCGCCGGCATCGCCGAGGACATCACCGAGCGCAAGCAGACACAGGAACAGCTCGCGCATCTCGCGCACTACGACAGCCTGACGGGGCTGCCCAACCGGGTGCTGTTCAACGACCGTCTGCGCCAGGCTGTGGCCCAGGCCCGGCGCAATCACTGGATCGTCGGCGTGCTGTTTCTCGATCTGGACCGCTTCAAACTGGTCAACGACACCCTGGGCCATGCCAGCGGCGACCTGCTGCTGAAACATGCCGCTGCCAGGCTCAGCGAATGTCTGCGCCCCACCGACACCGTGGGCCGGCTGAGCGGCGATGAATTCGCTGTGATCCTGTCCGAACTTGCCGAAGCACAGAATGCCGGTTATGTCGCGCAGAAAATCCTCGACGCCCTCGCCGCCCCGTTCAATCTCGAAGGCAGTGAAGTGTTCGTGACCGCCAGCATCGGCATTACCCTCTACCCCTCGGACAGCGAAAGCATCGACACACTGATCCGCGATGCCGACGCCGCGATGTACGGCGCCAAGGCGGCGGGCCGCAACAACTACCAGTACTACACCGCCGCGATGAATGTGCGGGCACTGGAAAAACTGCGTCTTGAGACCGGAATCCGCCGCGCTCTCGAACGCAAAGAACTGCTGCTGCACTACCAACCCAAAGTCGATATCGCCAGCGGCAACATCTCCGGTCTGGAGGCCCTGCTGCGCTGGCAATCTCCGGAACATGGTCTGGTGTCACCCGCGCAATTCATCCCGCTGCTCGAGGAAACCGGCTTGATCGTGCCGGTCGGTGAATGGGTCACGCGGGCGGTTTGCACGCAACTGCAGGCGTGGCGCAAGGCCGGCGTGAAACCGGTACCGGTGGCAATCAACCTGTCGGCGCGCCAGCTGCGGCAACAGGGTTATGCCGAAGTGCTGGACCAGGCGATGCGGGATTTCGATGTCGATCCCGAACTGATCCGTATCGAAATCACCGAGAGCTCGCTGATGGAAAACCCGGAAGAAGCCATCATCGTGCTGCAGGAACTCAAGGCTCTGGGCATCCGCCTCGAAGCCGATGATTTCGGCACCGGGTACTCCAGCCTGAGCTACCTGAAACGTTTCCCCCTCGACGCCCTTAAAATCGACCGTTCATTCGTGCGCGACATCACGATCGACGAGGACGATGCGGTGATCGCAAAAACCGTGATCAGCCTGGCGCACAGCCTCGGACTCACCGTCGTGGCCGAAGGGGTTGAAACCGAAGAACAACTGGCTTTTCTCAGCATCAACCGCTGTGACGAAGCGCAGGGTTACCTGTTTGCGCACCCCCTGCCTGTTGATGACTGCACGGCCCTGCTCGGCGCAGGACTTCCGCCCTGCCACCATGCCGCGGAAGGCGCGGAACGGGTGCCCGCCATCCTGATCGTCGATGACAACGCCGGCGATCTCGAGTTGAACCGGCTGTCACTGCAAAAGGACGGGCACACCATACTGGCTGCCGGCAGCAGCCACGATGCCTTCAAGCTGCTCGCCAGCAACAGCGTAGGGATCGTCATCGCCGAAGCGAACATGCCGGAGATGAGCGGTGTCGAGTTCCTGCGCCAGATCAAACTGATGTATCCCGATGTCCTGCGCATCATGCTCAGCGGCACCGAAGATTTCAGCACCGCCGCAGCGGCCATCAACGAAGGGGGGGTCCACAAGTTTTTCGTCAAGGGCCATGACAACGAATTGCTGCGCCGCGAAATCAAGCAGAAAATCCGCCATGCCCCCGGCTACGACATCCCGTTGCGCAGCGCAGCACCGCGGCGTCCGGGCCGTCCGCAACGGCGCCTGACCACGGATTGACGCCCGCTGCCTGGCCACTGCACGCCGGTACATGCATCAAGCTGGCGAAACAGCCCTGCACAAGACCGGGCATCCGGACAAATTTTCTCGCGGGCACGAACACTGCACCATGCCGCGGCCTGCAAATCCATTCCACTGCACCACAATGGCACGGTTTTACCTTACTCTAGCGAGACTGCCTCCCGCGCTTGCGCAAAATCTGGAGATGGACTCTGCCGATGAGTTGTTTTTCCATGCACTGCACCACGGCATCACTGGCACTGGCGCTGGCAAGTAATGCCGGCCCCGGTCCGCTGGCTGACTACCGGTCGCGGCGCTTTCCCGCCGGACGGGGACACCGCGCATGATGAACGAACGCATCCGCTTGCGCGTGCTGATCGTCGAGGATCAGCCCCTCGACGCGGAACTGGTCGAGCGCGAACTGCAAATGCCCGGCTTTGAGCCGGCATGCTCCAGGGTCGAAACCGAATCCGCCTTCCGTGCCGCCCTCGCCGACAGGCCGGACATCGTGCTCTCGGATTACCACCTGCCGCAGTTCAGCGGCCTGCGCGCCCTCGCCATCCTGCGTGAATCAGGACTTGAAATTCCGTTCATCCTGATTTCAGGCGGCATCAACGAAGAGCAGGCGGTTGAAGTCATGCGCCTCGGCGCCGACGATTTCCTGCTCAAGGACCGGCTGGGCCGGCTCGGCGCCGCCATCACCGGCGCCATTGAGCGCCGGCAGCTGCGCGTCAGCGCGCGGCAAACCGAGCAGCGCCACCGCACGACCTTCGAACATGCCCCCATCGGCATTACGCACACGCGTCTGGACGGCCGTTTCATCGAAATCAATCCTCAGGCCTGCGAAATTCTCGGTTACCCGCGCGAAGAACTGCTGACCCGCACATTTCTCGACATCACACACCCCGACGACCGCGAGACATCCACCGCATTCCGCAAAAAACTGATCGCGGGCGGGGACGCCGGCGATGCCTCGCGGGAAAAGCGCTACATACGCAGGGATCAGTCGATCGTCTGGGTCACCGTGTCGGTCGCACTGGTGCGCCAGCCCGACGGCGCCCCCGACTACTTCGTCACGATGTTCCAGGACATTTCCAGCCGGAAGTCCGCGGAAGAACGTTTCCGCACCACATTCGAGCAGGCCACCGTCGGCATCGTGCACTCATCGCTCGATGACCGTTACCTGCTGGCCAACCGCCGCTTCTGCGAGATGCTCGGCTACAGCCTCGGGGAAATTCTCGGCATGGGGCCGGGGAACATCGTGCACCCCGAAGACAAAGGCAGGGACCGGCCATTGCAGCAGGATCTGCTGGCCGGAAAAATCGGCAGCTTTTCCGGCGAAAAGCGTTATCGCCGCAAGGACGGCAGCGTCATATGGGTGAACCGCACGGTATCGCTTGCGCGCGACGAGAGCGGCAAGCCGCAGTACCTGATCCGGGTTGTTGAGGACATCACCCGGCGCAAGGAGGAAGAGGAACGTTTTCGCGCCACATTCGACCAGTCGGCCATCGGCATCGCGCTGACACTGCCTTCCGGACAATACCTGACCGTGAACGACCGCCTGTGCGAGATGCTCGGCTACACGCGCGAGGAGCTGCTGGCCAAAAGCGCCATCGACGACATCACCTACCCCGATGACCGCGAAGGCAGCCGCGAACGCCTGGCAAAGCTGCTACGCGGCGAAGTGCCCCACATCTATGCCGAAAAACGCTACCTGCGCAAGGATGGCGGCGTGCTGCACATCACGCGCTCGATGTCGCTGGTGCGCGGGCCCGACGGGAAACCACGCTACATCATTTCGATGATCACCGATGTCACCGGGCACAAGGCAGCCGAAGACCTGTTCACCGCATCGTTTGAACAGGCCGGCGTCGGCATGACCCTGCGCCGCCCCGGTGAACGCAAGTCATCCTGGCTGCGGATCAACCAGAAATTCTGCGACATGCTGGGCTACACGCGCGATGAATTGATGCGATTGGGCACCGCCGATGTCACGCTGCCCGAAGACCAGGAAGCCGCGGTCGAGCTCAACAAAAAACTGGTCAGCGGGGAAATCTCCAGTTACGCCCGCGAGCGGCGCTATTTGCGCAAGGACGGCAGGATCATCTGGTGCGACGTATCGATCACCGCGGTGCAGGGCTCCGACGGCAAACCGTCGCACATCATCTCCGTGATCCAGGACATCACCGACCGCAAGCAGGCGGAAGTGCGCCTCGAACAGACCTTCGAGCAGGCCGCTGTCGGCATCGTGCGCACCGATCTCGAAAGACGCATCATCGCCGCCAATCACAAGTTCTGCGAGATGCTCGGTTACAGCAAGCAGGAGTTCCTCGGCCTGAAAATGAGGCAGATCAGCCATCCGGATGATCAGGGCAAGGACGCCGATGCGCGTCTGCAACTCGTCCACGGGAAAATGGACCACCTGCAATCCGAACGGCGTTACATCCGCAAGGACGGCAGCTTCATCTGGGTCAGGCGGACGACATCCCTGGCGCGGGACCTCGCCAACGACGCCTCGCACTACATTTTCGTGGTCGAGGACATCACCGCGCGCAGGATGGCCGAGGAAAGTTATCGCGCGACGTTCGACAACGCGCCGATCGGCATCATGCACAGCACCGCCGACCTCAGGATCCTGCATGTCAACCCCAAGCTGTGCGAAATTCTGGGTTACACGCGGGAAGAGCTGCTGGCGATGAGGACATCTGACTTCCTGTCGCCGGATGACCGCAAATCCGACCGTTCGCAATACCTGCAGCAGATGCTTAAAGGGGAAATGCAGACCTTTTCGTCCGAGCGCCCGTTCGTGCGCAAGGACGGCAGCATCGTGTGGACCAACCGCACGGTTTCCCTGGTCCGCGACAGCGCCGGACAGCCGCTTTATTTCCTGCGCATCATCGAGGACATTTCGGAGCGCAAACGCGCCGAGGATGCGCTGGCGAAGGAGCGACTGCTGCTGCGCACGGTCGTCGATGCCATCCCCGACCGCATCTACGTCAAGGATGTCGAAGGGCGCTTCATCCTGCAGAACGCCGCCAACCTGAAAGTGCGCGGTGTTGATCATCATGAGGACATCGTCGGCAAGACCGTGTTCGACATTTTTCCGCCGCAACTGGCCCGGCGCATCCACGAAGAGGATCAGGAGATCATCAGAACCGGTGAACCGCTGATCGACCGCGAGAGCCGCACCCACTTCGGCACTGGCGAAGGCCATGAAGACGCGACCCGGTGGCACCTCACCTCGAAAGTGCCGCTGAAGGATGCCGCGGGCCGGGTTTATGGTCTGGTCGGCGTGAACCGCGACATCACCGAGCGCAAACAGTCGAGCGAACGCCTGGCACACCTGGCCCATTACGACAGCGTGACCGGCCTGCCCAATCGCGTGCTGCTGCATGACCGCCTCGGCCAGTCAATCGCCCAGGCGCGCAGAAACAGCTGGTTCGTCGGCGTGCTGTTTCTCGACCTTGACCGCTTCAAGCTGGTCAACGACACACTGGGCCACGCGGCCGGGGATCTGCTGCTGAAGCAGGTCGCGATGCGCCTGACCCAGGCGCTGCGCCCGAGCGATACCGTCGGCCGCCTGAGCGGCGACGAATTTGCCGTGATCCTGCCCGAACTCGCAACACCGCAAAACGCCGGACTGGTTGCGCAGAAACTGATCGATATCCTCCATGCGCCGTTCGATCTCGACGGCAACGAGGTGTTCGTGACGGCCAGCATCGGCATCACGATCTATCCCACGGACAGCGACAGCATCGAAACCCTGATCCGCGACGCCGATGCGGCGATGTACGGCGCGAAATCCGCGGGCCGCAACAACTATCAGTACTACACCGCGGAAATGAACCAGCGCGCGACCGAAAAACTGCGGCTCGAAACCAGGCTGCGCCGCGCGATCGAACGCGAGGAGTTCGTGCTGCATTATCAGCCCAAGGTCGATATCGCGACGGGAAAAATCACCGGGCTCGAGGCGCTGCTGCGCTGGCAGTCGCCCGACGAAGGTCTGGTGGGACCGGATCAATTCATACCGATGCTGGAGGAAACGGGACTGATCGTGCAGGTCGGCGACTGGGTCGCCCGCCAGGCCTGCGCCCGGATTCATGCCTGGCGCAAGGCCGGCATCACGCCGGTGCCGGTGGCCGTCAACCTTTCCGCGCGGCAGCTGCGCCAGGCCGGCTTTGGCGCGACGCTGGGCCGCGCGCTGGCCGAATTCAGCGTGCCTGCCGAACTGATCGAAATCGAAATCACCGAAAGCTCGCTGATGGAGAACCCGGAGCAGGCCATTGTCGTGCTCACGGAAATTGAAAAACTCGGGGTCCGCCTGTCAGCCGACGATTTCGGCACGGGATACTCCAGCCTGAGCTACCTGAAACGGCTGCCGCTGAATGCGCTGAAAATCGACCGCTCCTTCGTTCGCGACATCACCACCGATCCGGACGACGCCGCGATCACCAAAACGGTGATCACGCTCGCCCACGGCCTTGATCTCAAGGTGATTGCGGAAGGTGTGGAAACCGAGGAACAACTGGCTTTCCTCGGCCAGAATCAGTGTGACGAGGCGCAAGGCTACCTGTTTTCGCGGCCGCTCACCGTCGCGGCCTGCACCGAACTATTGTCCGGGGGGAACCCCCTGCACCCGGCGCGCAGGCCGGAAACCGCGGATGACATTCCCGCCGTACTGCTGGTCGATGATGACAGCGATCATCTGATGCTGACCCGTCTCCTGTTGCAGCGCGACGGACACCGCGTGCTGGAGACCACCAGCACGCGCGACGCCTTCGAACTGCTGGCCACCAACCGGGCGGGCATCATCATTTCCGACGAAAACATGCCGGGCATGAGCGGTGTCGAGTTCCTGCGGCGCGTCAAATCCATGTACCCCGATGCCATGCGCATCATGTTCAGCGGCGCCGGTGATTTTGGCACCGCAACAGCAGCCATCAATGAGGGCGAGGTCCACAAGTTTTTTGTCAAAGGCCGTGACGAGGACTTGCTGAGCCGCGAAATCAGCAAAAAATTCCGCCAGGACCGGGCGCACCAGCCTTGACACTGGACATAAATCGACCGGGGCGCGGCGCGCGCTATTGACACCGGGCAGACGATATCTGAACAATAGCCCATCACCGCTGGGGATCCCCGCTCATGGAACGCCGCGACTTCATTCATGTCTGTGCCGCTTCCGCCCTCGGGCTGGGAACCCGGCTCGCGTCAGCCGCCGCGGATGCGCAGCCGCGGCATTACGCACGCACCCGGCTCAGCGACGAATCCGGCCGGCCGCTGCTGGCCTCGCGCCTCACCGCGGGCGAGAACTATGTGTTCCACTACCCCTTCGAAGGCACGCCGTGTTTCCTGATCAATCTCGGCAAACCCACCACCCAGAACGTCGCCCTGAAAACCGGTGATGGCAGGAGTTACCAGTGGCCCGGGGGCGTCGGTCCGCAGCGGGCGATCGTGGCCTACTCGGCGATCTGCTCGCATCAACTGACCTATCCGACGCGGCAGATCAGCTTCATCAGTTACCGCGACCGGTCGACGGCATCAAAGGCCGGCAAACCGAGCATGATTCACTGTTGCTCGGAACACAGCGAGTATGATCCCGCCGCCGGCGCGCGGGTGATGGGCGGCCCGGCGCCGCAGCCGCTGTGCGCGATCCTGCTCGAATACGATCGCGCCGCGGATGCGCTGTTCGCCACCGGCACGCTGGGCGGTGAAATGTTCAACACGTTTTTTGCCAAATACGAAATGCGGCTCGCGCTGGAACACGGTTCACCGGCGCGGGCTCAGCAGCGCGTAGCCGGAACCAGCACGGTGACCGCGCTGACCCGGTTCTGCAAACAGCAGGTTCGCTGCTGAAATAATCAATAAAATCAATAACTTGGTAACACCGATAAAAACAGACTGCAGTCTGTGTTCCGGCAGTACCCCACCCAAGGAGAGTTTGATGAAGCACATCATCGCAACAGCAGTGCTGGCCGGCATCACCGCCGGCTGCGCAGGGCCGGCAGAACACAAGGAAGTCTCCGCGACCGCAAACCTGGAACCGCGCAGCGGCAGCCAGGTGCGCGGCACGGTGACCTTTACCCAGGTCGGTCCGGACATCGTCCGCGTTGCCGGCAGCTTCAGCGGGCACAGCAAGGGCGCCAAGGGTTTCCACATTCACGAAAAAGGCGACTGCAGCGACCCCAAGGGCATGAGCACCGGCGGCCACTTCAATCCCGGCAAACACAAACACAGCGGCCCGTACGAACCGGAGCGCCACGCCGGTGACCTCGGCAACCTGAATTTTGATGACAAGGGCAATGCCACGGTGAATTTTGTCGTCGGCGGCATCTCGGTCAGCAAGGACAGGGCTGACGGCATCATCGGCCGCGCGGTCATCGTACACATGGATGCCGATGATCTGACAACGGATCCCACCGGCAACGCCGGCGGCCGCGTCGCCTGCGGCATCATTCAGTAATCAATGCAGCGCCGGGATTTTTTTCTGGATCAAGGCGAAAAGATTCCGGCGCATCAACGCAGCAACGCGGCGAGTCCCGGTGCCATCCGGCACAACAGGCTGTCCGCTTGCAATGCGGCGGGTTGCAGTGCATGCAGCATGCCGTAGACTCCGATGGCGGCGATCTGCAGACTGCCGGCATAACGCAGACCGCGCGCCCGCATCCGGTTGCGGGCGCGATTCACGGCGGCGCCGATCAGCAGCAGGTTGGGCAGCGTGCCGAGGCCAAATGCGGCAAGAATCAGCGCGCCCTCACCGGCATTGCCGGAAGCCAGCGCCGTCAGCAGCATCGCATACACCATGCCGCAGGGCAGCCACCCCCACAACGCGCCCAGGCCCAGCGCCTGCCACGGCGATTGCACCGGCAGAAAATGACCGGACAAGGGCTGAACCCGCCGCCACAGGAATCCCCCCGCCGCTTCGATGCCGCGCATCACCGGCCTGACGCCGGCGACATTGAGCGCGACCACCAGCAGCGTGGCGCCCATCAGGAACATCAGCAGGTGCTGCGCCAGCACGCCGCCACGCAGCACCATGCCCGCCTGTCCCAGCGCACCGGCCAGCGCGCCGGCCGCGACATAACTGGCGATGCGCCCGCCGTTATAGGCCAGCGGAAACCAGGCGCGGCTTGACCTTGCCCCGGCGCCGCTCCCGCAGGTCAGGCTGACTATGCCGCCGCACATGGCTGCACAATGCGCGCCGCCGAGAAGACCCGCCGCCAAAGCCGCCAGCAACATCGCCTGCAGCCAGCCGTCCATCTAGATCACCCTTGAATAACGCGCGGTTTCACGTTCTCGCCGCAGGTATTTGTCGAACACCATGCAGATGTTGCGGATCAGCATGCGTCCGCGCGCGGTCACCGTGATCCACTTCGCATCGAGCTGCACCAGCCCGTCATCCGCCATGCCCTGCAGTTCCAGCAGTTCGCCGGCGAAATAACGGTCAAAGTCGATGAGATAGGCGATTTCGAAGGACATTTTTGACAGTCGAAACTGGCAGGCCAGCGCCTGGATCACCGCACGGCGCAGCAGGTCGTCGGCCGACAGTTCAATGCCCCGCGCCACCGGCAGCTGTCCGCGCTCGATGGCATCGTAATAACCGTCCAGTTCGCGATGATTCTGGCTGTAGGTCGGACCGATGGCGCCGATCGCCGAAACCCCGAGCCCGAGCAGATCGCAGTCGGCGTGCGTCGAATAGCCCTGAAAATTGCGGTGCAGATGGCCGTTGCGCTGGGCCAGCGCCAATGCATCGTCCGGCTTGGCAAAATGATCCATGCCGATGTAGAGGTAACCTGCCTCCACCAGGCGCTGCACGGCGAGCCCCAGCAATTTGAGCTTGACCTCCGGCGTCGGCAGATCGGTGTCGACAATGCGGCGCTGCGGCTTGAACCGCGCCGGCAGGTGCGCATAGTTGTAAATCGCAATCCGGTCCGGGCCCGAGGCAATCACCCGCCCCAGCGTACGATTGAAGCCGGGGATATTCTGTTTCGGCAATCCATAGATCAGGTCGACATTGATCGACAAAAACCCCGCCGCCCGCGCCGCTTCCATCACGGCCAGCGTCTGCGCCTCGCTCTGGATGCGGTTGACCGCGCGCTGCACATCGGCATCAAAATCCTGCACACCGAGGCTGACCCGGTTGAACCCCATGCCGCGCAGCGCATGCATGCCGGAGGCATCGACGCTGCGCGGATCGATCTCGATCGAATATTCGCCGTCGGGCATCAGCGTGAAATGCCGCTGCAGTTGTTCGCGCAAGGCTGACAACTGCGGCATGGTATAGAAGGTCGGCGTACCGCCGCCCCAGTGCATCTGCTCGACCTGCCGGTCATCGCCGAACAACGGGGCCTGCAGCTCGATCTCCCGGAACAGGCTGTCGAGATATTTCCTGCCCTTGTTTCTGTCGCGCGTCACCACCTTGTTACAGGCGCAATAAAAACAGATCGTGCTGCAAAACGGCAGGTGCACATAAATGGACAGTGCGCGGCGGATGCCGCCGATGTTGCGGCGCTTCAGCCAGGAATGGTAGGTTTCCGGACCAAAAGCATCGACAAAACGGTCCGCCGTCGGGTACGAGGTATAACGCGGCCCGTTGCGATCCATGCGCCGGATCAGCTCGAGATCAATCTCCAGCGGCAGGCCATCGGCAAGCGGCGCAGCGGCGTTCATTTTGGCGTTTGACCGGACATGAACTGCATTCTGGCGAATAAGCAGACAAGGCAATTTGACGCAGATCAAAACGGGCGTAAGATGGGATGAAACACAAGGCCACCAAGGGCCGCCAAGCCAATCCACCCTGCATGGCAACTTCCCTGCACGTCGTTGAAATCGATAAACTCAAAACAGCCTGCTCCTCCTGCAGCCTGCATGAGTTGTGCCTGCCGGCCGGGCTGACCCCGGACGAAATAAAATCGGTTGATCAGCTCGTCAACCGCCGCCGGCAGGTCAAGCGCGGCGAGCACCTTTACCGGTCCGGCACCCCGCTGCAGGCGCTCTACGCCATTCGCACGGGTTTCATGAAAAGCTGCGTGCTGCATGAGGACGGCCGTGAGCAGGTCGCGGGTTTTCACATGATGGGCGAGCTGATGGGCATGGACGCCATCGGCACCAATCAGCACCTGTGCGACGCCGTGGCGCTCGAAGACAGTGATGTCTGCGAAATACCGCTCGACGACCTGGAATCGATGTCGCGCCAAATCCCTTCGCTGCAGCAGCATTTCCATCGCGTGATGAGCCGGGAAATCGCCCGTGACTACGGCGTGATGCTGCTGCTCGGCAGCATGCGCGCCGAGGAACGGCTGGCCGCGTTCCTGCTCAACCTGTCGCAGCGTTTCGCGGCGCGGGGTTATTCATCCACCGAATTCCACCTGCGCATGACCCGCGAGGAAATCGGCAGCTACCTCGGCCTCAAGCTGGAGACCGTGAGCCGCGCGTTATCCCACTTTCATGCCCAGGAAGTGATCGCCGTGCAGAACAAACATCTGCGCATCCTCAAGATCGACAGTCTCCGCGAACTGGTCGGCCAGCACAACTGCCGGGCCTGAAACGCCACAAACGCTCAGCCCTGCTGATTGACGTCAGTCGCGCTGCGTTGCAGGAAGCAGGTGAATGCGCTGGAGGCCGCTGCAATCATCCAGAACAGGAAAAATCCGACCGAATAGACCGCGGTCGGGGACCAGTGCACGGGTTCACCGAGCAGGTAGAGTTCCTGCGGGTCGATCAGCGTGAAAAACACCGCCTCCGCCGCGCCGCCGACAAGAAAGGACGGCCACAGTATCCACATCAGGCGTTTGCCCATGGCTGCACTACCCGGGCTCAGCCCCGGGACTCCCGGTTTTCGTCTTCGGCCATTTTCCTGCGCAAGAACAAATACAGGTAAATGCCGATCGCGATCACGATCAGGATGCTGAGCAGGCTCATCAGCCCGACGTCCGAACCAAACAAGAGTTTCCAGGCCATGCCGTCCTCCTATTGCGGTTGTTCCGGTAGCAGCGTGAAAGCGGTTTGCGCGGGCAGCGTCATCGTGCCGCTCAGCCGCCAGCTGGATTGCAGATCTTCCAGCAGCAGCACCCAGCGACCGGCGCTGAGCACCGGCACAACACCTTCATACAAACCTGGGCTGCGCTGCCGCAGCAGGACCAGACCGTCGCGGCCGGCGCGTGTCGGATGCGTGATGTGCAACTGCAGTGTTTGCGGCAACTCGGCCGCGGCGGTCGTCACCAGCCGCACCGAAATGCCGTTTCCCGCAAGCTGCAATACGGCCTCGGCGCGATACCCGCGCTGTGCCGCCAGTGCGCCGCGCTTGAGCGTCTGATTGATCGCTAGCCCCTGCCTGTAATAATCGTCAACCACCAGGCCGTCACTGCTCGCCACCGCGATCCAGATGGTCGCGATACCGGCAACAATCACCGTCACCGGCCCCGCCATCAGCAGCCAGGGCCAGGGTTCGCGATACCAGGGCGGCACGGGTTCTCGGGTCATTTCCATCGCGGCATCCTCAGCGGACAAAAAATCGGGACTTCTCATGCGCCTGCACTTCGGGCCGGTCGATGTCACTGATATGAAACTGGATGACATGCGAGCCGGCGGCAAGCCCCGCCGGATCAACCCGCACCGACACCGGGAAGGCCCGGGTGGTCGCCGGCGGCACGGCCAGCGGCTGCGCTGTGACGACGCGAAGCCCCGGCAGCCCCTCGACAGTGACCAGATAACGATGCGCGATTTCATCGGCATTGATGAACTGCAGGCGGTAGACATTCTCGATCTGCCCGCCCGGCGCATCGCGCATCAGCGCACCGCGGTCGCGCAGCACATCCACTTTCAGCGGGCTGCGCAACAGCAGGCCGCCGAAAAAGGCGATGACGACGATGCCGAGCAGCGCGCTGTAGACCAGCACCCGCGGCCGCAGCACGTGGCGCCGGATTTCGGCGTCGCGGTACTTGCCCGACACCGCGTTTTCTGTGGAATAACGGATCAGCCCGCGCGGGTAACCCATCCTGGCCATGACCTGGTTGCAGCCGTCGATGCAGGCGGCGCAGCCGATGCACTCGTACTGCAGCCCCCTGCGGATGTCGATGCCGGTCGGGCAGACCTGGACGCAGATGTTGCAGTCCACGCAATCGCCCAGCCCCAGAGTCTTCGGGTCAGCGGACTTGCCGCGGGAGCCGCGCGGCTCGCCGCGCTGCGCGTCATAGGTGATGACCAGGGTATCCGGATCGAACATCACGCTCTGGAAACGGGCGTAGGGACACATGTATTTGCACACCTGCTCGCGCATCCAGCCGGCGTTGCCGTAGGTGGCAAAAGCGTAGAACAGGATCCAGAACATCTCCCAGGGACCCAGCGTCCAGGTCGCCACCTCGCCGGCCAGCAGCTTGATTGGCGTGAAATAACCGACAAAGGTGAAACCGGTCCATAAGGCCAGCGCGATCCAGACGCCGTGTTTCAGGCTCTTCAGCCCCAGCTTGCGCGCATCGAGCGGCGACTGGTCGAGGCGCATGCGCCGGACCCGGTCGCCTTCGATACGGCGTTCGATCCACATGAACATTTCGGTGTACACCGTCTGCGGACAGGCGTAACCGCACCACAGCCGGCCGGCGATGGTGGTGAACAGGAACAGCGAATACGCCGAGATGATCAGCAGCGCGGTCAGGAAAATGAAATCCTGCGGCCACAACACCAGCCCGAAAATGTAGAACTTGCGGGAAACGAGGTCGAACAACACGGCCTGGCGGTCATTCCAGGTGAGCCAGGGCACGCCGTAGAACACCAGTTGCGTGGCGACCACCAGCGCCACGCGCCAGCGCGCGAACCAGCCGCTGACGGCGCGCGGATAAATCCTCTGGCGAACCTCGTAGAGCGAGGTTTCGACTTCGTCTGCCGCCGTCGGCACCGCAAGGGATGAGTCCGGCAACGGGGACACTAGGGTTTGCCCTGCCCCGAGATGCCCAGCACATAAGCGGTCAGCAGGTGGATCTTGCCCTCGTCGAGGAAATCCTTGTGCGCCGGCATCTGGTTGATGCGGCCCTTGACGATGGTTTCGGTGATCGCCGCCTCGGTGCCGCCATGCAGCCAGATGTCATCGCTCAGGTTCGGCGCACCGATCTGCTGGTTGCCCTTGCCGTCGACGCCATGGCAGGCCGCGCAGGTCGTTGCAAATTTTGCCTTGCCGCGCTGGGCGCGCAGGCCGTCATGGGTGCGCCCGGCGAGTGCCAGTACATGGTGCACCACATCGCGCACGTCTTCGCTGCCGCCGAGCGCCGCGCCCAGCGGCGGCATTACGCCGTTGCGGCCATTGAGGATGGTGCTGCGGATCGCCTCTGTCGTGCCGCCATACAGCCAGTCGCCGTCACGCAGGCTGGGATAACCGCGCGAGCCGCCGGCATCCGAGCCGTGGCACTGCGCGCAGTAATTGAGGAACAGGCGCTGGCCGATTTCGCGCGCCTCGGGATTGGCGGCCACTGCAACGGCGTCCTGTTTGAGAAAACGGTTGATGACCGGACCATAGACCGCGGCCGCCTGCTGCTGCTCATCCTTGTACTGCCCCTGCGAACTCCAGCCGAGATAACCGGCATAGGAACCCAGCCCGGGATACAGGATCAGGTAGGCCAGGGAAAACACGATGGTGATGTAAAACAGCCACATCCACCACCGCGGCAGCGGATTGTTCAACTCCTGCAGATCGTCCCAGCTGTGCCCGGTCGTCTCCACCTGCTCGCCCTGCGCCAGCTTCCGGGTCGACAGCGCCTTCAGCAATACGGCGCAGGCGAGCAGGCTCGCCACGGTGATGATGGCGATGTAAAAACTCCAGCCGTCGTGCACAAAATCGCTCATGGCTGCAGCCTCCGCTCGCGCGCCAGCGGCTGTTCAGCCAGGTCATCGTCGAGCGGCAACCGGGCCGCGGCCTCGAAATCGGCGCGGCGGCCCTTGCCCCAGGCCCACAGCACGATGCCGATGAACACCACAAACAGCACGGCGGTTATTACGGAACGCATCAGATTGACATCCATGGTTTACCTCACATTGCGCAAAACGGTGCCGAGGTTCTGCAGATAGGCGATCAGTGCGTCCATTTCGGTCCTGCCCTTGACGCTGTCTGCGGCCTTTGCAATGTCCTCGTCGGTATACGGCACGCCGAGCGTGCGCAGCGCGCGCATCTTTGCCGGCAGCACCGCGGCATCGACCGGGGCCTCAAGCAGCCATTTGTAGGCCGGCATGTTGGATTCCGGCACCAGGTCGCGCGGATTGATCAGGTGCACGCGGTGCCAGTCGTCGGAGTAGCGGCCGCCGACGCGCGCCAGGTCGGGGCCGGTGCGTTTGCTGCCCCAGAGGAAGGGGTGGTCGTAGACGAATTCACCGGCCACCGAGTAATGGCCGTAACGCTCGGTCTCGGCGCGGAACGGCCGGATCATCTGCGAATGGCAGTTGTTGCAGCCCTCGCGGATATAGATGTCACGTCCCGACAGCTGCAGCGCGGTATAGGGTTGCAACCCGCTGACCGCCTGCGTGGTGGATTTCTGGAAAAACAGCGGCACGATCTCGACCAGTCCGCCGACGCTGATCGCGGCGATCACCAGCACCATCAGCAGGCCGATGTTTTTCTCGATGATCGCGTGGCCTGAATTCCCCATGTTCAACTCCGGATAATAAATATGTTTAAAATCAATAACTTATGTTAAGCCGCCTGCGCTACGGCGACCACCGGCATATCCACTGCCCGCTGTCCGCGCACGGTCTTGAACACGTTCCAGGCCATGATCAGCATCCCGGAGAAATAGAGCAGGCCGCCCAACAGGCGCACCGCGTAGTACGGATAAGTCGCCTTCACCGACTCGACAAAGGCGTAGGTCAGCGTGCCGTCGGCATTCACCGCGCGCCACATCAGGCCCTGCATCACGCCGGCGATCCACATCGCCGCGATGTAGAGCACGATGCCGATGGTCGCCACCCAGAAATGCAGCGTCACCAGTTTCATGCTGTGCATTTCGCTGCGGCCGTACAAACGCGGGATCAGGTAATAAAGGCTGCCGATCGACACCATGCCGACCCAGCCCAGCGCGCCCGAGTGCACATGGCCGACGGTCCAGTCGGTGTAATGCGACAGCGCGTTGACGGTCTTGATCGCCATCATCGGCCCTTCGAAGGTCGACATGCCGTAGAACGACAGCGACACGACGAGGAACTTGAGGATCGGATCGGTGCGCAGTTTGTGCCAGGCGCCCGACAGCGTCATGATGCCGTTGATCATGCCGCCCCAGGACGGCGCCAGCAGCACCAGTGAAAACAGCATGCCGATGGATTGCGCCCAGTCCGGCAGCGCGGTGTAGTGCAGATGGTGCGGACCCGCCCACATATAGGTGAAAATCAGCGCCCAGAAATGCACCACCGACAACCGGTACGAATACACCGGTCGGCCGGCCTGCTTCGGAATGAAGTAATACATCATGCCGAGAAAACCCGCGGTCAGGAAAAAACCCACCGCGTTGTGGCCGTACCACCACTGCACCATGGCATCCTGCACGCCGGCGTAGGCGGAATACGACTTGGTCAGCGACACCGGAATGGCGGCGCTGTTGACGATGTGCAGCACCGCGACCGTCAGGATGAAGGCGCCGAAAAACCAGTTGGCGACATAGATGTGCGGGGTTTTGCGCCTGATGATCGTGCCGAAAAACACCACGGCATAGGCCACCCATACCAGCGTGATCAGGATGTCGATCGGCCATTCGAGTTCCGCATATTCCTTGGAACTGGTGTAACCCATCGGCAGCGTCACCGCGGCCAGCACGATCACCGCCTGCCAGCCCCAGAAGGTGAAAGCCGCCAGGCGATCACCGAAAAGACGCGCATGGCAGGTGCGCTGCACCACGTAATACGAGGTCGCAAACAGCGCCGAGCCGCCAAAGGCAAAAACCACGGCATTGGTATGCAGCGGCCGCAGCCGCCCGTAGGACAGCCAGGGCGCGAGGTTGAGTTCGGGCCAGATCAGTTGCGCGGCGATGAACAACCCGACCAGCATGCCGACGATGCCCCAGACGACGGTCATGATCGCGAACTGCCGGACCACGTTGTAGTTATAGGTGGATTGGGTGGATTGCGCCTGCATGAATGTCCCCTGCCCGATTGGTGATGCCGTGCAGCATAAACAGCGCCTGCGACGCGTGTTTTGATCTATATCAAACCGCACGCAGCCAGGGGGCGTAGATTTGAATGCGGATCATCCACTCAAGGAGAACAACCATGTTCCGCAACATCCTGGTTCCCACCGACGGCTCCGCGCTATCGCGCAAAGCCGTCAAAAAAGCCGTGGCCCTCGCCAAAAAAACAGGGGCGCGCGTCACCGGGTTTCACGTCACACCCTCGTACAAGTTCAACGTCTATGCAGATTACATTCCGCCCGACTTCCTCATTCCCAGGCAATACGAGGCCCTGCAGAAAAAAGTCGCGGCGCGCCATCTGGAGGTGATCCGGAAGGAATGCCGGTCAGCCGGCGTCAAGTGCGCGACCTGGTTTGTCAGCAGTGATTTTCCGGCCGACGACATCATCAAGGCCGCGCGGAAATACAAGTGCGACCTGATTGCGATGGCCTCGCACGGCCGCCGCGGATTTTCCAAGCTGCTGCTCGGCAGCGAAACGCAGAAAGTGCTCGCCGGCACCAACGTTGCGGTGCTGGTGCTGCGCTGATGATGCTCCGCATGCCGGGCAGCGGCCCGCATGCGGAGACCGGCTAAGGCGGATTTTTGTCTTCGTCCCAAAGAATCCGGTGCGCCGGTCCCTCCAGATCCTCGAACTGCCCGCTGCGCAGCGCCCACCAGAACAGCACGCCGATCACGAATACCAGCACCACGCTCAGCGGCAGCAGAAGATAGAGGATCTCCATTGCTGTCTAGACGTAGCCCAGCCACTGCCACCAGGTTGCACCGAGCACCAGCACCAGCACATAACCGGCCACGGTCAGCGCCAGGCCGGTGCGGACAAAATCGCGTGCGCTGAAGGTATCGGTGGCATAAACCACCATGTTCTGCGGCGCATTCACCGGCAGGATGAAGCCGAAACTGACCACGAACTGCAGCAGCAGCGTCATGCCCATGACATTGAGGCCCGGCGTCTGCACGCTCTGCAGCACACTGATGATGATCGGAATCATCGCCGACGCCAGTGCCGTGGCGCTGGCAAAACCGAGATGAATCACGATCAGGAACAAAGACATCACCGCGAGTATCAGCAGTACCGGCATGTTCTGCAGCCCGAAGCCGGTGACGATGAGGTTGGCCAGCCAGCCGGCGGCTTTTGTCTGCAGCAGCGCGGTGCCGAGGCTGATGCCGACCCCGAACAGCACCACGGTTCCCCAGGGGATGCGGTTCTGCACCTGTTTCCAGTCCATGATGCCGATTCCCGGCACAAACATCAGCGCGATGGCGGCCACCGTGGTGGATGCGGTGTCAAACGGATGCAGCACCTTTTCCGTCGCCCACAGGCCCAGCAGGGCCAGTGAAATCAGCAGCAGCTTTTTCTCGGCCATCGTCATCGGCCCCAATTCGGCCAGCGACCTGCGGATGGACTCCCGCCCGCCCGCCACTTCCTCGGTCTCGGGCGGCATCATGCGCACCATGACGAAATAAAGCACGAACGACATCGCGATCGACCACGGCGCGGCGGCAATCAGCCAGTCGAGCCAGGTAATCGTGCCCTGAAGCATTTTTTCGATGAATCCCACCGCCACCATGTTCTGCGCCGCAGCGGTCTTGATGCCGACGTTCCAGATGCTGGCCGACTGTGCGGTGGTGATCATCAGCAGCCCGGCAAAGCGGCTTCTGCGGTCGACGCCGAAGGCGAGAATGATGCCCATGATGATCGGCACCAGGCAGGCCACCCGTGCCGTCGTGCTCGGCACAAAAAACGACAACACGATGCCGACCAGGATCGCGCCGATGACCACGCGCCGCGTGCCGGCGCCGACCTTCGACAGGATCCACAGCGCAATACGCTTGTCGAGTCCGGTCACGGTCATCGCCGCCGACAGGAACAGCGCCGCCGCCACCAGCGCCAGCGCGGTGTTGGCAAAACCGCCGAGCGCCAGCGTCAATGCTGCGGAGGTGCCCATCAGCGTACCCGGCTTCGCGACAACAGGCGCCATGCCCAGCAAAAATGCCATCAGCGCCGTGATGATCACCGCGCTGACCGCATAATCAACGGCTTCGGTCATCCACAGGATCACCGCAAACAGCAGCACGCCGAGCATGTATTGCCCGGCTGCCGGCAAGCCCTCCTGCGCGGGCAACAGCACGACCATCAACAATGCCGCGAACGCGGCCCAGAGGCCCCATTGGCGTTGTGGCGCAGCCGCCACAGCCGATGCAATCGCCATGTGTATCCCCCAGAGATGCGGTGTAATGGCAACAGTTTCGCAAAGCGTAACCGCGGCGGGGTTGATGCAGATCAAGCAACCCGTCGTACATCAGTAACAGGCTGTTTAATAAAGATAATCGACTGATGCGTAAACTCAGCGAGATCCTGCGCGCGTCAACCGCAAGGCGTTCAACACCACCACCAGCGAACTCGCCGACATGCCGATTGCCGCCACCAGCGGTGTCACCATCCCGGCCATCGCCAGCGGCAAGGCCACTGCGTTGTAGGCCACCGCCCAGCCGAGGTTCTGGCGGATCACGCGCAAGGTGCGGCGCGCGCTGCCGGCAATTTCCGCCAGCGCACCAAGGCGGTCGGTCATCAGGATAATGTCGGCGCTGATCTGCGCAAGTTCGGTGCCGCCGCCCGGCGCAATCGACACCTGGGCCTGCGCCAGCACCGGCGCGTCGTTGACGCCGTCACCGACCATGGCCACGATGGCGCCCCGTGCCTGCAGCTCCCGCACATACTCCAGCTTGTCCGCCGGTGTCGCACCGCCGCGATATTGCGTGATGCCGAGTTCGGCTGCGGTATGGCGGACCCGCTGCGGACGGTCACCGGACAACAGGGCGATGGTTGCGCCGCCGGCCGCCAGCTTGCGGATCATCTCCGGTGCGTCGTGGCGCAGCACATCATCCAGCATGAACAGCGCGATCCATCCCCGTGCGTCGCCCAGCGCGACCACGGTCATCGCATCCGGCACCGCTTCAAGTTCGGCCGGCAATGCCCGGCCATGCAGCGCGGCCACGAATTGCGGTCTGCCGATGCGCAGCCTGCGTCCGCCGACCAGGCCTTCGACGCCGCCGCCGGCCATGGTCTGCACTTCATCAGCCACCGGATGTGCGCCGGATGCAGCCGCCACCAGCGCGCGCCCGACGGGATGCTCGGACCAGGATTCCAGGGCCGCCGCGATGGCCAGACACTGTTCACGCGTCTCGCCGGACAGCAAACCCACCCCGGCGAGCGACATCCGTCCGGTGGTCAGCGTGCCGGTCTTGTCGAACACAAAATGTGTTGCCCGCGCCAGTGTCTCAATCGCCGAACCGCGCGTGATCAGCACGCCGGAACGGTAGGCCGCCCCGGTCGCCGCGGCCAGCGCCGCCGGCGTCGCCAGTGACAATGCGCAGGGGCAGGTCACCACCAGCAGCGACACCGCCACCCACAGCGCGCGCGCGGCATCGACCTGCCACCACAGCGCAAAAGTCACGGCCGTCAGCACCAGCAACGCGGCAATGAACCATTGCGCAATCCGGTCGGCCGCCTGGGCAATGGCGGGTTTCTCCGATTGCGCGCGATCCATCAGGCGCACGATGCCGGCGAGCACGGTGTTCTCGCCGCTGCGGGTCACGCGCACCGTGATCACGCCATCGAGGTTCACTGCGCCGCCGGTCAGCACGTCGCCGGGCCGTTTGGCCACCGGCCGTGATTCCCCCGTCAGCAGCGATTCATCGGCGGCACTGCTGCCGCTCACCACCACGCCATCCACCGGAATCGCGGCGCCCGGACGCACCCGCAGCAGATCGCCGGGCTGCAATGCCGCCGCCGCCACCAGCTCCGTCGCGCCGCTGCCGCCGGATATAACCCGCTCCGCGGTCGCCGGCACCATGCGCACCAGCTGCTCCTGTGTGCGCACCGCTTTCGCACGGACTTCCATCTCGAGAAAACGCGCACCCAGCAGGAGAAAGACAAACATGGCCACTGAATCAAAATAAACCGCGCCCGACGCCGTCCATGTCGCGGCAACACTGGCCACAAACGCGATGACGATGCCCAATGCCACCGGCACATCCATGCCGACGCGCCCCCGGCGCAGGTCGCGCCAGGCGCCCGCGTAAAACGGCAGCGCCGACCACAGGGCCACGGGCAGCGTCAGGATCAGGCTGGTGATCCGCATCAGCTGCTCGATGTCGGATGTCATGTCACCGCCGGCGATATACACGGGAATCGCGTACATCATGACCTGCATCATGCTGAAACCGGCGATAAAGAGCCGCCACAGCAGCACCCCGCGTTCGCGCCGCAGACCCTCCTCGGCACGGCCGCTGTCGTAAGGGTGGGCCGTGTAACCCAAATCGGCGACGGCGCGCAGCACGGCGCTCAATGTGGTGGCCCGCGTATCCCAGCGCACCCGCGCACGGCGCGTCGCATGTTTCAGCGACACCGCGGACACCCCCGGCAGCCGGGCCAGGCGCTGCTCGATCAGCCAGACACAGGCGGCGCAGGTCACACCGCCGATCAGCAGCGCGGCTTCTTTTTCATGCGTAGCGGCCGGCACATCGCGGACAAAACCGCGCTGCACTTCGGGCAGGTCATAAACGCCGAGTTCCAGCGGAACGCCGGCATTGCGGGCCGTTGGCGACACAGCACTACGATTGCGATAGTAGGCGCCAAGACCGTTGTCGACGATGGTCTGCACCACGGCCTGGCAGCCGCGGCAGCAGGTGTCGTGCCCGACGCCATCGAGCACGACCGGATAGACCGTCGCATCCAGCGGCAGGCCGCAATGAAAACAACCCGCAACGGAATCCGCAGCGGGCTGACCTTGCGCGAGCGGCATTGCCGCCGTCATCGCAGATCCATCAGAACTTCATCCCGACGCCGACGCCGAAAATCACCGGATTGATTTTCAGGTTGGCTGCGGTGGCCCCGGTTGCCGCGACCTTGACATCGATATCGATCCAGATTTTTTTGACATCCAGATTCAGGAAAAAAGTCCTGTTGAGCGGAATATCAAAGCCGGCCTGCAAGGCGCCGCCCCAGCTGCTGCTGTCCACCGTCAGCGCGCCGCCGCCCAGATTGATGTCGTAAAACCGCGTGTAATTGATGCCGGCGCCGACATAGGGCCGGAATCCGCTGTCCGGCGTGAAGTGATACTGCAGCATCAGGGTCGGCGGCAGATGTTTGACGGTGCCGACCGGAGCGCCGCCCGCAGTGACTTCATGCTTTTGGGTTGCCAGTATCAGTTCCAGCGCGAGCTTGTTGGTCAGGAAACGGGTGAAATCCAGCTCCAGCGTCGTCCGCGTATCGACATCGAGGTTGAGTGCCGAAGAGCTTGCGTCCGGATTGATATTGATAATGCGCGCGCGACCCAGCCAGTCGCCCTGTGCTGCGTGTGCTGCTCCGCCCGCCAAGCCGATGAACAGCAACACCATTGCCCATAACTGCCGTTTCATGAATCTCTCCTTGTCATTGAATGTGCAGGTTCATGCTAGGTGTAAAGGCGATGGCCGGTGTTGACCCATGTCAAATACCCTGCGCGCGGCAGGGTAAGATGGCGTCATGATTCCCTGGCTGGAAAGCGGCGATCCCTTCCCTGCGCTGGAACGGGCATTGACGGAACCCGACGGCCTGCTCGCCGCAGGCGCGGATCTGTCACCGGCACGACTGCTTGCCGCCTATCGCGGCGGGATTTTTCCCTGGTACAGCGCCGGGCAACCAGTGTTGTGGTGGAGTCCCGACCCGCGCATGGTGCTGTTTCCCGCCGAGTTCCGCATGCCGCGTTCGCTCGCCAAGCGGCTGCGCCGGCGCAATTACGAAATCCGTGTCGATACCGCGTTCGAAACCGTAATGCGCGCCTGCGCTGCGCCCCGCGATGACGCCGCCGGTACCTGGATCACATCCGACATGATCGCGGCCTACTGCGCGCTGCACCGCCTCGGCCATGCGCACTCGGTGGAAACCTGGATCAACGGCGAACTCGCCGGCGGCCTCTACGGCATCGCACTGGGCCGCGCGTTCTACGGCGAATCGATGTTCGCGCGAATTGCCGATGCTTCGAAAATCGCACTGGCGCACCTGGTGCGCCGGCTGGAGCAACGGCAATTCGGCATCATCGACTGCCAGATGAACACCGCGCATCTCGCACGTTTCGGTGCGCGCGAGATTCCGCGTCGTGAGTTTTCGCAGCATCTGGCGGAATTGGTAAACTACCCTCAGACTGACGGTGTCTGGCGTTTTGACGACGAACCATTGGACTGGTGAACAAGAGCACGGGACCGTGACCTACCTCTCAGAATTTCCGCTCTCGGTACTGCAGTTCTACGCGACTGCGCCCTACCCCTGCAGTTATCTGCCGGAGCGCATGGCGCGCTCGCAGGTTGCCACGCCCAGCCACCTGATCGACGGCCCCGTTTACAGTGAACTGGTGCGGGCCGGCTTCCGCCGCAGCGGCGCATTCACCTACCGGCCGCACTGCGACCATTGCCGCGCCTGCGTGCCGGTACGCCTGGTCACTGAAGATTTTCGCGCCAACCGTACGCAACGCCGTACGTGGAAACGGCATGCCGCGCTCAAATCGCGGACGCTGGAACTCAAATACCACCCCGAACACTATGCGCTGTACCTGCGTTACCAGGCAGAGCGCCACGCCGGCGGCGGCATGGACCAGGACAGCCGCGAGCAATACCGGCACTTCCTGCTGCAGAGCAATGTCGATTCCCGGCTGATCGAGTTCCGCGAAGACGGCGCATTGCGCATGGTCAGCATCGTCGACCAGTTGCAGGACGCCCTGTCATCGGTCTACACATTTTTCGACCCCGAGATTCCTGGCGCCAGTTTCGGTACCTATAACATCCTGTGGCAGGTCGATCTCTGCCGCCAACTCGACCTGCCTTACCTCTATCTCGGCTACTGGATCGCACAGAGCCGGAAAATGGCCTACAAAATCCATTTTCAGCCGATGGAAGGCCTGGTCGACGGCCGCTGGCAGGCACTTACGGGCCAACGCCTGTAGCAAGCTCATAACCGCTCCCGATGCGCATCCTGATCATCGAAGACGACGCGACGATCGCGGCGAACCTCTACGATTTCCTCGCCGCGCGCGGCCATGATGTTGATGCCGCCGCCGACGGCATCACCGGTCTTCATCTTGCGGTAACACAGGATTTCGATGCGATCGTGCTCGACCTCGGCCTGCCCGGCATGGACGGACTGGCCCTGGCACGCAAACTGCGAGATGACGCACACTGCGCAACACCGATCCTGATGCTGACCGCGCGCGATACGCTGAATGACAAGCTGGAGGGTTTTGCCCACGGCGCCGACGACTATCTGGTGAAGCCGTTTTTGCTGAAGGAAGTCGAAGCCCGGCTGAACGCCCTGCACAAGCGCAGCATTGGCCGCGTCACCAACCGGATGCTGCAGGCCGGTTCACTGACCCTGGACCCCAAAACCATGAGCGTGCGTTTCACCGGCAACGACGTCAAACTCCCGCCCAAATGCCTGCGTATCCTGGAACTGCTGATGCGCGACCCGGGCCGCGTGGTCAGCCGTGATGAAATCGAGCGCCAGGTTTGGGGCGAGCCCCAGGAAACCAGCGACACCCTGCGCAGCCACCTGAGCACGCTGCGCCGGGCACTGACCACCGCCGGTGGCCGTGACCCCATCGAAACACTGCACGGCATCGGCTACCGCATCCAGGAGACGGGGCATTGAAAACCCTTGATCTGCGTACACGGGTGGCCGCCACCGTCGCCATCGCCTGCATTGCGGTGGTCGCCGCATTGGCGATCACGCTGAACTCCGCTTCGGAAGATCTTGAGGAAAGCCTTGTTGACCAGATTGTCAGCGAGGAAATGGATTTTCTGGTGCGCCATTACCGCGAATTTCCATCATTGGTCCGCGATCCCGGACCCAACCTGCAGTACTACGTGGTTCGCGGTCCTGAGGATCTGGCAGGGATTCCGGAAAAGCTGCGCGGCCTGCCGGCCGGCATGCATGAAGTCGACCACGACATCGAGGAACAGCATGTCGCCGTGCGTATTGTTGACGGCATCCGGTTCATCGTCGCCTATGATGCCGGCCCCCACGAGTTGCGCGAACAGCAGTTCAAGCGACTGGTGCTGTTCGCGCTGGCCATCATCATGGTGGTGGCCGCGGCATTGGGTTACTGGACCGCCGGCCTGCTGACGCGTCAGATCACCAGTCTGGCCACCCGCGTGGCGGCACTCGACCCCGGTGTGCCGCGTGCGCCACTGGTGCAGCAGGGTCAGGATGCTGAAGTGGCGGCACTGGCCCACGCCTTCGACCAGTACGAGGCCCGCATCCGCGAGCTGATTGAACGCGAGCAGGAATTCACAAGCAACGCAAGCCATGAACTGCGTACTCCGCTGACCGCCATCCGCACCAGTTGCGAACTGCTGGTGGCCGAGCCCGGACTGACTGACAAGGCGCGCACCCGCATCACCGCGATCGCCGCCGCCGCAGAACGCATGACCGGACAGATTGAATTGCTGCTGTTCCTCGCGCGCTCCGAACCGATGGCGGTGCACGAGACTGTTGACCTCGCTGAATGCGTCAATGCCGCAGTCGAACCCTGGCTTGCTGAAATCAGGCGCAAAGCCTTGCGCTTCGACAACGACATCCCAGCCGGCACTGTAATCACGGCGAACCGGCAGGCGCTCAACCTGGTGCTCGCCAACCTGCTGCGCAATGCCGCGCAATACACCATGACCGGCGGCATTCGTGTGGAGTGGGCGGCACCAATCCTGACCGTCTCCGATACCGGCCCCGGTGTTCCCGCGGAGCAACGCAGCCTGTTGTTCGAACGGCATTATCGCGGCGCCGCCAGCGATGGCTTCGGCCTTGGCCTCGCCATCGTCAAACGCGCTTGTGATCAATGCCACTGGCGCATTGAAATCACCGCCGCCCCCGGCGGCGGCAGCGCCTTCCGGCTCACACTCGCCTGAGCACGCGTCGGCGAACGCGCACCGCTGCGGATCTTCACAAGGGTTTCACACCGTCACCACGCCGCCTTCACGGCGCAATGACTACAGTAGCGGCCACACCCGCCAGTTCTCCGCTGGAATAATCAAATAAACAATGGCTTATAAAGCGATCCCGCACACTACTCCCGCTGCCGTACCCGTTGATGCCGGCGTCGGCGCAGCCACCGTTCCCTGGCGCTGGCTGCTGGTTCCGCTCGCAGTGCTGGCGGGGCTAATCGCCATGGAACACACCAGCATCGACCTCGTCATCAGCCGCTGGTTTTACGACGGCGCGTTGCATGACTTTCCACTGCGCTACACCTTTTTTTTCGACTCAGTGCTACATCACTGGACCAAGTATCTGGTCATCCTCACCACCTGCATGATTATTGCCGGACTCATCCTGACCTGGGTTATCCCGGCACTGGCGCGATGGCGCGGCACGCTGTTGTTCCTCGCGCTCGCCATGGTGCTGGCACCGCTGACCGTCAGCCTCCTGAAACTGGTGACGGATCGGCCCTGCCCTTGGGATTTCGTTGAATTCGGCGGGCTGGAACCGTATACGCACCTGTTCCAGTTCCGCGGCACTGCGCACGCCCGCGGCCTGTGTTTTCCCGCCGGGCATGCAGCCACCGGTTTTGCGCTGATGGCGTTTTTTTTCGTCTTCCACCATGAACATCGTCACGCGCTCGCCCGCAGCGCATTGCTGGCCGGCATCCTCGCCGGCGTACTGCTGGGCGTCGGGCGCATTGCACAAGGCGCGCATTTCATGTCGCATGTGCTGTGGTCGGGACTGCTGTGCTGGCTGGTGATGGTCGCCGTCTACGCCGCGCTGTTCATCCCGCGCTCCAGCGACCGCCGCTCGCTCGCCGATAGAATATAAATTATTGTTTTTAAACAATAATATTATCTGCGTTGGTGATGCCTGATGGGCCGGTACAATACCGTCCCATGTATACCCTGCTCCGCCCCCTGCTGTTCACGCTGGACGCCGAGTCCGCACATCACCTGACCCTGGAATCGCTGCAACTCGCCGCACGCACCGGAATCATCGGCGCTTGCGCGCCGCGGATGACTGCGACACCACGCACGGTGATGGGCATCAGCTTTACAAATCCGGTCGGACTTGCCGCCGGGCTCGACAAAAACGGCGATTACATCGATGCACTGGCAGCATTAGGTTTCGGTTTTCTCGAAATCGGCACCATCACGCCGCGCCCGCAACCCGGCAACCCGCAGCCGCGCATGTTCCGGCTGCCGGCCGCGCGCGCGGTCATCAATCGCATGGGCTTCAATAACCACGGTGTCGATGCGCTGGTCGCCAACGTGCAACGTGCGCGTTTCCGCGGCGTGCTCGGCATCAACATCGGGAAAAATTTCGACACGCCCATTGAACGCGCAGCCGATGATTACCTGATCTGCCTGCGCAAGGTGTACGCCCACGCAAGCTATATCACGGTCAACATTTCCTCTCCGAACACCAAGAACCTGCGACAACTCCAGCAGACCGACGAACTCGGCCAGCTGCTGGCGGCATTGCAGATGGAACGCGAACGCCTTGCCGACAAACAGGGCCGGCGGGTGCCACTGGCGCTGAAAATCGCGCCCGATCTCGACCCGTCCCAGATCTCGGCCATTGCCGGACTGCTGGTTACGCATCGCATCGACGCGGTGATCGCCACCAACACCACCACGGCGCGCGATGCGGTCGCGCAACTGCCCCACGGCACGGAAACCGGCGGCCTCAGCGGCGCACCGCTGACCGCGCAGGCGCAGGCGGTCACCGCGCAGCTTGCTGCCGCACTGGCCGGAGCCGTACCCATCATCGGTGTCGGCGGCATCATGACCGGGGATGATGCCGCAGCGCGCCTTGAGGCCGGCGCCAGCCTGGTGCAGCTCTACACCGGCCTGGTGTATGCCGGCCCGGCGCTGATCCGCGCCTCTGTCAGCGCCTGCAGCCGATCCTGATCAAAAATGATGACCGGGTCCCGCGTTGATGCCATCGATGCACTGCTGCCGCAGACCCAGTGCGGCCAGTGTGATTACGCCGGATGCCGGCCTTATGCCGAAGCCATCGCCGCCGGCAAGGCGCCGATCAACCGGTGTCCGCCGGGGGGCGACGAAGTCATCGCCGAACTGGCGGCGTTGCTGAACGTGGCGGTCATGCCGCTCAGCCCGGCCCACGGCGCTGCCGCAGCACCGGCAACGGCCGTCATCGATGAATCCGCCTGCATCGGCTGCGCCTTGTGTCTGCCCGCCTGCCCCGTCGACGCCATCGTCGGCGCGCGCAAATTGATGCACACGGTGATCGCCGCGGAATGTACGGGCTGCGGCCTGTGCCTGCCGCCCTGTCCGGTGGATTGCATCAGCCTCGTGCCGACCGGCGCGGCGCGCGATCCTGCCGCGCAACGCGCCTCGTCCGGTCGGTTGCGGCAACGGTATCTGGCGCACCGGCAGCGGCTGGCGGCGCGCTCCGCCGGGCACCGCGGCGGAAAAAACACAGCACCCGCAACTGATGCCATGGCGCGCAAACGCGCGGCACTGGATCGGGCAATGGCCAGGGCGCGTGCGCGGCTGGGTAAAACCGCAGGTTAAAAAACGCCGGTTAAATTCCGGTTTAAACCGCAGGCTCAGCGGCCGAAAAGACCACGCAGCAACTGTGCCGGATCAATGCCGCCGCCCTTGGGTTGCTCTTGAGGCTGCGGATTTTGCTGCCCGGCCAGCCCCCGCGCGCCTTCCACCGGCAGCGGTTGCGAAGCGCGTGCCGGGCCGGCGCCGGCCGTGATGCGCCGGATGTCGAGTTCACGTCCCGCCGGTAACTGCGCCACGCGCGGCGTCAGGGCTTCTCCCAGTTGTTCCAGCCGGTCGCCCGGCGCCGGGTGGGTCTTGAACAACAGCGCCAGCGAACCGTCTTCTGCGCCGCGCGCCGCCAGCTTGTGCAGCACATCGACGAGACCGAAGGGGTTGTAACCGGCGCGCGCGGCGAGCACCACGCCCATCGCGTCCGCCTCGTGTTCCGCGCTTTTGTCGAGGCCGCGCGCGAATACCTCCGCCCCGCTGCCGATCATGTTGTTGAGCAATGCCGAACGGTTGTCACGCTGCGCGATCTGTGCGCCTGCCGACAGGGCCGCGCTTTTCTGCATCACCGTCACGTGATGGCGGCGCACGATATGGGCGATTTCATGCGCCAGCACGCCGGCCAGCTGGGCTTCATTGTCGAGAATCTCGTATAAGCCGCGCGTCAGCAGCACATAACCGCCGGGCGCGGCAAACGCATTGATGGACGCGGTGTCGATCACGGCAAAACGCCAGGGCAGATCGGGGCGCTCGCTCTGCATCGCCACCCAGCGCCCGACGCGATTGACGTAACCCTGCAGCGCGGCATCGTTGACCAGGGGTGCCGCGCCGAGCATGCGTCCGGCGACTTCGCGGCCGATTTTCAGTTCTTCCGGCTCGCTGACGCCGGACACCGCGGTGACGGCATCACGACCGATGCTGAAAAGACGGTTGAGGTCGATGCTCTGCGCCTGCACCGTGCCGCAGATTCCCGCCATCACCCACAGCAGCGCGTGCGCCAGTTTTCTGTTGATGTGTCTTGCGTTCATTGGCTGCTCCCGGACTCGCCGGCCGCCGCCGATTGCCCGAGATACTCGACGCGGCTCGCGCTCAGTCCGGATTTCCCGGCCTGCGCCGCCGCCTGTTCGCGACTGGCGGCATATCCATCCAGCTGCCGCATCTGACTCTCGTCGAAATGCGCCTGCTTCAAATCCTCTTCATCAAGGCCGCGGATGCCGATGGTGGCGGTGACATTGACCTGCTGGCGCGGGCCGAATACACGGCCCAGCGCCGAGCCGGCGCCGGCGCCGCTGCTGCCGGCGGGATTCAGCGCACCGAAGCGGACATTGAAGGAATACACCCAGCCGGTCACCGTGCCGGATTTGATCTGCACCCAGGCGCCCTGCCGCGCCACGGCATCGCCGGTCGCGCCTTTGGCCAGATTGCCGGCCACGCCGGCGTCAGTGCGGGGTTCGGCGCGCAGTATGCTGTCGCGCTCCAGCGTCACCGGTTCGGCCGATGCGGCGGCCATCATCGCGAACAAAGCGGCCGCCAGCCATCGCCTGAACCACTTTGCAGCCGGGTATCGCATCAGGAACTCCTGGTAAACAATGCGCCCATTATAATCACCCGGCCATTCCCGCAGCACGCCCGGAAAAATACCGTGAATCCCGCAAAACGACTGGCCATTTTCGAACGTTTCCGCAGCGCCAACCCCGAACCGCGCGGGGAACTGGAATACGCCTCGCCCTTTGAGCTGCTGGTTGCCGTGATCCTGTCCGCACAGGCCACCGACAAAAGCGTCAACCGCGCCACCGGCCCGCTGTACCGCAAAGCAAACACGCCGCAGGCCATACTGAAACTGGGCGTGCCCGGCCTTGAGCAATACATCAAAAGCATCGGGCTCTACCGCACCAAGGCAAAAAACATCATCGCCACCTGCGCCATCCTGCTCGAAAAACACGGCGGCCGCGTGCCGCGCGACCGGGCTGCGCTGGAAGAATTGCCGGGGGTCGGCCGCAAGACGGCGAATGTCGTGCTGAACATCGCTTATGGCGAACCGACCATCGCCGTGGACACGCATATTTTCCGCATCAGCAACCGCACCGGCCTGGCGCCGGGCAAGGACGTGACGGCAGTCGAACAAAAACTGCTGAAGGTGACGCCGGCGGAGTTCAAGCTGCACGCCCACCACTGGCTGATCCTGCACGGGCGTTATGTCTGCATCGCGCGCAAACCGCGCTGCGGCGCATGCCTGATCAATGACCTCTGCGAATATCGCCAAAAAACGCCATGAAAACGCGGCATAAAAAAACGCGCCGGGATACGGCGCGTTTTTTGCTGCATCGGCCGCTCAGTATTTGACGACCAGGCCCTGCTGCCGCGAGAAATAAGCAGCCAGGTCCTCGATATCACGCTGCGACAAAGCGCCGGCCAGGGGCGCCATGATTGCGTTCTTGCGTTCGCCGGCCTTGTATTCGGACAGCGCTTTTACAAGGTAATCAAAATTCTGGCCGGCAAGGCGCGGAAAATCCGGCGCTGCGCTGTTGCCGTCGGGCCCGTGGCAGGCGGCGCAGGTTTTGGATTTTTCCTTGCCCGCGGCAGGATTGGCGGCCAGTGAAGGGCCGCCGGCGATCAACGCCGCGCAAGCGGCGATCCACAGCAGTTTTTTCATCAGTATCCCCTGAATCCGGTTATTTCGCCGCCGTCTGAACGGCGCTCGACGCGTAATAGGCGGCGAGATCGGCCATGTCCTGATCCGTCAGGCCTGCGGCAATGGCGCGCATCGACGGATGCGTGCGATCACCGTTCTTGTAAGCCTGCAGAGCCTTGACGATGTAGGCGGCATGCTGGCCGCCGATCTTCGGCACGCTGTAGGTCACTGGAAACGCGGTTTTGTAGCCGGGAATGCCGTGGCAGCCGGCGCACATCGCAGATTTGCCCTTGCCCGCCGCCGGATTGCCTTCGGCTGCCTGGGCGAAGCCCGGGGCCAGCGCCGCAGCGAGGCCGAGGCAGATTGCAGTTAACCGTATCATGAAGGCACTCTTTCCTTTTTTGAACGATGCAGGGCGCCGATTATAGCTCAAAAATTTCGCTGATTGCCGGGCAAATTTAGCTGATTGGCCAGTACCGCCGCGATGACCCATAATTAAAATCATTGTCCCGGGAAACCCCTTGAAGTTTTTATTCCAATCCCGGCCCGAACTGCTGCAGTTCGCCGGCCGCCTGTTTCCGTTCCTGCAGTGGTGGCCGATGGTCAACCGCCAGACACTGCGCGCGGACGCACTGGCGGGCATCACCGGCGCCATCGTCGTGCTGCCGCAGGGCGTGGCCTTCGCCACCATCGCCGGCCTGCCGCCGGAATACGGACTCTACGCGGCGATGATCCCGGCGGTGATTGCAGCACTCTTCGGCTCGAGCTGGCACCTGGTGTCGGGGCCGACCACCGCGATTTCCATCGTGATCTACGCCACCATGAGCGGCGTCGCCGAACCCGGCACACCGGAATACATCCGGCTGGTGCTGATGATGACCTTCCTCACCGGTGTGTTCCAGCTCGCGATGGGCCTCGCCCGCATGGGCGCGCTGGTCAATTTCATCTCGCATACCGTGGTCCTCGGCTTCACCGCCGGCGCCGGCCTGCTCATCATCAGCACGCAGCTGACGCACTTCTTTGGCATTCCAATGCCGCGCGGCATCTCGTTTGCAGAAACCATGCGCCAGACCCTGTACGGCCTGAATGACATCAACTGGTATGTCGCCTCGGTCG
The DNA here is from genome assembly GCA_019749945.1 of Burkholderiales bacterium. Taxonomy (GTDB): domain Bacteria; phylum Pseudomonadota; class Gammaproteobacteria; order Burkholderiales; family SG8-41. The sequence goes on from JAIEPF010000003.1 coordinate 40,884, forward strand.
GCATGATCACGCTGCTGGTCGGCATTTTCGTGAAGCGCCGCTTCCGCAGGCTGCCCTACATGATCGTGGCGATGATCGCCGGTACGCTGTACACGCTGGCGCTGGGGCTGATCCCGCAACTGGATGCACGCAGCCAGATCGAAACCGTGAAGGCGCTGTCCGGCATATTTCCCCGCTTTGAAGCGCCGGATTTTTCGCTGGAAGCGCTGCGCAAGACCGCGTCCATCGCCGTGGCGGTGACCATGCTCGGACTGACCGAGGCGGTGTCGATCGCCCGCGCCATCGCGGTGCGCTCGGAACAGCGCATCGACGGCAACCAGGAATTCATCGGCCAGGGCCTGTCGAACATCGCCGGCAGTTTTTTCTCGGCCTACGCTTCGAGCGGTTCCTTCAACCGCAGCGGCGTTAACTACGAGGCGGGCGCACGCACCCCCCTTGCCGCGGTGCTGTCCGCAGTGTTCCTGCTGATCATCGTGCTGCTGGTGGCACCGCTGGTGCAATTTCTGCCGGTGCCGACCATGGCCGGCATCCTGTTCATGGTGGCCTGGGGGCTGATCGACATCCCGCAGATCCGCAACATCATCCGCACCAGTCTGTCGGAGAGCGTCGTGCTCGCCGTGACGCTGCTGGCCACGCTGTTCGTGCAGCTCGAATTCGCGATTTACACCGGGGTTCTGCTGTCGCTGATGTTGTATCTGAAACGCACCTCGCACCCGGTCATCCTCGACGTCAAGCCGGATCCCGACGAAGGCAGTTACCACTACTCCGCCGATACCGGACTGCCGGACTGCCCGCAGCTGAAATGCCTGCGCGTCAACGGTTCGATTTTTTTCGGTGCCGTCGACCACATGCAGCAAATGCTGCACCGGATCGGTGAACACAACATGCAGAAGCATGTGCTGGTGGTCGCCAGCGGCATCAATTTCGTCGACGTCGCCGGCGCAGAATTTCTGGCACATGAAGCCAAGCGTCGGCGGCGGCTCGGCGGCGGGCTGTACTTCTACCGGCTCAAGGATGAGGTCGTCGGTCTGCTGCGCCGGGGTGGATACATGAATGACATAGGCGAACAGAACATGTTCCCGGTAAAATCCAATGCCATCACCGCCATTTACCCGAGACTGGATCCGGCAATCTGCAAGGACTGCAAACTGCGTATTTTTCGCGATTGCCGTGAACGGCTGCCAGACGGCAGTCTGCGCCGCGATATCTGAAATAATTCAGGCCGGGCACCCCCCCAGACACACAATTCATTATCGATGTCTGTCATAAAACTGCGCGAACGACTGCTGCCTTTTCTGCGCTGGTTGCCATTGCAGCGATCGGCCGTGCGGGCCGACATCATCGCGGGCGCCACGGTTGCCATGATACTGATCCCGCAATCCATGGCCTACGCACAGCTCGCCGGACTGCCGGCGTATTACGGGCTGTACGCGGCGTTCCTGCCGGTGATCATCGGCGCGATGTGGGGGTCTTCACACCAGCTCGCCACAGGGCCGGTGGCCATGGTGTCCCTGCTGACCGGCACTGCGCTGACGCAATTTGCGGCGCCAGGCAGCGAACAGTTCATCGCACTGGCCATCCTGCTGGCGCTGATGGTCGGCATCATGGAGCTCGCCATGGGCCTGTTCCGGCTGGGTGCCATCGTCAATTTTCTGTCGCATCCGGTGATCGTCGGCTTCACCAATGCGGCGGCCATCATTATTGCGCTGTCCCAGTTCAACAAACTGATCGGGGTGCACAGCGCGCGTTCCGATCGTTTTCTCGGCGACGTCTGGGATGTGCTGCTGCGCATCGGCGACATGCACCTGCCGACACTGGCCATGGGCCTCCTGACACTGGCGGTGATCCTCCTGATCCGCCGTTATCGCCCGGTCTGGCCGGGGGTGTTGATCGCCGTGGCGCTGACCACCACACTCAGTTGGGCCATTGATTTTGAACGCAACACAACTGCCAGCCCGCTGGATTTCCGTGACCCCCATGTACGCAATGTGATTGACTCGCTGGTCGCGCTGGATGACCGCAGCCGCGTTCTGCGCGAAGCCACCGCCGAAAAAGCAGGAGAAATCACCAGACTCGCAACCAGCAACGGCGTTGACCATCCACGCCTGATCATGCTCAACGCCGACCTGGAATTTCTCAAACTGGAATTGCGGGCGGTAGAGGCCGAACACCGCGTTCGTTTCGCCGAGCTGCGCCGTCTTCGCTTCACCGGCGTCCGCGGCGCGGAAGGTGGCTCCGCGTACAGACTCGTCAGCACCGTGGAACCGGGCACCACAACCGACGGCAGGCGATGGATCGTCGCGCGCATCGATGGCACGCGGATCCGACTGACCGGCGGCGGCGAAGTGGTCGGCACGATTCCGGCTGGGATTCCGCAACCGGCAATGCCCAAGATTGATTGGGAGACCCTGATCAAGTTGCTGCCGACCGCGCTGATCATCGCGCTGATCGGATTCATGGAAGCGATCTCCATTGCGAAATCCATGGCCGCCTACACCAAACAACGCATCAGCCCGGACCAGGAACTCATCGGCCAGGGGCTCGCCAACATCGTCGGCAGTGCATTCCAGTCGTTTCCGGTCAGCGGATCGTTTTCACGGTCGGCCGTCAACCTTGCCACCGGTGCCGTCAGCGGGCTGTCCTCGGTGGTTGCCGGCGTGATCGTGCTGGTCACGCTGCTGCTGTTCACCCCCCTGCTCTACCATCTGCCCCAGGCCGCGCTGGCGGCCATCATCATGCTGGCGGTTGCAAGCCTGGTGAATTTCAAGGCAATGGTGCATGCCTGGCAGGCGCATCGCCATGACGGCATTGCCGCCACGGTAACCTTCCTCGCCACCCTGAGTTTCGCCCCCCACCTTGACACCGGGATACTGGCCGGTGCCGGGCTGGCCATCATCCTCTACCTCTACCGGACAATGCGCCCGCGGGTCGCCGTACTCGGTCGCCATCCCGACGGCACGCTGCGTGACGCGCAGCTTTTCAACCTGCCGACCAGCGAACGCCTGATCGTGATCCGCTTCGACGGTTCACTTTTTTTTGCCAACGTTCCGTATTTCGAGGACGTCATCCTGGAGCAGGCGGCGAAGCATCCGCAGGCCCGCTATATCCTGGTGGTGGGCGACGCCATCAACGAACTTGACGCTTCCGGAGAGGAAATGATCCGCCATCTGGCGCGGCGACTGCAGCAGAATGAAGTCACCATGGTGTTCAGCGGGCTTAAACGCCAGGTGCTCAGCGTGATGGAAAAAACCGGCCTCTACGCCGCAATCGGCGCACAGCATTTTTTCCGTACCGAAGAAGCGGCACTGGCCGCCATCTCCCAATGGCTGCACGACCCCACTTTCGACGAGAAATTTTTCCCGCTGGTCAGGACCGCAGCAGAACCCCCGGCGGCAGCGATCGACTCCGCACAGGCGCCGCCGTCAATGAAGTGAAACAGCCCGAAGCGCAGGAGGGCACCCTCTGCGTGATATTGCAAGTTATTGTTTTATTTAATGAATTCATCTTACAACTATCACCGGGCGGGTGCAGCGCGTCAGCACCTCCATGGTCTCGCTGCCGAGCAGGACCGCGGTCAAACCCTTGCGGCCGCGCGACGGCATCACGATGGCATCACTATTGCGCGCCCGCGCCGTGGCAATGATTTCCTTGTACGGCCGGTCGGCGCTGGCCATGCGCGTCGCGCAGGCCACATTGGATTTGCCCGCCAGCACCTCGGCCCGCGCCAGATAGGCCCGGGCATTGTCGCGCGACGTGCTTTCATAGTTGTCCATCCAGTCGGGCTCCGGCACATAACCCTCGGCAAAAATCATCGGGTCCAGCCGCGGCAGCACATAGAGAAAAGTCACCTTGCCACCCGACATTTTCGCCAGCTTGATGCCGGTCACCAGCGCCTTGCGTGACAGTTTGGAACCATCGGTGTAAATCAGGATGTTTTTGAACATGCGGGACCTCCTCCTGCCTGTCGATTCAACCTTGCGCGGGTGTTTATTGTTGCTGCCTGTCACACCCGTCGCGCTGAAGCCTGCCCATCGCATCCAGATTATCACGCTGCACTGCGCCCTGCACAGCCGAGCTTATAATGAGCGGCGTTCATATCCCCGACATCATGGCAAACAGATTATCCAAAATCGTGACCCGCACCGGCGACGACGGCAGCACCGGGCTCGCTTCCGGTGAGCGCATCGGCAAGGATCAGGCACGCGTCGCGGCACTCGGCGATGTCGACGAACTGAACAGCGCCATCGGCGTGTTGCTGGCCGAGGCCCTGCCCGCCGAAGCCCGTGATGCGCTGCTCGGCGTGCAGCACGACCTGTTCGACCTCGGCGGCGAACTGAGCCTGCCCGGACATGCGCTGATCAGCACTGCACACCTGGCGCGCATCGAGGAACTGGTCACGCGATTCAATGCCGGACTGCCGCCATTGAAGGAATTCGTGCTGCCCGGCGGCACGCGCCCCGCCGCGCTCGCCCACATGGCGCGCACCATCTGCCGCCGCGCCGAACGCACACTGGTTGCCCTGGTGAATGAGGACAGTGCGCAGAAAAACGCAGAAAAAAAATCTCGCTTGCCGGTGCAGTATCTGAACCGGCTGTCCGACCTGCTGTTTGTGCTGGCCCGCGCGCTCAACAAATCCGGCGGCAACGGCGACGTGTTGTGGCAGCAGGGCCGCAACCGCGGCTGAACCTGCGGCAAATCCCGGCCATCGGTCAGCGCCGTGCCGCGCGCACCGCGTCGAGATGCGCGCAGACCAGGCGCGCGCCCTCCAGCAGGCGCGGTGTCGGGCGCTGGATCAGGTCGGGGGCGATATGGTGCGCGGGGATCGTGCCCAGCGGCGGCGGCAGCCCCGCCCAGCGCGCGGCAAACCCGGCTGCCGTTTCCGCAGAACTGCCGCCCAGCGCAACTTCGGGCCCCGCGGCAAACAAGGCTTCGCGCGACACCTCCGGTGTCAGCGGTCGCAGCCCCCCGAAAATATTCACGCCGCCGCACAGCCTGAGCACATCACTGATGATGTGCGTATCGTTGACGGTCATCAGCGGCTGCGGCCAGATCTCGTAGAACACGCGCACCGGCGGCCCTCCGTGACGGCGCGCGCGCAAAGCCTGGAGGCCGGCGTTGTAGGCATCCCGGGCGCGGATACCCGCAGGCAAAGTGCCGGCCAGCGTCGCGATGGCTTCGATGCCGCGCGCCACGTCTTCCAGTCTGGCGAATTCCGCAACAAACACCGGCAAGCCGACGCTTTCCAGCCGCGCCACAACAGCGGCGGGCGTGCCGTTTTTCCAGGCCAGCACCAGGTCCGGCCGCAAAGCCAGCAGCAACTCGGTGTCGAACTGCCCGGCATCACTGACCACCGGCAGCCGGCGTGCCGCCTCGGGATAATTGCTGAACCGCGCCACACCGGCGAGTTGCGCGCCGGCGCCGGCGGCAAAACCGAGTTCGGTGAGATGCGGCGTCAGCGTGATGATGCGCCGCGCGGGCTGCGCCAGCCGGATGGTTGCGCCGCGGCCATCCGTGGCCTGCACCGCCTGCGCGGCAGCATCACCCGCGCCGGCGACCAGCAGGAGTCCGGCACTGATGGCACAGCCGAATGCGCGCATGGCGGTGTTTTGCAAAGACCTCATGGAGAAAACCGTGAAAGGAAAACGGCGCGCGCAATGCGCGATTGCGGCCGGCTGCGGAAAACTACCGGTTGTCTTCCATCACCCGCAGCAGGCGCGCGCTGGTCTGGCGCAGCCGCAGCGACAGCATGGTGACCATTTTCACCAGGATCTTCGAGCCGAGACCCGGATGATCAAGGATGATTTTGGCCATGTTGTCGCGGGTCAGCACGGCAAAGGTGGTGGGTTGCGAGGCCATGCAGGTGGCGAAGCGCGGTTCGCCGTCGATCATCGACATCTCGCCCAGCGTCATGCCGGGGCCGGCGCTGGTCATGTGCTGCTGCTCGGCACGCTGGCTTTTTTTCAGGATGTCGATCTCGCCTTCGACGATCAGCACCATGAAATCGCCGGCATCACCTTCACGGATGATGATCTCGCCGGGCTGCGCACGGTAGACCTCCATATAGCCGGCGAGGATGGAAATGTCTTCATGCGAAAACTCGGTAAAAAACTGCGACTTGCCGACCAGCCCGAAGATTTCACCGGCAATGGCGGTGCCGCCCCCCACTCGCTCCAGCTTGGCGAGGTTGTTCTGGTCGGTTACCGCGCTGAGATCGTCTTGGGCCATGTGGGTTCAGGGGTGATGCAGCCGCCAGTGTAGCCGCATCCCGTTCTCCCCGTTAATTGGCGGCGGCGGCCTTGAGCCGGCGCTTGCGCACGCCGTCCGCCAGCGTCTCGAGCAGCGTCCGGCTTTCTTCCCAGCCGATGCAGCCGTCGGTGATGCTGACACCGTAGGTCAGCGGTTTGCCCGGCACCAGATCCTGCCGCCCCGCCTTCAGGTGGCTTTCCACCATCACGCCGAAAATGCGGTCATCGCCGCCGGCGACCTGGTGGGCCACGTTCTGACCGACTTCGACCTGTTTCTCCGGCTTCTTGCTGCTGTTGCTGTGGCTGAAGTCGATCATGATCCGCGCCGGGATGCCGGCGTCGGCCAGGCCCCGCCCCGCGGCATCCACACTCGCCGCGTCGTAGTTCGGTTCCTTGCCGCCGCGCAGGATCAGATGGCAATCCTCGTTGCCGGTGGTCGACACGATGGCGGAATGCCCGGCCTTGGTCACCGACAGGAAATGGTGCGGCGCCTGCGCGGCGCGGATGGCGTCGATGGCGATCTTGATGTTGCCGTCGGTGCCGTTCTTGAATCCCACCGGGCAGGACAGGCCGGAGGCGAGTTCGCGATGGATCTGCGACTCGGTGGTGCGCGCACCGATCGCCCCCCAGGACACCAGGTCGGCGATGTACTGCGGCGTGATCATGTCGAGGAATTCGCAGCCCACGGGCATGCCGCTCTCGCTCAGTTCGAGCAGCAGTTCGCGCGCGATTTTCAGGCCTTCGTTGATGCGGAAGCTGCCGTCGAGGTTGGGGTCGTTGATCAAGCCCTTCCAGCCGACGGTGGTGCGCGGCTTTTCAAAATAGACGCGCATCACGATCAGCAGATCGGCAGAAAGTTTCTTTTTCGCCTCCAGCAGCTTGCCGGCGTATTCCTTGGCCGCCTTGACGTCATGCACCGAACACGGCCCCATGATCACCAGCAGGCGGTCATCGGCGCCGTGCAGGATGCGATGGATGTCCTGGCGCGCTTCAAACGTCGTGCTGGCGGCTTTTTCGCTGAGGGCGAGCTCGCGCAGCAGATGTTCGGGGGGGGCCAGTTCCTTGATTTCCTTGATCCGCAGATCGTCCGTACGGTGCAGCATTTTGCGCAGTGCCTTCCTTAACTTTCCATATAATCAATGCATTATAGCTGATTTGCACCTGCGATTCTCGTCCTGCCGCATCACGTTCCGCCGCATCACGTTCCGCTTATACCGTGCCGCCGACAGTCAGCCCGTCGATGCGCAGCGTCGGCTGCCCGACCCCCACCGGCACGCTCTGGCCTTCCTTGCCGCAGGTGCCGACGCCGGAGTCGAGTTTCATGTCATTGCCGATCATCGACACCCGGGTCAGCGCATCCGGCCCGTTGCCGATCAGCGTCGCGCCCTTCACCGGATAACTCAGCTTGCCGTTTTCGATCATGTACGCCTCGGAGGCCGAAAACACGAACTTGCCGCTGGTGATGTCGACCTGGCCGCCGCCGAAATTCACCGCATACAGCCCGCGCTCCACCGAGGCGATGATTTCCGCCGGATCGCGGTCGCCGTTCAGCATGTAGGTGTTGGTCATGCGCGGCATCGGCACATGGGCGTAGGATTCGCGCCGCCCGTTGCCGGTGGGCGCAACCCCCATCAGCCGCGCATTCAGCGCGTCCTGCAAATAACCGCGCAACACGCCGTCTTCAATCAGCACATTGCGCTGCGTGGCATTGCCTTCGTCGTCGACGTTCAGCGAACCGCGGCGCTGCGCGAGGGTGCCGTCGTCAACGACGGTGACTCCCCGTGCCGCGACGCGTTCGCCGATGCGGCCGCTGAACGCCGAAGTACCCTTGCGGTTGAAATCGCCCTCGAGGCCGTGGCCGATCGCCTCGTGCAACAAGATGCCCGGCCAGCCGGAGCCGAGCACCACGGTCATGGTGCCTGCGGGCGCGGGACGCGCTTCCAGATTGAGCAGCGCCTGCTGCACCGCCTTTTGCGCGTAGTCATTCAATACGGCATCACTGAAATAGGCATAATCAAAACGTCCGCCGCCGCCCGCCCCGCCCTGCTCGCGCCGGCCGTCGGCCTCGACAATCACCTGCAGCGACAGCCGCACCAGCGGCCGCACATCGGCCGCCTGCACGCCGTCGCTGCGCGCCACCATCACCACTTCGTATTCGCCGGCGAGCGAGGCCATCACCTGCGTCACCCGCGGATCAAGGCCGCGCGCAATGCGCTCCAGCCGTTCCAGCAGCGCCACTTTCTCCGGCGCGCCGAGGCTCGCCAGCGGATCCTGCGGCGCATAGAGCGCGCGCAGTTCGCCGCGGCGCGCGATGGCCGTGCTGCCGGCCCCCCCCTGGCGGCCGATCGCGCGCGTCGCCTGCGCCGCAGACTGCAAGGCATTGAAGCTGATGTCGTCGGAATAGGCAAAGGCGGTTTTTTCACCGCTGACGGCGCGCACGCCGACACCCTGATCGATGTTGAAACTGCCCGATTTGACGATGCCCTCCTCCAGGCTCCACGACTCGCTGCGCGAATACTGGAAATAGAGATCGGCGTAATCGACGTGGTGCACCATGATCTGGCCGAACACCGACTGCAGGCGCCCCTCGTCCAGCGCATGCGGAGCCAGCAGCATCGCGCTGGCTGTTTCAAAAATGTTCGCGGCTTGCATGTATCGGGTTTACCTTAAAGAAATATTCAATAAAATCAAATACTTAAATTTAACGCCCCAGCGTGCGGTGCTGCAGCGCCGGCAGGCTCTGGCGCAGACGTTGTATATGGGTACGATTGATGCCGGCGACAACCACGCCGGAGCCGCGCGGCAGACGGTCGAGAACCACACCCCAGGGATCGACGATCATCGAATCGCCATGGGTCTCGCGGCCATTGACATGATAACCGCCCTGCGCGGGGGCCAGTACATAAGCCAGGTTTTCAATGGCGCGCGCACGGATCAGTGTCTCCCAATGCGCCTTGCCGGTGGTTTCGGTAAACGCCGACGGCACCAGGATCAGATCGACTTCGCCCATCGCGCGGTAGAGTTCGGGAAAACGCAGGTCGTAGCAGATCGACAGCCCGATGCGCGCGAACGGTGTGTCGACCACCGTCACCTGCTTGCCGTGTTCGATGGTGCGTTGTTCCGAATATTTTTCCTTGCCCATTTCAAAACCGAAGAGGTGGATCTTGTCGTAACGCGCAACACAGCGGCCTTTATCGTCGTAAACCAGACTGGTGTTGAGCACCTTGTCTTTGACGCTGGCCACCAGCGGCACCGACCCGCCGACGATCCAGATGCCGTGTTTGCGCGCGGTTGCGGCAAGGAACTCCTGGATCGGCCCGCTGCCGTAGGTCTCGCGCACCGCGACCTTGTCGGTGTCCTTCAGCCCCATGATGCCGAAATACTCCGGCAAGGCCACCAGCCGTGCGCCCTGCTCGACAGCCATTTCAATCAGCCGCGCCGCCTCCTTCAGGTTGGCACCGACATGCGGCCCTGATGCCATCTGCACGGCGGCGATGCGCGTGGCGCCGGCGTCGGCCTCCTGCTCCGTATTTTTTTTCTGCGCCCGCGTCGATCTCAGTCTGGTACCCATGTCATCACGCCCGCTTTTTACGATTATTCGGTGACTTCCAGCCGCAAACCAGCCGCCGCCGGATCGCTGCGCAGCTGCAGACGCGCACTGTCCACCGCCAGCGCCACCAGCCACGCCCGCAATTCTTCAGCCTGCAGCTGCGCCTCCTGCCGCGGGGCGTGGATGATCAGGATGCGCGCGGCGCCGCTGGCCTGGTAGGCCGCAACCGCCTGCCGCACCGCGGGCTGCGCCATCACCGCCTGCGCCGAGCGCGGACGGTCCCATAATTCCGGCGCCAGATCGGCGGCCCGGGCGGGCAGTGCGAGCAGCACCATCCACAGCCATCTGCGCCCGCTCACTGCGGGGTCTCCGCGTTCTGCTCCAGACGCGCCACCTTGTTCACCAGCGGCTCGGACCAGGTGCCGGTCACGTCGTATTCATATGCCATAATCTCGCCCAGCGGATCTTTCAGCAATTTCTGCGCAACAAAGGCCGCGACACCCGCCACCGGGCCGCCGATCAAGGCGCCGGCCACGGACAGGGTATCGGACAGATGCGGACTTATTTTGACACGCAATTTCTGCGTTTCACGGGCAAGATCGACCTGTCCGTTCATGTTGATGCGCGCCGCCGGGCCCGAAATACGCAGGTTGTCCGTGCTGGCCATACCCTGGGTCACCTTGATCGCGCCGACGATTTCATCAAACGCCAGGCCTTCGCTGAAAATGTCGCGGAAGTCGAGCGTGATCCGCCGCTGCAGCGACTGCAGGCTCAGGATGCCCAGCAGTTTGCCGATGCCCGGTTCCAGTTTGACGAACTGCCCCTTGCCCGCATCCAGCACGAAATTGCCGCTCAGCGTCGGGTAATCGAGGCGCTGCGGACTGCCCGACCATGCCAGCGTACCTTCGACTTTGGCCGTGCCGCGCCGCACGCCCTCGGGATAACCCAGCCGTGTCAGCAGGCGGCCGACATCATTGGCCAGCAGCTGCACATTGACCTGCACCCGCGGCTGCGCCAGCCAGTTCTGCCACACGCCATCCACGTTCAACTGGCTCTCCGGGGTGATCAGGGTCAGGCGCTCGATGCGCCAGTCGCGCTGCTGCGGCGTGGCCTGCAGCTCCAGCCGCCCCAGCGAACGCTCCGCCAGCAGCAGTTCATCCACCACCACATCCAGCGCCGGCAAATCCGGCGCGCGCGCCTCGGCGGCCTGCGCCACCGGCGCGGCGGATCCCGCTGCGGACGGTTCCGCTGCCGGCAGGTTCAGGCGGCGCAGCCTTGCGGTCAACCGTCCCTTGCCCTGCGCCCGCCAGCCCAGCGTACCCTCGATGTCCCGGCCGCGGACACTGGCCTGCAATACGCCTGACGGCGAACTTGCCCTGATCGCGAGATCGGCAAAGCGGCGCTCAAACACCCGCATCTCCGCAATGCGCAGATCCACTGCCGCAAGATTGATGCCGCTGCCGCCGCCCGACTCTCCGCTCAGCGCCAGCCACTCACTGAAGTCGAGGTTCCTGATGCTCCCGGAAACGGTGACGCCCGCGCGATCAGGTTCCGCTGCAACACCCTCGCCGAAACGCACCGTGCCGCGCTCGATCCTGGCATCCTGCTGCTCACCGCGGCGCAGCAGCACCGCACTGACCAGACCCTCGGCATTGATCGCGATGCGCTCCTGCTGCGGCCCGGTGTAACGCCGCTCCACCCGCAAGGGCAGCGACTCCGCCGCCGTCTTGGTGAACGGCGCGGGCAGATTGACCGCCAGCCCCTGCAGCGTGGAATCGACCACCAGGTCGACGCGTTTGTTGCGCATGGTCAGCGCACCGCGCCAGTCGGTGGATCCGCGCAGGTAGCGCAGCCATTCCACGCCGCCGGCACGGCGCGCGGCATCGGCATTGACCCGCCCGCGGAACTGGATGCTGACCGCGGCATCGCGCTGGCTGCCGGCAGTCACGCTCAGCGGACCGCCCAGAAACAATGCCGTGGCGCCGGGTACACGCACGCTGGATTCGGTGAATTCCAGCCGCCCGTTGACCTGCTCCAACGCCGGAAACCCGGGCGCCGGCAGCAGCTGGTTGCTGATGAACTGATAGTTGCCCGCGACCCTGCTTTTATTCATGTCCTGCAGCGGCAGGGTCAGTTTCAGTCCAAGGCGGCCCTGCCCCTGCGCACGCATGCCGTCGGTAAATCCGTTGATCATCGCGTTCACCGGGCTGCGCTCGATGAACTCAAGAAAATCCGCGGTCGCGCCCTCGGCGTCACCATTGATCTGCAGTACCGCATCGGAATGCACCAGATCCGCGATCTGCGCCCGCACCTTGCCGAGCCGCACATTGTTGATCACCGCCTGGCGTGCATTGAGTTCAAGGCGTTTGCCGCGAAAGGTGAAATCCCCCTCGATGCCGTTGATCTGGGGCCAGCCCTCGCCGTAATGCAAGGTACCGCCGTTGATTTTGGCCGCCACCTCGAAAATTCCGCCGCGCTCGTCGGCAAACGGAAACTCCCGCAAGTCACCCCTGAGGCGGAACCGTACATCGTTCGAACTGCCGGCAAGAAACGCCCGATCCAGCCAGCCCCGTGAACTTTTCGCCACCGTCAGCGGCAGATAAGCCATCACCCTGGCCGCCAGCCCGCGACTGAGGTGGCCGGTGATATCGGCAACACCCGGGCCGTCGCCTGCCATCCGGTAACTGCCAAACAGAGTGCCCGCCAGATCGGCATTGGCATAGGCGAAATTGCTGAAGCGCAATTCGGTGCCGCCGGCCACCTTCGACCAGGCCATCTGTCCGGTCAGCGTGTCCAGCTGCAGGCGCTCACGGAACAGATTTGGCAGATCCAGCGTCGCCTTCTGCGTCGCGACATGCAGCGTGCCGCCTTTTTCCGTGCCGTCGATATTGCCGCTGAACCCGGAGAATCCGGGCAACGCGCCGTGCTGCCGCAACGACAATTCATTAAAGCGGCCGCGCGCCGAATACGCTGTCAACTGCGGCCAGCTGCCGCTCCAGCTGAGCGCCAGGTCATACACGCCGCCGGTGGGCGCCAGCGTCACCAGGGATTTGCGCAACTCCGCAGCCAGCGGCAAGCGGTCCGCCAGTTGCACCAGCGGCGCCAGTTCCAGCACATTGGCCTGGAATTCGCCGCGGGTATAACCGGCGGCGCTCTCCCCGCGCAGCCGCAGCAGCAGATCGACCGGCGGCAGCGTCAGCTTGTCGCCGGTGGTGAACGTCAGTTTTCGTGTTGCAATCTCGAAGCCGCCGGCGACCCGTTTCCACGAAAAACGTCCGCCGAGTTCACGCATGTCCAGTTCCGGCAAACTGGCGCCCAGTCGTGTCTTGACGCTGTGCAGCTGGGTGTCGGCGATGACGCCGGTCAGCTCGTTGCGGCTGAAGCTGAGCCAGGCGCGCAGCGCGCCGGTGCCGTGGGGAAAATGCACCGGGAAATCGATCCACTGCCGCCACGCCGCGATATCGACATGTTCGAGCTGCACGAACAACTGACCGGTCAATGCTTCCGCCAGAGACTGGAAATCCTCGCCGGTGAGGTCGCCGCGCACGTCGAGCGGAGACGCCAGCGCGGCGGGCGGCACCGCGCGCAGGCCCACCCGGTGACGGTCGCCGTTATTGATGATGCGCAAATGCAGCTGCTTGAGTTCGAGCGTCGGCGCCGCGCGCATCTCGTCACTCCACAGCAGCCGCGCCTCATGGATTTCGATATCGCGCTGACTGAGCAGCCAGCGCGAAAAACCGCCCGTGCCCTGCTCGTCAAGGTTCAGCGCAATGCCGGCCACGGTAATGCCGCCGCGGGTGTCGCGGCGCACCGTCAGCACCGGCCGGTAAATGTCGAGCGCATGAAAATTGACCTGCAAGCGCGCTGCGGAGCGCCATGACAGCGTGGCGTCAACGCGCGGCAACTCCAGCGCGGGGCGTCCTTCGGCATCGTGCACCACCACCTGCGACAAGGCGAGCTGCGGACGCAAACCGTCCCAATTGGCACTGATGCCGCCAATACTGACGCGCTGCTGCACCGCACGGCTCAGCGTCTGGGCGATATCATCGCGATAGGCTGCGATATCCGGCAGGATCCAGTAGCGCAACACCAGTATTGCTGCGGCGAACAGGAAACCGCAGATCAGGATGCCCCAGGTCAGCAGACGATAGCCCCACAACGAACAGCTCTGGAACCAGTTGCGGGTTGCGGCCAAGGGCATCATTTGCCTGAAAAAAGTAAAATTAAAATTGTAAAATGCAGAAGTGAAACAAAGGCTTAGCTATTCTAACGCGACTGAGGCAAGCCGGCCATGCCATCCCATAACGGATCTCAGGCCATGAGCGCCGACCGCGTCATCGCTTACGCAGCGCGTTACAGCCGCTATCTGCAACGCCTGCTGTCGGCGCGGCCGGATGTCATCTCGACAGCCGAAGCGGGACAATCGTTCACTGCTGCAGACATGCAGGTCGAACTCCCCGACGCTGCAATCACCGACGATGCCAGCCTCGGGCGCGCGCTGCGGCGCCTGCGGCAGCGCGTCATGGCAAGGCTGATTGTGCGCGACCTGGGCGGATACGCCAACCTCGACGAAGTGGTCGGCAGCGTCACGCAACTCGCCGAAATCGCCATCCGCACGGCCGTAACCCGGCTGCACAGCGACCTCGCGTCCGCACACGGCGAACCGCGCGGCGCAATCAGCGGCGCGCCGCAGCGGCTGCACGTGGTGGGCATGGGCAAACTCGGCGGCGCAGAACTCAATGCCTCATCCGACATCGACCTGGTGCTGGTTTATCCCGAGGAAGGCGACACCGACGGCAAGCGCACGATCAGCAACCATGAATTTTTCACGCGGCTGACGCGGCGCCTGATCGGCGCGCTCAACGAATGGACCGAGGACGGATTCGTGTTCCGCGTCGACACAAGGCTGCGGCCGTACGGCGACAGCGGACCGCTGGTGGTCAGTTTCGACATGCTTGAAAACTACCTGATCACCCAGGGCCGCGCCTGGGAACGTTACGCCTGGATCAAGGGCCGCGTGCTGACCGGCGACCAGCAGGAAACATTGCTGGCGCTGGTGCGCCCCTTCGTGTTCCGCCGCCACCTCGATTACGGCGCCTTCGCCGCGATGCGCAGCCTGCACAGCCAGGTGCGGCATGAAGTCAATCGCCGTGACCGGCTGGACGACATCAAGCTCGGCCCCGGCGGCATCCGCGAAATTGAATTCATCGTGCAGGTCTTCCAGCTGATCCGCGGCGGACATGAACGCTCGCTGCAGCAGCAATCGACGCTGCCGGTGCTGCAGGCGCTGGGGGAGCGCCACTTCATTGCACCCGCCGCGGTCGCCGAGCTGCGCGCGGCCTATGTTTTCCTGCGCAACCTGGAACACCGCCTGCAATACCGCGATGATCAGCAGACCCAGGCGCTGCCGGCGGATGCGGAGGCGCGCGCGCTGCTCGCGGAATACATGGGGTTCGCGGACGAAGCCGGATTGCTCGCCGCCCTCGCCCAGCACCGTGCGGCGGTGTCGCTCCATTTTGATGCCATTTTCGGCGAAGCCGACAGCAGCGGCCATCCGCTCTCCTCGCTGTGGCAGGAACAACCGGAGGAAACCGGCGGAAAAAACGCCGGCGACAGCGCCGCGCTGGAACAACTCGCCAGACTCAGATTTGTCCAGGCGCCGGAGTTGTGCCGGCGCCTCGCCCTGTTTCGCAACGGCAGCCGTTACCGGCAGATGCCGGCTGCCAGCCAGCGCCGGCTCGACCGCCTGGTGCCGGCGGCCATCGCCAGCGCGGCCTCGCGCCGCAATCCAGACGCCACCGCGGAACGCCTGCTCGCGCTGTTCGAAAGCATCAGCCGGCGCGAAGCCTACCTCGCGCTGCTGCACGAATACCCGCACGCACTGGAACGGGTCGCCGACCTGATGAGCGCCAGCCCCTGGGTGGCGCAATACATCACGCAGCACCCGATCCTGCTCGATGAATTGCTCGATTCCCGCACCCTGCTCGCGGCCCCCGACTGGGCTGCGCTGCGCACCGGATTGCGCGCCGGCCTGGACTCGGCGCAAGGCGACATCGAGCGGCAGATGGATCTGCTGCGGCACTTCAAGAACACGCAGACGCTGCACTGCATCGCGCAGGATCTCGCCGGCTCGCTGCCGCTGGAAACACTGAGCGACCAGTTGTCCGATCTCGCCTGCGTGATCCTGGAAGAGGTGTTGCGTCTGTGCTGGCAGGGACTGCGCCAGCGCCATCGTGAACTGCCGCGCTTCGCCATCGTCGGTTACGGCAAACTCGGCGGCAAGGAACTGGGCTATGCCTCGGACCTCGACATCGTCTTCGTTTATGACGACGCCGCGCCCGAAGCCGCCGAAAACTATGCGCGGCTCGCCCAGCGCATCAACCACTGGCTGACCAGCGTCACCGCCGCCGGCGTGCTCTACGATACCGACCTCAGGCTGCGCCCGGACGGTGTCAGTGGCCTGCTGGTGACCCCGCTGGACAGCATGCGCCAATACCAGTTGCAGCAGGCCTGGCCGTGGGAACACCAGGCGCTGACGCGGGCGCGCAGCGTGGCCGGAGATGCGGCCATCAGCGGCGCATTCGAAGAACTGCGCATCACGGTGCTGCGCAAACCGCGCGCGCTGCCCGGGCTGCGCGGGGAAATCATCGGCATGCGCCGGAAAATGCTGGCGGCGCACCCCAACACCGGCAGGCTGTTCGACATCAAACATGATCCCGGCGGCATCATCGACGTCGAATTCATGGTGCAGTACCTGGTGCTCGGCCACGCGCAGAACCATGCCGCGCTGACCGCCAATTCCGGCAATCTCGCACTGTTGAAAACCGCCGCAGAGCTGGGGCTGATCACCACTGCCGACGCCACGGCGGTGCGCGCCGCCTACCGCCAGTTCCGCGAACTGCAGCACCAGTTGCGCCTTGCCGGCGAACGATATGCGCGTGTCGAACCGCAAAAGGTGGCGGTTTCTGTGAACGCGGTCAGAGCATTGTGGCAAACGCTGTTCGGAGACAGCACGGTGGCCGCGGAAGGCGCGGCTGGCGGCCCGGCTAAACCGTGACGTCGCGCAGATGCGGCGCCAGATCGATCAGTCGGTAGACCTCGATATTGCCCTTGCCCTTGCCGACGATGCTCATCGGCCCTTCGAATTCGAACTGGGTTTTGGAGCGCCGGTAGGTCATGGCATCGACCAGGATGATGCCGGACTTCGCCTCGCCGGTGACCCGGCTTGCAGTGTTGACGGTGTCGCCCCACAAGTCATAGATGAACTTGCGGGTGCCGATGACGCCGGCAACCACCGGCCCCGAGCAGATGCCGACATGGATGCCGAGACTCATGCGTTTTTTCTCGGACAGTTCCGCCATGTACTTGCGCATGTCCAGCGCCAGCCGCAGCATCGCCGCCGTGTAGTCGCGGGCGTCGACGGCGAAATCGACGCCGTCATGTTCGATCAGGCCGCCGGCCACCATGTAGGCATCGCCGATGGTCTTGATTTTTTCCAGCCGGTGAAACTCCGCCATCGCGTCGAATCGCGAAAACACCTCATTCAGCAGTTCCACCATCGCCTTCGGCGGCACTTCCTCGGCGAGACGGGTGAAGTCGATGATGTCGGCGAACATCACGGTCACGTCGGCAAAACCGTCGGCAATGATGCCCTGCTGGTCCTTCAGCCGCCGCGCGATCGGCGCCGGCAGGATGTTGAGCAGCAGGGATTCCGATTTTGCCTGCTCGATGCGCAGCAGCTGATTCTGCTCGTTGACATCAGCCGCCAGTTTGTCGCGCTGGCGCACGAAATAGCTGATCAGCAGATACATGATCGTCGACATCGCCGCGAAATTCAGCGTGAAAAACACGGCGATGCTCTGCATGGTGACGCCGGACTCGACGCCGAAGGTCAGCCAGTAGTCGAAAAAGCCCGAAATCCCCGTCAACACGATATAGGCGGCAAACCACGGCAGCGACTGCCGCGCGCCCTGGAAAATCATCACCCCCACCGGCGCCAGCAGCGCCCACAGCGCGACCCCGGAGGAACTGACGTAGCTGCCGATGCTCCACTGCATGATGAACGGCATGAACAGGAACAGGCTGACCTGCAGCGTGCGGAACACCGCAAAATTCAGCGTGTAGACATAGTACGCGAGGGATGCCGCCGAAACGGCGATGTAGCTGAGGGGCACGGTCGAGGAAAACTTGATGCCCATGGCCCAGTACAGGGCCAGCCACAGCACCGACCCGAACCCCATCAGTCCGCAGGAAAAAATCAGCAGCGTCTTGTTGAGCTTTTCCTGCTCGCTGTCCTGCTCATTGATGATGCGCTCGCTCAGACCATTGAGCCACGCGCGCAGGCGTCCCAGCATTTTTTCTCCCGATCGGTTGCGCCGGATACCGGCCCGAACCGCCCCTTTTTATCAATGGGCTATTGTAGCCGGTAACCGGAATTTCCTCCTCATGTTGCGGACGGTCGGCGGATATTCCGCCGCGGCATCCAAATCGGCTAAAATATTCAGTCGCAGCAAGGGATAACCCTCCGGCACAGCCGCAGCACCGGGCCGCCGAAGTTCCCGTCCTGCATAAGCAACGAATCCGCACCATTAAAAACCAATCTGGAGAATTTCAGCATGTCCATGGCTGATCGCGACGGGCAAATCTGGCATGACGGGAAACTGGTGCCCTGGCGCGAGGCGACAACGCACGTCCTGACCCATTCCCTGCACTACGGGCTGGCGGTGTTCGAGGGCGTCCGCGCCTACAACACCGACATCGGGACCGCCATTTTCCGCCTGAAGGAACACACCGAACGGCTGTTCAACTCGGCGCACATCTACATGATGAAAATCCCGTACACGCGGGAAGTGCTGATGGAGGCGCAGAAGGAAGTCGTGCGCGTCAACAGGCTCGAATCCTGCTACATCCGGCCGATCGCCTTCTACGGCTCGGAAAAAATGGGCGTGTCCCCCAAGGGCGCCAGCGTGCATGTCGCCATCGCCGCCTGGCCCTGGGGCGCCTACCTCGGCGCCGAGGCGCTGGAAAAAGGCATCCGCGTCAAAACATCGTCGCACGCCCGCCACCACGTCAACGTGTCGATGTGCCGCGCCAAATACTCCGGCACCTACGCCAACTCGATCCTCGCCAACCTCGAAGCCACCGAACACGGCTACGACGAGGGCCTGCTGCTGGATGTCGACGGTTTTGTCGCCGAAGGTTCGGGCGAGAACCTGTTCATGGTCAAAAACGGCAAACTCTACGAGCCGGAACTGACCAGCGCGCTGATCGGCATCACCCGCGACTCGATCATCACGCTGGCCCAGGAAATGGGTTACGAGGTTTCCGCACGCCGCATCACCCGCGACGATCTTTATATCGCGGACGAGGCCTTTTTCACCGGCACCGCCGCCGAAGTCACACCGATCCGCGAAGTCGACGGCCGGATGATCGGCGACGGCAAACGCGGCCCGATCACGGCGCGCCTGCAGAAAAAATTCTTCGAGTGCGTCAGCGGCAAGGCTGCCGAGCACCGCGCCTGGCTGTCGCCGGTCGCCGCCTGAGGCCGTGATGAACACGCCCGCCGACAGCAAATCGCGGCTGATCGAAGTCACCGCCGCCGACCTGCCGCTGCATTGCCCGACGCCGGCAATGCCGCTGTGGAACGCCCACCCGCGGGTGTTCCTGCCGATCGAAAACACCGGCGAGGCACTGTGCCCGTACTGCGGCACCCGCTACACGCTGCAAGGCGGCGCGGGCGCCGGCCACCACTGAGCGATGAACATCCTTATCGTCGGCCCGTCCTGGGTCGGCGATACCGTGATCTCCCAGTCGCTGCTGAAACTGCTGATGCAGCAGCATCCGGCTGCACAGATCGACTATCTCGCGCCGCCCTGGACCCTGCCGCTGCTCGCGCGCATGCCTGAAGTGCGGCGCGGCATCGGCAACCCTTTCGGCCACGGCGCGCTCCGCCTCGGTGCCCGCCACGCGTTCGGCAAAACCCTGCGCGACCGGGGCTACGAACAGGCGCTGGTGCTGCCGAATTCATGGAAGTCGGCGCTGATCCCGTGGTCGGCCGGCATTCCGCGGCGCACCGGCTTTCGCGGCGAGGCGCGCTGGGGGCTGCTCAACGATGTGCGGCCGCTTGATGCCGCTGCGCTGCCGCAGATGGTGCAGCGCTTTGCCGCACTGGCGCTGCCCGTCGGGGCAGCGCTGCCCTCATCACTGCCGATGCCGGCAATGCAGTCCACGGCGGCACAACAACAGGCGCTGCTGGCGCGACTCGGGCTCAACACCGGCAAAAATAAGGACAAACCGGTGGTCGCATTCTGTCCGGGCGCCGAATACGGACCGGCGAAACGCTGGCCCGAGGCCCATTTCGCCGCTCTGGCGCGTTTGCTGGCGGCACGCGGCTGCGCGGTCTGGCTGGTCGGATCACCCAGGGATCATGCGGTCGGCGAGACCATTGCCGCGGCAAGTGCAGGCGCCTGCATCAACCTCTGCGGAAAAACCGATATAGCCGAAGCCGCCGACCTGCTTGCCGCATCGCGGCTGGTGGTGAGCAACGATTCGGGATTGATGCACATTGCAGCCGCCGTCGGCCGCCCGGTGATCGCGCTCTACGGCTCCAGCTCGCCGCAGTTCACGCCGCCGCTGGGCAAAGATGCGCGCATCCTCTCCCTGAATCTTGAATGCAGCCCCTGCTTCCGGCGCGAGTGCCCGCTGGGCCATTTCAAATGCCTCAAGGACCTGACGCCGGAGCGCGTTTTCACCGCCATCGATTTTGCTAGAATCGTCACCTGATCCGCGCAGACTGCGCAATGCGGGGCCGGGGAGCTGCCGTGAAAAAAACACTGTTCGCGACGCCGCAGGACGCCGAGGCGGCGTTTTATGATGCCTTCGTCAAACGCGACCTCGACGCGATGATGGAAGTGTGGTCGGACGACGACGACAGTTACTGCGTGCATCCCGGCGCCGCGCGCGTCTCCGGCATCGAACGCATCCGTGAGTCATGGCGACGGATTTTCGCCGGCGGCCAGGACCTGCGCTTCAACCTGCGCGAGCAGCAGCTGATCCACACCATGATGCTCGCCGTGCACAGCGTCTACGAACACATCTCCGTCGCCGGCCAACCGCGCACGCAGCAGCCGATGATCGCCACCAACGTTTATCAGCGCACCGAACGCGGCTGGCGCATGGTGGCGCACCACGCCGCGGCGGCGCCGGCATCACTCAGATCCGAAACCGACACCGGGCCCGCGACCCAAACCCTGCACTGATTCGACAGCCATGATTCTGTCCGCATGGCGGATTTCATCGCGTCATGGCGGGGTGCATCGGCTATACTGAAGCAGTCCGTTTAGTGGACGCCGCTTCGCATAAAACACATCTGCGGCCCTCATTGCACCCCGCTCATAAAAAAACCATGACTGACCAGAAACCCGTCACTGAACTCGCGCTGCCGCCGCGCAGCCCCAAGCCGCGCCGCCGCGGCATTACCTCGATGATCGACTTCGGCCCCGATACCTTCGGCTGGTCCGGCGGTGAACGCGGCATTGCCGACCTGCTCGACGTTGCGGCGCACTACATCGACTACGCCAAGATCTACGCAATGAACGCGCTGCTGATTCCCGGCGAAGTGGTGAAGCGCACCACAAAACTCTATCTCGACGCCGGCGTGATGCCTTTTGCCGGCGGCATCCTGTTCGAATACGCCTGGCACCGCAATGAAATCGACGGACTGATCGTATTGCTCAAACGGCTGGCCATTCCCGGCCTGGAAATTTCCGAAAACTATGTGACTCTCAGCGAGGACGAACGCGCGCGAATGATCGACCGCTTCCAGAAAGAAAACATCAAGGTGGTCTACGAATTCGGCCGCAAGAATCCCGAAGACGCGTTGAGCCTGGATTACCTTGAAGGCATCGTACGTTCGGTGGCGGCACAGGGCATCCACCATGTCACCGTCGAACAGTGCGAGATGGACCTGCTCGCCAAGGATTCACCGGAAAGTTTGAAGGCGCTGTCGGCGCAGGACTGGTTCGACCATGTCGTGATCGAAGCCGATCCCTACCGCTTTCCGCAGCAGCATGTGCAGATGCTGCGCGACTTCGGCCGCGACGTGAACCTCGCCAACATCGCGCCGGGCCAGGTGCTGCGACTCGAGGGTTTCCGCCAGGGCGTCGGCCGCGCGGTCAATTACTCACTGCTGTCGGGTGACGACTCACGCCCAGCGGGCATCGACCGGTAACTTCATAACTTATTGTTTTTATTTATAATTTTAGAGAATCTTGATGATGAATAAAGAACTATTCGGTAATCCTGATGTGGTGGTGGTCGGCGCCGGCAACGCTGCCGCCTGTGCAGCGCTGGCGGCGCGTGAATCGGGCGGCAGGGTGATCATGCTGGAAGCCGCACCGATCGAAGAATGCGGCGGCAACAGCCGCTACACCGCGGGCGCCATGCGTGTGCAGTTCAACGGCCCCGATGATCTGAAGCAGATCGTTCCGGATCTGACGGACGATGAAATCAAGAACACCGACTTCGGCACCTACACCGCCGAGCAGTTCTACGACGACATGGGCCGCGTCACCCAGTACCGCACCGATCCCGATCTTTGCGAAATCCTCGTTTCGCGCAGTCTCGAAACGCTGACCTGGATGCGCAAAAAAGGCGTCAAGTTCCAGGCCAGCTTCGGCCGCCAGGCGATGAAAGTCGACGGCAAATTCAAATTCTTCGGCGGGCTCGCCGCTGAGACCTGGGGCGGCGGTCCCGGCCTGGTCGACAACGAGCACAAGGCCTGTGAACGCGAAGGCATCACCATTTATTACGAAACCCCGGCCACCGGGCTGATGCTGGACGACAACGGCAAGGTCATTGGCATCAAAGCAAAGCATAAAGGAAAAAATGTCGAAATCCCGTGCAAGGCCGTGGTGCTGGCCTGCGGCGGATTTGAATCCAATGCCGAGATGCGCACGCGTTATCTCGGCACGGGCTGGGATCTGGCCAAGGTGCGCGGCACCCGATTCAACACCGGCGCCGGCATCCGCATGGCTCTCGAAGCCGGCGCCCTGCCCTATGGCCACTGGTCGGGCTGCCACGCCGTGGGCTGGGACATGAACGCACCGGCCTTCGGCGACCTCGCGGTCGGCGACAACTTCCAGAAACACAGCTATCCGATCGGCATCATGGTCAATGCCAACGGTGAGCGTTTTGTCGACGAAGGCGCCGACATCCGCAATTACACCTACGCCAAATACGGCGCCGTGGTGCTGAATCAGCCGGGCATGTTCGCGTGGCAGATCTTCGACGCACAATCGATCCCGCTGCTGCGCGACGAGTACCGCATCAAGCAGGTGACCAAGGTGCGCGCCGACACGCTGGAGGAACTGGTGAAAAAACTGGACGGCGTCAATGCCGAGGCCTGCCTGCGCGAGATCAGGGCCTACAACAAGGCGGTGCGCACCGAGGTGCCGTTCAACCTCACCGTGAAAGACGGCCGCCGCACCGAGGGACTCAAAATCAACAAGTCGAACTGGGCGCTGACCATCGAGCAGGCGCCGTTTGAAGCCTATGCCGTGACCTGCGGCGTGACATTCACCTTCGGCGGCGTCAAGGTCAACAACGAAGGCAATGTCGAGGATACTGCCGGCAAACCGATTCCGGGGCTGTATGCCGCCGGAGAGATGGTCGGCGGGCTGTTTTATCACAACTATCCGGGCGGCACCGGGCTGACCTCGGGCGCGGTGTTCGGCAAACTGGCCGGCGGCAGCGCCGGCGTGTATGCAAAGGCCTGACATCACCACATGTTCCAGACTGTGAGACACCACCCTTGCGCCCGGCAGGTCCGGGCGTAGAATCCAGCGCACGATCCACCAGAAGGAGTCCGTCATGAACGCACCCGCCGTCAAGGTCAACAAACCGGTACGCGAGCAGGTCAGCAAGGAAGAATGGGAAGCCCGCGTCAATCTCGCCGCCTGTTACCGCCTGATGGCGGAATACGGCATGGTCGAAATGGTCGCCAACCACATCTCGGTGCGAGTGCCCGGCACCCACAATGAATTCCTGATCAACCCGTACGGCATGCTCTACGAGGAAATGACCGCCTCGTCGATGCTGAAAATCGACCTCGAAGGCAATGTGCTGTTCAACGCCACCGAATACGGCGTCAATCAGGCCGGCTTCGTCATCCACAGCGCCATACACGCCGCGCGCCACGACGTGGATTGCATCATCCACACCCACACCCTCGCCGGCATGGCGGTGTCGGCGATGAAATGCGGCATCATGCCGATCGCGCAATCGTCGATGCGTTTCCTCGACATCGCCTACCACGACTATGAAGGGGTTGCGCTGCGCCTCGAAGAACGCGAGCGCCTGGTGCAGAACCTCGGCAATCGCGAGGCGATGGTGCTGCGCAACCACGGCCTGCTCACCACCGGCGCCAGCATCCCGGAATGCTTCAACAACATGTACCGTCTGGAACGCGCCTGCCAGCTGCAGGTGATGGCGCTCTCATGCAACACCGAACTGCAGTTGCCGCCGCAGGAAGTCACCCAGTACACCAACAACCTGATGCTGCCCGGCGTGCGCCGCCGCTTCGGCCTGCTCGAATGGCCGGCGATGCTGCGCAAGCTGGATCGCACGGATACTTCTTACCGCGATTAAGCCGCGGCAACTGAAAAAAGGCCCCGCGGGGCCTTTTTTTGCGGCCGCGCGGTTTATTTCAACAGCCGGATCGCGAACGGATATTTGTAATGCTCACCCTTGGATACGGCGACCGCTGCAAGTATGCAGAACACCAGATTGGCGATCAGTATCAAGGGCATCAGCAGCATCCCGATCAAGATGAACATCAGGATCCAGCTGCCGACAAAAGCGATCATCACCGTGATCTGGAAATTCAGCGCCTCCTTGCCCTGCTCGTCGACAAAGGCCGACTGGTCTTTTTTGATCAGCCAGATGATCAGCGCCCCGACGAAGCCGGACACAATGCCCAGCAGGTGGGCCAGCATCGCCAGGTTGCGGTCGTCATTGCTCGGGGTCTGCGCTACGGGATCGTTCATGGTTTTGTCTCCCTGCCTGGGTTTTTGATCCGGTTTCGAGTGACAGCGTGCCGGGGGATTGTGGCACGGGCGTACACCCGGCGTAAACCGTTCGTGTAAACCGCTTACTATCCATCCATGGCAACATCGCAACCCGCATACCGGGCGCCGGTCTGGCTGCCCGGCGGCAACCTGCAGACGCTGTATCCGGCGCTGCTGGCGCGCCGCCCCGCCGTCGCCTATCAGCGCCAGCGCTGGGATACGCCGGATGGCGATTTCATCGATCTCGACTGGACTCAAGTTCAGGATCGAGGATTGAGGCTTGAGGATGGCGCACGGCCGCTGCTGGTGCTGTTTCACGGACTCGAAGGCAGCTCCAACAGCCACTACGCCCGCGCGCTGATGCAGGCTGCCGTCAACCGCGGCTGGCGCGGCGTCGTGGTGCATTTCCGCGGCTGCAGCGGTGAATTGAACCGTCTGCCGCGCGCCTATCATTCCGGAGACAGCGCGGAAATCGACTGGATCCTGCGCCGCCTGAAACAACGGCAGGGTGGCGCACCACTGTATGCAGCGGGTGTTTCTCTCGGCGGCAATGCGCTGCTGAAATGGCTGGGCGAACAACGCGAAGCTGCATGCGCCATCGTGCACCGCGCCGCCGCGGTCTCGGCACCGGTGGACCTGCATGCCGCGGGCCGCGCGCTGGAACAGGGCTTCAACATGCTGTACACCAACAACTTCCTGGCAACGATGAAACGCAAATCGCTGGCCAAACTGCGCGCGCATCCGGGTCTGTTCGACGCAGCGCAGCTGCTCGCCACACGCACACTGCGCACATTCGACGATCTCGTTACCGCCCGGCTGCATGGCTTCAAAGACGTTGACGATTACTACACCCGCGCCAGCAGCAAACCGCATCTCGCGCACATCGCCGTGCCGACGCTGCTGCTCAACGCGCGCAACGATCCCTTCCTGCCCGCAGCCGCGCTGCCGGACGTGCGAATGCTGTCCGCGGCGGTGACTGCGGCATTCCCCGACGAGGGCGGCCACGTCGGCTTCCCCGATGGCGGGGGCTCGCTGACCTGGCTGCCGCAGGCCGTGCTCGAATTTGTAGCCTCGAGATGCTAGAATTACTAACCTATTGTTTTTAATAATATTTTCATGAACACTCTGGTTCATCCCCCGGCCGCGATCTTCAAGGCCTACGACATCCGCGGCATCGTCGATAAAACGCTGACCGTGTCCGGGGTGGAAGCCATCGGCCGCGCCATCGGAACCGAAGCCCTGGCCCGCGGCCGCAGCACCGTGGTCATCGGCCGCGACGGCCGGCTCTCGGGTCCGGCACTCGCCGCGGCACTGGCGCGCGGCCTGCAGTCGAGCGGTGTCGATGTCATCGACGTCGGCCAGGTTGCGACGCCGATGCTGTATTTCGCCGCGCACGAACTCGACACCCTGTCCGGTGTGATGGTCACCGGTTCGCACAATCCGCCCGAATACAACGGCCTGAAGATGATGCTGGCCGGCGACACGCTCGCCGGTGAAGCAATCCAGGCGCTGCGCCAGCGGTTGCTCGACGGTGACCTCGGCAGCGGCGCCGGCAGCTACAAAACCCGCGACATCCGCGCCGCCTACCTTGAACGCATCACAGACTCGCGCATTACAAACTCAATCAAACTCGCCCGCCCCATGCGCATCGCCGTCGATTGCGGCAACGGCATTGCCGGCGCCACCGCGCCGGAGCTCTATCGCCGGCTCGGCTGCACGGTGGAGGAATTGTTTTGTGAGGTCGACGGCAGCTTTCCCAATCACCATCCCGATCCGTCACAACCGAAAAACCTGCAGGATCTGATCGCGGCATTGCGCGCGGGTGATGCCGAACTCGGCCTGGCTTTCGACGGCGACGGCGACCGGCTGGGCGTGGTCACCAGGTCGGGAAAAATCATCTATCCCGACCGCCAGCTGATGCTGTTCGCCGCGGATGTGCTGTCGCGCGTACCCGGCGCCGAAATCATTTTTGACGTCAAATGCACCCGCCACCTGTTCGGCTGGATCCGCAAACACGGCGGCAAGCCGCTGCTGTGGAAAACCGGGCATTCCTTCATCAAGAAAAAGCTCAAGGAGTCGGGCGCGCCGCTGGCCGGCGAAATGAGCGGGCACATTTTTTTCAGGGAACGCTGGTACGGTTTTGACGACGGCATGTACGCCGGCGCGCGGCTGCTGGAAATTTTGAGCCGCAGCGCCGACCCCGGCGCCATCCTCGAAGCACTGCCGGATGCGGTCAATACTCCGGAATTGCAGTGGCAGTTGAATGAGGGCGAAAACTACACGCTGATGGATGCGCTGCAGAAAACCGCGCGTTTCAGCGGCGCGCAGGAAATCATCACCATCGACGGCCTGCGCGTGGAATATGCCGACGGTTTCGGCCTGGCACGGCCGTCAAACACGACGCCGATCATCGTGCTGCGCTTCGAGGCCGACAACGAAACGGCTCTGCGCCGCATCCAGGAGGACTTCCGGCGGGCATTGCTCGCGGTCAAACCGGGGGCTGCGCTGCCCTTTTAGGACCGGCCGCCTTTAAAACAACTATGCGCCGCGCGGATCGCGCCTGGACACGCTGCCGGGCGGCAGTTCGTTCAGCACCGCCCAGAACGCGCCGACCTGTTTCACGGCGCCGACAAATTCCTGGAATTTCACCGGCTTGACGACATAGGCATTGATGCTGAGGTCGTAACAGGTGTTCAGATCCTGGTCTTCGCGCGAGGACGTCATCACCACCACCGGAATTTTTTTGAGTGCCGGATCGCCTTTGACCTGGCGCAACACCTCCAGTCCGTCGACCCGGGGCATTTTCAGATCCAGCAGCACCACCGCCGGATGGCCTTCGGGACGTCCGGCAAATTCACCGCGCCGGTACAGATAATCCAGCGCATCGGCGCCGTCCCACAGATGCAGCACTTCATTGGCCATGCCGGACAGCGCCTTCAGCGTGAGTTCGGCATCGTGGGGATTGTCTTCAACGAGCAGGATGCGGGCGAGGGCAGTCATGTCGCTCTCCTCAGTCACATTTGCTGCCGGGACGGCTCCGCCGCCCGCAGCGTGAAATAAAAAGTCGCGCCACCCTCCAGCACCGCTTCGGCCCAGACCCGGCCGCCGTGGCGGGCAATGATGCGCCGGACATTGGCCAGTCCGATGCCCGTGCCCTCGAACTGATCGGCGCGATGCAGACGCTGAAACACCCCGAACAGTTTGTCGGCGTACTGCATGTCAAAACCAACACCGTTGTCACGAACAAACAGTATCAAGCGGCCCTCCTCTTCGCCCCGGCAGCCGATCTCGATCAGTGCCGGATCGCGGGCACGGGTATATTTCACCGCATTGCCGATCAGGTTGGCAAATACCTGCTTGAGCATGGCCGGATCGCCGCGCACCACCGGCAGCGGCGCCGGGCTCCAGACGATGTTGCGCTGCCGAGTATCCGGCGCCATGGCCTGAATGGTTTCCTGCACCAGCGTATCGAGCGCCACACTGCTCTCAATGAGTTCCACCCGCCCCATGCGCGAGAACGCCAGCAGATCGTCGATGAGCTGGCCCATTTTGCGGCTGGCGTCGGTTACAACCCGCAGATATCTTTGTTCTTCAGCCGTCAGCCTGCCCGCGGTTTCCCCGGCCAGCAATTCAATATAGCCGTCGATATGGCGCAAGGGCATGCGCAGGTCATGGGACACCGAATAGGAAAACGACTCCAGCTCCTTGTTGATGGCTTCCAGCTGCGCGGTGCGCTCCGTGACCCGGCGCTCGAGATCGCTGTTCAACTGCTCGATCACCTTGCGCTGCTCCTGCATCAGGCCGAATTCGTGATCAAGGGCCGCCATCAGTCCGCCGATTTCCCCGCGCGGATAGGGTGCGCCGATGCGCGCGCCGAAGTCGCCGCCGCTGAAGCGGGAGACCGCCGCGTTGATGCGCGCAATCTGGCGACGGATGCCCAGTTCGGACAGCGTCCAGGCCCCGGCAAACACCAGCAGCAGCACAGCCGCCAGGGCCGTCAGCGACTCGGCCAGATTGCGGTTGGCCGCCGCGAGCAGATCGGCGCGGGCTACGCCGACCAGCACGCGCACGCCGGCGTCCGGAAATTCCGGCAGCGTGCTGACCGCCCAGATCCGCGGCACGCCGCCGATGAGAATGTTTTCCTGCACCTCCTCACCCCGGCTGTTCAGTGCAAAACGGGCCAGCGGCGTATCGGCGATGGTGGTGCCGCGCAGTTTCCCGCCATCGGGGTTCCACGACAGGATCATGCCCTTGCTGTCCATCAACGCAATCACCGTACCGGCGAACGGCAGGGTTTTCGCGAGGGACTGCATGAATTCCTCGAGGTTCAGCGAAGCCAGCAGTACAAAACGCGGCTCACCGGTTTCGCGCCGCACCGCATAAGCCACCTGCAGTACTGCGATGCCGGTCAGCCGTCCGAACGCCGGCTCGACGGCCAGCGGCGTATCCGGTTTCATCACCGTCTGGAAGTAACGGCGGTCGGTCAGATTCAGCTTGCGGCCGGTGCGCAGCGAATCACAGAACAGGCTGCCGTCCGGTTCGATCGTCAGTATCCCCGTGTACTGCGGATGTTCCTTCAGCACTTCATGCAGGAAAGTGGAGCATGCGGCCTTGTCCGGCCTGTCAAAATCGCGCGCCCTGGACAAACCGTAATGCAGCTGCGCGGTGCCGCGGACCATGTCCCGCAGTTCCAGCGCGACACGTCCGGCTTCGGCGCTCAAGCGGTGCGCCGCCTCGGCAACCTCGGCATCACGCCGCTCCACGAAGTGGAATACGCTCACCAGCGCCGGAATCAGCGTGGCGAACAAAATCAGCAGCAATAACTGGGCGCGGATGCTCACAGACCCAGCCTACTGGAAAAAGCGGCGCCGGGGAAACGCATGTGCGACACCGGCCGCCATGGCAACGGCATCAACATGTGGACACGGCCCTTGTCGGAAGCCGTGAAAATCTGCGAAAACGCTGTTCAGCGTTTGGCGGGATTCAAGGTGCCGCGGTTGTAATCCTTGTCACCGGGCATGATGCAGCGGCCAATGCCGAACATGCAGCCCTGCGCCGCCTGCGGGCGCAGCTGGTTCTCCGGATACTGGTCGGCGACTGCTTTGGCTGCGGCGGCTTTCTTGCCATCGACATATTCCCAGCGGCCGTTCGGGTGCAGACGCACTTTTTCGCCGGATGCGGTCGTCGCCTCGATCAATTCCTGCGCGACAGCCACCGGCGGCAGCGCAACTGTCGCAAACATCCCGACAACAAGGCATATCCTGATATTACGTTTAAGCGTCATTGCGGAATCTTCCGATTGTTTACAGGCGCTGCTCGACCCAGGCGCGTACGGACTGCAGCGCTTGCGGCAGTTTCGCGGGATCGCTGCCGCCGGCCTGCGCCATGTCGGCCCGGCCGCCGCCCTTGCCGCCGACCTGCAGCGCGACATGATTGACCAGTTCGCCGGCTTTCACCTTTGCGGTGAGATCGGCGGTGACGCCGGCGATCAGCGTTACTTTCCCGCCCTCCACGGCCGCCAGCACGATGGCCGCGCTTTTCAGCTTGTCCTTCAGCTTGTCCATGGACTCGCGCAGCGCTTTGGAATCGGCGCCGTCCATCGCGGCAGCGAGTACCTTGATGCCCTTGACGTCGACCGCCTGCGTCGCGAGATCATCTCCCTGGCTGGAAGCCAGCTTCGACTTCAAGCGCGCCAGCTCCTTTTCCAGGTTGCGTACGTTGTCGATGATCTGGGTGATCTTCTGCCCGACTTCCTGCGGCGAGGTGCGCAGCGCAGCCGCAGCGCCGGCGAGTTTCTGCTCCTGCGCCTGCACATAAGCCAGTGCACGGTCGCCGGTGGTGGCCTCGATGCGGCGGATGCCGGCGGCAACACCGCCTTCGGACAACACCTTGAAAAAACCGATGTCGCCGGTGCGTTTGACATGGGTGCCGCCGCAGAGCTCGCGCGAAGTACCGATATCGAGCACCCGCACCTCGTCACCGTATTTCTCGCCGAACAGCGCCATCGCACCGTGTTTCACCGCATCATCGAATTTCATGATGCGCGCGGCAGTCGACGCATTGGCGAGGATTTCGGCATTGACCATGGCCTCGACCTGCCGCATTTCGTCCTCACTCATCGGTGAGTGGTGCGAAAAATCGAAACGGGTCTTGTCGGCATCAACCAGCGAGCCCTTCTGCTGCACATGCGGGCCCAGCACTTCGCGCAGCGCCTTGTGCATCAGGTGGGTCGCCGAATGGTTGCGCATGGTGCGCGCACGGCGCACCGCATCGACCCGCGCCGCCAGCCGGTCGCCGACGGCCAGCGCGCCGGTTTCCAGCCTGCCGTGATGACCGAACACATCGGCCTGGATTTTCAGCGTATCGGCGACGGCAAAGGTGCCGCCGTCCGCCACCAGTTCGCCGGCGTCCCCCGCCTGGCCGCCCGATTCCGCGTAAAACGGCGTGCGGTCGAGCACCACCACTGCGGCCTCACCCGCGGCGATCGACGGCACTGCGCTGCCGTCGCGGTAAATCGCGATGACTTCGGCATCATCCAGCACCAGCGTGTCGTAACCGTGGAATTCGGTCTTCGCCCCCTGATAGTCGACCGAAGCACCCATCTGGAACCTGGACGCGGCGCGCGCGCGTTCACGCTGCTGGTCCATCGCCGCCTCGAAACCGGCGTAATCCACGCGCACATTACGTTCGCGCGCGATGTCGGCGGTCAGGTCCACCGGGAAACCATAGGTGTCATAAAGCTGGAACACGGTTTCGCCGTCGAGCATCTTGTCTTCGCGGGTCAGCGCGCCTTCGAGCACCTTCATGCCGTTTTCGAGGGTCTCGGCAAAACGTTCCTCTTCCTGTTTCAGCACCT
Source organism: Burkholderiales bacterium (assembly GCA_019749945.1). Taxonomy (GTDB): domain Bacteria; phylum Pseudomonadota; class Gammaproteobacteria; order Burkholderiales; family SG8-41. The sequence goes on from JAIEPF010000003.1 coordinate 72,600, forward strand.
GCATCACCCGGTCCTGCGCCTTGACCAGTTCGGGATAGGCGGCACCCATCACTTTCGCCAGATCGGCGACAACCTTGTGGAAAAACGGTTTGGTCTGACCCAGCTTGTAGCCGTGGCGGATGGCGCGGCGGATGATCCGGCGCAGCACATAACCGCGGCCTTCGTTGCCGGGAATCACGCCGTCAACGATCAGGAAGGAACAGGCACGGATATGGTCTGCAATCACCTTCAGTGAATTGTTGTTCAGGTCCTTGGCGTTTGTTTCGCGGGCGGCGGCCTTGATCAGCGCCTGGAACAGATCGATGTCGTAGTTGGAATGCACGCCCTGCAGCACCGCGGCGATGCGCTCCAGACCCATGCCGGTATCGACCGAGGGCTTGGGCAGCGGGTTCAGCACATAGTCGTCGCCGCTTTTCTGCCGATCAAACTGCATGAACACCAGGTTCCAGATTTCGATATAACGGTCGCCGTCGGCATCCTTCGATCCGGGCGGGCCGCCTTCAACATCGGCGCCGTGGTCATAAAAAATTTCACTGCAGGGGCCGCAGGGGCCCGTGTCGGCCATCTGCCAGAAATTGTCGGAGCCGCCGCCCGGCTTGTCGCCGATGCGTACGATGCGCTCTTTCGGCACGCCAATGTCTTTCGCCCAGATGTCATAAGCCTCGTCATCGGTCTGGTAGACCGTCACCCAGAGTTTGTCCCTGGGCAGCCCGTAGACCGAGGTCAGCAGCTCCCATGCATAATGGATGGCGTCGCGCTTGAAATAATCGCCGAAGGAGAAATTGCCCAGCATCTCGAAAAACGTGTGGTGACGGGCGGTGTAACCGACGTTTTCGAGGTCGTTGTGTTTGCCCCCCGCGCGCAGGCTGCGCTGCGAAGTCGTCGCGCGTTTGTAGGAACGGGTTTCCTGGCCGAGAAACACGTCCTTGAACTGCACCATGCCGGAATTGGTGAACAGCAGCGTCGGATCGTTGCCGGGAACCAGCGGGCTGGAGGGCACGATGGTGTGCCCCTTGGATTCGAAGTAGTGGAGAAACTTGTCGCGGATTTCTGCGGATTTCATGCGGATGCGCCGGTGGGTTTACGTAAGGCGCAGATTTTAAACCAGTTTTACTGCTGCAGCCGCACTGCAGCAGCCCGCACCGCAACCATTACGGTCCGGCGGTCTGTCGTTCAGCGTGGTTCAGCGTGCGCTGAGGCGCGCCATGCGCTCTACCCAGCGCTGCTCCGCAGCGTCCTGTGCGTTAGCCATTTGTACTGTTGCGGAAACAGCGACATGCGCCGGTGCCGCGACCACTTCCTGAATCGCAAAAAATCCGGATGACAGCAGATCGCAGGCAGCAATGACCACCGCCGTCCAGAATACGATCAAGTCCTTGTTTTTAAACATTTCTTTTGCCATATCATTCTCCCGCTTTTACATCGACTCACTCGTCCGCAGCGTCCTTCGCCAAACTGCGCAATAACTTGGTGATGACTTCACTGCTGAATCCGCGCCCCAGTAAAAACCGCGCCTGTTTCGCCCGCTCTGCAGCACCCGCGGGCAAAGTCTTGAATTTCCTGCGCCACACGGCGCGCGCTGCCTCCAGTTCACCATCCTGCAGTGCCGCGAGCGTGGTGCTGACCACCTCGGCATCCACACCCTTGGCTTCCAGATCGCGGCGGATACGCGCCATGCCGTATCGACTGCGCCGCGCATGCACCATCTGCTCTGCCGCGCGCTGTTCCGACAACCAGCCGCGCTGCGTAAAGTCATCCAGGACCTGGGCGATTTCGGCTGCCGACTCAGCGTGCGGCGCGAGCTTTAGCGTCAACTCGTGACGGGTATACTCGCGCCGCGCCAAGTGCCTAAGTGCGCGTGCCCGGAGACTACTGGGTTCCTTGCGATCTGCCGCCGGCATCATGCGTCAGCCGGTTCGCTGCCGCCGGCTTACTGCCCGGCAGCTTTTTTCCGCGCGGCCGGATCCGATTCCACCACTTCCAGCGGCGGCTTTTTGACTTCGCCGGTCACCGCCGGACCGCCGGAGACACCGACGGCAGCGCGGATGCGCGCTTCGATCTCGTTGGCCATTTTCGGATTTTCCTTCAGGTATTCGCGGGTGTTGTCCTTGCCCTGACCGATGCGGTCCTTGCCGTAGGAATACCAGGCGCCGGATTTCTCGATGATGTTGTGGATCACGCCGAGTTCGATGATCTCGCCTTCGCGCGAAATGCCTTCGCCGTAAAGGATGTCGAATTCAGCCTGGCGGAACGGCGGCGCCACCTTGTTTTTGACGATCTTGGCGCGGGTCTCGGAACCGATGACCTCTTCGCCCTTCTTGATCGAACCGATGCGGCGGATGTCGATACGCACCGAGGCGTAGAACTTCAGCGCATTGCCGCCGGTAGTGGTTTCGGGATTGCCGAACATCACGCCGATCTTCATGCGGATCTGGTTGATGAAAATCACCAGCGTGTTCGAACGTTTGATGTTGGCGGTGAGTTTGCGCAACGCCTGCGACATCAACCGCGCCTGCAGACCCATCTGCGGCTCACCCATTTCGCCTTCGATCTCGGCGCGCGGCACCAGCGCGGCCACCGAGTCGATCACCACGACGTCGACCGAACCCGAACGCACCAGCATGTCGGCGATTTCCAGCGCCTGCTCGCCGTTGTCCGGCTGGGAGATGATCAGTTCATCGACCTTGACGCCCAGCTTGCCGGCGTATTGCGGGTCGAGCGCGTGTTCGGCGTCGATGAAGGCCGCCGAACCGCCGAGCTTCTGCATTTGCGCGATCACCGACAGCGTCAGCGTGGTTTTGCCCGAGGATTCCGGACCGTAGATTTCAACCACCCGGCCGCGCGGCAGGCCGCCGATTCCGAGCCCGATGTCGAGGCCCAGCGAACCCGTCGATACCGCCTGGATGTCGCGTGCAATGTCGGCCTCGCCCATGCGCATGACCGAGCCTTTGCCGAATTGTTTTTCGATTTGCGACAGTGCCGCCGCGAGTGCCTTGCTTTTGTTTTCGTCCATGGTGCCCTCTCAGTTCTTGTTCCGGTTCGGTCATGCAGTTCTGCCCAGAACCGCACTTGATGGTGCTGCTTTTTGCTCAGGTGATGGCCGCATTATACATAAATTTTTGCAAAAAGCTGTTTATTTATACAGTAGTGTGTAAATCACCAGATAAAATACAAAATAATCAATAAAAACAATTACTTATTTATGTCCGACAATACTGCTGGCAACAAACCCAGCACCCCCGTCAGCGCAAATTCCACCGCTCCGCGACGCACCATTTCGCGGTCGCCCGGGAAGTGTTTCGTCGCACTTTTCGGCTCGCCGTTTTTGACACCCCAGGCAAAACATACGGTCCCCACCGGCTTCTCCGCGGTACCGCCCGAGGGTCCCGCCGTGCCGCTCACCGCCACCGCAATCTGCGCATGGCTGTTGGCCAAGGCGCCGCTCACCATCTCGCGCACCGTTTGCTCCGACACCGCGCCGTGCGTACCCAGGGTGGCCTGGCTCACGCCGAGCATTTCGCGCTTGGAAATATAGGTGTAAGTCACAAAACCGCGTTCGAACCACTGCGAACTGCCGGGCACCGCCGTCACCGCCTGCGCCACCCAGCCGCCCGTGCACGATTCCGCCGTCGCCAGCATCAGGCCCTGGGCCTTCAGGGCCACCCCCACCTGTGTCGCCAGTTCAATGAGTTTCTTGTCCGGCATTATCTCCTCCGATCAGGCCATCAAGGCATAAGCCGCTGCCAGCACCAGCAGGGTATAAGCCGCGGCAATCAGGTCATCCCACATCACGCCGAAACCGTTTTTCAGCGTGCGGTCATAGTAACGAATGGGCGGCGGTTTGAAGATGTCAAACAAACGAAACACCACAAAGGCAAAAGCCTGCCAGTAAGCGCCCACCGGCACAAAAAACAGCACCAGCAGAAAAGCCACCACCTCGTCCCACACCATGCCGCCGTGGTCCGCCGCACCCAGCGCACGGCCAGTCACCGCGCAGGCCCAGGCGCCGAGCCAGAACAGCGCGAGGATCACCATCAGGAAGGACCACGCATCCAGACGCGGCTGCAGGGCATGGAACAGCGGTATCGCCAGCAATGTGCCGAAAGTACCCGGCGCAAACGGGATCAAACCGATGCCGCCAGCAAAGGCGATGAAATGCGCCGGATGGCGATAGACAAAGCGCAGATCAGGGTGGACGGCGGATTCAGACATGGACGCGCCGCTCAAGCCTGCCAGGGATCGACCACCGGAACCTTCAGATCGCGGAAATGCCGCACATTGCGCGTCGCCAGCGTGGCGCGACGTGCCAGCGCGATGCCGGCAATCTGGGTATCACGCACATCCACCGGACGACCCAGTTTCTGTCGCGCCGCCGCCAGGACTGCTGCCGCTGCGGCCGCGGCGCTGTCGAAATTCAGCACACGGTTCTCCAGATCGTCTTCCAGCAGGCGGTCAAACGCGGACTCCAGCGTCTGGCGCCGGCGCCCCTTCGGCAACAGGTTCAAACCGAAGCGCGCTTCAAACAGGGTCACGCTGGTAATCCAGATCGACTCCGGCGGCTGGCGGTCCAGCCAGTCGATGACCGTGGCGTCAGGCACCGTACGCATCAGCGCCGACAGCACATTGGTATCGAGAATGATCACCGGGCGAAATCGGCGGCCAGCGCAGCATTGCCGCGCAACTCGGGCAAATCAGCGGCAAGGCCGGTTTTGCTGAAGCGCGCCGCGATGCGTGAGCCGAGCTTCGGTTGCGCACGATTGGATTCCTTCGCCGCGTTGCGCAGGATCTGGCGCACCTCCTCCTCCATGCTGCGCCCGTGGCGCTCGGCACGGCGCTTCAGCCGGGCCTTGACCTCATCCTCAAGATGGCGGACTACGAACTGGGCCATGATCAAACTCCTGATTGAAGCCTGTTAGATATCATGATATCAATCAACCATCGGGCGGACAAGGCATGCGGCGTTCGCATTCAAATCGCCAGTTCCCCCTGCCCCGGCATAGCGCCCCCGTCGATCACATCATCCTTGCGCGGGCGTCCCCGTGCCCGGGCCTCCCGCCGCAGGCCGGTCATTTTCTCGATCTTCGCATGAAACCGTGAATTCCCCAGTGCCTGGCCCTGGTTCAGCGCCAGGCGGATGTCGTCTATCGCTTCGCGGTCAAGCTGGGCGCGGAACAGCGCGCGGTAAGCCGCCTGTCGCGTGGCGGTGGTCCTGCCCAGCGCCAGATACAAGGCATGCGGCGTCAATCGCGGATCGGACTGACCCAGCGCGTTCGCCCGGTAACTGGTCCAGCGGTAATGCGCCGGGTCTTCAACCATCGCCGCGCGCACCGGATTCAATTCGATGTAACGCTGGCAGGCCAGCAGGTAGGTCTCGGCCTGCACCGTGGAGGACTTGTAACGACTATCCCACAACGTGCCGGTGCGTTTGTACGTGCGGTTGATGTACTGCACATAACGCCGCCCCAGCGCGATGATCAGGCCGGGCACGGCCGCGGCCCGTTTCGGCGTCAACAGCAGATGCACGTGGTTGGTCATCAGCACATAGGCATGCAACGCGCATTCGGCTTCCGCCAGCGCCTCGCCCAGCCAGTGCAGATAACTCAGGTAATCGTCTTCGGCGAAGAAACAGGGTTCGCGGTTGTGGCCGCGCTGCACGATGTGCAGTGGGACGTTATCGAGATGGATGCGCGGGCGGCGGGGCATGTGGATATGTTACCGCCACATCCAGAAGAATGGCCCATTTACATCTGAAAAGCAGAGAATTACAGAATGCAAATCAATATAACTTATTGATTTAATTAATATTTATTTTAATACAAGCGATGGACCTTTGGATATATCAAGCCTGGCCCCTTTAATTGGCCTCTTTAATTGGTTTTTGTCCCGGAGGGAGAAAGGCTTTGCATCCCTCTCCCTCCGGGAGAGGGACCGAGGGTGAGGGTGGTTTTGACAGTGGTTTTAGTTCATTTTGTTAGGTGCTTTAAGTTTGACAGAGTGCCGGGCTTACCTACACCATCGGTAAAAACAGACGGGTGATGGCATCAATGCCATCGCCCCGGCAACAAGGGGCGTGAGCATGCGGCAGGCACGGGCAAACTGCAGCGATGGTACTTTGCGTTCGCACGTAAGCCGTTTGCCTTTGCATTCCCTCCAATGTGTCGCAAGCCTATGCATTGTGATGTCATTGACGATTCCGGCTCGGGCGCAGCAATATGACCTCGATCGAGGCATTGGCCATAAAAACCGTAATTGCAGTTCCCTTTCGATTGCTCCGGGGATCAAGCCCGCAGACGTTACGGTCACCTACGTCAAACACAACAGCATTAAAGTAGGAATCAAGGGGACTGAGGACTCACTGTTGTGCGTCGGATTTTATGCCCCTCATGAGCGCAGGCTTATCGACCGCGTAAATTTCCGTTTCGCGGATGGTGCGATTTGGAAGTTTGACGACATCGACAGGCGTTCAAACCTTCGGGCGCTATCCACACCGTTGGATCCCAATCGGCCAACCGGCCCTACGCCGGCTCCGGCCCCTACGCCAGCGGATTACTTGGCAGCGTCAGCCCCAGCGCCAGCTCCTGGACAGACCCAAGGGTCTCAATTTCTAGATCCCCCATCAGGTGGCCGCCCGGCAAAGCAACTTAACAAATGCGTGGTGGACGGAAAAGTCAGCTACACCGATAGTTCATGCCCCAATAGCGCCAATGCGCCGAAATCATCGCCGCAAGGTCAAGTAAAGAATGTGCCTACGCTTCCGGTAGTGCAACGCGGGTTATGGAAACTTACTTGGACTATCGATGGCAAAGTAACGCCCACCGAACATTGTGGTGACCCGCTGGAAAGCGTTTCGAAGGGGATGGTCGTCTCGAACGATTTCAAGAATTCCGGCTGTAGGGCTCACTCATCTTCTTCCGCGCCACGCCATTTTAGGATGGTCGTTGATTGCCCCTTAGATTGGGTCAACGAAAACGGCTCTGCATTTGGTCTGAAAGGGCAGTCCGTGGTGGATGTGACATCCCCCTCGGAGCAGTCAATTTCCTACAGCATATCGAAACTTGTGGGGCACAAACATCAAGCGGTTCAGGGTTCACGGGTAGGTAATTGTGTCGAATAAACGCTCGAAATGATATCAAGGTGCCGGTGCTTACCTTAGCAAATAAGAGAGACTCGACATGGGCTTGGTGATTCTGGGTGCATTGGCGCTCTATCTGTTGATTTCAATCGCCGTCGTAATCGGCGCGATCAAACATGCGAAGAAGACCGGCAAGAGCGTGAAGCGCTGGGGCTGGGGTGCGGTGCTCATCATGTATCTGATCCCGTTCTGGGATTGGATACCGACGGTGGCGGTGCACCAGTACTACTGCGCGACTGAGTCGGGGTTTTGGGTCAATAAAAGCCTTGACCAATGGAAAGCTGAGAATCCAGGAGTTTCGGAGACGCTGGTGGCGAATAAAGCTACGTCTTCAAAGCGGCAAGGGGATATGACTAATTACACCGACACATATTATTTGAATCAGCGGTTTAATTGGGTAGTTAAAAAAACAGGCCCGCTTTTGTTGCACCGATGGCACTGGGAAAAGGAAGTCATAGATACTAGTACCAACGAAGTATTAGTGCGGTATGTGGATTTTTCTACAGGCAGTGGATTCATCGGAGGGCCACCACGGGGGTTTAGGTTTTGGTTGCAGAACGATCATTGTATTGGTGGGCAGGGAAATATGTATTCAATGGATGCATTCGTTAGCAATATATCGCAGCTTATAAAGGGAGATAAATAATGAGCTTGATTAATTCGCTGTTCCAACAAGCTCAATTGGCTGAAGCGTCATATGCCAATCTTACTGGTATTGCTGGTTTAGTAGGTACACAGCCTTTTCAGGATCGGCTTACAGCCTCTGGCATGGGAAACCTCAGGGCCAGGCTCGATATTCTCAGTCAAAGTGATCAAAGCCTTTTTGCTTCATCGGCAACGGCAAGCCGTCACGATCGACCACGACGACACTGCACACCCCCGCCGGCGCAAGAATCACACGGCCGATACGCGCCACCTTGACGCGGGCACGCAAGGCAGCGCGTTCGACCGCAGTCCGTTTCGCCGGCGCCGCGGTAAATAACAATTCGTAATCATCACCGCCGGCAAGCAGCGCTGAATGCGCCACCGGCGATTGCAAATAGCGCCGCAGCAACGCCGACACCGGCAGACGCTCCAACGCCACCACCGCGGCAACTCGTGAACGCTCGCAGATATGGCCAAGGTCGGCGACCAAACCGTCGGAAACATCAATCGCGCTGCGCGCCACACCACGCAAAGCCAGGCCCAGCGCCACCCGCGGCACCGGCCAGTCGAGGCGCTGCTGCGCCTGCTTCAGTTCAGCGGGTTTGAGTTTGATGCGTTTTGTTTTTGCAGCCACCGCCAGCGCGGCGTCCCCCAGCGTGCCCGACACCCAGATATCGTCACCGGCCTTGGCGCCGTCGCGGCGCAAGGCCTGACGCGCCGGCACCTCGCCGATGATCTGCACACAGATGTTGAGCGGCCCGCGCGTGGTGTCGCCGCCGATCAGGGCTAAGCCGTGTTTGCGCGCCAGCGCCATGAAGCCCCTGGAAAACGCCGCCACCCAGCGCGTGTCAGCCTTCGGCAAGGCAATGCCCAGGGTCACCCAGCGCGGCGTCGCACCCATCGCCGCCATGTCCGACAGATTCACCGCCAGCGCCTTGTGACCGATGGATTCTGCATCGGCACCCTTGAAAAAATGCCGCCCGGCGACCAGCATGTCGGCCGCCACGGCCAGCAGTTGCCCGTTATCCGCTTTGATCAGCGCAGCGTCATCACCGACGCCGAGCACGGTGCGCGGCGCGGCATGGGTGAAATAGTGGCGGATAAGGTCGAATTCGGCAGGCATCTCAGGTCCTATTGTGCCTTGAACTGCAGCATCGCTGCGATAGCAGCGGCCGCCCCGGACGCAAAAAATATAAATCTCATTCCGAAAAAGTTAAACTGACCCTGGACGCTGGTCTCATAACGAAAAACAGGGGCACGAAATGAACAGGATTGAACTCCACGCGCCGCGCCGCCTTGCTGCATCAGCCGCAGCGCTTGCGCTGCTCATCGGCGGCTTCGCTGCGCCCTCCATGGCGTTGGCGCAAGCTTACCCGGTCAAACCGGTGCGGCTGGTCGTCGCATTTCCGGCGGGGGGCGGTATCGATTCGGTCACGCGCCTGCTTGCGCCAAAACTGACCGAGGCGCTCGGCCAGCAGATGATCGTCGACAACCGCGTCGGCGCGAGCGGCAACATCGGAACGGATCACGTGGCCAAGAGCGCGCCCGACGGCTATACCGTACTCATGGCCTATGCGAGCCATGCGAGTAATGCTGCGCTGTTCGACAGGCTGCCTTACGACACGGTCAAGGATTTCCAGCCCGTGTCCATGATCGGTGCGGTTCCACACGTCATTCTCGTCACCCCCTCACTGCCCGTGAAGACCGTGCAGGATCTGGTCAGGCTGGCAAAGGCGCGACCCGGGGATATCACTTACTCATCGCCCGGCAACGGCACGCCGCTGCACCTGGCCACGGAACTGCTCAAGGTGAGCGCCGGCATCGACATCCGGCACGTGCCGTACAAGGGCGCCTCACCCGCGATGGTATCGACGATGAGCGGCGAGACCCAGCTCACGATCACCACATTTGTGGTTGCCACTCCGCTCGTCAAGGCCGGTCGCCTGCGTGCAATCGCAGTGGCGAGCGTAAAACGGGTGCCCACATTCGCGGATCTGCCGACAGTGGCCGAATCCGGTATCAAAGACACCGAATCGAACTCGTGGTACGGCATGCTCGTGCCCGCTGCAACACCGCGCCCTGTCGTGGATCGGCTGCATGCGGCACTGCTCAAGGCGCTCGCCGCGCCTGATGTCAGGACAAAGTTTGCCGAACAAAGCGTGGAAATATACGGCAACAAGCCGGAAGAATTCGACAAGGTGATCCGCGACGAAATCGCCAAATGGTCGAAAGTGGTGAAGGCCAGCGGCGCGAAGGTGGATTAAGCGGCGGACGGCTGAAGTCTGCCGCGCAAGGGAAAATGGGCCCCGCGAACACCTTCCAAAGTGCCGGGGCGGATTTCCTTTTTTTCGTATCCAGAAAAACTGCGCCATCATTCCGGCCCGACAAATCCGATGTACGCACCGCAGGTATATTCAGGTGTCGCGAGCATGGCCTGTTCGCCATTGCTGCGCACGCCGCGTGTCGGCGGCGGCATGCCGTGCTCCTGCATCCAGCGCGCCGCCGCGCCCATGCTGGTGGTGCGGTACAGTGCCTGGAACGGGCCGGGACCGCGGCGCTCAAGAGCCTCGGCGGCCGGACCCGGCGCATAGGGCTGCACCACGCCAAGACCGGTGGGGCCGATTTCGAAAATGGCCATGTGTGACATCACCACGGTGCCTTTGTGCAGTTCGGGTTTTTCCATGCCCAGCACACGGGCATAAGTCGCGGCTTCGTTCCCGGCATCGCGACTGACGATATAGCTGCGCTCCAGCTTGTAAACGCCGTTGGGATGCGCACCGCCCCCCGGCACCTGTGTACGCCGCGTCTCGAGCGACGTCAGGTGCTGGATGAAAAAAATCGGTAACGGATTTTTCGCGCCGAGCACCGCCGTTTTCCAGCGCAGTTCCTGGCCATCCGGAGTGCGGCGGCCACCTTCAACCGCATCGCCGACATCGATGCCGCGGCTGCGCATCCCGGCAACATCCGCCTCAAGATCATCGCTTTGCACCGCGATCTGGCGGATACCACCGCCCTGCGCGATGAAAACGTCGAGGCTGGACCCGGTTGCCCCGGGCGCACGAGAGGCGGTGTATTCCGCCGGGTCGCGGATGGCCAGCAGCTCCAGATAGTCCTCGGTGTTGAAGGCAACGGCATTGTGCGTGCCACGTCCCGGATGGATACCGGCGGCGTGAACGTTGAAACCCATTTTTGTGTATTGGGCGATGCCCTGCTGCAGGTCGGGCACGGCGATCGTGACATGGTCGAGACGGGTGAACATGAAAACTCCGGGTTGAAAAACGCGGGTTCAGGGCGCGGCCAGCCGCGCGAGTTGCGCGGCATCAGCCAGGTTACCGATTTTCCAGCATTGTTCGATCAACTGTTCCGCGCGACCGGCCGGCAACGTGTCGGCGGCGAGATCGATGAACTTGTGCTCAAGGTCGCGATCACTCATCGGGTTATCCACGCTGCCCAGTGCGTGTTCAACATGGATATCGATGCGGCGGCCGTCAACCAGCGTAACCGCGACATGCGCCTCGTCGTCGCGCAATCCCGCGTCGGCTTCGGCCACCACCCGTTCCCGCACCGCTGCAACCAGCGGGTCAAACACGCGGGCATCGGTGTATTGCTCCTCGCCCGCGACGCCGTCGCAAAATGCCACCGCTGCGGAGTGATACAAGCTCCACTTGCTTTCCAGCCCGCCGCGCGGCGCCTTGATGCCGGTCAGTTTCAGCGCCAGCGGATGCACGCGCAGTGCGACAGCAGCGATCTGCTGCGGGTTAACACCGTGTTTGTCGCGCACCTCAAGACAGCCGTCGATCACCGGATGGGCAACCACGCCGCAGGCATGCGGCTTGTAGGTATTGAGCGCAAGCTCCCAGCGTTCACCCAGCCCTTCGAGGATCACGCCGAGGTCGCAGTCACCGACCAGCACGCGCGCAAAACCGCGCGGCGCCTCGATCACGCGGTCCGAACTGGTGAAGCCGGTCTGCGCCATGAATGCGGAAAGCATGCCGTTCTGCGCCGCGCGTCCGTGCACAAAACACTTGCACATGGTGCCGGCCATCTCGCGCAGGCCCGCGGCCTGGGTGCCGGCAATGCCGAAAGCCCGCGCCATGCCTGCTGCGTCCAGTCCCAGCACACGCCCCACCGCGGCGGCAGCGCCGAAGACTCCGGCAGTGCCGGTGATGTACCACTGCTCAATGTGGGTCGGGTAGATCGCTTTGGCAATACGGCACTCGACATCGACACCGACGATGAAGGCATGCAGAAACTCTGCGCCGGACAGCGCCTTGCCGTTCTGCAAGCGGTATTCGGCCAGCGCCAGCAAGGACGAAGCAACAGGCACGCTGGGGTGCAGCAGCGTGCGCAGGTGCGTGTCGTCAAAATCGAGCACATGCGCGCTCATGCCGTTGAGCAGCGCCGCCGTCGGTGCATCCAGTCGCTCGCGGCGGCCGATCACTCCGGCCTGCGGCGGACCAGCAAAGGGCAGCAGCGCGGCAAGTGCGACATCCAGCGTTTCATGGTGTGCGCCGCCCAGTGCACAACCCATCCAGTTGACCAGCGAACGTGCGGCCTCGTGACGGACGGCATCCGGAATGGATTCATAACGTGCCGCGACAACGAATTCGGCGAGAGCGCGGGTTATCCCGCGCGTCTCTGCCGCGTTGACTTCAGCTGCCACGCTCAATCGACGCGCGTCCCGGCGGCCTTGACCACCTTCGCCCACTTGTCGACTTCGTTGGCAATGAATGCAGTGAACTCAGCGGGTGAATTCCCGACCGGTTCGAAACCCGCCACCGCCATGCGTTCGACGACATCCGGAATCTTCAGCACCTTCAGCGATTCCGCATGCAGCCGCGTGATGATGTCGGCCGGTGTGCCGGCGGGCACCAGGATGCCGTACCAGCCACTGACCTCGTAACCCGGAATGCCGGCCTCCTCGACAGTGGGCAGCTCGGGCGCGGCCGCTGAACGTTTAGCACCGGTGACGCCCAGCGCGCGCAGCTTGCCCGACTTGATGTGGTTGATCACCGAGGGTGTGGTCGCAAAACCAACCGACACTTCGCCGCTGATCAGCGCCACCACGGCAGGACCACCACCCTTGTACGGCACATGGTTCATTTTGGTTTTGGTCAACTCCAGCATCAGCACCGCGGCGAGGTGCGCCGAGCTGCCGCTGCCCGAAGACGCATAGTCGAGCGCTCCGGGGCGTGCCCTTGCCAGCGCCACCAGTTCCTTGATCGACTTCGCCGGCACCGAAGGATGTACGACGACGATGTTCGGTGCGGAGGCGAGCAGCGACACTGCGGAAAAATCCTTGACGAAGTTGTAGTTCAGCTTGCGATACAGCGTCATGTTGATGGTATGCGCAATGTTGCCCATCAGCAGCGTGTAGCCATCGGGCGGCGCCTTGGCGGCCAGTTCGGCCCCGATGTTGGCGCCGGCGCCGGGACGGTTGTCGAGCACGACCTGCTGGGCAAGACCTTCCGCCAGTTTGGTGCCGAGAATGCGCGCCAGCGTGTCGGTGCCTCCGCCCGGGGGGGAACGGCAGGATGAAACGGATCGGTTTGTTCGGATACTGCGCATGCACCGGCGTGATGCCGGTAAACAAGACAGCAACAATCAGAGCGGCAAAACAGGCGGCAAAAGTCAGGGTGGCAAATACCTGGACTTGGCTCACACCGGATCGGACGGTATTCATCGTGTTCTCCCCCAGAGATGGCCGTCACCACGGGACGCGGCAGCCGAAAGTTCAGGCTAACACGGCACCCGGGGACTGTCATGACACGGCGCGGCAGATTGCGATAGGGATGTTCCTGCCCCCAGCATCGTCGCAGCAGCGCTTTTGGTGCAAAATGCTGACCTTCCAGACCGTCTCGGGAATTCCTGCAATGAAAACCGCATCAGCCATCCACATGGCGTTCGCCGCCGCGCAGAATCATCCGACCTGGGCCGTGCGCGTCGCCAAGGCCATCGGATTGCAGCCGGAATAATCCCGGGCCCAGGATCCGGCAGGCAAACATCCAGCCGACATGCTGAAAAACCTGCTGACATCCATCCTCCGCTGCAAAGCGCCTGCCCCACAACAGGCGCATGCGGACTACCCCGGCAAATTCACGTTTGCCGCCGATGGTCTGCAAACCGTGCACAACGCCGGATTTCTCGACGATACCCGCTTCCGCGAAAGTTATGCGCTGGGTGCCAACAGCGGCCACCGGATTTGCGCGCCGGCCGACCTGCACATCGAGTGGCGCGTCTATATCTGCTGCTGGGCTGCGCAGCACGGCCTCAAGCTGCGGGGTGATTTCGTTGAATGCGGCGTCAGCACCGGCATCGTGTCGCGCGCCGTCGCCCACTACGTCGATTTTGGCCGGCAGCAAAAGCGCTACTGGCTGATCGACACCTTTGACGGCATTCCATTGCAGCAGGCATCAGCCGCGGAATTGAGCCTCGCGCGCAGCAAAAACGACCGGCACTACTACGATTGCTACCCTGATGTGAAAGCGCATTTCTCGCGTTACGGTAATGTTGAAGTGATCAAGGGACGGGTCCCTGAAATCCTCGATAACCTGGACATCGCAGCCGTGGCTTTCCTGCACATCGACATGAACATCGCCGAGCCGGAGGTGCAGGCGATGCGCCATTTCTGGGACAAGCTCACACCGGGCGCCGCTGTGGTGTTTGATGATTACGCCTCGATGGCGCACCAGGCACAGAAAGCTGCGCTGGATGCATTCGCGGCAAGCCGCGGCTTCGCCATCCTGTCACTGCCTACCGGACAGGGCCTGGCGCTGAAAAACTAGCGCCCGCCGCCGGTTTCGGCCAGCGCCCGCAGAATCTGGCTCATGACGGCCGACGCGGGATCTGCCGGATTACCCAGTTTTTCGCGCAGGATTTTGTCGTGTGCCTCGCGGCGCGCCATCCAGGCGTCCCGGCCATAACGGGCTTTGGGCAGCCCCATCGCGCCCAGCCCGTGGTTGACCAGATGGATCAACCCCTTGTCGAGCGCATCATGGTCAACCTCCACATGGGCATCGCGGCAAGCCTCGACCAGCGCAGCACGAAACGCGGCAAAGCGCGGCTGGAATTCAGGCGCGAGGATCAGATAGGGGAAATGGTCACGCGACTGCTCGCGCACCAATGTCGCCGACCATTTCTGTGCATGCACCGAACGCACGTAATGCAGTTCGTCGATAACAACGATTTTTCCCCGGATTGCCGCGACACAACTCTCCAGGTACTGCCAGAACTGCACATCCGGACAACGCTGCGCGGCAAAAGTCAGGCTGGTGATGAATTCGTCGGTGCGGCGCAAGGCATACAACACCGAGGAATAGGCCTCCAACTGGGCGATCAGCCGTGAAAACGGTGCCGGCTGGTCGATCGCGCCCCGGGCGCCCACCGTCGCCGACTTGCCGAGATGGATATTGATGCCCATCACCGCACTGCAATCCGGCTCCTGCTCCATGGCCCCGAGCAACGGCCCAACCACGGTCGGCGCGAGGAAATCATCATCGGCATGCAAATGCACATACGGCGTCTCAGCGATTGCAGCACAGGCCGCCAAGCGTTGCAGGAAATGCATGTCCGGCGCGTGCTGCAACAGCCTGATGTCGAGATTCCCGTGGTTGCGCGCGACGCCGGCAATCACGGCAAGGCTGTCGGGCGCGCTGTGGTCGCTGACGATGATCGGCGCCGGGCATGCGCAATCCGCCAGATATTTCAGTGTCCGATCAAACAGCGCAGCACGGTGATGCACCGTGGGAATGATCAGCGCAATCGGTGATTTGTTGTGGCTCATCGCCATCCGCATTCAGAAATGGTTGGCCCCTGCACCCGGGCGTATCAAGGTGAATTATAAGAGCAGTGATACCCCGCCCCGTCCACCCTGAAAAATAAACCGGCCATTCCCGGCAACATGCAGTGACTCATCCGGAAACCACGCCAAAGCCGTTCATCATCATGCTGATGTTCAGCAACTCCAGGGACAGCCGCTCGGGCGAAGCGCTGGGCCTCAAGTTCACAGTCAACCAGATGACCAAGCTGATCAGCCCGGTCATATTCGGCACCATCGCGACGATGCCCGGGCTGCCGCCGATGTTCTAGCTCAATGCATCGCTGATGATCGCCGACGGCCTGTACGGCCGGTCGGAAACACCGGCTGGTGAAACAAAGTAAAAAAGGGCTGTGTAACGACCCTTTTTTACTGAAACCCGCCGCAACAAACCGCGGCGTCCACGCTCAGTTCTGTTTGTAGAACACGTATTTCGCCTGATACCCGACCTGCTGCTTCGCCCCCCTGGTCGACATGTCGCAAGGCGCGGCCGGCGCGACACCGCCCCTGGTCTCGAGGCGCTGGATGTAGCTGACCCCGGTCATCGCGCCCTTGCCCACCGCCGGTTCGGCCTTGACCAGTTGCAGCGGGATGTTGCCCGGGGATGCCGGCGCGATCGCGACCTGCTTGCCGGTCACCTTCGAGCCGTCGTTGGCTTCCCAGGTCGGTCCGCCGTAATACTTGCCGACGGGTTTGTTCTGCAGATCGTTCAGCACGGCAACCGGCACCACAAACGCCCATTCAAAGGCGCCGGCCATGTCTTTTTTCTCGCGGCATTCATAGGTGATCTCGCCGACGCCGATGGTTTCCAGCATCACGCTGTGGCCGGCCGGCACACGCACCGGCTCGGGAAGTGCTTCAGCGGCAAAACCGGCACCGGCGGTGGCCAGCAGTACGGCGCAAACAACGGGTTTGAGTGTGGCTTTGAACATGATGGGTCCTCTTGAGTAGTGTCAGTGGGCGAGCTGCCGGATGGCGGCCTCTCACTGATCACTACCCGCGGGCGGCGGCCCCGGATGCAGGCCGCGAAAAATATTTATTTCGCGCTCGCCACGACGGTGCGGCCCAAATAGAGGATCGGCCCGGTCGGGCGGCCGATCGGCGAACCGGTTTCCGGCTCCAGCGTCAGTTCGAACAGCTGTTCGCGTTCCAGCGTCGGCAGCTTTGCCACATCGATCTCGGTCACCCGGTCCGGCGGCACCAGGCCCAGTGACGTCGGGCCGCTGGCGCCCTGTGCCTTGGTCCAGAACTGCAGGGCTTTTTGCGGCGCCACCTTGGTGGTGCCCAGCGGAATCAGGCGCAGCTTGCCGCCGACCGAAGCCTCGACGATCCAGCCGGCGTCCTGCTTGTCCGGGCTTTGCAGCACCGCCAGATAACGCGTGGCCGGCACCGGTGCATCCACCGGCCGCAACTGCAGCGCCAGCACCACGGCAAGCACCGAGGCGAAGACCGCACCAAAGCGCCAGAAGGCCAGGCCTTGCCACCACGGCTGCGCCGCTGCAACACGGTCGGCTTTGGCCTGATCAATACTGTGTTCGATGCGCGCCCACAGCGCCGGCGACGGCTCCACCGGCGCGAGCATGCGCGTCATCACCAGCAGCCTGTCCTGCCAGAAATACACGTCCTGCTGCAGGCCGGCGTCGCGCGCGAGGGCGTGTTCAACTTCATCACGTTCGGTGGCGGACAAGGTGCCGACCACATATTCCGCGGCCGTGGCGGCGCGTTCGACCGGATCGGCGGGAATCATGACAGACACTCCTTCAGCGCAATCAGGCCGCGGCGGATCCAGGATTTGACGGTGCCCAGGGGCGCGCCGAGTTGCGCCGCCACCTGTTCATGCGAATAACCGTCGACAAAGGCCAGCAGCACCGACTGCCGGCGCTGCTCTTCCAGCCGCTCCAGGCACTGCGCCAAGGCGCGCTTTTCCGCAGAGTCGTCGACCGATTGCCAGGCGGCATGCGCCGCCATCAGTTCCTCATGGCGCTCGTCATCGCGTTCGGGTGAATTGCCGATGGCGCGCAAGGCATTCAATGCGCGGTGGCGCACCACGGTGTAAATCCAGCCGCGCGCCGAACCGAGGTTCGGGTTGTAGCTGCCGGCCTTGCGCCAGATCTGCAGGAATGCGTCGTGCAGGACTTCCTCGGCCAGTTCGCGCCGGCGCACGATGCGCAGCACCGTCGCCATCAGCCAGCGCCGTTCGCGTTCATAAATGGCGCGTAAAGCATATTGATCACCCTGCGCACAACGCAGCAGCGCCGCCTCAAAATCCAGCGGCAGATCATCGGTTTCGGTGTTCATGTTCATCAGGGCCGGCCGCGCCGGATCCATTGTTCCTGCCTGATACTACACGGCGAGTGTGTGTTTGGATGCAGCGGACATTGTGTTCTGGACAATTCGTCTGTTGTTCGGCAACACCATCGTACACATCTGAGAGTTTTAAAATAATTAATTAAATCAAATACTTATAAAATTATTGGTAATTCTACCAAATAAATTGGTAGAATTACCAAATGGACATCAAGACCAAAATACTCAACGCCGCACTGGGCCTGCTCGCCCAGCACGGCGCACAGGCACTGACCCAACCGCGCGTCTGCAAAGCCGCGGGTGTGCGACAGAGCCATCTCACTTATTACTTTCCAACGATCACCGATTTGCTCGAAGGCGTGGCCATGCACACGCTGGACAAGCTGACTGCGGAACTCAACACCCGCACCGCCGCACCGCCCTCCGGCTCCTTCGTCGATGCCATTGTTGCCGCATCGGGAGACAAAACGCGGGTACGCACCCTGCTCGGCCTGGTCACCGCCGCCGACCGCGAAAACAAACTCAAGCCGCGGATGCGCGAGTTCATCGTGAAACTGCGCGAAGGCATCGCCCCAGCCATCAAGGCCGGCGGACTCGACGCTACACCGGAACAGGTCGCTTTTATGCACAGCGTGGTCGTGGGGCAGGCTGTCCTGCAACTCGCCCGCGACAACGATGCAGCGCGCCAGGAGGCGCGCCAGGTTCTGGAGACAGCCGTCAGGCTGCTCCGCAGCAAGGGTTAGGTGTTTGCAGCCGCGCCAACCCATGCTTTTCAAACCGGACTGCAGGGAGAATGGAGACTGAAATGGATACCGATGTACTGATTGTGGGCGCGGGCCCCACCGGGCTGATGCTCGCCAACCAGCTCGTGCGCCGCGGCCTGCGCGTGCAGATCATCGACCGGCATTCCGGGCCGGCGCAGCAAAGCCGCGCGTTGGCGGTGCAGGCGCGCACCCTGGAAATTTATTCCAAGCTCGGCATCGCCGACCAGGCGCTCGCGCTCGGTAAGACCGGCAGCGGCGCCAGTCTGTGGGCAAAGGGGCGCTGGACCGCGCGCATCCCCCTGGGCGATATCGGCCGCGACCTGAGCCCCTTTCCCTATGTGCTGATCCTCGGCCAGGACGACAACGAAGGCATCATGGGCAGGCATCTGCACGATCAGGGTATCGATGTGCAATGGAATACCGAGCTGCTGAAGTTTGAGCAGCAGCCGGATTCCGTTACTGCCACCGTCAAAACCGCGGACGGCGCGACACGCCGTATCAGCGCCGCGTACCTGGCCGGCTGCGACGGCGCGCGCAGCGCGGTGCGTGAACAAAGCGGCATTTCTTTCCCCGGCGCGCCGTACGAACATGTATTTTTTGTCGCCGACACCGTCGCCACCGGGCCGATGCGGCCGGGCGAACTCAACATCTATCTGTGGCAAAACGGCTTCCACCTGCTGTTCCCGATGCGCGGCCAGGACCACTGGCGCATCGTCGGCATCCTGCCGCCGCAGCTGCGCAAGCTGGAAAATGAGCGCGAGCACCTGACCTTTGATGACGTCATCCCGGCGATCCGCAGCGAAGCCGGCGCGGCGCTGGAATTCAAAAGCTGCAGCTGGTTTTCGACCTATCGCATCCACCACCGTTGTGCTGCAAAATTCCGTGACCGGCGCGCATTCCTGCTCGGCGACGCCGCGCACATCCACAGCCCCGCCGGCGGCCAGGGCATGAACACCGGCCTGCAGGATGCCTACAACCTGGCGTGGAAACTGGCGCTGGTGGTGCAGGGACGGGCCAGGCCCGCGCTGCTCGACAGCTATGAACAGGAACGCCTGCCGGTCGCGCAGCGGCTGCTCGCCACCACCGATCGGCTGTTCATGCTGCTGGTGTCCGACGGCTGGTGGGCAAAAATGTTCCGCACCAAGGTGGTACCGCGGCTGATCGGATACGCAATGACGATGCAGCGCGTCCGCACACTCGCGTTCCGCACCATTTCGCAGATCGGCATCCGTTACCGGCACAGCCCGCTGTCAAGGACGCTCCCCGGATTGCCCGCGGGCGCGCCGAGCGGAGGCGACCGTTTCCCGTGGCTCACGCTGCATTTTGATGGCGGTGGAGCAACCGCAGACTTGTATCAGCAACTGGGCGACACTGTATTCAACCTGCTGGTGATCGGCCAGCCCGCGCCGGCGGAAGGCCTGCTGGGCGGCAATGACCTGCTGCGCATCCATGTCGTCAGCGACGATGCGGCCAATGCGCAGGAACTGGCACGCGCAAACATCACCGGTCCGGCGTTTTATCTGCTGCGCCCGGACGGCCATGTTGCAATCGCCGGCGGGCAGCTGGACACGCCCGCGGTGAGCCGTTACCTCAACGACCTCGGCATCGGCAGCGCAGCTGCCGCATAAAAGAGGCGACGCAGTTCAGGCTTTGGGCCCGTCCGTCTTCACCGCCTCCGGCGGCGGCCACTTGCCCTCGGCCTTCAGTTGTTCGATCAGCTTCTCCTGCTGCTCGATGTATTTTTTCTTCAGGTGCGAGGGGAACCAGAAGTCCAGCGCGGTAAAGCCGAAAAAAAACAGCAGCATGATGTTGCGTGTCGACGGATCGACCCCGCCGCCGTAGAGCAGCACATAACAGCCGAGGAACAGGTTGATGGTCCCGGCAAAATAAAAGGCATAAATCCGTTTTTTCAGTTTTTCCAGATCCATCTAACCACTCTCCCGGTCAATCTCAGATCAGTTTCGTCCGGCCTGCACTTCAGCGGCGCGCAGCTGCATCGCCATCTTGTCGAGTACGCCGTTGACATATTTATGGCCGTCGGTGCCGCCGAAGGATTTGGCGAGTTCAATCGCCTCGTTGATCACCACGCGGTACGGCACTTCCGGGCATTTCTCGAATTCGAAACCGGCGAGCAGCAGAATGCCGCGCTCCACCGGCGACAGGCTTTTGTAGGCGCGGTCGAGCAGCGGCGCGATGCGCTGCTCCATCTCCACCGCACCGGCCACAGCGCCGGTGAGCAGCAGCCGGAAATATTCGCCATCGATCTTGTTGAAACCCTCGGCGTCGCTCAGTTGCCGGGCGATGGTTTCGGGATCGGTGCCCGCGAGCTGCCACTGGTAGAGGCCCTGCAAGGCGAATTCGCGCGAACGGCGGCGGCTGGATTTCATGATGTTCCGGTAAGACATTCACGCCGGGCGTGAAAATAACTGTTTAAAAACAATAATTTATAGGTTTTCAGCGGCCAGCTTCAGGCGTTTCAGCAAATGCGCCATCTCGATTGCCGCCAGCGCGCAGTCAAGGCCCTTCTGCGCCATGCGCACTTCCGCCTGCGCATCGTTCTCGGTGGTCAGGATGCCGTTGGCAATCGGCACGCCGGTTTCGAGCTGCACGTCGGTGATGCCGCGCGCGGACTCGTTCGACACGATTTCGAAGTGATAGGTTTCGCCGCGGATCACCGCGCCCAGCGCCACCAGCGCGTCGTACTGGCCGCTGATCGCCATCGCCTTCAGCGCCAGCGGGATTTCCAGCGCGCCGGGCACGGTGACGATGCGCATGTCCTTTTTCGCCACCCCGTGTTTGACCAGCGCCGCGGTGCAGCTCGACAGCAGCCCGTCGCCGATGTCGACGCTGAACCGCGCCATCACGATGCCGATGCGCAGGCCCGCGCCATTGTGTTCCGGTTCCAGCTCTTCGATGTCGTCGTAGCGTGCCATGTTAAATGCGGTGAACGGGTGAACGGGTGAACGGGTGAATGGTGACATTCCAACCCGGCCCCGCATCAATCCGTCCGGACCGATATCCTCCAAATGAATTTACCCGTTCACTGCTCACTCGTTCCCCCGTTCACTGCTTTCCAGGCGGCTGCAGATAACCCGTCACTTCCAAATCAAAGCCCGCCATGCTCGGCATGCGCAGCGGCTGCGCCAGCACACGCATCTTCTTGACCCCAAGGTCGCGCAGGATCTGCGCGCCGATGCCGTAGTTGCGCAGCACGATTTTCGCCGGGCCGCCGCGTTCATGCTGCGGTCGCGCGCGTTCCAGCAGCTCCGCCGCGGTTTCCTGACGGTGCAGCAGCACGATCACGCCGCGGTCCTCCTCGGCGATTTTCGCCATTGCGTCATGGAGATTCCACGAATGTCTGGTCGCACCGGTGTCGAGCAGGTCGATCAGCGACACCGGCTCATGCACCCGCACCAGCACTTCATCGCGCGCGGTGAATGTGCCGCGCACCAGCGCGAGATGCGTCTGTTTGCTCGCCGCCTCGGTATAGGCCACCAGCCGGAAGGTGCCGTGCGCGGTGTCGATGTCGCGTTCGGTGGCACGCTTGACCAGCGATTCGGTGCTGCTGCGGTACTGGATCAGGTCGGTGATGGTGCCGATTTTGAGTTTGTGTTCGGCGGCGAATGTGATCAGGTCCGGCAGCCGCGCCATCTCGCCGTTGTCCTTGAGGATTTCGCAGATCACCGCCGCCGGCGTCAATCCCGCCAGCCGCGCCAGGTCACAACCGGCCTCGGTATGTCCGGCGCGTACGAGGGTGCCGCCGTTCTGCGCCATCAGCGGAAAAATATGTCCCGGCTGCACGATGTCGGCCGGACCGGCATCAGGCCGGATTGCCGCCTGCACCGTGCGCGCGCGATCCGCCGCCGAAATGCCGGTGGTGACGCCCTCGGCGGCTTCGATCGACAGCGTGAAATTGGTGCCCATCGGCGAGCGGTTGTTGCTGACCATCAAGGGCAGGTTCAATTGCCGGCAGCGCTCCTCGGTCAGCGTCAGGCAGATCAGGCCGCGCCCGTAACGCGCCATGAAGTTGATGGTTTCGGCGGTGGCGAATTCCGCGGCGAGCACCAGATCGCCCTCGTTCTCGCGGTCTTCCTCGTCGACGAGCACCACCATGCGCCCGGCGCGCATGTCGGCAATGATGTCGGCGGTGGAACTGATGGCCATGTCGTCTTTACCTGATTTCAAAGCTTTGATTCCTGCAATCGCTCAATGTACCGCGCCAGCAAATCCACCTCAAGATTGACCTTCGCCCCCGGCTTCAGTTGCTGCAGCGTCGTCGCGCCCAGCGTGTGCGCGATCAGATTCACCTCGAAGCTGTCGCCCTCGACCGCATTCACCGTCAGGCTCACGCCATCCACCGCCACCGAACCCTTGCGTGCAATGTAGCGCGCAATCGCAGGCGGCGCCGTAATCACCAGGCGCCGATTATCCCCCACCGCCTCGAAGCGCGATACCGTGCCGCTGCCGTCGACGTGGCCCGTCATCAGGTGCCCGCCCAGCCGGTCGGCCAGACGCAGCGCTTTTTCGAGGTTGACCGCGGCGCCCTGTGCGAAGCCCGCAACGCTGCCCAGCGTCGCCTGCGACACCTCGGCTTCAAATCCGCTGTGATCGAAGGCCACCACCGTCAGGCACACGCCGCTGACTGCGATGCTGTCACCCAATGCGACGTCATCCATGGCAAGACCGTTGCCGGCAATGCGCAGCCGCAGGCCGCCCGGCGCAGGAACGACTTTTTCAATACGGCCGACGGCCGCAACGATGCCGGTGAACATTATTTGCTCAACCGTGCCCGCACACGCACATCGTCGCCGAGCTGCCGGATATCGGTGATTTTCAGATGGTGCCGACCGGCCAGGTTTTCCAGCGGCGGCAGATGGAACATGCCCTTGGCGGTGTCGCCGAGGATGCAGGGCGCCATGTAAATCAGCAGTTCATCGACCAGCCCTTCGGCGAGCAATGATCCATTTAACTTGTACCCGGCCTCGACATGGATTTCGTTGCAGCCGCGGCGCGCCAGCTCCTGCAGCAGCGCCGGCAGTTGCACCTTGCCGTCATGATTGGGCAGCACCACGACCTCGGCGCCCCTGGCGCGCAGCGCCACGCTGCGCGGCACATCGGCGCCGGCGGCGGCAATCAATGTCCCCGGCCCGAGCACGCGCGCGGTCAGCGGTGTCTGCATCCTGCTGTCCACCACCACCCGCACCGGCTGCCGGGTGGTGCCGACATCGCGCACCGTCAATAGCGGGTTGTCATCCTTGACCGTGCCGACCCCCGTCAGCACCGCGCAGGCACGCGCGCGCCAGGCATGGCCGTCGCGGCGCGCCTCGGCGCCGGTGATCCACTGGCTCTGGCCATTGGCCAAGGCCGTGCGGCCGTCGAGGCTGGCCGCGATTTTCATGCGCACCCAAGGCGTGCCGCGGGTCATGCGCGCAATAAAACCGATATTGAGTTCGCGCGCCTCGGTTTCCATCAAGCCGACATCGACCTGGATGCCGGCGGCGCGCAATTGATCGAATCCCCTGCCGGCGGTTTTCGGATTCGGGTCCTGCATCGCCGCCACCACCCGCGCCGGATTCGCCTTGATCAGCGCGTCAACACAGGGCGGGGTGCGGCCATGGTGGGCGCAGGGTTCCAGCGTGACATAAACCGTTGCGCCGGCCGCCTTCTTGCGCGCCAGTTCCAGCGCGATCGGCTCGGCATGCGCGGCGCCGGCTTTTTCATGCCAGCCCTCGCCGACCACCTTGTTGTTTTTGACGATTACGCAGCCGACGCGCGGATTGGGCGTGGTCGTATAAAGGCCGCGCGCCGCGAGCTCCAGCGCATAAGCCATGTGGCGGTAATCGTCGGGTGTGAACATAGGGTTGCTCATCGCCGCGGCGGCGATCGGAATGACTGACGGTTACTTGCGGCCCGGCTTGCGCACTTCCTTGATGGCGTCGGTGAAATCATCGACGCCCTGGAAGCTGCGATAAACCGAGGCAAAACGGATATAGGCGACCTCGTCGAGTTTTTTCAGCTCACGCATCACCATTTCGCCGACACGGCGCGCCTGCACTTCGCGCTCGCCCAGCGACAGCAGTTCATTGGTCAGCGCGCCGATGGCTTCATCGACCAGGGGTGTCGGCACCGGGCGCTTGTGCAGCGCGCGCATGAAACTGGTGCGCAGCTTGCCCATGTCGAACTCGGCGCGGCTGCCGTCCTGCTTGACCACCTGCGGCATGCGCAGCTCGACGGTTTCGTAGGTCGTGAAGCGTTTGCTGCAGGAGATGCACTTGCGGCGGCGGCGGATGCTCTCCCCGTCATCACTCTCGCGCGAGTCGATGACCTGGGTTTCATCCGATTTGCAGAAAGGGCATTTCATGAGGGCCGCGAGGAGTGAGGAGTGAGGAGTGAGGAGTGAACATCCACTGCACCGCGGGTTTCAAGGTTTTCGCTCATCACTCATCACCCTTGGTTCATCACTATCCGGCGTAGACGGGGAATTTGTCGCACAGCGTTTTGACGCCCATGCGCACGCGCTCGATGATCATTTCGTCCTGCGGCGCGTCGAGCACGTCGGCGATCAGGTGGCCGAGTTTTTCGGCGTCGTGCTCCCTGAAGCCGCGCGTGGTCATCGCCGGCGAGCCGATGCGCACACCGCTGGTCACCGTCGGCGTGCGCGTGTCATTGGGCACCGAATTCTTGTTGACCGTGATGTTGGCGCGGCCCAGCGCCTGCTCGGCCTCGAGGCCGGTCACCGGCTTGTCGCGCAGGTCGAGCAGGAACAGATGGCAGTCGGTGCGGCCGGAGACGATGCGATAGCCGCGCTCCTGCATCACCTTCGCCATCACCCGCGCGTTGTCGAGCACCTGCTGCTGGTAACTGCGGAAGTCCTTCGACATCGCCTCCTTCAGCGCCACGGCCTTCGCTGCAATGACATGCATCAGCGGACCGCCCTGCGAACCGGGGAACACGGCCGAGTTCAGCACCTTCTCGTGTTGCGCATCGGCGAGGATCAGCCCGCCGCGCGGACCGCGCAGCGTCTTGTGCGTGGTCGTGGTGACAAAATCGGCGATGCCCACCGGGCTCGGATAAAGGCCCGCGGCGACCAGCCCGGCGTAATGCGCGATGTCCGCCATCAACAGCGCGCCGACGTCGTCGGCAATCTGGCGAAAGCGTTTCCAGTCGATGACCAGCGAATAGGCCGAGGCCCCGGCGATGATCAGCTTGGGTTTGCGCACCTTGGCCATCTCGGCGACTTCGTCGTAATCAATTTCCTGGGTTTCCGGGTTGAGGCCGTACGACGCGGCGCTGTAGTACTTGCCGCTGATGTTGACCTTGGAGCCGTGGGTCAGGTGGCCGCCGTCGGACAGGCGCATGCCGAGGATGGCATCCCCCGGCTGCAAGGTCGCCAAAAACACCGCGGCATTGGCCTGCGCGCCGGAATGCGGCTGCACATTGGCATAACCGGCCTTGAACAGCTCTTTCGCGCGGTCGATCGCCAATTGCTCGGCGATGTCGACATATTCACAGCCGCCGTAATAACGCTTGCCGGGATAACCCTCGGCGTACTTGTTGGTCAGTACCGAACCCTGCGCGGCGAGCACGGCCGGACTGGCGTAATTCTCGGAAGCGATCAGCTCGATATGATCTTCCTGACGCCGGGCTTCCTGCTGCACAACGCGGAAGATTTCGGGATCGGTGGCTTCGAGGGTGCTGGTAAAAATGGTCATGGGCTGGAGCTGTTCGGCGGTTACCGGCTGGGGTCGCGATTTTATCATGCGAAACACCCACTTCCCGCACAGCAGCGCGCCGGCCTCAGCCCCGTTGCATGCGGCACACATATGCACCCCGGATTTGGTTACGCTGCATGGTGTTGCAAGAATAATTGCCCTCAATACATGGGAGGGCATCAACATACCGACCCAAAGGAAGAGGCCCATGAACCCGTTTATCCGTTATACCGCGTTGCTGCTGTGTTTCGCCGCTGTGCCGGGGCTGGCCCTTGAAGACAAATATCTCGACGCCAACGGCGTCAAGATCCGCTACATCGACACCGGCAGGGGCGAGGCCATCGTGCTGCTGCACGGCGGCACCTCGAACCTCGAAAGCTGGACCTCGCGCGGCGTGGTCGACAATCTGGCGAAGGATTTCCGGGTGATTGCTTTTGATGCCCGCGGCCACGGCAAAAGCGACTCGCCGCACGATCCCGCCGCCTACGGCCGGCAGCAGGCACTGGACGTGGTGCGCATCCTCGACGCGCTGAAAATCGGGCGCGCGCACATCATCGGTTTCTCGCTGGGCAGCAGCACCGTCGCGCAGCTGCTGACGCTGCATCCCGAGCGTTTTCTGACAGGGGTGCAGGTCGCCGGCGCGGGCCGTTCGCCGCAGGAAGCCAACAACCCGCGGATCGAAACCGAAGCCGCCGAAATCGCCCGCGACTGCATCAGCCGCAGCCGCGTCATGCGCCAGGCCCCGGCCGGCATGAAACCCAGCGAAGAAGAAATCCAGCAGCGCATGGCCGCCTGCCGCACCGACAGGAATTTCGACCAGCTGGCCACCGCGGCGTCATTGCGCGGTTACAGGGATCAGGCCGTCACCGCGGAGCAGATGGCCGCCGTCAAGGTGCCGACGCTGGGCATCGTCGGCACGCTGGATCACACGCTGAAGGACATGCAGGAACTGAAAAAGCTGCGCCCTTCGATGAAACTGGTGCTGCTCGAAGGCGTGTCACATACCGGAAAAACCGGCATCCAGGGCGACCCGCGACTGGTCAGCGAAATCCGCAGCTTCATCGCCGAGCAGTCGCGCGCCGCGGCCCCGGCATACTGATCACCCTTTACCAGTTACCAGCACCAGTTACTCGGGTTTGATCCCCGCCGCCTTGACCACGGCGGCCATCTGCTGCGTGCCGAGTTTCATGGTCTCGGTCACCTGCTCCGGCGTGGTATGCGCCGGGAACATGCCCATGTTGCCGAAACGATCCTGAATCTCCGGCATTTTCATGAATTCGCCGATGCGGCCGTTGATGTGGTTGATCACCGCACGCGGCACCTGCCGCGGCGCCACCACCGCCCACCACTGCCCGGGAAAAGCCGCATCGACACCGGCTTCCGCCATGGTCGGCACTTCGGGCAACACCGGCGAACGCTGCGGCGTGGTCACCGCCAGCGCGCGCAGCCGCCCCGCCTTCACCTGCGGCACCGAAGGCACCATGTCGGCAAAGGACAGCGCGATCTGGCCGGCAACCAGATCGACAATCGCCACGCCCCCGCCCTTGTACGGCACATGCACGATATTGACGCCGGTGGCCGCCTTGAACACCTCACCGACGATGTGCGAGGTGGTGCCGACGCCGCCTGAACCGAAATTGAACTCTCCGGGCCGCGCTTTCGCGAGCTCGATGAATTCCTTCACACTGCGCGCCGGAAGCGAGGGATGCACCACCATCATCGGCGCCGCGGTGGCGATGATGGACACCGGCGCAAAGTCTTTGTACGGATCGAAGCCGAGGCGCTTGTAGAGAAAAGCGTTGGTCACCATCGCGCCGCCGCTGGTCAGCAGCAGCGTGTAGCCGTCGGCGGGCGCACGTGCGGCGATCTCGTGGCCGATATTGCCGGCGGCGCCGGGACGATTGTCCACGATGACCGGTTTGCCCAGCGTGTCACTGAGTTTCTGCGCGACGATCCGCGCCACCACGTCGCTGGTGCCGCCCGGCGGATAGGGTGCGATCATCCGCACCGGCTTGTTGGGATAACCCTGCGCCTGCGCCGGCATCGGCCACACACCGGCGAACAACCATCCCGCGCACAACAATAATCCGCGCAACGCTTTCACGGTCACCCCCTCCAGAAATGGTCGTGTCCGCATTCTAGCCCAGCCCGTCGGCTACAATCAGTGTCCCCTTCTTCCGCGCCGGGCGACCCATGAAGATCACCGCCGTCACCACTTTTGTTGTACGCATGCCGCTGCTCATCGCCGGCGACGCGCCCATGATCGGAGGCCAGGCCCGCACCGCGATGGAAACGCTGCTGGTGCGCGCCGACACCGATGCCGGCATCAGCGGCTGGGGTGAAGGTTTCGGCCATCGCGTATGGCCCGCCACCCGCATCGTGCTCGAGCGCATGATCGCGCCGCTGTGCATCGGACGCGACCCGACCGCCATCGCCGCGCTGATGCTCGATCTCGCCCGCGCCGTGCACGGCGCCGGCCGCAACGGCCCGGCGGTGTATGCACTGTCGGCGATCGACATCGCGCTGTGGGACATTGCCGGCAAGATCGCCAACCGGCCGCTCTACCAGTTGCTCGGCGGCAGCCCGCGCGCCGACCTCCCCGCTTACGCCAGCCTGCTGCGTTACGGCAAAGCCGCCGCAATGGAAGCGCGCATCGCCGAAGCGCTGGCGCGCGGCTACCAACTGATCAAGATTCACGAAATCGAACCCGGCATCATCCGCGCCGCGCGCCGCGCCGTTGGCGACAACATCCCGCTGATGGTCGACTGCAACTGCCCGTGGACCGTGGCCCGGGCGCTGGCCGCGTGTCGCGAACTGCGTGAACTGAACCTCGAATGGATCGAAGAACCGGTATGGCCTCCGGAAGACCACGCCGGTCTCGCCCGTGTCCGCGCCGGAGGCGGCATCGCGGTGGCCGGCGGCGAAAACGTCGGCAGTGCCAATGAATTCCACCGCCTGTTCGAACGCGGCGCGCTCGACGTGGCGCAACCCAGCGTCACCAAGATCGGCGGCGTCACCGAACTGAACAAGGTATTCGCCCTCGCTGAAGCGCATGGCGTACGCGTGGTGCCGCACTCGGCCTATTTCGGCCCCGGACTGCTCGCCTCGATCCACGCCTCAGCCGCACAGGCGCAGGAAATCTGGATCGAGCGTTTTTACTGCGACTTCAACGAAAATCCCTTCGGCGATGTGATCAATCCCGTTCACGGCCGCATCGCCATACCGCAGGGCCCGGGCCTCGGCGCCGATCCCGATCCCCTGCTGCTGAAAAAACTCGCGATCGACCACTGATCATGCCCATCCTCGAACAGACTGCGATTTTCCTGCTGACCGCGGTACTGCTGGTGCCGCTGTTCCAGCGCTTCAAACTCGGCGCCGTGCTGAGTTATCTCGCCGCCGGCGTGCTGGTCGGGCCCTGGGGTTTCGGCGTTGTCGCCGAAGTCGAAACGACACTGCATTTCGCCGAATTCGGCGTGGTGCTGCTGCTGTTCCTGATCGGGCTTGAACTCGAACCCGCGCGGCTGTGGGCGCTGCGCCGTCCGGTGTTCGGCTCCGGCGGCGCTCAGGTCGGCGTCACCGGCCTGCTGCTGGCCGGCGCCGGCATGGCGCTCGGCCTGTCATGGCAGGCCGCCGTGATCGCCGGCTTCGCCGGCGCGATGTCCTCCACCGCGCTGGTGCTGTCGGCGCTCGCTGAAAAAGGCCAGCTCGGCCAGCCGCATGGCCGCGAGTCATTCGCGGTACTGCTGTTCCAGGACCTGGCGGTGATTCCGCTGCTCGCGCTGCTGCCCCTGCTCGGCGGCGACGGCCAGGCCGACGCCAACTGGATCTCGGCAGCCAAAGGTGTAGCCGCAATCGCGATCGTCATCGTCGGCGGCCGTGTCGTGGTGCATCCGCTGCTCAAATACATCGCCACCCACGGCAGCCATGAAGTGTTCACCGCGGCATCGCTGCTGGTGGTGATCGGCGCCGCGGCGATCATGGACCGCATCGGCCTGTCGATGGCGCTCGGCGCCTTCCTCGCCGGCGTGGTGCTCGCCGATACCGAATTCACCCATGAGCTGAAGGCCGACATCGAACCGTTCAAGGGACTGCTGCTGGGACTGTTTTTCATGGCGGTGGGCATGAGCGCCGACATCGGCCTGTTGCGCGCGCAGCCGCTGCTGGTGATTGGCCTGGCAATCGGCCTGATCGGCATCAAGGCGGCGATCATGTATGTCATCGCCCGCGTCCGCGGCGCCGACAATGAAACCGCGCAACGCAGCGCGGTGATGCTGTCCGAGGGCGGCGAATTCGCGTTTGTGCTGTTTGCCGCCGCGATCACGCTCGGCGTGCTCGACCGGCCGACCGCGCAACTGCTGATCCTGGTGGTGACGATCTCGATGCTGTTGGCGCCGGGCGTGTTTGCGCTGCACGAAAACCTGCTCGCGCGCTGGCTGGAGCGCAGCGCGCCGCCCGAATACGACAGCATCGACGGCCCGGCCAGCCCGGTGATCATCGCCGGCTACGGCCGTTACGGCCAGATCGTGTCGCGGGTGCTGCGCATGTGCGGCATTCATTTCACCGCGCTCGAAGCCAGCTACCAGCAGGTGGATTTTGTGCGCCGTTTCGGCAACAAGGTGTATTTCGGCGACGCCTCGCGCCTCGAACTGCTCGAAGCCGCCAAGGCCGGCGAAGCCAGGCTGTTCGTGCTGGCCATCGATGACATCGCGGCCTCGGTGCGCACCGCGCAGGTGGTGCGCCGGCATTTTCCGCAACTGCCGATCCTCGCCCGCGCCCGCAACCGCGTGCATTACTTCCAGTTGCGCAAACTCGGCATCACCGCGATTTTCCGCGAAACCTTTCCCTCCAGCCTCGAAGCCGCGCATCGCGCGCTGCTGCAGCTCGGCCTCGGTGTCGCCGCCGCCGAACGCGCCATCACGCTGTTCAAGCACCATGACGAAGACCAGTTGCGCGCCCAGTACGCGGTGCATCACGACGAGGCGCAGATGATCCAGGGCGCGCGCGACGCCGCAACGCAACTGAAGGAACTGTTCGAGGCCGATGCCATCGGGCCGCAGGCCGGGTTTCCGCAGGTGGATAAATAA
Organism: Burkholderiales bacterium; assembly: GCA_019749945.1. Lineage (GTDB taxonomy): Bacteria > Pseudomonadota > Gammaproteobacteria > Burkholderiales > SG8-41. The sequence continues at coordinate 104,060 of JAIEPF010000003.1, forward strand.
AAAAAGGCGGGGGAACCCTCCGCCTTGTTACATCGCCTGATTTGCCGTCGTCAGCGCGTGTTCGCGGCAAAACAATAGAACATGCCCGCGCCGCCCGAAGCCCGCAGATTGTCCTGACTGCAGCCGCGTGACGGATGCGAGGCATTCCATGACCGCGCCGGTTCGTCATCGCGCAGTCCCCAGCGGTCATGGTGGCCGACGATGGCCGAACCATCGCCGCTTTTGGTCCAGTTGCCGCAGGTGGTGTCCTTGTCGCCGACGGCGACTTTTCCGTCCGGCGTGGAGCCGGTCAGGATGTCATGCATGTTCGGTGAATCGGCGCGGCCGTTGACCTTGGTGCCTTTCTCGGTCAATGCGGTCATGCGGTTGATGCCGTTCAGCGTATGCAATTCATCGACATTGCGCGCGATCAGCCGGCCTTCGAAGTTGTACCACGGCCCCTTGCCGATGCGGTCGCGGGCGTTGACCGCTTTTTCGCCGTCGCCCGCCGTCGTGCTGAGATAGGCCCGCCACTGTTTCTTGCCGGCGCCCGCGGCCGCAGCGAGTTGCTGGCAATGCCGGTCGGCGCCGGCCAGCCCGCCGAGGTCGGCGCCCTTGCCGAGGCCCGCGCTGGTTACGAAAAAAGACATGTCGGGACTGGGTGAGGCGGCCTGCGCGCCCAATGCCAGCAATACGTTCGCTACGGCCACGCCTGCCTTGATCTTGTTCATGACCTGCCTCCGGTGGATGGTTTTACTGCACGCTGAGAACAGTGCAACATCCCCTCGTATTCCGGCCTTGTTATTCGAGCAGCAGATTCGGCCGGCCGAGTTGCAACAATACCCCGAGCTCATCAGCAAAGGTCCAACTGCCGGTGATATTACCCGCATCATCAAAATCGAGTATCGCCACGGCATTGACCCCCATGCGTGCGCCCGTCGGCGCGATGCCGCAGAAGGGGCCGCTGTGCGTGCCGTTGACGTTGAAACGCAGCCACACCTGATTGCCCTCGGCGAGCAGCACATCCAGCCCGTACCGCCGTTCGGCAAAGGCCGCATTCAGATTCAGTTCGCCGTGGCCATGCGCCTTGCTGTAGCCGCGCGTGTGCTCGAAACCGTAGCGCAGGTTATGGTGATTCGCGGCCAGCCCCTCTTTGGTCTGCGTCGACAGCCGGGTGCGTGCCGCGGTGAGTTTGTTGCGTGCCAGCGCGGTCAGTGCCGGCTGCGCTTCGAGTTTTTTGATGAAAGTCGCAGCATCGTCGGTCTGCGGCAAGGGCGGCGCAATCAGCTTGCCGTCGGGCCGCGGCGGCAGTTTCGCGCCGAGCTGCCGCAGCAATTCCGCCTCATCCATCATGTACCAGCCCTCGACCATCTGGCCGTTGACGATGCGCAGCAGCGCGACTTCATAAACATCGATTCGTTTGCCGGTCGGCGGGATGCCGAAAAAATTGCCGGTGTGGGTGCCGGTGACGCGGAACAGCAGCCCGACACGGTCACCATCGGCGATGACCCGCTCCATCACATCGACACGATCCGGCAGCGCCGCACGCAGATACAAGGCCGGATGCGGCCAGCCCTGATCGCGGGCATTGTTCGCCAGATGCAGATTGCCGCCGCGCACCCGGTCGTAGTTGGGCGCCAGCACTTCCTTCTCCACCTGAGGCATTTCCGGCGTGCCCTGCATTTTCTTGAAACGCAGCGCGACGGCGACGTTGTGGGCGAGTTCGCCAGTGCGGTTGGGGTTAGCGTGGTTCATGTAATTGGTTTTATTTATTAATTATTCTAAAAGACTTACAGAAAAATAAGCTCTACTCAACTTGAGCTACGTGCATTTTTGAAGAACCTTGCCGTACAAGCTTTCCCTCACGCATCAGCAATCCAAGAACGCTGTAAGAAAGATAATCTTTTGATCCACCGCCATAGTCACTTCTAATACTCAGAGCGCTAGCGGCATCTGAATTGGTTATCCCCTTGGGATTCGCTTTCGCCAATTCAATTACCGCATCTTTAATTAAAGCAAGTCCCAACTGTGCTTTTTCGAGAACGCCGTCAGGCACCACCAATGCTTTGCGGACTTTACTAACATTTCCAGACGGTATAACAACGTTCGTCAACATCCCTCCCGTTGCTTCAGTGCCAAATGCCGATATAAGCTCGGCTTCAATCTTGATCGCCTGCAACTCTGACAATCCGTCTGCGAGTTGGGTAACTAAAACCTCCTTGCCTTCTTGGACAATTTCGCGAATTCGTCGCCCTTTTCGAGAATCATCCGGCTCAATCAAATGATCATAGGCCCTCGTACCAGTACCTTTCCCGATATAAAAAGGCTTGGCTGGCGAACTACGGGGGTCTTTTAATGCATATACGTAGTAGGAAGTCTCGGCCATCAATCCCCCAACTTGATATCGTTTTTATAAGTTGAGAAACATACCGCCCCAATCGCCCGAAAACAACTAAACCGGTTTTTTCCCCATCTGCCACCGCGCCAGCCCCGCCCCCAGCACCATCACCCCCGCCAGCACCCAGAACACCCCCGACACCCCGACCACCGCGCCGAGCGCGCCGAAGGCCATCGGGCCGCTCATGCGCACCGCGTTGTTGACGGTGAGGCGCAGGCCCAATGTCCGGCCGGAGCGGCCCTCGGCCGAGTTGGCGAACATCAGGATCACCGTCAGCGGGATGCCGATGCCCATGCCGAGGCCGAACAGGAAGGCGATGGCGCCCAGCACCCAGGCGTTGCCCGAAAACGGCACCAGCGCAAAACCGACCGCGCCGGTGAGAAACACCCACAGCAGCAGTTTTTCGCCGGGATATTTCTCGGCCAGCCGCGCGAGGAAATTGCGCACGATGAAGGCGGCGATGGCCAGCGTCGCCAGCACGGCGCCGATGGCGGAGGCCGAGAGGCCGATGGCGTGGCCGTGGATCGGCACATAAAACTGGAACAGGTCATAACCGAGCTGCACCAGCCCGCCGGTGAGCAGCATCACCACCACGCTGCGGTCGAGCCAGGCGCGGGGTGCCACGGCATCCTTGCTGCGGCCCCGTGCCGGCGGCAGGCGGCGGCCCAGCGTCAGCAGCAGCACGATCACGATCACCGACAGCGCGGCGGTGACCAGGCAGGCCCAGCCGTAACCAAAGTGGTCGATGGAGAATCCGGCGATCAGCGGCCCGGCGAAACTGGTGGCGGCGCCGATCATGCTGAAGTTGGCGAAATTGCGCGCGCGGTCCCCGGGGCTGCTCAGGTTGCCGATCAGGTTCTGCAGCGTGACATGGAAAAACGACAGCGCGAGCCCGTTCAGCGCGGCGGCGGCATAAAACACCGGCAGCGACGGAAAAAAATACATCAACAGCAGCGACACCGCGGCGCAGGCCGCCGCGAACAGCAGCAGTTTGCGCGCCGCCTTGCGGTCGGCCAGCCCGCCGACCACCCAGGACAGCAGCACCGGGAACAGGAATAAGAGGCCGCCGATCACGCCCACCGCCGTCGCCGAGGCGCCGAGGTGCAGCGCGTACAGCGTCATCAGCACCCGCATCGCGTTGTTGCCGGTGAAATTGAAAAACGTCAGCGCCAGCGTCAGGTGGATGACGGGCAGGTTGTTGCGGGGTTCAGCGGCCATGCGGTGCTTGCAATGTGAACTGGCGGGTTTCGGTCATGGCGCGGGCATCCGCTGCGCCGCGCCAGGGGGAGACCGCTCACTGTACGCGCCATTCATCCACGATGCAAAAAATACAGCCTGCCGCGACGGCGGAACAATGCGGACTCCGCAACCAGCTTATTTCTTCGCCGCCGGCCGCACGCTGCTGGTGAAGGTGAAATTGTCATAGGCCATTTCGGCCACGCGGAACCACAGGAACTGGTCGCCGCGGAACTTGAGCCACTGGCTGTAGATGCGCCTGAAATGCGGGCTTTTTTCGGCCGCCTCGTCGTAAATCTCGAACGCGGCTTTTTGCGCGGCTTCCATGATCGGCTTCGGGAACTGGCGCAGTTGCGCGCCGCCGCCGACCAGTTTTTTCAGCGCCTCGGGGTTTTTGGCGTCGTAACTCGCCAGCATGTGCACGTTCGCCTCGGCGCAGGCCGATTCAAATATGGATTTGTACTGCTTCGGCAGCGCGTTCCATTCCTTGAGATTGACGATGGTCGAGAGCTGCGGCCCGCCCTCCCACCAGCCGGGGTAGTAGTAGTACTTCGCGACCTTGTTGAGGCCGAGTTTTTCATCGTCGTACGGGCCCACCCACTCCGCGGCATCGATGGTGCCGCGTTCCAGCGCCTGGTAAATCTCGCCGCCGGCGATCTGCTGCCCGACCACGCCGAGTTTGGCCAGCACCTGGCCGGCGAGTCCGGCGACGCGCATTTTCAGGCCCTTCAGGTCGGCCAGCGTCTTGATTTCCCTGCGGTACCAGCCGCCCATCTGCACGCCGGTGTTGCCGGTGGGGAACTGTACGCAGCCGTAGTCCTTGAACAGCGCAGCCATGGCTTCGAGGCCGCCGCCGTAATACATCCACGCATTCTGCTGGCGCGCATTCAAGCCGAAGGGCATCGCGGTGGCAAAGGCAAACGCCGGATCCTTGCCGATGTAGTAATAAGGCGCCGTGTGGCCGCACTGCACGGTGCCGTTCTGCACAGCATCGAGCACCTGCAGGCCGGGCACGATTTCACCGGCGGCAAAGACGCGGATCTGGAATTTGCCTTCGCTGCCCTCGGCGACGCGTTTCGACAGGATTTCCGCGGCGCCGTACAGGGTGTCGAGATTTTTCGGGAAACTCGACGCCAGCCGCCACTGGATCACCGGCTGCGCGCGCACGATGGCGGGTGCGGCAACGCTGCCCGCCGCCAGACCCAGACCCGCTTTTTTCAGGAATGAACGACGTTGCATGCTGCCCCCTGATATACTATAAGTTATTGATTATTAACACTATTTTAAGATTCCGCCGGTCATGATCCGGCGAGCGTCATGCCCTCGACCAGGATCGAGCCGCATTGCCGTGAACTGCGCCGCGATAGATCGCTGCCGATGGCGACAATGTTTTTGTACATGTCCTTCAGATTACCGGCGATGGTGATTTCCTGCACCGGGTAGGCAATCTCGCCCTGCTCCACCCAGAAACCCGCGGCGCCGCGCGAATAATCGCCGGTCACGGCGTTGACGCCCTGCCCCATCATTTCGGTCACCAGCAGGCCGGTGCCGAGTTTTTTCAGCAGCGCGGCAAAATCCTCGCCGGTGTCTTGCATGATCAGGTTGTGGTTGCCGCCGGCATTGCCGGTGGATTTCATGCCGAGCTTGCGCGCGGAATAACTGGCGAGGAAATAACCCTGCACCACGCCGTCTTTCACAATGTCGCGCGCCCGCGTCGCCACACCTTCTTCGTCGAATGCGCCGCTGGCGAGTCCCTTCGGGATATGCGGCAGGTCGCGCATCTGCACGCAGGGCGCAAAAACCTGTTTGCCCAGGCTGTCGAGCAGGAAGGAGGATTTGCGATACAGGCTGCCGCCCGACACCGCCGACACAAAATGCCCCATCAGACTGGACGCGACACCGGACTCGAACAACACCGGCACCTGCGCGGTGGGCACCTTGCGCGCCTTCAGCCGCGCCACGGCGCGTTCGGCGGCCTTGCGCCCGATGTCGGCGGGCGGCGGCAGATCGGCCGGATCGCGCGAGGTTTCATACCAGTCGTCGCGCTGCATGCCGTCGCCCTTGCCGGCGATCAGCGCGCACCAGATGCCGTGGCGCGAGCTCGGATAACCGGCGAGAAAACCATCGGTGTTGCCGTAGATGAAATGCGACTGCTGGGTGGATACGGTGGCGCCTTCGGAATTGGTGATGCGTTTGTCAACCTTGAAACCGGCGGCTTCGCATTCGCGCGCCGTCTCGATCGCGCGCTCCACCGGCATGTCCCAGGGATGCAAAAGGTCGAGGTCGGGGAATTCGCGCGCCAGCATGTCGGGATCGGCCAGTCCGGCGCAATCGTCCACGGCGGTGTAACGCGCGATGGCCAGTGCGGCATCGACGCTGTCGCGCACCGCCTGCGGTGCAAAATCCGAACTGCTGGCGTGGCCGCGCTGTTTGCCGATGTAGACCGTGACGCCGATGCCCTTGTCGCGGTTGTATTCGATGGTTTCGACTTCGCCCTGGCGCACGGTGACGGTCTGGCCGTAACCTTCACTGGCTTCGGCGTCGGCGGCGGTGGCGCCGCGGCTTTTGGCGTAGGCCAGCGCATCGGTGACAAGTTGCTGGAGTGCGGCTTTATCGTAGGAAAAAGGTTGCGATGCCATGGTTTTGCGCGGCGCCGGAAACGATCCGGGCATGAAAGGGCGTTATCATAACAGCTTCAATTTTGATGCTCATTTGACAACCAGCGCCGTGGAAGACACCCCCGATTTTGATGAAGCCCCCAGCAAAAGCCAGCGCAAGCGCGACATGGACGCCTTGCAGGACATCGGCGAAGAGCTGACGCAACTCAATGAACAGCAACTGGCCAGCATCGAGCTGCCGGAGAGCCTGCGCGACGCCGTACTCGAAGCGCGCGCGATGAAACGCAACGAGGCGCGGCGGCGGCAGATGCAGTACGTCGGCAAACTGATGCGCCAGGTCGATCCGGCACCGATCCGCGTCAAAATCGACGGTTTTTTGTCGGTGTCAGCGGAACAAACCGCGCAACTGCACCATATCGAACGCTGGCGCGAACGGCTGATCGATGATCCGCAGGCGGTGTCGGAATTCATCGCAGCCTACCCGGAGGTGGACAGCCAGCAGCTGCGCACGCTGATCCGCAACGTCACCACCGAACGCGAACGCGGCAAGCCGCCCAAACATTTCCGTGCGCTGTTCCAGATGATCCGCGGGCTGGCCGAAGCACGTAACCGCGATACCGCCGCCGACGCATCGACTGACGCATCGATTAAATAAGACTCTGGCTATAATCCGCGCCATGTCCACACCCACCGAACTCATCATCGGCCTCGTCTCCATCAGCGACCGCGCGTCCAGGGGCGTCTACAAGGACGAAGGCATCCCCGCGCTGGAAGACTGGTTCAAACTGGCGATCAGCGATCCGCAGTGGCGCACGGTGACCCGGCTGATTCCCGACGAACGTCCGGTCATTGAAGAAACGCTGAAGGAACTCGTCGACAAAGAAGGCTGCCACCTGGTGCTGACCACCGGCGGCACCGGCCCTGCGCTGCGCGATGTGACGCCGGAAGCCACGCTCGCGGTCGCCGACCGCGAAATGCCCGGTTTCGGCGAACAGATGCGCCAGGTCAGTCTCAAATTCGTACCGACGGCGATCCTGTCACGACAGGTCGCGGTGATCCGCAAACAGGCGCTGATCATCAACCTGCCCGGGCAGCCCAAGGCGATCAGGGAAACGCTGGAAGGCCTGAAGGATGAACACGGCAAGCCGGTGGTGCAGGGCATTTTCGCGGCGGTGCCCTACTGCATCGACCTCATCGGCGGACCGTACATCGAGACCAACGATGCGGTGTGCAAGGCGTTTCGGCCCAAGTCTGCGGTGCGGCCAAAGAAAGACTGAACCCCTTAGCCACAGAGGACACAGAGTTCACAGAGTTCACAGAGAAAAACAAGAACAAAATTCCTACCTCAGCCAAGTCTCCCCCAGCCATGCAACCATTAAACCAGCAACAGAAAACCCAAAAGCAACCTCTGTGCTCTCTGTGTCCTCTGTGGCTAATGCCTTTGACTTTAAGCAATCACCCATGACCAAACTCCTCGAATCCATCGAAATCGAAACCGCACCGAATCCGACTGCAGCCGTGATCTGGATGCACGGCCTCGGCGCCGACGGCAACGACTTTGTACCCATCGTCAACGAGATCGACCTCTCAGCCATCAAGGGCGGCATCCGTTTCGTGTTTCCGCATGCGCCGCTGCGCCCGGTGACCATCAACAACGGCCACGTGATGCGTGCCTGGTACGACATTTCCTTCGGCGACCTCGAAGGCAACACCCGCCGCGCGGACGAAAACGGCTTGCGCGAATCGCAGATGCAGATCGGACAACTGATCGCGCGCGAAAACCAGCGCAAAATCCCCGGCAATAAAATCGTGCTCGCCGGTTTTTCCCAGGGCGGCGCTGTCGCGCTGCAGACGGGGCTGCGCTACCCGGAACAACTCGCCGGCGTGATGGCGCTGTCGACCTATCTGCCGCTGGCCGAAAGTTTTGCGCAGGAAGCAACACCGGCCAATGCCAAAACTCCGGTGTTCATGGCCCACGGCATCCAGGATCCTGTCGTGCCGTATGCGATGGGCAGCGCGTCGCGCGCACGCCTGCTGCAGTCGGGTTATGCCGTCGACTGGCATGAATACCCGATGCCGCATTCGGTATGCCTTGAAGAAATAAACGACATCGGTCGCTGGCTGGGCAAGGTGCTGGGCTGATCGATTCAGCCGACAACCACAAAACCGTTCGGGCTGAGCCTGTCGAAGCCTCGCCGCCCTTCGACAGGCTCAGGGCGAACGGAATTGGTTTTATAAACTAAAAAAACCTCAACAATGTTCCAGGAGGAGCCAACATGAAAACCGCGATCACACTGGGCCTCATCGCCTGCACCGTCTCACTGGCCGTCACCGCCGCCGACTACCCGACACGCCCGGTGCGCATCATCGTGCCTTTCGGCGCCGGCAGCGCCACCGACGTCGTCGCGCGCACCGTGGGACAGAATCTCGCCGAAGCGCTGGGACAGGCGATGGTGATCGACAACCGCGCGGGGGCCAACGGCACCATCGGCGCGGAGCTCGCGGCGAAATCGCCGAAAGACGGTTACACGCTGCTGATGAGCACCAACACGCCGAGCGCCGCGGCGCCCAGCCTGATGAAAAAAATCAATTACGACCCGGTGAAGGATTTCGCACCGATCGCCCGCATCGGCACCATCGCCTTCGTGCTGGTGACCAACCCGTCGCTGCCGGCGAAGTCGATGAAGGAACTGATCGCGCTGGCCAAACAACAGCCGGGCAAACTCACCGCCGGTTCGGGCAGCGCCGGCAGTCTGGTGCCGGTGTTCATGCTGCAGCAGATGGCCGACATCGAACTCAATCATGTGCCCTACAAAAGCATTCCACCCGCGCTCGCCGATGTGATGAGCGGCCAGATCAACATGGTCTATGCCGACATGGTCACCGGCTCGCCGCAGGTGAAATCGGGCAAGGTGCGCGCGCTGGGCGTGACCTCGAAAAAACGCGATCCGCTGCTGCCCGAGGTGCCGGCGATCGCCGAGACGGTGAAGGATTTCGAGCTGATCGCCTGGTTTGCGCTGTTCGCACCGGCCGGCACGCCGAACGCCATCGTTGACCGCCTCGCCGCCGAATCAGCGAAAATCCTCGCCCGCAGCGATGTGCGCGAACGTTTTGCGGTGATGGGCATCCAGGTCGCGCCGCTGGCGCCGAAGGAACTCGGCGAATTCCAGAAAAGCGAACTGGCGAAGTGGGCGAAGCTGGCCAAAGCCGCCAACATCATCCCGGAATAAGCTGCCGGGCCCGTACCGGCAGGCCGCCTAAAAGGAGAATTTGACCTTGGGCTGTAGCGCAGGCGTCGCGGCGGCCGCCGGCGTTGCCGCTGCATTCTGACGGACATAGATGTCGTAGAGCAGCAGCCAGCGCCGGCAGTCCGGATCGGCCACCGGCTCGACGCCATGGAATGAATTGTCGGTCTTGAAAAAGGCAAACAGCGAATTCGGCACAAACGGATTCGTATGCAGCAGCGCAAACTTGTCGCGGTCGTGATGTGGACCGCCCGGGCAGGTGAAAGCCGGATCCCTGGGCAGGTACATCGACGTACCCATATGCGACTGCGAATCATCCGGCGGCAGGTAGAACAGCATGGTCACCACCTTGCGCGGCGCATCGGTGTGCGGACCCAGCTTGTAGTTGGTGATGTCCTGCACCAGCAGCCCCTCGTCATAGAACTGCGCATCGCCCTTGCCGGCAAAACGCTGGTCGATGAAGGGCTGGAACTTGCGCAGCACCAGTGACTGGAAATTGGCGCCGACCAGCCAGCCGGCGAGATCCGACCAGAAGGCCTGCTTCCCGGCCGGCAAAGTCGCCAGGTTTTTTTCGTCCAGGCCGAGCACGAAGCGCTCCTTGTAGCCCTTGACCGCGCGCACCTCCTCGATCGGCCGCATCGCCGCCGGATCCGGCAGGTTGTGCTGCAGTTGCCGGTAAAAATCGGCCGGAAACACATCGCGAATGTAGAAATGCGGATAGGGAAACATGTTGAACTGCGCGTTCCCCACCTTGTACGCCAGCTGCAGTTCAGCGTCGGAAAACATGCTCTGCCACTCCCTTGAAAGTCCCTTCCTTGCGCTCGGCCCGCTGCACCTGCGCACGATCATGCATCAATCCCATGGCGTTCAGCTCCCGCACCATGGCGCGATGATCCTCCAGATTCTGGTTGGTTTCGACCAGCACCGAGCGCACCGCAGGATTCGCCAGCGTGGCGCGGGCGCCGGCGATGACCTTGGGTTCGAAGCCGTCGACATCGATCTTGATGTGATTGGGCACCGGCACGGCGCCGTCGGCCACCAGTTCATCAAGGGTGCCGGCGATGCAGCCCTGTACAAACTGCGTATTCAGCGGCTGGTGGCGAAAACCCAGTGCCTCGCCCACGGCATGGCAGGAGCCGCCGACCCGCATGTCCTCCATGTACAGATCAAACAATCCCGCCTTGTCGAGCAGTCCCATGCAATAGGCCTTGACCAGGTCACCCAGCCCGTTGGCGAGGATATTGCGGTTGAGCAGCGCGTAATTCTGCGACTCGGGTTCAAAGGCGTAAACCTTCACCTTGCGCGTGGCCGCCGCCCAGATTGTGTACATGCCGACGTTGGCGCCGCAGTCGAGGAAGATTTCGCCGGGCTTGAAGGTCGCAATCCATTCCAGCGTCCACGGTTCCTTGCGGTAAATGGTGTCCACGCGCTGTTTGGTCAGCTTGCCCGGCGTGGCGAATACCATATTGACGCCTTCGTGCTCGATCTCGCAGCGTGGATTGAGGCGCTCGTATTCTTCCAGTGTCAGGGCCATTTGGGGGGTTCAGCCAGCCGGGTTCAATTGATTTTTTCCGATTCTATACCAGCCGCCCCCTCTGATCCGCGGCACCCGGCCTGCTGACTGCCGCGGCAATCTTGATACAATCCGCGGCATTCTTCACGGAGCAGACACTTGAACCAACCACTGGACGGCGTACGCGTACTGGACCTGAGCTCGGTCGTCATGGGGCCTTTTGCCACGCAATTGCTCGGTGACCTCGGCGCCGACATCATCAAGGTCGAATCCCCCGACGGCGACATCCTGCGCCATGTCGCGCCGATGCGGCATCCGGGAATGGGTCATATTTTCCTGCACCACAACCGCAATAAGCGCTCGATCGTGCTCGACCTGAAAAAGCCCGACGGCCTGGCGGCGCTGCAAAAACTGATCAAGACCGCGGACGTGTTGTTCTACAACGTGCGGCCGCAGGCGATGAAACGGCTGAAACTGTCGTACGAGGACGTCGCCGCGATCAATCCGCAGATCATCTACGTCGGCGCCTACGGCTTCAGCCAGCGCGGGCCCTATGCCGCGCAACCCGCCTATGACGACCTGATCCAGGGCATGTCGGCGATGCCGGCGCTGTTCCATGAAGCCGGCGCCTCCAGCCCGCGTTACGCGCCGCTGGCCATCGCCGACCGCATTACGGGGCTTGCCGCGGTCAACGCGGTGACCACCGCCCTCTTCGCGCGCAGCCGCAGCGGCCGCGGCCAGTCGGTCGAAGTGCCGATGTTCGAAACCGTCACGCAGATGGTGCTTGCCGACCATATGGGCGGTTTCACCTTCGAACCGCCGGAAGGTCCCTATGGTTATGCACGCATGCTGGCGCATGACCGCGCCCCGTACAAGACCAGCGACGGCTATATGTGTGTGCTGATCTACAACGACAAACACTGGCGCGCGTTTTTCAAGCTGATCGGCCAGGAGGCGATGTTCGATACTGATCCGCGCTTCGGCAGCCACGAGGCGCGTTCGCGCAACATTGCCGAGGTCTACGCCTTTGCCGCCGAGCAGCTGAAACTGCGCAGCAATGCGGAATGGGAAAAACTGCTGCGCGAAGCCGACATCCCCTCGGCGCCGATGAAAACCGTCGGCGACGTTTTGAATGATCCGCATCTCGCCGCCACCGGATTTTTCAAGGAATCCGAACACCCCAGCGAAGGCCGGCTGCGCGAAATGATGCTGGCCAGCCACTGGTCGGGCGCGGATCCGATGCCGCACCGGCCGGCGCCGCGGCTCGGCGAACACAGCGCGGAAATCCTGCGTGAAGCGGGTTATGACGACGCCGGCATCCAGCGCCTGGCGGCGGCGGGTGCGACCAAACTCGGCTAGCCCTGCTTATTGAGGGCTTGCCAAACGCTTATCCCTCACCCCCTCAGTCCCTCTCTCCTGGCCTCTCTCCCGAAGGGAGAGAGGAAGCATTTGCCTCCCTTCTCCCGCCGGGAGAAGGGTCGGGGATGAGGGATCGAGAAGGGAGATATCAGTTGTAAATGGTTTTCCCATTTACTGAATTCTCAATGGAACTGCCGCCGGTACTGGATAAAACCGGAATATTCGGCAACCTTGTCGTAGAGCTTGCGCGCCGTGGCATTGGACTCCTGCGTCATCCAGTAGACCCGCGGTGAGCCTGCAGCCTGCGCCCGCTCATACACCGCTTCGATCAGCGCGCGGCCGATGCCCTGCCCGCGCGCCTCTGCTGCCGTGAACAGATCCTGCAGGTAACAGGTCGGCGCCAGCATCGCGGTATTGCGATGGAACAGGTAATGCACCAGGCCCAGAAGTTTTCCGTCGCGTTCGGCGACGATGGCATGCATGGGTTCGTAGGCATCAAAAAAACGCGACCAGGTCATGCGCGTCACTTCGGCCGGCACCGTGCGTTCGTAGAAGGTGTTGTAACCCTCCCATAACGGCAGCCATTGCTCGAAATCGGCGGGCACTGCGGGACGGATCATCAATGTGGCGGGCACGGCGACTCCTGTGGTTATCCGGCGGCATGCCGCGCTCAGGAACTGCGCGCCATCACCTTGAACATCGCCCAGTCAAAATCCTCGCCGCCTTCGGCCAGCCGCGACGGCATCAGCAGGTAGGGCTTGTTGTTGACCACCATGTCGAAACTGTCGCGCGAGCTGAAAATGCCTTCGCGCAGCACCACGCCGACCTCGCCCTTGCTGTCCGGCGTCGTCGACAGCAGCAGCGCCGAATCGGTGAGCGCGGCAGGGCCGGATGCAAAAGCGCCGCCGGATTTGCCGATCCGCACCGGAATCGCGACTTTGGACAGCACCTGCACGCCGACGCGGCGCTGCTGGTGTTCGTCGCGGGTGACGCGGCGGATGATGCCGATGCCCCAGTGCTGCGCGATTTCGGTCTTGACGCCGATCAGCGCACCGACGCGCACCCAGTCGCTTTTCGCCGCCGGAATGATCGCGCCGCAGCCGCCGTCGCTGACGTTTTCGACTATCCAGCTCTCGGCCGTGGAGTCGGTGCTGAAGTCAAGCTCGTCGCTGTGCGCCGGATCCAGCGTCTGCAGGATTTCCGTCATGCCGTGCAGCACCGTCATCCGCGTCGCCGTCGGCCGCCGCTGGGTGCCTCGTGCCGGTGCGTCATCCGACCAGTATGAAATCAGGTGGCGCAGCACCGGCAGCACCGTGTCATTGCCGTAACTGCCGCCGAGGTGGACGCTCGACGGAATCGCGCCGGTTTCGCGGATGACCGCTTCGACTTTCTGTAACTGCGCCAAGGCATCGCCCGCGCCGAAATAACGCGCCGTCGCGGGCAGCTTTTTTTCACCGACCACGCGAAACGGCGGTTTGCCGCCGGCGATGTCGAAACAGTAACCGCAGCCCGGGCCCGGCTGCCGCGCGATGCGGAAGCCGGATGAAAAATGCGCGACTGCGCGTTCGGCGATTTCCTGGCGCATCGGGCTCAGGCCGTCGGTCGCGGAGACGCTGAGCATCACCGCCTTGAGGAATTCCTGCTGTACGGAACCGCCGCCGTGGGAGCCGGGATAAATCGCGATGGCGTTGCTGGCGAAACCCGCGGCTTCGGCAAACTGGTAGAGGCGTCCGATGTCGGCCCACACCCGCGGATCAACCGGCCCGTAACGCACCAGTATCCATTTCAGCTGCAGCGTCAGCGCGCGCAGCGTGCGCGCCACGATCACCGGCAGGTTTTTGCGAAACGCGGTGCCGCCGGTCTGCGCCGATTCGAAGCGCGCCACGCATTCGAGGTAGGCATCACTCAGCGCCTTCCAGAACGCGTAGCTGCCGGTCCACAGCCGGCTTTCCTGGAATTTCTGCTGCCGCGAGGTGGCGAAATAATCCTGGGCCAGTTTGCGCTGGTAATTTTTTGCGGCGCCGTCAAGCAGATCGATGTTCTCGAACAGGCGGTCGAGCCTGTAACCCTTGGTCTCGCGCAGGCTGTCGAGCCAGTGGGTGATTTCGCCCAGCGCCTTCATCGGGTCGGACGGCAAATCGGCGACGATCTCCCGGGCCTTTTTGCTATCGGCCATCGGATGGTCCACCTTGCCGCCCGTCAGAAATCCGAGCATGGCTGCCGCTCCCCTGTCATATATGCACAGCACATTGTTGTCGCGACCGGGTGTCGTGGATCTGCTTGCCACCGCCGCATGGAGTCCCCCGCATTTCCATTCTAGCGGGCCGCATCGTCAGGAGCCAGCGCCGCGGCGCGTCCGCGCGCGGCGTCCACGCCCTCGATGATGGCAATGCCGGCCACGAAATACGCGCCGGTGATCAGGATCGCCAGACGGTGGTCGCCTCCCGAAAGCCAGGTCACCAGGCCATAGGTCAGCGGGCCGAGGATCGAGGAAAACTTGACCGCCAGCCCCCACAAGCCGAAAAACTCGGCCTGCCGCCCCGGCGGGCTGAGATAAGCCACCAGCGCGCGACCGGCCGACTGGCTGGAGCCGAGGCAGATACCAACCAGATTCGCCGCCACCCAGAACAGCGCCGGCCCTTCGGCGCGCCAGGCCAGCAGCACGGTGATGATCCAGCCGATCAATGTCAGCACGATGGTGCGCACATGGCCGAGGCGGTCCTGCACATAACCGAAAGCGAAAGCGCCCACGGCCGCGGTGACATTGACGACGAGGATCAGCAGCAGCGTGTCGCGGGTGGTGAAGCCCATCGCCTGCTGCGCGTAGATCGCCGCCAGCGCAATCACCGTCTGGATGCCGGCCTGGCAGAACACCAGACACAGCAGGAAGCGCCGCAGGTCGCGATAATGGCCGGCGCTGCGCAGGGTTTCGCGCAATCGTGCAAACGCGGCGCGCACCGGCAGGCCGGCGCCGGGCTGCGCCACCGCACGCTCCTTCAGCCACAAAAACGTCGGCAGCGAAACCGCTGCAAAAATCGCCGCGGTGATCAGCATGGTGACCGGCACAAAAACCGTCGCCGGCAGACCCTGCCCCTGCGCCCAGGTCACATAGATCAGGCAGGCGCCGAGCGACACCAGCCCGCCGAGGTAACCGAGGCTCCAGCCCCAGCCCGAAACCCGCCCCATGCCTTCGCCTTCGGCAAGCTCGGGCAGAAACGCGGCGATCAGGTTTTCACCGGTGCCGAAGAAAAAATTCGACAGGATGATCAACGCAACACCGGTGGCCACGTCGCCGCGACCGGCCAGCGCCAGACCCGCGGTAAAAGTCACGCAGCCCAGCGTGCTTGCCGCCAGCAGGATTTTTTTTGCGGCACGGGCATCGGCCCAGGCGCCGAGGACCGGCGCCGTCAACATCACCAGCGCATAGGACACCGCCAGCGCCGCGGTCCACGCCAATGTCGCCCATGGCGCGTTGCCGGCCACTTCAGCGACGAAATAGGCGCTGAATACCGCGGTGATGACCACCGTGGTGTAGCCGGAGTTGGCGAAATCGTACATCGCCCACGCCCATACCTCGCGCTTGCGCACGCCGGGTGCAAGGCTGCCGCTTAACGAGGATGAGGATTTTGTCACTTAGCGGTTGTGCAATGGGCTGTCATGGCGCGCGGCATGGTCACCGTCCGGCGCCGCATAAGCGCCCAGCAGCAGGCTGATCCGTGCGCGCAATAAGCGGTACAGCCGCGGCGCCGCCCACAGCATCACCAGCCCGAAATAAATCATCAGCATGGTCAGCAGCATACTCATGGCACACCTCGCTTTCATGTTGTTGCTGCAGACTGTGCTGCATAAGTCGTGCCCGGATTCCGGCCGACAGGCGCTGTCGCGCGGCGGACCAGCGGCCTCAGGCAAACACTGCACGTCGAAGTCCGGACAGCGACGGCGATTTCACGGCAAACCCGGCTGCCCATTATGGCCGTCTCCGTCGGGAGACAAAAAAACCAAACAGAAACAATGACTTGTCCCGGGCTTCTGTGCTGGCGTCGGGCTCCGGCGACAGTTTTGCCGCAAACAAACCTCTTAAGTATTTGTTTTAATTGATGTTTTTATGCTGGCACGGTGCCTGCAACAGCATAGCGCAGGAAATCCTGAACAAGGGGGATTGAATGAAAAAATCAGTGCAGAAAATCACAAGTGTTGTGTTGCTGGCCGGTGCCTTCGCAGCAGGCGGTTGCTCAACCCCGCCTTCCAATGCCCAGGTCGGCGCAACCACCGGCGCCGTCATCGGCGGCGTGCTGGGTGCAACGCTGACCGGCAGCACGGCAGGCACCGTGGTCGGCGCCGGTGCGGGTGCTGCAGCCGGCCACGAGATCGGCAAACGCATGAAATAAGCGGCAAAGTCCGGCCCGGATACCGCATCCTCCGCAGGGCATTACGTAACGAACCCCTGTTTTCCCCGGCGCAAGCCGGGGTTTTTTTGTACTTTTTTGGGCACTGCCGCGTTCAGATTACCGCATCGCTGTCGGTGTTTTTCAGCACGACGCGATTGCGGCCGCCCTGTTTGGCTTCGTACATCGCATGATCGGCAATCCGCACCAGCTCCTCGGCGGTTTCGTCCAGCTTGCGGCTGACAACCACACCGAATGAAGCGGTGATCACGCCCAGGGAATCACCGCCGTAAGTCAATTTGAGGCCGGCGATTTCCGCGCGCACCGCTTCGGCCCGCGCCAGCGCGATATCGTCGGCCGCCTCGGGCAGCACGATGACAAATTCCTCGCCGCCGTGACGCGCGACAATGTCGGAGCCGCGCACCACGGCGCGGATGGCATAGGTCACGTTTTTCAGCACCAGATCTCCGGCCTCATGGCCCCAGCGGTCGTTGATTTGTTTGAAGTGGTCGATATCCAGCAGGATCACTGCCAGCGGCGTCTGTTTGCGGCGGGCACGCATCAGTTCGGCGCCCAGTGCCTCCCACAGGTAACGCCGGTTCGGCAGGCCGGTCAGCTGATCCGTCGCCGCCTGCTGGTTCAGCCGCTGCATCGCCTCCTGCAACTGCCGGTCGCGGCTCTGCAGGTCCTGCGCCATCGCGTCCAGCGCCGCACCGAGGCGGGTCAGTTCTTCATTGCCCGGGCCAAAACCGCTGCGCGCGCCGAGGTCACCGCCGCGAACCCTGTCCGCCATGTCGAGCAGCACACGAAACCGGCGCAACACAAAAATCTCGGCGCCGTACCAGGCCAGGACCATCACCAGCAGCGTAACCGCAGCGATGCCGAACAGCGTCCGCCTCAGCAGCTGATCCGCTTCGGCAAATATCACCTGGGTGGGAATGCTGACCACCACCCGGATCGGCGCGACACTGTCCGGATTCATGCCGACATTCTCCACCGCATACAGCCGTGTCACGCCGGCCATGTCGGTCGCAATGAACGTGCCTTTGCGCGTCAGCTGGACCTCCCGCAGCGCACCGGCATTTGCAGATTTCTCGCCGACGCGGACACCGGCAGCGGGATATTGCGCAAGCACGATGTCATTGCGGTCATAGATGGTGACCACCCGGCCCACACCCTGCGGGTTCGCGCCTTCACGCCGCATTTCACCCTGTTCGATGAAGGTCGACAGGTTGAGGCTGGCGAACACCACGCCCCGCGGCCGCTTGTCGGCGTCAAACACCGGATACGCGAAATTGATGCCCGATTGCCCCGACGTGCGTCCGACCTGATATTCCCCGACGGTGAATTTGCCGCTGTCCATGGCCATTCTGAAATAGGGCCGGTCGCCGACGTTGATCTTGAAGTCGGGATTCGCAATCGAGGAATTGCAGTGCAGCGTGCCGTCGGGCAGGATCACCCCGGCCGCACGGAAAATGCCGCCGATTTCAGCTGACAGCCTGTCGAAATATTCGTGGCAGGACTGGCGATCGCGCAGCAGGCTGTCCATGTTCGCCGCCATGGTCACCAGCAGCTGGCGCGCATTCAGGATCAGCTGTTCCGGCCGCTTCGCGGTGAGTTCGGCGATCAGGCGCAATTCATCGCGCTCACCGGCTTCGGCGGCGGCACGCTGCGCGATGCCGTTGTACAGGGTCAGCCCCAGTATCGGCAACGCGGACGCAAATACCAGGACTACGATGCGTAAGCGGGCGTTGAGATTGATCACGGTTCGCTGCAGCTTTTTTTATGGTTGTGCCGGGCCACGAATTCAGGTTAACAATCCTGTCCAGCGCCGTCCAGCATCAATCATCGCGGATCCAGCGGCGTCAACCGCGCCAGGCCGAGCAACTGTTCCAGATAGGCGGCATGGGCAAACAGCGCCGCTTCGCCACGCGGTTTGCCGACCACCTGCAAACCGACCGGCAATCCGTCCCGGGTAAATCCGCCGGGGATCGCCAGCACCGGGCAGGCGGTCATGGTCAATGCATAAGTCAGCACCAGCCAGCCCATGTAACCATCAAAGGCCACGCCGTCCCAGCTGGCGGGATAACGCCAGTCGACATCGAACGGTGGACACAGCGTCGCCGGGCAGATCAGCGCATCGTACTGTTCGAAGAATGCTGCGGCGCGGCGGATGATCTCGCCCTGTGCGATTTCAGCGGCGACCACATCGGTCAGTTTCAGGCCCAGGCCGAATTCGGCGTTTTCCACCACTTCCGCTTTCAGCACATCGCGGTATTGTTTGAGCAAGGGCGCGACTCGGGCGATATACACCGCACCGCGCAGCGTCAGAAAATTTTTGCCGGCGTCGTTGAGATCGGGGTGTGTATGTTCAACTTCGACACCATCGGCCGCCAGTCTGCCGGCCACGGCATCCAATACCCCCCCGCACTTCACGATCAACGACGGGGGCGATGCCGAGATCGGCGCTGACCGCCACGCGCAGCGGTTTTTGCGGCCGCGCCGCGGCCTGCGTGAATGACGGCAGCGGTGTACTCGACCAAAGCGGCGGCGACAGCGGATCGCGCGCATCGAACCCGGCCTCGGCATCGAACATCAGCGCCACGTCGGCCACGGTGCGCGCCATCGGCCCTTCGACCGACAGCGGATTGAAGGGCTGTTTCTGGATGCGCGCCACCATACCCGGACTGGGACGCAGGCCGCTGACCGAACAGAAAGCCGCGGGGGTGCGGATGCTGCCACCGAAATCGTTGCCGGTCGCGAGCCACACCTGCCCCGCCGCCAGCGCCGCGGCGCTGCCGCCGGAAGAACCGCTGGCGCTTTTGCGCGTGTCCCAGGGGTTGCGCGTCGCGCCGAATACATCGTTGAAAGTGTTGCCGCCGGCGGCAAACTCCGGCAGATTGGTTTTGCCGATGACGATGGCGCCATGGGCTTCAAGCCGGCGCACCACCGGATCCGAGGCCGGTGCAATGCGGTTCTCATGTACGCGCGAACCCGAGGTGCAGCGCACCCCTTCGACATCAGTATTGTCCTTGACCGCAATCGGCAGGCCATGCAGGAACCCGGCGGGAACATCGCCGTGTTTACGCTGCATCAGCCGCTGCGCATGCGCCCGCGCACGATCGAAACACAGCGTGACCATGGCATTGATTTCCGGGTTGGTTGCGGCGATGCGCGCTTCGGCGGCATCGATCAGTTCCAGCGGCGACACATCGCCGCGGCGCAACTGCGCCACAGCTTCAGCGGCAGTCCATTTTATGAATTCGTGCATCGCCCGTTCCTCACATGTGCTGCGGTTTTGTCTGCAGTATAGCGGTCGGGAGCGCCGCGAACGTGATAGGCTTTCGCTCCCCGCAGCACCCCAATAAAACAGTACAGGAACGCATCCCCATGACGGCCAAATCCGCCACCCGCCCGCTGCTGCAGAGCGGCGCGCAAATCCTCGTCGATTCACTGATCACCCACGGCGCCAGCATCGGCTTCGGCGTGCCCGGAGAATCCTATCTTGCGGTGCTGGACGCAATCTATGAGCGCAGCGACGAATTCAAATTCATCATCTGCCGCCAGGAAGGCGGCGTCACCAACATGGCCGACGCCTATGGCAAGCTGACCGGACAGCCGGGCATCGCCTTTGTCACCCGCGGGCCGGGTGCCACCAACGCCTCGATCGGCGTACACACCGCGCATCAGGATTCAACACCGCTGATCCTGTTCATCGGTCAGGTCGGCAACGATGTCGTTGAGCGCGAAGCCTTCCAGGAAATCGATTTCCGCCGCATGTTCGGACCGATGTGCAAATGGGTGGCACAGATCGACCGCGCCGACCGCGTCGCCGAATACATCAGCCATGCCTTCCATGTCGCGACCTCGGGCCGTCCCGGTCCGGTGGTGCTGGCACTGCCCGAAGACATGCAGACGGAAATGGCGCCGGCGTCGAAGGCCGCGCATTACCAGCGTGTCGCGGCGAATCCTGGTGAATTCGACATGCACAAGCTGCGCGATTTGCTGGGCAAGGCCAAAAAACCGCTGATGATGGTCGGCGGTGGCGGCTGGAACAAACAGGCGAGCGAAGACATCCTCGCCTTTGCCCGCGCCTTCAACCTGCCGGTGTGCGCCTCCTTCCGTTGCCAGGATCTGGTCGACAACCGTGACCCGCATTACATCGGCGATGTCGCCGTCGGCCTCAATCCGAAACTTGCGGAACGCATCAAGACCTGCGACCTGATGCTGGTGGTCGGCGCACGGCTCGGTGAATGGACCACCGCCAACTACACGCTGTTCGACATTCCCCGCCCCGCACAGAAACTGGTGCATGTGCATGCCGGCGCCGAAGAACTCGGCCGCGTCTACCAGGGCGAACTGCTGATCAACAGCGGCATGCCGGAATTTGCCGCGGCGGCGAAAAAACTGGCCCCGGTGAAACCGGCCTGGGATGCCTGGACCAAAGAAGCCCGCGCCGAGCTCGAAGCCTGGCAGCAGCCGGTCAAGACGCCGGGCAAACTCAACATGAGTGAAGTGATGGTTTACCTGCGCAAACGCCTGCCGCCCGAAACCATCGTCACCAACGGCGCCGGCAATTTCGCGGTCTGGGTGCACCGCTTCTATCCCTATCCCGGTTTCCGCACCCAGTTGGCCCCGACCAGCGGCGCGATGGGTTATGGCGTGCCTTCGGGTGTTGCCGCAAAAATCACCCATCCGAAACGCCCGGTGATCTCGTTCTCCGGCGACGGCTGCTTCCTGATGAACGGCCAGGAACTGGCGACCGCCGCGCAATATGACGCCAGGGTGATTTTCATCGTCGTCAACAACGGCATGTTCGGCACCATTCGTATGCACCAGGAACGCGATTTCCCGGATCGTGTCAGCGGCACACAGCTGAAAAACCCGGACTTCGCCGCACTGGCCCGCGCTTACGGATTACACGGCGAGATCGTCGAAAAGACCGAGGATTTCGAGGCCGCCTTCGAACGCGCCTGGTCGGCGAAAACCGCATCCCTGCTCGAACTGCGCATCGATCCGGATGCGATCTCGCCGCGCACCACGCTGTCGGCGATCACCGCCGAAGCGAAGAAAAACAGAAAAGCTTAGCCACAGAGGACACAGAGTTCACAGAGGAACCCCATCCATGGATGATGCTACCGAGCGCATCATAGGCGCCGCCATCGAAGTGCATCGTATTCTTGGCCCGGGGCTGCTGGAATCAGTTTATGAGGAAGCGTTGTGCCATGAATTTGAATTGCGTGGCATTGCACACAAAAGACAAGTTGCCGTTGATATTGAATACAAGGGAAAGCTGATTACAGGTCAGCGTATAGACCTGATCGCGGATGACTGTGTCGTGATAGAACTCAAATCGTCAAAAAACCTGCCTGAAGTGACGTCAGCACAAACCCTGTCATATTTACGCGCAACCGGTCTGAAACGGGCATTGTTAATCAACTTTGGAAATACCCGTTTAATCGACGGCATCAAACGTTTTTCTCTGTGAACTCTGTGTCCTCTGTGGCTAAAAGGTTTTAAAAATGGCTCTTTTCCTGAATGAAGACCATGTCAAAGAACTGATCACCATGCCGCTGGCACTGGAACAGGTCGAACGGGCGCTACGGGATCGCGCGCTGGGGCGCGCCTTCGACATGCCGCGTGCGCGCATCCAGACCGCTGCCGGCATCCAGCATGTGCTGCAGGCCTGCGCGCCGGAACTGGGGTACATCGGTTTCAAATATTATTTTTCGCCGCCCGGCAAACGCGGCGCCACCTATGTGCATCTGGTCAATATGCAGACCGGCAAGCTTGAAGCCATCGTCGAAGCCGTGCTGCTCGGCATGACCCGCACCGGCGCGGCGAGTGGGGTCGCGTCAAAATATCTCGCCAACCCCGGAGCCTCGGTGCTGGCACAGATCGGCGCGGGTTACCAGGGCATGGGCCAGCTCGAAGCCGTGGTGCGTGCACTCAACATCCGCGAAGCCCGCGTGTATGCGCGCACCCGCGACAAACTCGAAGCCTGGTGCAAAAAAATGGGCGACCAGCTCGGCATTCCGGTCATGCCCGCAGCCTCCGGCGCCGAAGCCATCAAGGGCGCGCATGTCGTCAACATCATGACCAAGTCGACGACACCGGTGATCGACGGCGACTGGCTGCAGCCGGGGCAGCACATCAATGCGGCGGGATCCAATGCACTTTCACGTTCCGAGATCGACGCCAAAACCATCGCGCGCTGCAAACTGATCACTGTCGATTCACGCGGCACTGCGCGCAATGAATGCGGTGATTTGATCGCCGCGGTTGAAACCGGCAAGCTGAGCTGGGACACGCTGCCTGAAATCGGCGAAGTCATCGCCGGCCGCGTAACGGGCCGCACCGGCAAGGACGACATCACGCTGTACGAATCCCACGGCATGGGTATCCAGGACATTTATACCGCGGCAAAACTGGTCGAACACGCGCGCAGCCGCAAGGTCGGCACCGAATTGCCGATGTGATTATAAATATTTGATTTAATTGATAATTTTATGAACTCCCCAAATGACGTCATTGGTTTCGCAGGCATCGGCGCGATGGGCACACCGATGGCCGGCAATCTCGCGCGCGCCGGTTACAAGCTGGTGGTGTACGACCTCGATGCCAGGCGCAGCGCGGCACTGGCCGCCACGCATGGCGTGGCTGTTGCGAAAAATCCCGTGGAACTCGGCGCTGCCGCCAACATCCTGATCACCATGCTGCCCGACGGCAAAGCCGTGCGTACGGCCTTGTGCGGCACTCACGACAGCTTCAAGGATTGTTTGCTCGAGCGCGCACAAAAAAATGCGCTGGTCATCGACATGAGTTCGTCGTCACCGATGGGCACGCGCGAAATGGGAGCACTGCTGGAACAGCGCGAGTTGCAGTTCATCGATGCGCCGGTATCCAACGGCGTAAAAGGTGCCGTCGCGGCAACGCTGTCGATCATGGTCGGTGGCGACCGCGCCATTTTTGAACGCGTCAAACCCATGCTCGAAAAAATGGGCAGTCAGATTTATCACGCCGGCCCGCTGGGCGCCGGCCACGCGATCAAGGCGCTGAACAACTATGTATCCGCCGCGGGATTGATCGCCGCCTGCGAAGCCATGCACGCCGGCCAGGCCTTCGGCATCGATCCCAATGTGGTGGTCGACATCATCAACACCTCGAGCGGCATGAACAACACCACCAAAAACAAATGCCGGCAGTACATGCTCTCCGGCAGCTACAACGCCGGATTCTCCGCCGGCCTGATGGCCAAGGATGTGCGCACTGCACTGGAAATCGCCGAGGCCATGCACACCTCGACCCTGTTTGCCAAACCGACCTCCGAGGTGTGGAACGCGATGGAACAAAAGATGGGCTTCCTCGCCGACCACACCGAGATGAACAAATTCCTCGCCAAATAAGAAACTGAACGCAACCTCCCCATGAAAATCTGGCGCGGCCCACATGACGCCGCCTGGGAAACCACCCAGCAGGAACTCAGCGCGAGTTATCTGACTGACGGCCTGCCGGTTGTGCCGCCGGATGCCGAACGTGTTGCCGCGATGCTCGCGCACAACGGCTACTACCCAGAAGAAGAAATTGCGCTGCTGCCGCCGGGTTTCACCAGCGCCACCGCCGGCGATATCGCCATCTGCGCGGTGATGGCGGGCTGCAAGGCGGAATACCTGCCGGTATTGATCGCGGCGGTTGAAGCACTGTCCGACATGAACTTCAACCTGGTGGGCATCGCCACCACCACGGGATCCGCAGCACCGATCTATATCGTCAACGGCCCGATCGCCGAACGCATCGGCATCAACGCCGGTGGCAACGTGCTGGGGTCCGGCCATCGCGCCAACGCCACCATCGGCCGCGCGATGACGCTGATCCTGCAAAACATCGGCGGCGCGAAACCCGGTGAAGTCGACATGGCAACGCTGGGACAGCCGGCGAAATACGCCTGCTGTTTTGCCGAGAATGTTGCGCAGAGTCCGTGGCCGCCGCTGCATGTCGAGCGCGGATTCGCGCAGGATGCCAGCGTGGTCACCGTGGTCGGCATCGCAGGCACCGTCGAAGTCAATGATTCCGGCAGCCCCAATGCCGGTGACATGGCGCAGACCTTCGCCCAATCGATGCTGATCGCCGGGGTCGCCGGCGGATCCGGGCTGCTCGGCGGCGGTGAACCGCTGTGCATCCTGCCGCCGGAATGGGCGGCGCAATTTCACAGCGAAGGCTACAGCAAGCAGCAGGCCAAGGCGGCGATCTGGGAGCGCGCGACACTGCCGGTGGAAAAACTGGCGCCGTCAATGCGCGTGCGCCGCATGGCGGCGGCAGGCGATCCCTCAGCCGGCATCATCCGTGTCGCGGAAAAAGCCGATGATCTGATGATCGTCGTCGCCGGCGGCGTGGGCCGCAAGGCCGCTTACGCGCCGACCTGGGGCGGCACGACCAAAGCCATCAGCAAGGAAATCAGGATCCGCCCTTCATGAGCGGGGCTGCGGAATACAATCAAGACAAACCGGACAGCGCCGACTCATAGGCTGTTGACGCCTCATCGGATCCGTTGACGCTGAAATTGGTGTCCCGCACCAGGCCGTCCTGCAGGCCGTAGACCCAGCCGTGCACCTGCAGCGGCTGGCCGCGTTCCCAGGCATCGCGCACGATGGTGGTCTGGCAGACGTTGGCCGCCTGTTCGATGACGTTCAGTTCACACAGGCGGTCGGCGCGACTCACCGCATTGTCGAGCATCAACAGGCGCGATTCGTGTTTCTGCCGCACGTCCTGCACATGACGCAGCCAGTTGTCGCTGAGGCCGATGCGGTCACCGCGCAATGCGGCACCGACGCCGCTGCAGCCATAGTGGCCGACAACGATGACATGTTTCACCTTCAACACGTCGACCGCGAACTGGATCACCGACAGGCAGTTGAGGTCGGTATGGGTGACGACGTTAGCGACATTGCGATGCACGAACAGCTCGCCGGGCAGCAGGTCGACGATTTCATTGGCCGGCACCCGGCTGTCGGAACAACCGATCCACAGATATTCGGGTGACTGCTGACGGGCAAGCTTGCTGAAAAAATCCGGGTCCTGGCGGCGGATGCGTTCGGACCAGATCCGGTTGCTGTCAAACAGGTGTTGCAGGGTTTTCACAGGCGGCTTGGTGGATTGCGACTGGATCGCATTTTCTCACAATGCGCGCAACGGCACCGCGATCTCAATCCACCCGGGCGCCGGAGTCCCTGACCACTTTGGCCCATTTGGTAAATTCGGCGCGCAGGTACTGCGCGAACTCCTCGGGTGTATTGCCGCGGATTTCAAAGGCTTCCTGCGCGAAACGCTGGCGCACATCTGGTGACTTCAGGGCGGCAAGCGTATCGGCGTTGATTTTTCGCACCAGGGCAAGCGGTGTGGCCTTGGGGGCCAGCAGGCCATACATGTTATCGACCTCAAAGCCCGGGTAGGTTTCGGCCACTGCCGGCACATGGGGCAGCACATCCAGCCGCTTCATGCTCGTCACCGCGATCGGCACCAGCTTGCCGGAGCGGGACAGGGCCACCACCGGCGGCACCGCCGTGAAACCGAGCCGGACCTCGCCGCCGAGCAAGGCGGTCATGGCCGGGCCCGCGCCCTTGTACGGCACCTGCTGCAGATTGGCCTGGGTGATGGTGCGGAACAGTTCCGCCGCAAGGTGGCCGGCGGTGCCGATGCCCGGCGATGCGTAGGGCAACGGCGCTGACCTGGCCTGCTGCACGATGTCCTGCATGGAATTAACCGCGGTGTACGACGGGTGCCGCGACACCACCGTCGCCGACACGCTGGTCAGGATGATCGGCGCGAATTCCTTGAAGGCATCGTAACCGGCGTTGCGATAAAGACTGGGGTTGCTCACGAACACCGAAGTCGTCAGCAGCAGCGTGTAGCCGTCGGGCAGCGCCTGGCCGACCAGCGCGGTGCCGATGTTGCCGCCGGCGCCGCCGCGATTGTCGACCACCACCGGCTGCCTCCACTGTTCCGACAGTTTCTGCGCCAGCAGCCGCGCCACCAGGTCGGCCGGTCCGCCGGCGGCGAAGGGCACCACCACACGCACCGGTTTTTCGGGCCAGGCGGCACCCAATCCGGGTGCCGCCAGCAAGGCGATTACACCGGCAATCCGCAACAATCCTTTCGCCACTGTATGCATGACTCCTCCCGTTGCTACGTCGCTGTTGCTATTGGTATTAATATTTTGGGGTCAGTCCGGAGCGAGTTCGCGCATTGTGGCATAGAGCGCGTTCTGCGCCTCAAAGCCGATGCCGGGACGATCCGGCAGCTTCAGATAACCGTCCTCGACACGGGCGTCATCGGCAAAACCGGCAAACATGCCGAACACGCCCGGATAAGCCTCGCAGCCGCCGAGGCCGAAGCCGCCGACGATGTGCAGCGTCATCTGGTTGCCGCCGTGCGGGAACACCGATTGCGGCGACCAGCCGTGTTCTTTCAGCATCGCCAGGGTTTTTGCGAACTGCGCGATGCCGTACGACTGCGGCACGTCGGTCTGGATGATGTCGCGGTCGGCGCGCAGGCCGCCGAAACGCACCAGGTTGCGCACGTCCTGCGTCGAAAACAGGTTTTCGCCGGTGCCGATCGGTGCCGCATAAATCGCCGCGACTTCGGCGAGCAGCGCATAGTCCAGCGGATCGGTGGGTTCTTCGAACCAGCGCAGGTCATGGGGCGCCAGCGCCTTGGCATAGGCCAGCGCACGGCCGCGGTCGAAACCGGCATTGGCATCGACCGCCAGATTTTTGCTGGATCCGACGATCTTCAATGCAGCCTCGACACGCGCAACATCCTCCGCAATCGACAGGCCGCCGACCTTGATTTTCATGGTGCGATAACCCTGCGCGAGTTTGCCGCGGATTTCATCGAGCAACTCGGGGATGCCTTTGCCGGGTTCGTACCAGCCGCCGCCGACGTAACAGGGAACCTTGTCTATCTTATTGTTTTTATTGTATATTTTTGCAATCAGCGCATGCAAGGGCAGGCCGGCGATTTTTGCCGCCGCGTCCCAGCACGCCACCTCAATGGTGCCGATCGCGACTGAACGCTCGGTGTGGCCCCCGGGTTTTTCCCGCTGCATCATCGCCGCAAGGATTTTTTCCGGATCGATATTGTCGCCCGCCGCATTGAGCAGTGACTCCGGCTTGGCCTTGAGGATGCGCGGAATGAAACGCGCGCGCATCTGCGCGCCGCAGGCATAACGCCCGGTGGAATTGAAAGCGAACCCGGTAACGGGTTTGCCCTCGCGCACGACATCGGTGACCACGGCGACCACCGAAGTGGTCATCTCGCTGAAATCGAACACCGCGTTGCGCAGATCCGACTTCAGCGCGATCGATACTTCGCGGATGTCAGTGATACGCATGATGACTCCGCTGCGCGCGCACCACTAAAAACGCCGTCAATTGACCTTGATCCCGGCGGCTTTTACGACCTTGGTCCACTTCTCCACTTCGACCTTGACCTGCGCGGCAAACTCGGCGGGCGAGCTGGCGATGATGTCAAAACCCAGACCCTCGACGCGCGATTTCACGTCCGGCTGCGCCATCATTTTCACCACCTGCCCGTGCAATTTGGCGACGATGTCCTTCGAGGTCCCGGCCGGCACCAGCAGGCCCTGCAGCGTATCGGCCTCCTGGCCCTTGAAGCCGGTTTCCGCCATGGTCGGCACATCGGGTATCGCGCCGGAGCGTTTGGGACTGGTCACCGCGATCGCGCGCAGCCGCCCGCCGTTGATGTGCGGCGTGGTCGGCGGCAATGCGGTGCAGCCGATCTGCACCTGGTTGGCGACCACCGCGCCCACCGCGGGGCCGGCGCCGCCGAAGGGCACGGTGATGAAATCGAGCTTGGTGGTCAGTTTCAGCAACTGCGCCGAGAGATCCGGCGTGGTGCCGATGCCGGGTGTTGCCACCGAGAACTTTTTCGGATCGGCCGCGACCAGCGTCAGCAGGTCCTTCATCGTTTTCGCGGCGATGGTCGGATGCACCGTGAATACATTGGGCGAGGCCGCCATGTTCGACACCGGGATGAAACTCTTGTACGGGTCATAGGGAATGCTCGCGTACAGACCCGGGTTCACCACGAAGCTGGAACTGACGACGATCAGCGTGTAGCCGTCGGGGGGTGCTGCGGCAGCCAGCCCCATGCCGATGTTGCCGCCGGCGCCGGCACGGTTGTCGACCACGACCTGCTGGCCCATGCCCTCGGTCATTTTCTGCGCCACCACGCGCGCGATGACATCGGTCGGGCCGCCCGCCGCGAACGGCACGATCATGCGCACCGGACGTGTCGGGTAATTCTGCGCAGCGGCTGCGGCGCCAATCAGCGCGGCCGCCGCACCCAGTAGCCATGCCGCTGTTCTGGAACCGGTCATATCAATCTCCCCCTGGTTGAATCGTCGGCCGCTGTTCGCGGCCTGTTGTTGATCGCTCAATCGGCGGTGGCGCCCGACGCACGCACCACCTTGCCCCAGCGCTCCGCTTCGCTCCTGATGAAACGCGCGAATTCTTCCGGAGTGCTGGTGATGGGATCGGTGCCGCGCGCCGCCAGCCGTTTGCGCATGTCAGGGTCGTTCAGCACCTTGACCAGTTCGGCATTGAGCCGGTTGATGATGTCACGCGGGGTGGCCGCAGGCGCCAGCACGCCGTACCAGGTATCGACCTTGAACCACGGCATGCCGGCTTCGGCGACGGTGGGCACACCGGGCGCTTCGGCATCGCGCTTGTCGCCGAGCGCGGCGAGCGCGCGCAGCTTGCCGGCCTTGACGAAGGGCGCGGCGGCGGCGGTACCGATCACCAGCACGTCGACTTCGCCGGACAGCAGCGCGGTCTGCGCCTGATTGGCGCCCTTGTGCGGGATCATCGCGATGTTCAGCTTGTTCTCGGCGATGAAATAACGCGCACCGAGATCGTTGGTGGTGCCGGCTCCGCCGGAACCGAAATTGAGCTTGCCCGGATTCTTGCGCGCGAGCGCGACGAATTCCTGCAGCGTCTTCGCCGGCACCGAGGGATGCACCACCAGCAGATTGGGAATCGACGCCACCAGCGAAATCGGCGCGAGATCCTTCAGCGGATCGTAATTGAGTTTTTTGTAGAGGCTGGGGCTGATCGAAATCGACGGCGAACACAGCACGATGGTGTAACCGTCGGCCGGCTGGCGCACCGTGTACTCGGCACCGACATTGCCGCCGGCGCCGGGACGGTTCTCGGCGATGACCTGCTGGCCGAGGCTTTCGCCCAGTTTCTGCGCGAGGATGCGCCCGAGAATGTCGGTGCCGCCGCCCGGGGGAAAGGGCAATATCAGGCGCACCGGTTTGTTCGGATAGGTCTGCGCGTGGACCGGCACAGCAGCTGACAACACCCCCGCGACCGCGGTGCAACAGGCCAGGGCGGCAACAAGCTTTCTCATCAATTTCTCCTCGATTATGGTGATTTATGGTTACGGCGGTGCAGCAGGCTGTATCGGATTTTCAGAACCGCCAGGGACTGCGGAACCGGGCGCTGCGCAATACGCGGATTGTCCACGCATGGCCCTGTTTGTCAAACCCCGGCGACAGCCCGACGGAGCAAACCGGGTAGAATGGGCGCCCGTCCTTGCCATCAAAAATAAACGGCTGTCATGAAACATCCGCGTATCGCCCTGATCCATGCCACTCCGCTCGCGATTGATCCTATCGTCGCCGCATTCGGCCGCCTGTGGCCCGAAGCGCGCACCACCAATCTGCTCGACGATTCGCTGTCCGCAGACCTCGCTGCCGAAGGCCGCCTGACCGACGCCATGATCGGCCGCTTTCTGGCGCTGTCCCGTTATGTCCAGGGCAGCGGTGCCGACGCCATCCTGTTCACCTGCTCGGCCTTCGGTCCCGCCATTGAAGCGACAGCCGCCGCCATGACCATCCCCGTGCTCAAGCCCAATGAGGCCATGCTTGATGAAGCGCTCGCCGCCGGCAGCCGCATCGGCCTGATCGCAACCTTCACGCCGAGCATCCCGGCGCTGAAAACCGAGCTCGAAGACATGGCTCGCGCCAGAAAACAGGCCATCACCGTCACCACCCGCACCCTGCCCGACGCGCTCGCCGCCCTGCAGCGCGGCGATGCCGGCACCCATGACCGGCTGATCGCCGACGCCGCCGCGGAGCTGATACCCTGCGACGCCCTGGTGCTCGGCCAGTTTTCGATGGCCAGTGCAGCACGCCTGATTCCGGCGCAGACCGGGCGCCGTGTGCTGACCAGCCCCGATTCCGCGGTACTGCGACTCAAACAGGCTTTGCGCATCTGACCGCGGTTCTGCGTACGCATTTCATTCACCATTCAGGAGGAGGATGTGATGAAGCTGAACCATTGTTTTGCCCTTGCCATGTCGCTGTCCGCATTGACTGCCGCAGCACCGGTCAACGCACAGACCTATCCGAGCAAGCCGGTGCGCTTCATCGTGCCCTTCGTCCCCGGCGGCCCCACTGATATCCAGGGCCGCATGCTCGGCGACAAACTCGCCCAGCGCCTCGGCCAGCAGGTGCTGATCGACAATCGCGGCGGCGCCGGCGGCAACATCGGCATGGAGCTGACCGCCAAGGCACCGCCCGACGGCTACACCATTGTCATCGCCACGGTCGGCACCTGGGCGGTGAATCCGCATCTCTACAAACTGCCCTTTGATGTGGTGAAAGACTTTGCGCCGATCATCCAGGTTTCGACCTCGCCCGGCGTGCTGGTCGTGCACCCGTCAGTGCCGGCAAAATCGGTCAAGGAACTGGTGGCGCTTGCCAGGGCGCGTCCCGGCGAGCTCAACTACGGTTCGTCGGGTGTCGGCGGCTTCGGCCACATCAGTGGCGAACTGTTCACGCTGATGACCAGGACCAAAATGATCCACGTGCCGTACAAGAGTTCGGCACCGTCCCTGACCGACGTCATCGCCGGCCAGATCCAGGTCCTGTTCAACAACGCAATCTCGACCGTTCCCTTCGTGCAGGCCAATCGCGTACGCGCGCTCGCCACCACCGGTGCGAAACGGCTCGCCGTGCTGTCGGAACTGCCGACCATCGCCGAAGCCGGTGTGGCCGGTTACGAAAACTCCTCGTGGTCCGCTGTAGCGGCTCCGGCAAACACGCCGGCACCGATCATCGGCCGGCTGCACAAGGAATTCACCGGGATTCTCGCCAACCCCGAGATCCAGAAGCGCCATGCCGATGTCGGCGCGCAGATCATCGGCGGCACGCCGGAACAGTTCCATGCCTACCTCAAAGCCGAAATCGAAAAATTCGGCAAGCTGGTGAAATCAGCCGGCATCAAGGCGGCTTCAGGCGGCTGAGCAATTCCGGCAACAAAAGCGGGCAATAAGAAAGCGCGGCTCTGCCGCGCTTTTTTTACGCCATCAATGGACTGCTCTCAGCGAAAACCCTCGGCGCAGCGATGGATGGCCTGGTTGGTTTCCTGCTTCAGGCATTCCCGCGCATCGAGTTTTGCGCGGGCGGTCAGTGCACGCGGGCCGGCTTCAGCCGGCGCCGCAACAGCCGCGACAACAACCGGCGCTGGTGCAGCCGGAGCGGGCGGAACTGGAACAGGCGCTGCTGCAACAGGCGCGGGGGCAGACGCTACCGCAGCAGGCTTCGCTGCCGGCGCTGCATCGGCTGGTTTGGCGGCAGCCGCGGGTTTGGCCGCTGCGGTCGTTTCCGCTGCAGGTTTGGCCGCCGCGATCTCAGCCGCAGGTTTCACTGCGGGCGCAGCGTCGCCCGCCTTGGCTGCTTCGGGCGGGCTGCCGGCTGCCGGTGCCTCGACCGGTTTCGGAGCTTCGGCCTGAGCAGCCGGTTTGGCCGCCGGCGGTTTGGCCTTGATCACGATCGGCGGCGGCGGAGGCGGCCCCATGAACATGTCCCAGGCCAGCCAGCCGGCCACACCCAGAACCGCGATGCCGGCGGCGGCCATGCCGGCCTTTTTCTTGTCCAGATTGATTGCCATTGCCGTCTCCCTTATTGTCGCTTCGCAACCGGTTGTCAGGCACTCAGGATACTGCAAAACCGCGGTTCAGCGCTCGCCGAGCAGCGCCTTCGCCGTGCGTTCGCACACCCAGGCCCTCTGCTCCTCGGTCAAACCCGGAATACCCTCCACTGCCGCCGGCACATCCAGCGGCGCCATGTCGAAGGGATGGTCGGTGCCGATGACCACGCGGTCGGCGCCGACCTGGTCGATCAGATACTTCGCCGCCTGCGGATCGTGGGTCAAGCAGTCGAAATAAAAACGCTTGAACAGTTCGCGCGGCGGCGTCGCGTTGTTGACCTTGGGTTCCTTGCGCACCTGGTGGCCGTGGCGGAAGCGGCCGATCTGGTACGGAATAAAACCGCCGCCGTGCGCCAGCATGATTTTGAGATCGGGCATTTCATCCAGTGCACCGCTGAACATCAGGTGCGCGACCATCAGCGTGGTGTCCAGCGGAAAACCGACGAAATTCGACAGGTAATACTCCTCCATGCCGCCGCGGGCCAGACACTGGTAGGGATGGGCAAAAATGAAACAGCCCAGTTGCTCGATGGTTTTCAGCACCTTGCGGAATTTCTTGTCGGCGAGTGGCGTGCCTTCAATGGAAGTCGCCAGCTCCACCGCCTTGAAACCGTGCTCCCTGACCACCCGCTCCAGCTCGGCAATCGCGGCATCCGGATCCTGCATCGGCAGATGCGCCATGCCGCGCAGCCGCGACGGATGTTTCGCCACCATCTGCGCAATGCCGTCGTTGGCCAGCTTCGCGGCATGCAGTCCGGCGTCCGGTGACAGCCAGTAGAAATAGATCGGCGGGCCGACCGAGATCACCGACACGTCGAGCTTGTTCCGGTCCATCCACTCGACCTTGCAATCGGCATCGTAGAATTCCGCGCTCAGAATCGCCGGACGGCCGTGGACATCGAAATACTTCTTGCCGTCTTTTTCGGTGATGCTGGTCTGGAAGCGTTTGGGATCCTTTTCCATCGCCGCGATGATGGTCGGCGGGATGACGTGGCTGTGCAGGTCGTAGCGCATGCTGTTGGGTTCCGGTGATTGATAAAAATGCGAAAAACCGCGGCTATTTTACTGTGAGCAAGGGACGCAAAACACGCGCATCGCGCAGGCGCTCGATGTTCCACACGGCATCGATCAGGCGCACCGTGCGCCGCGGCCCGATGACCGGCAGCAGCAGGTCGCGGCTTTTCGCCTCGACCTCTGCGCGCGGCATCGGATTCGCCGCGGTGCCGCGCACCGCTTTGGTGTGATGGCGCAGGCGGCGGCCGTCGCGGGTGATGATTTCGACGATGGCCTGCGTGGTCTTGGCCCGGCCCAGCGCCGCACTGCCCTGCAGCGTGATGCGGCTTTTCAGCGCCAGCACCTTTGGATCGCGCACCCGGCGGTCGTCGTGCGCCGAAGCGAAGCTGATATCGCCGTCGAGCAGCATCACCGCCGTCAGGTGCTGGATGTTGATGCTGGCCATGGTGCGCTGGTTGACGGTACGCGCGCCCTGATCGTCGATGGTGATCACCACGCGTTCGACATCATGGGCGGTGATGTGGTGTTTTTGCATGATGTTCAGCACCGCATCGATCGGCGCCTGGATCGGGTAACCGATGGCCCAGCGCTTGATCGAGGTGTTCATGATCTCGTAGGTTTTACCAAGACCATGGACGAGCTTTTTCGGATCCGCCGTCAGGCCGTGGGCATGGAAAAAACTGCAGTCGCCATCAAAGACATCCTCAACACCGGTAAATCGCATCGAGGTCATCAGCGCAGCGGTGACCCCGTTCCGCGCCGGCATGCCGCCGAAATCGAAAGCCTTTTCGATGTGTTCGATGTCGCGCGCCCAGCACGACAGCCCCGAGGCCTGCTGCGCGGTGTACGACAGCAGGTAACGCGTCTGGTCGACGTTGAGTTTCATGATCGCAGCGCCGGCGGCAGCAGCGCCGAACATGTGGCCGAAGCTGTGCGTGGAATGGCCGCGCTCGCGAAAACGCTCAATGCCCAGCGCGATCGACATCCGCGCACAGACGTCATAACCCAGCACCATTGCGCGCAGCAGCGCGGTACCACCCGCCCGTTCGCGCTCGGCCAGCGCCAGCGCCGCGGGCACCACGGCGCAACCCGGATGCACCAGCGCGAGGTAATAGGTGTCGTCGGTTTCGTCGGCATGGGCATGCATGCCGTTGGCCAGCGCGGCGTTGATGGCGGTGGTGACGATGTTGCTGCCGATCACCGTGGCCTCGGGCACGCCGCCCTGGGTCTTGATGAATTCAATCGCGCGCCGGCCCGGCAGCAGTTTTGACCCCGACAGCATCGCGGACAAGGTGTCGAGCAGATGGTGTTTGGCGCGTTCGGTGACGGCAGCGGGCAGCGCGCGGCGCGATGCGCCAGCGATGTACTCCGCCAGCGTCTTCATCAGCGGCGAAATGACCGCAGGTTTCTTTTTCATCGACATTCGATTGTTTATTCCGCGCTTATTTTGCAATTCACTCGGGCTTGATGCCCGCAGCCTTGATCACCCTGGCCCATTTTTCAGTTTCGCTGCGCAGATACTCGGCAAACTCCGCGGGGCTGCTGCCCACCGGCTCCGCACCGTCGTTCAACAGGCGCTGCCGCACCTCCGGGTTCTGCAGCGCGCGCACCACGCCAGTGTGCAGCTTGGTGATGATGTCGCGCGGCGTCGCGGCGGGCGCCAGCAGGCCGTACCACTGCACCGCTTCGTAACCCGCGACGCCGGCCTCGGCGATGGTCGGGATGTCATCGGCGCCCGGCGCGCGTTTGCTGCCGGTCACGCCCAGCGCTCGCATCCGCCCCGACTTGATGTGAGGTTGCGCCGACAGCATGTTGGGCATCATCACCGGCACATGGCCGGCCAGCAGATCAGTGACGCCGGGGCCCGAACCCTTGTACGGCACATGCACCATGTTCAGCCTGGCCAGCACCAGCAGCAGTTCCATCGACAGGTGCGGACTGGTGCCGACGCCGGCGGAGGCAAAATTGATCTGGCCGGGTCGCGTTTTGACGAAGGCGACAAACTCCTTGACGTTGCGCGGCGGCAGCGAGGGGTGAATCACCAGCACGTTGGACAATGACACCGCCTGCGAAATGGGTGCCAGATCCTTCAATGCGTCGTATGGCACTTTTTTGTACATCGCCGGATTGATCGCCAGCGTGCTGATGCCCATCAGCAGGGTGTAACCATCAGGCGCCGCGCGCGCCACCGCTTCGCCGCCGATCATCGTGCCCGCGCCCGGCCGGTTTTCAACGATGACCTGCTGGCCGAGGAACTGGGTCAGTTGCGGCGCAAGAATGCGCGCCGAGATGTCGGTGCCGCCACCGGGCGACGACGGCACGATCAGGCGTACCGTGCGCGTCGGATAGCTGGTTTGCGCCTGGGCCGGCACGGTTGCAGCGACCAAGCCGAGAAATAACATTAAGTTATTGATTTTGTTCATTATTTTTATTCCTCAGAGATGCGAATACAGCACTTTGCCGGGCACCGGCATGGGCGCAGTCAATATCTCGCCGCGATAGGAATCGACGACATACAGCGTTTTGCGATCAGCACCGCCGTAGGCCATGTTGGTCATGCGATTGCCAGGCTTGCGGCTTTGCACCCGGGCCAGCGGTTCACCGAGCGGGCTGAACAGCCAGACAATGCCGGGCCGCGCATGCGCCGCCGACAGATTGCCGGCTTCATCCATCGCCAGTCCGTCGGGACCGTGGATGCCCGGCAGCACTGCGAACACACCCGCCTTGGAAATGCCGCCGCCCTTCAGCGGGCAATGCCACATGCAGTTGGCGCGTGTCATCGCCACGTACATCACCTTGTCCTGCGGATCGAGCACGATGCCGTTGGGGCTGGGGCCGTTGCTGATCAGGCAGTCGAGCCGCCCGTCAGCAGCGTGGCGATACACACGGCCGGTCGGATCATGGATGCCGGTTTGGCCCTGGTCAGTGAAATAGAGATCACCGTTGCGCGCAAAAGTCAGATCGTTGACGCCCTTGAAACCTTCGGACTGGTTGTGCGTCAGGAAATCCTCGACCCGTCCCGTTTTGGGATCACAGCGCAGGATGCCGCGGCGATAATCGGTGATGTAAATCGAGCCGTCGCGATGGATGGCGATGCCGTTGGGCCAGCCGTCGTATTCGGCGGCGACATCGAATTCGCCCTTGGGTGACATCCGCAAAATGCGGCCGTAGGGAATGTCGACCATGTACAGATTGCCTTCGCGGTCGAAGGCCGGTCCTTCGAGGAAACAATCGAGTTTCGATCCCGGATGGTTGGCATCGATCCAGCTCGAAGCAGCACCGCCCTTGCGCAGGCGGTCGGGGACGGCGGCGAATACATCGGCTTCGATCAGCCGCGGCGGCTCAAAAAAAGACATCTCGGATACTCCGTTGCTCTGTTACGGGAAAAACGGTTTCATTCCGGGGTAATCTGTGCCGACTTGATGATGCCGGCGTAAATCGGAATTTCATCACGCACGATTTTGGCCAAGCCTTCAGGGCCACCCACCACGACATCGGCGCCGCGTTTGGCGAACCGCTCCCGGTAATCCGGACTCTGCACCGCGGCCGCCAGGTCGCGATGCAGTTTGGCGATGATGTCCGCCGGCGTCCCGGCACGGACGAACAGCCCCATCCAGCCGTCGAGATCAAACTGCGGCAATGTCGCGGCCACGCCCGGCACATCCGGCAGCACCGTGGAGCCACGCGCCGCGGAAATGGCGATGGCGCGCACGCGTTTGTTCTCAACATGCGGCAGCACGCCGACGATGTTGGCGAACTGCAGGTCGATCCGGCCGCTCAGCGTGTCGATGAAGGCCGGCGCCGCACCCTTGTACGGCACATGGTTCATCTTGATCTTCGCCAGCGCCTGCAGATGCTCCATGCCGAGGTGCTGCAGGTTGCCGACCCCGGCCGAGGCGTAATTGAGCTTGCCGGGGTGGGCGCGCGCCAGCGCGATCAGGTCCTTCACCGACTTCACCGGCAGCGAGGGATGCACCACCAGCACCATCGGCCCGCTGATGATCTGCGTGACCGGCGCGAGGTCTTTTTGCGGGTCGTACGGCAGATCGCGGCGCAAGGACACGTTGATGGTGATCGGACCGGAATTGGCCAGCACCATGGTGTAGCCGTCCGGCGGCGACTTGGCCACCATGTCGGCGCCGATGCTGCCGCCCGCACCGCTGCGGTTGTCGATCAGCACCTGCTGTCCCCACACCGGCGTCAGTTTCAGCGCCAATGCGCGCGCGACTTCATCGAGCGGGCCGCCCGGCGGATAGGGCACGACAATGCGCACCGGTTTTGCCGGAAACGGCTGCGCGGCAACAGGCAAAACAAAACCCGACACCGCGCCCCACAACACCACGACTGCACAGCTGATACGGTTCATGACCATGCCCCTCCAGTGGTCCGGCAGCAGCCGGGATCAAAGATTCGCGGCGATCCAGTCCGCGACATAGGTCGCGCCCAGGAAACGGTTATCCCCCTGGCAGTGTTCGGCGCCGCCCTCTTCCGCGGTGAACACCTTGAGGGTTTTTTTCTTCGAACTGACCGCGTCGTACAGCAGCTTGGCATTGGCCACCGGCGAAATGGAATCTTCCTCGCCGTGAGTGACCAGGAAGGGACAGGTGATTTTGTTCGCCACACCTTCGAGTTTGTACAGCTCACATTTTTTCATCGCCGAATCCATGTCCGGCATGCCCATCACCCAGGGCAGCTGGTAATGCGGCGCCGACAGCTGCGTGCCGCCGGACTCCTGGATTTTGCGTCGCGTGATCCAGGTCGCGTGATAGTCGTAATGGCCGCCCCAGGCAATGCAGGCGGCAAAACGTTTCTCGAAAGCCGCCACGCGCGGTGCGTAATAACCGCCCATGCTGTAGGCCATGATCGCGACGCGTTTGGCATCGACATCCGGACGCGCCGCCAGATATTCGTAGGCTGCGGTGCCCGGCACTTCGTAGTCGGGACGGCTCGGAATGTTCTGCAGCCGCAGCGCCTCGCCCTGCCCCGGCCCGTCGATGGCCAGCGTGTTGATGCCGCGCAGCGCAAGCTCAACCCCGCCGAACAGGATGGACAATTCCTTGGTGCTGTCGAGACCGTCGAAAAAACACACGGTCGGCGCCGGCTTGTTGCCCGGCGCTTTCATGAACCAGGCCGGCAGCGTCGTCGCCTTGCCTTCATGGACATAGGGCACCTCGACGCGCTCGATGTTCGGATAACGGTGCTTGATGCCGAGCCTGAAACAGCGCAGGCAGCTCTGATAGAGCCCGATTTTTTTCGGGCCGAGCCCGACGAAACGCTCACCGACGAAATAATAAGTCGCGGCGCGCAGATAGTGGCCGGCCGCCGACATTACAAAATTGTCCTTCATCGCAGCATCACCCATCGCCTCGATGCGCTGCGCCTCTTTTTCCCACTCCGCGCCCCAGGCCTCGTTGTCGCCGACCTTGCCCTTGAGGCGGCGCCCGACACGATCCACTTCGCTCATCGCCGAGCCGCCCCAGCGCGCCATCTCGATGACAATCATCATGCCCTGCGACCACATGAAACTCTCGGGGAAATACAGAAAACCGGCTTTCATGCTGTTTTATCTCCTATGATGATCGAGGCGTTATTGGCTCACGCTGCGCGCAAGACCGGCATCTTTGAGCAGTTTCGCGTACTTGACGGCGTCCGACCGGATCAGCGCGGCGAATTGCGCCGGCGTGCCGCCGGCCGCCTCCGCGCCCTGCGTTGCCATGCGGTCGGTCACCTCCGGCCGGCGCAACACCTCGTTCAACTCGCGGTTCAGGATATGCACGATTGCCGCCGGTGTTCTGCGCGGAACCAGCACGCCGTGCCAGAGACTGGCATCAAAACCCGGCAGCGTCTCCCCCATGGCCTCGATGTCGGGAAATCCCTTCACGCGCTTCGGGGTCATCACCGCCAGGGCACGGACCCGCCCGCCCCGGACCTGCGGCATCGCCGCGATCATCGGCCCCGCCATCATTTGCGTCTGCCCGGAAATCGTATCGGCCATCGCCGGCCCGCCGCCCTTGTACGGCACATGCACCATGCGGATGCCGGTGCTTGCATTGAACAATTCCATCCCGAGATGCGCCGAGCTGCCGTTGCCAGAGGAGGCAAAGTTGAGCTGGCCCGGCCGCGCCTTGGCGTAGGCAATCAGCTCGGCGACATTTTTCACCGGCAACACGTTGGCCGTCACCAGCAGCAGCGCGATGGTATTCAGCTGGATCACCGGCGAAAAATCGCGCGCCGGATCATAGGGCAGGGATTGGTACAGTGTCGGATTGATCGATACACTGGCCGGCAGGCAGAACAGCAGCGTGTAGCCGTCCGCCGGCGCCTTGGCGCCGAGGTCGGTGCCGATGATGGCGTTGGCGCCGCTGCGGTTGTCGATCACGACCTGCTGCTTCAGGCGTTCGGCCAATGGCTGCGCAATCAGCCTTGCCACGGTATCGGTGCCGCCGCCCGGGGGAAACGGCACGATGAAGCGGATCGGCCGTGCCGGATAATTTTGCGGCTGCGGCTGCACCAGCGCCGGCCACGACAGCAATGCCGCAGCAATCATCCCCCATGTCCTGTAATCCATGACCATTCCCCGTGTCGTCGCTGGTCCGTTATTCAGCCGGAATGTTGGCGTCCCTGATGACTTTCGCCCACTTCAAGATTTCGGACTTGATATAGGCGCTGAATTCCGCAGGTGTTCCGCCGATGGGCTCGAAGCCCTGGACTTCGAGTCGCTGCCGCGCCGGGCCGGCGAGTATTTTCACGGTCTCGGCATGTATCCGGTCAATCACCGGTTTTGGTGTTTTTGCCGGCGCCAGCAGTCCGTACCAGGTGGAGGCCTCATACCCCGTCACGCCTGCTTCGGCGATGGTCGGCAGCTCCGGCATCGCCTGCGAACGCTTGGCGGTGGTCACCGCAATCGCGCGCGCCTTGCCCGATTTCACGTGCGGCATCGCCGCCGGCATCGTCGCAAACATGATCTGCACCTCACCCGAGATCATTGCCACCAGCGCCGGGCCGCCGCCCTTGAACGGCACATGCACCATGTCGATCTTCGCCAGCGATTTCAGCAGCTCACCCGCGAGGTGCGAGGAACTGCCGACACCGGCCGAGGGGAAATTCAGCGTGCCAGGCCTGGCTTTCGCCAGTGCCAGCAGTTCCCTGACGGTTTTCACCTGCAGCGAGGGATGCGCCACCAGGATGTTCGGCGTGATCGCCACCAGGCTGACCGGCGAAAAATCCCCGACCGGATCAAAGCCGAGTTTCTTGAACAGGCTGACATTGACCGCATTGGGCGCGACATTGCCCATCAGCAGCGTGTAGCCGTCGGGCACCGCGCGCGCCGCGAGTTCGGTGCCGATATTGCCGGTGGCGCCGCCGCGATTGTCGACCACCACGTTCTGTCCCAGTTGCTGCGTCAGCTGATCGGCCATCACACGGCCAACCTGGTCGGTGCCGCCGCCCGGCGGATAGGCCACGATCATGCGGATCGGCCTTACCGGATAAACGTCGGCGGCCTGCACCGCGCCCGTCGCAGCACACAGCGCCGCGATCCAGATCAGCGGGTTTCCCATGACTTCTTCTCCTCGATGCTGTTGTTATCGGTGTTATCCGTTATTGCGCCAGCGGCAGGGATACCGGGCGGCCGGTGGCGATCGAATGTTCAATCGCCAGTGTTGCTTCGAGATTGGTGCGCGCCTCGCGCGGCGTGGCCAGCGAACAGGCTTTGCCCATCGCCAGATGGTCGAGCCAGGCCCGGGTCTCATTGGCGATCGGCCCCCAGAATTCGCCCAGCGCCCAGTCGCCCGGGGTGCCGCTTTGCAGGAACACCATGTTGACCTGGTGATCCGGCAGATAGACATGCGGTATGCCCTTGTTGCTGTACATGATCTGGTCGGTGTGGTCGTCGTCGAGGATCATCACACCCTCGGTGCCCAGCACCTCGACCCGCGCGGCATGGCCCAGCGCCGGATACTTCTCGGGCAGCGCGTAACTGACGCCGAGGTTCACCACTGCGCCGTCGTCATAAGTCAGTATCGCGTAGCTGACGTCATCGACTTCGGGATAACCCGCCGCCTTCAGCACGCCCTTCTGGCCGCGCGCATACACCTCGACCAGACGATGGCCTTCATGCATCCAGTTCATCAGGTCAACGTAATAAGTCAGCGCATCCACCACCGGTGTCGCATGGCGGTTGCGGCCGAGCATGGCCAGCGCCTGCGAACGTGAATTGAACACCCGCGCAGCGCCTCCGGTCAGCGTGCCGATGCGGCCCTGCACGATCTGTTCCTTGGCGATCAGATAACGTTCCTTGTAACGGCGGCTGTAACCGACATGCACGCCGACACCGGATTTTTCGATGGCCTGAATCACGCGGTCGGCATCCGCCAGCGACAGCGCGATGGGTTTTTCCACCAGCACCGGCTTGCCCAGTTCCAGCGCCTTCAGGATGGGTGCCAGATGTTCGCCTTCGCTGGTCGACACGATGACCGCGTTGACCTCGGGGTGACTGATGATCGCGTCATTGTCGGTGGAATGCCGCGCGGCGCCGATTTTTTTCGCCAGCGCTTCGGCTTTTTTGGCGTCCTGATCGGCGGTGGCGATGAAACGTACTGCGGGATGCCCCGCCGCCAGTTGCGCGCGCAGACCGCCAATGCGGCCCGAGCCGATGACGGCCAGGCCCAGTGTTTTGCGTTCGATGATCCCCTCCGGATTCAGGCGCGGCCCGCGGGAAAAATGTCCGCGGGCAGCCCCGGAGTCTAGCCAAGCACACCCGCTGTTACAAGCGGAATACCGGTGGAGAACCACCGCTGCCGCACACCCTGCCACAGCATGTGGAATGCTGCGCGGAATGGAAAAAACGCGCCGTGCAGAGCGGGAGGAGGAAAAACGGGCGCGGCGCCCCCCAAGGGGACTTGCTCCGCAGCGCGCGCAAACCGGTGAAACGGATTACTGCTTCTGGATGCCTGCAGCGGTGACGACCTGCTGCCAGCGTGCGACTTCACTCGCGAGGTACTTGCCGAAATCCTGCGGCGACGTGGCGCGTATCTCAAGGCCCTGTGCGGAAAAACGCTCCTGGATGCGCGGCTGGCGCATCAATCCCGACAGATCGCTGTAAATACGCGCAACCACCGGCTTCGGCGTTCCCGCCGGCGCCAGCATGCCGTACCAGGTCGTGTATTCGAAACCGGGCAGGCCGGCCTCACCGGCGGTCGGCAGATCGGCGGCGGCCGCCACCCGCTTCGCGCTGGTGACCGCCACGCCATTCAAGCGCCCGGCCCGCACCAGCGGCAGGGCCGTGGCC
Organism: Burkholderiales bacterium; assembly: GCA_019749945.1. Classification (GTDB taxonomy): domain Bacteria; phylum Pseudomonadota; class Gammaproteobacteria; order Burkholderiales; family SG8-41. Next base: position 147,112 of record JAIEPF010000003.1, read on the forward strand.
ATGTTGGTCACCATGAACTGGATTTCGCCCGAGAGCAGGCCGGTGGAGGCCAGTCCCGCGCTTTTATACGGCACATGCAGGGTGTCGACTTTGGCCGTCAGTTTGAACAATTCGTTGGCGAGATGGCTCGCCGTGCCGTTGCCGGCGGAGCCGAAGGCATATTTGCCCGGCTGCGCCTTGAACAGGGCCACCAGTTCGGCCAGTGATTTCGCCGGCACCCTGGTATTGACCGCGATGATGCTGGGCTGCTCGGCGATCAGCGTCACCGCCACAAAATCACGCAGGATGTCCGATGACAGATTTTTGTACAAGGCGGGGCCGATGGCCATGGTCGAACTCGACACCAGCACGGTATGCCCGTCCGCTGCGGACTTGGCCACGATGTCGCTGCCGATGGTGCCGCCGGCGCCGGGCCGGTTGTCCACCACCACCGGCTGATCCCAGTGCTCGGTCAGCGCCTGGGCGACAATGCGGCCGACGATGTCGCTGCCGCCGCCGGGGGCCAGCGGCACGACCATGCGCAAGGGTTTGACCGGAAAGGCCGGTTCGGCCTGCGCCGGCTGCCCCATGAACAACGCGCCGATGATGCAGGCGCACAGCTGAAAACGGACCAGTTTTGAATCATCGGACACGGCTGTTTCCTCTGCTTGATGGCGCACGGCTTGCACCAATCAGGGAAAATAGCTGCGGCCTGTTACAGGATCGTGACAGCCGACGCCGGAGCAGCCGGATTCGGAACACGATCCCATAAAATCCATCGTATGAATACCGACAAGGAAAAACCATGATCCACGCCGAGCCCGGACTGTTTCTGCGCCACGAACCGCTGGCTGCCGCCACGCCGCTGGTGGTGGATGTCTCGCGCAGCGGCCGCGAATATCCGAAGGAATACCGCTCGCCATTGCCCTTCACCACCGTGCACGACAACGTGTCGATGTATGTCGAGGATCTGTGGGCCGGCACGCCGGCCGCGGGCGGCACGCTGCTCTACTGCAGCTTCCCCAATACCTGGATCGACGTCAACCGCAACGAAGCCGACATGGATCCGGACATCGTCGACGGGACATGGCCCAAAGAACTCAAACCCACTGCGCGCACGCTCGAGGGGCTGGGACTGATCAAAACAAAATCGCGCTACGGCGAGGCGTTTCAGGAGCGCAAGTTGAGCGTCGCCGAAATCGAGGAACGCCTGGCGCGGTATTACCGGCCCTATCATGCCGAGCTGAAGCGCATCATCGACGAAACCCACAAACGTTTCGGCGTGCTGCGCCAGATTTCCTGCCATTGCATGTCGGCCGTCGGCGCACCGACCCATCCTGATGCCGGCAAACCGCGCGCTGATTTCTGCATCAGCGATCTGAAAGGCAAAACCTCGTCACCGGCGACCATGGCGCTGGTTGTCGATACGCTGAAAAGCCTGGGTTACAGCGTGTCGGTCAACGATCCCTATGTCGGCAACGAACTGATCGGACGCCACGGCCATCCAGCCCGCGGCATCGATTCGATCCAGGTCGAAATCAACAAGAAACTGTTCATGGACACCGGAACATTCCGCAGGACAGCCGGGTTCGACAAGCTGAAGGCCGACCTCGACCGGCTGCTGAAAGTGCTTGCCGACGAGGCGCTCAGGCGTATTGCCTGAGCAGCGCCATCAATCGGCCTTGGCGCCGGATGTCTTGACCACCTTCGCCCACTTCGCCACATCGCGTTGCACGACTCTGGCGAATTCCTCGACGCTGGTCGCATAGGAGTCAGCCCCCTGCTTCAGCAGCAGTTCCCTGACCTCGGGCGAGTTGATGATCCTGACAATGTCGGTGTTGAGCTGCTGGATGATGTCGCGCGGCGTGCCGTCCGGCGCAAACACGCCGTACCAGGCCACCGCCTCATACCCCGGCAAACCCGATTCGGCGACGGTCGGAAACTCCTTGGCGCTGGGGAAACGTTTGGCACTGGTCACGGCCAGGCCGCGCAATTTGCCCGACTGCACCAGCGGCAATGACGACACGATGGTCGCAAACGACAGCGCCACTTCGCCGCCGACCACCGCCGGCATCGCCTGCGCGCCGCCCTTGAACGGCACGTGCAGCATGTCCACCTTCGCCATGCTGGTGAACAACGCGCCGCTCAGGTAAAGAAAATTACCCGACGAGGCATAGGACAGCTCGCCCGGTCGCGCGCGCGACAGCGCGATCAGTTCGCGCACGTTTTTCACCGGTATCGACGGATGCGCGACCAGCATGTTGGGCAGCAGCGCCACGGGTGTCACCGGCGCAAAATCCTTCACCGGATCATAGGACGGTTTGGCGTAGAGGCTGGCATTGATGGCATGGGTGCCGGTGGTGCCCATCACCAGCGTGTAACCGTCGGGTGCCGCACGCGCGACGATTTCGGAGCCGACCACGCCGCCCGCGCCGCCGCGGTTGTCGACGATGGCAACCTGGCGTTTGTACTGGTCGTTGAGTTTCTGCGCGACGATGCGTGTAACGATGTCCGTGGCGCCGCCCGGCGGGAAAGGCACGACAAAACGGATGGGGCGCGACGGATAAGCCTGCGCGAACGCCGCCCCCTGGGCAAGCAGCCCCAAGGCCAATCCGATTGCGGCAAAAACCCTCAGCTTCATCGATCCCTTTCGCACAGCGAAAACATACTGTTACTCGACTTTCGCACCGGACTCCCTGATTGCCGAAGCGTACTTGTCATTCTCGACCTTTACGAATTTCGCGAATTCGGCCGGCGTGTTGCCCACCGGTTCCGAACCCAGCTGCTGCAGACGCTGACGGATGTCGGGCAGCTGCAGTATGCGCACCAGGTCCCCGTTGAGTCTGCTGATGATAGCAGCGGGAACGCCGGCTGGGGCATGGATCGAATACCAGGCATTGACCTCGTAACCGCTGAGCCCCGCTTCGCTGAATGTCGGAATTTGCGGGAAATCGGGCAGCCGCTGGGTGCGGGCTATGGCCAGAGGCTGCAGTTTGCCCGAGCGCACATGCGGCAGGATCGAGGCCGCGGTGTCGAACATGATTTGCGTTTCGCCGCCCATCAGACCGGCGATCGCGGGACCACCGCCCTTGTACGGCACATGCAGCAAGCGGGTGCCGGTCATCGAGGCGAAAATCACGCCCGCCATGTGCGGCGGTGTGCCGCTGCCGCCGGACGCATAACGAATCTCCCCCGGTTTGGATTTCATCAGGGCAATCAGGTCTTTCAGGGTCGGCGCCGGCAGCGAGGGATGCCGCACCAGCACGGTTGGCGCCACGGCGAGCAGGGTGATCGGCGCAAAATCCTTGACCGGGTCATAACCGGGCGCACGATACAAGTTGGGCGCGATGGCGTGGGTCGCTATCGACGACAACAGCAGGGTATGGCCGTCGGGAACAGCGCGCGCAGCAATGGCCGTACCCAGAGTGGTGCCGGCCCCGGGCCGGTTGTCGACGACCACCTGCTGCTGCCAGGCCTCCACCAGTTTGGCGCCAAACATGCGCGCCAGCGTGTCGTTGCCGCCGCCCGGCGGATAGGGCACGATCAGCCGTATCGGCTTGCTGGGATAGGTCGCGGCATGGACAAACCCAGGAACCTGGATCATCACCAACAGGGTACATACCGCCCATTTCAATTTGTTATACACGGGTCCTCCTCCAGTCTGACTGCTGCACAGTTAAGCATTCCAATCCGGGACCGGTGATGTTGCGGCGTCACCCCTGATCCCCGCGTTTGTTCCGAATTACTCCGCACCAGGCCCTCATTCGAGAATCGCAGCCACATGCCGGGCAAAATCCCCGGTTCCCAGCTTGCCGCCAAGATCACCGGTCCGGGTTGCGGGATTTCTGACGGCAATGTCAATCGCGGCATCGATTTTTTTCCCGGCTGCCACCAGTGCCCCGTTGGAGTGACGCCGCCCAAGCCATTCCAGCAGCATCGCCGCGGACAGAATAAGTGAAGAGGGGTTCGCCTTGTCCTGGCCCTGTATGTCCGGCGCCGAACCATGCTGGGCCTGGGCAACACACAGGTCGTCACCCGCGTTAACCGATCCCGCGAGGCCCAGGCTTCCCGAAAGTTCTGACGCTTCATCCGACAATATGTCACCGAACATGTTTCCGGTAACGATGACATCAAAACGCATCGGATCACGCAACAGGAGCGCCGCGGTGGCATCGATAATGGTTTCCTCCAGCGTCACCTCGGGGAAATCCGCGGCGACCTTGCGCACCTCCCGCAGAAACAATGCGTCGGAGATCCTCAGGACATTGGCCTTATGGACTGCCGTCACTTTTTTCCGGCGACTGCCCGCCGCCTCGAATGCGCGGCGTGCGATCCTGTTGCAGCAATGCGCCGTCACCTTTCTCACGGACAAGGCCATGTCTTCGCTGGGCATGAACTCGCCCAGGCCCATGAACATGTTCCGGTCCGCGTAGAAGCCCTCCGTACATTCGCGGAAAATGACCAGATCCACGGGTTTGCCGGTGAGCCCCAGTCCCATTCTCGAGCGTGCGGGACGGATATTCGCGTAGAGATCCAGCTTCACCCTTAATTCGCCTGATGGATTGATGCCGCCCGCCTCCCGGTGAGGGTAATCATTGTGGGAGACAGGCCCCAGGATCACGCCGGCACATTGCCGTGCCCGCTGCAAGACCCTCGCCGGCAGCGTGGTTCCCTCTTTTTCAAGGGCGGAAAAACCGATTTCATCCCACTCCCATTCGAGGCCCAGACCATAGAGCTGGTTGGCACGATCCAGAACCGAAATAGTTGCCGCCGTGATTTCGGGGCCGATGCCGTCACCCGCAAGAACCAATACCTTCACTTTGTCTCCCCATGATCATTGCTCAGGAAAATTTGATGCACCAATCGGCTGACCGCCATTAATGGCAGCTCAGCCGGCCGGCGTGTTTGCCCCGCCGAAACGGCATGGCAGCAGGCTCTTTTAATAAATCTCTTGACAGATTTATTGAACCATACGTTAATCTATTTATAAAGCACAAAATAACAATTGGCCGGCAAGCTGTTGTCCAATATTTCATCAACTAATTGAATTAAATGAATAATTAAACCTGTCTCGCGGATGAAAATTCTGTGGTGCCTGCTCACATTCTGCAGCCAAGCCCTGATCCGCTGCGGGTTTGATGGTTTGTTATTGAGGCAATCAACGGCACAATGCCGGTCCGCCAGCCTTGTTGAAAACCCAAAATGAAAAAAGCAAAAACCAAAGCCGCCAAACGGAAAAAACAACGCTCGGGATCAGGCCTGCCCATGAGCGAACAGGCGTATCTGGAACTCAGGCGGCTGATCCTGGAAGACCTTCTGCACCCGGGCCAGCAACTGCTGGAACAGGAACTGACGGAACGCCTCGCGATGAGTCCGACGCCGCTGCGGATCGCGCTTGCGCGACTGCAAAGCGAAGGTTTTCTGGAAATAAAGCCGAGGCATGGCGTGAGGATCCTGCCGCTGTCCGCCACCGACTCCGGCGAGATCTATGAAATCCTGACCAGCCTGGAAGCCACGGCGGCCTACCTGCTGGCGAAGCGCTCACTGTCCACGCAGGAACTGGCGCCGCTTGAACAGGCGGTGGTCGAAATGGAAGCAGCCGGCGATGCCATTGAAAGCTGGTCGGTCGCCGACGAACGATTTCATGCCGCGCTCGTCAGCATGTGCGGCAATCGCAGACTGGAACAAACCGTGCACATGTACCGCGATCAGGCGAACCGGGTACGCAAGGCGACATTGCGTTTGCGGCTGCACCCGTCTCCCCAGCAATCGACACGGCATCACCGGGCATTGTTTGAAGCCATTCGAAAAGGAGACGCCGTCAGCGCCCGCGCATTGCATCTGAGCCATCGGGATGGCTACGAAGAGGCGCTCCTGAAAATTCTTCAATCAGCGATATTCTGACTGCAGATGGATCGGCTACGGGTAGCGGGAGCAGGCGCGGGTTATTACGCCCAGTTTCACCTTGACGCCTGGCAATCAACCGACCGCGTCGATTATGTCGGGATTTGCGATCAGGATCCCGCAAAAGCAGACGCGTTCGCCAGACGCTTCGACATCCCCCATTGTTTTTCAGACGTGAACAAAATGCTGGACGAGCTGCAACCCGATCTGCTGGACATCGTGACGCCCCCTGAGAGCCACCTTGCCGTCGCGCGAGCGGCATTCGAGCGCGGCATCGCCGTCGTCTGCCAGAAACCCCTGGCGCCTGACTATGCCGAAGCGGTCCGCCTGGTTGAGCTTGCCGAAGAACAGCGGGTCGAACTGTTCGTTCACGAGAATTTCCGCTTCCGGCCCTGGTTTCGCGAAGCGGCGAGGCTGTTGCAGGAACACAGAATCGGAACCGTACATTCGCTGGCTTTCCGCCTGCGCCCCGGGGACGGGCAGGGCGATGCCGCATACCTCGGCCGACAGCCCTACTTCCGGCGCATGGCAAGGTTTCTGGTGCACGAAACCGCGATTCATTTCATCGATACCTTCCGTTATCTGCTCGGAGAAGTCACCGCTGTTACCGCCCGCCTCCGGCGCCTGAATCCGGCAATCGCCGGCGAAGATGCCGGCTATATCATTTTCGAGTTTGCCGGCGGACAGACGGCGCTGTTCGACGGCAACCGGCTCAACGGGCATGTCGCGGAAAACCCCATGCTGACCATGGGGGAAATGTGGCTCGAAGGTTCCGCCGGCGTGCTGCGCCTTGATGGGTCGGCGCGCCTGTGGTGGGCGCCGCACGGACAGCAGGAAACCGAACACGCCTACCAGCGCAATCCGCAGCTCTTCGCAGGAGGGTCGGTACGCGCACTGAAGTCAAAACTTGTCGCGCACCTGCTCGATGGTGAAGCCATGGAAAACAGCGGTCGCGATTACCTGATCAATCTTCGTATCGAAGAGGCGGTTTACCGGTCGGACCGCGAGAATCGGCGGATTCTGATAACAAAGGAAGACAGGGAATGAATCATCTGCTGGTTCATGTCGCAGGCTGGTTCCAGGGCGCCTCCCGGGTGGAGCATGCCCGGCATCTGGGTGACCGTACTGCACCGAATCAATGGAACAACGTTTTCATTCCAGGCCACGGCATGGCAAGCGGAGATCCCTCTGCGCCAGGAATCCGCTGGCTTCTCAAGGAGATTCAGGACGCACGGCAACTCACGGTGAAAAACTAGATTTTCTGTAAATCGACCGCCCGTGCCCGCAGCGCCGCATCCGCCCGCAGCACCGCCTTGGCGATCTTGTGGGTGGGCGTATGCGGCAGTTCGTCGATGAAGGCGACGTAACGCGGCACTTTTTGCGGCGCGAGCCTTGCGCGGCACCAGTCGGCGATTTCTTCGGCGGTCACTTTCGCTCCGGGCCTGGTCGCAACAACGACAAAAATATCGTCCTCGCCCAATTCCGAGGCTACGGCAATCGTGCCGGCCTCGGCCACCGCCGGATGTTCGCCGACCACGCGGTCGAGTTCGGCGGCGGCGATGTTTTCACCGCGACGGCGGATGATGTCGCGCTTGCGCGAGATGAAATAGTAATAACCATCGGCGTCGCATTTCACCAGGTCGCCGGTCTTGAACCAGTCGCCCTCGAAAGTGCCGGCGGTCTGCTCCGGATCGCGGAAATAACCCTGCATGATGATGGGTGTTTTCACCCACAGTTCGCCGGGTTCGCCGACCGGCACGTCACGACCTTCGTCATCCACCACGCGACACTGCGCCCAGGGCCGCGCCGGATCCGGATGCCGCCCCACCGGGCCCATGCTGCCCAGCTTCTGCACGCCCTCAAAAGGATTGCAAGTCACGCCGGGGATTTCGGTCATGCCGTAGCCGCCGATGCGGTGCGGAATTTTAAAATCGTTTTTGAAAGTCTCGTCCATGCTGGCGCGAACGCCGTAGACGCGGGCAATGCGATGCTCGGGACGGAATTCGCTGCGCGGACGGTTGCGCAGGATGCTGCCGATGGCTTCGATGATGTTGACCTGGGTGGCGCCGGTGTCGACCGCGGTCTGCCAGAAGCTTGACGCCGAAAATTTCGGAATGATGATCATGCAGGCGCCCGCGGCCAGTGTGCCGGCGACGGAGTAGAACATCGCATTGATGTGGAACAGCGGCAGCACGATCATCACCCGGTCGTCGTCCTGCAGGTAAACCCGCTGCACGAAGGCTTCGCCACCGGTGACAAAACTCTTCTGGCTGTGCATCGCCCCCTTGGGAAAACCGGTGGTGCCAGAGGTGTAGACGATCAGACAAGTGGCATCACCGGTGATGTCAGCGGGAATCTGCACAACCGGCGCAGCCCTGAGCAAATCATCCAGTGCCGGCACGTCATCGGCGGCCGTATCGAGCATCACAAACCACGCCGGGGTTTTCAGACCAGCTGCCGCATCACGCGCGACAGTCAGTGTATCAGCAGTCGCCGCGACGGCACTGACTTCGGCATGGTGCAGGACATACTTTGCCTCCGTGACACCGAACTCGGGATTCACCGGCACCATGATCGCGCCCAGCCGCGACAGCGCGAACAGCAGCAACACATGGCCGTCGCAGTTGCGCGCCATCACCGCCATGCGGTCGCCCTTGCGGATGCCGCGCGCGGCCAGCACGCGCGCGGCGGCATCCACCTTCATCGCGAACTCACCCCAGGACCAGCTGCGTTCACGGAAAACCATGAATGGCCGCGACGGATCGCGGCCGGCACGGCTCGCCAGCGCGCCGTTCAGCGTGTAGTCATGTTCAGGATATAGACGCAATACCTCGAGTGGCTTTTTCATGGTCGGACTGATTTTCAGATGTGCGCGGGGTCAGACAAGCGCGGATTCTGGCATACAATCAGCACTCGTTTTTTCATTGAGTCCACATAAAGATCATGAGCTTCTTCGCCCCGCCCGAACGTTTTACCGCCGAAGTTTTCGCCGAGCTGCCGAAAAAATTCCGCCGCACCAAAGTCTCCGCCGAGCGCCTCGCCGCCGGCCGGCCCGCGCCGCAGGGCGGCTGCTTCCTCGAAGGCCCGTCCTTCGACCGCAAGGGCAACCTCTATGTCACGGATATTCCCTTCGGCCGTATTTTCCGCATCTCGCCCAAGGGCACCTGGGACCTGGTTGTTGAATACGACGGTGAACCCAACGGCCTGAAGATCCACAAGGACGGCCGCATTTTTGTCACCGACCACAAGCGCGGCCTGATGCTGCTCGACGCCAAACGCGGCCGTATTGAATCCATCATCACGCGTTACAACCTGGAAACCTTCAAGGGTCTCAACGATCTGGTGTTCGCCAGCAACGGGGATCTCTACTTCACCGACCAGGGCCAGAGCGGTTTGCAGAATCCGGCCGGCTGCGTTTATCGCCTGTGCAACAACGGCAAACTGGAACGCATCGCCGACAACATCCCCAGCCCGAACGGCCTGGTGCTGAACAAGGCGGAAAACACGCTGTTTGTCGCCGTGACCCGCGCCAATGCGGTGTGGCGCCTGCCGCTGCTGCCCGACGGCACGGTGTCGCGCATGGGCGTGTTCATTTCGATGTCCGGCGGCCGCGGTCCCGACGGCATGGCGATCGACGAGGATGACGGCCTGGCCGTGGCGCACCCGGACATGGGCGCAGTGTGGATCTTCAACCACCGCGGCGAACCGCTGTACCGCGTCGACTCCCCCGGCTCCGACGTGGTCACCAACTGCGCCTACGGCATCAAGGACCCGCACACGCTGTACATCGTCGATTCGGAAGGCGGCGCAATCCTAAGCGCAGAACTGCCGACACCGGGACGCAGAATGTACGCACTGGCTTGAGCAGAGCTAATAGCCACTTAAGAAAATTTCCCACCTAGCACACCGATCCCCATGTGAACCGCCGAGCAGCACAGCCAAGTCAGGGGAAGTCGGCGAGGACTGTCTGAGTCTTTGCCGCGTAGCGGCAAAGGCGAGTTCCGCGCCCCGAAGGAAGTCACCTTGGGTGGCAGCCGCCTGACTTGGCGAGCAGCGCAGGGAACCCGAAGGGCGGTGAACCTGGGGGCGGCTGCGACTCGTTAGCCGCAGGCCCGCTTGCGGGAGCAGACGCCGGCGCCCCGGTCCACAATCGTTGAACGCAGCCACCGGCGCCCCTACCCGCTCCACGCTGCGCGACTCCGAGTCCGGGGCGCCCCTTCTCTTTGGTTACTTTCTCTTGGCGAAGCAAGAGAAAGTAACTAGCCGCCGGGCTACCCCCGGCGACTTTGAATTACATCCGACGCAACTAACGCACGAGCAGATCCACAAACTCATGCACCGCCATCCCCTCCAGCTTGCGCTGATCCATGCAAACATCGGTAATCGCCGCCTTCTGTTTGGCCGCAAACACCATCGCGGTGTTTTCGTTGAATTTTTTCATCACCGCCGGAATGCCTTCCTTGCGCCGCTGGCGGTGCCCCAGCGGGTACAGCACCTCTGACAGCGGCGTCTTGCTGCCATCCTTGAAAAACACCTGGATGGAATTGGCATTGGTACGCTTGGCCGGATCGTGGTACTCGCGCTCGTATTTGGCGTATTCGGTCAGCCGGATTTTCGCGCGCAGCTTGTCGATGCGCGGGTCGGCGGCGATTTCATCTTCGTAATGCTTCGCAGTCATATCACCATAGATCAGGCCGATCGCCATCATGTACTGCATGCAGTGATCACGGTCGGCGAAGTTCGCCAGCGGTCCGGTCTTGTCGAGAATGACCATCGTCGAGTTGTGGGCGCGCGCCTCGATGTGACTGACTTCATCAAGCCGGTCCTTCACCAGCGGATGCAGCTTGATCGCCGCCTCCACCCCGGTCTGGCCGTGGAAGGCCGTCGGGTAGGGAATCTTGAACAGCGTGTTCTCGATCACGTAACTGCCGAAGGGGCGCTGGAATTTGAAGGGTTTGCCCTTGAACAGCACTTCGTAAAAACCCCAGCGCGGCGCGGTCAGCGCCGAGGGATAACCCATCTCGCCCTTTTTCGCCAGCAGCGACAGCCACACGCCGCGCGCCGAGGCATCACCCGCCGCCCAGGATTTGCGCGCGCCGGTGTTGGGCTTGCGGCGGTAGGTGGCCAGCGCATGACCGTCGACCCAGGCATTCGACAGTGCATTGATGATTTCGTCGCGCGTGCAGCCGATCAGCTGCGACACCGCAGCCGTGGTGGCAATCTTGACCAGGATGGTGTGGTCAAGTCCCGCGGCGGTGAAGCCGTTTTCCAGCGCGAGGCCACCCTGCACTTCATAAGCCTTGATGATTGCGGACAACACCTCACGCATTTTCAGCGGGGCTTTTCCCGCAGCTTGCCGCGTGCGCGACAGCCAGTCGGCAGTCATCAGGATGGCGCCGATGTTGTCCGAGGGGTGGATCACCGTGCGGCCATAAAACGCATCGTTGAAATCCAGCCAGCGGATCAGCGCGCCGGCGTTGAACGCTGCGGTCACCGGATCCAGCACATGACTGGTCCCCGGTACGCGGGCGCCATTGGGCACGATGGTGCCCGGCACCACCGGCCCCAGCAGCTTGGTACAGTCCGGGTAAGCGAGTGCCTCGAACGCACAGGCCAGGCTGTCGATCAGTGTCAGTCGCGCGGTTTCAAACGCCAGCTTGCTGGTGGGCTTGTAACCATGGGCGTAATTGGCGAGGTCGACGATGACCTTGTCGAATGGCGGACGTTTGTTGGTGACTGCAGTCATATTTCATAACCATTTGTTTTTTAAGGACTTTTTATTCGGCATTGATATTGGCCGACTTGATCAGCCTGCCCCACTTCAAAGCCTCCGCCTTCAGGTACTGCGCGAATTCCGCCGGTGTGTCACCCACCGGTTCCAGTCCGGCGCGCGCCATGCGATCGGCTATGGCCGGTTCCTGCAAGGTCGCCGCGATGTCCTTGTGCAGACGCTCAATCACCGCGCGCGGCGTGCCGCGCGGCGCCACCACACCGTTCCAGTTGTTCGCCTCGTAACCCTTCAAGCCCGCCTCGGCGATGGTCGGCATTTCGGGGAACAAAGGCGAACGTCTGGTCTTGCCGACGCCCAGCCCCTTCAGTTTGCCGGCGCGGATATGCGGCTGCGCTGTGGTGAGGTTGGCCATCATCATGTTCAAGCGCCCCGCCACCAAGTCGGCCACTGCCGGCGCCCCCCCTTTGTACGGCACATGCAGCACTTCGACACCGGCCATGCTGGTGAACAGGGCCATCGCCAGATGGCCGGCGCCGCCGACGCCGCTGGAGCCATAGTTGTATTTGCCGGGATTCGCTTTCAGCACGGCAATCAGTTCCTTGACCGAAGCTGCGGGCATCGCCGGATGCACCACCAGCAGGTTGCTGGAACCGGCGATGTTGGTGATCGCGACAAAATCACGCTCCAGCACATAGGGCACCTTGTCGTACAGCGAAGGATTCACCGCCAGCGGCGGCGTTGCCATCAGCAGGATGTGGCCGTCAGGGGTGGCGCCCCTGACGATCTCGGTGCCGATGAGGGTGCCGGCGCCGGTGCGATTGTCGATCACCACCTGCTGGCCCAGGCGTTCGGACAGACGGGCGCCGGTGATGCGCGCCACGGTATCGGTCGAACCGCCGGCGGAATAAGGCACCACCAGACGGACGGGACGCTGCGGATAGGCTGAGGATTCAGCACAAAAAGCGGGGGTCGCGACGAGCGCGACAAGAAGTGCCGGAAAAAACTGATGCATGATGTTCATGATGCTCCTTGCTGACGAACTGACCATTACCCTCCGGATCTGGTGCATTGTTATGTTTGAATTCGGAAAAAAGCCGGTCATTCGCCCGATGCGGTGCCGGAAGCAATCCGCGGCATCTCAAAGCGGTCAGTGACGCGGGTATAACCGCCCTTGCCGGCCAGCCGGCCGATCGGGTTGACCCGGCCGACATCGACATGAAAACGTTCGTTGACGATGCCGTCGTGGTAATGAAAATAAACGACCTCGCCGAACACCACGTGATAGGGCTTGCGGCCCAAATCGACAATCTGCATCAGCCGGCACTCCATCGCCACCGGTGCCTCCTTGATGCGCGGCGGCCGCACCCGGCTTGAGGGCAGCGCCGTCAATCCGGCTTTTTCGATTTCATTGATTTCGGGCGGGTAATCGACGGCACAGACGTTCATCTGGTCCTTGATCGCATCGCTGACGATGTGCACGACAAATTCCGGAATCTCGCGGATGTTGCGCACGGTGTCCTTGGCGCCGCTGGTTTTTTCACCGACGGAAAACATCAGCATCGCCGGATCGGAACCGACGGCATTGAAAAAACTGAAAGGCGCGGCATTGGGTCCGTTGCGGCCCAGCGTGGTCACCAGCGCGATCGGGCGCGGCGTCACGGTGCCGACCATCAGTTTGTACTGATCCTGCCAGGAGAGTTTGCCTGCGTCGAATTCAGCCATGATGCGCGGGTTTGATGAACGGAAATATCATTGATTCTAACAGGGCATCATGCCGGCAACGCACGGTTCCACATCATGCGCCGCATGACAAAACGCCCGCAAGAGCGGGCGTTTTGTTAACGACTGTCGCAGAGCTTCCGCGCTGAAACCTCAGTCGCCGACGACTTTCGCCGCCTTGATCACCTTGGCGTATTTATCAACTTCACGCTTGAAGTAAGCCGCCAGCTCCTCCGGGGTGCTGCCCACCGGTTCGCCGCCCTCCTTGCGGATGAAATCATTGAGGTCGGGTGCCTTGAGCGCCTTGATGATTTCGCCGTTCAGCTTGACCACGATGTCCTTGGCGGTGCCTTTCGGGAAAAACATCGCGTACCAGTTGTCCGATTCGAACTCCGGATAAATCGAGTTCATCGTCGGCAGATCGGGGAATGCCGAAGACCGCTTGGCAGTGGTCACCGCCAGCGCCCTGACCTTGCCGGTTTTGATGAACGGCTGCGCGGCCAGCGCAGTGGCAAACGTAAAGTCGGTTTCACCGCTGATCTGCGCCACGATCGCGGGACCGCCGCCCTTGTACGGGATCGGTGTCACATTGACCCCGCCAAACAGCTTGAGCATTTCGATCGACAGGTGGCTGGTCGTGCCGGAACCGTTATGCGCGGCATTCATCTTGCCGCTTTTCTTGGCCAGAGCAATGAGTTCCTTGACATTTTTGACCGGCACGCTGGGATGCGCCACCAGCACCAGCGGCACCGAGGAAATCCAGCTCACCGGCTCCAGATCGGCCACCGGATTGAAATTGAGTCGTTTGCTGTACAGCGTGACATTGACCGCCAGCGAGGCCGTGGTGAACAGGATGTTGGCACCGTCGGGGGGCGATTTGGCCACCAGTTCGGCGCCAATCAGTCCCGCCGCACCGGCACGGTTGTCGACCAGGAAGTTCTGGCCCATGCTGGCCTGGAATTTCTGCGCCAGCAGGCGTCCCTGGATGTCGGTGCCACCGCCGGCGCCAAAAGGTACGACGATGCGCACCGGCTTGGTCGGCCATTGCTGGGCCAGAACCGGCGCGCCCCACAGCATTGATGCGGCCGCGAACACGACGCCGGCCAATTGCAGTTGTTTCTGTTTCATTCGACTCCTCCTGTTTTGACTGCTGTTTTGCTGCTGTTGAAACGGAACCATTCGGGTGTCATCCCCGGTAAATGGGTTCCGGCTGAGTAAAAAACGAATGCAGGATATGGTACACCGTGCGGTAGTTGATCTGCTGGAAGCTCGCATGCGAAATGCCGGCCATCACCGCGAATTGCTTGTCGGGATTGGGCAGGCGGCTGAAGAAATCCAGCAGATCCTCCATGCCGGCAATACCGTCCCACTGGCCGCGCATGATCACCGTCGCCGCGGTGATCTTCGCCGGATCCACCACCGGCAGCTTCGCGCACATGTCGAGGTAGGTCCCGGTCGGCACGGAATCATCAAGCTTGAGAACCTCATCGGCAAACACCTCGATGACGCTCTGCTCGGCGCAGCCGGGGTGATCGCGATTGAAAATCGAATGCATGAAGGCGCGATCGATCGGGCGTCGTTTGTTGGCCTTCCACTGATCGAGCTTTTTCGCGCGCTCCTCCAGCGTCGGGCTGCCTTTGCCGGTCCACACAAAGGCATCCAGCGCGAGCCGCGACACACGATCCGGATGGCGCTCGGCAAACATCGCCGCGCGCAATGCACCCGACGAAATGCCATAAACCATGAATTTCTTCACGCCGGTGGATTTGGTGATGTAGTCGCTGGCCGCCTCAAGATCGTCGGCGCCGTTGGCAATGTCGAAATAAATGTCGCGCGATTTGTCCGAGCGGCCGTACCCCTCCATGTCGATGCACCAGGTGTTGAAACCGCGCTCGGCGAACCAGTCCATCACCGAAGAATCGGCGCGACCCGGCACATGCAGGTCAAAGGTCGGCTGCGACGCCATGGAGGAGCCATGCACGAAAATGACCGTACCCCTGGCGCCCTTGCCGTCGACGGCTTTTTTCTCCCACAGGAAAAGCTTGACGTCGCCCTTGCGGGTCCAGTGTTCCTTGCCGGCGATAACGGCGCTTTTTGCGGTTTGATCCATGAGTCCCTGATGAGGTGAAAAAGACGGTTGTCAGAGGGGAACGCAAGTCTAGGATACGGAACCGCCCCAGTCAAACCCGAAGGGCGGCCTATATAATTGCCGCTTGGGACGAGCAAATCCGTCCACACCGCTTCGTCCATGACAACCCAGCACTGGAAACACCCGTGACCGCCAACTACTCGACCCAATTCCGCAGCATCAAGGACGAAGTCAGCCCCGAGGAATGGGAAACCCGGGTCAATCTCGCGGCCTGTTACCGGCTGACCGACAGCTTCGGCATGACCGACCTGATCTACAACCACATCACCGCGCGCATTCCCGGTGATGACGAGCACCTGCTGATCAACCTCTACGGCCTGCTCTACAAGGAAATCACCGCCTCGAACCTGGTCAAGATCGACCTCGAAGGCAACATCCTGTGGAAGCCGGATACCGATTACGGCATCAACAAGTCGGGTTACGTGATCCACGGCGCGATCCATCGTGCGCGTCCCGAATTGAAATGCGTTATACATACGCATACCCGCGCCGGCATGGCCGTGTGCTCGATGCAATGCGGCCTGCTGCCGATGACGCAGACTTCGATGCGGTTTGTCGGCCATCTCGGTTATCACGATTACGAAGGCCCCGCCGTTGACCTTGCCGAACGCGAACGTCTGGTGCGCGACCTCGGACCGCACGACGCGATGCTGCTGCGCAACCACGGCCTGCTGACCTGCGGCGCCACCATCCAGCAGGCCTTCAACACCATGTACCAGCTCGAGATGTCCTGCCGCGCGCAGGTCGACGCGATGGCCGGCGGCCAGGAAATCGTGCTGCCGCCGCAGGAAGTCATCGACCATACTGCCAATCTCTACCAACCCGGCACGCGCCGGCCATACGGCGTGCTTGAATGGCATGCGATGCTGCGCCTGCTCGACGCCGAAGGAAAAAATTCCGGCTACCCGCCGTACTGGCATTGATTCGGGCATCACCACAGCGGCCCTACTCATCACCCTTCACTCATCACCCATCACGGTTTAACCATGGATTTCAGCATCTCGGAAGAACAACGCGCCTTCGTCGACACCGTGCGCAAGGTGTGCCAGAAGGAATTCGCGCCGCGCGCAATCAAATACCTCGACGGCAGCTGGCCCGCTGAAAACATGAAACGCCTCGGTGAAATCGGCGTGCTCGGCATGGCCGTGCCGCAGGAATACGGCGGCTCCGGACTGTCGATCCTCGACACCGTGCTGGTGCTCGAGGAAATCGGCAAGGTCTGTTATGTCACGGCGATGGGCGCGCTCGGCGAGGTCGGCACCCAGACCCGCGTCATATCAACTTTTGCGCCCGAGGAAATCAAGCGCAAAATCCTGCCGCGCGTCGCCAGCGGCGAGGCCATGCTCGCCATCTGCATGACCGAACCCGATGCCGGCACCGACGTCCCCGCCTACAAGACCAACTGCACGATCAAGGGCGATCGCGTGGTCCTGCGCGGCGCAAAGACGCTGATTTCGCGCGCCGACATCGCCGAGATGTTCGTGGTGTTCACCCGTGTCGACAGCAAACCGGGGGCCGAGGGCATCGGCTGCGTGCTGGTGCCCGGAGGCATCAAGGGGCTCAGCGCCAAGGCGAGTTACCACACCATGGGCGGCGAATACCTGTCCGACGTGTTTTTCGACGACATCGAACTGCCGCTGGAGAATCTGGTGATCCGCGACAACGGCATGAAAAAACTGCTGTCGGCGTTCAACACCCAGCGCTGCCTCAATCCGGCGATCTGCCTCGGCCTCGCCGAAGGCGCGCTGGAAGAAGCGGTGAAATACATGCGCAACCGCTCGGCCTTCGGCAAGAAAATCGGCGACTTCCAGGGCATGCGCTGGAAAGTGGCCGACATGTACATCGAGATCGAGGCCGCGCGCGGACTCTTGTACCGCGCCGCGGTTTCAGGCGACACGGTTGCAGGCGGCGGATTCCCTGATCCGACTCTGGCGGCGATGGCCAAGATCTACACCAATGAAATGTCGATCCGCGTCACCAGCGAAGCGATCCAGGTGCACGGCGGTTATGGCTTCACCGACGAATTTCCGGTATCACGGTTTTTCCGCGGCACGCGTTACGGCAGCCTCGGCGGCGGCACCACCGAGACCCTGCGCAACATGGTGGGACGCAAACTGGTCGAACAGATGGACCTGGCGTCGGGCTGCCTGGGAATGGACTACTTCTAGTGATGAGCGATGAGTGATGAATGATGAGCGGAAAACCCGTCACGCGCAGTCCGCTCCGCATTCATCACTCATCGCTCCGCGCCGGGATCAATAGACCGGCTTCGAGCGGAAATGCTGCTCGCGATTGATGGATTTGACCTTCACCGGCTCGACCTTGTTGCCTTTCAGCACGTCCAGCGTGACTTCCACCCCGGCTTCCCCGCTTTTCCACAGCCGCAGGTAAAAATCGGCCTGTCCGCGGAGCGACTGGCCGCCGAGACCGACGATGATGTCGCCGGCCTGCAGCCCGGCATCCGCAGCCGGTCCTTCGTCGGTGACGCGGGTGATGATCACCTTGCCCTGCACTTCCTGCGAGGTGATCCCGAGCCAGGGCCGCGGCTTAGTCGTGGCGCGGCCATTGGCGATGAAATCGCCCAGCACCGGCTTCAGCGTGTCGATCGGCACGAACATGTTGCCGGGGATGGCCCCCTTGCCGATCGCATCCCCCACCGCCAGTGAACCGATGCCAAGGAGCTTGCCTTCCTTCGACAGCAGCGCCGCACCCTGCCAGTTGACGGTTGCCGGCGCGGTGTAAATCGCCTCGTCGAGCAGATATTCCCAATAACCGACGAACGGCCGCTTCGACACAATATAGGCCGGGGCGACGCCGTCGTAACCCACGATCAGCACCAGGTCACGCAGGTTCGCCACCGAGGATTCACCCAGATCCACCGGCTTGATCGGCAAGGGCTGCAGCGATTTCACCAGGCCGAGGCCGGTGGCATTGTCGTAGCCGACAACATTGGCCGCAAATTTCCGGCCATCGGCCGTCGCCAGCTCGACCGTATCGGCTTCGGTCACCAGATAACCGATGGTCAGCACCAGGCCGCTGGAATCGATGACGACACCGGTGCCTTCGCGTTGCGGTCCCAGCGTGCGTGCGCTGCGCGCATCCGGCACCGCCTTCACCGTGAGTTTGACCACGGAAAACTGGTCGACGCTCAGTTCACGTTCTGCGGCAATACCCGGGGATGCCTGCGGCAGCAGGCCGGCAGCGACCAGGATGGCTGCCGCCGTTTGCCGCAGTTTGCTTGACATGCTGTGTATGCTCGCCATGGTCGGTCTCCGCTCAGCGGGGTCTCATGGATGCGACATCCAGCCCCGCCTGTCGCGTCTATCCTACGACTAATGTCCGGAGCGCAAAAGGCCTGCGCCGGATTGGCGATACAATGCGCGCTCTTTTTGACGATTGTGGAGGACAAACGGCATGGAACTCGGACTCAAAGGCAAAGTCGCGATAGTCACCGGCGGCACCGAAGGCATCGGCAAGGCCACCGCCCTGACGCTGGCCCGGGAAGGCGCCAAAGTCGCGATCTGCGCCCGCGGCAAACCGCTGCTCGACGCCACCGCCGCCGAAATCACCAAGGCGGGCGGCGAAGTGCTGGCGATGGCGGCCGACATGAGCAAGGCTGCCGACTGCAAAAATTTCATCGAAGCGGTTGCCCGGAAATTCGGCCGCATTGACATCCTTGTCAACAACGCCGGCACCTCCAAGCGCGGCAAATTTCTCGAACTGCAGGACGAGGAATGGGCGGCGGACATCGAGCTCAAGGTGTTCGGTGCGATCCGCTGCACGCGACTCGCGATCCCGCACATGAAAAAACAGGGCGGCGGCCGCGTCATCAACATCACCATCTCCGGCGCCAAACAACCCGGCGCGGAATCAATGCCGACTTCCATATCACGCGCTGCGGGACTGGCCATGACCAAGGCCCTGTCCAAGGAATTCGCCGCGGACAACATCCTGGTCAACACCATCTGCATCGGCAAGATCAAATCAGGCCAGCACGAACGCCGTTACACCAAGGACGGCATCAGCGCCGATGATTACTACGCCAAACTCGGCAAGGACATTCCGCTGAAACGCGCAGGTGAAGCACAGGAAGTGGCCAACGTCATCACCTTCCTCGTCTCCGACGCCGCCAGTTACGTCACCGGCACCAGCATCAACCTTGATGGCGGGATTTCCGGCGTTCTATAAAATATCAATAAAAACAAATACTTATAAAGTATTTTCAAAACAACTCCATTGCGCCGGTGATTTCAATCACTGGCGCAATACAGTAAAAGGCCGGCGCTGCATCGCGCACCCGCCGCCTTTCCTGCCGAAAAATGCAGGCAGCCGGCACAGGCCGTGCGGACTGCGTGAGGCTACGAAGGAGCCCGGAAAAATTCCGGTGGTGCTGACGAGAGGAGTCGAACCTCCGACCTACTGATTACGAATCAGTTGCTCTACCAACTGAGCTACGTCAGCCCGGGGAGGCCGCATTTTACAGCAAACACCCGGTCAGAGCGCGCGGATGCGGACGACGATATCAACGCCTTCGGTCACCATGCCCGGAGGCAATTCGGGCATGCCGCTGACCACGAGATCATCGGCGGAAATGTCGGTGATTTCGCTGGTATCAACGTTGTAGAGATGATGATGCGGCTCGGTGTTGGGATCGTAGAACACCCGCTTCGGATCAACGATCACTTCGCGAATCAGGCCGCAGTCGCGGAACAGGTTCAGCGTGTTGTACACCGTCGCCTTGGAGGTTTCGGCATGGCGCTCGTTGACCAGCGTCAGAATCTGGTCTGCGGCCAGATGTTCGCCGCGGCTGAACAACACATTGGCAATTTCCAGGCGTTGATGTGTAGGCGCGATACCGCGCTTGCGCAACAGGGCGATCAATTGATGACGGCTGTAAGACATTGCTTTCATTGAAGTTTATTCTAGGCCAAAGATTGGACTTTGTCTAATCCGGGCAGACCGCAAAGCGGCTGCCCCGCCATCACCGGCAAACACGCAAAGACCGGGACAAAACGTGCGCAATTACACGCTTGCCGGGGCTATGCAACCGCTTATGCCGATTGGATAACCACTCATCGGGAAAGCATGGCTGCGGCGTAAAATCCCCCCTAACCTTCACTCACCAAAAAGGAGTTTCCATGAAGCTCGAACGCACCCTCGCCATGCAGCTTGCGCGCGGTTTTACCCTGATTGAACTGCTGATTGTGGTCGCCATCATCGGTGTGATCGCCGCCATCGCGGTTCCGCAGTACGGGGATTACCTGACCCGCAGCAAGCTCACTGAAGCCACGGCCACATTGTCCGAGCACCGGGTAAAAATGGAACAGTTCTTTCAGGACAACCGCACCTATGTGAGCGCCTGCGCAACGGGCTCCATCGCCGCGACACCGACCGGCCGCTATTTCAACTATGCCTGCTCCAACCTGACCGCAACCACCTTCACCGTCACCGCGACCGGCATCGCCGCCCAGGGTACTGACGGATTTGTTTTCACCATCGACCAGGCCAACGCCCGCGCCACGACCGGCGTAAAAACCGGCTGGAGCGGCGCTGGCGCGACCTGCTGGGTCACCAACAAGAGCGGCGGATGCTGAAGCGCATTCACAACGGGTTCAGCCTGGTCGAGCTGATCGTCGGACTGGCCATACTGGCCATGCTGATGGCGCTGGGCCTGCCGCAGTACGCGACCTTCATCTCCAATGCGCGGCTGCGCGCGACTGCGGAAGGCATCACCAACGGCCTGAATCTGGCGCGCGCCGAAGCGGTCAAGCGCAATGGCCGCGTTGAACTGGTATTCACCGACGATGAACCGATCGAGCCCCTGGTCAACACCATAACGCCATCGGTCAGCGGCGCCAACTGGATGGTGCGGGCCTGGGTGCCGACAACCAGTTCCTATGACTTCGTCGAAGGCAAGCTCGGCGCCGAAGGCTCGGGGAAAACCGGCGCATCCGGTGTAATCGTCACCCCGGTGACCACGGGCATTTTCGACGGCACCGTCACCTTTACCGGCTTTGGCGCAATGAACAGCGCCCAGGGCATCTCGTTCCAGGTCACCTTTCCAACGGCAGGGGCCTGCGACACCGTGGCGGTTCAAGGACCCTTGCGCTGCCTCAACGTCAATGTGACACCCGGCGGCCAGATCCGCATTTGCGATCCCAAAATAACCGCCGCCAATGACACCCGCGCCTGTTAGGACCCCATCCATGAAACCAGCACTCCCCCGGGTTTTGCGCCGACAGCAGGGTGTCATGCTGCTCGAGGCCCTGATCGGCATCCTGATTTTTTCCGTCGGCATCCTGGCCATGGTCGGCATGCAGGCCGCCGCATTCTCCGCCAGTGCGGATGCCAAAAACCGCGCCGACGCCGCGGCGTTTGCCAACCAGATCATCTCCGACATCTGGATGGGTGTGGATCGCTCCTCCGACGCCAACCTGATCACCTCCCTCAACAACTTCCAGTTGAATACCGGGGGCAGCGACTGTGCTTTTTCCGGCGGCATGGCAGACGGCACCAACACCGTTCTCGCCGGCTGGGTCAGCGCAGTCACCAACACATCAACCGGATTACTCGGCGCAACCGCGACCATGCAGCAGGTCCTGGTCTCCACCTCCTCCGCCGACTTCAACCGCGTGACCGTCACCGTCTGCTGGCAAACGCCGCAGGACACGCGATCACGCAAACACCAGGTGATTTCGTATGTATTCTGAACTCAGCCCACACGAGGCCCCGCGCCCGGCGCAGGCCGGCCTAAGCCTGGTGGAAATCATGGTCGGCGTGCTGATCGGCATGATCGGCATCGTGGTGATTTTCCAGATGCTCGCGACCTCGGAGGCGCGCAAACGCACCGTTTCCGCGGGCAGCGATGTGCAAGTCTCGGGCATCATCGGACTGACCTCGATAGAACGTGATGTGCGTGAAGCCGGTTACGGTTTTGCCTCGGCCGGTTATGACACGGGGATCACCCCGGTGATGGGCTGCACCGTCAATGCCTACGACACCGGGCGGCCGACACCGGCCTTCACCTACCGGCTGACCCCCATCCAGATCATCCAGGGCGCAGGCACCGCCTCCGACAGCGTCATTGTGCTGCGTGGCAACGGCAGTACATTCCCCGCCGCGTACGTTTTTACCGAGTCGACAGACACCTCCAAAAAAACCCGCGGCCGCGCCGGCATTTCACCGCGGGATTACGTGCTGATCGGCCGGGTGACGCCCACCCTGCAGTGCATGACCGCCGAAATCACCGATGTCACGGATGCCGACTCGCTGACCATTCGCCACAACCAGGGTTCATACAGCTACACCACCTACCTGCCGGACGGCAGCACCTCGGTGAGTACGCGCATTGCGCGCTTCAACAATCTCGCACCGCCGGTCAGCTTCACCGCAGGTTACATCTTCAATCTCGGCAACGGTCCGCGCCGCAATATCTGGACCGTGCTCAACGGCAAACTGCAGGTCACCAATGACCTGCTTTACCAGGACACCAACGGCGACACCATCAACGATCCGGTCGAGGTTGCCGACAACGTCATTACGCTGCAGGCCGAATACGGCATCGACGCCAACAACAACGGACGCATCGAAACCTCCGAATGGACCACCACCGATCCGGTGGCGGTCACGCAGTGGGCCAACATAATGGCGGTCAGGCTGGGCATGCTGGTGCGCTCCGGGCAGTTTGAGCGGACGACGGTGACCACGACCGTGCCTTCCTGGGCCGGCGGGCAGTTCACGATCTCCAACCTTGACGGCAGTGCGAGCAGCACGACACCTGCCGACCCTGCCAACAACTGGCGCAACTACCGCTATCGCGTCTACGAAACCGTGATCCCCCTGCGCAACATGCTGTGGGGCTCGAACATCCGACCGTAATGACAATCCTGCCCTCGGGAACCGCAATCATGAAAACTCCGCGCAAACAACAAGGTGTCGTGCTGTTCATCGCCCTCATCGTGCTGGTCGCCATGTCGCTGGCCGGCGTCGCCCTGTGGCGCTCCATCGGCACCGGTGTGCTGATCGCCGGCAACATCGCCATCCAGCGCGGCGCCGTGACCTCCTCGGACGGCGGCATCGAAGCCGCCCGTTTCTGGCTGATGAACCAGACACCGACCGTACTCAACACCACGCAGACCCGCGCTTATGTTTCGAGCTGGGACGAGCGCTTCGATGCGACGAGTTTCAACTGGGACACCCTTGGCAGCACCCCGACCTCGCCCGACAGCGCCGGCTTCACCACGCAATACGTCGTGCATCGGCTGTGCAGCCTGCCCAACGCCGGCCATAACGCCCCCAACCAGCAATGCCTGACGCTGAGTGTGGCCGGCGGCAGCAGCGGTCGCGGCGGCGGCAGTTACGGCGTGCTGCCGCTGAGCGGCACCACTTACGTCTACTACCGCATCACTTCGCGTGCCGTCGGCCCGCGCAATACCGTTTCGTACACTCAATCGATCATGTACTAACGGTCGGGCCTGTGCCCGATCGATACCGGAGAACACCATGAACTCCCGCTCCAAAACCAAAATTCCGGCTGCAAGCGGCTCCAGCACAGCACGCAGCCTGGCACTGGCAGCGCTGCTCTGTGCAGCGCCGCTGCCCGCACTCGCGGCTTTGACCGACATCGCCTCGGTACCGCTGGCCAGCAGCTCGACCACCGTGGTCAAACCCAACATCCTGTTCACACTCGACAACTCGGGCAGTATGGCCTGGGGCCATATGCCCGACTCGATCGACAACTGGGCGAGTTATGCCGGTTACAAGAACTACCGGTGTAACTCCATGTATTACAACCCGGCGACGGTTTATGTACCGCCGAAAAATGCCGACGGCACCGATTTCGCGAATGCCTCATTCACCGCAGCCCGCTACAACGGATTCTATTCGTCCACCGGCACGTTGAATCTGAGCACCAGCTATATTGCTTACGACAACACCACCAGCTCCGGCAATGGCACCGACACCGCACAGCCTGCCTACTATTACAAGTGGAACGGCGCCAGTGCCCCGACCAGCTCCCAGTGCCAGCAGTCCGCTTCTTCTTCATTTCCGCATACGACATCCGGCACGTCCCCGAACAACTTCACCAAGGTTCAGGTCACGTCCACATCAGGCCCGGGCAGCACGGACGAACGGCAGAACTTTGCCAACTGGTACAGCTTCTATCGCACCCGGCTGATGATGATGAAATCGGCCACCGGGCGCGCATTCGTCAGCATCGGCTCCGGCTATCGCGTCGGCTTCATCACCATCAACCCGGGCAGCCCGGTGAGTTCCAGCCGCTACCTGGCCATAGATGACTTCACCGCCACCCAGAAAAGCAACTGGTTCACCAAACTGTATTCGCAGGGCGTCAGCGGTTCCACGCCATTGCGCGAAGCGCTGTCGCGCGCGGGACGGCATTTCGCCGGCATTCAGACCGGCCTCAACGACGGCATGACCGGCGATCCGATGCAGTATTCCTGCCAGCAGAACTTCTCGATCCTGACCACGGACGGTTACTGGAACGGCAATGGCGGCCAGACGCTGGTCAACAATACCGCCATCGGCAACCACGACGGCGACATCTCCACCAACCCGCGGCCGATGTACGACGGCAGCGTGACCACCACCAGCAGCAGCCGGACCGAGACGAGGGAGATCTATTCGACTTCCGGCTGTTCCGGTGGCAAGAAAAAAATCATCAGGACAACGACCAACTTCGTCACACCGATAACGCCGACCCCTGGCCCCGAGGCCATATCCGGAACGCCTACGAACAACACCGTAGTCAGCTGCACCAACAACTCCTCGATCCGAGCGCTGCAAAATCCGAATCCCCAGTCCACTACGCCTATCATCCTCACATCAACGGTTGGCGGTGCTTCGGGCACCCTGGCCGATGTCGCCGCCTTCTACTACCTGACGGACCTGCGCGGCCCCGGCTCCATCGGCGCGCTGGGCACCGATGTCGGCACCGACAACAATGTGCCCTCCAGCGGCTCGGGCCCCGAGGACGACAAGGCCAAACACCAGCACATGACCACCTTCACCATGGGTCTGGGCCTCTCCGGCACCCTGAACTATGTGTCCAACTACAAAACCGGCGCCGGCGACTTTGCCGCGCTGCGCTCGGGCTCCTTGAATTGGCCCGCGCCGACCCCTGACTCCCCGACGGCGCTGGACGACCTGTGGCATGCCGCGGTCAACGGCCGCGGCCAGTTTTTCAGCGCCGCTGATCCGGACACGGTGGTGGACGGCCTGTCCGCCGCGCTGGCCGGCGTGAATGCCCGCGTCGCGTCCGCGGCGGCGGCGGCGACCAGTAACCTGCAGCCGGTGGCGGGCGACAACTTTGCCTACACCGCCAGTTACAAAACTTTAGAATGGTACGGTGATCTTGAAGCCAAAGAAATCGATCTAATAACCGGCAACGTCGGCACCACGCCGGTATGGTCGGCCCGCGCCAAACTCGACGCCAAAACCGGCGCCGCTTGCGACAACCGTTCGATCAAACTGTTCCGCTCCGGCGCCAGCAACAACCTGGTCGACTTCACCTGGAACACCCAGGCCTGCGATGCCGCTAAACTGCCGACGGGGGCCGCTTCCACGGGGCTGAATGCCGCCGAGCAGGCTTTTTTCGGCTCGACCCAGGTCGCCGCCTTCAGCCAGTATCCCGACATGACCAACGGCATCCTCCCGCCGCTGTCGGTCGACCAGCGTACTCTGGCCGCGGGCGCCAATATGGTGAATTTCCTGCGCGGCCATCGCGGGCGGGAAGGTTTTGATCCCAACACCCAGTTGCTGTACCGCACCCGCACCGCCGTACTGGGCGACATCGTCAATGCCCAGCCGGTGTTCGCAAAGGCACCCTTCGCCGATTACCAGGACGCCAACTACGCCGCCTTCAAATCGGCAAACGCGACCCGCACACCGATGGTTTATGTCGCAGCAAACGACGGCATGCTGCACGCCTTTTATGCCGGCAGCACCACGACCGACCCGCTGGGCGGCGAGGAGCGCTGGGCGTTTATCCCGACCATGGCACTTCCTACACTCTACAAACTGGCCGACAACAGCTACGGCACGCTGCACACCTATTCGGTGGACGGCACCCCGACCATCGCCGACGTGTTTGATCCGGCGGCCAGCCCGACGGCCCCCAACTACGGCTGGAAAACCATACTCGTCGGCGGCCTCAATGCCGGCGGCAGGGGTTACTACGCGATGGACGTCACTGACCCGGCCAACCCCAAGGGCCTGTGGGAGTTCAAGCACAACACGACCTGCCTGTCGCCGGTCACCAACCAGACCTCGGACTGCCACCTCGGCAACAGCTACGGCAATCCGCAGGTCGGCAAACTCGCTGACGGGCGCTGGGTGGTCTTCGTGACCTCGGGTTACAACAACGTCAACAGCCCTGCGGCCACCGGCGACGGCATCGGTTATCTGTATGTGCTCAATGCGATGACCGGGCAGATCATCTACAAAATCTCCACCGCCACCGGCAGCGCCACGACGCCGAGCGGCCTCGGCAAAATCAACACCTTCGTGCTCGACACCACGCTGAACAACACCGTGCAGCATCTGTATGGCGTGGACCTGCTCGGCAATGTCTGGCGTTTTGAAGTCAACAGCGCGCAGACGGCAACACGCCTGACCACGGTGGTCGACGCCTCCAACAATCCGCAGCCGATCACCATCAAGCCGGAACTGGCCGAATTCGGCAGCCCGCCGGTCGCCCATGTGTTCGTGGCTACCGGCAAATACATCGGGGCCAGCGACCTGTCATCGACCCAGACGCAAACGGTCTGGGCGATCAAGGACACCGGCACCTATCCGGTCGCCACTCCGCGCTCCACACTCAGCCGCCTGACCATCACCAATGCCGGCGACGGCCTGACGCGCAGCATCACCTGCGCCACCAACTGCACCACCAACGGCGGCTGGTTTGCCGACCTGCCGGACAGCGGCGAGCGGATCAACGTCGACATGAAGCTGCAGTTGGGCACACTGACCGTGACCAGCAACGTGCCGCAGAACAACGCCTGCAACATCGGCGGTTACAGCTGGCTGAACTTCTTCGATGCGCGCAACGGCCTGCAGGTGGCCGGCTCGGCGAACTTCGGCAGCAAACTGTCGGAGTCACTGGCGGTGGGTATCAACGTGGTGCGGCTGCCCGACGGCAGGACCGTGGTGATCGCCACCACGTCGGACGCGGCACAACAGACGGCTGAAGCGCCGATCCCCGCGGGTGATCCGCAGGGCCGGCGCACCAGCTGGCGCGAGCTGGTGCAGTAAACGCATCCCATCAGGACAGGGATCGATGATGCGGGAACTGTTCCAGCAAACCGGCGCGCGACGTTTTGGGGTCGCCGCCGGCCTGTCGGTGGCGCTGCATGCCGCGATCGCGGTTTCGGTGCAGCGGCACCCCGGCGGCGAACCGCCGCTGCAGGCTGAACCAGCCACGGCCCCGTTGATGGCGCGGCTCGCAACGGCCGTCTCGGATGCGGTATTGCCGGCCGCCGAACCTGCATTCACGCCGGCCGCGGAAACCGCTCCGGCCGCGCACCCGGCGCCAGCCAATACCCTGACCCCGCTGGCCGGCAACAGCAACCCCGCGGGCGACGGTTCAGTGCATTACTTCAAAACTTCGGAGCTTGACCGGCGGCCGTTTCCGCTGACCCGGATCGAAGTGCCGCCTCCGGAATCGGCCGAGGCCCTCGCCGGCAGTGTGATGATCCGGCTGCGCATCAGCGAGCGGGGCCGCGTTGAAGACGCAAAAATCGTGATGGGAACGGGCATCGCCGAGTTTGAAGCCGCAGCGCTGCGTGAATTCTCGCAGGCGCAGTTTCATCCGGGATACCGCAGCAACCTTCCGGTGCGCAGTGAAATGCTGATCGAGGTGACCTTGCGCCCGCCGGTCAGCGACGGCAGGAACCGCGCGGCGCCGGTACTGCCGCCGCAAAGCTAGCCCGGTTTAATTCAATCCCTTCGGCAACGGGAAGGTCACCCGCTCGGCGATGCCGTCGAGACCGCTCACCGCATCGGCGCCCAGCCCGCGCAAACGCTCCACCACCGCCTGCACCAGCACCTCCGGCGCGGAGGCGCCGGCGGTAATGCCGACGCAGGATTTGCCGGCCACCCACTGCGGCTGCAATTCACCCGCGTTGTCGACCATGTAGGCCGGCACGCCCTGCTGCTCGGCCACTTCGCGCAGGCGGTTCGAGTTGGAGCTGTTGGGCGAACCGACGACGATCACCACATCGCAGCGCTGCGCCAGAGACTTGACCGCGTCCTGACGGTTCTGCGTCGCATAACAGATGTCGTCTTTTTTCGGGCCGACGATTTTCGGAAAGCGGCGGCGGATCGCGTCTATGGTGCGCCCCGCATCATCCATCGACAGCGTGGTCTGGGTGACATAGGCCAGGTTGTTTTCATCCTGCACCTGCAGGCCGGCCACATCGTCCGGGCCTTCCACCAGATGCATGCCGCCCGCGCTCTGGCCCATGGTGCCTTCGACTTCGGGATGGCCGCGATGGCCGATCATCAGGATCTCGCGGCCCTGTTCACGCATTTTCGCGACCTCGACATGCACCTTGGTCACCAGCGGACAGGTTGCATCGAACACCTTCAGGCCGCGCGACTCGGCTTCACGGCGCACACCCTGCGACACGCCATGTGCGCTGAAAATAACCGTGCTGCCGGTGGGTACCTCGGCAAGGTCTTCGACAAACACCGCGCCCTTGTTGCGCAGGTCATTGACCACGAATTTGTTGTGCACGACCTCGTGGCGCACATAGATCGGCGCGCCGTGCAGCACCAGCGCGCGTTCGACGATTTCGATTGCGCGATCGACACCGGCACAGAAGCCGCGGGGATTGGCGAGCAGTACTTGCATGGCGGCGATTATAACCTGCGCCACACTGCCCACATCGGAAATGTCATATTTTTATTAATTAAATCAAATACTTATGTATTTTTCTCGTGCTGCGGCGAGCCGCGCAGGCCATCCCAGATCAGCAGCGCCGCACCGCAGGTGATGGCGGAATCCGCGACGTTGAACGCCGGCCAGTGCCAGCCGAAGGCATGAAAATCGAGAAAATCCACCACGGCGCCGATGCTCAGGCGATCAATGACATTGCCGATTGCGCCGCCCAGTACCAGGCTCAAGGCCAGGCAGAACAGCGACTGCTGCGGATAACGGCGCAGCAGATAAACAATCCACACCGAGGCGACGATCGCGATGCCGGTGAACAGTTCGCGCTGCCAGCCGCCCGCGCCGGCGAGAAAACTGAAGGCTGCGCCGCGGTTGTAGACCAGCAGCAGATTGAAAAACGGCGTCACCTCGAGCGGCGGTCTGTCCGCCAGCATCGCCACCGCGGCGTACTTGGTAGCCTGATCCAAAATCACCACCGCAGCGGCAATCAGCAGCCAGCGCAACATCAGGCGTAACTCCGCGGTTCACCGGCGCCATGGAGATTCGACGTGCAGCGGCCGCACAGATCCGGGTGCTGCGTATCGTGGCCGACATCGGCGCGGTAATGCCAGCAGCGTTCGCATTTGGGGTGGGCACTCGGATTGACTTGAATCAATACAGTCGAGCCCTGCTGCTCCCGCACTTTTGCGCTGGAAGTAATGAATACGAAGCGCAGGTCGTCACCCAGCCGGGTCAGCGACTCATAGGTCCTGTCGGACGCGCTGATCTCAAGCTCCGCCTGCAAGGAAGATCCGACCGCCCCCTGGGCGCGCAACTCCTCGATTTTCTTGTTGGCGAGTTCCCGCACTTGCCGGATATTGCCCCATGCATCGCGTACGCCGGAATCCAGCGGCAACCCGGGAAAAACGTGCCATTCTTCCTCGAAAATGCTGCCCTCGGGGGCATTCCTCAAAACCTGCCAGGCCTCTTCAGCGGTGAAACTCAACACCGGCGCCATCATCTTCAGCAGCGCATGCGTGATATGCCACAGTGCATTCTGCGCCGCCCTGCGTGGCCGTGAATCAGCGCCGGTCGTGTACAGCCGGTCCTTCAGAATGTCGAGATAAAAGGCACCGAGATCCTCGGAACAGAAGGCCGTCAGTTCCTGGATCACCGTGTGAAACTCATAACGGTCGTAACCCGCCCGCACCTTCATTTGACGTTCGCGGACAAGCTCCAGCGCATACCGGTCAATTTCCAGCCACCGCTCCACCGGCAGCGCATGTTGCGCCGGATCGAAGTCGGCGAGATTGGCCAGCAGGAAACGCAGCGTATTGCGGATGCGGCGGTAGGACTCGACCACACGCTTGAGGATTTCCTTCGAGATCGACAGCTCTCCGGAATAATCGGTGCTCGCCACCCACAGCCGCAGGATGTCGGCGCCGAACTCGTCCATGACCTTCTGCGGCACGATGACATTGCCCCTGGACTTGCTCATTTTCCTGCCTTCGCCATCGACGACAAAGCCGTGGGTCAGCAGCGCTTTGTACGGCGCACGACCGTCCATCATGCCCGCAGTCAGCAATGAGGAATGGAACCAGCCCCGATGCTGGTCGGAACCCTCCAGGTACAGGTCCGCTGGAAACGCACTCTGCGCTTCATGTGAACCGCGCAGCACGGTGTAATGCGTAACACCTGAATCGAACCAGACATCCAGCGTGTCCCTGATTTTTTCGTAGTGCGCCGCATCGGCGCCCAGCAGTTCCGCGGCATCCACCGCCTGCCAGGCCTCGATACCTTCCTTTTCCACGCGCTGCGCGACAATTTCCAGGATCTCCGGCGTACGCGGATGCAGTACGGCGGTTTCCTTGTGCACGAAGAACGGCATCGGCACGCCCCACTGCCGCTGCCGGGATAGCGTCCAGTCCGGACGGTTGGCGATCATGCCGTGCAGACGCGCCTTGCCCCAGTCCGGATAGAACTGTGTCGCCTCGACGGCGCGCAGTGCGATGGCGCGCAGCGTTTCCTTCGGCTTCACACCGTTGTAACCGGGCACAGCCTCCATGCCGGCAAACCACTGCGTGGTCGCGCGCAGGATGATCGGCGTCTTGTGCCGCCAGCAGTGCATATAACTGTGGGTGTAATCCTCTTTCGCCAGCAACAGGCCTTTTTCTTCGAGATGCGCGACGATCAGCGGATTCGCTTTCCAGATCATCAACCCGCCGAACAGCGGCAGCGACTCGGCGTATTTGCCGTTGCCCAGCACCGGGGTCAGGATTTCATCGTCCTTCAGGCCGTACCTGCGGCAGGACTGGAAGTCTTCCACGCCATAGGCCGGTGCTGCGTGGACCATGCCGGTGCCGGTATCCAGCGTCACGTATTCGCCGAGATACACAGGAGACAGGCGAGCATAGAACGGATGTTTGAAATGGATGCGCTCCAGCGTCGCGCCCTTGCACGAAGCCAGCGTTATTCCGGTCAGTCCGTAACGCTTGAGGCAGGCTTCCTGCAGATCGGCGGCAAGGATCAGCAGACCCTTTTCGGTATCGATCAGGTTGTAGATGAATTCCGGATGTATGTTCAGCGCCTGATTCGCCGGCAGCGTCCACGGCGTCGTGGTCCAGATCACCGCGTAACCCGGCTTGTCGGGCAGCGATGCCAAGCCGAAGGCCTTCGCCACTTTCTCCGGCTCGGCAAACGGGAAGGCAACATCCACCGTGATGTCCTTGCGATCCTCGTATTCGACCTCGGCCTCGGCCAGCGCCGAGCCGCAGTCAAAACACCAGTTCACCGGTTTCAAACCACGATAGACATAACCTTTTTGCAGCAGCACACCGAGCGCGCGAATCTCGTCGGCCTCGTTGCGGTAAGCCATGGTCAGGTACGGGTTGTCCCACTCACCCAATACACCCAGGCGCTGGAAATCCTTTTTCTGGCGCTCGACCTGTTCCGTGGCATAGGCGCGGCACAGCTTCTGCGTTTCCGCCGTCGGCAGATTCTTGCCATGCAGTTTTTCGATCTGCACTTCGATCGGCATGCCGTGGCAGTCCCAACCCGGCACGTACGGCGCGTCAAAACCCGACAGCGATTTCGATTTGACGATGATGTCCTTCAGGATCTTGTTGACGGCATGGCCGATGTGGATGTCGCCGTTGGCATACGGCGGACCGTCATGCAGCACAAAACGCGGACGGCCCTTGCTGGCCGCACGGATACGCTGGTAGAACCTGCGCTCCTGCCATTCCTGCAGCATTTTCGGTTCGCGCCTGGCGAGATCGCCGCGCATCGGGAACGGCGTGTCCGGAAGATTCAGGGTACTTTTGTAATCAGCCATGTTTCGATTCGATGTTTCGGTCCATGGTCAAAAACCATGGACCGCTGATATCTCCCCTCTCCAAATGGGAGAGGGGCCGGGGGTGAGGGAGTAATCCAATCCCTCTGATTGCATATCCAATCATCAAGCTGCCGGCGCCACGCGCCGCGCAAAAAAATTCCGCGCGTCATTCACATCACGCGCGATCTGCTGCTTCAGGGTTTCGAGATCCACGTACTTCGCTTCGTCGCGGAATTTGTGCAGGAAATCCACGCTCACCGACTCTCCGTAAATTTCTTCTTTAAAATCAAATAGATATACCTCGAGCACGGGGGCAGCCCCCTGTGCCTTCACCGTTGGCCGCACACCGAGACTGGCCACGCCCTGCACCGGCGCCGCATCACCGCGACGAAACTCGACGGCAAAAATCCCGGTCAGCGGCGGCCGATTATGTTTCATCCGCACATTTGCTGTCGGAAAACCGAGCTTGCGGCCCAGCTGGTCGCCGCGCACCACGCGGCCGCTGATGCGGTACGGGTGGCCCAGCAGACGCCCCGCTTTGCTCAGGTCGCCGCCAGCCAGCGCCTCGCGCACCGCCGTGCTCGACACGCGCTCACCATCGAGTTCCAGCGTCGCCATGGCCTCGACGGCATAACCGTGACGCGCCGCATGCGCTTTCAGCAGGTTCAGGTCGCCGGCGCGCCGCGCGCCGAAACGGAAATCGTCGCCCACCTGCAGCCAGCGCACACCAAGGCCGCGCACCAGAATGCGGTCGATGAAGTCCTGCGCCGTCACCTGCGCCAGCGCAAAATTGAAGCGCAGCACATGCGTGCGCTCGACACCATGCTGCGCCAGCAATTCCAGTTTTTCGCGCAGGCTGGTCAGCCGCACCGGCGCCTTGTCCGGCGCAAAAAATTCGCGCGGATGCGGCTCGAAGGTCATCACGCAGGCCGGCAGGCTGCGCGCCGCGGCCGCAGCGCGCAGCCTGGCCAGCATCGCCTGATGACCGAGGTGGACCCCGTCGAAATTACCGATGGTCAGCGCGATGGGTTGGGTGGCAGCAGCCGGAATGCTGCGCAGGATTTGCATGAGGAACCTACTGCGCGACGCGATTGCAGCGTCGCGCGGTGCTCGGAACCTCGCCTATCCTTCGGATATGTCTCGGCTCCTGCGCGCCGCGAAGCAAGTCCCCCTGGGGGGCTCCGTGCTTCTTGCACTCGCGCCGCTCGCTACGGTTCTTCAGAAATGCCATAGCCCGCCCTTGTGTCCTGAAAATCACGCTAAAAGGTTGAATTTTAGCGTGATTCCGGAGGACAGAGCTAGGCGGCGTCGATGCGCCTTGAGGCCACAGCAGCCGTCACCGGCTGCATGCGCTCATAAACTTCACCGAGCAGGATCACTGCCGGGCCGGTAATTCCCGGAATTGCGGCAGCGCCAAGGTCGGCCAGCCGCAAGGCCACGCTGCGCTGGTCCGGCAGTGTCGCATTTTCCACGACCACCACTGGCAGGTCGGGACTGGCGCCACGGTCAATCAGCGTTGCGGCGATGTGCGCCGCCTCGCCGACGCCCATGTAGATGGCGCAGGTATCCGCCGCCAGCGCACTGCGCGCCCAGTCGTGCGCATCCTCGCCCTTGCCGGTGCGCGGCGTAATGAAGCTGACATTGCGGCTCAGGCCACGCCGGGTCAGCGAAATGCCGAGAACCGCGCTTGCCGCCAGCGCTGCGGTAATGCCCGGTACCACGGCGTATTCGATCCCGGCCTCCTGCAGCGCATCGATTTCCTCCTGCGCCCGCCCGAACAGCATCGGATCGCCGCCCTTGAGCCGTACAACCACGGCATGACGGTGCGCGGCATCGATCAATCGCTTGTTGATAAAACGTTGCGCTGTGGAATGCCGGCCGCAGCGTTTACCGACGGCAATCTTCTGCGCTTTTTCCGCGAGGGCCAGCGTGTCCGGATGCACCAGCGCATCATGAAACACGATATCGGCGCGGCGCAGCAGGTCGGCCGCACGCAGCGTCAGCAGGTCCGGTGCGCCGGGCCCGGCTCCGACCAGATAGACCTTGCCTCTGGCGCTCATGACTTCAAACCGCTTCCGCGACGCGACGGCGAAACAGCGGCAGCGGCCGCTCGACCGAAGTCTGGTAAGCCTCGGTGAAATCAGTAAACGCCGACAAGGCGCCCTGAGGATCCAACCCGTCGTTCAGCTCAAAGGCATCAAAACCGCAGCGCGAAAGATAAAACAACTGGTCGCGCTGGATGTCACCGATGGCGCGCAATTCACCTTTCCAGCCATGACGTTCGCGCAGCAGGCGCGCCGTCGAATAACCGCGGCCATCGGTGAATTGCGCAAAATGGATGGCGACGAGGCTCAGCGCCTCGAGGCTGTCGGCGATCTGCGCCGGGTCCTCGCTGCCATCGAGCCAGACGCCGAGGCGGCCGCCGTTGCGACCCAGCAACTCGCCGGCCATGGCCTGCCACAGCGGCAGCGACACCAACACGTCGCCCGTGGCGGGCACGCTCGGCAGGCTGCCGTCGGTCGCCCGGTCAAGCCGCTGCCAGCTGTCCGTTGCGATTTTCGCGTTTTTGATCAGCGTTGCCATACACATGCTCCTTGAAGGGGGCGATCCCGATGCGGCGCACGACGTCGATGAAGCGTTCGGCTTCACTGTCGCGGCGCGCGAGATAGGTCTGGATCAGTTTTTCGATGACATCCGGCACTTCGTCCTGCGCGAACGACGGGCCGATGACCTTGCCCAGCGCCGCCGCGTTGCCCTGCGCGCCGCCGATGGAGATCTGGTAGAACTCGGCACCCTGCTTGTCGACGCCGAGGATGCCGATGTGGCCGACATGGTGGTGGCCGCAGGAATTCATGCAGCCGGAAATATTCAGATCCAGTTCGCCGATGTCGTGCTGGTAATCGAGATCGTCGAAACGGCGCTGGATCGCCTCCGCCACCGGAATCGATTTGGCATTGGCCAGCGAGCAGAAATCGCCGCCGGGGCAGGCGATGATGTTGGTGATCAGCCCGATGTTGGGCGTGGCCAGACCCAGCGCCTTCGCTTCCTGCCACAAGGCATGCAGATCGGATTGCTTGACGTCCGACAGGATCAGGTTCTGTTCATGCGACACGCGCAGTTCGCCGAAGCTGTAACGGTCGGCGAGGTCGGCGACGGCATCCATCTGGTCCGCGGTCGCGTCTCCCGGCGGCACGCCGGTTTTTTTCAGCGACAGCGTCACCGCGGCATAACCGGGCACCTTGTGCGGATGCACATTGCGCCCCGCCCAGTTGGCAAAGCCGCGTTCGCGCGCCAGCGCCTGGGTGTAGTGCACGGACAAGGCTTCCAGCTTCTGGTATTGCGGACGCGTGAAGCGTTGCGTGATGCGCCCCACTTCGGCGGCGGTCAGCGTAGACGGGCCATCCTTGAGGTGCGCCCACTCGGCATCAACCTGGGCGCGGAACACCTCGGGGGTCAACTCCCTGACCAGGATCTTGATGCGCGCCTTGTATTTGTTGTCGCGCCGGCCGTGGCGGTTGTAGACGCGCAGGATGGCGTCGAGATAACTCAAGAGATGCGGCCAGGGCAGGAATTCGCGGATCGCCGTGCCGATGACCGGCGTGCGACCGAGGCCGCCGCCCACCAGCACGCGGAAACCGGTTTCGCCGTTGGCGCCGCGCAGCGCCTGCAGGCCGATGTCATGCACCTGGATCGCCGCGCGGTCATTCTCCGCGCCCGACACCGCGATCTTGAACTTGCGCGGCAGGTAGGCGAACTCCGGATGGAAGGTCGACCACTGGCGGATCAGTTCGCACCAGACCAGCGGATCGACGATCTCGTCGGGGGCCACGCCGGCGAGGTGGTCGGTGGTGGTGTTGCGGATGCAGTTGCCGCTGGTCTGGATGGCGTGCATCTGCACCGAGGCGAGGTGGGCGAGGATGTCAGGCACGTCTTCCAGCTTCACCCAGTTGAACTGGATGTTCTGCCGGGTGCTGAAATGGCCATAGCCGCGGTCCCATTTGCGCGCAATGTGAGCGAGTGCCCGCAATTGCCGCGAGGCCAGCAGGCCATACGGGATCGCCACCCGAAGCATAGGTGCAAACCTTTGAATATAAAGACCATTTTGCAGGCGCAGTGGGCGGAAATTGTCTTCCGACAGTTCACCGGCAAGGAAGCGCCGGGTCTGGTCGCGAAACTGCGCCACCCGTTCATCAACCAGCCGCTGGTCCACCGCATCGTAGAGATACATCTGCAGCACCTCGAAATTGGATGCTGCTGATAGTAAAGACCCCCTTATATATCTTCAAAGAATATGTTATTTATTGTACAGACCTATTTGTTATATAGAATCCCGATATAAAGGTAAGTCATTGAATTTAAATCAATTACGCTATTTGCGCGAAGTCGCCCGCAACGGTCTGAAAGTGTCGGATGCCGCGGAAACGCTGTTTACCTCACAGCCCGGCATCAGCAAACAGATCCGCCTGCTCGAGGAAGAGCTCGGCGTGACCATCCTGGTGCGCAACGGCAAACGCATCACCGACATCACCGAACCGGGGCGCATCGTGCTCGACATCGCCGAACGCATGCTGCGCGATGCCGACAACCTGCGCTCGGTGGGCCGCGAGTTCAACAGTGGCGGCCGCGGCACGCTGGTCATCGCCACCACCCACACTCAGGCGCGTTATGCGCTGCCGCCGGTGGTGGCGCGCTTCACGCAGCGTTATCCGCAGGTGCGGCTGACGCTGCGCGAGGGCAGCCCTGAACAGATCGCCACGCTGCTGCGCAACGGCGATGCCGAGATCGGCATCGCCACTGAATCCGATGAAAGTTTCGCCGACCTGGTGACACTGCCCTGCGCGCAATGGACACGCAGCGTGATCACGCCGCTGAAACATCCGCTGCTCGGCGCGGGGCCGCTGACACTGGAAAAAATCGCCGCTTATCCGCTGATTACCTACGACTTCGCCTTCACGCCGGATTCACCGATCCAGCGCGCCTTTGACGCCGCCCACATCAAGCCGAACGTGGTGCTCACTGCGATTGCCGCCGACGTGATCAAGGCCTATGTCGAAATGGGCATGGGCATCGGCATCCTCGCCAAGATGGCCTTCGACCCGGCGCGTGACCACGGCATCCGGCTGATCAACGCCGATCATCTGTTCGCGCCCAGCACCACGCGCATCGCGCTGCGGCGCAATGCCTTCCTGCGCGGTTATGCCTATGATTTCATCGAGTTGTTCTCGGCGCCGCTGAACCGCAAGGCGGTCGCCGCCGCGCTGACCGCACCCGCGGCGGACTGACCAGGACAACCGGCAAGACGCTGCGCCGGGTCTTTGCAATCGGTGCAGCGCTGCGGTAGCGTGTCACCGTGCATCCCCGCGCCACAAGCCGGGATGCACGTTCATAAACCCGACTTCAACAGGTATAGCCATGATCGATCTGAGCCCGTCCCGCACGCGCCGTGTCGTGATCGGATATGCCGCCCAGCTCCACGCGAGCCAGGCCGGCACATCCCCTCCCATCTGCAACACAAACCGCCAGAAAGGAAAGGCCATGTTCCGCATCTCCCCGCAATTCCGCTCCGTCATCCCTCCGCTGTTCCGCATCTCCCCGCAATTCCGCTCCGTCATCCCTCCGCTGTTCCGCAACACCCTCGCCGCCCTCGGCTTCGCCGCGCTGTTTGCCGCGCCGGCCCTGGCCCAGCAGACCCTCAAGGTCACCACGATTCCCGAAGAAGCCGCCACCGAGCAGATCCGCAAGTTCGGGCCGCTGACCCGCTACCTCGAACGTGCAGTCGGCATGAAAGTCGAGTTCACCCCGGTCAATGACTACCCCGCGGCGGTTGAAGCGCTGGTCAACAAGCAGGTTGATCTGGTCTGGTTCGGCGGCTTCACCCACGTGCAGGCGCAACTGCGCTCCGGCGGCAAGATCGTGCCCATCGCCCAGCGCGAAGAAGACACACAATTCCGTTCGGTGTTCATCACCCTGACCGATTCCGGCATCAAGACACTCGCCGACTTGAAGGGCAAACAGGTGAGCTTCGGTTCGCAGTCGAGCACCTCCGGCCACCTGATGCCGCGCAACTTCCTGCTGCAGGCGAAGATCGACCCGGACAAGGATTTCAAACGCGTCGCCTACTCCGGCGCCCATGACGCCACCATCGCCTCCGTCGTCGGCGGCCGTGTTGATGCGGCGGCCCTCGACATCACGGTGTGGCGCAAGTTTGTCGACGAGAAAAAGGTCGATACCTCCAAAGTGAATGTGTTTTACACCACGCCGCCGTACTACAACTACAACTGGTCGGTCCATGCCGACATGCCGGCCGCGCTGCGCGAACGCATCACCAGGGCATTGCTCGACCTGTCGATGGCAACGCCGGAGGGCAAGGAAATCCTGACCCTCAACCGCGCGACAAAATACATCCCGACCAAACCGGAAAATTACAAAGACCTGGAGACCGCCGGTCGCAGTGCCGGCCTGATCAAATAACCGTCAGGCAGCCGCGTGCAAATCTCCATCGAGGGTCTTGCGGCCCGCCATCCGGCGGCCGCAGCCGGCAGCACGCCGGCGCTGAAGCCTTTGACCCTGGCCATACAAGCCGGCGAGCAGATCGCCGTCATCGGACCTTCAGGCGCCGGCAAGACCACGCTGCTCCACGCGCTGGCCTGTGCGCTGAAGCCTGCCGCAGGCCGCCTGCAACTGGACGGCATTGATCCATGGTCCCTGTCCGTGGCGCGGCTGCAAAAGCTGCGCGGCCGGCTGTTTCTGGCGCCGCAGACGCCGCCGCTGCCGCCCCGGCAGCGGGTCATCACCTCGGTGCTGGCGGCGCGGCTGCCGCAGCAGTCCCTGCTGGCCAGCCTGCGCTCGCTGTTTTATCCCACGCATATTGCCGAAGCCGAAGCGGCCCTGGCCCGCTTCGACCTCGCCGGCAAACTGTGGGATCGCGTCGACCGCCTCTCGGGCGGCGAGCGCCAGCGCGTCGGCCTCGCCCGCGCACTGGTGTCCAGCGCAAGGCTGTGGCTGGTGGATGAACCGCTGTCGTCGCTCGATCCTTCACGGGTCGAACTCGCCATCGACGCGCTGACCCAATCCGCGCGGGATTGCGGCGCCACCCTGATCACAACGCTGCACCAGGTCGACGTGGCGACGCGTTTCCCCCGCGTCATCGGACTGCGCGACGGCGAACTGCAATTCGACCTGCCCTCGCATGAAGTGTCGCGCGAACGGCTGGGCGCACTCTACGCCCAGCACGAACACGAACTGCTGGGTGCGCCGCCGCCCGGTGAAGACGAGCCCGGCGGGAAACAGCCGGCGGCCATGTACTGCCGGTAACAGTCCGCCTTGAACTCACCCGCCTCCACCACGTTTACGCCACCGCAACTGCGCGACCCGGCCTGGATATCACGCCTGTTCTGGATATGCGCTGCGCTGGTGCTGCTGGCTCCCGCGTTGTTCCTGACGGAATTCAGACCCTGGACCCTGTTTGAGCCGGCGGCCCTGAAATCGACACAGCGTTTTCTCGGCGATTTTTTCCCGCCGAAGATCGAAGCTGAATTCCTGCTGCTGGTTGCGCGCGAATGCTGGCGCACCGTCGCCATCGCCACCGCCGGCATGGCGCTCGCATTGCTGCTGGCGATTCCGCTGACGCTGATATCCACCAGCGCGCTTTCGGTTTCAGCCTTGCCGGGACGCATGCATGCGCTGCCGTTCATCGTGCGCCAGGGAGTGCGCTGGCTGCTCATTCTGCTGCGCAGCGTGCCCGAGCTGGTGTGGGCGCTGGTTTTTGTGCGCGTCGTCGGCCTCGGCCCCACCGCCGGCGTACTGGCCATCGCCCTCACCTACGGCGGCATGCTCGGCAAGGTTTACGGCGAGATCCTCGAAAGCGACGAATCCCATGCCACCAACACGCTGCTGCGCAACGGCGCGGGCCGTCTGCAGGCCTTTTTTTACGGCCTGCTGCCGCAGAGCGCCGCGGAACTGACCAGTTATACGGTGTATCGCTGGGAATGCGCGATCCGCTCCTCCGCGGTACTCGGCTTCGTCGGCGCCGGCGGACTCGGCCAGCAGATGGACAACTCGATGAAAATGTTCCAGGGCGGCGAAGTCGCCACCATGCTGATCGTGTTCATGCTGCTGGTCGGACTCGCCGACTATGCCAGTGCATGGTTGCGAAAGGTGCTGGCATGAGCAGTCCGAACAAAGCGCCGGCGCTGGCAGCCAACGAAACCTACCGGCTGCCGCCAAAAATTTTTGATGCGCGTTGCGCCGCATGCTGGTTCATGCTCGGCCTTGCCCTGCTGACTGCCGCGAGTTTCCTGACCCTGGACCTGCAGTGGACAAAATTCCTGTCGCTCGATGCGGCGCAGAAAATGGGCAAATTCCTGGGTGAGCTGCTGTCCCCCGCAACAAACCCCGCATTTCTGCAGAAACTGGCGCGGGCCAGCCTGGAAACCATCGCCATGTCGGCCCTGGGCACCCTGCTCGCCGCGATGGCGGGACTGGCGCTGGCGCTGCCGGCAAGCCGGACGCATGCCGGCGACCCCGCCCGCTGGCGCGCAGTGACGCGGCTGGTCCTGAACGGCCTGCGCTCGATTCCGGAACTGGTGTGGGCGGCGCTGCTGATCATCTCCGCCGGACTCGGCCCATTTGCCGGCACGCTGGCGCTGGCCTTCCACACCACCGGCGTGCTCGGCCGGCTGTTTGCCGAGGCGATCGAGAATGCACCGCCCGGACCTGCATTCGCGCTCCGCGTGCAGGGCACGCCCGCGGGCCGGGTATTCCTCTATTCGACATTCGTGCAGGTTTTGCCGCAATTGCTGTCGTACACGCTGTATCGCTGGGAAAACAACATCCGCGCAGCCGCGGTGCTGGGCGTGGTCGGCGGCGGCGGGCTCGGACAGATGCTGGCCTTCCACATGGGCTTGTTCCACATGAACGAGACCAGTTCGATCCTGATCGCGATGATCCTGCTGGTCGCACTGGTCGACTTCGCCTCCTACATCTCGCGGCGCATCCTGCAGAAATGAGGCCCGGCTCCGCTTGAAGAGCGCTCAGTCAGAGCCGCGCCGGCTGAAATGCCGCAGCCGGAAACCGAGCAAACACAGGGTGGCGAAATAAACACCGCCGCCGGCAAACACCAACAGCGCCAGGCGCCAGAGACGTTCGTACGCGGACGCCGCCAGCCAACTCGTCGTAGTCCCCGACAACATCCACAACACGACAGCCATCACATACACCGCCAGCGCCAGCTTGAGCAAAAAAACACCCCAGCCCGGTTGCGGCCTGTAAATCCCGCGGCTGCGCAGGCCGCGTAGCAGCAGCACCGCGTTGAGACAGGCGCCGAGACTGATCGACAACGCCAGCCCGGCATGGCGCAGATCCCAGATCAGCACCAGGTTCAGCAACTGCGTAAACAGCAGCGTGACCACCGCAATTTTCACCGGCGTGCGGATGTCCTGGCGCGCATAAAAACCCGGCGCCAGGACTTTCACCGCAATCAATCCGACCAGGCCGACGGAGTATGCGATCACGGCATGGCGGGTGTTGATGACATCGGTCGCGGTGAATGCGCCATAGTGAAACAGCGTGGCCACCAGCGGCACCGCCAGCAGCGCCAGCGCCGCGGCCGCGGGCACCGCCAGCAGCAGCGTCAGGCGCAGGCCCCAGTCGAGAAGCTCCGAATAGGCCTGCGGCGTTTTTTCCGCATGGCTGCGCGCCAGGCTGGGCAGCAGGATGGTACCCAGCGCAACACCGAGCATGCCGGCGGGAAATTCCATCAGGCGATCGGCAAAGTAGAGCCAGGTCACGCTGCCGGTCACCAGGAACGAGGCAAATACGGTGTTGATCAGCAGGCTGATCTGTCCGACCGACACGCCGAACACCGCGGGCGCCATTTGTTTCAGCACCCGCCGCACACCTTCATCGCGAAAATTCAGGCGCAGCCGCGGCAACATGCCGATGCGCGCCAGGAACGGCAACTGGAACGCCAGTTGCAATACACCGCCGAAAAACACCGCCCACGCCAGCGCCATCACCGGCGGGTCGAACCACGGCGCCGCAAACAGCGCAAACCCGATGAACGACAGGTTGAGCAGCACCGGCGTGAACGCCGGCACCGCGAAACGGCTCCAGGTATTGAGGATGCCGCCGGCGCAGGCCGTCAGCGCGATGAACAGGATGTACGGAAACACAATGCGCAGCAGGTCGACGGTCAGCGCAAATTTTTCCGGGGTCGCGGTGAAACCCGGCGCGCTGATGGTAACGATCAAGGGGGCCGCCACCACGCCCACCGCCGTGACCAGTATCAGCGCCACCGTCAG
Source organism: Burkholderiales bacterium (assembly GCA_019749945.1). Classification (GTDB taxonomy): domain Bacteria; phylum Pseudomonadota; class Gammaproteobacteria; order Burkholderiales; family SG8-41. Next base: position 190,123 of record JAIEPF010000003.1, read on the forward strand.
CACCGCCGCCACATGGTCAACCAGCAGACGTGCATCCGCCGCACCGCGGCGGTTCTTGTATTCGGCAAGGATGGGCACGAAGGCCTGCGAAAACGCGCCTTCGGCAAACAGGCGCCGCAGCAGGTTGGGGATCTTGAATGCGACAAAGAAGGCGTCGGTCACCAGCCCGGCGCCGAAAACCCGGGCAATCACCGCATCGCGCACGAAACCCAGCACGCGGGACAACAGCGTCATGCTGCTGACCGTGGCTAACGCCTTGAGTAGATTCATTTTTTCAGGATTTCGACGGTAGCGGGGCCGTCATCGCCGGACTTGCGGAAGGAGCAGGATTTCTTTATCATTGCGCCCTTTTCCGAATCACCCAGAACTGTTCTTTTTCCGAACGAAATCCGGAGTTTACATGGCCAATACCGCTTCAGCCAAAAAAGCCGCCCGTCAGGCCGTCAAACGCCGCGCCAGCAACATGGCACAACGCTCCGCGCTGCGCACCGCGATGAAAGATGTGCGCAAGGCCATTGCCGCAGGCGACAAAGCCGCCGCCCGCGCCATGTTCCAGAAATCGGTGAGCAAGATCGATTCGATCGCCGACAAGGACATCATGCACAAGAACACGGCTGCCCGTCACAAGAGCCGCCTGAACGCCGCCATCAAGGCGATGGCCTAAGCAAAACCGCCGGCCGGCTTCGGCCGGAGCAAGGATGCTCCGGTTCAGGCGCCGCGGGCACCCGGCGGATCCATCGCATCACGCAGCGCCGCCTCCGCCGCCAGATCCTCCGGTCGTTTCGCCTTGCGCCCCGGCCGCAGTTTCAACCGATTGTCCCGCGCAAACTGCAGCAGAAATGCAAACGCCGGCGGATCGCGATTTTCCAGCACGCGGTCAACCGCCACACAGCGCACGCCGCCGGCCATGATCGGCTTCAGAAACGGCGAATAGGCGAGATAACCCTCGGCGCTGAACACGGACAACATGCCGCTCAGGCGCTCGGCCCAGTCGCTGGGGCGGAAGGTTTCGCCGGTTTCGGTAATGCCCTGGATGACGATTTCTGGCGCGTCGTCGAACATGATCCGGTCCCAAGTTTTGTGCCGGTAAAAGTCTAGCAGAAGCACCCTGATTTCGCTCTGTACAGCGGTGGAAATTTCACTTGCCAAGCAAAACCGGCTTGGATAAGAATAGCCGCACCGGCGGCGTCAGGCCGCCGTCTGTTTTTGTGGAGGTCGATACACCATGTCGCATGTGATGAACACCTATGGCCGGTTGCCGGTCAGCTTTGAGCGCGGCGAAGGCGTCTGGCTCTGGGACACCGCGGGCAAGCGCTACCTCGACGCGCTCGCCGGTGTCGCCGTTTGCGGACTGGGTCACTGCCATCCGCGCTACACCGCCGCGCTGCAGGCGCAGGCCGGCAAGCTGGTGCACACCTCCAACATCTACGGCATCACGCTGCAGGAACAGCTGGCCGACCGCCTCGCTGCGCTGTCCGGCATGGACAACGCCTTTTTCTGCAATTCCGGCTGCGAGGCCAACGAGGCCGCGATCAAGCTGGCGCGGCTCTACGGCCACCAGAAGGGCATCGAAGCGCCCGCGATCGTTGTCCTCGAGCATGCCTTCCACGGCCGCACCATCGCCACACTGTCGGCCACCGGCAGCCGCAAGGTGCAGGCCGGATTTGAGCCGCTGGTCGCGGGTTTTGTGCGCGTGCCCTTTGACGACCTCGAAGCCGTGCGCCGGGTCGCCGAGAACAACCGCAACGTCGTCGCCGTACTGGTGGAGCTGATCCAGGGCGAAGGCGGCGTCAATGTCTGCCACGACGATTACCTGCACGGCCTGCGCGAAATCTGCGACGCCAATGGCTGGCTGCTGATGCTCGATGAAGTACAGAGCGGCATCGGTCGCACCGGAAAATGGTTTGCATTCCAGCATTCCGGCGTGAAGCCCGACGTGATGTCGCTGGCCAAGGGCCTCGGCAACGGCGTGCCCATCGGCGCCTGCCTTGCCGCCGGCCCGGCGGCAAAACTGTTCAGGCCCGGCCATCACGGCTCGACCTTCGGCGGCAACCCGCTGGTCTGCGCCGCGGCGCTGGCCACACTCGCCATCATCGAGGAAGACGGCCTGATGAAAAACGCCGAGGCCATCGGCGACTTCATCCGCGCGCAGTTCCGCGAGCGCCTGTCCGGCCTGCCCGGTGTGCGCGACATCCGCGGCAAGGGCATGATGATCGGCATCGAACTCGACAAACCGTGCAAGAACATCGTCGAACGCGCACTGCACGCCGGCCTGCTGATCAATGTCACGGCAGACAATGTGATCCGGCTGCTGCCGCCGCTGACCTATACGCGTGAAAACGCGCTGCACCTGGTCGACCACCTCACCCCGCTGATCAAGGACGAGCTCGCGAAGCAGGCTGCGCCGCAATCGGCCGCCGCCTGATCGCAGCGGCCGGTCTGGCCGCGCTCCCGGAACACCATGCAACTCCGCCATTACCTCCAGTTCAGGGATTTCAGCGCCGCCGAATACGAGCTCCTGTTTTCACGCGCGCTGTGGATCAAGGAACGGTTCAAGCGTTATGAGCCGTACCTGCCGCTGCACGACCGCACGCTGGCGATGATCTTCGAAAAAAACTCGACGCGCACCCGCGTCTCCTTCGAGGCCGGCATGCTGCAGATGGGTGGCTCGGTGATCAACCTCACCTCGAGCCAGACCCAGCTCTCCCGCGGCGAACCGATCGAGGATGTTGCACGCGTAATCACGCGCATGGTCGACGTGGTGATGATCCGCACCTTTGAGCAGGAGATCATCAACCGTTTCGCCTCGCATTCGCGGGTGCCGGTGATCAACGGCCTGACCAACGAATATCATCCCTGCCAGATCCTCGCCGATATTTTCACCTTCATCGAACACCGCGGCTCGATCCGCGGCAAAACCGTGGCCTGGATCGGCGACTCGAACAACGTCTGCAACACCTGGCTGCAGGCGGCGGAAGTGCTCGACTTCAATGTGCATGTCTCGACGCCGCCCGGTTATGAAGTCGAACCGGAACGCGCCGGGCTCTATGGCACCGACCATTACGAGGAATTCAGGGATCCGCTGGACGCGACGCGTGACGCCGACCTGGTCACCACCGACGTCTGGACCAGCATGGGCTTCGAGGCCGAGAACGAGGAACGCAAGCGCGACTTCGAGGACTGGTGCGTCGATGCCGACATGATGCGCATCGCAAAAAAAGACGCGCTGTTCATGCACTGCCTGCCCGCGCATCGCGGCGAAGAAGTCACCGCCGAAGTCATCGACGGCCCGCAAAGCGTGGTGTGGGACGAGGCGGAGAACCGTCTTCATGCGCAAAAAGCGCTGATGGAATTCCTCTTGCTCGGCAAGATCGAAACATGAATCAGCGCGCGCTTTGGGTTCTGGAGGAGGCTAACTTGCCTTGGCAAGTTAAGGCATCGGGTTCTCCCGATGCCGGCCGACACCAAAACCCAAATGCGCAAAAAGCGCTGATGGAGTTCCTGCTGCTGGGCAATGTCACGCCGTAAACCAATCCGACTCACCCTGATCTGAAAATATGAAAAAGCCCAATAAAATCAATAAGGTAGTGCTTGCCTACTCGGGCGGCCTCGACACCTCCGTCATCCTCAAATGGCTGCAGGATGTCTACGGCTGCGAAGTCATCACCTTCACCGCCGACATCGGCCAGGGTGAAGAAGTCTCGCCGGCGCGCAAAAAAGCCAAGCTGATGGGTGTCAAACAAATCTTCATCGAAGACCTGCGCGAGGAATTCGTGCGCGACTTCGTGTTCCCGATGTTCCGTGCCAACGCGGTGTACGAAGGTGAATACCTGCTCGGCACATCGATTGCTCGGCCGCTGATCGCCAAACGCATGATCGAGATCGCGAAGAAGACCGGCGCCGACGCGGTGTCGCACGGCGCCACCGGCAAGGGCAACGACCAGGTGCGCTTCGAACTCGGCGCCTATGCGCTGATGCCGGGCGTCAAGATCATCGCGCCATGGCGCGAGTGGGACCTGCTGTCACGGGAAAAACTGCTGGCCTATGCCGACAAACACGGCATCCCCGTCGATTACAAAAAACGCAAGGGCGGTGCACCGTACTCGATGGACGCCAACCTGCTGCACATCTCGTACGAAGGCGGCATCCTCGAAGACCCGTCCTTCGAGCCGGAAGATTCGATGTGGCGCATCACCGTGTCGCCGGAAAAAGCGCCGAACAAACCGGAATACGTGGAACTGAGCTATGCCCGTGGCGACATCGTCGCCATCAACGGCAAGAAAATGTCCGCGGCAACCGTGCTGACCAAACTCAACCAGCTCGGCGGCAAACACGGCATCGGCCGCCTCGATCTGGTCGAGAACCGCTACGTCGGCATGAAGTCGCGCGGCTGCTACGAAACGCCTGGCGGCACGATCATGCTGCGCGCCCACCGCGCCATGGAATCGATCACGCTGGACCGCGAAGTGCTGGCGCTGAAGGATGACCTGATGCCGCGTTACGCACGGCTGATCTACAACGGCTACTGGTTCAGCCCGGAACGCCTGCTGCTGCAGCAGCTGATCGACGAATCGCAAAAATGCGTCAACGGCACCGTCAAGGTCAAGCTCTACAAGGGCACGGTGACCACCGTCGGCCGCTCGTCAAAAACCGATTCGCTGTTTGATCCGGCGATCTCGACCTTCGAGGACGACAAGGGCGCCTACGACCAGGCCGATGCCGGCGGCTTCATCAAACTCAATGCACTGCGGCTGCGCATCGCCGCCAACCTGCGGAATAAACGTAAGTAAGAAACGCAAGAAATAAAGGAAAAAGGACTCATGCAGTTCGATAATGTCTCGGTCGTCAAAAAAGCCAACGTCTATTTCGACGGCAAATGCGTCAGCCATACCGTGATCCTCGCCGGCGGCGTGCGCAAATCGGTGGGCGTGATCCTGCCCTCGAAATTAACCTTCAATACCGACGCGCCCGAGCGCATGGAAATCATCGCCGGCAGCGGCCGCTACAAACTCGCCGGCGCCGACTGGAAAAAAGTCGCCGCTGGCGAAAGCTTCGATGTCCCGGGTAAATCCAGTTTCGACATCGAGCCCGCCGAAGCACTGCATTACGTCTGCCATTTTGGTTAAAGCGCGACCGAACCAATGACCACCATAGTTGTGGTGCGCAAGGACCGCGGCGTCGCCATCGCCGCCGACACCATGACCAAATGGGGCTCGGGCAAGGAAACCGCGGAATACATCGCCAACCACGGCAAGCTGCTGCAGATCGGTGACAGCTGGCTGGGCCTCACCGGCAACGCGACCTTCAAGACCATACTCGCCGATTATTTTGCGCGGCCCAAGGTGAAGCCCCGCTTCGACACGCCGATGGCCATCTTCCGCACCTGGCAGACGCTGCATGCCGTGCTGAAAAGCGACTATCACCTGCTGCCCGGCGGCCATGACGAGGAAGCACTGGAATCGACGCGGTTTGATGCGCTGATCGCCAACAAACACGGCATCTTCGGCGTGGTCGCGCACCGCACGGTACAGGAATTCACCCGTTATTACGCCTTCGGCAGCGGCAGCAGTTACGCCATGGGCGCGCTGCATGCGCTGCACGGCCAGCGTGGCCTCGACGCCGAAACCCTGGCGCGCCGTGCGGTGGAGGCGGCGGCGGAATTTGACGATGCCACCGGCCTGCCGATCGACGCCCACCACATTGCACTGCAGGCAAGCCGCAAACGCGCCCGCTGAGCCCCCTCCGGAGACTCTCGGCAAGGGGCGTACAGTCGCTAAGCCCCGAGAGACACGGAGCGTATAGTCGCTCAACCCCGACAGACACGGGGCGTATAATCCCGGGCTGACCCCACAAGAAAGGGAGCAAGCCATGCCCTCATTCGATATCGTTTCCGAGGTCAATCAGGTCGAAGTGCGCAACGCCGTCGACCAGACCAACAAGGAAGTTTCCACGCGTTTTGATTTCAAGGGCTCCGACGCCCGCGTTGAAATCAACGAAAAAGAAAAAACGCTGACCATTTTTGCCGACGACGATTTCAAACTCGGCCAGGTCCGCGACGTGCTGACCGCCAAACTCGCCAAACGCGGCGTCGATACCCGCTGCCTGAAACTTGAAGATGGCGAAGCGATCAGCGGCAACAAAATGAAACAGCCGGTGAAGGTGCGTGAAGGCATCGAGCAGGATCTGGCAAAAAAAATCGTCAAACTGCTGAAGGACAGCAAAATGAAAGTCCAGGGCAGCATCCAGGGCGACGTGGTGCGCGTCTCCGGCGCCAAAAAGGATCTGTTGCAGGACGCCATCGCACTGATCCGAAAATCGATCAACGAATTTCCGCTGCAGTTCAAGAACTTCCGGGATTGAATCCCGGCTTTCATGGGATAATCCGGTAATCGCTTTTGCGTATTCGACAGGTCTTTTCATGCGCACACCAGTCTGGATTGCAGCCCTGCTGCTGGCACTGGCCGCCGCAACGGCGATGGCCGCGTCTTATCCGGACAAGCCGATCCGGCTGATCGTGCCGTATGCGCCGGGCGGGAGTTCCGACATCCTGGCACGGCTGCTCGGCCAGCGACTCAGCGAAACCATGGGGCAACCGTTCGTCGTCGACAACCGCGCCGGTGCCGGCAGCATGATCGGCACCGCACTGACCGCCAAATCTCCCGCCGACGGTTACACCCTGATCCTGTCGGACATGCCGCACACCATCAATCCGGCGGTGTACAGCAAAGTGCCCTACGATCCGGTCGGTGACTTCACGCCGGTTACGCTGGTCGCGCGCGCGCCCACCTGGCTGTTTCTGAATCCAACAGTGCCGGCAAAAACAGTCAGCGAGTTTGTCGCTCTGGCAAAAAACCAGCCGGGGAAGCTCGCCATCGGCTCCGCCGGCAACGGCTCGGGTACACATCTGGTGGCGGAACTCCTGCAGCGCGGCGCCGGCATCCAGTTGACGCACGTGCCGTTCAAGGGGGCCGGCCCCTCAATCGCTGCCGTGGTCGCCGGCGAAATCCAGGCCTCGTTCACTTCCATGCCGGCGGCGTTGCCGTTTGTGCAAAGCGGACGGCTGCGTCCTGTCGGGGTATCTTCTGCCAAGCGCAATCCCGCCCAACCTGACGTGCCGACATTCCAGGAATCCGGCATCCCGGGTCTGACGCTGTTCCACTGGTTCGGCGTGCTGGCGCCCGCGGGCTTGTCCAAACCGGTACTGGCAAAACTCAACCAGCAAATCGCTGCGGCTGTGAACTTTCCCGCCACCCAGGAACGCTACAAAACGATGCTGATCGAGCCCGCAACCTCGAGTCCGGCAGAATTTCGCGCGCTGATCGTGTCCGACCTGCAGCGCTGGGGCAAAGTGGTCAAAGAGGCCGGAATCAAGGCCCTGTAAAGGGGCCGGCCTTCAGGCCTGCTTGCCGCCGACTGTCCGCCCCACTTCCGCTTCGGTCACCCGGCGGATATCCTCGCGCCGTTTCAGCCACCACGCGTACGACAACGGCAACAGATCGAGGTAATCCGGCACCTGCAGTTCACGCGCGGCATGCGCCGGCCAGTGTGGATTCCACAGCATTTCGCGGGCCAGCGCGATCATGTCAGCCTGCCCTTTCTGCAGGATTTCTTCGGCATGTCGCGGCTCGGTAATCAGGCCCACCGCAATGGTCATCACCTCGACCTCTTTGCGCACCCGTTCCGCATACGTCACATGGTAGCCAGGCACCCGTGGTACGGGTGCAGCCGTGCCGGGACCGGTGATGCCGCCGGATGAGGTGGTGACCACTTCGACACCGCGCGCTTTTGCAGCGCGCGCCAACACCACAGTGTCGTCCATGGTCCAGAGACCGTTGCTGCCGTCCACCGCCGACATGCGCATGAACACCGGCTTGCCGGCCGGCCATGCCCCGCGCACCACCTCGACGATTTCCAGTACCAGCCGCATCCGCCCTTCCAGATCACCGCCGTAGGCATCGTCGCGGCGATTGGTCAGCGGCGACAGGAACTGGTGTAGCAGATAGCCGTGCGCCGCATGCACTTCGATGATGTCGTAACCGGCCTCGGCGGCACGCAGCGCGGCCTCACGCCACGAAGCAACGACTTCGCGAATCTCGTCCAGAGTCAATGCGTGCGGCGTCGGCGCCTTGTCGCCCGCAGGAATGGCGCTGGCCGATACCGTCTGCCAGGGCGGATGCCCCTCCCGCGCGTCTTCTGCAGTCAGCGCACGATAACCTTCCCACGGCGAACAACCGGAGCCCTTGCGTCCGCCGTGTCCGATCTGGATGGCCGGAATGGCGCCGTGGCTGCGCAGAAAATCATTGATGCGCCGGTAACCCGGGACATGCGCATCCTTGTAAATGCCGGCGCAGTGATACGACTTGCGGCCACGTGCCTCGACTGCGGTTTCTTCGCAGAACACAATGCCCGCGCCGCCCATCGCAAACTGGCCAAGATGCACCAGATGCCAGTCCGTGGGACCGCCGTCATTCGAGGAATACTGGCACATTGGCGATACCACCACTCGATTGCGCGCCGTGAGACTGCCCAGTTGAATCGGCGTAAACAGCAGAGATACGGGTGTATTCGATGACATGATTCATTCCGTGATCAGCAAGACCCTGATATTAAACGAGCAGGGTTTCATGCGGTGCCGGCAAATCGAACAGACGATTGACAAGAGACGCTGCCGCTCTGACAATGCGCCAGCAGCGGGGGTTTCGGCAGGCTCCCCGCCCTTTCAAGACGCCATGCGTCCAAGCACTGCCTTCGTGTGCACTCGCAGACCGCGAAGGAGTCATCATGGACGAAAGCATTTCCCCTGAAAAACTGATTGCTGCGCGCAACGCTGTTGCCGCACCGCTGCTGATCGATGTGCGTCGGGAGGCGGCCTTCCTCGCCGCCCCCGACATGGCTGCCGGCGCCCTGCGCCGCGATCCGGCCACCGTGGACAGCTGGGCCGCCGAGCTTCCCCCAGCCGCGCGCATCGCCGTGTATTGCGTGCACGGCCACGAAGTCAGCCAGAACGTCGCCAGGACACTGCGCAGCCGGGGACTCGACGCGCAGTTTGTCGAACACGGCATTGAAGAAGGGCTGCGCGCGGCCGGCGGCGAACTGATGGCCAAACCCGCTGCGGCGGCGACGCGCTGGGTCACCCGCGAGCGGCCCAAAGTCGACCGCATCGCCTGCCCGTGGCTGATCAAGCGCTTCATCGACCGCAATGCCGAATTTTTATACGTGCCGTCGGCCGACGTAAAAACCGTCGCCGCCGAGAAAAATGCCATCCCCTACGACGTGCCTGACGTGACTTTCTCCCATGACGGTCCGCGCTGCAGCTTTGATGCCTTTATCCGCATCTACCGGCTGACCGATCCGGCGCTGCTGCAACTCGCCGACATCGTGCGCGGGGCAGACACCGGGCACCCGGAAATCGCGCCGCAATCCGCCGGGCTGGTCGCGCTGTCGCTAGGGCTGTCGCGCCTGATCTCCGATGACCACGAGCAGCTGCGGCAGGGCATGGTGATGTACGATGCGCTCTACCTGTGGTGCAGGGAAGGGCGGGACGCACAGCACAGCTGGAACCCCGAAGCCTGGCGCTGACCGGCAAGGAAAGATCATATGAATGACACAGCCTCCGTCGCTCCGGCTGAACCGCCGGCGGCGATTTCCTTCAGTGACGCTTTCCGCTTCTGGCTGAAACTCGGCTTCATCAGTTTCGGCGGCCCGGCTGGACAGATTGCGATCATGCATCAGGAGCTGGTCGAACGGCGGCGCTGGATTTCCGAACGCCGTTTCCTGCATGCGCTGAACTACTGCATGGTGCTGCCCGGCCCCGAGGCGCAGCAGCTCGCCACCTACATCGGCTGGCTGATGCACCGGACCTGGGGTGGCATCGTCGCCGGCGGGCTGTTCGTGCTGCCCTCGCTGTTCATCCTGATTGCGCTGACGTGGATCTACCTCGTCTGGGGCGATGTGCCGGCCATTGCAGGCATGTTGTACGGCATCAAACCCGCGGTCACCGCCATCGTCGTGGTCGCCGCCCTGCGCATCGGCTCCCGCGCGCTGAAAAACGGCGTGTTGTGGGCCATCGCCGCGGCGGCATTCATCGCGCTGTTTGCACTGAAGCTGCCGTTTCCGCTGATCGTCATCGGTGCCGGCATCATCGGTTATGTCGGCGGTCAGGTGGCGCCGAAACTGTTCGCCACCGGCGGCGGCCACGGCGCAGGCGACAAAAATTATGGCGCTGCGGTGATCGATGACGCAACACCGACGCCTCGACATGCGCTGTTCACCTGGAAACGTTTTGCCGCAGTGCTCGCCGTCGGCCTGCTGCTGTGGGGCGTCGTCATGGCATTGCTGATGACCGTTTACGGCTGGCAGGGTCCGCTGACGCAGATGGGCTGGTTTTTCACCAAGGCGGCGCTGCTGACCTTCGGCGGCGCCTATGCCGTGCTGCCCTATGTCTACCAGGCCGCCGTCGAACAGTACCAGTGGGTCACGCCGCTGCAGATGATCGACGGCCTGGCCCTGGGTGAAACCACGCCGGGCCCGCTGATCATGGTCGTCGCTTTTGTCGGCTTCGTCGGCGGCTGGACCACGCAGTTTCTCGGCCCGGACAACCTGTTCCTCGCCGGCGCGCTGGCCGCGACCGTGGTGACCTACTTTACTTTCCTGCCCAGTTTCCTATTCATCCTGCTCGGCGGGCCGCTGGTCGAAACCACCCATGGCGACCTCAAATTCACCGCGCCACTGACCGGCATCACTGCGGCCGTGGTCGGTGTGATCCTCAATCTCGCGGTGTTTTTTGCCTACCACGTGTTGTGGCCGGAGGGATTGCAGGGACGCTTCGACTGGCCGTCGGCCGTCATCGGCATCGCCGCCTTCCTCGCGCTGTGGCGCTGGAAAATCGGCGTGATGCCGGTAATCGGGGCCTGTGCTGTGGTCGGGATTGGCTGGACCTTGCTGACCTAAGCCCCACACAGATTCCCTAGGGCCTGTCGAAGCCCTGCCCTTCGACAGGCTCAGGGCGAACGGTGGAAAAATTTAATCCTTGGCCAGCCCGGTAATCCAGCGGTCATAAATCCGCGCCGCCACCGCATTCAGCGCACGCACTTTTTCGCTGATGCCCTGCTCCATTTCCGCCGGCGTCTGCACCGAGGCCATGCGCCCCGCCAGCGCCTCGACCTCCTTCGCCCAATCCTTGCACCAGGTACGAATCAGTTCCTCGGTCATTTCGACATGGCACTGCATACCGAAATGTTTGCCCAGCGCAAAACCCTGATTCGGACACCAGGCGCTGGCCATCACGCGCGTGGCGCCCTCCGGCAGCGCGAAGGTTTCGCCGTGCCAGTGAAAAGACAGGAATGAGGACAGATCGCTGCCCAGCCACTGCTTTGCCGCAGGCTCATTGAGCACCTCGATCTGGCCCCAGCCGATTTCCTTGACCGGATTGCGCGTCACCGGCGCCCCCAGCGCCTTGGCCATCAGCTGCCCGCCGAGGCAATGGCCCAACACCGGCACGTCGCGCTGCACCGCGTCGCGAATCAGCGCCAGCGCCGGCGGGATCCATGGCAGGTCGTCGTTGACGCTCATCGGCCCGCCCATGAACACCAACCCGGCATAACCCGTCGCATCAGCCGGCACCGGCTCGCCGGCATCGAGTTTGATCACGCGGTACGGCAGCTTCCGCTGCTCCAGGTACGTGGCAAAATAAGCCGGCCCTTCGGTCGGCGAGTGGCGAAATACGGCGATAGGCTTCATAGGGAACCCGCTATGCGATGCACGTATCTTAAAACAATCGCTGTTGCGCTACTGTGCTCCGCGACACATGTGCTGGCCGCAGACATCAGTGTCACCGCGCTGTTCGGCGGCAAGGCGCAACTCGTCATCGACGGCGGCAAGCCGCGCATGCTCTCCGCCGGCCAGACCTCGCCCGAAGGCGTCAAACTGATCAGTGCCGACAGCAGCGCCGCCGTCATCGAATTCCAGGGCAAACGCCGCAGCCTGGCACTCGGTTCGGGCATGCGGATCGGCGGCGCAGACCTGTCCGCCGGCAGCAGCAGCGGATCGTCGGTCACGCTGACCGCCGACGCACGCGGCCACTATCAAACCCTGGGCCAGATCAACGGCGGCACGGTGACCTTCTTGGTCGACACCGGCGCCACGTCCATCGCACTGCCCAGCAGCGAAGCACGACGGCTGGGCATCAACTACCTCAACGGCCAGCGCGGCTTTACCCAAACCGCCAATGGCCGCGCCGTGGCCTATCGGGTGACGCTGGACACCGTCAAAGTCGGCGACATCACGCTGCACGCCGTTGAAGCCGTGGTACTGGAAGGCGACGGGCTGAAGATTGCGCTGCTGGGGATGAGTTTTCTGAACCGTACCGAGATGAAGCGGGATGGGCAGGCGTTGACCTTGATACGGCGGTATTAAGCCATCCCTGCCATCACAAAATATATCAATAAAAACAAATAATTACAGATCATTTTCCTGTGGCCAGCAGATACGGCGCCCTTTCTTCCTGTTGACGATGACCGGCCTAATAGATATCTTATAGATATCCAATATTGGAGTAGCCCCATGGCCACCCGTTTAACCGCCGAACAGATTGCATTCCGCTATCGGGCCACAGACAGCACGAGCGGCGTCACCCGCGAAACCGCAAAACGCATCGCCGAACGTCTGGGCGTCGATGAAACCCAGGCCATACACCGGGCCTTGCACGAACTGGCCGTGAAAATTCTGCCGCAGTACGAAGCCGACGACGGCCCGCTGAGCGCGGCACAAATACGACAGATCAAAAAGCTCGCGCCGCAAGGCAAGATGCGCTCAGTGCGCTCCAGCTTGTTCGACACCAAACCGGCAAAAAAATGAAGCCCTGGGGAGAACCCACCGCCGGAGAGATCGTGTGGTGCCACTTCCCCGACAAGGTCAACTCCCGCCCCAAACCACGGCCCGCGCTGATCGTGGTGGTGTTCGATGATGCCGCGCCACAGTTCGTGGTGCGCGTCGCCTACGGTACCAGCCAGCGCACCACGCAGCTGTATCGCGGTGAATTCGCCATCCTGCGCGAACGCAATCCGGCGGCTTATGCAGCAGCCGGGCTCAGCCATGACACCAAGTTTGACTTAAGACAGGTCATTGATCTGCCGTACACCACGGAATGGTTTTCCGTACCGCCGGCCGCGCCGCATGGGGAAAAGCCTTTACTGGGTACGCTGCATCCTTCACTGGTGCGCGCGGTGGAGGCGGCGTATCGGGCGGCCGGTCATTGACTCCGGCCCCGGGCTGGTGGAAAAATCAGCTTGGCCCCTTTAATTGCTAACCATACGGCGCAATTGGGATTGCGCCCTGCTTGATCCTCCTCCAACGCCTTCATCTGCGAGATCATCGAGGCGTCCATGCCGCTGCATTTAGTTCGCCATTTATAGAACGTGGCCGACTGCTTCCAGACCACGGGCACCTCGGTTCCTGAATCACCGCAGTGCCACCACAACCTCAGGATTGCTCGCCACAATCCGCAGCAGCGCTGAAGCAGGACCGGAGGGCTTTTTGCGGCCTTGTTCCCACTCCTGCAGCGTGCGCAGCGATACGCCGATCAGGCGCGCGAACTGGGCCTGGGACAGACCAGTACCGGCACGAGCGACCTGGGCGGATGCACCGGCCGGAATGACCTCGTCTTTTTCCACGGTGCCGTCGGCGCGCACCACCCGGCGGCGCCAGCCGCCATCGCCGCGTTTGGTGAACTCCGTCTTGCGCGCCCATGCTCCAGCCTTTGCGTCTGCCATAAGGAATTGCAATTCAGCGTTGAGGTCGCACTTCGGTGCGTGCTTAATCTTTGCGGTTTTTTTCATACCATTGCCTCAGTTCCCGTAACACCCTGGGGTTGATGTTGTCCTGCACGTTTTTGGCATACATCGTCACCAGCACGATTTCGCCCGAATTGAGCCTCAGAAAATAAATCACCCGTGCCCCGCCGCGTTTGCCGCGGCCGCTCGCAGCCCAGCGCAGCTTGCGGCAGCCGCCCGATCCCGGGATGACCCGCTTCGGGCTCCGCCATCAGATGAAACTGCAGGCGCGTGAATTCGGCGTCATCGAGCAGGTTTTCGCGCGCCCGCGCAAAGGGTTCCAGCTCGACAAAGGTGAACATTGGGAAAATATACGCCAGAAGCGTATATCAGGCAACCACCGGGACAACTACCCCCTCGGCACGGTGAAAACGCTACTTTTTCGGGACTTCAGAACCGCCACCCACCATAGCCAGCAAATGCCCAAACTTGCTGCGCTTGGTATCCAGGTAGCGACGATTGGCCTCACGCGGCTGCACTTCAACAGCAACCCGCTCCACCACTTTCAGGCCGTAATCCTCCAGCGCCGCGACCTTGTCCGGGTTGTTGGTCATCAGCCGCACTTCGCGGGCGCCGAGGTCGAACAGGATATGCGCGCCGGCCCGGTAATCGCGCATGTCGGCGGCAAAACCCAGGGCGTGGTTGGCTTCGACCGTATCGTGGCCCTGGTCCTGCAGCGCGTAGGCGCGGATCTTGTTGAGCAATCCGATGCCGCGGCCTTCGTCGAACATGTAAACCAGCACGCCGCTGCCGGCTTTTTCGATCATGCCCATCGCCGCGTCGAGCTGTTCACCGCAGTCGCAGCGCTCGGAACCGAAGACGTCGCCCGTCAGGCACTGCGAATGCAGGCGCACCAGCACCGGCTTCCCCGTCTTGATCTCACCCTTGACCAGCGCGACGTACAAATTGGTTTCGAGGTTGTCGGCGTAGACAATCATCTTGAACTCGCCGGCCTTGCTGGTCGGCAGCACGGTCTCGGCCTTGCGGCGGATTTCGCGTTCGTTGTCGCGGTAGGCGACGAGGTCGCTGATTTTGAGAATTTGGATGCCGTGCTGCTGAGCGAACCGTTCGAGATCAGGCATGCGCGCCATGCTGCCGTCGGGATTCATGATCTCGCAGATCACGCCGGCGGGTTTGAGTCCGGCGAGCCGCGCGAGATCCACCGCCGCCTCGGTGTGGCCATGCCGCACCAGCACGCCGCCGTCCAGTGCACGCAGGGTTTGCAGACGGCCGGGGCGGATCAGGTCCGCGGGTTTGGCGTTGTCGGCGATGGCGACCGCGATGGTGCGCGCGCGGTCCTGCGCCGACATGCCGGAGCTCACGCCTTCACGTGCATCGATCGGTGTGGCGAAGGCGGTGCCGAATTTGGACTGGTTGCCGGTGTCGTCGGTGATCAGCGACAGGCCCAGCGTACGCAGACGATCCTCGGTCAGCGCCAGTGAAATCAGGCCGCGGCCCTGGCTCGCCATGAAGTTGATCGCTTCGGGTGTCGCGCGTTCCGCCGCGACAAACAGGTCGCCTTCGTTCTCGCGGTCCTCGCTGTCGACGAGGATCACCATCTGCCCGCGGCGCACATCGGGCAGGATCCGTTCAATATTCTGTGTGCTGGTTTTGCGGTCGGTCATGGCGCGGTCAATGACCGCAATCTTGCGGATTATCGTAACTTATTGATTTTATTATATTTTTTAACATTATTTGGTCGCGATCAGGCGCAGGAACTCGGCGCGGGTCACGTCCTTGTTGAATTCGCCGGTGAAGGCCGAGGTCGACGCGATCGAATGCTGTTTCTGGATGCCGCGCATGATCATGCACATGTGCTGCGCCTCGATCACCACCGCGACACCGGCAGGCTCCAGCGTATCCTGGATGCAATCGCGGATCTGCACCGTCAGCCGTTCCTGCACCTGAAGGCGGCGCGCATAGGCATCAACCACGCGCGGCACTTTCGACAGGCCGACGATGCGGCCTTTCGGGATGTAGGCGACGTGGGCCTTGCCGAAAAAGGGCAGCATGTGGTGCTCGCACAGCGAATACACCTCGATGTCGCGCACGATCACCATCTGCTGGTATTTCTCGGTGAACATCGCCGAGCGCAGGATTTCGGCGGGATCGAGGTCGTAGCCGTGGGTCAGATACTGCAGCGCCTTGGCGACACGTTCCGGGGTCTTGAGCAGGCCTTCGCGGTCCGGGTCTTCGCCGACGTCTTTCAGGATGTCGCGGTACTTGTCGGCAATGCTTTTGATGGTTGCCGGGTTGTACTGCTCGATCCTGGAATAACCGTCCATGACGTTTTCTTCCCGCATGTTCGGTTCATGCGGCTTCATTTTGATTTCCCGGCGAGTCGGGCACGGATGGATGCCGCGATGCCCGCGGCGTCAAGGCCGATGCTGGCGAGTTGCACCGCCGGATCGCCCTGCTCGATGAAGCGGTCGGGCAATCCGAGCTGCAGCACCGGCACCAGGCAGCCCTGCTGCTGCAGGGATTCCAGCACCGCGCTGCCGGCGCCGCCCATGATCACGTTTTCCTCGATGGTCACCAGCAGCACATGGTTCGCCGCCAGTTCGCGCACCAGATCGGTATCCAGCGGTTTGACAAAGCGCATGTTGGCGACCGTGGCGTCGAATTCCTCGGCGGCCGCCAGCGCCGGCGCCACCATCGAACCAAAAGCGAGGATCGCGATGCCGCCCTTGCCCCGCCGCCGCACTTCACCACGCCCCACCGGCAACGCGGTCATTTCCTTCTGCACCGCCACGCCGGGACCGGTGCCGCGCGGATAACGCACGGCCACGGGGGTGTTCATCTGAAATGCGGTGTAGAGCATCTGCCGGCATTCGTTTTCATCGGACGGCGTCATCACCGTCATGTTGGGCAGGCAGCGCAGGTACGACAGGTCAAAGCTGCCGTTGTGCGTGGCGCCGTCGGCGCCGACCAGACCGCCGCGATCCAGCGCGAATAGTACCGGCAGGTTCTGGATCTGCACGTCGTGGATCAGCTGGTCGTAACCGCGCTGCAGGAAGGTTGAATAAATCGCCACCACCGGTTTATGGCCTTCGCAGGCAATGCCCGCGGCAAAGGTCACCGCATGTTGCTCGGCGATGCCGACATCAAAATAACGGTCGGGATATTGCTCGGCATATTTGACCATGCCCGAACCTTCGCGCATCGCCGGCGTGATCGCGACCAGCCGCGGGTCTTGCGCCGCCATGTCACACAGCCATTCACCGAACACCTGGGTGTACGAGGGTTTGCCGCCGCCCTTGCCGCTGGCGATGCCGCTGGTGTGGTCGAACTTCGACACGCCGTGATAGAGGATCGGATCGACTTCGGCCAGCTTGTAACCCTGCCCCTTGCGCGTGACCACGTGCAGGAACTGCGGCCCCTTCAGGCGCTTGATGTTGTGCAGCGTCGGAATCAGCGCATCGAGGTCGTGGCCGTCGATGGGACCGATGTAGTTGAAACCGAATTCCTCGAACATCGTGCCCGGTGTGACCATGCCCTTGACGTGTTCCTCGGCGCGGCGCGCCAGGTCGCCCAGCACTTTTTCACCGAGGCCCTTGGCCGCAGCATAAAAACGGCCCGACATCAGCTTGGCCAGGTACTTGTTCAGCGCGCCCATCGGCGGCGAGATCGACATGTCGTTGTCGTTCAGGATCACCAGCAGGTCGACATCCATGTCGCCGGCGTTGTTCAGCGCCTCGAAAGCCATGCCCGCGGTCATCGCGCCGTCGCCGATGATCGCCACCGCGCGCCGCGGCTCTCCTTTCAGCTTGGCTGCGACCGCCATGCCGAGTGCGGCGCTGATCGAGGTGCTGGAATGCGCGGTGCCGAAGCTGTCGTATTCGGATTCCGCGCGCTGCGGAAATCCCGATATGCCCTGCCACATGCGCAGGCTTTTCATCGCTTCGCGGCGGCCGGTGAGTATCTTGTGGCCGTAGGTCTGGTGGCCGACGTCCCACACCAGCCGGTCCTGCGGCGTGTCATAGACATAATGCAGCGCGATGGTCAGTTCAACCGTGCCGAGGTTTGATGACAGATGGCCGCCGGTCTGGCTGACCGAGTCGATCAGATAGGCGCGCAGTTCCGCAGCCAGCCGCGGCAGCTGGCTGCGCTCCAAAAGCCGCAGGTCCTGCGGCGTCGCCACCGATTTCAGCAATTCATACATCGGCCTGTCCTGCGACCCCGCCCCGCCCATGGTCAATATTCCGCTCATGTCTGCACTCATGTCGACATTGTCTCAGAACTTGCGCAACACGATGAAATCCGCCAATTGCGCAAGCCGCGCCCCGCGGGCGCCGAAGGGCGCGATCGCCTTCAGGGCCTCCTCGCGCAATTCGCCGGCCAGTGCCCTCGCCTGTGCAATACCCATGGCGCTGACATAGGTCGGTTTGCCCCGCTCGGCATCCTTGCCGGCGGTTTTGCCCAGCGTCGCCGTCGGCGCCTCGGCATCCAGCACATCGTCGACCACCTGGAACGCCAGGCCGACGGCCTTGGCGAAGCTGTCGATGCGCGCGAATTCGGCCTCGCTCAATCCGTTGCCGCAACGCGCGCCGAGCACCGCCGCGGCGCGGATCAGCGCGCCGGTCTTGTGGATATGCATGAATTCGAGTTCGGGCACGCTGAGTGTTTTGCTGACCGCGGCAAGGTCGATGGCCTGGCCGCCGGCCATGCCGCGCGAACCAGCCGCGATCGCGAGCAGTTTGACCATTTCCAGCTGTATCCTGGCGTCGTCGGCGAGGCGGTATTCACCGAGCAACTGGAACGACAGGCTTTGCAGCGCGTCGCCAACCAGCAAGGCGGTGGCTTCATCGAACTCGACATGGCAGGTCGGCTTGCCCCGGCGCAATACATCATCATCCATGCACGGCAGGTCGTCGTGCACCAGCGAATAGGCGTGGATGATTTCCACCGCGGCGCCCGCCACCGTCACCCGCTCGGCATCGGCCTGCGACAGTTCACCCGCGGCATAGGCCAGCAGCGGCCGCACACGTTTGCCGGCGCCGAGCACGGCGTAACGCATCGCCGCATGCAGGCGCTGCGGCGCGATGTCCGGCTGCGGCAGCGCGCGCTGCAGAAAAGCTTCGATGCGCTGTTGCCCGGCTGCGGCCCAGGCCTGGAAATCGGGGGCGATCACGTTTGAAAAGAAAAATAAAAAGAGGCGCTACTCGGCGGTGCCGAAATTCTTCAGCACGCCGCTTTCCAGAATCTTCACCTGCTGCTGCGCATCCTGCAGCTGGGTCTGGCACAGCTTCAAGAGTTCCGCGCCGCGCTTGTAGGCGGCCAGAGACTGTTCCAGCGGCATCTGGCCTTCTTCCATGGCTGCGACGATCTTCTCAAGCTCCGCAAGGGCGGACTCGAAAGTGGGTGCAGCCGATGAGGATTTTGGAGTTTTGGTCATGAGGCCTGCGACCCGCAGAAAGGACAGGAAATGTAACGCAATCATGGGCTTGCGGTCAACGCGCGGCACATGGACGGCATGCCGCAACATCCGGACTCGGCCGCAATGCGTAGAATGAACGCCGACGTAAGGAAATATGCGCTGGCGCGACCCATCAGCACCATATTTCAGCGCACGAATTTTGCGCCCATGGAACAGCCCCCGGGTACCGGAAAGAGACCACTGATGCACGCCACCTTGCCCTTGCTGGAAACCACCGACTTCCCGGCCATCAACCGCCGCCCCACCGAAACCCTCCAAGTCAACCTCGGCTACAAGTGCAACCAGAGCTGCCTGCACTGCCATGTCAACGCCAGACCCACCCGCACCGAGCTGATGGCGCGGGACACGATCTTTGAGGTCATCGCCTACCTCCAATCCGCCGCCATCAAAACGCTGGACATCACCGGCGGTGCGCCGGAACTGAATCCGCATTTCCGTCTGCTGGTCGAGGCCGCGCGCAAGCTCGGTGTGCGCGTCATCGACCGCTGCAACCTGACCATCCTGTTCGAACCCGGCCACGAAGACCTCGCGCAATTCCTCGCCGACCGGCAGGTGGAGATCACCGCATCCCTGCCCTGTTATCTGGAGGACAACGTCGATCGCCAGCGCGGCAAGGGCGTGTTCGGCACCAGCATCCGCGCGCTGCAACTGCTGAACGGCCTCGGTTACGGGCAACCCGGCTCGGCACTCAAGCTGAACCTGGTGTACAACCCGCAGGGCCCCGTGCTGCCGCCGTCACAGCAGTCACTGCAGCGCGATTATCAGCAGCGCCTGGCCGAGGGTTACGGCATCGTGTTCAACGAACTTTTTGTCATCACCAACATGCCGATCCAGCGCTTCGGCAGCACGCTGGTGTCCAAAGGCCAGTTCGAACCGTACATGAATCTGCTGAAAAACGCCTATCAGCCGGCCAACCTCGATACCGTGATGTGCCGCTCGCTACTGTCGGTGGACTGGCAGGGTTATGTCTACGACTGCGACTTCAATCAGATGCTCGACCTGCCGCTCGCCTGGAACAACCGTCCGCGCACCCACCTGCGCGAACTGACCGGCGCCAAGCTCGAACACCATCCGATCGTCGTCAAGGATCATTGTTACGGCTGCACCGCCGGCCAGGGTTCAAGCTGCGGCGGCGCGCTCGGCGCCTGATCAAGCGGATTTTCGAAGAGCAACACATGATCGAACCGGCCTTCGCGATTTATTTCTGGGGCTTCCTGCTGCTCTACGGCGGCGCGATGTACGCCATCACGCCGCGCTCACGCACCGCCACGAGTTTTTTCACCGGCAGCGATGACGCCGGTCGTCCGGCCACCGAATGGGCGCTGATGTGCAGTATTTTCATCAGCTGGATTTTCGCGAAGTCGGTCACCAATGCCGCCAACCTTGGCGCCGCCTACGGCGTCGTCGGCGGCCTCGCCTATGCCACGTACTGGCTGTCAATCCCGGTGGCGGGCATCGTCATCTACCGGCTGCGCACCCGCCACGGCGCAACCGGACTGGTGTCCTTCCTGATCAGCCGTTATGGCCGGCTGGCGGCGCTGGCTTTCACGCTGGCCATCCTGATCCGTCTTTACAACGAGGTGTGGAGCAACACCGCGGTCGTCGGCGCGTACTACGGGCCGCCGGGCAGCGGAACCTTCATCGGCGCCGCGCTGCTGTTCACCGCGGCCACGCTGGCCTACGCGCTGAAAGGCGGACTGCGCAGCTCCATCGTCACCGACGTGATCCAGACCGTGCTGTTCATCGTCGCGCTGTGCGCAGTGCTGTTCCTGGTGCTGCCGCAGCACGGCCTGGGCACATTGCTCACGGTGGGCGAATTCCGCATGAGCGGCGGCGTCGATCTGCTGCTGGTCGCGCTGCTGCAGGTGGTGTCCTATCCCTTCCATGACCCGGTGCTCACCGACCGCGGCTTCATCACCCGCGAAAAAACCATGCTGCGCGCGATGTTTGCCGCCGGCATACTCGGTTTCATCTGCATCTTCGCCTTCAGCCTGATCGGGGTGCATGCCAAGCTGGAGGGTTTGCCGCCCGGCGACAACATGCCGGGCGCGGTGGCGCTGGCCTTCGGCACGCTGCCCTACCTGCTGATGACGGTGGTGATGATCATGGCGGCGGGTTCGACGCTGGACTCCACCTTTGCCTCGGTGGCCAAATCCATCGGCCAGGAAGTGCCGATGCTGGCCGGTCGCAAACCCGGACCGCGCGCGATGGTCATCGGCATGTGGACCATGCTGGTATTCGCCATCCTCGGCAACCTGCCGATGATCGCCGGCACCGACATCCTCAAAGCCACCACCGTCAGCGGCACCATGGTGATGGGTCTCGCGCCGGTGTTCCTGCTGGCGCCGCTGGTCAGACATTCACCGTGGAGTTTCCACCTCGCGTTCTGGCCGGGCATCGTGCTCGGAGTGCTGCTCGCCGCCGGCCTGATCCCGCAGTCCTGGGCCATCGGCGACGGCAAATACGCGCTGCTGCTGGGCGTCAATCTCTACGGCCTGCTGATCTGCAGCGCAGGGTTCCTGTTGCCGCTCGCCTGGCAGCGGTTGCAGCCGCCGCGTTGAGCCCGCACATGCAACCCGGACGCAGTTGCCCGCTGCATTACCGCTACCCGCCGGCGTCGCTGAACCGGCCGCCGGAGATCGTCGCCGATACGCTGTATGTGATCGGCGGCCTGTACGGCAATCTACCCGCGCTGCAGGCTGTCACCGCCCTTGCTGCGGTCGAACCGGGTCCGCCATCGCTGGTGTTCAACGGTGACTTCAACTGGTTCAACACCGATGCCGCCGGCTTTGCTGCGATCAACGAAACGGTGCTGGCGCAGCATGCGCTGCGCGGTAATGTCGAAACCGAACTCGCCGGCGACGACGACGCCGCAGGCTGCGGCTGCGCTTACCCGGACAATGTCAGCGATGCCGAGGTCGGGCGCTCCAATGCCATGCTGACGCAATTGCGCGCGACCGCCCGCACCTTCCCGCCATTGCGCGCGCGGCTGGCGGCGCTGCCGATGAACCTTGTCGCGACCGTCGGCGGCCTGCGCGTCGCCATCGTGCACGGCGACTGCGCATCCCTCGCCGGCTGGTCTTATGATGAATCCGCGCTTTCCAATGCGGCGGGCCTCGCCGTCGTCGCGGCGCATTGCACCGCGGCGCGGGCGCGCATCATCGCCAGCAGCCATACCTGCCTGCCGGTCGCCGTGAAACTCGACACCGTGCAAGGCCCCTGTGCCCTGTTCAACAACGGCGCGGCCGGCATGCCCAATTTCGCCGGCACCACCTTCGGCGTGATCACCCGCATCGCGACCACGCCGGCACAATCACCGGCCGCGCTCTACAGCACCGTGCTCGACGGCGTGCATATTGATGCGCTGGCGGTGCATTACGACCATGCACGATGGCGGCAGAATTTCGCGGCAAACTGGCCCGCGGGCAGCGCCGGCCATCTGTCCTATCACCAGCGCATCACCTCCGGGCCGCGTTACTGGCTCAACCGTGCGATGCGCAGCGGCATCCACATCAACACCACATTGCTGCGCCAATTGCGCGCCGGCGGGAACCTGGAATGAATAAAAGCAAACTGCTGGTATTCGCCCTGATCGCGGCGGGCATCGCCGCGTTTTTCATATTTGATCTCAGGCAGTATTTCACGCTGGATTATTTCCAGGCACAGCGCGCCCTGATCGACGCCGAAGTCGAGGCCCGTCCGGTGCGTGCGGCATTGCTGTTTTTTGCCGCCTATGTCGCGGTGACCGGCCTGTCGTTGCCGGGTGCGGCGATCATGACGCTGGTCGCCGGTGCGGTATTTGGCCTGCTCTGGGGCACGGTGATCGTGTCTTTTGCCTCGACCCTGGGCGCCACGCTGGCCTTCCTCGCCTCGCGTTTCCTGCTGCGCGACTGGGTGCAGGGAAAATTCGGCGACAAACTCAAACCCATCAACGACGGTGTCGCCCGCGAAGGCGCTTTTTACCTGTTCGCGCTGCGCCTGGTGCCGGCGTTTCCCTTTTTTGTGATCAACCTCGTCATGGGTCTGACCCCCATCCGCACCTGGACCTATTACTGGGTCAGCCAGCTCGGCATGTTCGCCGGCACCGTGGTTTTCGTCTACGCCGGCACCCAGCTCGGCGCGTTCAAAATCTCCGCGGGCCTGCTCTTCGCCTTCGCGCTGCTCGGTATTTTCCCGCTGGTCGCCAAAAAAGCATTGGATGCGCTGAAAACCCGCAAGGTCTACGCCGGCTGGACGCGGCCGGCACGTTTCGAGCGCAACCTGGTGGTGATCGGTGGCGGCTCGGCGGGACTGGTGTCGGCCTACATCGCCGCCGCGGTCAAAGCCAAAGTGACGCTGGTCGAAAAACACAAAATGGGCGGCGACTGCCTGAACACCGGCTGCGTGCCGTCGAAGGCGCTGATCAAGTCGGCGAAACTGGTCGCGACGATGCAACACGCCGCCGATTACGGCCTGAAAAACACGCGGCTCGATTTCGATTTCGCCGACATCATGGAACGGGTGCAGCGTGTCGTGCGCGAAGTCGAGCCGCACGATTCCATCGCGCGTTACACCGCGCTGGGCGTGGAGTGCATCACCGGCGAGGCAAAAATCACCTCGCCATGGACCGTTGAAATCAAAACCGCGGCCGGAACACAGACCCTCAGCACCCGCAGCATCGTCATCGCCGCCGGCGCGCGCCCCTTCGTGCCGCCGATTCCGGGAATCAACGATGTCGGCTGCCTGACTTCGGATACGGTGTGGGCGCTGCGCGAACTGCCAAAACGCCTGGTCGTGCTCGGCGGCGGTCCGATCGGCTCGGAACTGACGCAGTGCTTCGCACGGCTGGGCTCGCAGGTCACGCAGGTGGAAATGCTGCCGCGGATCATGATCCGCGAAGATCCGGAAATCTCCGACATGGTGCTGCAGCAGTTCCGCAGGGAGGGCGTCAACGTGCTGCTGAACCACAAGGCGCAGCGCTTCGCCATCGAGAACGGCGAGAAGGTTCTGTACTGTGAAACGGAGGGCCGTGAAGTGCGCATCGTCTTCGACGCCCTGCTCTGCGCCGTCGGCCGCGTCGCCAACACCACGGGTTACGGCCTCGAAGAACTCGGCATCCCCGTCACAAAATCACGCACCGTCGAAGTCAACGAGTTCATGCAGACGAAATATCCCAATATCACCGCCTGCGGCGACGTCGCCGGACCGTACCAGTTCACGCACACGGCGGCGCACACCGCCTGGTACGCGGCGGTCAACACCCTGTTCAGCGGCTTCAAAAAATTCCGCGCTGATTTCTCGGTGATCCCCTGGGCCACCTTCACCGATCCGGAAGTGGCGCGCGTCGGCTTCAACGAAACCGAGGCGAAAGAGAAAAACATCCCTTACGAAGTCACCACCTACGGCATCGACGACCTCGACCGCGCCATCGCCGACGGCAGCGCTTACGGCGTGGTCAAGGTGCTGACCGTTCCGGGCAAGGACAAGATCCTCGGCGCCACCATCGCCGGCGAACACGCCGGCGACCTGATCACCGAATTCGTCAGCGCGATGAAACACGGCATCGGGCTCAACAAGATACTCGGCACCATCCACATCTATCCGACGCTGGCGGAAGCCAATAAGTATGTCGCGGGGAACTGGAAGCGCGCGCATGCACCCAAAAAAGCATTGGAATGGGTGGAGAAGTTTCATGCATGGCGACGGGGGTGATGGGTGTATACGGCACTTGAATGCAGTTCAACATCAAGGTCGCCGAGCGCAACCCGGCGACCTTGATTTATCCCGCAGCAACATTGGATACATAACATATTGTTTTTATTGAATTTTATGAAAAAACTCCTGCTAACGCTATTCCTGACCATCCTCCCGCTGACCGCGACCGCCCAGCAATTCGACCACGACCACAAAGCCTGGGCCGCGCTGCTGAAAAAACATGTCGTGCTGATCGATGGCGGCAAAGCCTCGCAAATGCGCTACGCCGGCCTCGCGCAGGACCGTGCCGCGCTGAAAGGCTATCTCGACAGCCTGTCGAAAGTCAGCGCCCAGGAATTCGCCGGCTGGAGCAAGGCGCAGCAGATGGCCTTTCTGATCAACGCCTACAACGCGTTCACGGCCGAAAAAATCCTGACGCGTTATCCCAACATCAAGTCGATCTGGGATTTCGGCAAAATTTTCGGCAATCCGTTCAAGGACAAATTCTTCACGCTGCTCGGCCGCGAATTCACGCTGGACATGATCGAACACGAAACGCTGCGCAAGCCCGGCGCCTACAACGAGCCGCGGGTGCATTTCGCGGCCAACTGCGCCTCCGTCGGCTGCCCGATGCTGCGCGAAGAGCCTTATGTCGCCGAACGCCTGGATGCGCAGCTCGAGGAGCAGACCCGGCGTTTCCTGTCCGACCGCAGCCGCAACCGCTACAACGCGGCGGACAACACGCTGGAGGTGTCCGAAATCTTCAAGTGGTTCAGCGAGGACTGGACCAGCGCTTATCGCGGTTTCGACGGCAAGGGACCGGCGATGCAGTCGCGGGAGCAGTTTTTCGCGAAATACGCCGTACTGCTCGCCGACCAGCCGGCGCAGCAGCAGCTGATTGCCGAGCGCAAGGCCGCGATCCGCCACCTCGATTATGATTGGGCCCTGAATGACGTCCGCAGATAAAAGACCGCCTTCCGCCCGTGTCGCTGTCCATCATCATTCCCGCGCTCAATGAAGCCGGACATATCGCCGCCACCCTCGACAGCCTGCAGCCGCTGCGCCGGCGCGGCGCCGAAATCATCGTCGTCGACGGCGGCAGCAGCGACGACACCGCCGCCCTTGCCGCCACCCGCGCCGACCGGGTGCTGAGCGCCGAACGCGGCCGCGCGCGGCAGATGAATGCCGGCGCCGCGGCGGCAAGCGGCGAAATCCTCTGTTTTCTCCATGCCGATACCCGCCTGCCCGAAGGCGCCGACGGCCTGATGATCGACGGCCTCGCGCGCAGCCGCCGCAGCTGGGGACGTTTTGATGTACGCATCGAAGGCAGTCACCCGCTGTTGCGCGTGATTGCGTGGATGATGAACCGGCGCTCGCGGCTGACCGGCATCGCCACCGGTGACCAGGCGATGTTTGTCACGCGTTCGCTGTTCGAGGCCGCCGGACGCTTCCCGGAAATCGCGCTGATGGAAGACATCGCGTTTTCGCGGCAACTCAAAATCTACGGCGCTCCGCTGTGCATCGCCCACCCGCTGACGACCTCGGGACGGCGCTGGGAGCAGCACGGTGTGTGGCGCACCATCGCGCTGATGTGGTGGCTGCGCCTCGCTTACTGGCTGGGCGCGAATCCGGACAAACTGGCGTTACGCTATGCCCGGCAAAAACCCTGACTGGTCAGTGCTGGTCTTTGCCAAAGCCCCGGTGCCCGGCGCGGCGAAAACACGGCTGATTCCGCTGCTGGGCGCCGCCGGCGCCGCCATGCTGCACCGCCGCCTGATCACCCGCGCGCTCGCCACCGCGCGCGCTGCGGCAGCGGATGAACTGACGCTGTGGTGCGCGCCGGACGCCGGACATCCGTTCCTGCGATCGACCGCGCAACAGTACGGCGCGGATCTGCAGGTCCAGCACGGCGCGGACCTCGGCGCGCGCATGGCCCACGCCTTCGCGACGACACTGCAGCGCGCAAAACGCGCCATCTGCATCGGCGCCGATTGTCCGGCGCTGACCGCGCATCATCTGCAGCAAGCGGCCGCCGCGCTGCGCGATGGTGATGACGCGGTGTTTGTGCCGGCGGAAGACGGCGGTTATGCACTGGTCGGGCTGTCGCGCGCAGCACCGGCCCTGTTTGCCGGCATTCCCTGGGGCACCAGCACCGTGATGGCGGAAACCCGCGCCCGCCTGCGCGATTCAGGCTTGCGCTGGCATGAACTGGAAACACTGTGGGACATCGACCGCCCGCAGGACTACCATCGCCTTCAACAATCAGGATTGCTTGATGACGCGCCGTCGCCGGTTTGAACAATGGTTGCTTGCGGCTGCGATCGCCGCCGCCGGCATTGCGTTCGGCGCGGAAGAACGCGTGGTGGCTGCGCTGTTTTCCGCTGCGCGATCCGGCGATGCACTGCCGGCGGGCTGGAAACCGCTTGTGGCATCAGACGCCGTGCCGCGCACCCGCTACACGCTGGTCGATGATGCCGGCATCACCGTGGTGCGCGCCGAATCAAAGGCCGCGGCATCGGGACTGTCAAAACCCCTGCGCGTGGATCCGGCGGAGTTTCCGTGGCTGCGCTGGCGCTGGAAAATCGACAATCTGATCAACAATGCCGATCTGCGCAGCAAGGAAGGCGATGATTTTCCGGCACGGCTGTACGTGATGTTCGATTATCCGCTGGAAAAACTGTCTCTGGCCGAACGCAGCAAACTGCGGCTGGCGCGCGCGCTGTTTGATCCCGATCTGCCCGCGGCGACACTTTGTTATGTATGGGACAACAAGTCGCCTCCGGAAACCATCGTGCCCAGCGCGTACAGCGACCGCGTGCGCCTGATCGTCGTCGCATCCGGCGCGGCGCGCGTCGGGCGCTGGACCGACTTCGAGCGCAATGTTGCCGCGGATTTCCGCGCGGCATTCGGCGACGAGGCACCGCCGGTCAAAGCCATCGCGATCGCCACCGATACCGACAATACCGGCGCATTTGCAACAAGCTATTTTGGAGATATTTACTTTTATAAACAAAGGTTTACAAATAAATCCCCGGGCGAAACCACAATCCCCTGACGAAATTTTGATTGCCTTTTGGGGGGGGCTGGGAAAGAATAGCCCCTCATTTTTGCAGCCGCATCCACGGACGCCCAACCGGCACCAAAACCCTTAAGAATCATATTCTTGAAACGCCGCCCCGGCCGCTCAATCCGCCCCCGTCACCCGCTGCATGTCAGATCTCTCCAGCGTCACCGCCTTTCGCAAAACCGCGCCACAACTCCCTGTGCAGTGGTACTTCGACGCCCGGATTTACGAAGCTGAGCAGCGTCTGCTGTTCGCCAACGGTCCCGGTTATGTCGGCCATGAACTGATGGTGCCGAACGTCGGCGACTACCAGACACTCGGCTGGCAGGGCAACGCGCAGGCGCTGGTGCGCAACAACAACGGCGTCGAGCTGCTGTCGAACATCTGCCGTCATCGCCAGGCGGTGATCCTCAAGGACCGCGGCAATGCCAAGAACATCATTTGCCCGCTGCACCGCTGGACGTACGGTCTGGACGGCAAATTGCTGGGCGCGCCGCATTTCGCCGAAAACCCCTGTCTCGATCTGGCGCGCACGCCGCTGACACGCTGGAACGGTCTGCTGTTCTCCGGCAAACGCGATGTGGCGCGCGACCTGGCAAAAATGGGCGTACTGCAGGATCTGGATTTCTCCGGTTACATGCTCGACCGCGTGGAAGTCGAGGAATACGCCTGCAACTGGAAAACCTTTATCGAGGTTTATCTCGAGGATTACCACGTCGAGCCCTTCCATCCGGGACTCGGCCAGTTCGTCAATGTGTCCGACCTGCAGTGGGAATTCGGCGATTGGTACAGCGTGCAGACCTGCGGCATCAAGAACCAGCTCGCCCGTCCCGGCAGCGCGGTGTATCAGCGCTGGCATGAACAGGTGCTGCGCCACGGCGCCAACCAGCAGCCCGCGCACGGCGCGATCTGGCTCACGTATTTTCCGAACATCATGGTCGAGTGGTATCCGCATGTGCTGGTGATCAGTGCGATCATTCCGCGCGGCCCCGAAGCCTGCAGCAATGTCGTCGAGTTTTATTATCCGGAAGACATTGCGCTGTTCGAACGCGAATTCGTCGAAGCCGAACAGGCGGCTTACCGCGAAACGGCGGTTGAGGACGCCGAGATCATTGCGCGCATGACCGAAGGCCGCCGCGCATTGTGGCAACAGGGCCGCAGTGAAACCGGCCCATACCAGTCGCCGCTGGAAGACGGCATGGTGCATTTCCATGAATTCCTGCGCCGCGAAGTGGCGCCGTATATATAAATTTATCAATAAAATCAAATATTTATACTTATACCGCGGTGACCTTTGGTCGCCGTTGTTTTTTTCTGCGCTTGATTTTCAAGCGGCGTTTGTTACCTTTGCCCCCTCCATCCACCCGGCCGGCACGACGTCATGACCCACACCACACTCGTCAGCGCTGAACAAACCGCGGCTCACCTCGACGACCCGCAGTGGGTCATCTGCGACTGCCGGCACGATCTCGCCAACCACAGCGCCGGTTACAAGGCCTATCGCGCCGGACACATACCCGGCGCGCGTTTTCTGCATCTCGACGTCGACCTGTCGGGACCAAAGACCGGACTCACCGGCCGCCATCCGCTGCCGCATCCGGCGACGTTCTGCCTGCGCCTCGGTGCGCTGGGCATCAGCAACAGCACGCAGGTCGTCGCCTACGATGAAACCGGCGGAGTCTACGCGTCGCGATTGTGGTGGATGCTGCGCTGGGTGGGACACAGCAAGGTGGCGGTGCTCGACGGCGGCTGGCAGGCCTGGACCCGCGCCGGATTGCCGGTGACGGTTGCGCAACCGGAGATCAAGCCGACGACGTTCAACGGCAAAGCGCAGACGCAGAGCGCCGTCGACAGCGCTCAGGTTCTGGCCAACCTGCAGGAACGCAAGGCGCTGGTGCTCGACGCGCGCAGCAGCGACCGTTATCGCGGCGAAAATGAAACCCTGGATCCGGTGGCCGGACACATCCCCGGCGCCGCCAACCGCTTTTTCAAACTCAATCTCGAAGCCGACGGCCGTTTCAAGGCGCCGGCCGCGCTGAAACAGGAATTCGGCAGCATGCTCGACGGCCATGCGCCGGAAACCATCGTTCACCAGTGCGGCTCCGGCGTCACCGCCTGTCACAACCTGCTGGCGATGGAGGTGGCAGGTCTTGCCGGATCCAAGCTGTATCCGGGTTCATGGAGCGAATGGGTCAGCGACCGCCGCCGCCCCGTTGCGCGCGGCGACGCCTGAACGCAGCGCTTGAAGCCGCTGCTCGCCGACCTCATCCTTGTCGTCCATTTTGCGTTTGTGCTGTTTGTCGTACTCAGCCTGCCGCTGATCTGGGCCGGTGCTGCGGCCGGCTGGCGCTGGGTGCGCAACTTCCGTTACCGTGTCGCGCACCTCGCAGCGATCCTCTTCGTCAGCGCCGAGGCCGCCGCCGGCATCTGGTGCCCGCTGACCTTGTGGGAAGATGCATTGCGCGGCACAACTCCGGATAAAAGTTTTGTCGCACGCTGGATCCATGCCCTGCTGTTTTACGACCTGCCGCCCCGGGTATTCACCGCGGCTTATTTTTCTTTTGCCGTACTGGTTGCACTGACCTGGTGGCGCATCCCGCCAAAGCGGGAGCGAAAAACGCAATAAAAAAGGGGCGCATGGCGCCCCTTTTTAATGACTGAACGCTGATCAGGCCAGTGCTTCAGCCCAGATGTTGCGCGCCCAGCCCCAGGCGTATGCCGCTTCGGCGCTGCTCGCCGCGGAAGAAACACCCCCGCTGCCTTTGACCGGCAGTATGCTTTTCTGGGTTGCGTCGTAGCGATGCACCGACGCAACATGCATCGCGCTGTCGCCGCTGACAAAGCTGTAGCAGGTGTTCATCATCATGGTGTCGGCATTCACCGGCTGACCCTTCAGCAGCGCAACAACTGCGGCGGCACAAACCTTGGCATGCTGGTTGGCCATGCTGCCGGATTTCGGCATCGCGGACGCCGACAGCGTCGCATCTCCCAGCACGTGCACGCCCTTGACCGCAAGCGATTCGCAACTGGTCCAGTCGACACCACACCAGCGGTTGTTGGCGGTGATCAGGCCGCTTTTCACCGCGATGTCGGCTGCACGCTGCGCCGGCACCACGTTGATGACGTCACCCCTGACGTTGTCGAACTGCAGTTTGACCGTCATGCCCTTGATGTCGACATCGGCGATTTCGCTGTTCGGACGGTAATCGATCATGCCTTTGTACATCCCGTCCCAGGCCGCCATGAACAAACCCTTCTTCGAAACGAGGTCGGGATTGGAATCAAGCACGATGATTTTTGATTTCGGCTTCGCTTTTTTGAAATAATCGGCGACCTGGCACACCCGTTCGTACGGTCCCGGCGGGCAGCGATAGGGCGCCATCGGGATTTGCAGCACATACACCCCACCGTCACGCATGGCGGTGAGCTGGTTGCGCAGGGCCACGGTCTGCGCGCCGGCCTTCCACGCGTGCAGGATGCGGCTTTGCCCTTCCGCGCTTTTCAGCGCCGGAATCTGGTCGAACAGGAAATCGACCCCGGGCGAGACGATGGCGCGATCGTAAGGCAGGCTGTCACCACCGGCGAGCCGCACCTGGCGTTTTTCGGCGTCAATGGCCACCGCGGAATCACGGATGACGCGGATGCCGCGGCTGCGCAGTCCTTCGTAGCTGAAGGTGATGTCGGCCATCTGCGCATTGCCGCCGAGCACCAGATTGCTGATCGGGCAGGAAATGAAATGCTGGTTGGGCTCGACCAGCGTGACATCGATGTCGGGCGCCCACAGCTTGATGAATTTCGCCGCGGTCGCGCCGCCGTAACCGCCGCCGACCACCACCACGCGCCCCGCGCCGCCGCCCATGCTGGCGCAACCCGCCACGGCCGTTGCACCGGCGCCTGCGGCGGTCCATTTGATGAATTCGCGTCTGGATAAAGTCATGGTGTTCTCCTAGCGCACGGCCGGCGCGGCAACTGCCGGACCGGGCTTGACCGCAGCGAAATAACCCGCGATCAGATTGAGCTGTTCATCGGTGTAACCCTTGGCGTGCTGGTGCATGATGGTCGCCGGGCGTTTGCCGTCGCGGAATTCCTGCAACTGCTTGAGCAGGTAATCCCTGTTCTGTCCGGCGAGGCTGGGCGGCACGCCGCCGACGCTGCGGCCGTCGGTGCCATGGCAGGCAAAACAGGTGGCGGCGAGGCTGCGGGCATATTGCGGATCGGCTGCAACTGCCGCCGTGATGCCTGTGCTGCCGGCCAGTATCAAGGCCAGCAGAGTCGTTGCTTTAATCATGGTCGCGCTCCATAACAATGCGGCGCCAAGGATGGAGCCGCAAAACTGACTGGCGTCAGTTTTTCTTATGAAATCAGTGTCTGCGTAAATGCCGGGGCTGTCAAGAAAGCGGCGGCCGGGGGATGCCG
This sequence comes from Burkholderiales bacterium, assembly GCA_019749945.1. Classification (GTDB taxonomy): domain Bacteria; phylum Pseudomonadota; class Gammaproteobacteria; order Burkholderiales; family SG8-41. The sequence goes on from JAIEPF010000003.1 coordinate 222,542, forward strand.
CCGCCCGGTTCAGGCAACGCTGACGGGCACCGGTTCCTCGGCAAAGTCGAGCCGCACCTTGCCGTCTTCGACATCAACCGTCACCTTGCCGCCGTTGGCGAGGCGGCCAAACAGCAATTCGTCAGCCAGCGCACTGCGGATGGTGTCCTGGATCAGGCGCGACATCGGCCGCGCGCCCATCTGCGGATCGAAGCCCTTGTCGGCCAGATACTCCCGCAGCGCCGGCGTAAAACCGATGTCGACTTTTTTCTCGTGCAGCTGCTCTTCGAGCTGCATCAGGAATTTGTCGACGACGCGCAGGATGATCGCGCGATCCAGCGACTGGAATGAAATGATGCCGTCCAGCCGGTTGCGGAACTCGGGCGTGAACATGCGCTTGATTTCGCCCATCTCGTCGCCGGACTGTTTGCTCGCGGTGAAACCCATCGACGTTTTCGACAGCTCGGCGGCGCCGGCGTTGGTGGTCATCACGATCACCACATTGCGGAAATCCGCCTTGCGACCGTTGTTGTCGGTCAGCGTGCCGTGGTCCATCACCTGCAGCAGGATGTTGAAAATATCCGGGTGCGCTTTTTCGATTTCGTCGAGCAGCAGCACCGAGTACGGATGTTTGGTGATCGCTTCGGTGAGCAGGCCGCCCTGGTCGAAACCGATGTATCCCGGGGGCGCCCCGATCAGACGCGACACGGCATGACGCTCCATGTATTCGGACATGTCGAAACGCAGCAGCTCCACGCCCATCACATAGGCGAGCTGGCGCGCGACCTCGGTTTTGCCGACGCCCGTCGGGCCGCTGAACAGGAAGCTGCCGATCGGCTTCACCGGATTGCCGAGGCCGCTGCGCGCCATGCGGATTGCCGCAGTGAGCGCCTCGATCGCCCTGTCCTGTCCGAACACCACCGCCTTAAGGTCGCGATCGAGCGACTTCAGCGCATTGCGGTCGTCGACCGACACGGTCTGCGCCGGAATGCGCGTGATCTTGGCGATGATCTCCTCGATCTCGTGTTTGCCGATGATGCGTTTCTGTTTCGATTTCGGCAGGATTTTCTGCGCGGCACCGGCCTCGTCGATGACGTCGATGGCCTTGTCCGGCAGATGGCGGTCGTTGATGAAACGCGCCGACAGTTCAGCGGCCGCGCTCAGCGCCGCCGGCTGGTATTTGACGCCATGGTGCTCCTCGAAGCGCGACTTCAGGCCCTTCAGGATGGCCACGGTCTCGGCGATCGTCGGCTCGGTGACATCGACCTTCTGGAAACGCCGCGACAGGGCGTGATCCTTCTCGAACACGCCGCGGTATTCGTTGTAGGTTGTCGCACCGATGCATTTCAGCTGGCCGCCGGACAAGGCCGGCTTCAGCAGGTTCGACGCATCCAGCGTGCCGCCGGATGCGGCGCCGGCGCCGATCAGGGTGTGGATTTCATCGATGAACAGGATGCTGTGCGGATTTTCGGCGAGCTGCTTCAGCACGGCCTTCAGCCGCTGCTCGAAATCACCGCGGTACTTGGTGCCGGCGAGCAGCGCGCCCATGTCCAGCGCATACACGACTGCGCGCTTCAAAATGTCCGGCACGTCGCCTTCGACGATGCGCCGCGCGAGGCCCTCGGCGATCGCGGTTTTGCCGACGCCGGCTTCACCGACCAGCAGCGGGTTGTTCTTGCGCCGCCGGCACAGGGTCTGGATCACGCGCTCCAGTTCGTGGGCACGGCCGATCAGCGGATCGATCCTGCCGGCCGTGGCCTGCGCGTTGAGATTCTGCGTGTACGACTCCAGCGCACCGCCGGACTGGTTTTCCTGCTCGGCTTCCGCCGGCTCGCCCTCCGGCTTGGGCTGCTGCTGGGTCTGCGGCACCTTGCTGATGCCGTGCGAAATGAAATTGACCACGTCGAGGCGGGTCACGCCCTTCTGGTGCAGGAAATACACCGCATGCGAATCCTTCTCGCCGAAAATCGCCACCAGCACGTTGGCGCCGGTCACTTCCTTCTTGCCGGACGACTGGACGTGCAGGATCGCACGCTGGATGACGCGCTGGAAACCGAGAGTCGGCTGGGTGTCCACTTCCTCGCCGGCGAGTATCGGCGTGTGCTCGGTGACGAAATCACCCAGCAGTTTGCGCAGTTCATCAACATTGGCGGCGCAGGCGCGCAGCACCTCGGATGCGGAAGGGTTGTCGAGCAGGGCCAGCAAAAGATGCTCGACGGTGATGAATTCGTGGCGTTTCTGGCGGGCCTCCATAAACGCCATGTGCAGGCTGACTTCGAGTTCCTGGGCAATCATGGTTGTCCGATCATGGGCATGTGAGACTTCAATTCTCTTCCATTACACACTGTAACGGATGGAGGTGCTGCTTGGCGTACGACTTTACCTGTTCCACTTTGGTTGCGGCAACATCTCTCGGAAATATACCGCAGACTCCCATGCCGTCGCGGTGCACCTTGAGCATGACCTGGGTCGCGCGTTCGCGACTGAGGGAAAAAAACCGCTGCAAGACCCCTACGACGAAATCCATCGGGGTGTAATCGTCGTTAAGCAGCAGCACCTTGAACATCGGTGGCGGCTTGGTTTTGGTACGCTTCGCCTCAAGGACGGTGTCTTCACGCTGCCTGGTTGCCATACCGTTGAAAGATTCGCCTTACTTGCTGCCTTACATGCTTCAAATGGGGTCTGGGGTGCCGATCTGCAAGCGCCGCAGGCCCGCTGTCAATCTATTGTCTCTGGAATGCAGAATTTTTCAAGTGGCTGCAAACAATGGAAAAAACGGCCGGATCGGGGGTTTCCGGGGAATGCTTGACTTTCGCCGGCAAATACCCTAGAAAGCAGTCGGGTGTTGGGGTTCGGGCTTTATCGCAAGACCAGTTTGGCCGGTGCGATCCTTGGAACTCGAACAAATCGCGGAGCCCATCCGCTTTTTCTATCAAGGCAGGCATATGGCAACTGGTACTGTGAAATGGTTCAATGACTCCAAGGGTTACGGGTTCATCACTCCGGACGACGGCAGCGAGGATCTTTTCGCGCACTTCTCCGCGATCCAGATGAATGGCTTCAAGACACTGAAAGAAGGCCAGAAAGTGTCATTTGAAGTCACCCAGGGCCCGAAGGGCAAGCAAGCCTCTAACATCCAAGCAGCCTGAAGCTGTGAATCTTGCCGCTGGCAGCGATGCCGGCGGCCCTGCGCCGGACTAAACCCGCAGACCTTCCAGGTCCTGCGGGTTTTTTTCTGCGCCCCCGAACACCGCTTACGCGGTTGGCCGCATTTATGCCGGATGCAATAAATGCGATAATCCGTCGACGGACCAGCATGGAAAAGCGCGGATGCGCGGTTCCGATCCTGCTCGTGGAACGCCCCGGGACGCCCTTACAGATCGCCGGAACCGGCCGATCACTTGACCGACAAAAAATCGAACGGAGAATTTAGCAATGAGTGCAAAACTGGACCTGCTGAAAATCGCGCAGGAGGAAGCAAACGGCGACCTGTTCAAATACCTGGACGGCGTGTTCAAGCGCTCCAAGATCCAGCCGCGCGGCATCAGTGACGCCATCATCTGGGAAGGCGGCAACTTCGCCGGCGGCGTCAATCCGGTTGCCCACGCGTTCACCGACACCTTCGCGCTGAACGGCACGATCATGGCGCTCGACGTGCTTGGCCTGCCCTTCCTTGGTGTTCCGATGATGGCGCAGTTCCGCCACGACACGAAACTCAAATCACTCGAGTGGTTCGGCAAAATGGACTACACCTGCCTGAAGTGGTCCACCGCGGGCGACTTCATGGTCAATGACGGCGGCAAAAAAGTCGTCGTCGCCGGCAAGTCGGCCAATGCCCCGCTGCGCACCGCCGCCGGCGTCTACTGCAACGTCCGCCCCTACGGCTCGATCACCAATGTGCGTTTCATGCCCGGCCTGCCGTATTCGCAGGACAACAAAAAATTCAGGGTCGAGAAAGAGACCGGCAACATCCACTCCGAAATGAACACCCCGGGTGTGCGCATGGCCTATGCCGCGCGCCTGTTTCTGAAACTGGTCCATGAACGCGGCTGCATCGGCCGCGTCGCCACCAAACCGACCCAGGCGAAAGAAGACGCGGTAAACGCAGGTTTGTTCCGCTGGATGATCCAGGGCACCAAGTTCCGGCTGAAGCGCCAGTACGCGGTTGACGCCTACGAAGAGCACAAGGAAAACGTGCACGCCATCGTTGCGCTGCTGCCGAAGGACTTCAAGGCCGGCATGGAAAACTGGGGGGGCGACATCTACGAGCACATCTCCGACACCAACTTCGGCCTGATGTTGCACGACATGATCGAACAGCGCGAATGCATCATCTACTCGACCGACCTCGACGGCGACCGCCTGACCGACCTGATGGCCGACGCGCCGGACGTGCTGCGCAAGTGGGGCCAGATGATCCTCGACTATGCCAAGACCGGCAAGAAAATGGGCGAGGTGTGGAAGGATATGGGCTTCACCATGACCAACGGCAAGGACATGACCAGCGTCATGTACCGCATGGAAGGCGCGCCGATTTTCGAGCAAACCCTCGGCTCCGCCGATGCCATGCTGCAGCGCCTGCTCAACGGCGACGAAACCGTCGGCGGCACCAAGGATCCGTACGACCCGCGCATCCACTTCGTGCTGATCAACGAAGCCTACAAGGCCGCCAACCCCGGCAACAAGGAACTCGCGGGCTGGCTGGACGCGCAACTCGCCACCTTCGACAAGATCTACAGCGGCAAACGCCCCCGTTACATCGATGGTTACAACCAGCTCAAGGCTGCCATCAAGCCCTGGGGCAGCAACTAAGGCGGTCCGTACTTTCCGCGGAACATCAGAACCCTGATAACTCCGCGCAGCCATAAAAAACGCCCGCAGCCGCGGGCGTTTTTTATGGCGCTGGCGACGCACAGCGGGCCGGAAATTTTGCATGGCGGAATTGCGCGAAATCCGGCGCCCGGCCCGGCATTTCACTGCCAAAACGAGTCTGCTATACAAATATTGGCCATTGTGGAATCCTATGTATAATGCGTTGCAACAATCGCTATGGCAATCGTTTTTACATTATGAAATTCTGGTAAATCCCTGCTTCCCCCGAATGACCCTGATTCCCGACGCGTCCAGGAGCCCACCCATGACCACCACCCGCTTCCCCGATGGCATTGAAATCATCGGCCCGATTCCCGCCGCTTACGGCGAAATCCTGACGCCGCAAGCCATCGCATTTTTTGCCAAACTGGCGCGCAAGTTTGAGGCCCGCCGCCGCGAGCTGATGGCCCAGCGCGCAGTGCGCCAGGCCGAGTTTGATGCCGGCAAGCTGCCCGACTTCCTGCCCGCGACCAAAAGCGTGCGCGACGGCAACTGGACCATCGGCACCGTGCCCGCCGACCTGCAGGATCGCCGGGTTGAAATCACCGGCCCCACCGACCGCAAGATGGTGATCAACGCGCTCAACTCCGGCGCCAATGTGTTCATGGCGGATTTCGAGGATTCGAACGCGCCGACCTGGAGCAACATGATCGAAGGCCAGATCAATCTGCGCGACGCCATCCGGCGTTCGATCACCTTCCACAGCCCCGAAGGCAAAAACTACAAACTCAACTCCAAAATCGCGACACTGCTGGTGCGTCCGCGCGGCTGGCACCTGATGGAAAACCATGTGCTGATCGACGGCGCCCCGGTCTCCGGCGCGATCTTCGACTTCGCGCTCTATTTTTTCCACAACGCCCGCGAAGCACTGGCCCGCGGCACCGGCCCGTATTTCTATCTGCCGAAAATGGAAAGCCACCTCGAGGCGCGGCTGTGGAACGACATTTTTGTGATGGCGCAGCTGGAACTCGGCGTGCCGCAGGGCACGATCAAGGGTACGGTGCTGATCGAGACCGTGCTCGCCGCCTTCGAGATGGACGAAATCCTCTACGAGCTGCGTGAACATTGCGTCGGACTCAACATCGGCCGCTGGGATTACATTTTCAGCTGTATCAAGAAATTCCGCTCCAACAAGGATTTCTGTCTGGCCGACCGCAGTCAGGTGACGATGACCGCGCCGTTCATGCGCGCCTATGCCCTGCTGCTGGTCCAGACCTGCCACAAGCGCAAGGCGTTTGCGATGGGCGGCATGGCGGCGCAGATCCCGATCAAGGGCGACCCTGCGGCCAACGAAGCCGCCATGGCCAAGGTGCGCGCCGACAAGGAACGCGAAGCCACCGACGGCTGCGACGGCACCTGGGTCGCGCATCCCGGCCTGGTCGGCATTGCAAAAGAGATCTTCGACAAACACATGCCGGCAGCCAACCAGGTCAGCCGCCTGCGCCCCGACGTGAACGTCACCGCCAAAGACCTGCTCAATTTCCAGCCGGAGGCGCCGATCAGCGAAGCCGGACTGCGCAACAACATCAGCGTCGGCATCCAGTACATCGGCGCCTGGCTCGCCGGCAACGGCTGCGTGCCGGTGTACAACCTGATGGAAGACGCCGCCACCGCGGAGATTTCACGCTCGCAGATCTGGCAATGGATGCGCAGTCCCAAGGGCGTGCTCGACGACGGCCGCAAGGTCACCCGCGACATGTTCCGCAAAATGCTGCCGGAAGAACTGGCGCGGGTGCGCCGCGAACTCGGCGAGGAAGCCTGGAATGCGGGCCGGTATGAAGAAGCGGCGCGGCTGTTCGACGAAATCACCACCAGCGACGATTATGTGGAATTCCTGACGCTGCCCGGTTACGAACGCCTGACCAGGCACGTCGAAGCCGGCGTCGCGGCTTAACGGCAACAACGGTTCCGGGTGAAGGTCTCCGCATCCGCGGAGGCCTTTTTCCGTACAATCGACCGATGGCCCCGGTCATCCTGTTCAACAAACCCCATGGCGTGATCTGCCAGTTCAGCCCTTCGGGCACACACCGGACGCTGAAGGATTTTGTGCCCGTCCCCGGCGTTTATCCGGCCGGACGGCTGGACACCGACAGCGAGGGGCTGGTCGTGCTGACCGGGGACGGCGAGTTGCAGCACTTGATCACCGATCCCCGGCACAAGCTGGCGAAAACCTATTTTGTCGAAGTCGAAGGCACCCCCGGCAAGGACGTACTGGCCGCTTTGCGTGCCGGCATCCAGCTGAGCGACTACCGCGCCCGGCCGGCCGAGGTCGCGCGGGTCGAACCGCCGGACTGGTTATGGCCGCGGGTGCCCCCGGTCCGCGTGCGGCGGGCCATCCCCACGACCTGGCTGCAACTGACCATCCGCGAAGGCCGCAACCGCCAGGTCCGGCGGATGACCGCCGCCGCCGGCTTCCCAACCCTGCGCCTGATCCGCCACAGTGTGGGCCCGTGGACTTTGACGGGTATTGCCCCCGGCGCCTGGCAAAGCGGCGAATCATCCGTTTTGGGCACCACGGGGGCCAATCCGGGCGCCGCAGCGGGTCGTCAACCCCATAAACACCCCCCGGGCCGCACCTCCAGACCGGGGAAATACTGAAAATCATTGTTTTCATTGCTGTTTTTTTCGATAAAACTTACATCAGCCTGTCAACCACTTGTAATCAGGCCCGTTATTGGCGCTTGACCGGCTTTTCGGTCAAAGGCCATATGGCCTGGTTGATCAACCATTAATGAGGAAATCATGAACAAACTGTTTGCTGCCATCATCGCTGCCGTGTTCGCCACTGTTGCCGTTGCCCCGGCGTTCGCTGCCGAGAAAAAAGAAGAAAAGAAAGAAGAGAAAAAAGCTGAGAAAAAAGACGAGAAAAAAGCCGACAAGAAGTAATTCTTCGGTTTTTCCTAAAAAGGCAGGGCGTGAGCCCTGCCTTTTTTATCGCCCTCGTTTACCCGGTTGTCATTTATGTGTGCTTGCGCTAATGTAATGCCGCTCGCATCGAGCCACGCGCCGGAGATCGGCCGCGATTCTGTCCAACCAGGGAGGAGAAACCATGAAAAAGCTGCTCGCACTCGCAGTTGCCGCCATGTTCGCTTCAGTGGCTGTAGCACCGGCATATTCGGCCGACAAGAAGGACGAAAAGAAGACCGAGAAAAAAGAAAAGAAAAGCGATAAAAAAGACAAAAAATAAGCATTCGCTGTTTCTGAAAAGCAGGGCTGCGGCCCTGCTTTTTTACGTCCCTACACCTGCGACACGCGGCTGCGCGACGCATGGCCGGCCGGGCGATAAAATACACGGATGGACCGCGGGGATCAGCAATGGAAGCCGAATGTCACCGTCGCCGCAGTGCTTGAACGCGACGGCGGCTTCCTGCTGGTCGAGGAGCAGACGGACGAAGGCACCCGCTACAACCAGCCCGCCGGCCACCTCGAAGCCGGTGAATCCCTGCTCGATGCCGTGATCCGCGAAACACTGGAAGAATCCGCCTGGCGCTTCACGCCGACCGCACTGGTCGGCGTCTACCAGTACCGTCAGGCGGCATCCGGCATCACTTATCTGCGTTTCGCCTTCACCGGGGAACTCGCCGACCATGATGCGGGTCGGAAGCTCGACACCGGCATCGTGCGGGCACTGTGGATGCCCGTGGCCGAGATCCGTGCCAAACGCGCCAAACACCGCAGCCCGCTGCTGATGCAATGCGTGGACGATTACCTCGCAGGCCGGCGCTACCCGTTGCAACTGCTCCATACCTACAACTGAATTCATGGCCCGCAAACAAAAAATCGTAGTCGGCATGTCAGGCGGCGTTGATTCGTCGGTGGCCGCGCTGCTGCTCAAGCAGCAGGGCCATGAAGTGATCGGCCTGTTCATGAAAAACTGGGAAGACGACGATACCGACGAACACTGCACATCACGCCAGGACCTGATTGACGCGGTTGCCGTCGCTGACCGCATCGGCATCGACATCGAGGCGGTCAATTTCAGCGCCGAATACAAGGATCGCGTATTCAGCGAATTCCTCAGCGAATACCAGGCCGGCCGCACGCCCAATCCGGACGTGCTGTGCAACGCCGAAATCAAGTTCAAGGCCTTCCTCGACCACGCGATGAACCTCGGTGCGGACCGCATCGCCACCGGCCACTATGCCCAGGTGCGTGAAGTCGACGGACTGCACCAGCTGCTGAAAGCCGAGGACGGCAGCAAGGACCAGAGTTATTTCCTCTACCGCTTGAACCAGCAGCAGCTGGCAAAAACCGTGTTCCCGCTGGGCGCCCTCTACAAACGTGAAGTGCGCGACATCGCGCGCCGCGAAGGCATGCCCAACCATGACAAGAAGGATTCAACGGGCATCTGCTTCATCGGCGAACGCCCGTTCCGCGAGTTCCTCAACCGTTACCTGCCGGCGAATCCCGGCGACATCGTCACGCCCGAAGGTGTGAAGGTCGGCAAACACATGGGACTGACGTTCTACACGCTGGGACAACGCCAGGGCCTGGGCATCGGCGGCACGCGCAACGGCGACGGCGATGCCTGGTATGTCGCGCACAAGGACATGGCAAACAACCGCCTGGTGGTGGTGCAGGGTCACGATCACCCGTTGCTGTTCGCCGACCAGCTGACCGCCGTCAACCTGAACTGGATCAGCGGCGAGGCGCCGCACACGCAATGGGTGTACAGCGCCAAGACGCGTTACCGGCAGAAAGATGCCGCCTGTTCGCTGTCGTCAACGACGCCGGAGCAATGCGTGGTGGAATTTGCCGAAAACCAGTGGGCGGTGACGCCCGGCCAGTCGGTGGTGATCTACGAAAGCCGCGTCTGCATCGGCGGCGGCATCATCCAGTCCGCGCGCCAGGCACAGACCGTGCCGCGTGATATGGGCTGCCCGCCGGATACAGAACCGTTCAACCGCGAAGAATGAACTTGGTGCGCGGGGCATGAATTAACCGACTCCGCTTATCACTCCTCATTCCTCGCTCATCACTGGCTACACCGGCGCCGTATCCTTGAACGAAGGACGCAGCGCAAGCTTGTCAGCCAGCCGCGCCAGATTGGGATGGTTGCGCCGCCACGGCAAATCCGGCAGCCGCAATTCCAGCCAGCCCAGGCAGCAGCCGAGAGCAATGTCGGCCAGCGAAAAAAAGTCGCCGGTGCACCAGGCTTTCGCCGCCAGATCGTCGGCCATCATCTGCAGGGCACGATCCACCTTGCCCTGCTGGCGTGCGATCCACTCCGCTGACTGCTGCGCTGGCGGCCGGCGTTTTTCCATCACCAGCGCCACCGCGGCATCGGTGCATCCGTCGGCCAGCGCCTCCCAGCGCCGCGCCTGGATGCGCGGACGTTTTTCCTCCGGTATCAGCCGGTTGCCCGGACTGGCGCTGTCCAGGTATTCGGCGATCACTCGCGAATCGAACAGGGTGCTCTCGTCATCCAGCACCAGCACCGGGATCTTGCCCAGCGGATTGTATCGGGTGACGGTGCTGGTGTCGGTGTTCGGCGCATCAACGACAAATTCGCACTCCATGCGTTTCTCGGCGAGAACGACGCGCACCTTGCGGGTGTAGGGACTGGTGGTCGTCCCGATCAGCTTCATCATATGGATTTTGCAGGGTATCTTGCGGGGTAATGTTGCGGAGTAAAAGTTACGCGGGAAAAAGCGCGCGGATTATAGCACCGCGAACCTTGACGCCCAACGCCACAGACCGTTAGTCTTGCCGCTCATATCAACCGCCTCGGGAAAGGTCACATATGGGCGCCAACGAACAGTTCATCCTCTTCACCCAGCCTGGGTGAAGCAGCTGTCTCCGGGCGAAAGAGTTTCTTTCGCGCAAAAAAATCGATTTCGTCGCCATCGACGTACTGAACGATCCGCAGGGCCGTGAGCGCCTGCTCAAGCTCGGCGTGCGCAACGTGCCGGTGGTCGCCAAGGGCGAGCAGTTCGTTTTCGGCCAGAACCTCGAGGACGTCGCCGAATTCGTCGGCCTGCAGGGCACCGGCCACAAACCGCTGCCGCCGGAGGAGTTGATCAAGCGCTGGGTCATGGTGCTGCGCACCGCCCAGCGGCTGATGCGCCAGCTGCCCGACGCCCAACTGACGGAACGCGTGATCCCCAACCGCGACCGCTCGATCCGGCTGATGTGCCACCACATCTTCCGCATCGGCGAAGCATTCCTTGAATCCGTGGAAGGCGGCGTCGAATACGCGGTGCAGCTCGCCAACGTACCTCCCAAAGACGGCACCTTCATGACTGGTGACGAAATCGCGCGTTACGGCGACACCATCATCGCGCGGCTGGAAAACTGGTGGCAGAAGCTCGAGGACAAATCCTGTCAGCAGAAAATCAAGACCTTCTTCGGCATGCAACCCATCTACATGCTTTATGAGCGTTCGACCTGGCACAGCGCGCAGCACGGCCGGCAACTCGCCGCGGTTCTGGAGCGGCTGGGCATCACGCCCGACCGGCCGCTGACGCCGGAACAACTGGCGGGGCTGCCGCTGCCTGAAAGACTATGGGAATAATCTTTTAAAATCAATAATTTATATAAAATGCCGGCGTCTTTCGATGCCGGTATTTTTAATTTCAGGTCACACTGCATGAACGCCAGACTCCCGCATCAACTCACTGCCAGCGAAATCGTCCAGGCCATCGCCGCCGGCAAAACCACCGCTGTCGCTGTGGCGGAATCCTGCCTCGGGCACATCACTGAGCGCGAGCCGCAGCTTGGTGCCTGGCATTACCTCGATCCGGAACTGGTGCTCGCACAGGCGCGCGCGCTCGACCAACGCGGCAGCATCGGGCCGCTGCAGGGTGTGCCGGTGGGCATCAAGGACATCATCGACACCGCCGACATGCCCACCGAATACGGCACGCCCATCCACCAGGGACGCCGGCCGGGCATCGACGCCGCCTGCGTCGCACTCACCCGCCGCGCCGGCGGATTGATCATGGGCAAGACCGTCACCACCGAGTTCGCCAATTTTTTCCCGGGCAAAACCCGCAATCCCTTCGATCCGCAACGCACCCCCGGCGGCTCCTCCAGTGGTTCAGCCGCTGCCGTCGGCGCCGGCATGGTGCCGCTGGGCGTGGGCACACAAACCACGGCATCCACCATCCGCCCGGCTGCATTCTGCGGCTGTGTCGGTTACCGGCCGACCTGGGGCGACCTGCGCTGCGCCGGGGTGATGGAAGCCTCGGGCTCGCTGGACACGCTGGGCCTGATCGCGCGATCGATCGAGGATGTCGCGTTGTACCGCGATGTGCTGCTCGGCGTGGCGCCCGAGGCGCTGCCCGCGGACAGCGCGGCGCCGCGCATCGGCTTCTGCCGCAGCCACATCTGGGATCAGTGCGAAGCGGACACGCAAAGGCAGATCGAAGCCTGCGCGGCGAAACTCGCCGGGGCCGGCGCCAAAGTCAGCGACGTCACGCTGCCCGGCGAATTTACGCGCATCGAAGACGCCCATCGCTGGATCTCGAGTTTTGAGTTCGCGCGCAACCGCGCCTGGGAAATCGACCATCACTGGGAGATGATCAGCGAGCGGCTGCGCAGCAACCGCATCCGCGACGGGCTCGACTGCCGCTACGAAACCTACCGGGATGCGCGTGATTTCCTCGAACGGCAACGGCTGGTGCTCGACGACCTGATGGCGGATTACGACGTGCTGCTCACACCGTCCGTCGCGGGCGAAGCCCCGATCGGTCTCCATTCCACCGGCAACGCGTCATTCTGCGCGATCTGGACCAGCACGCATGTGCCGGCCGTGACCCTGCCGCTGTTCAAGGGACCCAACGGCCTGCCGGTCGGCGTGCAGCTGATCGGCAAACGCAACAACGACCGCAGGTTATTTGCAGCCGCGCGCTGGGTGCAACGCGCCTGGGATTGATCGCCGCGTCAGCCGGCCTTGATTCAGTCGCCCTTGACGTTCGCGTCCCTGATCACCTTGCCCCACTTCGCGGTTTCGGCGCGGATGTAGGTCGCGAACCCTTCCGGCGAACTGGACGTGGCGATGATGCCCGCATCCATCAGGCGTTTTTTTACATCGGGCTGGCTCAGCGCGCGGGCAGTCTCGGTGGAAACCCGCTCGATGATGTCCTTCGGCGTGCCCGCGGGCGCAAACAGGCCGTACCAGTTGTTGACTTCAAAACCCTTCAACCCGGCTTCGGACATGGTCGGCAGATTCGGCAGGCCTTCGAAACGTTTGCTGCCCGCCACCGCCAGTGCCCGCACCCTGTTGCTTTCGATCGCGCCGGTCGCAGTCGACAGCGTGGAAAACACGATCTGCACATTGCCCGCCATCAGATCCAGCATCGCCGGTGCGCCGCCTTTGTACGGCACATGCGCCATCTTGACCTTGACCATCGCATTAAACAGCTCTCCGGCGAGGTGATCGGCCGCGCCCGAACCCGAAGAACCGTAATTGAGATCCGTGGGTCGCGCCTTGGCAATCGCGATCAGTTCCTTCACCGATTTCGCCGGCAGCGACGGATGCACCACCAGCACGTTGACCGCCACCGCGGCCTGCGAAATCGGCGCCAGGTCCTTCAGCGGGTCATAGGGCATTTTGCTCAACAGGGCGGGATTGATGGCGATGGGACCGATGGTGCCCATCACCAGGGTATAGCCGTCGGGCGGTGATTTCGCCGCCAGGTCCACACCCAGCATGCCGCCGGCACCGCCGCGGTTATCGACGATCACCTGCTGACCCAGCGATACCGTCAGTTTCTGCGCAACAGCCCGCGACGTGATGTCCGCACCGCCGCCGGGGGCGAACGGACTGATCAGCCGCACCGATCGGTTAGGCCAGGACTGCGCCACGGCAACCCCGGTAATCAATGCCATCACCACGCCACCCAGCCATCGCATCGCTTGTTTGTTCATTGCAGCTGCTCCTGTCCAGTCATCGTTCGCCATGAAAAACAGATCCATTAAACAGAGTCCGGGATCGCAAAAAGCATGCCATTGCCGCCACAGGCCGGACAGACGGGCTGGCAACAGCATGCATCACGCATTGCGCCTCGGAATGGCGCAAGACGCACCACAAACCGGCACGCGCCGGTGTCACTGCGGCTTGATTCCCGCCGCCTTGACGATTTTGCCGTAAAGCGCGAGATCATTCCGGATGACCTGCGCGAACTGCTCGGGCGTGTTGCCGACCAGCTCATTGCCGCCCTGCGTCGCCAGCCTCTCGATGACATCGGGCATTTTCAGCGCCTTGACCACTTCGCGATGGAGCCGCTCGATGACCGGTTTCGGCGTACCCGCCGGCGCCACCACCGCCTGCCATTGCGTCAGCGCGAAATCCTTGAGCCCGAGTTCCTGCAGGGTCGGCACCTCCGGCAATGCCGACGCGCGTCTGGCCCCTGTCACGCCGATCGCGCGCAGCTTGCCGCCGCGCAACTGCGGCACCGCGGTGATCACGGTGTCGAACATGTAGCTGATCTGTCCGCCAAGCAAGGCCGCCAGCGCCAGCGAGCTGCCGGTGTAAGGCACGTGTATCGATTTGGTACTGGTCATCAGGTTGAACAGTTCGCCCGACAGGTGGTTGCCGCCGCCGATGCCGGTCGAACCATAGGTCATCTGCCCCGGCTTTGACTGCAGCAGCTTGATGAAGTCCGGCAGGGTTTTCACCGGCGCCGCGGGCGGCACCACCAGCACATACATGTACGAAGTACCCTGCGTGATCGGCGCGAAATCGCGCAAGGTGTCGTACTGCAGTTTTTGGTACAGGTGAGGATTGACGGTCAACGGCCCGCTGTTGCCCATCAGCAGCGTGTAGCCGTCGGCGGGGGCTTTGGCCACCAGATCGGTACCGATGCCGCCGTTGGCGCCGCCGCGGTTGTCGACCACCACCGTCTGGCCCAGGGCTTCGGTCAGCTTCTGGCCGATGGTGCGCGTAAAAATGTCGCCGGCGCCGCCGGGGGCATAAGGGCAGATGAAACGAATCGGCCGGGTCGGGTAGGCGGTTTCGGCAGCATTGAGCGCGCCGGTCGTGCCCAGCGCCAGCAGCACCGTCATGATGCCTAACAATCTTGCAGCCCCCTTCATTGCGACCCCCTTGTGCGGTTGATTACATGCTGCAGCGCATGCATGGCCAGAATAGCACGCGCCTGTGCAGTTACGATAAACTGCGCCTTCGCCTTACTCCCTGAACGCCCGCTGGCCCCCGATGATCGTCTGCGCATGAACCCTGTCTGCCACCGCATGGCTCCGCCGCCATGGTGAATCCTGCCGCAGCCGCGCGTCGCGCGTTGCCCTCGGTGGATCGCCTGCTCGGCAGCGCCACGGTCGCGGCACTCATCACCGCGTACGGCCGCAGCCGCGTAACCGAAATCCTGCGCCATGCGCTCGATGCCGAGCGCGAGCGGCTGGCACAACCCGACGCCGCCTGGAACGAACAGCAGTTCCTGCAGTCCTGCACCAGCGCACTGGAACAGGGCGCAGCACCTTCGCTGAAACCCGTGTTCAACCTGACCGGCACCGTGCTGCACACCAACCTCGGCCGCGCAGTGATGCCGCAAAAGGCCGCGGAGGCGGTGATGGCGGCGATGACGCGCCCGGTCAATCTTGAATTTGAACTGTCGACCGGCGGACGCGGCGAACGCGACAGCCATGTCGAGCGCTGGCTGAAACAACTCACCGGCGGCGAAAAAGCCGTCGCCGTCAACAACAATGCCGCAGCGGTCTACCTTGCGCTGAACACGCTGGCGCTGAAGCGCGAAGTGCTGGTATCTCGCGGCGAACTGATTGAAATCGGCGGCGCCTTCCGCATCCCCGACATCATGGCGCGCGCCGGCGTCAAACTGGTCGAAGTCGGCACCACCAACCGCACCCACCTCAGAGACTTCGCTGAAGCCATCACGCCGCGCACTGCAGCGATCATGAAGGTGCACACCAGCAATTACGTGGTGCAGGGCTTCACCGCCACGGTGCCCGAACCCGATCTGGCGAAACTCGCGCATGAGCACGACCTGCCGTTCATCGTCGACCTTGGCAGCGGCACCCTGATCGACCTCGAACAATACGGCTTGCCGCACGAACCGACGCCGCGGGAAACCCTGGCCCAGGGCGCCGACGTCGTCACCTTCAGCGGTGACAAGCTGCTCGGCGGGCCGCAGGCCGGACTGCTGGTGGGACGCCGCGATCTGATGGCGCGCATCGCGAAAAACCCGATGAAACGCGCATTGCGCCTCGACAAGCTGACACTGACCGCGCTCGATGCCGTATTGCGCCTGTACCTGCATCCGGAGCGCCTGCATGAAGAACTGCCGGCGCTGCAACTGCTGACCCGCAAGGCGGATGACATTGCTGCACAGGCCGCACGCGTGCTGCCGCCGGTTGCCGCCGCATTGGGCGAAGCCTGGCGCGTCGAAATCACCGCCTGCAAAAGCCAGATCGGCAGCGGCGCGCTGCCGGTGGATGTCATGCCCAGCAGCGGCCTGGCCATGTCGCCGTCCGGCAAAAAGGGCAATGTCGGCAATCTCGCCACCGCGTTCCGCGCGCTGCCGGTGCCGGTGATTGGCTACATCAAGGACGGCGCCTTTGTACTCGACCTGCGCTGCCTGGATCATGAAGACGAATTCGTCGCGCAGCTTGGGAAGCTTAAAATCTAAACCCCTTTTAGCCACAGAGGACACAGAGAGCACAGAGAAAACCCGGAAACAGCTATCAAGAGATGAACCGGCATCAGATAATTTTCTGATTTTGTTCTCCTCTGTGAACTCTGTGACCTCTGTGGCTCAACGCTTTTGAATTTATGATCGTCGCTACTGCAGGCCACATCGACCACGGCAAGACCTTGCTGGTCAAAACCCTGACCGGCACCGACACCGACCGCCTGCCCGAAGAAAAAGCGCGCGGCATTTCGATCGACCTCGGTTTCGCCTACCTGCCGCTGGATGACGGCGGACTGATCGGCTT
The DNA here is from genome assembly GCA_019749945.1 of Burkholderiales bacterium. Taxonomy (GTDB): domain Bacteria; phylum Pseudomonadota; class Gammaproteobacteria; order Burkholderiales; family SG8-41. The sequence continues at coordinate 239,303 of JAIEPF010000003.1, forward strand.
TGTCGATGTGCCCGGCCACGAACGTTTCATCCGCAACATGCTGGCCGGCGTGTCAGGCATCGATTTCGCGCTGCTGATTGTCGCCGCCGACGACGGCGTGATGCCGCAGACCATCGAACACCTGCAGATCCTCGACCTGCTGCACATCCGCCGCGGCGCCGCGATCATCACCAAGGCCGACCGTGTTGATGCCGCGCGTATCGCCGAAGTCAGCGAACAGGTGCGCGCGCTGCTGGCGAATACCAATCTGTCCGGCGCCACCATCCATCCGGTGTCCGCGGTCAGCGGCGCCGGCATGGCCGATTTGAAAGCGCTGCTGCTGCGTGAAGCCGCCGCGAAAAGCCTGCGCAGCGCCGAAGGCCAGCACCTGCGTTACGCCATCGACCGCGCCTTCAGCATTGCCGGCAGCGGCACCGTGGTCACCGGCACGGTATTCAACGGCACGGTCAATACCGGGGACAAACTGGTCATTTCGCCCGCCGGCATCGAAGTGCGGGTGCGCAGCATCCAGATCCACGGCAAAACCGCGGAACGGGCACGTGCCGGCGAACGCTGCGCGCTGAACCTGACCGGGGCCGATGTCGACTCGGTACGCCGCGGCGACTGGGTCATGGCCGCGGCCATCCACCGCCCGACACGCAAACTCGATGTGCGCCTGAGCGTGCTGCCCGCTGAAACCCGTGCGCTGAAGCACTGGACCCCCGTGCACCTGCACCTCGCCACGGCAGATGTCACTGCACGCGTATCGCTGCGCCGCGGTGAAGGACTGGCACCGGGCAGCGGCGGCATTGCGCAACTGGTGCTCGATGAACCGGTTTCAGCGCTGCATGGCGACCGTTTCATCCTGCGCGACCAGTCCTCAGCCCGCACCATCGGCGGCGGCAGCATCATCGACCCGCTGCCGCCGGCGGTACGGCGCAGCAAGACGCGTGACGCCACGCTGGCCGCGCTGGAATCCGCCGATCACGTCATGGCATTGGCCGCCCTGGCGGCGAACGACAAACATCCGGTCGACCTTGCCCACTTCACGGCGATTTTCAATTTGCTGCCCGATATTGCGTCCGCCGCTTACGCCAAAGCCGGACTGGTACCGCTGGGCAAGGAACACCGCTTTGCCGTCACGCAACAGCGATTGGCTGCACTGCAGGAAGCCGCGGCAAAACAGGCGCTGGCCTTCCATCAAGCACAACCGCAGGCCCCCGGCATGGAAATCGAAACCCTGCACGCCGCACTGGCGCCGGAACTCGACGCCGATGCCTTCGGCCATGTGCTGCGCCTGCTCGCCGACCAGCGCCGGATCGAAATCCACAGCTCGCTGGTGCGCAAGCCCGGTCACGACAGCACGGCCAACAGCGCCGACGTCAAACTGTGGGAAACCGTGCAGCCGGTGCTGACCGCAGCCGGATTCAATCCGCCGCCGCTGAAAGAACTCGCGCCACAACTGAAACTGAAGGACGCCATCCTCAAGGATTTCCTCTACCGCCAGATGAAAGCCGGCAATCTGTACAAGGTCGGCGCCGAGCGCTTTTACCTCAAGTCCACCATGGCCGTGCTGGCCGCGACGGCACAGGCCGTACACGCCAAACAGCCCAACGGCCTCTTTACCGCCGCACAGTATCGCGACGCCATCGGCATCGGCCGCACACTGGCGATCGAGATCCTCGAAGCACTGGATGGGCTGACCATTACCCAGCGTGTCGGTGATGCACGCAAGATGCGCAAGGATTTTGTACCCATCCTCGGCGCCGCTGATCCTGCGCCGCCGCCAGCGCCCGGTGCAGCACCGAAGCCTCAGCAACAACAAAAACCACAACAACGCCCCCCTTTCCGCAACAAACGGTATTAAAAGAGAGCACCCGCATGTCCACCACCGCATTTGACGTCATCGTGATCGGCGAAGGCATCGCCGGACTCACGGCAGCACACACTCTGGCCAAACTCGGCCTCAGCACCGCCACTTTTGAACAGCAACTCTTTGGCGGCCTGGTCATCAACATCAATGAACTCGACCCCGCCCCGCCCGGTGGTGAAGCCGGCGGCGCTGCGTTTGCCGCTGAAATGACCCAGGCCAATGCCGATGCCGGCGTCAGCAGCATCCAGGAACCGGTGACCGCCATCGCCGCCGCTGACGGCGGCTTTAGCGTCACCACGGACGGCGGCAGCTATCGCGCGCGCCAGGTCATCGTCGCAAGCGGCGCCCATCTGAAATCGCTGGGCGTACCCGGCGAAGCCGAATTCGAAGGCCGCGGCGTATCCAAATGCGCCGACTGCGACGGTCCGATGTTCCAGAACGAAACCGTGGCCGTGGTCGGCGGCGGCGACTCCGCGCTGCAGGAAGCCCAGGTGCTGACGCATTACTGCGGCAAGGTCTGGCTGATCCATCGCGGCTCGGCGTTCAGCGCGCAACAGCGCTTCATCGACCGTATCCAGGGCAACGACAAGATCGAAACCCGTTTCGGCACCACGGTGGAGGCCGTCCTCGGCGGCCAGATGGTCGAGAAGCTGCGCATCAAAAGCAGCGCAGGCAGCGAAGAAATTCCCTGCGCCGGCATCTTTGCCTACATCGGCCTGGAACCCAACGCCAAATTCCTGCCGGCGAATGTGAAACGCGATGCAAAAGGGTTCATCACCACCAATGACGCGCTGGAAACTTCCGTCAGCGGCCTGTGGGCCGTCGGTGCGGTGCGCAGCGGCTGCGGTGGCAGCCTGGAAGATGCGATGGCGGATGCCAAACGCGCGGCGGAAGCCGTGGCTGCACGTCTGAAATAACCGCGGCTAGGACTCGCGCGGCTTCCCGACATCCAGCTTCGCCCAGCCCTCACGGCCGAGCTGGCGCAGCGTCCTGATGTTGTCACGGTAAATCTGTTCGGTGTCCGGATGCGCGGCCACTGCGCGCTCGACGCTGGATTCGCGCAACAGGTGCAGTGTCGGATACGGCGAGCGGTTGGTACAGTTTTCGACATCATCGGGCTCGGTCTCGGCGAACTGGTACTGCGGATGGAAACTCGCCACCTGCAGCACGCCATCGAGATCGAGTTCTTCAACCAGCTGATCCGCCATTTCCAGAAAATCGTTGTATTCAAGGAAATCGCCCAGTACCTGCGGATGGATCAGCAGCGTGGTTTCGGTTTTGTTTTCATCCGTTTCCGCCAGCAATTCCAGCTCCTTCACCAGCACTTCCAGCAGCGCCTCGATGCTTGTCGCATTGCTGACCACATAACGGATGCGGTCAGCGGCGTATACTGCGCGCGCAAACGGACACAGGTTGAGGCCGATCACCGCTTTCTCCAGCCAGTTGCGGGTCGCAGCAATAATGTCTTCATCATTCATCGCAGTACCTTAACCAACTCATGGCGCTCAACGCAACCATCTTCAAGATCGACCTGACCATCACCGACATGGATCGCGGCTATTACGCCACCCATGCGCTGGTGCTGGCCCGCCATCCCTCGGAAACCGATGAACGCATGATGGTGCGCTTGCTGGCGTTTGCGCTGAACGCCAGCGAGGCCCTCGCCTTCGGCAAAGGCTTGAGCAGCGAAGACGAACCCGACGTCTGGGAAAAGGACCTCACCGGTGCGATCCAGCTGTGGATCGAAGTCGGCCTGCCGGAAGAAAAAGCCGTGCGCAAAGCCTGTGGCCGCGCAACACAGGTGCGCATTTATGCCTATGGCCGCGGCAGCGGGCGCTGGTGGCAGGACGTGCAGTCGGGACTTTCACGCCCGGACAATCTGACGGTGATCGAACTGCCGCCGGCCGCAACCCAGGCCATGGCGGCACTGGCGCAGCGCTCACTGCAGCTGCAATGCACGGTGCAGGACGGCACGGTGTGGCTGACCGACGGCAAAAATACGGTTGAGGTCGCACCGCTGCTGCTCAAGGCGGTGCGCAAGCCATAAAAAACCGCCGGTTTAACCCGGCGGTTTTACGATAAGCCCAGGCGGTTTATATTTTGGGGGGCTTATTTTTTCAGGCCCTTCGCCATGCCCAGATCGCTCAGGATCTCGGTGTAAATTTTTTCCTCGGCATCCAGATCCTTGCTGAACGTCGCCGAGTCGGCATAGGCATCAAACCAGCCGTGCTGCTCCAGCTGCTTTTTCCAGGCATCGGTTTTCACCAGCTGGGCCAGCGTCTTGTCCCAATAGGCGACAACGTCGCGCGAAATCCCCGGCGGCGCAAACACGCCGCGCCAGTGCAGGATCGAAACATCAATGCCCAGCGAACGCCAGGTCGGCACCCGGGCGAGATCTCCCGGCAGCGGCCTGGGCGCCGAGACGGCGATCACCCGCGCCTTGCCGGCCTTCACCTGCTCGATCGCTTCCGACAGCCCGGTCGAGATCACCGGCACATGCCCGCCCAGCAGCTGGATCATCAGGTCGCCGCCGCTTTTGAACGACACCACCTTGATTTTTTTCGGGTCGATGCCGTAGGCCATCACCGGCCGCAGGATGTTCATCTGGTCATTGCTCGGCGTCGTGCCAACACCAAACACCACCGCTTCCGGATTCTGCCTGAGCCTGTCGAGCACCTCCTTCGGCGACTGGTACGGCGAATCGGCACGCACCACCCAGGCCACATATTCGGTGATCAGACGGCCGATTGGCGTCACATCCTTGTGGCTGAGCTGGGTCGTGCCGACGATGCGGTTGACGTAAATGCGGTTGGATTCCAGGTACAGCACATGGCTGTCGCCCTTTTTCTGGTGCACCTGCGCCCGGGCAACATTGCCGCCGGCGCCGCCGACGTTCTTGATGACAAAGGTTTCGGGGAACAGCCTGGCTTCGCGCAAGGCCGTCTCCAGGGCACGTGCCGTCAGGTCGAGCCCGCCGCCGGCATTGCCTGCGGCGATCATTTCAATCGGTTTTTCCGGATAACCCGCCGCCTGCGACACCAGCGGCAGGGCAGCCAGCGCTCCCGCCAGAACCACGGCAAAACAACGCAACCTGTTCATCATCTCCTCCTGTTATTGAATTTGTGATTGCCGAAAAAAGTATAACGCTGTGCCGAGGCGTCACCAATGGACGCGCACACCACAGTCTGGAACACCGTTTCGCGCTTGCGCCGCGCCGCCTTACAATAGCGGCCCAACAGCAGTGCCATGGAAGGGAATCGCTCCCGGTGGGGCGGCCGGACTTCAAACCCGGTAGGGGCCGCGAGCGGTCCTGTGTGGGTTCGACTCCCACTCTCTTCCGCCACCGATTCAAGCGGACCCGATATCGGTCCGTTGCCGCAGAGGAGACTGCCGATGACATTCGCCCTTGAATTATCAAATAAAATCAATGGTTTACAGTACAACACCCTGCCGGCGGATGCGGTGCACTGGGCCAAGGTCGGCATTCTCGACACGGTCGGCGTCACCATCGCCGGCGCCGCCGAAGACGCGACGCGCATCGTGCTCGGCGTATCCGGCTCCAGCAGCGGACCGTCACTGGTGTTCGGCCACGCACGACGCGTCGGCGCACTCGACGCCGCGCTGATCAACGGCACCGCCTCACATGCACTTGATTTCGACGACTGCAACAACACGCTGGGCGGCCATCCTTCAGTGCCCGTGCTGCCCGCGCTGTTTGCGCTGGCCGATGAAATCGGCGCCAGCGGAAAAGATTTCATCGCCGCCTATGTCGCGGGCTTTGAGACCGAATGCAAATTGTCGATGGTGGTGAATTTCCATCAATACACCAAGGGCTGGCATCCGACGACGACCATCGGCGTATTCGGCGGCGCCGCAGCCTGCGCACACCTGCTGAAACTCTCTGTCGAAAAAACAGCGACGGCACTGTCGATCGCCGCATCCCTCGCCGCAGGCGTCAAATCCAACTTCGGCACCATGACCAAACCCCTGCATGTCGGCCACTGCGCGCGCAGCGGCCTGTTTGCAGCGCTGCTGGCGCGCGACGGTTTCACCGCAGGTGACACCGCCTTTGAACACAAACAGGGTTATTTCGAGGTCTTCAACGGCGCCGGCAACTACGACGCCAGCAAGGCGATCCCGGCCTGGGCCAATCCGCTGGACATCACCCGCCCCGGCATCGCCATCAAGTCCTACCCCTGCTGCGGCAGCACACATCCGGCGATCGACTGCATGCTTCAGTTAGTGCACCAACACAAACTGACGCCGGACAACGTTGCGCGCATCGATTCCTGGACCCACAGCCGGCGCCTGGAACACACCAACCGCCCGGATCCGCAGTCCTACCTCGACGCCAAGTTCAGCGTGCAATACACGCTGGCGCGCGCGCTGAAGGATCGTCTCGTCAAACTCGAACACTTCGAAGGCGACAACTGGAAGGATCCGGCGACCCGCGCCATCCTGCCGAAAATCCACGTCGCGACCTACACCACCGAGCAGTTCCCCGCCGACAACCATTTCGGCGCCGAAGTCAAAGTCACCATGACCGACGGTCGCGTGGTCAGCACCAAAACCGATCAGGCACTCGGCCGCAGCGTCGACAAACCGCTGCCGGCAGACCGGCTCAAGGAAAAATTCGACAACTGCGCGGCGCGTGCGCTGTCATCCGACAACGTCGCGCGGCTGTATGCGGCGATCCAGGATTTCGAGAACGCGAAGGATGTGCGGGAGATTGCGGCGCTGGCGGCTGGGCGCGGCGGGCCGAAGCGGGTTGCGGCGTAACGATGCAAACCGCGGCTGACCCCCTGTTGGTGGTTGGTTGATACAAGCAGTCAACAACAGAATCACCAAGGGAGAGAATTTTGGATCTGGAACTGCGCGGCAAAAAAGTATTGATCACCGGCGCATCAAAAGGGCTCGGTCTGGCCTGCGCCCACGGCTTCGCCTCGGAAGGCGCGATTGTGCACATCGCCGCGCGCAATGAGTCTGCTCTCAAGAATGCCGCCGCTGACATCGAAAAACAGTACGAGACCAAAGCCTTTTTCCATGCCGTCGATCTGAGCAAGACGGAAAACGCCGTGGCGCTGGGCAAGGCCTGTGCCGATGTCGACATCCTGGTCAACAACGCCGGAGCGATTCCCGGCGGCAGCCTGCTCGAAATCAGCGATGAACGCTGGCGCCAGGCCTGGGATCTGAAAGTCTTCGGTTTCATCAACCTGACGCGCGAGATCTACAAGCACATGCGCGAACGCAAATCCGGCGTCATCGTCAACATCATCGGCGTCGCCGGCGAGCGCCACCGCGCCAACTACATCACGGGCACCACCGGCAACGCCGGACTGATGGCCTTCACCCGCGCGCTGGGCTCCGAAAGCGTCGACCACGGCATCCGCGTCGTCGGCATCAATCCGGGACGCATCGAAACCGAACGCCAGATCGGCCACTTCAAGGAACAGGCGCTGCAGCAATTCGGCGATGAATCACGCTGGCCCGAGCTGCAGGCCAAGGTCATCGCTTCACTGCCCTTCGGCCGCGCCGGCAAACCCTCCGAAGTGTCGGACCTGGCCACCTTCCTCGCGTCAGCCCGCGCCTCCTACATCAGCGGCACCATCGTCACCATCGACGCCGGCAGCTCGCTGCGCGCGCGGGTTTGATCACGCAGGCCAGTCCAGCCACTCGCACAAGGCACGGCCCATGATCAACTCCAGATCAGCAGCCCTCAGCCAAGGCATTTCTTCGGTGAACAGGGTCACGCACTGGCGATAAGTGCATTTCAGCCGCGTCAGGTCGCTGCCCCAGAACATGCGCCCGGGCCCGAAGGCGTCATGGACGCGTTTCACGTGCTCATGCAGGTTACGGTAGGGATAAGGCGCGGTGCTGTATCCCGGCAGCGCGCTGACCTTCACCGCGACGTTCGGACGTTTTGCAATCGCCAGCAACAGGTCGAGATTGCGGAAAGCCTCGTCGTCCTTGACGCCACCGGCGAGCGCCATATGGTCGAGGATGATGCGCAGCCGCGGGTGGCGCTCCGCCACCGCATCAACCAGCCGGACCGCTGGATGGTCCACGCCGATGTAGAGCGGAACACCCGCCGCCTCGGCCTCTGCCCACACCCAGCCCATGTGCTCCGGGTTCGACAGCTTCTCCATGTTTTTCTTGAAATTGAAACGCAGCCCCAGCATTCCGGGCTGCTTGCGCCAGTCTGCGAGCGTGCCACGGGGATGCGTGGCCGGATTGATCTTGCCCATCACCGCGAATTTGTCCGGGTGAGACTGCGCCGCATCCAGCGCGAGGTCATTGCGCGTGCGGTCCAGGCTCGGCGGCACGATCACCACGCGATCCACGCCCGCCGCCTGCATCTCCTGCAGCAATTCGTTTTTGCCGAAGGGTGCCGGGCGGTGCGGTTTGGCATTCTCCGCCCACGGCCGCTCCGCTGTATTGGCCGCCCAGATATGCACCTGCGAATCAACAATCAACATGCTTGAATTCCGATCAGTTCGCGGCTCAATTCGCCGTGATGCCCTGCTCCCTGATCACACGACCCCACTTGTCATGTTCGGATTTGATGAAGGCGGCGAAAACTTCCGGGCTGGTGGTCCAGGCTTCGCCCTGGGTGAGCATCTGCTCGATGACCTCGGGCCGGCTCAGGACCTGGCCGATTTCCTTGTTCAGCCGCAGCACAATCGGCTGCGGTGTTTTCGCCGCAACGACAAAACCGTACCAGCTTTTTGACTCATATCCCGGCACGCCGGCCTCGGAAATCGTCGGCACCTGCGGGAATTGCCTGGACCGGTTCGCGGTGCCTACCGCGAGCGCGCGCAAACGCCCGGCGCTGATATTGGCCGACACGCTGGCCGGAGAAGCGAAGGCCAGCTGAACTTCCCCGGACATCAGATTGACGATCGCCGGACCGTTGCCCTTGTACGGCACATGCAGCAGCTTGATTTTGGCCATCGACTGCAACAGACCCGTCGCCAGATGCCCCGATCCGCCCACCCCCGAAGACCCGTAGGCCAACTCCCCCGGCCTGGCGCGCGCCAATGCCAGAAACTCCTTCAGGGATTTTGCCGGCACCGAGGGATGCACCACCAGCACGTTGCCGCTGGTGACCGCCGGCGTCACCGGCGCAAGATCCTTCAGCGGATCGTAGGTCATGTTTTTGGTGAAAAACCCGTTCACCGCAAGATTACCCACGGCGCCGAGCATCATGGTGTAACCGTCGGGCGGCGATTTGGCGGTGAGTTCTCCGGCGACCGAGCCGTTGGCCCCGGCGCGATTGTCGACCATCACGTTCTGGCCCAGTGCATCGGTCAGCCTGGTGGCGACTATGCGCGCCACCGTATCGATACCGCCGCCGGGCGACTGTGAGGCAATCAGGCGGATGGGTCTTGTCGGATACGCCGGCTGCTGTGCAACGGCATGCGACATGATTGCCAGCAAGGTTCCTGCGACTGCGACTTTCCAAACGGTATTATTAATTGCGCTTGTCATGCTGACTCCTCCCAAACGGATACAAGAAAAATTGCCCTGAAACTTTACAACACTTGCAAATCTTCACCCGCGCACACGCCCTTCCCGCCGCGGATTGGCCCAGCGTTTTTTCAGCATGGTGAGGAATTCCTGCGCCGCCGGCGACAGCGTCACACCGCGGCGGCGGATCACCACCAGCGTGCGTGACAGTTTCGGCTCGACCAGCGGCCGGCTGACCAGCCTTGAATCGCGCCGCCCCGACAACGCGAGCATCGGCACCGCGATGACGCCGATACCCGCCTCCACCATGCCGAGTCCCGTCCAGAACGAATGCTGCACTTCGTAAGTCCAGCGCTGCCGCGGCAGGGTGCCGGCGGGCAATCCGAAATCGAGCAAGGCACGGTTGCCGCTCAGCCGCCCGACGGTAATCACGCGATGCTGTTCGAGATCCGCCCATTTCACCGTGCGGCGTTTCGCCAGCGGATGATCCTTGCGGCAGGCGAGCACGAAGGGATCGTCGAACAGCGCTTCGGTTTCGATGTCGGCTTCATCGGCGCCGGACAGCGTCAGGCCGAATTCGGCTTCACCGCGCAACACCGCCTGCAATACTTCGTTGGCATGCACGTCGAGGATGCGGATGCGGTTGTCCGGATGTTTGGCGCTGTAATCCTTGATCACCGGCGGCAGGATGTAGAGCGCCGCGGTTGGCACGCAGCCCAACACCACCTGTCCCGAACCGTGTTTGGCCATGTCGCGCAGGCCGGTAATCGAGGTCTCCAGTTCCTCGATCAGCCGCCGCGCCTGCGGCAGGAAGTCGCGCCCGACGGCCGTCAGGCGCACCCGGCGCGTGGTGCGGTCGAGCAGGCGTACGCCGAGGTCGGCCTCGAGCTTGGTAATCCGCCGCGACAATGCGGACTGCGACAAAAACAGCGCCTGGGCCGCTTTTTGAAAGGTGCCGAGTTCCGCAATGCGGGCAAAGGCCTGGAGACCGTGGACGTCAAGATTCATGGATGAGCGGGACTGTAACAAGGGGATTCTAGATTGATGCGCCATGGAGAACAATTGTTGCAACAATCTCATTTTACTCAAGAGTGTCCGGCGCGGATAATGCGGGCCTCGTCATACCCCCTCCGTTATCTGAAAGGCAATACCCGATGTCCGCCAATTCATCAGCCAATTCCGAATTCGATGTCATCGTCGTCGGCAAGGGCAATGCCGCCATGTGCGCCGCCCTGTCGGCCCATGACCAGGGCGCCAAAGTCGCCATTCTCGAAGCCGCGTCTGAAGACGAAGGCGGCGGCAACAGCCGCTTCGCCGGCGGCGTGATGCGTTTTGCCTATGAAACCGTGGAAGACCTGCTGAAGATCACGGACATCACCGAGCAGGAAATCGCCGATACCGATTTCGGCACCAACACCCGCGAGGAATTCCTCGACAAGATCCACCAGTTGACCAGCTACCGCACCGATCCCGATCTGTCGGAGTATCTGGTCAATGAAAGCCTGCCGACGATGATCTGGCTGCGCGAAAAGGGCGTGAAATTCGTGCCGAACTGGGGCCGTCAGTCCGCCGTGGTTGACGGCAAGCGCAAATTCTTCGGCAACATGCCGATCGAAGCCCACGGCGGCGGCGCGGGCCTGGTGCAGTATCTCGACAAGGCAGTGAAAAAAGCGGGGATCCCGGTATTTTTCGAGACCCGCGCGATCAAGCTTTTGTACGACGGCGCCACCGTCAGCGGCGTGCAGGTGCGGCAGAAGGGCAAGTCCTTCGAGATGAAAGCCAGGGCCGTGGTGCTCGCCTGCGGCGGCTTCGAGGCCAATCCGGAAATGCGCGCGCGTTACCTCGGGCCCGGCTGGGAACTGGCGAAGGTGCGCGGCTCGCGTTTCAATGTCGGCGATGGACTCAAAATGGCGCTGGACATCGGCGCCGCGCCCTACGGCAACTGGTCGGGCTGTCATGCCACCGGCTGGGATCGTTATGCACCGGAATTCGGCGATGTCAACGTCGGCGACCAGTTCCAGAAACACAGCTATATCTTCGGCCTGCTGATCAACGCCGAAGGCAAACGCTTCGTCGATGAAGGTTACGACTTTCATTCCTTCACCTATGCCAAGTATGGCGGTGAAGTGCTGAAGCAGCCAGGCCAGTTCGCTTGGCAGGTATTCGATGCCAAGGTCACCAAGCTGCTGCGCTCGGAGTACCGCATCAAGTTCGTGACCAAGGTCAGCGCCAACACACTGGAAGAACTCGCCACCAAGCTCGAAGGCGTGAATCCCGAGGGCTTCCTCAAAACCGTGAATGACTACAACAACGCAGTGATGAAGGACGTGCCCTTCAACCACGTGATCAAGGACGGCAAGGGTACGCAAGGGATTGAGCCGCCGAAATCGAACTGGGCGCAGGCGCTCGACACCCCGCCCTACGACGCCTACGCCACCACCTGCGGCATCACCTTCACCTTCGGCGGCCTGCGCATAGACAAGGAATCGGGCCAGGTGCTGGATTCGAACCAGTTGCCGATCCCCGGCCTGTACTGCGCCGGTGAAATGGTCGGCGGCCTGTTCTATTTCAATTACCCCAGCGGCACCGGGCTGGTGTCCGGCGCGGTATTCGGCAAGCTGGCGGGCACCGCTGCGGGCAAGGCGGCCACACAAGGATAAACCGCGATGTCCTCAAACAAAGCACCGCTGCTTGCCGACGCCACGCGCGACCTTGCGCGTTTCGGCGCAACACTGCGTTACGACGACATCCCCGCCGAGGTCATCGCCCGCATCAAGCTGAGCCTGCTCGACAGCCTGGGCTGTTGTCTGTTCGGTGCGACACTGCCGTGGACCAAAAAAGTGGCGGCACTGGCCGGGCAGGAAGGCGCAAAACCGGTGGCCACGCTGATCGGCCTCGGCCGCAAAACCTCGGCTTCGCTGGCGGCACTGGTGAACGGCACTTCCGGTCATGCCTTCGAGCTTGACGACATCCACAAGGAATCGATCATTCACGCCGGCTCCATCGCGACACCGGTGGCTCTGGGTTTGGCTGAAGCCCGGGCAACCGCAGTCGGGAAAATCAGTGGGCGCGATGTGCTGACGGCGATGGTTGCCGGTTATGAAATCGGCCACCGCGTCGGCAATGCGGCGACCATGAGTCTGTTTTTCCGCGGCTTCCATCCGCAAGGGACCTCGGGCGCCTTTGTCGCCGCCGCCACCGCGGCACGCATGCTGAATCTCGACGCCCTGCAGTTCCAGCATGCGCTGGGCATGGCCGGTTCGCAGGCCGGCGGCCTGATGGCGGCGCAGGAAGGTGCGATGGTCAAACGCTTTCACAGCGGCCGCGCCGCGCAAAGCGGTGTCTATGCCGCGCAGCTCGCGGCGGATGGTTTTACCGGCATCCTCGATGCGCTGGAAGCCCCGTACGGCGGCTACCTGTCGACGTACTCCGACAAACCGAATCCGTCGCGACTGACCGATGGACTCGGTAATAAGGGCCTCGGCAAAACCTGGGAAACCCTGAACGTCGGTTACAAGCCGCATGCCAGCGTGACCAGTATCCACAGCGCGCTCGATGCACTGTCGGAACTGATGCAGGAACACGGCCTCAAGGCCGGCGACATCGCCAAGGTTGAAGCGGGCCTCTCGCCGATGACCCATGTGCATTGCGCCTGGGAGTACAAGGCCCAGGGCGTCACCGCGGCGCAGATGAATCTCTATTACGGCATGGCGGTGATCGCGCTCGACGGCGCGGCTTTCACCGAACAGTTCCGTGAAGCGCGGCTTGCCGATCCGCAAATCCTCGATTTCATTGCGCGCATCTCGGCGCATGTCGATCCCGAGATCGAAAAAATGGGCGCGCCGTTCCGCCACGCCTCAAGGGTTAAAATCACCGCCCGCAACGGCCGGGTGTTTGAAAAACTGTCACTGCACCGCCGCGGCAGTCCGGAAAATCCGCTGTCACCGGAAGAAGTCGTGCACAAATTCCGCAACGTCGTGGCGCCGTGCATGGACAAGGCTGCAGCCGAAAAGATCATCACCACAGTGAACCAGTTTGAAACACTGACCGACATCGGCAGTGTGATGCCGCTGCTGGGCGCTGCGGTCCGCACTCCGAAATAAATGCGTAACTATTTGTTTTTATTTATTATTTTATTGGCCCCTGATTACTCCCGTTCGCCCTGAGCTTGTCGAAGGGTGAACGGGCTTCGACAAGCTCAGCCCGAACGGTTCTATAAACAACACAACCATTTCTATTTTTAGACTGACAGGAAACACCACCATGGCCAAACAATCCACCAGCGACAATCCCTACACCCGCGGCATGGCCGCCTTCGTCTCCGGGCTGACCTACGACAGAATTCCGCAAGAAGTCCGCCATCGCAACAAGCTGCTGATGCTGGATTCGCTGGGTTGCGCGCTGTACGGCGCGGATCTGCAATGGAGCCGCATTCTGCAGGACAAGCTGGGCGCCATCGACACCACCCGCCAGTGCAGCGTGTGGGGCACCGGCAAAAAACTCTCGGCGCCGCATGCCGCGCTGGTCAACGGCACCCAGGTGCAGGGCTTCGAACTCGATGACGTGCACCGCGCCGGTGTGCTGCATGTCGGTGCCGTGGTGCTGCCGGCGCTGATCGCCGTCACTGAAATGAAACCGGGCATGAGCGGCAAGGAATTCCTGACCTCCGCCGTGGCCGGTTATGAAATCGGCCCGCGCGTCGGCCTGTGCATGGGCCCCTCGCACATCGCCTCGGGCTGGCATTCGGGCGCAACACTCGGCGTGTTCTCCGCCGCAGCGGGGGCAGCGCGCGGCCTCAAACTCGACACCGACAAAACCGTGCATGCGCTGGGTATCGCCGGCACCCAGGCCGCGGGCCTGATGGCCGCGCAGTTCGGCGCGATGGTCAAACGCATGCACGCCGGCCGCTCCTCGCAATCGGGGCTTTACGGCGCGCTGTTCGCCGAAGCCGGCTTCACCGGCATTCTCAATGTGCTGGAAAGCGAATACGGCGGTTTCTGCACCACGATGTCGCAGTCGACCGACAAGTTCAATCTGGCGGAACTCACCGCGGGCCTGGGCGAGGTGTGGCAGACCATGGGCATCGCGCTCAAGTTCTACGCCTGTGTCGGCACCAACCACACCACGCTGGATGCGCTGCGCGACATGCGCAAAGAAAGGCCGTTCACCCACAACGACGTGAAGAAGGTTGTTGTCCACGGTTCCGAAGTCACGGTGCACCATGTCGGCTGGCCGTACGAGCCGCAGGGCCTGACCTCGGCGCAATTGAACATGCCGTACTGCATCGCCGCCTGGCTGATCGAGAACGACTGCTTTGTCGACCAGTTCACCGAAGCCATGGTCGCCGACCCGCAGCGCATCGCGCTGTCGAAAAAAGTCGAAGTCCTGCACGACCCGGCGATCACCGCGCTGGGCGCCAAGCTGCGGCACAAGGTACACGTTGAGTTACATCTGCACGACAGCACGATCATGAAACGCACAGTAGAGGCCGCGCGCGGCAGCGAGAAACATTTCGCCAGCGACGCCGAGATCATCGAGAAATTCGAAAAACTCGCAGTCAAGGCACTGCCCAAGGCACGGGTCGAGGAACTGCGCGATGCGGTGATGGGCATTGAAAAACTGCCCGATGCCACCGTGCTGTCGAAACTCTTGAGCGCCTAACCATACCCATCTCCCTCTCCCCACGCCTTTAGCTCCCTCTCCCGCCTTGGGGCGGGAGAGGGTTGGGGTGAGGGTAGGGGAAATCAGCGGTTCCCCCTCACCCTGCCCTCTCCCCGCAAGCGGGGCGAGGGATGTTCTAGAGAAATCACTGCGCCATGACCACCACATCTTCCCCCAAGACCGCCGCCCGCAGCCTGGCCGAATTCGCCACCGCACTGCGCTACGAGAATATCCCGGCGGCCGCGCGCGAGCGCGCGCGGCAATGCATCATCGACACCACCGGTGCGGCGCTGTTCGGCTCGCGCCTGCCGTGGAGCCGCATCGTCGCGGGACACGCCCAACATTGCGGCGGCAAGGGCTCGAGCCGCGTCATCGGCACCGCGCTGCAAGTGTCGCCACCCGCCGCCGCACTGGCCAACGGCGTATGCAGCCATGCCTTTGAACTCGACGGCCTGCGCAAACCCAGCGCCGGCGTGCATCCCGGCGCGATCCTGCTGCCCGCGGCGCTGGCGGTCGCGGAACACCAGGGGGCCGGCGGTCGCGATCTGCTGACCGCCTTTGTCACCGGCGCCGAAGTGATGTTTCGCATCGGCCTCGCGGCAAAACAGACCACGGAATCGCTGGGTTTCCATGCCCCCGGCGTCAACGGCCCCTACGGCTCCGCCATCGTCGCCGGCAAACTGCTGGGCCTCGGCAGCGATCAACTGACCCAGGCACTGGGCATCGCCGGCTCCCTCGGCGGGGGGCTGCTCGCCTTCGCCAAGGCCGGCAACGGCGCGATGGTGAAACGCCTGCACATGGGCCGCGCGGCGGAAGCCGGCGTGGTTGCAGCACTCCTCGCCCGCGACGGTTACGAAGGCCCGGACAGTGTGCTCGAAGGCCAGTACGGTTATCTCGAATCCTACGCCCGCGACGGTGACGCCTCGCAGTTCACCAAAGACCTCGGCACCCATTTCGATATCGTCCATGCCTGCCTGAAACGGTATGCCTGCCACATCACTGCACACACCCCCGTGCAGTCACTGCAGGAGTTGCGCGCCGAACACCATTTCAATGGCGACGAGGTCGCGGCACTGACGATTTTTGCGCGGCACAAGGTGCTGTCGCATCACGACATCCGCGAGCCGCGTGATGTGGCCGGCGCGCAGTACAGCGTGCCCTTCTGCGCCGCCATTGCCCTCTATTACGACGTCAACGATCCGCTGGCGTTTTCCGAAACGGCATTGAACGATGCCAAAGTGCGGGCACTGGCGCTGAAACTGAAGGTCATCGAAATGGGCCACGACGAAAAAGGCGGCGCCTGGGCGACGCGGGTGGTTGTTGAACTTCGCGACGGCCGCAGCTTCGAACGTTTTGCCGAGGAGTTCAAGGGCACGCCGGCCTCGCCGCTGTCGGCGGAAGAGCTGCAGACCAAGTTCATGCGCATGGCTGGCGCGCATCCGCGGGCGGCGGAACTGCATGCACAACTGGCGGCGCTGGAAAACATTGCTGACTGCCGCACGCTGGCGATCAGCACAACGGCGTGAACGGCTCGGCACAAGACACCACAACAACAGCGAGGAGATCATCATGATCAGATTGACCATCAGCCTGCTCGGCGCACTGGCGCTGTCCGCACAGGCCGCCTATCCCGACAAGCCGGTGCGCCTGATCGTTCCGCTGTCGGCGGGCGGCGGCATGGATACCGTGACCCGCGCGGTGGCGACACCGCTTTCGGAAAAACTCGGCCAGACGGTGGTTGTCGACAACCGTGCCGGCGGTGGCGGCGCGATCGGCGCCGAACTCACCAAGGAGGCGCCGAAAGACGGCCACACGCTGCTGATGGCGAGCGCGACCTTCGTCATCCATCCCCTGCTCTACCCGGCGCGTTATGTGCCGACCCGCGATTACGCGGCCATCACCCAGGTCACGCGCCAGCCCTATGTGCTGATGGTGCATCCGGGCATCCCGGCGAAAAACGTCAGGGAACTGGTGGCCTATACCAAGGCCAATCCGAACAAGGTCAATTACGCCTCGGCCGGCCAGGGCAGCCTGATCCACCTGACCACGGAACTGTTCAAGGTGCGCACCGGCGCCGACATGAACCACATCCCATACAAGGGCATGGGCGGCGCGTACATCGACATGCTGTCCGGCCGCATCCAGGCCGCGTTCCCGAGCATCATTTCGGTGTTGCCGCACCTGAAGACCGGCAAGCTGCGCGCGCTGGCCGTGTCCAGCGCGCAGCGTGCGGCCACGCTGCCCGACATCCCCAGCCTGCAGGAAGCCGGCGTGCCCAACATCGATGTCTCGAACTGGTACGGCCTGTTCGCACCGGCCGGCACCCCGCGCCCGGTGATCGATCGCATCCACCGTGAAGTGGTCGACATCCTCAAAACCGCGGACATGCAGAAACGCATGGCCGGCGACGGCGCCGACGGTGTCGGCAACACGCCGGCCGAGTTCGCCGCCTACGTCAAAGCCGAATCGGCGCGCTGGGCGGAAGTGATCAAAAAATCCAGCATCAAGGCGGACTGAGCCCGTCGCGCCGCAGCGCAAGACCGATGCGTGAAACGGCGCCCGTGTGGTGAACGCCACCGCCCGCAGTACGCCGGCTGCGGTTACAATCCCGGCGGCCGGTACGCGACCGGGCCATCCGCCGCGTTAGTTGTATTACAAGCCGATCGATGCCGTGATAATCAAAATAAATCAATAAAATCAATAGGTTATATAAATGCTCCTTTACGCGCTGACTATTTTTGCGAGCGCGTTCCTGCTGTTCCTGGTGCAACCGATCATGGCAAAACAGATCCTGCCGTGGTTTGGCGGTTCCGCGGCGGTATGGACGACCTGCCTGATGTTTTTCCAGTTGGTGCTGCTTGCCGGTTATGCCTACGCCGACTGGACCGTGCGTTTCCTCAAGCCGCGCCCGCAGGTCATGCTGCATGTGGCACTGATCATCGTCAGCCTGGTATCGCTGCCGATCATCGCCGGCAGCGGCTGGAAACCGGGCGGCGAAGAAGATCCGACCTGGCTGATCCTCGGCCTGCTCGCCGCCACCATCGGCCTGCCGTATTTCCTGCTGTCGACCACCGGCCCGTTGCTGCAGGCCTGGTTCGCACGCAGTTTTCCTGCCGCCACCAACGTCTATCGCCTGTTCGCCTTGTCGAACGGCGCATCGCTGATCGCGCTGGTTGCCTATCCATTCGTGGTCGAACCGTACGTCACCACCCACGAACAGTCGATCGGCTGGAGCTTCGGCTACGGACTCTTTGCCGTGCTCTGCGGCGCCTCGGCCCTGTTCAGCCTGCGCGCATCGACCCAGGCCGCGATACAACCGACGACGGCGGCACCCGCCGCCGAAGGCCCCGCGCCGCGCGCCGCCGACTACCTGCTGTGGCTGACCCTCGCCGCACTCGGTTCGTTCATGCTGATCGCGGTGACCAACCACATCACCCATGACGTCGCCTCGGTGCCCTTCCTGTGGATCCTGCCGCTGACGCTGTACCTGCTGTCCTTCGTGCTCTGTTTCGAAGGCCGCAACTGGTACCAGCGGCAGATTTTTTTCGGCCCGCTGCTGGTCATCGTCGGCGCGATGGCCTGGGCGCTGCACACCAACGGCGGCGTGATGGACATCAAGCAGGCGATCCCGCTGTTCGCCACCGGCCTGTTCGTGATGTGCATGTTTTTCCACGGCGAACTCGCCGCGCTGAAACCGGCGCCGCGCCACCTCACCGCCTATTACCTGATGATTTCGCTGGGCGGCGCGGTCGGCGGCCTGCTGGTGGGTTTTGTCGCCCCCAAGCTGTTCAACACCTATTACGAATTCGGCCTCGGCCTGTTTTTCACCGCGCTGATCGCCGCCTATGTGGCGCGCCGCACCCTGGTCATCGTGCCGGTGCTGGCGCTGGTCGCCGCGGGCTTCACCGCGTACCACATCCACACCTACATCAACATGCTGTCCAAGGACGCGCGGGTGATGACGCGCAATTTCTACGGCACGCTGCGGGTCAAGGATTTCGGCGACGAGTCAAGCCTTGAGGCTACGCGGCGGCTGATGCACGGCGTGATCATGCACGGCGAACAGTTCCTCGCGCCGGCGCGGCGCATGGAACCGACGACCTACTACGGTCCGACGGCCGGCATCGGCCGCATCATCGGCATCAAGAGCGATGGCGCGAAGGCGATTCGCGTCGGTGTGATCGGCCTCGGCGCCGGCACCCTCGCCGCCTACGGCCGGCCCGGCGACGTCTACCGTTTTTATGAAATCAATCCGCAGGTGATCGAACTCGCCAAAACCGAATTCAGCTTCCTCGGATCGAGCAAGGCAAAAATCGAAACCCTGCTCGGCGACGCGCGACTGACGCTGGAAGCCGAGCCGGCGCAGGGTTACGACGTGCTCGCCATCGACGCCTTCTCCAGCGATTCCATCCCCACCCACCTGATGACCTATGAGGCGATGGGCGTCTACCTGAAAAACATGAAACCGGACGGCGTGATCGCATTCCATGTCACCAACCGTTTCCTGCACCTGGCGCCGGTGGTCAAACGCATCGCCGACGAACACGGCCTGCACACGGTGCTGGTCGCCGATGATCCCGAAAACGGATCGGATCTGGCGAACACCGACTGGGTGCTGGTGTCGCGCAGCAAGGCGGTGCTCGAACACCCGCGCATCACCGAATCCATGGAAAAAATCGGTGAAATCCCCGGCCTCAGGCTGTGGACCGACAGCTTCAACAACCTGTTCAAGATTTTGAAATAAAGCTGCAGGGCACGAGGCCGGCTGCCGCTTGAAAACCGGCGGTGCGGCGCCCATCTGGAAAGGATGTGGATGACCATTTCCATGCCCCTGTTTTTCAAGGATTTATTCAGCGCCATCCAGGCGCCGTTGCTGCTGTTGCTGGGCGCCCTGCTGCCGCTGGCGGCGCCGGCACAGACCGCGACCGATGCGCGCGGCCTGCCGACGCTGGCGCCGCTGGTCAACCAGGTCACACCGGCGGTGGTCAACATCTCGGTGGTCACCCGTGCCCCGGTCGAGGACAACCCGCTGTTCCGCGACCCGTTTTTCCGCCGTTTTTTCAACCTGCCGGACAAGCAGCAGCGCCAGGAACAGTCCGCCGGTTCGGGCGTCATCGTCGACGCCGCGCGCGGCTTTATCCTGACCAACAACCATGTCATCAAGGACGCCGAACAGGTCATCGTCACGCTGAAGGACCGCCGCCAGTTCCCGGCGAAACTGGTCGGCACCGATCCCGGCACCGACATCGCGGTGCTGCAGATCAGCGCACCCAACCTGTCCGCCTTGCGTTTCGGCGACTCCGACATGCTGCAGGTCGGCGACTATGTACTCGCCATCGGCAATCCCTTCGGCATCGGCCAGACCGTGACCTCGGGCATCGTCAGCGCGCTGGGGCGCAGCGGCTTGTCGGTGGAGGGTTATGAGGATTTCATCCAGACCGATGCCTCGATCAACCCCGGCAACTCGGGCGGCGCGCTGGTCAACCTGCGCGGCGAACTGATCGGCATCAACACCGCGATCGTCGCTCCCGCCGGCGGCAATGTCGGCATCGGTTTCGCCGTGCCCGCGGTGATGGCGCGCGCGGTGATGGAACAGATCGTGCGTTATGGCGAAGTGCGGCGCGGTCGCCTCGGCATCGAAATGGCGGATGTGCCGGCGGAAGCCCAGCGCAAACTGCGTCTGCCCTCGCTGGACGGCGCGATCATCGCCAACGTGCAATCCGGTTCGCCGGCGGAGCGCGCCGGCCTGCGCGAAGGGGATGTGGTCACCACCCTCAACGGCCGGCCGATCCGCAGTTCGGCCGAACTGCGCGCGCGGCTCGGACTGACCCCGGTCGGCGACGAAGTCGAGTTCGGCATCGTCCGCGACGCCCCCCAGGGGGACTCGCTGCGCAGCACGCTGCGCATCCGCATGCGCATCGCCGCGCCGCAGCCCTCCGACAGCAGCGAGACGCAGACCGTGGCACAACTGCCGGGACTGCGGGTGGTTGAAATCGAACGCGGCAGCCCGCTGTTCCAGCGCCTGCGCGGCGGCGGCCTGGTGGTGGCCGCAGTGGATGCCAACAGCCGCGCCTTGCAGGCGGGCTTCCGCCCCGGCGACATCATTTATGCGGTCAATCGCCGGCGCGTGCAGACCCTGGCCGAATTCCAGGGATTGCTTCGTGCAGCGGAACGCGGTTACGCAGTCAGTCTGTTGCGCGGCGACTTCAGCCTGACGATTATCGTACGTTAGAACATCCCGCGCCGGCTCAGGCGCGCCTGCGGCGCCCCCCAAGGGGACTTGCTCCGCGGCGCACCAGCCAGCCGCCGACACCGAGCAGCGCGGAATTGGCGTACCACACCGGCGCATATCCAAACGCGGTGCCGATGGTGCCGAACAGCAGCGGAATCACCAGGTGGGTCAGGTTGTTGACGGTGACGCGCAGGCCCGCCGCCTCCGACGCACGCCCCTCCGGCGCCAGCGAATAAATCAGCGACATCGACATCGGCTGGCCGCAGCCCACGCCCAGGCCGAGCAGGAACGACACCGCGCACAAGGCGTACGGGTTGTCGAAAAACGGGAACAGGATGAATGCGCCAGCGGCGACAAAAATCGCATAAACGAGGATCTGCGCTTCGCTGGAATGTTTGAGCAGCCAGGGCAGTGCCGCACGGATGACGAAGGTCGCCAGCGCAAAAACACCGAGGATGATGCCGATGGCGGATGCCGACAGGCCGATGCCGTGGCCGTACACCGGCAGGTAGAAATTGAACAGGTCCCAGGCCGCGGAAATAAAACCGCTGGCAATGAAGGTATTGCGCAGCCGCGGCGCGCGCCACAGTTCCATCACCCCGCCGCCGGACGCGGCGCCGGGCAGTTTGGCCGCGCCGGGCAGAAAGCCGGGGCGCAGCCACAGCATCAGCACCGGGATGACCGTAAACGCGGCGAGAATCATGAACGCCTCGACATGGCCGAGATAGTCGATGGCAAAACCGCCGATCAGCGGGCCGAGGAATCCGGCTCCCGAAAAACCCAGGCTGACCAGCGCGTAATTGCGTGAACGGTGCTGGGTGCCGCCGATGCCGCCGGCAATGCCGGTGACCGTGACAAAAAAGAAATGGAAGGACGAGCCCATCAGGAAGGCGGCGATGTAGAGCGTCGTCAGCGCCGGCCAGATCGCCGTCAGTGACAGCGCGACCAGCAAACCGACACTGCCCAGCAGCATCGGCAGGCGCGGCCCGACGCGGTCGGCGAGCCGCCCGATGGCAATCGCGAACAGCATCGGACACACCGCATAGAGCGCCATCAGGAAACCGACCTGCATCTGCGTCGCGCCGGATTCCAGCGCAAACAGCGACACCACGACGCGGCTGCCGCCGAACGCGATGTGGTTGAGGACGATCAGTACCAGGGTGAGATAAATGGCCATCGGCGCGCGGTTTCAGTGCCGCAATTTTATCAGTGCCGACGGCAACGACCGGCGGGGATTCCATACTGTAGAGGACAATTCCGCGGATTTACTCCGCAGGCACCTTGATCCGCGACCGCTGACCGCCGCCATCTTCCGGATCGTGGAGCGCCGTCCCTGAACGCCACTCAGGCCTGCAGCAGATGCACCGCGAACAGCCGGTCGGCGTCGACCCAGACCTGCGCCGGCCGGAAGCCGGAGGCCTGCGCCAGGCGCTGGAATTCAGCGATTGAATATTTGCAGGAATTTTCGGTGTGTATGCGCTCGCCGGCGCCGAACACAAAGCTGCGTCCGCTGATCGTCACCGTCTGCTCGCGCAGACTCTCCAGGTGCATTTCGATGCGCCCGGCGGCGGCGTTGTAAAACGCGACATGGCGAAACTGGTCGAGATCAAAATCCGCGGCCAGTTCGCGGTTGATCCGCCGCAGCAGGTTCAGGTTGAATTCGGCGGTGACGCCCTGCGCGTCGTTGTAGGCGGCGTGCAGCCGGTCCGGATCTTTTTTCAGGTCAACACCGATCAGCATCGCGCCCCCTGCACCGGCCAGTTCACGCGCGCGGCCGAGGAACTCCTGCGCCTCCGCCGGCGTCAGGTTGCCGATGGTCGAGCCGGGGAAATAGATCACCCGCCGCGGCGCCTTGATGCGCTCCAACGCCGGCACACTGAGCGGCTGCATGTAATCGGCACAGACGGCGATGATCGGCAATTGCGGGAAACCCGCCGCCAGCCGCGCCGTCGAGGCCTGCAGCGCATCGATGGCAATGTCGACCGGCACATAAGCCGCGGGACGCAGCGTGCGCAGCAGCACCTCGGTCTTGACGCTGGCGCCGCTGCCGAACTCGATCAGCAGCACGCCTTCGCCCAGCTGTGCGGCCATGTCCGCCGCGCTGTCACGCATCAGCGCGAGCTCGGTGCGGGTCGGATAATATTCCGGCAATTCACAGATCGCCTCGAACAGCTCGCAGCCGCGGGCATCGTAGAAATATTTGGGCGACAGCGCCTTGGGCGCGGCAGCGAGACCGGCCAGCACATCGTCGAGGAAACGGCCGACGGCAGGCTGCAGATCGACAAAAGACACGGGGGATGCCGCCGGCGCCGCAGATTTCATATGTAATCCGGCGTCGTCATTGACGACGCGACACCGCGGCTGGACATCCGGAATTCAGCCCGAGGTGTCCGCGGGGTAGCGGGTTTCCATCCAGCGCTTGATGCGATTAGCGTCACCGATGCGCGTGAGTTTGCCCCAGGAGTCGAGCAGCACGATGATCACCGGCTTGCCGGCGATTTGCGCCTGCATCACCAGGCAGCGCCCGGCCTCGGAGATATAACCGGTCTTGGACAAGCCGATCTGCCATTCGTGGCTTTTCACCAGCCGGTTCGAATTGTTGTAATTCATCGACCGGCCATTGCCCAGCTGGACGGTGGTGCCGCTGTCGGTGGTGAATTCCCGGATCAGCGGATAGTGGTAGGCCGCGGCCACCATCCTGGTCAGATCCTGCGCGGTGGAGACATTTTCGCTGGACAGTCCGGTGCCGTCGACAAACCGCGTGCGCCACATGCCGAGCTCGACGGCCTTCTGGTTCATCGCCGCGACAAACGCCCTGGTGCCGCCGGGATAAACCCGCGACAAGGCTTCCGCGGCGCGGTTCTCGGAGGCCATCAGCGCGAGATGCAGCAGTTCCCGGCGCGACAGCACGGTGCCGATGCGCAGCCGCGAATGCGTGCCCTTCAGCAGATCCCGGTCGTCCTCGCTGATGGCGATCTGCTCGGTCAGCGGCAGCCCGGCATCAAGCACCACCATCGCCGTCATCAGCTTGGTGATGGAGGCGATCGGCACCACGTGGTCGACGTTTTTGGCAAACAGCGCACGGCCGGACTGATCGACGACCAGCGCCGAGGACGACTTCAGTTCCGGAACTACGCTGCGGTTGGCCACCGCGGATTTCACCTTGCGGGCGGTGCGCTCCTGCGGTTCGCTGAGCGCAGGGGACGTGGCCAGAAGGGCGATCAGGATTGTGATCAGCCAGCGCATCAGTTTGTTTTCTCCCTGAAAATTTCCTGAATTCCCTTGTAAAATACAGCCTTAGCGCAGTTATTTCAACCAGTTTGATTGCTGTGTACGGCGCCGGAGGCCTGCCGCTGCAAAACCGGCGGCGCAAAAAAAACTCCGCTCAGGACAATATAGACTGTCCAGGCGGAGCTTAAAGAGGCCCTACAGATCACCCGCTCAGCACAGGTCACTGCAATAGCCGGGCCTCCGAGGAGGAAAACCGGGTTACCAGCACCAGTAACCAGGAGCAGCCGCTGCAATTCACCAAGTCCTCAGCCCTGCCCCCAAGAATTCAAGATAGCCATCCTCGCTTACGTAAAACTTACAAACCGCCCGCCTTCCGCGACTTTGCGCCAGCCTGCCACCGGCCCAGTATGATGACTCCCCGACTGCAATCCCCCACTCCCGACTCGGCTACCATCCCGACATGCACCTGCTGATCGTTGAAGACCACCCGATACTGGCCGATGGACTGATCACTGCGCTGAAAGGCGCCGATTACGCCGTGGATCATGCCGCCACCGGCGAACAGGCTGACCACATGCTGGCCACCCAGCATTACGATGCGGTGATTCTCGACATCGGCCTGCCCAAACTCGACGGTTACGAAGTGCTGCGGCGGATGCGGCGCAAGGGTTCCAAAACCCCGGTGCTGATGCTCACCGCGCGTGATGCGCTGGAGGACCGGGTCAAGGGTCTCGACCTCGGTGCTGACGATTACCTGACCAAGCCCTACGACCTGCCGGAACTCGAAGCGCGGGTGCGGGCACTGATCCGCCGCGGCCAGTCGGGTGGCGGCTCGGACCTGATCCACGGTGACCTGACGCTGGACACCGCGGGGCGGCGGGCGACGATCAAGGGCACGCCGCTCGATCTGTCGGCCCGTGAACTGGGCGTGCTGGAGGTGCTGATGCTGCGCGCAGGCCGCGTGGTGAGCAAGGAGCAGCTCGCCGAACAGCTGTATGGCTGGGGGGAAGAGGTCGGCGCCAACGCCATCGAAGTCTATATGCACCGGCTGCGCAAAAAACTCGAACCCGCCGGCGTCAGTGTGCGCACCATACGCGGGCTCGGCTATCTGCTGGAAAAAGCGGCGCATGAGTAGAACCCATCGCAAAGACGCCTGCGCTGCTCAGGACTGCCCTGCGCGCCGCGTTTGTCCGCGTCTTGCCATCCACCTTGTCACCCAGGCAGGGTCTCGTCGGAAGCTCGCGGGCGCCTGGTCCCGCCTGCGCCCGACAGTTTTTTGATATGGGTTCCGCTAAACCGCGCACCCTGCGCAGCCGCCTGCTGTTCTGGATCAGCGGCCCGCTGATCGCGTTGTGGATGATCAGCACGCTGATCGACCACGATGTCGCCAAGGGCTTTGTCAATCTCAACTACGACCGCGCACTGCTCGATACCGCGCTGGATCTCGGACGCAACGTGCGCGAATCGGGCAACCAGCTCTATCTCGACCTGCCGCAGCCGGTGATCGAAATGCTGATTTCCGGCGAACAGGGCCGTTTTTATTACCGCGCCAACGGCCCCGGCGGCGAATACATCACCGGTGACCCGGATCTTCCAGATCCCCCGCCCGAAGCGCAGGAAGATCGTGTCACCTATTACGACGCCCTGTTCCGCAACGAGCCGATCCGCGCCGTCGCGCTGCGCGTGCCGGTGCGGCCGGGCTCGGGCAAGGGGGCGATCCTGATCCAGGTCGCCGAGCGGTCCGCCCTGCGTGCCGATTTCGCCCGCCAGATCATGCTGCGCATGATGCTGCCCCAGGCGATCCTGGTGCTGCTGTCCACGCTGGCCATATGGTTCGGCGTCGGCATCGGTCTGCGTGCGCTGACGGCCATGCGCCGGGAAATCGAAAACCGCTCGCATGTTGATCTCAGCCCGATCGACGAAGCCGTCGCGCCCGCCGAGGTGCGGCCGCTGGTGCGCGCCATGAACGACCTGCTGTCGCGGCTGAGCGCCGCACTCGCCGCCCAGCAGCGCTTCATCGCCGACGCCGCGCACCAGCTGCGCACGCCGGTGGCCGCGCTGAAGATGCAGGCCGAACTCGCCACGCGGCAGGTGCGAGACGGGGAAGCCGTCGCCACGCTGCAGCACCTGCACACGGCGGCGGATCACGCCGCCCGCCTGGTCGGACAGTTGCTGACCCTGGCGCGCGCCGAGCCCGGCTCGCACCGCAGCGTGATGCGCCAGCCCGTCGCGCTGATGTCACTGGCACGCGATATCACCCGGGAATGGGTGCCGCGCGCGCTGAGCCGCCGTATTGATCTGGGCTTTGACGATGCCTCCGCCGCGGCGACCATCAGCGCCGACCGGTTCCTGGTTCATGAAATGCTCAACAACCTGATCGACAACGCCATCCAGTACACGCCGGCCGGCGGTCGCGTCACCGTACGCGTCCGCCAGCAGGACGAGCAGGCGATGCTCGAGGTCGAGGACGACGGCCCCGGCATTCCGCTCGAGGAGCGGGAAAAAGTATTCGAACGTTTTTACCGCATGCCCGGCGGCGCGCCCGAAGGCTGCGGCCTGGGACTGGCCATCGTCCGCGAAATCGCGCAGGGCCACCAGGCGACGGTGGCCGTGCAATCGGGCGCCGGGGACCGCGGCACGCGCATTACCGTTACTTTTCGGTTGCCGCAGTAGTCAGGGCGCTTTCCCGTTCCGCGCGGCGCTGCGCGTCTTCCTGCTGCTGCAGCGCCCACATCTGGGCATAGGCGCCGCCGCCGGCGAGCAGCGCGGCGTGGCGGCCGCGTTCGACCACCCGCCCCTGGTCGAGCACCAGGATTTCATCGGCATCCATCACTGTCGACAGGCGGTGCGCGATGACCAGCGTGGTGCGGCCCTGCGCGATGGCGTTCAGTTCCTTCTGGATCGCCTGCTCGGTGCGCGAGTCGAGCGCCGAGGTCGCCTCGTCGAAAATCATGATGCGCGGATTCTTGAGTATCGCGCGGGCGATCGCCACGCGCTGTTTTTCGCCGCCCGAGAGCTTCAGGCCGCGCTCGCCGACCATCGCTTCGTAACCATCCGGCAGGCTTTCGATGAAACCGTGGATGTGCGCCGCCTTCGCCGCAGCAATCACCTCCTCGCGCGTCGCCGCCGGCCGGCCGTACTGGATGTTGTAATAAATCGTGTCGTTGAACAGCACGGTGTCCTGCGGCACGATGGCGATCGCAGCGCGCAGACTGGTCTGGCGCAGCCGGCGGATATCGACATTGTTGATGCGGATCGCGCCGCCGGTGACGTCATAAAAACGGTACAGCAGCCGCGCCAGCGTCGATTTGCCGGCGCCGCTCGCCCCCACCACCGCGACTTTCGCCGCCGGAGGGATCTCGAAGCTCATGCCGTGCAGGATCTGCCGCCGCGGGTCGTAACCGAAATCAACCGCCTCGAAACGCACGGTCGCCGGCCCTTCCGGCACGTCCTGCGCATCCGGCGCGTCATCCACTTCGCGATTTTCCTCGAGCAGGCCGAACATGCGCTCCATGTCGATCAGCGCCTGCTTGATCTCGCGATAGGCCATGCCGAGGAAATTGAGCGGAATGTAGAGCTGGATCAGCAGCCCGTTGACCAGCACCAGATCGCCCAGCGACAGTTCGCGCGCCACCACGCCCTGGGCGCACAGGATCATCAGCAGCGTTGCCGCCACGGCAATGATCGCCGCCTGGCCGACGTTGAGCAGCCCCAGCGAGGCCTCGTTCCTGACCGCCATCACTTCGTAACGCTGCAGGCTGTCGTCGTAACGCCGCGCCTCATAATCCTCGTTGTTGAAATATTTGACGGTTTCATAATTGAGCAGGCTGTCGACGGCGCGGGTATTGGCGCGGGAGTCGAGTTCGTTGGCGCGTTTGCGGATGGCGGTGCGCCATTCGGTGATGCCGATGGTGAAGGCGATGTAGACCACCACCGCGGCAAAGGTCACCGCGACAAAACGCCAGTCGAATTTGGCGAACAGCACCGCCGCCACCAGCGTGAATTCGAGCACCACCGGGATGATCGAAAACAGCATGAAGGACAACAGCGTGGATATGCCGCGCGTGCCGCGTTCGATGTCGCGCGACATGCCCCCGGTCTGGCGGTCGAGATGGAAACGCAGCGACAGCGCATGCAGGTGGCGGAACACCGCCAGCGCAATGCGCCGCGTCGCGCGTTGCGTCACCGGCACGAACACCACGTCGCGCAGTTCGGCGAACAGCACCGTCGACAGGCGCAGCGCGCCGTAAGCCACCAGCAGCGCCAGCGGCAGCACCAGCACCGCCTGTTTTGAATCAAGGCCGTCGACAATGTCCTTCATGATCAGCGGCACGCCGACGTTGGCGAACTTGGCCGCCACCAGCAGCGTCAGCGCCAGCACCACCCGCCATTTGTATTCCCACAGGTAGGGCAGC
The DNA here is from genome assembly GCA_019749945.1 of Burkholderiales bacterium. Classification (GTDB taxonomy): domain Bacteria; phylum Pseudomonadota; class Gammaproteobacteria; order Burkholderiales; family SG8-41. Next base: position 268,161 of record JAIEPF010000003.1, read on the forward strand.
AGCATCGGCACCACGCGCCAGTCGCGGCCGCGCGCCGGGGCGGCGACAACGGGATGATCAGCGGGACGATCAGCGGTCATGGCCGCGCCAAAAATCAGAGATTTTCATTTTTATCAATAAAAACAAATAGTTATAAATATCTCGGCGCAACATGCGGTCACGGACCGAACAGTCGCTCGAGTCGCGCCGTCAGCGGCGCATGATCGGAAATCCGCCCCCAGCGCCGGCCATGATGGACTCGAACCTCATGCACCGTAAAACCGCGCACGTAAATCCGGTCCAGCCGCAGCACCGGCAGCAGCGCCGGATAGCTGCGCGCCGGCACCCCGCCCACCAGCTCGAACACTTCGTGCATGTTGAGCGGATGCGCCAGCTGGTGGGTCGCGCGGTGGCGCCAGTACCAGTCGTTGAAATCACCGGCAACAATCAGCGGCGCATCGGGCGGCACCAGCCGCTCGATGCGCTGGCGCAGGCGCTCCAGCTGCAGGCCGCGACCGCGCGCAGTCAGTGCGAGATGCACACACACGCAATGCAGGGGCTGCGGCCAGCCGGGCACCGCGATTTCGCAATGCAGCAGTCCACGACGCTCAAAGCGGTGCGATGATACATCCTCGTTGTCCCAGCGCGTGATCGGATAACGCGACAGCACGGCGTTGCCGTGATGGCCGGCATCGTACACCGCGTTTTTGCCATAGGCGTGGCTCTGCCACAGGCTGTCGGCCAGAAACTCGTATTGGGACTGCACCGGCCAGTCAAGATGGCGCGCGGCGTGCGTCGTGTGTTCGCCGACGACCTCCTGCAGGAACACCAGATCGGTATTCAACAGGCGCAACTGCTCGCGCAACACGTGCAGCACGGGCCGCCGCGCAAACAGCGGCGTGACCGAAAAACCCTTGTGGATGTTGTAGGTCGCGACGCTCAGCTGCAGCGACGCGCCCTCCACTGCATCAGGAGATGGCAAGCATACGGTCCAGCGCAATCCGCGCCAGTTCCGCCTCGTATGCCGGCACCTTGATCTGGTTCACCACCCTGCCCGCCACCAGGTTCTCCAGCGACCAGGCCAGGTGCTGCGGATCGATGCGCTGCATGGTCGAGCACATGCACACCGTCGGCGCCATGAACTGCACCGACTTGCCCTGCGGCGCGAACTCCTCGGCGATGCGGTTGACCAGATTGAGCTCGGTGCCGACCAGCCAGCGCGACCCCGGCGAACTCGCCGCAATGGTCTTGATGATGTAGTCGGTCGAGCCGACGTAATCGGAGAGTTTGCACACTTCGAAGTTGCATTCCGGATGGCTGATCACGGCACCGCCCGGATGCTGCTGGCGCCAGCGCAGGATGTGCTGGGCCTGGAACATCTGGTGCACCGAGCAATGGCCCTTCCACAGCAGCACCTTCGCCATCTTGATCTGCTGCGGCGTGAGCCCCCCCATCGGCTCATCCGGATCCCACACCATCATTTCAGAGAGGGGAATGTCCATCAGGTAGCCGGTCCAGCGGCCGAGGTGCTGGTCGGGGAAAAACAGCACTTTCTCACGGCGATTGAAGGCCCAGCCGAGGATCTGCCGCGCGTTCGACGAGGTGCAGACGATACCGCCATGTTCGCCGCAGAAGGCTTTGAGATCGGCGGCGGAATTGATGTAGGTGATGGGCGTGACATGTTCGTCGGGATCCAGCACTTCCGACAGCTCACGCCAGGCGCGCTCCACCTTGGACAGGCTCGCCATGTCCGCCATCGAACAGCCGGCATTGAGATCGGGCAGGATGACCTTCTGCGAAGCGCGCGACAGGATGTCCGCGACTTCGGCCATGAAATGCACGCCGCAGAACACGATGTATTCGGAATCCGTGCCGGCCGCGAGCTTCGACAGCTGCAGCGAGTCACCGGTCAGATCGGCGTGTTTGTAGACGTCCGCCCGCTGATAGTGGTGGCCGAGCAATACGACGCGATCACCGAGTTTCTGCCGTGCAGCCACGATGCGCGCCTGGCACGCGTCATCCGCCAGCGGTTTGAAACCCTCAAAGGTTATCGTTTTCACTTCCATCGTCTGACCCTTTTGTATTGCAGCCTGAACTATGCAACCAACGCTCAGGCTTCGGGGAAAACTTCTACATTACAGGATTTTGACAGAAAAACCACCCGGGGATTCCCGCAAAATTCGCACCCGGAAACGTCCCGCTGATTCGTGGGGTTTATGTGCACTGCCGCATGCGCTGCGGCAATTCGCGAATGACTTCGGCATTGCTCCATGAGAATACGCGGTCCGCCGCCTCACGCCACGGCAGCCACTGGTAGTCCAGATGTTCACGCGGAGCAAGCACAATGTCCTGGACGGCAGGCAGCATCAGACTGAAGACATGTTCCGTATTGTGGGTAACGCCCGGCGCGTAACGGTTGCGCCAGTGCGCATAAATCTCATACCGGTTCTCGCGCTGCCAGTCGGTCAGTGCCGCGGCATCTGCGACAATGCCGGTTTCCTCGGCCAGTTCACGCTGCGCGGCCTGCAGCAGCGTCTCTCCCTCATCCTGGCTGCCGGTCACTGACTGCCAGAAACCGGGACGATCGGCGCGTTCCAGCAGCAGCACCTGCAGATCGGCGGTGTGCACCAGCACCAGCACCGACAGCGGAATCTTGTATTTCATGGCGCAGCAAATGCCCGCAGTCCGGTATCGCCTTCACTGACCACGATGAACACGCGACCCCGCGGCTGCCAGTATTCCGCGCTGGCGCCGAGAATTTCCAGCAGCAGCGCGTACTCGTCAGGTGCCGCCACGGCAAAATCCGCGGCGCCGCGCAGCAGCGCCACGGTGCCCGGTTCCGCCAGCCACGACAGATCCTGCAGGCAGTCGGCCAGCGCATCCCAGTTGCCGCCAAAACCGGCGGGAAATTGGAAGCCGCGGGCACAGGCACCGAGCAATGCGTGTTTGCCGCGTGCCCGCCGCAGGTCCACCACGACCCAGCGCAGCCCCGCACGGCGCACTATGGTCTGCAACAACGCCACCTTCTCCGGCGCGCGGTAGACGCCGTTGCTTTTTACGGTAAGCGCTGCGGAAAATCCGGTGGTCTTCATTCGACGATGCGCCTGAATGTGCGGTAATGATCCGCAGTGTAATAAAACTCGCCGCCATCACGGCAATGCGCGAGCCGCAGCAGGCCGGGCGATGCCGGTCCCGCACGCTGGCGCTCGCAGCCGACGACGATGCGCCGCGCGCCGCGATGCCGGACGCCGGGCGTCATCACCGTGTATTCGCGGTAATGGCCGCGCGGCGCCGCGGGCAGCAGTTTTTCGTAATTGCCGAAGGTGACACCGTCGCGTTCATGGGGATAAGGCCCGCCGCGCCGGATCAGTTGCAGGGTTTCGCGGGCCTCCTGCGGCAGTTCGGCGACACGGATTTCCGCCGTTTGCGTGTACGCCTGCGCGGGCGGCTGCGGCGCATCACCCCGCGCCGCGGCCGGCGCGGAAAACAGGGCGGCAACAAAGAACCACAGCAGTTGCTGCAGCGGCTTCCTGCGCCACGCCATACGCATCAGAGGTCCCTTGGCGCCGTCAGGCTGCGGCCCGTTTATGCCGCCGGGTTGGCGTTGCGCAGGCGGATGTGCAGTTCGCGCAACTGCTTTTCGGTGACCGCACTCGGCGCCTCGACCATCAGATCCTGGCCACGCTGCGTTTTCGGGAAAGCGATCACTTCGCGGATCGATTCAGCACCCGTCATCAGCGTCACGATGCGATCGAGGCCGAAGGCGATGCCGCCATGCGGCGGCGCGCCGTACGACAAGGCATCAAGCAGGAAGCCGAACTTGGCGCGCGCATCTTCAGGCGAGATGCCCAGCGCCGCAAACACCTGCGACTGCACTTCGGCGCGATGGATGCGCACCGAACCGCCGCCGATTTCCCAGCCGTTCAGCGCCACGTCATAGGCCTTGGCCAGCACCTGGCCCGGGTCGGTGGTCAGCAGGCCGAGATGTTCGTCCTTGGGCGCCGTGAACGGGTGGTGCGCGGCGTTCCAGCGCTGCGCTTCCTCGTCATAATCAAAGGCCGGGAAGTCAACGATCCAGCACGGCCGCCAGCCGGCGTCGGCATGGCCCTTTTCGTGTCCGACCTTGACCCGCAGCGCGCCCAGCGCGTCGTACACCACCTTCCTGCGGTCGGCACCGAAAAAGATCAGGTCGCCGTTGACGGCATTGCTGCGTTTGAGAGTTTCCGCGAGCACCGGCGGCGGCAGGAATTTGACGATCGGCGACTGCAGACCCTGCTCGTTCAACTGGGTCACGTCGTTGACCTTGATATAGGCCAGCCCCTTCGCGCCGTAAATCGCGACGAATGCCGTGTAATCGTCGATTTCCTTGCGCGTCAGCGCAGCGCCGCCGGGCACGCGCAGCGCAACGACCTTGCCGTCCTTCAGCGCGATCGCCTGCTTGAACACCTTGAAGTCGACCTGTGTCATCAGATCGCTCAAGTCGGTCAATTCGAGTTTGACCCGCAGGTCGGGTTTGTCCGAGCCGTAACGCGCCATCGCTTCGGCGTAGGTCAGGCGCGGAAATTCGCCGAGATCGACGTTGAGCACGTTCTTAAAAAGATCGCGGATCAGGCCCTCCATCAGGTCCTGGATTTCGCGCTCGTCGAGGAAGGAGGTTTCGATGTCGATCTGGGTGAATTCGGGCTGACGGTCGGCGCGCAGGTCTTCGTCACGAAAACATTTGACGATCTGGTAGTAGCGGTCGTAACCGGCCACCATCAGCAGCTGCTTGAACAACTGCGGCGACTGCGGCAGCGCGTAGAACTGGCCGTCGTGCATGCGTGCCGGCACCAGGAACTCACGCGCGCCTTCGGGTGTCGACTTGTAGAGCATCGGTGTTTCAACGTCGATGAAGCCGTGGTTGTCGAGATAATTGCGCACCGCGCGCGCGGCGCGATGGCGGAGCCGCAGGTTGCTCTGCATCTGCGGCCGGCGCAGATCGAGGAAGCGGTACTGCAGGCGCACGTTCTCCGACAACTGCTCGTCATCCATCATGAACGGCGGGGTTTGCGACGCGTTGAGTATTTCCAGCGCCGTTGCCAGCACTTCGATTTCGCCGCTGATCAGATTGGCATTGGTGGTGCCTGCCGGACGCTCGCGCACCCGGCCTTCGACGCGCACCACGAATTCGTTGCGCAGACCGTTGGCGGCGGCGAAGGTTTCCGCGCGATCCGGATCACAGACGATCTGCACCAGGCCTTCGCGGTCTCGGAGGTCGATAAAAATGACGCCGCCATGGTCGCGGCGGCGGTGCACCCAGCCGCAGAGGCTCACGGTCTGGCCGAGGAGTGTGCGGTCTACCAACCCGCAGTAGTGGCTACGCATGGTCATAAGTTATTGATTTTAAATAATTATTTGTTTTCGCGCGGTGCGGGCGTCACGATACTGCTGCTTTTCGGCGCCGCCACACCCATGGACACGATGTACTTGAACGCGGCATCGACCGACATGTCGATTTCGATGACGTCGGCTCGTCGCACATAAAAATAGAAGCCGTTGACCGGGCTCGGCGTGGTGGGAATGAACACCGCGACATGGTCCTCCGGCAGGCGCGCCGCGACTTCCACCGGCAGATTGGTCTGGAATGCCAGCGACCAGGCCCCGGGATGCGGATAACGCACCAGCAGCACCTTGCGGAAGGCGTGGCCGGTACCGGAAAACAGCGTATCGCTGACCTGCTTGACGCTGTGATAAATGGTGTTGACGATGGGGATGCGCGCCAGCAGTCCCTCCCAGAACTGCACCATGCGCTGCCCGAGGATGTTGGCTGCGAGCACGCCGGTGAAAAACACGATCAGCACGGTCAGGATCACACCCTGCCCCGGCACATGTACGCCCAGCCAGTTCTCGGTGAGCAGCGCCTGCGGCAGCAACAGCAGCGACTGGTCCATGATGCCCACCAGCAGGTTGAGCACCCACAGCGTGATCACCAGTGGCACCCAGACCAGCAGACCGGTGATTAGATAGCTCTTGATGGAGGTTTTCTTGAACATGAATTCGGTATGGGGTTGCGCGATACAACGGCGGATGCTGCATCTCAGCGCAACTCAACCCGCCTGACATGTCTGTCGCGTCAGGCGGGTTGCGAGATCAATTGCAGGCGGGGCAGGCTCCGGCGCCGCAGGCGGCGGCTTCAGCCTTGGATTCATCTTTCTTCGGCGCGTCGACGGATTTGGCCACATCCGCATCCGGTTTGCTGCCCTTGTTCTTGAAATCCGTGGCATACCAGCCGCTGCCTTTCAGCTGAAAGCCGGCGGCGGTCACCATCTTGCTGAACGAACCTTTGCCGCACTCGGGACAATCCTTCAGCGGCGCATCGCTGATGCGTTGCAGGAATTCCTTCTGGAAACCGCATGCCTCGCATCGATACTCGTAAATTGGCATGGCGCACCCCAAAAAATCAAAAAAATCATTATACCTTAGAAGGTTACAGCGACTCCCCGGGGCTATCTGGGTGCTGCCCGGGGGATTTCAAGCCGGCGGCTTGCCGGGCTTGGCGCAGCGCAGCCGCCACGGCACAATCGGGCAAAGCTGATGCATTGAATCTAGCCCATTGAAAAAAAAGCATTTTTTGAAACCGCCAAAAATGGTCCCCCACATCCTCGTTCTCAACGCCGGTTCCTCCAGCATCAAATTCGCGGTGTTTGCCGCCACTCTCCCCTTGCGGCGCACCCTGCAGGGCATGATTTCGGGTATCGGCATGACGCCGGCCTTCGTTGCCGGCAACGCACAGGGGCAGCTCCCCGGCACGCTGCCGCCCGGCCCGCTGAACCACGAAACGGCGCTGGCCTGGCTGTTTGACTGGCTGGACGCGGGCCGCCACGCACAACCATTGCTCGGTGCCGGTCACCGCGTCGTTCACGGCGGCGAACAGTACGATGCGCCGCTGGTGATCAACACTCAAAACCTCGCCAGCCTGGATGCACTGGCGCCGCTGGCCCCCCTGCACCAGCCGCACAACCTGGCGGCAATCAAGGCGCTGCGCAAACTGCGCCCGGAACTTGCGCAGGTCGCCTGCTTCGACACCGCCTTCCACCGCAGCCAGCCCGCGGTCGCTCAAACACTGGCCCTGCCGCCCGCGCTGACCCGCGGCGGCCTGCTTCGTTACGGCTTCCACGGTCTGTCATATGAATTCATTGCCGGCGCACTGCCGGATGCGCTCGGTGCCGGCGCCGAGGGGCGGGTCATCGTCGCCCATCTCGGCAACGGCGCCAGCCTGTGCGCGATGCGCGGCCGCAAGAGCATCGCCACCACCATGGGCTTCAGCACGCTCGACGGCCTGGTCATGGGCACGCGCTGCGGCAGCATTGATCCGGGGGTGCTGTTTTACCTGATGCGTGAAAAAAACATGTCGGCAGATGCAGTCGAGGATCTGCTCTACCGCAGATCAGGATTGCTGGGCCTCTCCGAGATCAGCAACGACATGCGCACCCTGCTCGAAGCCAAGGATCCGCGCGCACAAGCCGCCATCGAACAGTTCGTTTACCGCGCCGCGCTGGAAACCGGCGCACTGGCCGCGGCGCTCGAAGGCATTGATGCGCTGGTGTTTACCGGCGGCATCGGTGAACACGCAGCACCGGTGCGCGCCATGATCTGCGAAAAACTGGCCTGGCTGGGCATCACGCTGGATGCCTCCGCCAACGCGGGCCATGCACCGCGCATCTCGACCGCCGCAAGCAGGGTCAGCGTCTGCATCATCCCCACCGATGAAGAAGCAGTGATCGCGGCGCATACCCACCGCCTGCTGCGGGCCCCGTCATAAACAAAAAACCGGGCTGAGCCCGGCTTTGTTGTGAACACGCGGCACACCGTCCGTCAAAACGGAATGTCGTCGTCCATGTCGTCAAAGCTGCCGCCGCTTTTCTTCGCCGGTGCCTTGCCGCCACCGCCCGCCGCAGCCGCAGCGGGTTCGCGCATGCTGCCACCACCGCCGCCGCCTTCACCGCCGCCGCCGCGGCCGCCAAGCAACTGCATGCGGTCAGCAACAACCTCTGTCGTATAACGGTCCTGGCCTTCCTTGTCCTGCCATTTGCGGGTGCGGATGCGGCCTTCGACGTAACACGGCGAACCTTTTTTCAGGTACTCGCCGGCGACCTCAGCCAGCCGGCCGAAAAAAGAAATCCGGTGCCACTCGGTATGCTCCTGCTTGTCGCCGCTTTTTTTGTCTTTCCATGACTCGGTGGTGGCGAGCGTGATGTTGGTCACCGCTTCGCCGCTGGGCAGATACCGGGTTTCCGGATCTTTGCCGAGGTTGCCGATCAGAATTACCTTGTTAACTGATGCCATGTCAGTTTTTCCTTTTGATATTCAATGCTGCATAAATCCATCAACGCACCCGCCGTCAGGGCGTTTACGCGCGCGCCGCAACCGGCGGCACGCGCATGCCGAAGGCGAGTATAAGCCAGATCGCCAGCAGCACAGTATCAAGGACTACGACGCCGGCGGTGCCCCAGTGCTTGTAGAGAATTCCTCCCGCGGCAGCGCCGAGGAAGGTGCCGAAAAACTGGATGGTGCTGTAGAGGCCGATCGCCGTGCCCTTGGCATGCGCCGGCGCCAAGCGCGTAGTCAATGTCGGCAGCATCGCCTCCAGCACATTGAACGGCACAAAAAACGCCAGTAAAAACAAGGACAACAACCACAGGTTTCCGGTCAGCCAGGGCAAGGCCAGCTGGCCCGCCAGCAACAGCGCCACAGCGATGATGAACCAGCGCCGCAGCAGCTCCGGTTTGCCGGCCTGCATGATCGGCGGCAGCATCAGCACGAAGGAACCCAGCATCACCGGCAGATAAACCTTCCAGTGCCCGGCCAATTCAAGACCGGCATCGCGCAGGCTGAACGGCACCACGATGAACAGCGCCATCAGCGCCGCGTGCAGCGCAAAGATGCCCCAGTTCAGCCTTGCCAATTGCGGATCCTGCAGCACATTCCAGAAATCCTTGAGGCCGCGACCCGGTGCCGGCGGTGCCTCCGGCGCATCCGGAATGAAGCGCCACATGACCACCATGCCCGCCAGCGCCAGCAGCCCGGTCAGCGCGAATATGCCCGGCACGCCGATCACGCGATCCAGCCAGGGGCTCGCGATCAGCGACAGCGCAAACGAGGCGCCGATGGTGGAGCCGATCATCGCCATCGCCTTGGCGCGTTGATCTTCACGGGTCAGGTCGGCCGTCATCGCGATCACCGCTGCTGAAATCGCACCGGCGCCCTGCAGGACGCGGCCGAGGATGACGATGTAGATGTTCGGCGCCAGCGCCGCGACAAAACTGCCGATGGCAAAAATCGCCAGCCCGATATAAACCACCGGTTTGCGGCCGATGCGGTCGGACCACCAGCCGAAGGGGATTTGCAGGACGGCCTGGGTCAGGCCGTAGGCGCCGATGGCGATGCCGACCAGCGTCAGGTCGTTGCCGCCGGGCAGATGCTCGGCGTAGATGGCAAATACCGGCAGGATCACGAACATGCCGAGCAGGCGCAATCCGAAAATTCCGGACAATCCGATGCTCGCCCGCAGCTCAAGCGGGGTCATTTTGTTGCTGGACGACATGAAGTGGGGACCGGCGGGAAACCTGGCTGCAGCAGTTGGGCGGAACAGCGTATGCGCGTATAGTAGCAGGTTCACTTTTGCTCTCCCCAGGCTCTTTGATGACTGCGCGTTCCTCGCCGCCAAAACTGGTCTCGCTGCCGATCACCGCCCAAACTGCGGTCGCCCAAATTGAGCCCGCGGGCGCCGGTCAGATCCGCGTCCGCGGCGCGCGCACCCACAACCTGAAAAACATCAGCCTCGACCTGCCGCGCAACCGCCTGGTGGTGATCACCGGGCTGTCCGGTTCCGGAAAATCATCGCTGGCTTTTGACACGCTGTATGCCGAAGGCCAGCGCCGTTATGTCGAATCGCTGTCGGCGTATGCGCGGCAGTTCCTGCAGTTGATGGAAAAACCCGATGTCGACCTGATCGAGGGCCTGTCGCCGGCCATCGCCATCGAGCAGAAGGCGTCCAGCCACAATCCGCGCTCGACCGTCGGCACCGTCACCGAAATCCATGATTACCTGCGCCTGCTCTACGCGCGCATCGGCGAACCGCACTGCCCGCAACACGGCACATTGCTCGCCGCGCAATCGGTCGCGCAAATGGTCGACCATGTGCTGCAACTGCCGGAGGATACGAAGCTGATGATCCTTGCGCCGGTGGTCAGCGACCGCAAGGGCGAACAGAACAGCCTGATCGACGAACTGCGTGCGCAGGGTTTCGTCCGCGCGCGCATCGACGGCAGGATTCACGACATCGACGCGCTGCCGCCGCTGAAAAAGAATTCCAAGCATACGATCGACGTGGTGGTGGACCGCATCAAGGTGCGCGCCGACATCCGCCAGCGCCTGGCGGAATCCTTCGAAACCGCCCTGCGTCACGGCAACGGCCGCGCCATTGCCGCGGACATGGACAGCGGCGAGGAGTTGGTATTTTCAGCGCGCCTCGCCTGCCCGGTCTGCGGCCGGGCCTCACCCGAACTGGAGCCGCGGCTGTTCTCCTTCAACAACCCCGCGGGCGCCTGCCCGCGCTGCGACGGCCTCGGCGCCATCACTTTTTTCGATCCGAAACGCATCGCCGCATTCCCCGAGATGTCGCTGGCCTCCGGCGCCATCAAGGGCTGGGACCGCCGCAACCAGTTTTATTTCCAGATGCTGCAGGACCTCGCCAAACACTATGGTTTTGATGTTGAAGCCCCATTCGGGGAATTGTCGGAGGCGGCGCGCGATGCGGTGCTGTACGGCTCGGGAAAAACACTGATTAAATTCACCTATTCCGGTGAACGCGGCAAATCCTATGTCAAGGAACACGCCTTTGAGGGCGTGATCCCCAATCTCGAGCGCCGCCACCGCGAAACCGATTCGCCGGTGGTCAAGGAAGAACTGTCAAAATACCTGAACACGCAGACCTGCCCGGATTGCGCCGGCACGCGACTGCGGCCCGAAGCGCGGCACGTACTGGTCGCCGGCCAGCCGATCTATGCCCTTTCCGCACTGCAGCTCGGCAACGCGATGCGTTTTTTCGAAGAACTGGCACTGACCGGTGCAAAACAGGCCATCGCCGAAAAAATCGCCGGCGAAATCCGCAACCGCCTGCGTTTCCTGGTCGATGTCGGCCTTGATTACCTGTCGCTGGACCGCTCTGCCGACACGTTGTCCGGCGGCGAGTCCCAGCGCATCCGCCTCGCCAGCCAGATCGGCTCGGGGCTGACCGGGGTGATGTATGTGCTCGACGAACCCTCGATCGGCCTCCATCAGCGCGACAACACGCGGCTGCTCGGCATGCTGAAACGCCTGCGCGACATCGGCAATTCGGTGATTGTGGTCGAGCACGACCAGGACGCCATCATGAGCGCCGATCACGTCATCGACATGGGGCTGGGCGCCGGCGAACACGGCGGTCATGTCATCGCGCAGGGCAGTCCCGCCGAAATCGTCGCGCACAACGAATCCCTGACCGGCCAGTACCTGTCGGGACGCCGCCGCATCGATGTGCCGGCCTTGCGCCACAAGGTCAATCCGAAACGGCGGCTGGTGATCAGCGGCGCCACCGGCAACAACCTGAAGGATGTCACTGTCGGCATCCCCGTAGGACTGTTCACCTGCGTCACCGGTGTCTCGGGATCCGGCAAATCGACGCTGGTCAACGACACGCTGTACCAGGCCGCCGCACGCGACCTCTACGGCAGCAATGTCGAACCGGCGCCCTGCACCGGCATCGAAGGCATGGAGTTTTTCGACAAGGTGGTCAATGTCGACCAGAGCCCCATCGGCCGCACACCGCGCTCCAATCCGGCGACTTACACGGGGCTGTTCACACCCATCCGTGAGCTGTTCGCGGGCGTACCGGAGGCGCGTGCGCGCGGCTACGGCGCCGGGCGCTTCTCCTTCAACGTCAAAGGCGGCCGCTGCGAAGCCTGCCAGGGCGACGGCGTGCTGAAAGTCGAAATGCACTTCCTGCCTGACATCTACGTACCCTGCGACACCTGCCACGGCAAACGTTACAACCGCGAAACCCTGGACATCCGTTACAAGGGCCGTACGGTCGATGAAGTGCTGGCGATGACGGTGGAACAGGCGGTTGAGTTTTTCAGCCCGGTGCCGGCCATCGCACGCAAGCTGCAGACCATGATGGACGTCGGCCTCGGTTACATCACGCTGGGCCAGAGCGCGACCACGCTGTCCGGCGGCGAAGCACAGCGCGTCAAACTCGCGCTCGAGCTGTCCAAACGCGATACCGGACGCACGCTGTACATCCTCGATGAACCAACGACTGGCCTCCATTTCCATGACATCGATCTGCTGCTGCACGTGCTGCACCGCCTGCGCGACCACGGCAACACCATCGTCGTCATCGAACACAATCTCGACGTGATCAAGACCGCGGACTGGGTCATCGATCTCGGCCCGGAGGGCGGCGACGGCGGCGGTCGTATCCTCGCCGAAGGCCCGCCGGAAGCGATCGCGGCAAACGCCGCCAGCCACACCGGAGCCCACCTGAAAGCCGTGTTGTCATGACCCCGGGGCGGGCGCGCGAACTGCTGAGCGGTAGTTTTGCCGCGGCGCTTGCCGCCGCCGACCCGCTGCGCATCGTACCCAGGCACCTGCCCGCGCCGCCCAAGGGCCGCACGCTGGTCGTTGGTGCCGGCAAGGCCGCTGCGGCCATGGCCCTGGCGGTTGAGCAGCACTGGCCCGCCGCAGCAGCGCTGGACGGCCTGGTCATCACCCGCTACCAGCACGGCCTGCTGACCAATCGCATCACGGTGATCGAAGCCGGACACCCGGTGCCCGATGCTGCGGGTGAACAGGCCGCTGCGGAAATCCTGAAAAAGGTCAAAACGCTGACACCCCAGGATCTGCTGCTGGTGCTGGTTTCCGGCGGCGGCTCGAGCCTACTGTCATTGCCGGCCGAAGGCATCACCATGGCCGACCTGAAACAGGTGACCCAACAACTGCTGCTGTCCGGCGCGCCGATCCAGGCCATGAACACGGTACGCAAGCACCTGTCGATCATCCAGGGCGGAAGGCTTGCCGCGGCTTCGCGCGCACCGGTGCTGGCGCTGGTGGTGTCGGATGTCACCGGTGATGATCCGACGCACATCGCCTCCGGCCCCTGCGCACCCGACCCGAGCACTTACCAGGATGCGATAGACATCCTTGGGCGTCATGGCGTGCAGGCGCCGCCCGCCATTGCCGCGCACCTCGCACGCGGCGCACGCGGTGAAATCGCCGAAACACCCAAACCCGGCGACCGCGCTTTCGCCAAAACCGAAAACCGGGTGATCGCCACTGCGCAGCAATCGCTGCAGGCCGCCGCGGATTATTTCCGCGGTCAGGGCATCACCCCGGCGATCCTCGGCGACTCGGTGACCGGGGAAGCACGTGAGGTCGCCAAAGTGTATGGCGCGCTCGCCCGTGAAATCCGTCAGCACGGTGCGCCATGGCCGGCACCTGTGGCGCTGATATCAGGTGGCGAATGTACGGTCACCGTGCGCGGCCAGGGACGCGGCGGACGCTGCGCGGAATTCCTGCTGTCGCTGGCGATTGATCTCGACGGGGTGCCCGGCATCCACGCGCTGGCCTGTGATACCGACGGCATCGACGGCTCTGAAAACAATGCCGGCGCCGTGCTGACGCCGGATGCCTTGCAGCGCGCGGCGCGCAAACAGATCCATGCCGCGACACTGCTCGACCAGAACGATGCCTACCGGTTTTTTGAAGCGACTGGCGACCTCGTGGTCGCCGGTCCCACGCGCACCAATGTCAATGATTACCGCGTGATATTGGTCACCTGATTGCGGCCTATACGGTAAAATTATAAGTATTTGATTTTATTGATTTTTTTATAACTTATCTGCGGGTTTCAGCAATAAAAAAACCGGGCAAGGCCCGGCTTTTTTATGGGTCGCGCGCTACGCGGATCAGGCGGCTTCCGGCTTGGCTTCGGTCTCCGCCGCTTCCGGACGATCAAGCAGTTCGACATAGGCCATCGGCGCATTGTCGCCCTTGCGGAAGCCGAACTTCAGGATGCGCAGGTAACCGCCGTTGCGCTTGGCAAAACGCGGGCCCAGCAGTTCGAACAGCTTGACCACGTTTTCACGGTCGCGCAGGCGATCAAACGCCAGGCGGCGATTGGCCAGCGTGGGTTTTTTGCCCAGGGTGATGATCGGCTCCACGACCCGCCGCAATTCCTTGGCTTTGGGCAAGGTGGTTTTGATCGCTTCATGGCGCAACAGCGAGTTGGCCATGTTGCGCAGCATCGCGAGGCGATGGCTGCTGGTGCGATTGAGTTTTCTTAAACCGTGACGATGACGCATGATGCCCTCTTAAATCTTTTCCAGGCCGGCAGGCGGCCAGTTTTCCAGCTTCATACCCAGCGTCAGGCCGCGGGATGCCAGCACTTCCTTGATTTCGTTCAGCGACTTGCGACCCAGATTCGGGGTCTTCAGCAACTCGGTCTCGGTACGCTGGATCAGGTCGCCGATATAGTAGATGTTTTCCGCTTTCAGGCAGTTGGCCGAACGCACGGTCAGTTCCAGGTCATCCACCGGGCGCAGCAGCACCGGGTCGATCTGGGTGGCTTTTTTCTCTTCGATCAGCGCCGGGGTGCCCTTGAGGTCGGCAAATACCGACAGCTGTTCGACCAGAACGCGTGCGGCGTAACGGACGGCTTCCTCAGGATCAATCGCGCCGTTGGTCTCGATGTCGATCACCAGCTTGTCGAGGTCGGTGCGCTGCTCGACGCGCGCCGATTCCACCGCGTAGCTGACGCGGCGCACCGGACCGTAGGAGGCGTCGAGCATCAGGCCGCCGACGCTGCGCGTGTCATCAACGCCGCGACGCGTCACCGCGGCGACGTAGCCGCGGCCTTTTTCGACCTTGATCTGCACGTCGAGCTTGCCGCCGGCGGTCAGATGGGCGATCACGTGATCCGGGTTGACGATTTCGACGTCATGCATCGGCTCGATATCCGCAGCCGTGACCACGCCTTCGCCTGATTTTTTCAGGGTCAGGATGGCTTCGTCGCGGTTATGCAGGCGCAGCACGATGCCTTTCAGGTTGAGCAGGATGTCGACCACATCTTCCTGCACACCGTCGATGGTGGAGTATTCGTGCAACACGCCGGCGATCTTGACTTCAGTCGCGGCGAAGCCGGGCATCGAGGACAGCAGGGTGCGGCGCAGCGCATTGCCGAGCGTATGCCCGTAACCGCGCTCGAACGGCTCCATGGTGACCTTCGCATGGAAGGGGGACACACCCTGCACGTCGATGATCCGAGGCTTGAGGAAGGCGCTGCTGGACATGGCTTGACTACCTCTCGGGGATTATTTCGAGTACAGCTCGACGATGAGCGACTCATTGATGGTGGAAGGCAACTCGGAGCGCTGCGGCCGTGCCTTGAAGGTGCCTTTCAGCGCCTTCGAGTCGACCTCAACCCACTCCGGAAACCCGCGTGATTCGGCTGCTTCGGCGGCGCCCTTGATGCGCAGCTGCGCCTTGGCGGCCTGCGCCACTTCAACGACGTCACCCGGACGGCACTGATAGGACGGAATGTTCACGCGCTTGCCGTTGACCAGGATGCCGTTGTGACGCACCACCTGGCGGGCTTCCGTGCGCGACGCGCCGAAACCCATGCGGTAGGTCACCGTGTCAAGACGGCTTTCCAGCCCCTGCAGCAGTGCTTCGCCGGTCACACCCTTGCTCGCCGCCGCTTCCTTGTAGGTCTTGCGGAACTGACGCTCAAGGATGCCGTAGATACGGCGCACCTTCTGCTTTTCGCGGAGTTGCACGCCATAACCCGACAGGCGGGTGCTTTTCTGGCCGTGCTGGCCGGGCGGATAGTTGCGGCGCTCAATGGCGCATTTGTCAGTGAAACACTTCTCCCCTTTCAGGAAAAGTTTTTCGCCTTCGCGACGGCATTGCCGGCATTTTGCATCGAGATTCCTGGCCACTGTGGGATCTCCTTAGATTCGGCGCTTCTTGGGGGGACGGCAGCCGTTGTGCGGCACGGGCGTCACATCCGAGATGCTGGTGATTTTGAAACCGACGGCGTTCAGCGCACGGACCGCGGATTCGCGGCCGGGCCCCGGGCCCTTGATCAGGACTTCAATGTTCTTCACACCGCATTCCTGTGCAAGGCGACCGGCTTTTTCCGCAGCAATCTGCGCCGCAAACGGGGTCGATTTGCGCGAACCCTTGAAGCCGTTGCTGCCCGAAGTCGCCCAGGCCAGTGCGTTGCCCTGACGGTCAGTAATGGTGACGATGGTGTTGTTGAAGGACGCGTGCACATGTGCCACGCCTTCCGCCACGTTTTTCTTGACCTTCTTGCGAACCCTGGTGCTTGCCTTAGCCATATTGGTTACTCTCAGTTACGCAGCGGTCGGCCGCTGGATTTTTACTGCTGCCTTGCGCGGGCCCTTGCGCGTACGCGCGTTGGTGCGCGTACGCTGGCCGCGCATCGGCAGTCCTGCGCGATGGCGCTTGCCGCGCCATGTGCCAAGATCCATCAGCCGCTTGATGTTCATGGAGATTTCGCGGCGCAGGTCGCCTTCAGTCGTGATTTTCGCGACCTGTTCGCGCAATTTGTCCATGTCCGAGTCGGACAGGTCCTTCATCTTGGTCGCAGTGTTGATTCCGGCCGCAGCGCAGATCGCGCGGGCACGGCTGCGGCCAACGCCGAAAATCGCCGTCAGCGCGACTTCGGCGTGCTGATGATTTGGTATGTTGACGCCACCTATGCGGGCCATCTGTTACCCCACCAATGGAAAACTCGAAATTATAACTTTTGACAGGCTCATATTCAACGAACCGGTCAACCCTGGCGCTGCTTGTGGCGCGGATCCTTGCAGATCACGCGAACCACGCCGTTGCGCTTCACAACCTTGCAGTTGCGGCACATGCGTTTTACTGATGCCTGTACTTTCATGTCATACCTCTTTCGCTTGCTGCCTATTTCGCCCGGAAAGTGATCCGCCCCTTGGTCAGATCATAGGGCGTCAATTCCACTGTCACCTTGTCCCCGGGCAGAATGCGGATGTAATGCATGCGCATTTTTCCCGAGATATGGCCCAGTACCACATGGCCATTCTCCAGCTTCACCCGAAACGTTGCATTGGGCAGGTTCTCAACAACCTCCCCCTGCATCTCTATGGTGTCTTCTTTAGCCATTACCGCGCCGGGAACACACCGCCTTTGAAGTTTGCCTTCTTCAACAGACTTTCATACTGATGCGACATCACGTAAGCCTGCACCTGAGCCATGAAATCCAGCGTTACCACCACAATGATCAGCAGGGAAGTGCCGCCAAAATAAAACGGCACACTCTTCCAGACGATCAGCAATTCCGGCACCAGACAGACCAGCGTGACATACAGCGCTCCCGCCAGCGTCAGCCGCATCGTGACCTTTTCAACGTAACGTGCAGTCTGGTCGCCCGGACGTATTCCCGGAACGAACGCACCGCTTTTCTTCAGGTTCTCGGCCGTCTCTTTCGGGTTGAACACCAGCGCCGTATAAAAGAAGCAGAAAAATATGATCGCAGCAGCATAAAACAGCGTATAAACCGGCTGCCCCGGATGCAGCACCGCAGCAACATTTTTCAGCCAGAGCATGCCCTCGTTTTCACCCAGCCAGCCGGCCACGGTGCCCGGAAACAGGATGATGCTCGACGCAAAAATCGGCGGAATCACGCCCGACATGTTGAGCTTCAGCGGCAGGTGGGACGACTGCCCGCCGTAGACCTTCCGCCCAACCTGTCGTTTTGCGTAATTCACCAGGATCTTGCGCTGGCCCTTTTCGACAAAACACACAAACGCCGTTACCACGACCACCAGCGCGAAAATGAACAATACGAACGGGATCGAAAACGCCCCGGTCCGCGCCAGTTCCAGCGTGCCTCCGACAGCCTGCGGAAAACCTGCCGCGATGCCGGCGAAAATCAGCAGCGAAATGCCATTGCCGATGCCGCGCTCGGTAATCTGCTCGCCCAGCCACATCAGAAACATGGTGCCGCTCACCAGCGTAATCATTGCCGTCAGCCGGAACATCAGGCCGGGATCAACCGCCACCTTCTGCTGCTCGAATGCAATCGCGATGGCCAGACCCTGCACAATCGCCAGCGCCGCGGTGCCATAGCGGGTGTACTGCGTAATCTTGCGCCGGCCCGATTCACCCTCTTTTTTCAGGGCTTCCAGGGTCGGGGACACCACGGTCATCAGCTGCATGATGATCGACGCTGAAATATACGGCATGATGCCGAGCGTAAAAATCGAGAAGCGCGACAGCGCGCCGCCCGAGAACATGTTGAACATGTCGAGGATGCCGCCGCGCTGCGAGCGGAACAGTTCGGCAAGCTGGGCCTGATCGATGCCGGGCACGGGAATGTACGACCCGATGCGGAACACGATCAGCGCGCCGACGAGGAACAGCAGGCGACGCTTCAGATCGCCAAACTTGTTCGAACCCGACAGTGCGGCACCAAGGGCCAAGGCTTAGCTCCCGGCCTTTTCGGCAACAGCTTGTTCGACACTTCCGCCGGCCTTTTCGATTGCCGCTCGCGCGCCCTTGCTGGCCAGCACGCCCTTCAGTGCAATTTTGCGCTTCAATTCACCGGCCAGGATCACCTTGGCGCGAACTGCCAGCAGCGGAACCGCGCCGGCTTTTTTCAGCACCGCGAGGTCGATGGTATCGACCTTCAGTTTCTGCAAGGTATCGAGCCGCACTTCGGCCGTGTCGCCTGCCGACAGCGAATGAAAGCCGCGCTTCGGCAGGCGGCGGTGCAGCGGCATCTGGCCGCCCTCAAAGCCAACCTTGTGAAAGCCGCCAGCGCGAGCTTTCTGGCCCTTGTGGCCGCGACCGGCAGTTTTGCCCCAGCCACAACCGATGCCGCGACCAACGCGTTTCTTTTCGCGCTTGGCTCCGGCTGCCGGTTTGATCTTGTTCAGTTCCATTTAACCCTCGCAGCGAACGAGATAAGACACTTTGTTGATCATTCCGCGGATCGCCGGGCTGTCAGCCAGTTCGACCGTGTGGTTGATACGCCGAAGTCCGAGCCCGCGCACCGATGCCCGGTGTTCGGGCCGGGTGCCGATCAGGCTGCGCACCTGGGTAACCTTGATAGTTTTTCCTGCTTTGGCTTGTGCTTTGGCCATGGCTTATCCCTGGATTTCCTCGATGGACTTGCCGCGCTTGGCAGCAACTTCTGCGGGAGTATTCATCGCGGTCAGGCCGTTGATGGTTGCACGCACAATGTTGTAGGGGTTGGTTGATCCGATGCACTTGGCCAGGATGTTGGCAACGCCCATCACCTCCAGCACCGCGCGCACCGGGCCACCGGCAATGATCCCCGTGCCTTCCGAGGCCGGCTGCATGTAAACCCTGGAAGCGCCATGGCGCCCCATCACGGCATGCTGCAGTGTGCCGTTTTTCAGCTGCACTTTGACCATTTTGTGACGCGCTTCTTCCATCGCTTTTTGCACGGCGACCGGAACCTCGCGCGCCTTGCCCTTGCCCATGCCGATGCTGCCGTCGCCATCACCAACCACCGTCAGCGCCGCAAAACCCATCACGCGGCCGCCTTTGACAACCTTGGTGACGCGGTTGATGGCCACCATCTTTTCGCGCAGACCGTCGCCACGGTCTTCACCGGTTTGCATCTTTCCTGCCTGCATTTTCGCCATGACCCGCTCCGTCAGAACTTGAGTCCGGCTTCACGCGCGGCTTCCGCCAGCGCCTTTACCCGACCATGATATTTATAACCGGAGCGGTCGAATGCAACCTTCTCCACGCCGGCCTGTTTTGCCCGTTCAGCGATACGCTTGCCGATCGCCGCAGCAGCAGCCGAACTCCCGCCCTTGGGCACGACGGCACGCATTTCCTTTTCGGAAGAGGATGCGCTGGCCAGAACTCTGGTGCCGCTGGCATCAAAGACCTGGGCATATATGTGACCGTTGGAGCGGTACACGGTAAGCCGCACCGCCTTGAGTTCGGCAATTTTTGCCCGCGTGCTGCGTGCACGCCGGAGACGCTCTGTTTTTTTGTCAAACATGATCTGTCCGCCTACTTCTTCTTCGTTTCCTTGAGCACAATGCGCTCATCGGCATAACGCACACCCTTGCCCTTGTAAGGCTCTGGCGGCCGGTAATTTCGAACGTCAGCAGCGACCTGGCCAACCTGTTGCTTGTCTGCACCCCTGATGACGATTTCGGTCTGGGTCGGGGTTTCCGCCTTCACGCCCTGCGGCAGCTGGTGGACGACCGGATGCGAAAAACCCAGGGTCAGATTGAGCTTGTCGCCCTGCGCCTGCGCACGGTAACCCACGCCGACCAGGGTCAGCTTGCGCTCGAAACCCTTGCTGACACCATGAACCATGTTGGCGATCAGTGCGCGCGTCGTGCCACTGATGGCATTGGCCTGGCGCGAATTGTCGTTGACCTTGATTTCAAGGCGATTCTCGATCTTCTCCACTTTCACGTTGGGCGTCAGTTGCTGCGCCAGCGTGCCAAGGGGGCCTTTAACCGAAATCCGGTCAGCGGCGATCGTCACTTCCACTTTTTCCGGCAGTGCAACCGGGCTATTTCCGACTCTGGACATGGCTCTTTCTCCGTTACGCCACGATGCAGAGAACTTCCCCGCCGATGCCCATGCCCCGCGCCTTGCGGTCAGTCATCACACCCTTGGAGGTGGAGACGATGGCAACGCCGAGGCCGTTCATCACGCGTGGAATGTCACGGCTGGGTTTGTAGATGCGCAGGCCGGGACGGCTCACGCGTTCGATTTTTTCGATCACCGGGGAGCCGGCGTAATACTTGAGGCTGACCTCAAGCTCCGGCTTGGACGATTCGCCGCGTACCGCAAAATCGTCGATGTAACCCTCGTCCTTCAGCACCTTGGCAATCGCCACCTTGAGCTTGCTCGAAGGCATCGACACCGACTCCTTTTCCGCCTGCTGTGCATTGCGGATACGGGTCAGCATGTCGGAAACTGGATCATTCATGCTCATGCAAAATTCTCCTGCAGCCTGTCTTACCAGCTAGCCTTGATTACGCCCGGGATTTCACCACGCATTGCAATCTCACGCAGTTTTCCCCGAGCCAGCCCAAACTTGCGATATACGCCACGCGGGCGACCGGTCAGTGCGCAACGATTGCGCAGCCGCACGGGACTCGCGTTCCGCGGCAATTTCTGCAGCTTCAGGCGCGCCTCATAACGATCTTCCGGAGCCAGTTTCTGATCGTCGATGAGCGCCTGCAGCTCCGCCCGCTTGGCCGCAAATTTCTTTACGGTTTTGCGGCGTTTCTGGTCGCGGTTTATCACTGAAAGCTTGGACATACGGTTTTCCTCAGTTCCTGAAAGGAAATTTGAAAGCAGAAAGCAATGCCCGGGCTTCTTCGTCGGACTTCGCTGTCGTTGTAATGGTGATGTTCATCCCGCGCAGGGCATCGATCTTGTCGTACTCGATCTCAGGGAAAATGATCTGTTCCTTGATGCCCATGTTGTAGTTGCCACGACCGTCAAAACTGCGCCCGGAGATACCGCGAAAATCGCGGATCCGCGGCATTGCAATGTTGACCAGACGGTCCAGGAATTCGTACATCCGGGCTCCGCGCAGGGTCACTTTGCAACCCACCGGGTAACCTTCACGAATCTTGAAGTTGGCAATGGCCTTGCGCGACTTGGTGACGAGGGGTTTCTGGCCCGCGATCTTGGTCATGTCGCCGACGGCGTTGTCCATGATTTTCTTGTCGGCAACCGCCTCGCTCACACCCATGTTGAGGACGATTTTTTCGATTCGCGGCACCTGCATCGGGCTCTTGTAAGCAAACTTCTTGGTCAATTCCTTGGCGACCGTGTCCTTGTAATACAGGCTCAACCTGGCCGGGGCACTCGGACGCGCCGGCTTGCCCTGCTTGGGGGCAGCAACCGCAGCAGCCTTGGGCTCTTTGGCCGCCTTTTTGGCCGGTGCGGGAGCAGCCTTGGCATCCTTCGCCGGCTTTGCTTTTTTGGTGTCTTTGTCAGTGCTCATACATCAACCACTTCGCCATTGGACTTGAAATACCGAACACGACGTCCGTCTTCCAGTTGCCTGATGCCGATGCGGTCGGCTTTCTTGGTCACCGGATTGAACAAGGCCACGTTCGACACGTGAATGGGCATTTCCTTGTCGATGATTCCGCCGGTCTCACCTTTGGCTGGATTCGGCCGCTGGTGTTTCTTGACGCGGTTGATGCCTTCGACGAGCAAATGAGACTCGTCAACAATCCGCAATACCGTGCCCCGCTTGCTGCGGTCACGGCCGGTAACGACGACCACGTCATCGCCTTTCTTGATCTTGCGCATATGCGTATCCGTCCTCTTACAACACTTCAGGAGCCAGGGACACAATCTTCATGAAGCGCTCCGTCCGCAGTTCGCGGGTCACCGGTCCAAAAATCCGGGTGCCGATCGGCTCCAGCTTCTGGTTCAGCAACACTGCTGCGTTACCGTCGAACTTCAGCAACGATCCGTCGTTGCGGCGCACACCTTTGGCGGTGCGCACAACCACGGCGTTGTAGACCTCGCCTTTTTTCACGCGACCACGGGGCGCAGCATCCTTGATGCTGACCTTGATCACGTCGCCGATACCGGCATAACGACGCTTTGAGCCGCCCAGCACCTTGATGCACATGACTGCGCGCGCACCGGTGTTGTCAGCAACGTCCAGTATGGATTGCATCTGAATCATGATTTTTCCTGCTTATTTTCCCCAACTTGGCCACCCTTGCAGCATGGAAGGCCAGTCTTGGAGCCCGTTCGGGCAGTAACCGCCAACCGGAGTCGGCGGAAAAATACAGCCAAAAATTATAGCGCGTGAGCACCCCTCACGCAAGCATTATTTAGACGCTGCGCGACTTTTCGATGAGTTTGATCACCCGCCAGGCCTTGGTTTTGGCCAGAGGACGGCACTCCTCGATCAAAACGGTATCACCTTCCTTGTACTCGTCGTTGGCATCGTGTGCATGGTATTTCTTGGAACGGGTCACGATTTTGCCCAGCAGAGGGTGCTTGACCCGTCGCTCGACCAGAACCGTAACCGTCTTGTTCATTTTGTCGCTGACCACCTTGCCCGTCAGCGTCCGCTTGTTTGCTTCAGTCATAGTCAACCCTGCCCGTTATGCCTTGGTTCCCAGCACCGTGCGCACACGCGCGATATCGCGCCGCACTTTACGCAGCTGGCTGGTGTTCGATAACTGCTGTGTTGCCTTCTGCATGCGCAGGGAAAACTGCGCCTTGAGCAGGGACTCGAGTTCCGTGCGCAATTCTTCAGGCCCTTTTGCCTTCAGTTCGCTTGCTTTCATGTCCTATCCCCCCACCAGACGGTGAACAAAGGTCGTCGCAATCGGCAGCTTCGCCGCTGCGAGGCGGAAAGCTTCCTTGGCAATGACTTCATTCACACCGTCCATTTCATACAAAACCTTGCCCGGCTGAATCTCGGCAACCCAGTATTCGGGGTTACCCTTGCCGTTGCCCATGCGAACCTCGGCCGGTTTCCGCGAAATCGGCTTGTCCGGGAAGATCCGGATCCAGATCCGGCCCCCGCGTTTGATGTGCCGTGTCATCGCGCGCCGTGCAGCCTCAATCTGGCGCGCTGTAAGGCGACCACGACCGATGGCCTTAAGGCCATACTCGCCGAAGCTCACCTTGTTCCCGCGGGTCGCAACGCCGGTGTTACGGCCCTTTTGCTCCTTGCGGTATTTACGCCTGGCTGGTTGCAGCACGTTTTGCTCCTGTCTTCGCTGTTGTCGTCCGACGCGGCTTGCGGGCCGGCGCGGGGGCGGGCTCCTCTGCCGGTGCCGCCGCCGGGGCAAGCCCCGGATGCTCGTTCTTGCCGATTACTTCACCCTTGAACACCCAGACCTTGACACCGATGATGCCGTAGCTGGTTTTGGCTTCAGAGAAACCGTAATCAATATCGGCGCGCAGGGTATGCAGCGGCACACGGCCTTCGCGATACCACTCGGTACGTGCAATTTCAATGCCATTAAGACGCCCCGCGCTCATGATCTTGATGCCCTGGGCACCGAGACGCATCGCATTGGTAATGGCCCGCTTCATCGCGCGGCGGAACATGATCCGCTTTTGCAACTGCTGGACAATGGAGTCGGCAATCAGCTGCGCGTCGAGTTCAGGCTTGCGCACTTCCTCGATGTTGACGTGCACCGGGACGCCGAGCATCTTCTGCAGGTCGGCCTTCAGGCGCTCGATGTCTTCACCTTTCTTGCCGATCACCATGCCCGGACGGGCGCTGAATACAGTGATGCGCGCGTTTTTTGCCGGACGCTCGATAACCACACGCGAAACAGCAGCCTGCGAAAGACGCTCCTTCAGATATTCGCGAACCTTGATGTCCTCGAGCAGCATACTCGCGAAATTCTTGTTGTTTGCATACCAGCGCGAAGACCAGTTGCGGTTGAATGCGAGACGGAACCCGATCGGATGAATTTTTTGGCCCATATCTACTTCCTTCCGTCGCCGACGGTGACATAAACATGGCACGTCGGCTTCATGATGCGCACGCCCCGGCCTTTGGCCGCCGATGAAAAACGCTTCATCACCGGGCCTTTTTCCACATAAATGCTGGTGATCTTGAGTTCGTCAATGTCTGCGCCGTCGTTGTGTTCGGCATTGGCGATCGCCGACTCAAGAACCTTGCGGATGATCACCGCGCCCTTTTTGGGCGAAAAACTCAGAATGTTCAGCGCATGTTCCACGGTCTTGCCGCGGATCAGATCCGCAACCAGGCGTCCCTTTTGCGCCGACAACCTGACGCCCTGCAGTTTGGCTTTGGTATTCATTTCGGTTTACCTTACTTGGCCGCAGGAGTCGGGGCGGCTTTCTTGTCGGCCGGCGATGATGCGCCACCGGCTTTCGAGTGCCCCTTGAAAACCCGCGTATGCGCGAACTCGCCCAGCTTGTGCCCGACCATGTTTTCCGTCACATAGACCGGGACATGCTGCTTGCCGTTATGCACCGCAATTGTCAGCCCGACGAAGTCCGGCAATATTGTTGAACGCCGTGACCAGGTCTTGATCGGCCGCTTGTCCGAACCAGCACGTGCCGTTTCCACCTTTTGCATCAGGTGATGGTCGACAAACGGGCCTTTTTTAATGGAACGTGACATCTCTACCCCTTACGCCGTTGCTTTCGCGTTGCGGCGACGAATGATCATCCCGCTCGTGCGTTTGTTCTTGCGCGTCTTGTAACCTTTGCACATGACGCCCCATGGACTCACCGGTGCCTGAGCAGCCGCAGTCCGGCCTTCGCCGCCGCCGTGCGGATGGTCGATCGGATTCATCGCCACGCCGCGCACCGTCGGACGAATGCCGCGCCAGCGGACACGACCAGCCTTGCCGATGGATTCCAGCGAATGCTCTTCATTACCCACTTCACCAATGGTGGCGCGGCAGTTGACGTGAACTTTGCGAATCTCGCCGGAGCGCAACCGCAGCTGGGCATATTCGCCTTCGCGCGCCAGCAATTGGGCGGAGGTACCGGCAGCACGCGCAAGTTGCGCGCCCTTGCCAGGCAACATTTCCACGCAGCAAACCGTGCTGCCGACAGGGATGTTCCTGAGCGGCAGCGCATTGCCCGATTTGATCGGCGCTTCAGCGCCGGAAACCAGCTGCATGCCGGCGATTACGCCGCGGGTGGCGATGACATAACGCCGCTCACCATCGGCATAACACAGGAGCGCAAGATGGGCGCTGCGGTTCGGATCATATTCAATCCGTTCCACTTTGGCTGGAATGCCGTCTTTGTCGCGCTTGAAGTCGACCGCTCGGTAGTGTTGTTTGTGTCCGCCGCCCTTGTGCCGCATGGTAATGCGGCCGTGCGCGTTGCGTCCGGATTTCTTGGGTTGCCGCTCAACCAGATTGGCAACCGGTTTGCCCTTGTGCAGGCCCGGGGTGACCACCTTGACCAGACCGCGACGGCCCGGAGAAGTCGGTTTGACTTTGATCAGCATTATTTCACCCCCCCTTCTGCAAAGGTGATTTCCTGGCCCGCCTTGAGACAGACGTAGGCTTTTTTCCATGAGCTGCGACGGCCGGTAAACTTGCCAAAGCGCTTTTCCTTGCCGCGAACGTTGACAATGCGGACGTTCTGCACTTCGAGTTTTTCGTCCTTCTTGCTCAGCATCGTTTCAACTGCAGCCTTTATTTCCGGTTTGGTTGCGTCACGCACCACCCGGAAAACGACCTGGTTGTGCTTCTCACCGACGAAGGTACTCTTCTCCGATATCACCGGGGCGAGCAGTATCTGCGCCAGACGTTCCGTATTGAATGCGCTCATGCCAGCAGCTCCTCTATCTTGCTTACAGCGCCTTTGGTCATCAGCACCTTGCCGTGACGGATCAGGCTGACGGGATCAGCATGGCTGACATCCACAATCATGACGTGGGGCAGATTGCGCGATGACAGTTGCAGGTTCTCGTCAAGATTGTCGGTAATGATCAGCACGTCATCCATGCCCATGCCCTGCAGTTTCTGGGCAAGCAGCTTAGTTTTCGGCGCACCGATGGTAAACGTATCGACCACGACCAGCCGCTCTTCACGGGCGAGCTGCGACAGGATCGACAGCATCCCGGCGCGGTACATCTTGCGATTGAGCTTGTGCGAGTAGTTTTCGTCCGGCGAATTCGGAAAAATCCGGCCGCCGCCACGCCACAGCGGACTGGAGGTCATGCCGGCGCGTGCACGACCGGTACCCTTTTGCCGCCACGGTTTCTTGGTTGAGTGTTTTACAGTGCCGCGATCCTTCTGCGCCCGGGTAGCCAGCCGTGCATTGGCCATGTACGCCGTCACTACCTGATGTATCAGCGCTTCGTTGTATTCACGACCGAACGCGGCATCCGATGCCGCCAGCTTGGCGGTGGGTTTGCCCTGCTCATTGATTACGTTGAGTTCCATGCGTGCCTCTACTTCGCCGGGGCGGCTTTGCCGCCCTGTTTGACCGCTGGCGGACGCCGCGCGCGAATCGCCGGGCGCACCATGACATCACCGCCGCGCGATCCGGGAACTGCGCCCCTGATCAACAACAGGTTGCGCTCTGCGTCGATGCGCACGATCTCCAGCGACTGCTGTGTCCGCCGCACTGCGCCCATGTGTCCCGGCATTCTCTTGCCGGGAAAAACCCGGCCGGGATCCTGCGCCATGCCGATCGAGCCTGGTTTGTTGTGGGAAACCGAGTTACCGTGGCTGGCACGGTTCGATGAGAAATGGTGGCGCTTGATGACGCCGGCAAAACCCTTACCCTGTGACACGCCGGTCACATCGACATACTGGCCAACCTCGAAAATGGTTGCAGCCACAGTAGTGCCGACTTTCATCTCGGCCAGTTTTTCCGGAGCGACGGGAAATTCCCGCATCACGCGGCCACCCTCGACACCCGCTTTGGCGAAGTGTCCGGCAGCAGGTTTGATGACACGCGACGCACGACGTTTGCCAAACGCCAGCTGCACGGCGGCATAACCGTCGATTTCCGGGGTTTTAATTTGCGAGACGCGGTTGTTAGACACATCGACGACCGTCACCGGTATGGTGTCACCGTCGTCGGTGAATATCCGCGTCATGCCGACTTTGCGGCCGACCAGTCCTAAACTCATGTTTATGTACCTTTTTTAAAAAGGCGCCGACTTCAATTGGCCGGCACTTCTATTTGCAAAACCAGGCACTCAAGCGCCCGTTCGGACACTACTTCTTACAATTTGATTTCTACGTCCACACCAGCAGGCAGGTCGAGCTTCATCAGCGCATCGACGGTCTTGTCCGTCGGGTCAATGATGTCCATCAACCGCAGATGGCTGCGGATTTCCAGCTGCTCACGCGAAGTCTTGTTGACGTGCGGCGAGCGCAACAGATCAAAACGCTGCTTGCGCGTCGGCAGCGGAATCGGGCCCTTGACCACGGCTCCGGTGCGTTTCGCGGTATCAACAATCTCCAGCGCCGACTGATCGATCAAACGATAGTCGAACGCCTTGAGGCGAATACGGATTTTCTGACTTTTCAGGGCGGCCATTTTTTACTCGATCACTTTGGCAACGACGCCGGCGCCGACGGTTCTGCCACCCTCGCGAATGGCGAAACGCAGCCCCTCTTCCATCGCGATGGGCTGGATCAGCGC
>JAIEPF010000001.1 GCA_019749945.1 Burkholderiales bacterium
CTTCTCGTTTGGCCATGCAAAAAACGTAGCACGGCCTTTCTGAAAAGTACAGAACCCATTTATGAAATGACTTCTAAAGACATTGATATCTTCATCGGCGACCCTCAATGTCTGGGTTACCTGACCCCGCGATTAAGCAGTGCCGTTGAATCGATGACGACTCACTATATCGAACAAAGTGGCTTCGTAAAATTGTATTTCCCGGAGGGGGAAATCGATTTTGTCGTCTCCGGCTCGCTTACCCAGGACCCGACACGCATTGAGCCGTTGTTCGGACGCCCCGTCGCCGTGGAAACCTCCACTGAAATTGTCGCCAAGAAAGTGTGGCATCGTGGCGTGGAATTCACGGCACGTGATATTTTTGATCTGGCGATGGTGATTGAAAAAGAACCGCAGGC
Organism: Burkholderiales bacterium; assembly: GCA_019749945.1. GTDB lineage: Bacteria > Pseudomonadota > Gammaproteobacteria > Burkholderiales > SG8-41. Next base: position 399 of record JAIEPF010000001.1, read on the forward strand.
ATTACCGGCAATCAAGCCGATATTGCGTGATCGTCGAACCGTGATACTGGAGCGCATTGCCCGGCATCACGTGGGGATACGTGAAGACTTTGAAGAACTGGAAACCTTGGAGTATCGACGCAGCTTTGATGAATGCGTTGATCTGGTCACAAGTACGCTCAACGCAGCGAATCAATAAATAAGAAATCAGGAGGCCCTCATGTTCACCCGCACTCTCGCCGCCAGCCTTGCCGCCCTCGCCATCGCGGCACCCGCCTTCGCAGCGCAGTCGCCCGGTGAATTCCCCACCCGTCCCGTGCGCCTGATCGTCGGCTTCGGCCCCGGTGCGCCGGATACCGTGGCACGGCTGGTGGCGGCGCAGGTCTCCGCGCAAATCGGGCAGCAGGTCGTGGTCGACAACCGTCCCGGCGCCAACGGCATCATCGGCGCCGAGCTGACGGCGAAAAGCGCGCCCGATGGTTACACGCTGTTGCTGACCTCGGCCTCGTTCGCGACCAATCCCTCCACCCAGAAAAAACTCCCCTTCGACGTGCGCCGTGATTTCACGCCGATCACCAATGTCGCTTCGGGCGGCGGTTACTTTCTGGTGGTGCATCCCAAGGTGCCGGCGCAGACGGTGCAGGAGCTGGTGGCGCTGGGTAAAAATCCCGCGTCGAAACTGTCATTTGGTTCGGCCGGCCCCGGCAATACGCTGCACCTGGCGGGCGAGCTCTTCAACGCGCGCACGGGGACGCGCATGGTGCATGTGCCCTACAAAGGCGCGGGCCCGGCCGTGGCGGCGCTGGTCGGCGGCGAGATCCAGGTGATGTTCGTGACCACTCCGCTGGGCCTGCCGCAGATCGAGGCCAAGCGCATCCGCCCTCTCGCCTACACGGGGCCCAAGCGCGCACCCTTCATGCCCAATATCCCGACCATCGCCGAGGCCGGCTTTCCTGGTGCCACGATGGACAACATGAGCTGGTACGGCGTGTTCGGCCCGGCGAAGCTGCCGCCAAAGATCACGACAAAGCTCTACACCGAATTCGCCGCCGCACTGAAAGTGCCGCAGGTGGTGGAACGCATCGAGGGCCTGCAACTGACGCCGGTGGCGAATACGCCCAAGGCGTTTGCGGCGTTTATTGAGGGGGAGTTGAAGCGGTTTGCGGAGATGGTGAAGCTGGCCAAGTATGAGCCGGAGTGACTTTGGTGATTAAGTGATTGGGTGACTGGTTGATTGGTAAATGCGCGGTGTTTTGCTCAGGCTGAAATGCGGTGTTACTATTGTGACACCTCACCCTATTCACTTTGCCGAGCCTTTTATGACTGCCTCCACCACCCTCAAGCTGCCGGAAAAACTCAAAGCTCGCATCGCTAAGATTGCCAAGGAGTCGGGCCGCTCACCGCACGGCGTGATGGTCGAAGCCATTGAGCGTGAGGTGGATCGCACCGAGCGCTATCGCCAGTTCGTAAAGGATGCGCAGGCCGCCGACAAAGCAATCGACGCGGGCGCCGAGGTGTTCAGCGCCGAGGACGTCCACACTTGGATGGAGCGTCTGGCGCGTGACGGCAAGACTGAACGACCCAAAGCCCTGCGCAAATAAGCTTGGCACAAATAATCTATTCAGGTCGCGCGCTGGATGATCTGCAGCGCCTGTTCCAGTTCCTTGCCGAGCACGACCCGCACATTGCGGGGGATGCAGCCACCGCGATACGCAGTGCCGTAGTAATGCTGGCATCGCATCCGCTGGCAGGCCGCCGGGTTGAAGGCGAGCTGCGCGAACTGGTGATTTCTTACGGCAAGACCGGTTATGTCGCGCTGTATCGTTTTCTTCCGGTTACGGAGCAGATTCGGATACTGTCACTCCGCCACCAGCGTGAACTGGATTTTCCCGGCTAGGTGTCTTGAGTCACGCCGCCGCGCGCATCTGTTCCGGCGCAGCAAACAGCAGTTCGATGTAGTTGCGGTAAAGACGCAGTTGTTCGGTCGCCATCCGGGCATCGTTCATGGCCTTGGCGAGTATGAATGCGCCCTCGAGCACCACGGTGAAGCCGTCGGCCAGTTGTGATGCACTGACGGGGTTCTTCGGCGGATACCTCTCGATGATCAGCGTGAATTTTTCCTGCAGCAGCGTGCGCCAGCGCGCAAAGGTCTCGTGCAGCAGGCTGCGGGTCTCGTCGTCAAACTGCTGCAGTTCATAGACGTACGAGGCGAGCAGGCAGCCGGGATAGGGCTCGGTCATTTCACTGAACATGTCTTCGAACAGGCGGATGAAAATGAGGATCTGCTGCAGCGGGTCGTCGCTGAGCTTCTCGGCCTGCGCGCGGGTCTCGGCGTAAATCAGTGCGTCCTCACTGGCATAACGCCGCAGCAGCGCCTTCGCCAGTTCGTCCTTGGTTTTGAAGTGGTGGAAAAACGCGCCCTTGGTGATGCCCACGTGTTCGAGTACGTGATCCACCTTCATGCCGGAATAACCCAGCTTGAGGACCAGGTCCCGGGCCCCGTCGAGAATTTTTTCGCGGGTGGCGATGCCGTCTTTACGCATGGCCGTTTTTCTTTGGAATTAACATACTGGGTAGTATGCCTTAAGTCACACTTTTATGAAACAACCGCCTATATTTTTATTAAATATATGATTTTAATCACTATTAATACAATACATTAAACAGACTAAATAGTTTGACAAAGGATTTACCCTTGCGTATATTTCCGGACCGTTTGGTCTGTTTAGTGCCATCCGGACACTTTTTACAAGGAGAGATTCCGATGTACGACATTCTGGGTTACCTGACGCTGGCGCTGATCCCGGCGTTTATCCTGCTCGATCTGGTGCACCGCCACCGCCAATTCGACACACCGCGCTTCTGGCGTCTGCGCGCTCTGGCGGTGACGGTCGGCATATTTTTCTTCACCGGCTGGATCGCCGGATTGTGGGGCCGGCTGTTCGAGGGCGTGAGCCTCCTGGACCTGAGCGGCCTCGGCGCCATCGGCGGCGCGGTGGTCGGTGTGCTGGTGTATGAGTTTTTTCATTACTGGTATCACCGCAGCGCGCATCAGTCGAACCGGCTGTGGCGCGCCGGCCACCAGATGCACCACAGCGCGGAAAGCCTCGACGCCTTCGGCGCCTATTACCTGCATCCGCTGGACGCCGCGATTTTCACCAGCATCAGCAGCCTGGTGTTTTTCCCGCTGCTCGGCCTGACGACGGAGGCCGGCGTACTCGGCGCGCTGTTCATCACGTTCAACGGCATGTTCCAGCACGCCAACATCAAGACGCCGCAGTGGCTGGGTTATTTCATCCAGCGCCCGGAGATGCACGCCGTGCACCACGCGCGCGGCATTCATCGCTACAACTACGCCGATCTGCCGCTGTGGGACATGGTGTTCGGCACTTTCCTCAACCCGAAAACCGTGTCGAAACTGGCGATGGGTTTCTATCCCGGCGCATCGGCACGTATCGGCGCCATGCTGATCGGGCGTGATGTCAGCAAACCCGCGGTTGAAGAAGCCGAGGGGGAATTGTCGGGGAGTCGGGCTTAGGCTCCCAAGACGGGAGCCGCCGCGAAGCAAGTCCTCCTGGGGGGCGCTGCGAAGAAAGTTCTCCCGGGAGGGCAGGCTCGCGGTGTGAAGAGTGCCGGTAATCCTGCGCAGGTTACTGCGCCGTCACCCGCAGCTTTAAGCGCGTTTTCTTTTGCAGGGCGCTGACAATACCGAAGAAATTCTCGGTGCTGGGATTGCCGCTTGGGCCCAGCATGCGATGCAGGCTCTTGCTGGGTGCACCCACTTCCGCGGCCAGGCCTTCAAACCCGACGGTTGCATTGACCAGGTCACGCAGCATGGCCTTGCCGGTGGCGGTGTCTCCCGCGAGGTAGGCGTTCATCGCCTCCGTAAACAGGGCTTCGCGGTATTTTGTGTCGCTCTGCGCGCGCGCAAATACGGTTTCCTTGAAATCCCGGGTCAGTGCCATGGTCGTTTCCTTATTTATCGTTGTTCGCTTTTTCGCCGCCTGCAGGCGATCCAAGCATCTACTGCTGCCGCAATCGCCTGTTGTTGCCGTTTTTTCGTGCTGCCACCGAGCAGAATAACCACGGTATCGCCGTCTTTGCCAAAGTAGATTCTGTAACCCGGGCCGAAATCGATTCGATATTCAAATACGCCGCTACTCACACCCTTGACGTTCGAGAAATTGCCCTGCGCCAGCCGGTAGAGCGCCGTCGTCACCTTGGCCGCAGCTTCAGCATTGAGATCCTCGAACCACCGGGCAAACGGCGATTTGCCTTGAAGGTCGAGGTATTCGACGACACGAATAGCAGGCATGTTTATGGTAACTTTTATGTTACTTTAGGGCAAGCAGCATGAATTCCCGTAGCGGCTTGCGTCAGTAAAGCGCGGCAGAATCCGGGGAAGCTCGGGCTGGAAGATCAGCATCAACATGTATAGAAAATCGGATTTTCTATACATGTGCTTGGTGGTATGCATAAAATCATAAAAATAATATAATAAAAACAATAGGTTATATAAACACCCAATCGCACCATTTATTGCTACAATTGAAGCAATTTAGAGAACGATAATTGTTCATGGCCTGAATGTCCAATCCAACCAATATCACCGTCACCAATTTCCTGCTGGGCAATACCCGCGCCGCGGTGCTGCGCACTCTGCTGCCGAAACCGGACACGGCACTACATGTGCGCGAACTGGCGCGCGTGACCGGCGCCTCGCCGGGATCACTGCATCGGGATCTGCGCACGCTGACGGAACTCGGGCTGTTGCTGCGCGAGGAAGTCGGCCGCCAGGTGCATTACCGCGCCAACCCTGCGTGCCCGGCGTTTGAAGCACTCACCGGATTACTGCGTGATGCAGATGTCGCCATGCCCGCGCCACAAGCACACGCACCGGACCCCCGCGTACTGCACAGCCCGGTTGCGACGTATCGCGTGGCACCGCGCGAGAAGCTGCACATTCCCCGTGGACAACTCGCAGCACTGTGCCGCAAACACCATATTCGCAAGCTGAGCCTGTTCGGCTCCGCCGCGCGCAATGAGATGGGCCCAGGCAGCGACGTGGATTTGCTGATCGAATTCGAGCCCGGCAGCAACACATCGCTGCTCGATATTCCGGCACTACAGGAAGAACTCTCTGCGCTGTTTGGAGGCCGCAAGATCGATGTCGCAACGCCGGAAATCCTCGACAATCCGTTCCGGCGCAAGACGATACTGCCGGAATTGATGACACTCTATGCCGCCTGATCCCCGTGATGCAGCACATCTGTGGGACATGCTCACCGCGGCTCACGAAGCACATGGTGTCGTGCAGGGCATTTCACTGGAAGCATTCATGGCTGACCGCTTGCGATTGCGTGCGCTGGAACGTACGCTCGAATTACTGGGCGAAGCAGCAAGGCGTGTCAGCCTTCCAGCGCGTGCTTCATACCCCGAAATTCCGTGGCGAGCATTGATCGGACAACGTAACTTGCTGGCCCATGAATACGGTCGCATCAACCCTGCGCTGCTGTATCAAGCCGCATCTGACAATGTGCCATCGCTTATCATGGCGCTGGAGCAGATCATTGAGTCTACGAATTAAATTCGGCACACGAAAATTTCAAGAGAATTCTTTTGATTAACCCAGGAGCGAAGTAAATGAACGGAAAAATCCGCCGCGTAGTCACCGGCCACGACAAAAACGGCAAAGCCATCGTCATCGAGGACGGCCTTGCCCCTGCGGTGCGCAGCAACCCGCTGCGCCCGGGACATATTTCCGTCGACCTGTGGAAAACCGCCGCCACGCCGCATATCCTGCACGCCACCGAGCCGGATCCGACCGGCGGCCCGAAGCAGATCCATCCGCTGCCCGGCGGCACGGTGTTCCGCATCAGCGAGATCGCGCCCGAAACCGAGGCCATCCGCAACATCACCCCGGAGCAATCAAAGGCGGTGTTTGCAGCGATGGGCAATAAAAACGCCACCACCGCCGGCTCGGCCAAAGGCCGCCACCCCTTCATGCACCGCACCCAGACCGTCGATTACGCCGTGGTGCTGAAAGGCGAGGTCACCATGCTGCTCGATGACCAGGATGTCGTGCTGAAGGAAGGCGACGTGGTGATCCAGCGCGGCACCAATCACGCCTGGAGCAATCGCAGCGACAAACCGGTGCTGATGCTTTATGTGCTGATCGACGGCCAGTTTGATGAGGAACTGCAGGGGCACTTCGGGTCAGGCGGGCATTAAAATTACCTACACCCGTTCGGGCTGAGCCTGTCGAAGCCCACCCTTCGACAAAGCCTGTCCTGAGCATAGTCGAAGGGCTCAGGGCGAACGGAATGGGTTGCGTATCGTTCAAAAACCGTGCTGAAGCACTGCTTGACCACAATAAAAAGTGCACCAGGAGAAAAAATGAAATCGCTCAGAATCGCATTTATCGCCGTTACGGCTTTGATAGCCACTCCGCATACCGCAAGAGCATCCGAAACCTATCCGGCGCGGACGGTGCGCATCATCGTGCCCTTCGCACCCGGCGGCTTTGTCGATTTCACCGCGCGCCTGGTGGCACCGCCGCTGGCGCAGGCGATGGGCCAGCAGTTTGTTGTCGATAACCGCCCGGGTGCCGGCGGCATAGTCGGGGCCGAGTATGCCGCGCGCGCGACACCCGATGGTTACACGCTGGTCATCGGCAGCGCGGGCACGCATTCGGTCAACCAGAGCCTTTACCCGAAGCTGCCCTATAACGTGCTGCGCGATTTTTATCCGGTCGCGCGGCTGACCGATGCGCCGAGCATCCTGACCGTGCACCCGTCGCTGCCGGTCAAAACCGTGAAAGACCTGATTGGCCTGGCGCGGCAACGCCCGGGGCAGATCAATTACGCCTCCGCCGGCGCGGGTACTTCAACCCATCTCGCTGCGGTGCTGTTTGAAAGCCTCGCCAATGTGAAAATGACCCACATCGCCTTCAAGGGCGGCGGCCCGGCGGTGGTGTCGGTGCTGTCGGGTGAAACCCCGGTGACCTTTGCCACGGCGGCATCGGTCACGCCGCATATCGGCTCGGGGCGCCTGCGCGCCATCGCAGTGACTTCGGGCCAGCGCTCCGCGGTGCTGCCGGGTCTGCCCACCATCGCCGAGGGCGGATTGCAGGGTTATGAAATGCTCAACTGGCTGGGCCTGTTTGCACCCACCGCCACCCCGAAAGCGATCATCGAGCGGCTCAACCGCGAAGCGCTGAAGGTGGTGGCGCAGCCGGAGGTGGTGAAACGCTTCAATTCGCAGGGCGCGGAACCTTCGCCGCTGGCCTCGGAAGAGTTTGCCGCATTCGTCAAAAGCGAAATCGCCAAGTGGGGGAAGATTGTCGCGGCAACGGGCATGAAGGCGGACTGAGTCATCCACACATCAACCGTCATGCCGATCAGTCCGCCCTAAATCCGGCACTCCTCCGCGCCACAACCCAGGTCGCGGTCGGATTCGGCGAGCAGGCGGTCGAAGGTTTCCGGCACGCGGATCATTTTGCCGACCACCGCCGGCGAATGCGCCTGCAGCCATTGGCTGTGCGTCGGATGATCACCGCCGGCGACGATGAAAATGAGGTTCTCCGGCTTTTGTGCGATCGGCCAGGGGTCGAGCTTCAAGCTGTCGCGCGCTGCCGGGCTGGGATCAATCTCGATCCAGGCCTGGCCGCCGGCGCGTTTGATGTCTTTCATCGGAATCTTCGAGTGTTCCCACAGGAAATCCTGCAGCTTTTTCGGCGTCCAGCCGAGTTTGGCCATCATGCCGGCCACCACCGGCGAGATCAGCATCGCGCCCGGCGTGCCGTGTTCCCATCCGGCCAGCGCAGCGAAGTTCGGCGTGCGCATGAAATCCGCCATGCGATACAGCCCTTGCGTGACATCTTCTTCCGGAGTTTCTTTTTTCGCGCCGCGGCGGCGGATGTTGGTGACACCGCTGGCGAAATACACCGACACTGAATTGGTGCCCGGCGTAAAGCCGTGGCGCCGCGTGCCATGGGGCTCCCAGCCTGCGGGCAGGCTCGCTTCGTCTTCGGCAAACACCGCATTGGTGTAACGCATCGCACCGTAAATCGCCATCGTGCCGATGCCGGGCAGCGCGCCGCCCACGTTCTGCTGCATCAGGCGCAGCGCGCGGCCGATGCTGGCGCCGGCAGGACGCTGCGGATCGGGGCCGAGGCAGCCGAATCCGGAATTGAGCCGGATGTCCTTGGCAATCGGGCCGTTGACGATGACCACCGGGAACGGTCCACCCGAAGTCGCCTGCAACTGGTCAAACAGGTTGGCCGGATCGAGACAGGCTTCTACCGCGGCGATCAGCACCGGCAGGTATTCCGGGCGCCCGCCCGCCATCGCCAGCGCAATGGCGCAGGTCTCGACGGTGGTGATGCCGCCGCGCGGCGGGAATTTGCCGAGGCGATGCGTACGCGGCAATGCCGAGCCGCGCAGGATCCAGTCGACGCGTTCTTCGGTCGCCGGCCACACCGGCAGACCGTCGCCCCAGAGGTTGGTCAGCAAGAGGTTGTTGGCCTTCTGCAGCGCGTCTTCATAACTGCGCCCTTCGACCGACAGCAGTGACGCGGCTTCCGGCGTACCGACCTTGAATTCGCTCTGCCATTGGGTCAGGCCGTTGTAGAACTCGCGCTTGCGCGCGGTGACCGCAGTGAGGTCGCTGCCCGGCAGGAACATATCGATCGGAAAAGTCACCATCGCGGCATCGGGTGCGAGGCCGAGGCCCGATACGGCATTCTTCATGACGCCGACAAAATCGGTACGCGTCAGGGTGACGGTGGGTATCCCCAGGGCTTCAATTTGCGCGGCAGCACGGCCGCAGGCAGTGGCGCAGGACCCTCAGGCCGCGTTGCCGACGATGACGGCGTCGACCCCGCTTTGTTTGACCTGTTTGATCGTGTCTTCTGCCGGAATCAGCACATTGCCCTGCGGATAGGCGTCGATCGGCAAGAGTTCCGCCGTCGGGAAGTCGGCCTTGATCAGGTCACGCAGCAGCGGCAGCATACGGAAGGCCTGCCATTGTTCGTTGCTGACAAAGCCGATGCGTTTGCCGGCCAGGGTGTCGATGCGCGGCGCAAAGGGCACGCTGACTTCAAGCGGACCGCAGGGGTCGTAGAAACTGATGGTGGTCATTTGGAGCTCCTCCGGGATGAATTCTGGGTGGCGCGGAATCCGGTTGTTCTGGTGAGCATCGTATATGAAGCCTGCTGCCGGTGCGCATGTGGCTCCACATTACGAACGGTCGTCATTGCGGCAAGGCTTGCAGCGGGGTGACAAGCCCTTCAACCCAAACCGATTTTCATGGCAGCAGCAGCGATGGGTTTGGCCCAATCAGGCACATGCGGCAAATCCTGCGGATTGAGTATGCGGCCCCCCTCCATGTGCAGCACCAGCACCGGCGCCGGCGTTTTGCCTGAAGCCGGATCGGCGTCAAAACTGTTGTCATAGACCCGCAGCGCAGCCAGAACCGGCAGCATCTGGATCAGATTCAAACGGCTGTGCTCGAAGCGCCGACGAATGGTCTCCTCCGGAATGTCATGGCCGCCGCGTGCAACGCGCGCCTTCACCCTTGCGATATGCAGCTCCGGCGTTGCAAGCCCCGCATACCAGACATGCACAGCAATCCCCTGGCGCGCCGCATCGGTCAGCAAGCGCGGAATGGTCGATGCGCCCAGCGTGGTTTCAAATGCAAAATCGAGACCGCCGGCAATCGCGCGCTCCAGCAAATCCCGGCCACGATGCCAGGCTGCGCTATTGGCCTGCGTCTGATCAAGTCCGGGATTGGCGGCCTTTAACGCGCGCGCCGCCTCATCGGGATTGTAGTAGTCAGTACCGTTACTGCGAAATGCCGCTCCGGCGATGCTGCTTTTACCCGCGCCGTTGACACCGGCAAACACGTAAATATTCGGCAACGGCTCGGGGCCTGTTCAGCGCTTCTTGCGCGCGGCTTTGACTGCCGCACGGCCCATCTCGGCGGGCGTGGCATTAAAGGCTGCAGCCATGGCTTTGCGCGCCGCGGGCGTTTGCATGCGCGCCAGCAGCACATCGTATTCAGCGGCAAGATCATTCAGGACCGGCGCGCGATCTTTGGTCAGCGCCACGAATTCTTCATAGGCCATCAATACAGCCTTGGGCGTTTCGTGCCGGGTAATGGCGACGGCTCCGCCACGCATCACCTGCTCCAGCACTGTGGCCAGCCCGTTTTTGAGTTGGGTTGCGGCAACGGCAGGAACATCGACGAGTTCGCCGTGGCTGTTGCGGTAGGTCAGTGCCAGCATGGAATGCCCCAGTGATTGTTTGGCACATTATAGCCAAAATAGCCATTTTGTGCGATTGGTATGATGTAGTGGACACCCGGCAAGAACCGAGAATATCTATTTGATTTTATTAATATTTTTAGAATCCATAGAGTTTGGCCGGATTGCTGACGAGGATCTTCTGGCGCACCGCCTCACTCCCCGCCCACTCATTGAGCAGATCCAGCAGTCCCGCGTCGTCGGGATGATTGCTCTTCAGGGAAGGATGCGGCCAGTTGGTCGCATAGAGCATGCGTTCGGGTGCGGCAAGGATCAGTTCCTTTGCCGTGTTGCCGGCATCGGCGTAATGCGGCGCGCCGGTTTTTGATCCGTGGTACGGCGCCGAGAGTTTGACCCAGCAGCGCCCGCTGTCGACCAGATTGCGCATCACTTTCCATGCCGGGTCATTTGCCGCAATCGGCTGCGTGAAGCGGCCGATGTGGTCGATGACGATGTCGCAGGGCAAGGCTTTGAGCAGGGCTTCGCGCCCCGCCAGCTCCTCCCCGTTCATCTGCAGCTGCACATGCCAGCCGTGCGGTGCGACGCGCGCGGCCATTTCCTTCAGCGTGTCCCAGCTCACGCCGCCGTAGGGCATCAGGTGATAACGGATGCCGCGCATGCCGGCGGCGCTGAGGCGCGCGATTTCAGCATCGCTGTCGCCGGGAAACACCACCGCCACACCGCGCGTCTGGTGCGTGTCGTCGCTGAGGGCTTTCATCGCTTCGAGGGTGCAGCGGTTGTCGTTGCCGTAGGCGGCAGGCTGGACAATGACGGTGCGCGTGATGCCGAGGCGCGCACGCACTTTGCGGTATTCGGCAGTAGTGCCGGGAATCGCCGGCAGGTTGGTGCCGGGCCGCACCGTATAACCCGGCTCGAAAATGTGCATGTGCGTGTCGCAGGTACCGACGGGGGATGGTTGTTTGGGTTTGGTGTCGGTCATTGGATCGGTAATGGGTAATGAGTTATGAGTTATGGGTGACTGGTAATTGGTAACTGGTGAATGGTGATTAAGTGATTAGGTAATCAAGGCGGGATACGCCGCGAAGCAAGTCCTCTTGGGGGGCTCCAGCCAGACGTGCTGATCAAAGCAGCGGATCATCATGCCCAATAGCCGTACCGGAATCGGCGACCTTTGATGCATGTTCGGCAATCTGCAGCGGCATGCCCAGCGACTCGGCGAGTTCGAGCACCAGGTGCAGGTCTTTGCGCATATTGGGCAGTGGCGCGCCGGGTTCGGTGGCTTCGAGCATGCCTTTCCAGCGCGGGCCCAAGTCGTGCCAGACCTGCAGCACGGTGCTGTTGGCAAGCCCTTGTTTTAAAACGGATTTCATGACCTCCGGCGATACGCCACCGGCCACACCCAGCGCAAGGCCTTCGAGCAGTGCCATCACGTTGACGCTGAACACCAGCTGGTGCGCGAGTTTGGCGGCCTGGCCGCTGCCGACGGCGCCGGTATGGGTGATGTCGCGGGCAAACGTCCGGAATACCGGCATCGCGCGCTGCAGCGTCGACTCCGTGCCGCCGACCATCAGGCTCAGCGTGCCTTCGCGCGCGGCGATGATGCCGCCGGAGATCGGCATGTCCAGCGTGTCGCCGCCCTTGGCGGCAATTTTCATCGCGATGCGCTGCACCGGCTCGGGGCCCAGCGTGCTGCCGGTGGCAAAAATCGCGCCGCGCTGGAAGGTGTCGAGGATGCCCTTGTCGCCGGAGACAATGGTGTCGGTCTGCGCGGCGTCGGAAACAAGACTGATGATCAGGTCGCTCTGCTCCGCCACCTCGGCGGGTGAGGCACAGGCCTGCGCGCCCAGTGCCGCGAGTTCGCGCATCGGTTCGCGTCGCACGTCATACACAGCGGTGCGGTAGCGGGCCTTGAGCAGCAGCTCGCTGATCGGCTGGCCCAGCGCACCGAGACCGATGACACCGACGCGCATTGCCGGGGGTTGCACTATTGCGCCTTGATGCCGGCGTCCTTGATCACCTTGCTGTAGCGCGCGACTTCGCTTTTCAGGTAATCACGGAATTGCTCGGGTGAATTGAGCACCAGGTCGACACCCATGCCGGTGAGTTTGTCCTTGGTCGCCGGCGCATTGAACAGGCGTGCGGTGTCGCGCTGGATGCGCGCGACCAGTTCCGGCGGCATGTTGGCGGGGCCAAGCAGTCCGAACCAGGTGGCGATCGCATAATCCCTGAAGCCCGACTCCGCCACCGTGGGAATCTCCGGCGCCAGCGGCGAACGCGTGCTCCAGGTATTGGCGAGGCCGCGCAGCTTGCCGGTGTTCACAAAAGGCACGGCCACCGGCAGATTGCCGAACATGATGGGAATCTGGCCGCCGACGGTATCGGCCAGCGCGGGATTCTCGCCCTTGTACGGCACGTGGGTGATCCTGATGCTGAGCTGGGAGGCCATCAGCTCGCCGGCCATGTGCGGCGAGGAACCGACGCCGCCCGAACCGAAGGTGATCGGCTCCCTGCTCTTTTTGGCGAGCGCCATGAATTCCTTGAAGGTCTTCGGCGGGAACGAGGGATGCACCACCATCAGCAGCGGCGTGTAGCCGGTCAGTGTGATCGGCGTGAAATCGCGCATGGTGTCGTACGGCGCCTTGCCGTAGAGCGCGGGCGCCACCGCGAGGCTGGTCTGCGGCGTGATCATCAGCACATAACCGTCGGGCGGTGATTTGGCCACCAGTTCGGCAGCGATCATGCCGCTGGCGCCGGCCCGGTTCTCGACCAGCACATTCTGTTTCCAGTCCGCGGTCAGGCTTTGCGCGAGCACGCGCGCGACGATATCCGTGGCGCCACCGGCACCGAAGCCGACGAGGATGCGCACGGGTTTGGACGGGAAGGATTGCGCGACAGCACTGATTGCAAACACTGCGAACACAGCACCGACGACAACATTTTTAATGTTCATCTTGTTCTCCTCCTGGGGGTGCGGGCATTGTGTGGAGGGCACCCTGAACTGTCAACACGGGAGAACAGGATCACAGAGGGAACAACAACCCAGAGCCCGTCACCCCGGCGCGCCGCGAAGCAAGTCCTCTTGGAGGGGAAAGCCGGAGTCCAGAGCGAGCTCACCAGAATCGCTGGCCACTGACTGGATTCCGGCTTGCGCCGGAATGACGTCCCCATTACCAGGCCAGCGCGTAACCCTCACGCCGCGGATCGGCACCGGCATGGCGCAGGCCCGTTTCAGGATCAACCTTGATCGCGCACACAGCCGCATTCGCCGCCGGGAACCGCGGCCAGACTTCGACATCGTGGCCGCGGCGCCGCAGCTCGGCGATCACTTCCGGACCGAAGTCCTCTTCGACATTCAAGCGACCCGGATAGTAGTGATGCGGCGCGAAGGAATTGGGGAAACTCTGCGACGACACCCGCGGCGCCTCAACCGCCTGCTGCATGGTCATGCCGTACTCGACGACATTGAGGAACACCTGCAGCATGCCCTGCGACTGCTGGTCGCCGCCGGGGGTGCCGAAGGTCATGAACAGTTTGCCGTCCTTGAAGGCCATCGCCGGATTCGGTGTCAGGCGCGGACGTTTGCCCGGCTTCACTTCCGACGGATGGCCGGGCTCCAGCCGCGACTGGCAGCCGCGCGAGGAAATCGCGAGGCCGGTGCCGGGGATGATCGGCGTTTCGCTGGCATTGTCGGAGGTGGTCGCCGAATAGGCATTGCCCCAGCGGTCGACCACGCAGTTGTAAATGGTGTCCTGCGACAGCCGGCTCGCATCGCGCGGCGCGGCATAGGCGGCAGCGGACGATCCGGCGCTGATGCGCCCCGTGCCTTCAGGATCACCCGGGTCCGGCAGGCGGTCGAAGGCGCGCTGCATGTCGATGCGCGCGCGCTGCTTGACGGCATAGGCCTCGGAAATCATCGCATCGCGCGGCACCTTGATGAATTTCGGATCGCCGACATAGGCCTCGCGGTCGGCGAATGAAAGATTCAGCGCCGCCGCGATCAGGTGGGCGTAATCCGGCGAATTGTGTTGCATCGACTTGAGGTCAAAGCCCTCGAGGATTTTCAGCGACTCGAGCAGCACGATGCCCTGGCACCACACGTCGCAGGCATGCACGGTGTAGCCGCGGTAATCGACGGTGATGCTGTCCTCCACCGGCACTTCAAAACCGGCGAGGTCCTCAAACGTCATGAAGCCGCCATTTTTGGCATGGTAGTCGGCGATCTCGCGCGCAATCGGTCCGCGGTAGAAGTAGTCATGCACGGCGCGCAGTTTTTTGTCGCGGTCGCCGCTGCAGTCACGTTCGGCCTGGATCAGCCGGCCCATGGTTCTGGCGAGATCTTCCTGCACGAACAGTTCGCCGACGCGCGGTGCACGGCCCCTGGGCAGGAATATCCGTTCGTTGTCGGGCCAGCGTTTGAAACTGTTCTCCAGGTATTCGATATTGCTCGACAATAACGGGTAAACCGCGAATCCATTGCGCGCCAGCTCCATCGCCGGCGTCACCGCTTCCTCGAAGGAAATCGTGCCGTAGCTGCGCAGCGCCTGGATATAGGTGGCAGGCGCCGCCGGGATCACCGTGCGCAGCAGGTTTTCCGGCACCGCCTTGCCGTTGCCGGCGGCGATGAGTTTGGCGACGTCCGTGCTTTTCGGCCAGTAGCCGAGTCCCGCAAGGCTGATCACCTTGTCGAGTTCCTTCATGTAGATCAGCGTCGGTGCGACACAGGCGAAACTCACCATATCGGGCTGCAATACCGACAGCGCCATCGATGCGGTGACGCCCGCATCGACGGCATTGCCACCGCGATCTAGCACGCGCATGGCGGCCAGCGTCGCCAGATAGTGGCCGGCGGATGCGGCATGGTTGCGACCGACCAGATTCGGCCGGAAACTCGGTGCCGGCACCGCCATTTTGACCGCGCGTTTTTTCTCCGCCATGACGTTCTCCTCCCTGCTTATGGCTGACTGCGCACTAGCCGCGTTCAGCCAGCGTCTTGCCGCCGACGCCCCAGGCGTTTTTCGGAATGTCCTGCACGGTGATCCACACCGACTCCGGCTTGACGCCGACGGCATCGACAAATGCCTGGGTGACTTTTTCGATCAGGACTTTTTTTTGTTCCGGGGTGCGGCCTTCGGCGACATAGAGTTGTGCAAACGGCATGGCGTGTTCCTTTGGTGATTGGTGATTGGTGACTGGTGATTAGGTAATTAGGTGATTAGGTGATTTAGTGGTTACTGCTCCAGCTTGATGTTGGCTTCCTTGATTACTTTGCCCCACTTCGCGGTTTCGGCCTTGAGGAAGGCGGTGAATGCCGCGGGCGTGCTGCCGACGGCAATCGCGCCGGAGGCCTCGAAGGTTTTGACCATCTCCGGCGACTGCACGATGACGGCGACCTCTCTGCCCAGTTTTTCGATGACGGCGCGCGGCACACCGGCCGGCGCGATCATGCCCTGGAAGGCTTCCGCCTGGTATCCCTTCAGCGTCTCACCGATGGTCGGCACGCCGGGCATGCTGTCCAGGCGTTTGGCGCTGGTCAACGCCAGCGCCTTGACCTTGCCGGTCTTGATGTGCGGTGCGGCTGAGATCGTGGTGGTGAACAGCATGGTGACGCGGCCGCCGATGACGTCGGTGATCGCCGGCGGGATGCCCTTGTACGGCACATGGATCATTTCGATGCCGGCCATGCGCTTGAACAGTTCCGCCGACAGGTGCGGCGCCGAACCCGCGCCCGGCGTGGCAAAGGTCAGTTCACCGGGTTTGGATTTGGCCAGCGCGATCAGGTCTTTCACCGTGGCGGCCGGCGCCGATGCGCTGACCACCATGATGTTGGGCTGGAAATTGAGCTGGGTCACCGGCGCAAAATCCTTCAGCGGGTCATAGGGCAGCTTGGCATAGAGGCTGGGGTTGATCGCGAAGGTGGTGGTGATCATCAGCATGGTGTAACCGTCGGGCACGGCTTTCGCCGCGATCTCGGTGCCGATGATGGTGGCGGCGCCGGGCCGGGTGTCGATGACCACGTTCTGGCCCCACTTCTCGGTCAGCTTCTGTCCGATCAGGCGCGCGGTGATGTCAAGTCCGCCGCCGGGCGCGAAGGGCACGATCATGCGGATCGGTTTGTTCGGGTAATCAGCCGCGGATTTGTCCTGCGCGGCAGCAATGCCGCTGATGGCGAATGCGGCGATGACGCAGCCGGTGACTTGTAAAAATTTCATGCGAATTTCCCTCGAAATATTGCAAAAGATGTTAGCACGCTGATGTGCGCCGCTTGCGCCGCAGCTCAGCATCCGGACTGGCAGGGCACGCACTTGTAGCGATGACTGTTGCGGCCACACATGCCGTCAATGCAAAAGCCGGACCAGCCGCACATGGATTACTTATGCGAGGGGTCACCACAAAAGCAAACGCCGCATCGTATATATGCGGCGTCTGCAGGGAATTATTACAAGTATTTGTTTTTATTGATAATTTAAATCCGGGCTATTCCTTGCGTGCCGTCCGCCCGCGGTTGCGCGCCTGATACAGCATGTCGAGGGTGATCTTGCGCACTTCGAGTTTGCTGCGTTCGATATGGGCGCGCAGCAGGCGCTGCGCTTCGTCGGCGCGGCGCCTCTGGATGGCGGACAGGATCTTGGCGTGTTCTTCGTAGGTCGCCGTGATGCGGTCGGACTTGGTGAAATCGAGGCGGCGGATGATGCGCATGCGTTCGGTGATTTCACGGTAGGTGCGCAGCATCGCGCTGTTGGCGGTGGATTCGACGATCTGCCAGTGGAACGACTCGTCGAGCGCGCCGACCTTCACCGCATCCTGCAGGCGCTCCCTGACCGGCACCTGCCAGACACGCGCCAGTTTCTGCAGTTCGGAACGCTCCTGCTCGGCCGCGCACAGTTCGCGCACCGCGAAACATTCGATCAATGTGCGGAAGTCGTAGAGCTCGTCGAATTTCTCGAAACTGAGCGGCGGTATCAGCCAGCCGACCTTGGGGATGGCCTCGACAAACCCCTCGTGCTGCAGGCGCTGCAGCGCCTGCCTGAGCGGTGTGCGGCTGACGTTGATCTGCTGCGCGAGATCGGATTCCGACAGGCGGTCGCCCGGCATCAGGTCAAAATCAAAAATGCGTTTTTTGATCCCGTCGTAGGCCTGGTCGGCCAGGCTGCCGGCGTCTTTGCTGATGTTCACGATTTTCGCCATTTCGCCGCTCGTTTACCCTTGTCCGCCCTATGCGCTCTTTTTCTTGCTGCCGGCTTCAACATAGTTGCGCCAGCCGCCGTACGCGGTGATGTCCTCCGCCTCCTGCAGGCCCCAGGGCTCGCAGATAAAACCGTTGACCCAGCTGCCGTCCTGCAGTTCGACGCGCCCCAAGCCCAGCGGGGCCGCGATGCCGGCGAGAAAAGCGCCGACCGCCGCGACCGGCACATCATAGACCTCGACCGCGATCTGCGCCCCGCCCGCACTGCTGTCCGCATTGTTGTGAACACGTACCAGGCCCGGTTTCGGCGGCATCGTACCCTTTAATGCGTAGAGCCTGTACCCGGCCGCTGTGGTGGTTGCCGTGCGCAGCCGCGCGCCGATGCCGGTCAGCTGGTGATTGAGCGGCATGCCGGAGAGGTGCGCGCCGACCACCGCCAGCGGCATGGCCCCCGGCGGCGAGCCGGCGACAAGAATGTCCGCCGCCTGCAGCGCGCGCAGTTTCGCACCCAGCGGCAAGGCGCGTGAGCGCTGCCACTGCGCGGCAAATTCGATCAGCGCCCAGTCGCTGCCGCCGGGCGCGATGAAGGTCACGCCGAAGGGCAGGCCGTCCTCGGTAAATCCAAACGGCACGGCGATCGCCGACAAGCCGAGCAGGTTGACGAAATTGGTGTAGCTGCCGAGTTCGCTGTTGCGCAATATCGGTTCCGCGGCGACATCGGCCATGGTCGGCAGGTTGGGCGCCGTCGGCACCATCAGCACATCGAATTCGTCCCACACCCTGCGCGTATCGGCTTCGAGGTCGCGCAAGCGGTACAGCGCATTGAAGGCGTCCACCGCGGAAAAGCGTTTGCCCACGCTGATCACTTCGGCGACCACCGCATCGAGTCCCGGCACGCCGCGCTCGATGATTTCTCCGGCGACGGCATAACGTTCCGCCGCCCACGGCCCCTGGTAGAGCAGCGCGGCCACTTCGCTGAACGGCGCGAGATCAAACAATCCCTGCTCGCATTGCAGCGCGCTCAGATGCCGGCAACTCGCATCGTACAGCCGGCGATAGGCGGCGCTGACAAAAAACGCATCGCGCAGCACGCCGACGCGCGGTCGCGCCGGCAAGGCATACCGCGATTGCAGCGGACGGCTGAACACCGGCTCCGCGGGTCCGGGCGCGCCGGGTCCGGCCATGACGGCAAACACCGTCGCCGCATCGGCCGCGGTCAGCGTCAGCAGCGACACGCAATCCAGGGTCTGGCAGGCCGGCACCACGCCGTCGGTGCTGACAATGCCGGGGGTCGGCTTGCAGCCGACCAGGTTGTTGAAGCCTGCCGGCACGCGGCCCGAACCGGCGGTATCGGTGCCCAGCGCAAAAGCGACCAGGCCGCGCGCCACCACCGACGCCGATCCCGAACTCGAGCCGCCGCTGATGTGCCGCGCGCTGAATGCATTGGGCACGGCGCCGTACGGAGAACGCGTGCCGACCAGGCCGGTGGCGAACTGGTCGAGGTTGGTTTTGCCGAACAGCACCGCGCCCGCCTGCTGCAGGGCTGTGACGACATGCGCGGTTTTCGCGGCGACATAGGAAAATTCCGGGCACGCCGCAGTGGTGGCCCAGCCGGCGACATCGATGTTGTCCTTGACCGCGAAGGGCACGCCGTAGAGCGGGCATGCCGCCGGATCGCGTTGGTCCAGCGCCGCGAGCTGGGCTTCGAGCTGCGCCTCGGTGGCGAGGCTGATCCAGGCCGGATCGCGCGCCTGTTCATCAAGCTGCTGCAGTTGCTGCCAGCGGCGACGCAGGAAATCCGCGGCCGACGACTTGCCGGCCAGCATTGCTGCACGGATTTCGACAATCGTATGCAACATCGTCATGCCTGCGCCACCTGCACGGGCGCTTCGACCTGCCGCGGCAGATGCGCCGGTCGCGGGATCGCCGACAGCAGTTCTTTGGTGTATTCGGCTTTGGGTGCCGACAGCACCTGCGCGGTGGCGCCCTCCTCGACAATGCTGCCGGCGCGCATCACGATCACGCGGTCGCAGAGCAGGCGCACCACTTCGAGGTCGTGGCTGACAAAAAGATAACTCATGCCGAATTCGGCCTTCAGATCAGCCAACAGATTGAGCACCACCGCCTGCACCGACACGTCGAGCGCCGCAGTCGGCTCATCAAGGATCAGCAGTTCCGGTTTGGTGGCGATGGCGCGGGCGATGCCGACGCGCGCCTTCTGGCCGCCGGAGAGCTGATGCGGCAGGCGGTCGAGCAGTTCGAGTTGCAGCCCGACCTGGACGGCGAGTTGTTCGACGCGGGCACGGATCGCGGCGGCCTCGCGCATGCCTTCGATGCGCAGCAGCGGATCAGCGATCGACTGCGCGGCAGTGGCACGCGGGTTGAGACTTTCATGCGGATCCTGGAATACCATCTGCAGCTCACGCCGCAGCGGCGAACGCGAAAATTCGGCGGCGGGCACCGTCGTCAGCTCGGTGCCCTTGAAACGGATGCTGCCGGAAGTGGAATCCAGCAGCCGCATCACCATCGCCGAGGTCGTCGATTTGCCGCAGCCCGATTCACCGACGAGTCCCACGCTTTCGCCGCGCGCGATGCTGAAGCTGATGCCGTCGACGGCGCGCATCGGCAGCGCCGCACTGCTGCCGCGCATTTTCAGGCGCTGCAAAAATCCGCCCGGCGGATCAAAGGCCTTGACCAGGTCACGCACTTCCAGCAGCGGCACGCTCATGTCGACCACCGGCGCCGCAGGGGGCGGCGGCAGGCGCAGATCCTCCGGCAAGAGGTCGCGGATGCTCTGCGCGGCATGCGGCGTGGAACGGATCAGCCGTCGCGTGTAGGGATGCGCGGGGGCGACAAACAGCCGGCGCGTGTCCTGCTGCTCGACGACCTCGCCCTTTTCCATGACGACGATGCGGTCGCAGTATTCGCCGGCGAGACCGAGATCATGGGTGATCAGCAGCGTCGACATGCCCTGTGAGCGCGTCAGATCACGCACCAGCTCCATCACCGCTTTTTGCGTGGTGACATCGAGGCCGGTGGTCGGCTCATCCGCAATCAGCAGCTGCGGTTTGCAGGCCAGTGCGATGGCGATCACCACGCGCTGGCACATGCCGCCGGACAGCTCGAAGGGATAAGCGTGGTAACGCTGCGCCGCATCGCGGATGCGCACATGCTCCAGCGCCTCGATCGCCTTCGCCTTGGCCATTTCATGGTTGGTCTGGGCGTGGCGGATCAGCACGTCCTCGATCTGCTTGCCGACGGTGCGTATCGGATTCAGCGCCGCGCGCGGATTCTGGAAAATCATCGAAATCTCGCGGCCGCGCAGGTCGCTCATCGTCGCCTCATCGGCATTGTGCAAGGGCATGCCGCCGAATTCGATGCCGCCGGAGACAATGCGTCCGGCGCGGTCGAGAATGCGCATCACCGCGTACGAGGTCACCGATTTTCCGGAGCCCGACTCGCCGACGATGCCCAGGGTTTCGCCCTTGGCGATCTGCAGGTTGACCGAACGCACGGCGGTGACCGGGCCCTTGCGCGTGGCGAACTCGACGCAGAGATCGGTGACGCTCAGCAACGGCGGATTGTGCAATTGGGTGGTCATGCTGTTTATGTCCGGCGCTGGGGATCAACTAGATCGCGCAAGCCGTCCCCGAGCAGGTTGAAGGTGAATACCGCCAGCATCAGCGCAGCACCCGGGAACAAGGCCAGCCACCATTCGCCGGAGATGATGTAGTTCGCGCCTTCGGCGACCATGATGCCCCACTCCGCCGTCGGCGGCCGCACGCCGAGGCCGATGAAGGACAGGCCCGCCGCGTTGAGGATGGCCCAGCCCATGTTCAGCGACAGCTGCACCATCATCGGCGGCAGCGTGTTGGGCAGTATCTTGAACATCAGGATGCGCAATTCGGAATTGCCGGAGAGCCGCGCCGCCTGCACATAACCGGCATTGCGGCGGATCGACACCTCGGCGCGCGCCACCCTTGCGTAAAACGGCAGGTTGATGATCGCGGTGGCGATCACGATGTTCTGGATGGTGTTGCCGGCCGCGGCGACGATGCCCATCGCCAGCACAAACAGCGGAAAAGCCATGATGGTGTCGAGAAAACGCCCCGAGAGTTTGTCGAACCAGCCGCCCCAGTACCCGGCACAGGCCCCCATCGCAGCACCACAGACAAAGGAGATCGCCACCGCCGACACGGAGATCAGCAGGTCGAGCCGGGTCGCGACCACAACGCGGGAAAACACATCGCGCCCGAGCTGGTCGGTGCCGAACCAGTGATCCCAGCTCGGCGGCTTCAGCGCCTTGTCCGACAAGGTCGCCAGCGGATCGTGCGGCACCAGCATCGGACCGAACAGCGCAACGAGGATCATCCCGGCGCACAGCACGAAGGCAAGGAAGGTCACCGGATTGGACGTCATCACATAACGGAAGTGGGCGAGATTGCGCGCGAATGCCGAGGGCCGTGAGCCCGCCGTGAGTTGTGATGTCAGCGTGGCATCAGTCATGTGTGTTACCCCTCAATCCTGACCCGCGGATCGATCAGCGTGTACACCGTGTCGATGACCAGGTTCAGCAGCACAAACAGCACCGCCATCGACAGCACGAAGCCCTGCACCGCGGCGTAATCGGACACCACCAGCGCCTCGATGGCAAAGGAGCCGATGCCGGGCCAGGCAAATACTTTTTCGACCAGCACGTTGGCCCCGAGCGTGAACGAGAACACCATGCCCAGCGTGGTGATGATCGGCAGCATCGCGTTGCGGAAGGCGTAGACCATCAGCACGCGGGTGCTGGACAGGCCGGCGGCACGCGCGGTGCGCAGGTATTCCGAGGCCAGCGCCTGCAGCATCGCGGCGCGGGTCATGCGCGCCAGCGGCGCCAGTGTGAACAACGCCAGCGTGATGCCCGGCAGCAGCAGCTGCTTGAACGCCGACCATGCCGTCGCCCATTCGCGCGCGATCAGCCCGTCGAGCACGAGGAATCCGGTGACCTGCGGCGGTGCGATATGCAGCATGTCGAGCCGGCCCAGCGGCGCGGGTGCGATGCCGAGCAGGAAATAAAACACATACACCAGCAGGAGCCCGGTGAAAAAGGTCGGCAGGCTGACGCCGGCGGTGACGATGAAACGGCAGACCTGGTCGATCCAGGTGTCCTGCTTGACGGCCGCCAGCACGCCCAGAGGAATCGCCACCGCCACCGACAGCAGCAGCGCGAACAGCGTGAGTTCCAGCGAGGCAGGCAGGCGGCGCAGCAATTCAGTGGCCACCGGCTGGCCGGTGGAGATCGACTGCCCGAGATTGCCGGTGGCGAGATCCTGCAGGTAAGCGACAAACTGCAACGGCAGGCTTTGGTCGAGGCCGAGCTTGACGCGGATTTCGGCGATCGATTCCGGCGTGGCCGACGCGCCGGCGAAATAGGCCGCCGGATCGCCGGGCAGCGCGCGCGTCAGCAGGAAGGTCACCACCACGATCCCGAAAATGGTCGGGACCGCCTGCAGCACGCGCGCGAGAATGATCGTCAGCTGGCCCATGGCGGCTGTCCTTGCCTGATCCCGGATTACACGATCTTGTAGGAACGCGCGTCCACCTGACGGTGGAACCAGAACTCGTAACCCTGCATCTTCGGTGACATCGCCGATTCCAGCGTCGGTTGCCACAGGGGGATGCGCGGCACGTCGTCAAAGGCCTTTTGCAGCATTTGCT
The DNA here is from genome assembly GCA_019749945.1 of Burkholderiales bacterium. Taxonomy (GTDB): domain Bacteria; phylum Pseudomonadota; class Gammaproteobacteria; order Burkholderiales; family SG8-41. The sequence continues at coordinate 23,528 of JAIEPF010000001.1, forward strand.
TGATCTTGGCCTCGTACGCGGGATTGGATTTCTCCATGTGCAGCGTCTCATCGACCAGCTTTTTCACCACCGGATCGTCGTAGTTGGAGGCGTTGAACAGATTGCCCTTGATATAGGCCCAGTAGAAATAATAGTCGGCGGTATTGAGCCAGCCGCCGAAGTTCTCCAGCAGGAAGGGCAGTTTTTTCTCGACCAGCGCGACGGTGCGCCAGTTCGCACCCGGCACCTTGTCGAGCGTGACCTTGATGCCGATCTTGCCGAGACTCTCCTGGATCAGCAGCGCCGCGGGTTCGCCCCAGTCGGCCTCGCCGAGGTCGTACGACAGCGGAACTTCAAAACCATCCTTGAATTTGGTCTGGTCGAGCAATGCCTTGGCTTTTTTCAGGTCGGTGGAGTAGGGAAATTTCTGCGGCCAGGCCGCGGTGGCGGGCTTCGCCGACTTGCCGCCCCACATCGGCACGCCGCGGCCGTAGGCGGCCTGCTTGAAAATCTGCTCGTACGGTATCGCCCAGGCCACGGCCTGGCGCACTTTCTGGTCGCGGAAGGGCTCGAAGTTGTAATTGAGGCAGGCGACATAAAGACAGTTGTCGATCGGCGAGCCGACGACCTTGACCTTCTTGTTCAGGGCCAGCTCCTGCGCATCTTTGTTGGGAATCTGGAACGACAGGTGTGCGTCACCGCGCTCGATCAGCGCGCGCCGCGTCGCCGACGCCGGCACTTCGCGGATGATCACGCGCTGCACGCCCGGCAAGGGACCACCGGTCCACTTGTCGTTGCGCACATAAATCAGCTGCTGGCCGGCATCCCAGCGTTCGACCTTGAACGCGCCGCTGCCGGCGGGCGTGCGGTGCAGGTACTCGGCCGCCCAGGGATCTGCCGCCGTGGCATTGGCTTTGGCGACCTTGGAATTGATGATCACCGCCACCGGCACGCCGAGGTTGGGCAGCGCCAGTTTGGAAGGCTGCTTGAGATCGATGCGGAAGGTCTTGGCGTCGACCACGACAAACTGTTCCGGATCGACAAAACCGCCGGCGCCCATCTGCACTTTGGGGAAACCGCCCAGCGCCAGCGCGCGGTCGAAGGACCATTTGACGTCATCCGCGGTGACGGGGCTGCCGTCCCAGAACGTGGCATTGGGCTTGATCTTGAACAGGATCGCCTTGCGGTCGGCCGACAGCGACCAGCTCTCGGCCAGTTCGGGTTCGACCTTGTCGTAGTCATAGGACAGCGAACCGTCGGCAAGTTTTTTGGTGCCGAAGGTCACCAGCCGGTCATAGACATTGACCGCCACCTGGTAACTCGGCCGGTTGGTGCCCGGGCGGTGGATGTCGAGGCTGTTGATGGTATTGCCGATCATCACCACGATGGTGCCGGTGGATTGCGCCCAGGCATTGGTTTTCAGAAACGGCAGCAAGGCGGCACCGGCGGTCAGCGCGCCGGCGGATTTGAGCAGTTCGCGACGGTTCATGGTTCGGTCCTTTTCGGGTCAACCCGCATCTCAAGCGGTATACAAGGTTGAATGCAAGAGACGTACCACGGCCCCGGCAACTCCCGGATTTCAGCGATTGTTTTTAATAAACAGTGACCTGGCGCATCGTCGCGGCAACGACGGTCGCTGCAGACACGGCACCGCTTTGGGGCAAAACCGCGGCGGCCGGGGTACCGCGGTGCGCAACCAACGGCTGCGCAAACAAAAAAACCCGCGTGGCGCGGGTTTTTTGCAATACGGCCGATGTAATCAGTTCAGGTCGAGCTTCGCCGCTTTCGCGAGTTTGTTCCACTTCGCCATCTCGGAGCGGATGTGCGCGGTGAACTGCTCCGGCGTCGAGCCCACCGGGGTTGAACCGTCGGTGGCAAGCCGCTTGGCGATTTCCGGATTCTTCAGGGCCTCGACGATGCCGTTGCGGATCTTGTTGACGATCGGCTTCGGCACTTTCGCGCCGGTGATCACGCCGTACCACTGGTCGACTTCATAACCGGGGACCCCCGCTTCGGCGACGGTCGGAATATCCGGCACGGCCGGGGAGCGTTTGCTGGCGGTGATCGCCAGCACGCGCACGCGGCCCGATTGCCAGTGCGCACGCACGCCGAACAAGGTGCCGAAACCGACCTGCACGTCGCCCGCGAGATTGGCGATGATGCCGGCTGCGGTGCCCTTGTACGGCACATGGGTCATCTGCACCTTGGCCATGTAATTGAACATCTCGCCGGCGAAATGCTGCAGGCCGCCGGTGCCGGACGAGCTGAACAGCAGCTTGCCGGGATTGGCCTTGGCGTAGGCGATCAGTTCCTTGATGTTTTTTGCCGGCACTTTTTCATTGACGTAGACGGCATAAAACAGCGAAGTCGCCTGCGAAATGCCCTGTAAATCCTTGCCCAGGTCGTAGGGCATTTTCGGATTGGTGCCGGAATTGACGCTGTGCGACGCCGAGATCAGGCAGATGGTGTAGCCATCCGGCGGCGCCAGCGCGGTCAGCTCGACACCGATGGAGCCGGCGGCGCCGGTGCGGTTGTCGACCACGAACTGCTGGCCCATCGAATCGCCGAGAAACTTCGCCAGCGTACGCGCGGTGGTGTCGGTGCCGGCACCCGGCGTGAACGGCGAAATGAAACGCACCGGCTTGTTCGGATAATCCCTGGCGGCATCGGTCTGCGCCCAGGCTGTGGTGGAAACCGCGGCAAAAAAAGCTGCGGCAAGCGTGCCGGCGGCGCGTCGGGTCGATACGGACATGGTGACACTCCTCTGTGGAAATGCTTTTTTGGTCAGCTATGGTAGGCAATTCACCTGCGCCGCGCCATGCGGTTCCCGCACTGCGGACACCGCTTGCCAAATCCTCACCGAAGTGGATGGCTAAATGATTGTTTATATTGATATATTAAGCAGGCGCTGGTTTCGTCTCAGGCAACCATGCCGGCTTGAAAATCAGGGCCCGGAACCGGGCGCCGCAGTCTGGAACCCTGCTGTCCACGCCCGGCACCTCTACCTATAATCCCCAGCCTCGACACTTTTTGCGGGATCACCTCATGAAATACCGCTCCGCATGGCTGCTTGCCGCGGCGCTGATGGCCTCCAACCTGCAGGCCGCCGAAAATTATCCGACGCGCCCGATCCGCATGATCATCCCCAGCGGCGCCGGCGGCATCACCGACATCATCGGCCGCGCGATCGCACCGAAACTCGCAGACAGCCTCGGCCAGCAGCTGGTCATCGACAACCGCCCCGGCGCCAGCGGCATCCTCGGCAGCGCCATCGTCGCCAAATCCGCGCCCGACGGTTACACCCTGCTGATGGCCTTTCCGTCGCATCCGGTCAACCAGAGCCTGTTCAAGGATGTGCCCTACGACACGGCAAAAGATTTTGCCGGCATCACGCTGGTCAGCGCGGTGTCGCCGGTACTGATCGTCGGCGTGCAATCACCGGCGCGTTCGGTGAAGGACCTGCTCGATCTGGCCAGGGCAAAACCGGGTGCGCTCAATCACGGTTCGGTCGGCGCCGGCAGCATGGGCTCACTGGGCGCGGAACTGCTGCGCACCATGGCCGGCATCAAATTCACGCAGGTGGCCTACAAGGGTTCGCCGCAGGCGCTGACCGCGGTGATCTCCGGTGAAATCGATTTTTACCTGATCGGTTCCGCCGGCACCGTGGGGCCGCAGGTCAAGGCCGGCCGCATCCGCGCGCTCGGCGTCGGCGCGAAACAACGGCTGTCGATACTGCCCGATGTGCCGCCGATCGGCGACACGCTGCCCGGTTATGAGGCGCGCGGCTGGAACGGCATCCTTGCGCCGGCCGGCACACCCAAATCCATCATCGACCGGCTGAACCGCGAAATTGTCAAGGTGGTGCGCGCGCCGGAATTCGCGCAGGTGCTGGTCGGCGAAGGCGCGACCGCGGTCGGCAACTCACCGGCGGAATTCGACGCCATCATCCGCGCCGACATCAAGAAGTGGGCGAAGATCATCAAGGACACCGGGATCAGCCAGTAAGCAGAGGCACTATTGATCCACAGAAAACAAAACACCGTTCGGGCTGAGCTTGTCGAAGCCCTGCCGCCCTTCGACAAGCTCAGGGCGAACGGATTTGGCTTGTCATTAATCAAAAAGCATTAACAGGAAAAAACATGCCCTACCTCGATTTGCCGGACTGCCGGATGCATTACCTGATCGACGACCACACTGATGGCTGGACCAGACCGGACACGGTGCTGTTCGTGCACGGTTTCACCGAATGCACGGAAGCCTGGTGCGCCTGGGTGCCGCACTTCTCGCGGCGCTACCGCGTGCTGCGCATCGACCAGCGCGGGTTTGGTTTATCGACGCCGGTGCCGAAAGATTATCCGCTGAGCAATGAACGTTATATCGACGACCTGTCCCAGGTCATCCGCGAGGTCTGCAACGGCGGGCCGGTGCATATCGTCGGCGGCAAAAGCGGCGGCATCAGCGTGCTGGCGCTGGCCGCGGCACGCCCGGAACTGGTCAAGACCCTCACCGTGTCCTGTTCGCCGGTAACGCCGCCGAACGCCGAGGGCTGGATCGCGGAAATGGAACGCAGCAGTGTCCGCGCCTGGGCCAAACGCACGCAGCGCGAGCGCATGGGCAGCAAGATGCCCGAGGCCGGCATCGACTGGTGGTCGGACATGATGGGCCGCGCGCCGCTGTCGACCATCCACGCCTATATGCGCTGGGTCGGCGCCATCGACATCCGCGAGGACATCAAGCGCATCCGGTGCCCGACGCTGGTCATCGGCACCGACACCGCGCGCCGCGGCAGAGAAGTCTTCGAGGGCTGGCAGAAAACCATCCCCAATTCGGAACTGGCGATCCTGCCCATCGACGGTTATCACGCCGGCGGCACCGATCCCGACCTCACCGCAAAAACCACGCTGGAATTCATCACGCGCCGGGGCAAATAAACCTTCGCTAACGGCGCTCGGCGATACCCTTCGCCCAGGAATAGGCCACCTGTTCTTCGACACCGAAGGGAATCTCGACTGCACTGCCGGGCGGGTAGGCCTTGCTGTGCTGTTCCAGTTGGCGCAAACGTTGTGCTTCGCGCGCATGCACCAGTGCCAGCGGATCGGCACAACCGAGTTCACGCGCCGCATGCAGCGGCCAGTTCGGGTCGTCCATCAGGCCGCGCGCCAGAGCAACAAGGTCGGCATGCCCCTCGCGCAGGATCATTTCTGCATGACGCGCATCGCTGATCATGCCCACCACCACGGTGGGCATGCCGGTCTCGCGCCGGATCTCCCGCGCATACCCCGCCTGGAAACCCGGCACGCGCGGAACCGCGGACAAACCGCCCTCGCCGCCGAGCGCGATGCCGCCGGAGGAACAATCGACCATGTCCACGCCGCGCTGTTTCAGCTCGCGCACCAGCACCAGCGTTTCTTCGATGCCCCATACGCCGCCGGGACCTTCGACGGCCGAGGTGCGGAAAAACAAGGGCTTGTCCTGCGGCCAGACCTCGCGCACGGCCTCGACGACTTCGAGTGCATAACGCATGCGGCCTTCGAGATCGCCACCATAGGCATCGGTCCGCAGATTCGACAGCGGCGACAAAAACTGGTGAATCAGGTAACCGTGGGCGCCGTGGATTTCGCAGATGTCGTAGCCGGCATCGACGGATCGTTGTGTGGCCTCGCGCCAGGCAACGATGGTGGCGCGGATGTCGCTTATATCCATCTCGCGCGGAATCACGCCATCCGGCGTCGGCGGCAAGGGGCTGGGCGAGATGCCCTGCCAGGGCCGCTCGGCTTCGGTGAGCGCGGCGCGATCCTTCAGCGGGCCATGTTGCGAAGCCCGCCGGCCGCAGTGACCAAGCTGGATCGCGGGTACGGCGCCCTGCGAACGGATGAAATCGGTGATGCGCCGGTAGGCGGCGATGTGACTGTCTTTATAAATGCCGGCGCAATGGTGGGTCTTGCGGCCACGCGCTTCAACGGCGGTTTCTTCGCCGAACACAATGCCGCATCCGCCCATGGCAAAACGGCCGAAATTGACCAGCTGCCAATCCTCCGGCGCACCGTCATCCGACAGGTACTGGCACATCGGTGAACTCACGATGCGGTTGCGGGCGGTGACTGAACGCAGTTTGATCGGTGTAAAAAGCAGCGGCACATCGGCTGATGTGTTGTTCATTTTGTGGAATCTTTCGGTGCGGATTCAGTGCGGAATGCCGTAGTTTAATCGAATGATTGCAAGCGGCCTGACCTGAGCCTTTAGCATTGAATCCCGAATGCCATTCATACCGTCATTCCGGCGCAAGCCGGAATCCAGGCAACCACTTCTGGCATTGCCGAGCCCGTCCTGGACCCCGGCTTTCCCCCCAAGGGGACTTCCTTCGGGGCGCGCCGGGGTGACGAATAAAAAATCTACTACCCCGAATTTACTACTGCATTTGGCTCCACAGCTTGTCCAGCCGTTTATACGACACCGGATACGGGGTTTTCAGTTCCTGCGCATACAGCGACACGCGCAGTTCCTCGATGTGCCAGCGGAACTCCAGCAGCCGCGGATCGACCATGCCGGCTTTTTGCTGCTGGTCGAGGCGCATTTCGTAACGCCCCCACAATTGCGCGATGCTCGCCGCATGTTTGGCGTCGCGCTCGGCGTTCGCCGGGAATTTGGCGAGCCGCATGCGCATCGCCTGCAGATAACGCGGCAGATGGGTCAGCTGCGGCCAGGGCGTGGCATTGAAAAATCCCTTGCAGACCAGGCGCTGGCACTGCGCACGGACATCGTTGGCCGCGCGCGCAACCGTGCCCTTGGCCGCAGCCAGTGCCAGCGACAGCTGGTGGTGCTCCGCGGCGATGGCGGTGAATATGCGGCAGGCCGCTTCATTGACGGCAGGCAGGCGCGTGCGCGCACGTTTGACCTGGTCTTCAAATGCTTTTAGCCCCCTGGGCAACTCATCCTCGCCGATGAAGGCGCGGTCGCAGATCGCGCTGACCAGGTCGGCGCGCAGTTCATCGACATTGGCGACCGTGCGCAGCTGCAACGCCGCCTGCTCGAATCCGCGCAGGTTTTTTTCGAGCTGGCGCAGCTGCTCTTTCAGCGTGAAACGCATCAGCCGCACCACGCCGGCACGCATCGCCGCCTGCGCCGCCTGCTCGACATCGAACAACTGGATCGCCACGCTGTCACCCTCGTCCGCCAGCGCCGGATAACCGGTGACCTTGCGCCCGGCACGGGTGAAGGTGAGGGTCTGCGGCAGGTCGCCGAAATCCCAGCTGCGGATGTCCTTGCGTTCGATGCCGGTGGTCGTGGTACTGAAGGTCAGTTGCGCGGCTTCGCCGAGCTGGGCTTTCAGCGCGGCGAGGTCACGGCCCTGCGCCAGTTCGCGCCCCGATTCATCGATCACGCGGTAGTTGCAGCGCAGGTGCGGCGGGTAATCGATGCCGGCGGTTTCCTCGCGCGCCAGCGGTGCGCCGGCCGCGCGCGAGGCATAACGTGCGACCGCGTCGCCGAACAAACCCTGCGCCGCACCTTCGGTCTGCAGGAAACGCGTCACATGCTCCGCCGGCGGCGTCAGGTGGCGCCGCCAGTTTTTCGGCAAAGCCTTGAACGCAAACGCCACCTTGTCGCGGATCATGCCCGGCACCAGCCAGTCGAAAGCCGCTGCATCCAGCTTGTTCAGCAGCGCCAGCGGCACCGTGGCCGTAATGCCGTCCAGTGCATGGCCGGGATCAAAACGGTACTTCAGCGGCACATCAAACTCGCCCGCATGCAGGCTGTCGGGAAACTGCGCCTCGGTGATGTCCTCGGCGGCATGGCGCATCAGATACTCGCGTGTCAGCAGCAGCTGCGCGGCGTTTTTCTGCTCGGCTTCCTTGCGCCACTTCTCGAAACCCGCGCCGTTGACGATGTCCTGCGGAATCAGCGCGTCGTAAAACGCGAATATCGCCTCGTCACTGACCAGCACATCGCGTTTGCGCGCCTTGTGCTCCAGCTCCTGCACTTCTTTTATAAGTTGTTGATTTTGTTGAATAAATTTTGCCTGCGTGGCGTAGTCCCCGGCAACCAGCGCCTGGCGGATGAATATCTCGCGCGACGCCAAAGGATTGATCGCGCCGTAATGCACGCGGCGTTTGGGCACGATGGTGATGCCGTACAAGGTCACGCGTTCGAAGGCGGTGACCATCGCGCGTTCGCGCTCCCAGTGCGGATCAAAATAGTGACGGTCGACCAGATCACGCGCCAGCGGCTCTATCCATTCCGGTTCGATGCGCGCAACGCTGCGGGCATACAGGCGCGCGGTATCCACCAGTTCACCGGCCATCACCCATTTCGGCTGGGCCTTGCGCAACCCGGATCCGGGAAAGATGGTGAACTTGATGCCGCGCGCGCCAATATATTCACCGTCTTCATTTTTGAATCCGATGTTGCCGAGCAGGCCGGCGAGCAGCGCGCGGTGGATCTGCTCCGGTGTCGCGGGTGTTTCATTGGCGTGCATGCCGAGCTCCGCCACCAGCGACGCCAGCTGGCTGTGGATGTCGCGCCATTCGCGCAGCTGGCGCTGCGACAGAAACTGCGCGGCCAGTTCCTGCGCCAGCTTGCTGTTGGATTTTTTGTGCCGGATCGCGTCGCTGAAAAACTGCCACAGCTTCAGGTAGGCCATGAAGTCGGATTTGTCGTCGACGAACTGCGCGTGCGCACGGTCCGCGGCCTCGGCTTTGTCGAAAGGCCGCTCGCGCGGATCCTGCACCGACAAGGCGGACGCGATGATCAGAACTTCATGCAGGCAATTCTCCTGCTTCGCGGCGATGATCATGCGCGCGATGCGCGGATCGATCGGGAATTTGGCGAGCTGCCAGCCGACCGGCGTCAGCGCCTTGCCCGCATCGACCGCGCCCAGTTCGGCGAGCAACTGGTAACCGTCGGCGATCATCCGCGGGGTCGGCGCCTCGAGGAAGGGAAAATCCTCGACGTCCCCGATCCTGAGCGCCTTCATGCGCAGGATCACATGGGCCAGCGAGGAGCGCAGGATTTCCGGATCGGTGTATTGCGGGCGCGCCGCGTAATCGTCCTCGGCATACAGGCGAATCGCGATGCCGGCCGCGACACGGCCGCAGCGCCCGGCGCGCTGGTCGGCGGAGGCGCGGGCGATTTTTTCGATCTGCAGCTGCTCGACCTTGTTGCGGTAGCTGTAGCGGTTGATGCGGGCGAGGCCGGTATCGACCACGTAATGGATGCCGGGGACCGTCAGCGAGGTTTCGGCGACGTTGGTGGCGAGCACGATGCGCCGCGCGCCACCGGACTTGAACACCCGGTCCTGCTCTTCAAAGGACAGCCGCGCATACAGCGGCAGGATTTCCGCGCCCCTGGGATGATTTTTGCGCAGCGCCTCAGCCGCCTCGCGGATTTCACGTTCGCCGGGGAGGAACACCAGCACGTCGCCGCCCGCGCGTTCGCGCCACAGCTCGGCAACGGCATCAACGATGGCTTCCGTCAACTCTTCATCGCTGTCCGGGCCGGCCCGACCGGCACGGGCAGCCTGTTGCCTCCCCTCTCCTTCGGGACCAGGGAACACTGGAAGCGAAGCAGAGGGGCCGGGGGTGAGGGCAACTCCAGGTGGTCGATAACGCACTTCCACCGGATAAGTACGACCGGAGACTTCGATCACCGGCGCCGGTTTGCCGTCGCTCGCAAAATGTTCGGCGAAGCGTGTCGCGTCGATGGTCGCCGAAGTGACGATGATTTTGAGATCGGGCCGCCGCGACATCAGCCGCTTCAGGTAACCCAACAGGAAATCGATGTTCAGGCTGCGTTCATGCGCCTCATCGATGATCAGTGTGTCGTAGGCGCGCAGCTCGCGGTCGCCCTGGGTTTCGGCGAGCAGAATGCCGTCGGTCATCAGCTTGATATAGCTGTTCGATGACAGCTTGTCGGAAAAACGCACCTTGTAACCGACGGCATGGCCCAGCGGCGTTTTTAATTCCTGCGCGATGCGCGTCGCCACCGTGCGCGCGGCGATGCGCCGCGGCTGGGTGTGGCCGATCAGGCCGTGCACGCCGCGCTTGAGTTCAAGGCAGATCTTCGGCAGCTGCGTGGTTTTGCCGGAGCCGGTTTCGCCGCAGATGATGACCACCTGGTTGTCAGCGATTGCGCGCCGGATTTCCGCGCGCATCGCCACCACCGGCAGGTCGTCGGGGTACGCCGGCTGCGGCAGGTTGCGCAGGCGTTGTTCGAGTTCTTCCGGGGTGCGGGGTTTCAAGACCAAAACCTTAGCCACAGAGTTCACAGAGAACACAGAGAACTGCAAACCCCCGGTTTACTCTGTGAACTCTGTGCCCTCTGTGGCTCAATCGCTTTTGACTTTCAAACAAAAAGGGCCGGCAGTCGCCGGCCCAAGCAGCAGTGTCATGCACGGTCAAAGTTTCACTTTCGGGTTCAGCGTGTACAAGCCCGTCAGTTTTGCCTCGGCCAGCACATGCCCGGCAATCGCCTTGCGCACGTCGGCGCCGCCGAATTTTCCATCCACAGCGCATTTCGCGACATCCAGCGCGTACAACGTGAACACATAATGGTGCTTGATGCTGTCGTTCCATGGCGGACAGGGGCCGTCGTAGCCGAAATAATCTCCCTTCATGTCATTGTCGCCGGCAAACCACGCGGTGTAATCATTGATGCCCTGGCGCGTGCCGCGCGGGCCGGCAGGCCCCGCCTTGCCGCGGGCGGTGACGGTGCTGCTGAATTCGCCGGCCGCGATCGGGCCGGATTGCGGATCAAGGTCAACCAGCACCCAGTGAAAAAAATCGACGCGCTGCAACGACGCCGGAACCTCGCGGCCTTCCCGGTTCACGTCATCCCCCTTCGACGGCACGTCGGGATCGTGACAGATCAGCACCAGGGACTTTGTTCCCGCCGGCAAGTCACTCCAGGCAATCTGCGGATTACGGTTGGCGCCCAGTGTGCAATGTTTTTTTGCGTCGGGCGCACAGAAGGCGAATTCGGCCGGGATCGGCTGGCCGTCGCCGAAGCTGGTGCTGGTCAGTTTCATGCGCAGTCTCCGTCAAAAACAGGCATCGATTATAACAACGGCGCCAGTGCATCCAGCCGCGTTTTGCGCCCGGCCGCCGGCAGGGCGGCCAGTTCACGCACGGCTGCGTAAAAGCGCGGCAGGTCACCGCCCTGCTGCTTGAGCAGGGCCTCGAACGCCGGCACCCGCTGCGTGTAGATGGCGACCGATGCCAGGTGCGCATTGCCCAGCGGCTGGGCGAACCAGCGGTCGTAGCCGGAAAACCCGCCCCAGTCGCCTTTGCGCTGCTGGTACTGGGTTTGCAGGGCCGAGAGCAGCTCCGCTTTGCGCCGGCGTTTTTCCTGCGGCGCCGCATTGCCGGCATAAAGTTCGGCAAGTGCGGTTCTCGTTTGCGTCACCAGCGCGCGGAAATCGGCGCGGAAGCGCTGCAGTTGTGCGTAACGCGCGCGGTCGGCGTCGCTGCCGTGGGCGGCCAGCCAGCGCGCGAGTCCGGCCTGTTCGACCACCGTGGCAAAGGATTCGTTGAACACGGTGTCGTCCCGCACATAAACCACCTGGTGCGCCAGTTCGTGGAACAGCAGCCGCGCCAGTTCCGGCTCCGGATAATGGATGAAAGTATTGAGCAGCGGATCGGCAAACCAGCCGATGGTCGAATACGCCGGCACGCCGCCGACGTAGACATCGTCACCCGCCGCCGCCAATGCCGCGGCATGGCGGCGCGCTTCGGCCTCGGAAAAATAACCGCGGTAACCGACGCAGCCGGCCACGGCAAAACACCATTGCCGCGGCTCTGTCGAAAACTCCGCCGCGGCAAACACGTTCCACACCACGAAGGGCCGGGCGAGGTCGGCATAGGACCGATAACTGCGGTTGTCGGGCAGCCCCAGTTCACGGCTGGCGTAATCGCGGATGCGCAATGCGCGTTCGAGCTGCGTTTTCAGCAGCGGCGACAGCTCGGGATCCTGCAGCAGGTTTTCCACCGGTTTTTCGCGCTGCCAGATTTCGAGCTGGCCGCCGACAGACTGCAGGTAATAGGACACATTGCCGCAGCCCGCGAGCAGCAGTGTCAGCAACACGGTCAACAGGGCGCGCATCAGGCGAACTGCCCGCTGCGCAGGAATGCGCAGCACTGCCGCGCCACCTCGCGCGATACCAGCATCTCGGTGTGGCCGACATTCAATGTGATGCGTCGGGACACGCCGGGAATTTCGGTTTCGGCCAGCGCAACCACCCCGTCGTGCGGCTGCGGCAGGTCGGGCGCGATCAGACGGCCCAGGCCGTAACCGCGCGTGCCGGCGATGATGCCGATATCCACGCCGCCATCCGGCAGCGGCCGCGGCGAATCGAGCCACTCTGCAATGCTGCGGCCGAGCAGCGCCCTGCCGCCCGGAAAACGCATAAGACGCTGCCCGGCAAAACTGCCGGTGTAGGGCGTGCCGGCCAGTACCAGCCGGCCACAACGGATCTGCCGGTTCATCTCGAGCATTTTCAAGGCCACCAGTCCGCCCATGCTGTGGCCAACGATATGCACGCGCGGCGCAGCGAGGCTCGCGCAATACTGCGCCAGGCGTGCGGCGTTTTCACTCAGCGTCAGCCGCAGCGTGGGATAGGCATAGGTGCGCGCGGCAAAACCATCCTGCGCAATACGCCTGGTCAGCAGGCCCATGACCAGGCCGGGCACCCACAGGCCGTGGATGACGATGACCGGTTCGCTGGTCGTTAGCGGCGACATTCAGCGCAGCAGACGGTGAGAAAATTCATAAGTTATTGTTTTTATTGGCATATTTATCAACGATTACACCGTGCCGTCGCCGAAAATGGTGACGCCGTCGCCGAGATGATCGGCGTCGCCCCAGCGCCCCGCGCTCCAGCGCCCGCCATCACAATCAAACCAGTTGAGACTGGCATTGACCAGCGGCACCGGACGCTGCGCGTCCAGCGCGAGTCCGGTGGCGGCGCGGTAAGCGGCATCGAGCACCAGGCCATGGGTCACGATCGCAATGGTGTCGCCGGCATGGCGCGCCGCGAGTTCCTCCAGCGCCGCGCGGCAGCGCGCAAAAAATCCCGCCGGGCTTTCACCGCCGGGCACCGCATAGTGCGGATCGCGCGACATGAAGCGCGTGTAGATTTCCGCATCGTGTTTTTCCATCTCGGCGCGGGTCAGACCTTCGAACAGGCCGAAATGGCGTTCGCGCAGCCGCGCGTCATCGATGATCACGTGGCCGGTGGCCTCGGCGATGTGTTGCGCCGTCTGCCTCGCGCGCGGCAGGTCGCTGGAATAAAGCGCGGAAAACGGCAGGGACTTCAATCTTTCGCCCAAGCGGCACGCCTGCCACACGCCGCGCGCGGTCAGCGGGCTGTCGAGCTGGCCCTGCATGCGGCGCTCGGTATTCCACAGGGTTTCGCCGTGGCGGATGAGGATCAGCTGAGTCATGAAAGACGGTGATGAATGATGAGTGATGAATGATGAATCAAAACCCGGACAAATGACAGACAGGGGTTTTCCGCTCCTCATTCATCACTCATCACTCCGCGCTGGGTCTTATATACTCCACGCGATGCCGATCACCGACCTACTGCAGCCCCACATCCTGATCTTCGCGCCGCTGATCGTGTTTGCGGCCTATGTGGTCATGGGTGTTTCCGGTTTCGGGTCGACGCTGATCGCGGTGCCGCTGCTGGCGCATCTGTTTCCGCTGCAGTTCGTGGTGCCTTTTTTCGTGCTGCTCGATTGCGCCGGCGCCTTCAGCATGGGCATCCGCCTGCGCGCCGACGTGATGCGCCGTGAAATCACCCTGCTGCTGCCGTTCATGGCCCTCGGCATACTCGGCGGGGTTTACCTGCTGGTGCGCGTCAGCCCCGAACTGCTGCTCGGCGGCCTCGGGGTGTTCGTGGCGCTTTTCGGCGTGTCTTATGTCGTCAAAAGCGGCAAAGGCCTTCCGGTGCCGCACTGGTGCGGCGCACCGATCGGCTTTTTTGGCGGCGCCACCTCGGCGATGTTCGGCATCGGCGGCCCGATCTATGTGTTTTACCTCGCCGGACGCCAGGCCACGCCGACGCAGATCCGCGCCACCATGCCGATGATTTTCATGTTCACCACGGTGGCGCGCATCGTATTGTTCATAGTCGCCGGACTTTATTCGCCGGCCGCGCTGGTCGCCGCGCTCGTGCTGCTGCCGGTGATGGCGCTGGGGGTGTGGACCGGTCATCACCTGCATCTCAATCTGTCGCGGGAAACGGTGATCCGCGTGATGGGCGGGCTGCTGGTGCTGAGCGGCATATCGCTGGTCATGCGCGCGCTGGGCTGACCCGGCGGCGCCGACAAAAACGGGGCCCGCGGGCCCCGTTTTTGTCGGACAAGACGCGGATCAAACCCCGTGTTTCCTGAACCACTCGGTGGCGCGTTTCCAGCCGTCTTCCGCCTGCGCCTTGCGGTAACTCGGACGGTAATCGGCATGGAAGGCATGCGGCGTATCGGGATAGAGGTGGATCATCGACGGCTTGCCTTTTTCCTTCAGCGCGGCATTCATCCTGTCGACCGTGTCGTTCGGGATGCCGGCGTCGGCACCGCCGTAGAGGCCGAGCACCGGCGCGTTGATCTGGTCGACCAGATCCAGCGGATGTTTCGGCGTCATCTCGCTGGCATCCCCCACCAGGCGGCCGTACCAGGCGACACCGGCCTTGACGTTTTTGTTGTGCGCGGCATAGAGCCAGGTGATGCGCCCGCCCCAGCAGAAACCGGTGATGCCGATGCGTTTGCCGTCGCCGCCGTTTTTCACCGCCCAGGCCAGCGCCGCGTCGAGGTCGCCCATCACCTGCGCGTCCGGCACCTTGCTCACCACCATCGCGAAAATTTCCTTGTTGTCCTTCAGCTTCGACACGTCGCCCTGGCGGTAATACAGTTCCGGCGCAATCGCCAGATAACCGGCCTTGGCGAAACGCCGGCAGACATCCTTGATGTGTTCATGCACCCCGAAAATTTCCTGCACGACGAGGATGGTGGCCAGGGCCTTGCCGCCGGCGGGCATCGCACGATAGGCGGGAATGTCGCCGCTGCCGGTGGCAATTTTGACTTCGCCCGCGGTCAGGCCATCGGTATCGGTGACAATCATGGTTTGCGCGGATACCGGCTGCACGGCCAGAGCGAATCCTGCCGCCAGCGAGCCGGCGACGAATTCGCGGCGCGACACCGCAGTACGGTTGGAAACCAGGGCCAGCAGGTCTTCACGCAGCATGTCATTCATGGGGATCTCCTCAAATGGAAAACAGGCGAGGCGAAACACTAGGCCAAAGCCTGCGCCCTGACAAGGCACAGCCGGCGGCCGCCCGCTATTCCCGCGGCCTAACCGCGCTTGTCCATGACAGCCGGAACGCAGGGCGGAATCCGGCTTCAACTCTTGTTGACTGCCGGCCGGTAGCTGTCAGGCGCTCCGGGCGGAATCGGCGGATTGCGCTTCAGGTCTTCCTGGAATTCGTGGATCATGTGCCGCAGCGGCGTGCGCGCCCAGCTCGCCAGGCTGTTGACATCGGTTTCCTCTTTCGGATCCTGGGTCAGGTTGAACAGCAGCGGTGATTCGAGATGGTTGGCGCCGGCGTTCGGTTCCGGCTCCCATACCAGGTGCAGTTTCCAGTCGCGCCATTTGGCGGCACGCAGTTCGGTCTTGATGTAAAACAGCAGGCCTTCGCGCGCCGATTTGGCAGTTTTCCCGGTGAAAAAATCCAGCTGGTCGAGGCCGTCGATCGGGCGATCGGCCGGCAGGGTTGCGCCGGCAACGCCGGCCAGCGTGGTGTAGAGATCGGTCACCTGCACGATTTCATTCGACACGCCGCCCGCCGGAATGCGCCCGGGCCAGCGCAGCATGCAAGGCGCGCGCAGGCCGCCCTCCATCGCGGTGTGATAAGTCCCTTGCCACATCCCGGCCGAACCCCGCCACGGCCGGCGGAATTCCGGGCCGTTGTCGCTGGCGAAAATGAACAGCGTGTTGTCCGCGATGCCGAGTTGCGCCACGGTATCGACCAGCTGGCCGACGCGGTGATCCATTTCCACCATCGCATCGGCAAAATCGCCGGCGCCGCTTTTGCCGGAAAAATCCATATGCGGAATCGTCGGATAGTGCAGCTGCGTCAGCGGCACATAGGAGAAAAACGGTTTGCCTGCCCGGCTCTGGCGGGTGATGAAATCCTGCGCGCGGGCAACCAGTTCGCCGTCGATGCGGCGGCGCATGTCGAGATCGTACAGCGCGACATCCCGCGGAATTTCGCCGGCTTTGGCCTCCAGTACATACGGCAGCGGCGTGACCTTGGGGTCATAACCAGCGGCGCTGGTGAACATGCTCTCGTTGGTGGTGCGCGGAATGCCGTACCACTCGTCAAAACCGCGGTCCGTCGGGAAACGTCCCGGCCGGTCGCCCAGATGCCATTTGCCGTGGATCGCGGTGGCGTAGCCCTGTGCTTTAAGCAACTGCGCCAGCGTGATTTCCCAGGGAATGATGCCCTGCGGCAGCCCGGCCGGCACCGACTGCAGCGCGCCGGTGCGGATCGGGTGCCGCCCGGTCATCAGCGCCGAGCGTGTCGGCACGCAGTCGCTTTCGACGTTGAAATTGAGCAGACGCAGGCCTTCCGCCGCCAGCGCGTCGATGCGCGGCGTCGGCGCACCGCGCAGCATGCCGCCGCCATAACAACCCAACTCGCCCCAGCCCAGGTTGTCGGCGAGGATCAGCACGATGTTGGGTGGCCGTGTTGAACGTGGTTCAGCCATTGCAGAATCTCCTGTTGTTTTGCAGCTTGCCTGATTATGGTCAAGTGATCGCGGGTTCGTCACCCTCGAGCACCGGACGCCCGCGGCCGCCGGGGCGGTATTTGCGGCGCAGCTTGCCGAGCTGGGCGCCAAAACGCGCATCCAGTTGTGTGCCAAAGGCGGCGTGAATTTCCGCCAGATAGATTTCGTGCAGCAGCAGGGTTTCGATCACGTACACAATCGAATAGTCGCGCGCATAGGACGCCTTGGCATTGCCCGCATACGATGCAATCAGCATGCCGGAACTGTCCACCGTCGCCGTCAGCATCCGGTCCGAGGGCGGGCCGTGCGGTTTGCCGTCGCCCTCATGCAGCACCAGCTGGATGTTTTTATGCGGCTTCAGTCCGGCGACGGTTTTGCCGAATACGATCAGCCGGACCACCACGCCGCGGCGCGCAGCGGCCGCCAGCACCCCGGCATACGGTTCGATCAGCGCAACCGGGCCCTTCAGCCAGATGTGTTCACACGCACCCTCGATCATCGCCATCAGCTTGGCATGCACCTCGGTTGCGCCGCGGATTATCCACACATAGGCACTTTCTTCCGCTTTTGCACTGCGTTGCATCGCCCGCACCACGTCATCGCACAGGTTCGCCGTGGCACGCTGGATGCGGCGGAAAAACTGCTCCGGATCCACCGGCACATAACGCACCGGGCTTTCGGTCACCGGCTGGATCGCACCGCGGGTTTCGAGGTTGCGCAATGCGGCATAGACATTGGCCCGCGGCAGCCCGGACACCTTGGCGATTTCGTAGGCGGTCGCCGGCTGCCGGCTCGCCAGCGCGGCATAGGCCCGGGCCTCGTAATCGGTAAATCCAAGCTCGCGCAGCGCGGCTGCCAGCGGCGGCGCAGTACGCCGGGGGTTGACGACTTTGGCAGTGGACAATGGCATAGTAGTTGCTTATGCTACTTCTAAATTTCCGGTTTGGCAAAACCTCATCCCCGAAAGGAACAGACATGATCTCCATCCACAGGCTGCCCCACCCGGCGGCACTGACTGTCGCCGTGCTGGCCACACTCCTCCCCGCGCCGGCCCAGGCCCAGACCTGGCCGACACGCCCGGTGCGCCTGGTCGTCCCCTATGTGCCGGGCGGCGCCACCGACCTGGTGTCGCGCATCGTCGCCGAACAGCTGACCCCGAAACTGGGCCAGCAGATGGTCGTCGACAACCGGCCCGGCGCCACCGGCACCATCGCCTTCACCGGAGTGGCCGAGGCGAACCCCGACGGTTACACGCTGATTACCGCCGCGGACTCTCTGACCCTGCTGCCGTCCGCCTACAAGAACCTGAAATTCGATCCGCGCACCAGTTTTGTGCCGATCTCGCTGATGTCGACGCAACCCCTGGTGCTCGCGGTGCATGCCACGGTGCCGGCAAAAAGCGTCAAGGAATTCATCGCCCTCGCCAAGACCCGGTCGCTGTCCTTCGGCACTTCGGGCACCGGCACCTCGCAGCACCTCTCCGGCGAACTGATCAAAAACATGACGGGAATCGACATGGTGCATATCCCGTATAAAGGCGGTGGCCAGGCGATTGTTGATCTGTCCGGCGGACAGGTGCCCGCCGCGGTGCTGGGCTCATCGACGGTCATCCCCCAGACCAAAACCGGGCGTGTGCGCATACTCGCCGTTACCTCAAAAAAACGCTCGACAGCCTTGCCCGACATCCCGACGCTAGACGAATCGGGCCTCAAGGGTTTTGATGTTTACCAGTGGACGGCGATGCTGGCGCCGGCAAAGACGCCGAAAGCGATCATCAGCCGACTGAACAAGGAAGTGACGGCCATCCTCAAGGATCCCGCGGCAAGCGACCGCCTGCGAAATGCCGGTTTTGAACCGCAGACATCGTCGCCCGAAGAGGTTGCAAAACTGATCGGCGACGGCATGGCGCGATGGGGTAAATTGATACAGGAACTCAAACTGGATATCCGCTAAATCAACCCGGACCTTCACACTGCGCCGACTGTCTACTGAACTCCGCCAAGGCCGCCATGAAAACGACGATACGATCAACTCTGTTGCTGAGCGCTGTGTTCGCCTTGCTGGCCGGCTGTGCGACCACGCCATCACACCCACCCGAGGCCGCACCGCAGGCCGCGGCCTGCCCGGATGGCGTGCCGGCCGGCGCGCGCTGCCTGCGCGGACAGGATTCAGCAAAGACCCATTACCTGATCGTGATGCCCGCCCAATGGAGCGGCGTGCTCGTCGTCCATGCCCATGGCGGGCCGGCGCTCGGCGAACCCAGGGCCTCGCGCGCCAACGAGGACATCAAGCGCTGGGCGATCACGGTGAGTCAGGGCCATGCCTGGGCGGGTTCGGTGTTTCGCCAGGGTGGTTTTGCCGTCACTACCGCGGCGGAAGACACGGACCGCGTGCGCCGCATTTTCATCGACCATGTCGCCAAACCGCGGCGCACGCTGCTGCACGGACAGTCCTGGGGGGCGATGGTCGCCACCAGGGCAGCCGAACTGTTCCCGAAATCCTGGGACGGCATGCTGCTGACCAGTGGTGTCGTCGCCGGCCCGGCCACTTACGATTTCCGGCTCGACCTGCGGGTGATCTATCAATATCTTTGCAACAACCATCCGCGACCCGATGAAACGCAATACCCGCTGTGGATGGGCCTGCCCGCCGACGGCAAACTGAACAATGCCGATCTTGCTGCGCGCGTCAACGACTGCCTCGGCGTGAACAAACCGGCCGCGCAGCGCACACCCGAACAGGCACGTCGCGTGCGCACTATCGTCGATGTCGTGCGCATTCCCGACAATGCAATCATCGGCCACCTGCAATGGGGCACTTTTACGCTGCGCGACGTGATCAGCCGCACCGGCGCCAGCCCCTTCGGCAACGAGGGCGTAACTTATGCGGGATCGGACGACGATGCCGCCCTGAACGCCGGCGTCAGACGTTATCGCGCCGACCCCGGGGCGGCGGCCCGGTTTGCGGCCGACGTCGACCACAGCGGACGTTTCGGGATGCCGGTGCTGGCAAGCCACGGCATCGGCGACTCGACCGTCTTCGTTGAAGGCAGTGACACCCTGCGCAGACGCATGGCGGTGGCCGGCAACGGTTCGCGCCTGGTACAAACCTTCGTCGACTCGGATCAGCACAGCTACTGGGGCGACGCGATGTACCCGCCCCTGTTTGAGGCCTTACTGAACTGGGTCGACAAGAACGAGAAACCCACGCCGGCCGGCATTGCCGCCCGTTGCCGGGCGCTGCGCGCCGCGACGCCATCGGACTGCCGGTTTGTCCCTGACTACGCCGTCAAACCCCTGGCCTCGAGGATTCCGCCGCGCTGACCGGCATCGGGCGCATTCGCCTTTACGGCGCGCGCGCCGGCATGGCGCGCTGAAACAAACGGGTCAAGGAACATCCCGCTGATCCCCGGTCATTGCGGAATATTCCTTGCAAATACAGGCCTGTCCGCCCATACTCCGCGCCGGCGGTTGGATGTCAGTCTACTCTTCGTGTCCGTTTGGACGATTCTCGTTCGGATGCTTCTGTCTGGTCTTCTCCACACGTCATTGATACCGCGTCCAATTTCAGACGCGGCCCATTTCCGGAGAAGCAAACATGGCCACCATCGGCACCGTAAAATTTTTTAATGCCACCAAGGGTTTCGGTTTCATTCAGCCGCAGGACCAGTCGAAGGACGTATTCGTGCACATTTCGGCCGTCGAACGCGCCGGCATGAAAACCCTGACTGAAAACCAGCAGGTGTCTTTCGACATCGAAAAGGGCCAGGACGGCCGCTCATCCGCCATCAACCTGGCAGCCGTTTGATCATTTGCTCACCCGCCGGCGCGACGCTTTTGCGTCGCGCTGATTGACTCACCCTCTACAGGAAATTTGCCAATGTCCAAAGAAGATATGGTCGAATACGAGGGCGTCATCGACGAGGTGCTGCCCAACACGATGTTCCGCGTCAAGCTGGAGAACGGGCACGCCATCACCGCCTACGCATCGGGAAAAATCCGCAAACATCGCATCCGCATCCTCGCCGGCGACAAGGTCACCATCGAGATTTCGCCCTACGATCTCAACAAGGGCCGCATCAGCTTCCGCCACAAGGATGAACGCGCCGGTCCGCCGCCAGGTGCGCGTCCGGCTTTCATCAAACGGCGTTAATCACCACGGCCCTGTTCAGGGCCGTTTTTTTCGTGACGTCGTTACCGCCGGAACTGCACCCGGCAAGGGCAAGGCCGTCTTGTATTTGACCTGCTTCAGCGCAAAGCTCGATTTCAGGTTGCCGACGCCGGGTATCTTCGCCAGAAAATCGACGATGAAACGCTCCAGCGCCTGCACGTCGGCGACCATCACCCGCAGCATGTAGTCCGAGTCGCCGGTCATCAGGTAACACTCCATGACCTCGGGCCGTTCGGCTATCGCGCGCTCAAAAAGCTCCAGCGCCTTTTCCACCTGCCGCTCCAGCCGCACCTGGATGAACACCGACACCGTCAGCCCCAGGGCCAGCGCGTCGAGCAGCGTCACATAACGGCTGATCAGCCCACCTTCTTCCAGCCGCCGCACACGCGCCAGGCAGGGTGAGGGCGACAGGTTCACCGCACGCGCCAGTTCGACGTTGGACAGCCGCGCGTCCTGCTGCAGCCGGGCAAGGATTTTCCAGTCTGTCGCGTCGAGACTAATTGAACTATGCTGCGTTTTTGGCATTTTATGCCTTAAATTGTTTAATAAGCGGCATTATATGCTTATTTAATCCATAAAAACAATAAGATACGAAACCCTGTTCCACCGCCTTCCACGTAACATCCGGGCATGCGTGCGAGCCCGCGCGCGGAGGAAGCCCGATGACCGATTTATCCGCTAATTTGTCCGAATTGGCTGCCGCGTTCTGGCGCGTGATGCCCGCCGATCCCGATCCGGTCGAAACCCGCGAATGGCTGGACGCCTTCAATTCGCTGATCGAATCCGGCGGCCGCGAACGTGCGACCTACCTGCTGCGCAAGCTGCTCGATGAAGCGCGCGCAAAACGGGTGCCGATGCCGCCGGTGCTGAACACCCCCTACTGCAACTCCATCGATCTCGCCGAGCAGCCGCAGTTTCCCGGCAACCTCGAGATTGAGGCCCGAGTGTCAGCCCTGGTGCGCTGGAATGCACTCGCGATGGTGGTGCGCGCCAACCGTGGCAGCGCCGAACTCGGCGGACATATCGCGACCTATGCCTCGATCGCCGATCTGTTCGAAGTCGGCTTCAATCATTTTTTCCGCGCCGGACAAAACGGCGACGCGGTATTTTTCCAGCCCCATGCATCGCCCGGCATCTACGCCCGCGCCTGGCTCGAAGGCCGGCTCACTGAAGACCAACTCAACAACTACCGCCGTGAAACCGGCGGGCCGGGGACGGGACTGTCATCGTACTGCCATCCCTACCTGATGCCGGATTTCTGGCAGTTTCCCAATGCCTCGATGGGCCTCGGCCCGGTCAATGCGATCTACCAGGCGCGTTTCATGCGCTACCTCGAACACCGCGGCATCCAGAAAACGGCGGGGCGCAAGGTCTGGGCCTTCATCGGCGACGGCGAGATGGACGAACCGGAATCCCTCGCCGGACTTTCG
Organism: Burkholderiales bacterium; assembly: GCA_019749945.1. Taxonomy (GTDB): domain Bacteria; phylum Pseudomonadota; class Gammaproteobacteria; order Burkholderiales; family SG8-41. Next base: position 45,885 of record JAIEPF010000001.1, read on the forward strand.
CTGGCGGCGCGCGAAGGCCTCGACAATCTGATCTTTGTCGTCAACTGCAATCTGCAGCGCCTCGACGGCCCGGTGCGCGGCAACGGTTCGCTGATCCAGGAACTCGAGGGATTGTTTTCCGGCGCCGGCTGGCATGTGACGAAATTGCTGTGGGGCTCGGAATGGGATCCGCTGTTCGCGCGCGACACCGAGCACGTGATCCTCAAACGCCTGCATGAAACCGTCGACGGCGAATTCCAGAAATACGCCGCCACCGATGGCCGCTTCAACCGCGAGCACTTTTTCAACAAGGATCCGGAACTGCAGGCGCTGGTGTCGCATCTGTCCGACGACGACATCGACCGTCTGCGCCGCGGCGGCCACGACCCGGTAAAAATCCACGCCGCCTATCAGTCGGCGATCAACCACCGCGGCCGGCCGACGGTGATCCTGGCGCAGACCAAGAAGGGTTACGGCATGGGCCACTGGGGCCAGGGCAAGATGGGTGCGCACCAGCAAAAAAAGATGGAAGACGATGCGCTGCTCGCCTTCCGCGACCGCTTCGCGCTGCCGATCCCCGATGCCGACGTCAAGGCGCTGAAATTCTGGAAGCCCGCCGATGACAGCCCGGAGATGCGTTATCTGCACGCGCGCCGTGCGGCACTCGGCGGTTACCTGCCGGCGCGGGTGACCACTGCGCCGAAACTCGCGGTGCCGGCACCTGAAGCCTATGCCCGCATTACCGAAGGTTCGAGCGGACGCGAAGAATCGACGACCATGAGTTTTGTCAAAATGCTGGCGCAGATGCTGAAGGATCCCGCCATCGGCAAACACATCGTGCCCATCGTCGCCGACGAGGCGCGCACCTTCGGCATGCAGTCGCTGTTCCGCCAGGTGGCGATTTATTCGCCCTTCGGCCAGCTTTATGAACCGGAAGACCGCGACGAGCTGCTCTATTACAAGGAAGCGCAGGACGGGCAGATTCTCGAGGAAGGCATCAACGAAGCCGGCGCGATGTCGTCATGGATCGCTGCGGCCACCAGCTACAGCGTGCACGGCACGCCGATGCTGCCCTTCTATATTTTTTATTCGATGTTCGGCTTCCAGCGCGTCGGCGACCTGATCTGGCAGGCGGGGGACTGCCGTTCGCGCGGCTTCCTGATCGGCGCCACCGCCGGCCGCACCACTTTGTCCGGCGAAGGCCTGCAGCACCAGGACGGCTCATCTCACCTCATCGCCTCCACAGTGCCCAACTGCCGCGCCTGGGATCCGGCCTACGGTTATGAACTGGCCACCATCATCCAGGACGGCGCGCGGCGCATGCTGGATGCACAGGAGGATGTTTTTTATTACATCACCGTGATGAACGAAAACTATGTGCAGCCGGCGATGCCCGTGGATGCACGCGATGGCATTCTCAAGGGCATGTACCTGCTGCAGTGGAAACCGGATGCGACCGTGCAATTGCTGGGCAGCGGCACCATCCTGCGCGAATCGATTGCCGCCGCCGAACTGCTGAAAAACGATTTCAACATTGCCGCCAATGTGTGGAGCGTCACCAGCTGGAGCGAACTGCGCCGCGACGGCATGGCCTGCTCGCGACACAACCGCCTCAATCCGGCCGCAGCGCCGCGCGTATCCCACGTCGAAGGTTTACTTGCCCAACACACCGGGCCGGTGATTGCCGCATCCGACCATGTCAGCGCCGTGCCCGACCTGATCCGCGCCTGGGTGCCACAGCGTTATGTCGCGCTGGGCACCGACGGTTACGGCCGCAGCGACAGCCGCGAGAACCTGCGGCGTTTTTTTGAAATGGACCGTCACCATATTGCGGTTGCGGCGCTGGCTGCGCTGGCGGATGACGGCGCCATCAGCCGCGATATTGTGGCGACAGCGGTAACCCGCTACGGGATTAACGCGAGCAGCGCGGCGCCGTGGCAATCCTGAAACAGTAAAAAAATCAGGCGCGACGCCGGCGCGACGCGGGTTTCGCCGCCTTGCCGCGCGGCGTTTTGTGCGCGCGGCGGGCCGGTTTCAGCGCCGTTCGCGGCGGCGCATGCAGGATGCCGTCGAGAAACACGTCGATGACCCGGCCGGCGTCACTTTCCGGCGGCATGGTTTCGGGATCCATCGCCCAGTTGCTGATCAGGCCGTCGACCAATGCATGCAGGCCCAGCGCCGCCCGGTGCACATCAAGGCCAGGCGGGAGTTGCCCAAGCTTCTGCGCCTGCTTCAGTCCCTGCTCCAGCCGTGACAGGCAGCCCGCCTGCATTTCGCTGAAACGTTTCCGCACCGGTTCCATTTCGTCGACGTATTCGCACTTGTGGAACACGATGTGAAATACCCGCCGCGCCTGCACGTCCCCGGAAGTGCGCTGCAGGATGCCGGTGAGCATCGCGCGCACGCCGGCCAGGGGATCGGCTTCCAGCGCAGGATTGATCCGGCACGGCGCATCCTCCATCGGCATGGTCACGCGCGCCACCATTTCGCAGAACAGGTCGGCCTTGTCCTTGAAGTGCCAGTAGATCGCGCCGCGCGTCACCGATGCCGCCTCGGCAATATCGGCGAGCGAGGTGCGTGACACGCCGCGTTCGCTGAATACCCGCTCCGCCGCGTCAAGAATCTGGTTGCGGGTTTCCACCGCTTCATCTTTGGTGCGTCTGGCCACGATCCTCCAATAACACCCGCAGGTAAATCTTTGCCTGCCGGTGCTTTCCGGCCCATGCCGGGTGTTGTCATAAAACCGCACTTTACATACATTCATGGTTGTATGTAAACTACGTTCGTATCCGTACACATGCCGCCGGCCCGTCCCGAAGGAAGTCCCCTTGGGGGCCCCGCCCGGCCACTTCAGGGAACAACAACATGATCGTCCATCGCCCCTCCCGTTTGCGTCCTGCGCTGCGCCGTGCGGCCGCTGCGGCCTCGCTGTTGCTGATCGCAGCCTGCGGACCGGCCGGTGGCCCGCCCGCTTTTCCGCCCGCCCCCGTCTCCGTCATCACCACCGAGGCGCGCGATGTGCCGCTCACACTGGAGTACACCGCGCAGACCGCGGGTTACCGCGAAGTTGAAGTCCGCGCCCGGGTCAGCGGCATCCTGCTCAAACGCAATTACCGCGAAGGCGGCACGGTGCGCCAGGGTGAATCGCTGTTCAGCATCGACCCCGCGCCCTTCCAGCTCGCCCAGGCCCGCGCCCAGGCCGACCTTGGCGTCGCCGAGGCCCAGCTGCAGCAGGCGCAGCGCGAGCTGGCGCGGCTGAAACCGGTGTATGAAGCCAAAGCGGTCAGCCAGAAAGAACTGGATGACGCCACTTCCAGTGAACGTATCGCCGCAGCCCAGGTTGAAAGCGTGCGGGCGCGGCTGAACGAAGCCAAACTCAATCTGGAATGGACCCGCGTCGAATCGCCCATCACCGGTGTTGCCAGCCGTGCCGCGGTATCCGAGGGCACGCTGGTGTCCGGTCCCGGCGTACTGCTGACGACAGTCACCCAGACCGATCCGATGTACGTGATTTTCGGCGTCTCCGATCGCGACCACCTGGCACTGCGGCGCGACGTCGAGACCGGCCGCGTCAAGCTGCCTGCCGACGGCAAACTCAAGGCCACGCTGAAGCTCGGCGACGGTCAGGTCTATGCGCGCGGCGGTGCGGTCAATTTCAGTGATGTACGGGTCAACACCCAGACCGGCACCAGCGAATCGCGCGCCGAGTTTCCCAATCCCGCCAACCAGCTGCGCGCAGGAGAGTTCGTGCGCATCGCGCTCTCCGGCGCCACGCGGCCGGCGGCCATTGTCATCCCGCAGCGCGCGGTGCTCGAGGGACCGACCGGAAAATTCGTCTATGTGGTCAATGCCGAATCCAAAGCCGAACCGCGCCCCGTGGAAGTCGGCGCCTGGGTTACCGACGGCTGGGTGATCAACAGCGGCCTCAAACCCGGCGAGCGCGTGATCGTCGATGGCGTGCTGAAAATCGGCCCCGGCGCGCCGGTCAACGTGACCGAACCTGCGGCAGCGGCGACGAACGGCAAGAAACCGGCAGACGACCAGTCCAAAGAAAAACCCGCGGCCAAGCCGGCCGTGAAATCCTGAATCGGACGGACCGCCAACCATGTCACGCTTTTTCATAGACCGCCCGATTTTCGCGGTGGTCGTATCCATCTTCATCGTACTCGCCGGTCTTGCCGCGATACGCGTGCTGCCGATTGCGCAATATCCGGAAATCGCCCCGCCGGTCGTCACCGTGCGCGCGGTTTACCCGGGCGCTTCGGCCCAGGTGATCGAGCAGACCGTCGCGGCACCTCTGGAAAACCAGATCACCGGCGTCGAGAACATGCTCTATATGAGCTCGAACTCGACCTCAAACGGCGTGCTGGAAATCCAGGTCACCTTCGACATCGGCACCGACGTCGACAAGGCGGCGCTCAACGTCAACAACCGGGTCAAGCAGGCAGAGCCGCGCCTGCCGCTGGAAGTCCGGCGCCAGGGCGTCAGCGTCGAGAAAGGTTCGTCGTCGTTCCTGCAGGTGATCGCCTTCAGTTCACCCGACGGCAGCCGCGACGACCTGTTCATCTCCAACTACGTCACGCTGAATGTGCTCGACGTACTGAAACGCATCCCGGGCACCACCAATGTGCAGATCTTCGGCGCCAAGGATTACGCGATGCGCATCTGGACGCGCCCCGACCGTCTGGCGCAATTGAAGCTGACGCCTGGCGACCTGACGCGCGCACTGAATGAGCAGAACGCGCAATTTGCCGCCGGCAAGATCGGCCAGTCGCCGACCGGCGGACCGCAGGAACTGGTCTACACGATCACCACCAAGGGCCGGCTGTCGGAACCTGCCGAGTTCGAGAATATCGTCGTCCGCGCCAACCCCGACGGCACGCTGCTGCGGCTGAAGGATGTGGCGCGCGTCGAACTGGGCTCCAAGGATTACGATTTCATCGGCCGCGTTAATGGCAAAACCGCGACCCTGGTCGGCATTTTCCTGCAGCCCAACGCCAATGCGCTGGCCACCGCCGATCGCGTCAAGGCCGCCATGGAGCCGCTGGCCCAGGCTTATCCGCCGGGCTTTACCCACAACGTGGTGTACGACACCACGCGTTTCGTCCAGGTCTCGATCCGCGAGGTGGTGTACACCCTGCTCGAAGCCATGGCGCTGGTGTTCCTGGTGGTGTTCCTGTTCCTGCAGAACTGGCGGGCGACGCTGATTCCTTTCGCCGCGGTTCCGGTATCGCTGATCGGCACCTTCGCCGGCCTGCTGCTGCTCGGCTATTCGATCAACACGCTGACTCTGTTCGGCATGGTGCTCGCCATCGGTATTGTCGTCGATGATGCCATCGTGGTGCTGGAAAACGTCGAACGCATCATGCACGAGGAACACCTGCAGGCACGCGAGGCGGCGATCAAGGCCATGAAGGAAGTCACCAGCCCGATCATCGCCATCGTGCTGACGCTGTGCGCGGTATTCGTTCCGATCGCCTTCCTCGGCGGCCTGACCGGCGAACTCTACCGCCAGTTCGCGGTGACGATCTCGATCGCGGTGGTGATCTCGGGCATCGTCGCGCTGACCTTGACGCCCTCGCTGTGCGTGCTGATCCTGAAACGCCAGCACAACAAACCCGGGCGCTTCTTCTCCTGGTTCAACGACTGGTTCAGCCGCATGACCGGGCGTTATGTCGACGGCGTGACCTGGATGCTGCGCCGCGGCCTGATTGCGGTTCTGCTGTTCGCCGGCATGGTCGCGCTGACCTTCGGCCTGTGGCGCGCCACACCGGGCTCACTGGTGCCGGACGAAGACCAGGGTTACTACATCGCGGCGGTGTTCCTGCCCGACGGCGCAACCCTTGAGCGCACCGACAAGGTGGTCAACGAGGTGGTCGAAATCATCAAGTCGAATCCGGCCAACGAAACGGCGATCGCCTTCACCGGCCTTGATTTCCTCGGCGGCGGCTTCCGCAACAGCGCGGCAACCATTTTCGTCACCCAGAAACACTGGGACGAGCGCACGGTCTCCACGGGGCAGCTGGTCGGCGAGTTTTTCATGAAAACCGCCCACATCAAGGAGGGACTGGCGCTGGCCTTCGGTCCGCCGCCGATTTTCGGCCTGGGCAACGCCGGCGGCTTTGAGTTCTATATCCAGAATCGCGGCGAAGGCGGTCCGCAAAAACTGGCCGAAGCCACGCAGCTGCTGCTGGCTGCCGTCGCCAAGGACCCCATGTTCGGCCAGGTCAACACGCTGTGGCGCGCCAATGTGCCCCAGCTCTACGTCGAAACCGACCGCGAAAAAGCCAAGACACTGGGGGTGCCGATCGACGAGGTCTACGGCGCGCTTGCCTCCACACTGGGCACCGCCTACGTCAATGACTTCAACAAATTCGGCCGCACCTGGCAGGTGCTGATGTCGGCCGAACCGGCATACCGCAAACGTCCCGATGACGTCGGCGCGATCTATGTGCGCTCGGAACGCGGCGCGATGGTGCCGCTTTCCGCCCTGGCCAAGGTGAACTACTCCTCGGGTCCGGACTCGCTGGATCGCTTCAACAACCTGCCCGCGGTCAAGATCTTCGGTTCGGCGAAACCCGGTTACAGCTCGGGAGAGGCCATCGCCGGCATGGAACGCATCGCGAAGGCGACGCTGCCCGCCGACTTCACCTTCGACTGGGGCGGCGCCTCCTTCCAGGAAAAACGCTCCGGCGGCACCTCGATCATCGCGCTGGGACTCGCAGCGCTGATGGTGTTCCTGATTCTGGCCGCGCAGTACGACCGCTGGTCGCTGCCGCTGGCGGTGATGCTGGCGCTGCCCTTCGGCACCTTCGGCGCACTGGCGGCGATTTTCATCAACAACCTGCTGCCGATGCCCTATTACCTGGCGCAGGGCATCCCGTGGCTGCAGGGCCTGCTGTCGCCTCTGGCCGGCATCGCCCGTCTCAGCAATGACGTCTATTTCCAGATCGGCCTGGTGACGCTGCTCGGCCTCGCCGCGAAAAACGCGATCCTGATCGTCGAGTTCGCGGTGATGAAAAAGCACGAGGGCCTGTCCACCTCGGCGGCCGCGATCGAAGCGGCAAGGCTGCGCTTCCGCCCGATCCTGATGACCTCGCTCGCCTTCATCCTCGGTGTGGTGCCGCTGGTGATCTCCAGCGGCGCCGGCGCCGGCGCACGGCATTCAGCAGGCACCGGTGTGATGGGCGGCATGCTGGCTGCGACTTTTCTCGCGATTTTCTTCATCCCGTGGTTCTACAAGCTGATCAGTGATCGCAAATTGTCGGACAGCCGCTCCACCGCGGAAATCGAGAGCGAAGTGGCGCACCATCGCGAGCAGGCGCTGCGCTCGGTCCGTACGCCACGGCACGCACCGCCCAGCAAGGAAACCGGCAATGACCATGAATAAGCAAACGCTGTTTTCCATCGTTGCAGCATCCGCACTGCTGGGTGGCTGCAGCCTCAGCCCGAACTACGAACGCCCCGCGACTGAACTGCCGGAAGCCTGGAGCGCGGCGCCGGCACAGGGGCAGGCCATGGCCGGTGAACGCTGGTGGACGGTTTATGGCGATGCCACGCTCGAACGACTGATCACGGAAGCCCTCGCCGGCAACCAGGATCTGGCGCTCGCCACCGCACGTCTCGACGAAGCGCGGGCACTGGCGCGGATTGCCGATGCCGAACTGGCCCCCGCGGTCGACGCCGCATTCCAGCGCGACCGTACACGACGCTCCAGCAGTACCGCAACACGGTTCCCCGGCGCGCCGGAAAACAACAATTACCGGGCGCAGATCAATGTTTCCTATGAACTTGACCTGTGGGGCCGGCTGCGCGACAGCGCGAAAGCCGCGCGTGCCGAACTGCTGGCGACCAGCGCCGCGCGCGAAACCGTGCGCATCGCGCTGACCGCCCAGGTGACCCAGTCCTATTACGCGCTGGTGGCCTATGATGCGCAGATCGCCGCAACGCGCAAGTCGCTGGCGCTGCGCCAGGACAATCTGCGCCTGCAGCGGGTCCGCGCCGGCGCCGGACTGATCAATGATTTTGTGCTGCGCCAGCTCGAGGCCGAAGTCGCCGCGGCACAGGCGCAGTTGCCGGCGCTTGAACGCCGCCGTACCGGCGAAGAACTGGCGCTGGGGGTGCTGCTCGGCCGCAGCCCGCGCGCATTGATCGATGAAAACGTCGCCCGCAGCGCCGAGTCCGGCCAGCCCGCCATGCCGGTGATCCCGGCTGAGCTGCCTTCGTCCCTGCTGTTGCGGCGTCCCGACGTGGTCAGCGCCGAGCAGCAGCTGATCGCCGCCAACGCCCGCATCGGCGCCGCCCGCGCATCGCTGTTCCCGCGCATCGGTCTCAGCGGATACCTGGGCAGCGAAAGCGCGGCGCTGTCCAACCTGTTTTCGGGACCGGCGCAGATCTGGAATCTGGGTTTTGCGCTGGCGCAGCCGATTTTCCAGGGGGGACGGCTGTTCGGTGAAATCGAGGCGGTGCAGGCGCGCCAGCGGCAGGCACTGGCGCAGTACCAGAAAACCCTGCAGACGGCATTCCGTGAAACCCACGATGCGCTGGTGGCGCAGACCAAGGCGCGCGAAGTGTTTGATGCGGAAAATGCGCGCGCCGCGGCCCTCGGCGAAACACTGCGCATGGCGCGCATCCGTTATGACAACGGCCTGACCAGCCAGCTTGAAGTGCTGGATGCGGAGCGCAATCTGCTCAGCGCCGAACTCAACCGTGCCGACGCGCTGCGCGCGCAACGCGCCGCCATTGCCGATGTGGTGAAGGCGCTGGGCGGCGGATGGACGGGACTGCAACTATGAGTGATGAGTGCAGAATGATGAGCGGAACGTCAACCCCAGAGAAGAATTTCGCTCCGCAATCATCACTCCTCGCTCATCACTGGATCTGCATCCCCACGTCCTTCACCAGCTTGACGTAGCGTTCGTATTCCGACTTCATCAGCTTGTCGTATGCCTCCGGCCCTGAATCCAGCGCCGCCTCAGCGCCTTGCTTCTCGAACGCCTCGCGGATGCGCGGCTGGGCAATGATTTTTTTCACGTCCGCCGCCAGTTGCGCGACGATTCTTTTCGGCACACCGGCCGGACCGACGATGCCGAACCAGCCGGCGGATTGCGCTGCAGGCAGTCCTTCCTCAACGATCGACGGAATGTTCGGGAACGCCGGATTGCGCCTGGCCGAGGTCACCGCCAGCGGCCGCAGCCGTCCGTCGCGCACCATCGGCGACAGCGTCGGCACCGTGAATACCAGGTAATGCACGCGCCCGGCAATCGTTTCGGCGAATACATCAGGCACCACCTTGAACGGAATATGCACGGTGCGCACGCCCGCGGCCTGATTGAATATTTCGCCGGCGATGTGCGCCAGCGTGCCGGTGCCCAGTGAGGCGTAGTTGTACTTGGCCGGATCCTTCTGCAGCAAGGCCACCAGCTCCCTGACGTTTTTCGCCGGCAACCCGGGAGTCACCGCAAGAATATTCGGTATCGAGGCGACTTCGGTGACCATCGTGAAATCGCGAACCGGATGGTAGGGCGGATTTTTCTGCAGCAGCGCGGCGACGGTATGCGGCGGCGCGACCATGGCGTAGGTGTAACCGTCGGGCGTCGCCTTGGACAGTATGCTGCTGCCGATCAATCCGCCGGCGCCGGGCCGGTTATCGACCACGACCTGCTGGCCGTAGAGCTCCGTCAGCGGCACGCCCAGCGTGCGCGACAGGAAATCACTGGCCGACCCCGGCGGCAACGGCACGATCATGCGAATCGGACGCTCGGGAAACTTCTGGGCTGCGGCGGCGGTCACGACCAACGCCGCCAACAGCGCGACCAGCTTTGTCAAAGATTTCATGCGGTTTCCTCTCCATTGCGAACCGGGCGGCTGCCCTTTTAATTGTTGTGTATACGTGGACCGGATTCACCATGCACGTACTGCGCGCGCATGGCGGCTGCTCAGCACCATGTTAAGGGGCTGCACTAGTTTGCACAACGCGGACGGCGGCGCATTGCCTGCCTGCGCGCGGGGCGTTAAAGTAGAACCATGGGCAGTATGGATCGAATAAAAAATTCAATAAAAACAATAACTTACACTAAAATTCAGACGCCAAGCACGACTCCCGGAGACCGCTGATGAAAATCGATCGCATCCACCACCTCAACATCCGCTGCGCGCCCGGCGATCTCGATGCCATTGAAAAGTTTTACGGCGAAGTCCTCGGATTGCATAAGGGCCCGCGGCCGAATTTTCCCAATGCAGGCATCTGGCTTTATCTGGACAATCATCCTCTGGTGCATGTCAGCGCGCGCTGCGCCGAAGGATTCCTCCAGGAAAAACACCATGGCAGCGTGGACCACATTGCATTCGAAAGCCACGGCGCCGCGGAATTCCAGGCCAGGCTGGACCGCATGAACATCCCATATGAACAGCAGAACGTGGCGGACGCCGGTTACCAGATTTTCATGCGCGATCCGGTGGGCACACTGCTCGAATTCAACTTCCCCAACAGCGAGGCGCCGGGGGCAGTTGCATCAGGAACGCTCGCGCCGCGCCAGACCGCAACCGCCGCCTGACCCCTTCAGCCTGCGGCCCGGCCCCAGCTTCCGCTGTAAAAACGTTCGGCCAGCGGTTTCCGGGAGCGAGCCTTCAGTTCCTTCTGCCGCGTATCCTCGTCCTCCAGCGTTTCGGGCGCCGCCTGATACCCCACGGCGATCATCGCCATCGGCATGAAATCGTCGGAAATCGCAAACGCCGCGCGTGATTTGGCAATATCAAATCCGCCCATCTGATGCGCGGCCAGCCCCTGCGCCACCGCTTCCAGCGTCAATGACAGCGCGGCCATGCCGGTGTCGTACTGCGCCCAGCGGTTGGGCTGCCCGTTATGTTCAAAGGCCGAGCCGGCGCATGCCATCAACAGCAGCGGCACGTTTTTGCACCACTTGCGGTTGTTCTCCGACAGGCAGTCGAAGGCCCGCTGCCAGCCCGCCGCATCATCGGCACGATTCCACAACAGAAAGCGCCAGGGCTCGGCGCCGAAACACGACGGCGCCCAGCGCGCAGCCTCGATCAATGCCGTCATTTGCGCCTTGGTGACGCTTTTCGTCGCATCAAACGCACGCGGGCTCCAGCGCCGCGCAGACAGTTCGTTGATCGGCACGCTGGTGACGGCTCTGCGATCCTGCATGATGGTCTCCACTGGTTGAAAAATGCTGTTCAGACGGCTTCATCGCCGGCATGGTCCGCGGCATTGACGGCGACCCAGTGCGTGACCGGAGGCGGCCCGTCACCGCGATGGAAAGCGCGCAGCCGCGTCACCACCGCGGCATCTTCCGCGGTGCCGCGGTGATGCTGGCGCAGGTGCTCGGCCCAGGACTCGACAACAAAGGTTTCGACATAACGCCCGGACACGGCTGCGTCCTCGAACAATCCCCAGGACAGGGCGCCGTCGCGGCGGCGGATGCGCTGCATGGCCTGCGCGGCTGCAACAAAATCCGCAGCATCCGCCGGCGTGATCCGGTATTCGACATGCACCGCCACCGGTCCGCGCTCGGGTGCGATTTCAGCGTGGTGCTGCGGATGCGGCAGCAGCAGTGCCGCCGGCTCGGTGCGCGACAGGCCGTCCTCCCCGCCCAGCGACAGGCGCCAGGTGGCGGACATCGCCAGCACTGCGCCCGCAGCCGCCAGCATCAGCGCCGCCGGCACGCCCCAGCGCGCCGCAGCGGCTCCCCACAACACGGCGCCGCCGGTCATGCCGGCCGCATAAACCATCAGATAAGCCGACAGCGCGCGGGCGCGCACCCATTGCGGAACGGCGGTCTGTGCGCTGACATGCAGCGTCGACAGCACCGCCAGCCAGGCGGCACCGCCGGCGAGCATCGCCGGCAGCAACAGGGCCATGCTGTCCGCCAGCGCGATGCCCACCGTCGCCGCCGCGTAGAGCACCGTTGCGCCGCGCACCAGCACATCCCGCGCAAACCGCCGCCGCAGCCGCGGCATCACCATCGCAGCACTCACCGCACCGAGACCGATCCCGGCAAGCAGCAATCCATAGCTGTCCGCGCCGCCCCCGGTGTTGCGTGCGACCAGCGGCAGCAGCGCCCAGGTGGCGGTCGCAAACAGGAAAAATGCCGCCGCCCGCGCCATCACGCATTGCAGCGCCACCGCTTCGCGCACATAACGCAGGCCGGCGCGCATGGCGCCGAAAAAACGCTCCGCCGGCAGGGTGCTCGGCCGGGTTTCGCGCCGCCAGCGCGCCAGCACGACAATAACCACGACAAAGGACAGTGCATTGAGCAGGAATGCGGCCTGTGGCCCGGCTGCCGCGACCAGCACACCGGCCATTGCCGGACCGACGGCGCGCGCGAGGTTGATGCCCAGACTGTTCAGCGCAATCGCCGCCGGCAATTGCGCGCGCGGCACCAGCTCCGGCACGGTGGCCGCCCACGCCGGCGTGTTCAGTGCGGCGCCGCAGGCGAGCGCAAAAGTGAACACCAGCAATGCCCAGGCATTGATCCAGCCCAGCGCCGTGAACACCGCCAGCAGCACCGCAACAAGCAGCATCCACAGTTGCGTGACAATCAGGTAACGCCGCCGGTCAACGATATCGGCCAGTGCGCCGCCGGGCAGCGCCAGCAGGAATATCGGCAGCGCGGTGGCGGCCTGCACCAGGGACACCATCACCGGATGCGGATCCAGCGTGACCATCAGCCAGCCGGCGCCGACCTCATGGATCCAGGTGCCGATGTTGGAGATGACCGTGGCAATCCACAACGCGCGAAACAGGGGCTGGCCGAGCGGCGACCACGGAGACACGACTGCAGGGGAAGAGGCGGGGTGGGGATCGGCCATGGCGGATGAATGCGCCACGATTCCGCAGCGATCCCGATCAGCGTATCACAACACCCGCCGTCGCATGACGCGCAAATCAGGCCATCCAGCAGCTGCAGCCCAGCGCGCCCCAGAATGCACCCTGCTCGGCCGCCGGAATGTCGGCAAACCAGGCGCGCTGCAACTCACGGCCGTGCACATCACAGCCGTGGCCCGTCACGGCAGCGGCGACCTTCTGCGCCGGCGCAGATTTACGCTCGCGCCGGTAATACCCGCCGTAAACATTGACCGGCGACCACGACGGACTCACCGGCGGCAGCGGCGGCGCAAGCCTGCTGTACGGGCCATCACCATGGACGACCTTGCCGCCGAGGATGGTCAACACCGAGGTGAGATCCCGGATCTGCTGCTCGGGAACGGTCATATAGTCGGCGGACAGCACCGCAAGATCGGCCAGCTGGCCGGCCTTGATCGCGCCCTTTTTTCCCTCCTCGTTCGAAAACCAGGTGTTGGCCTCCGTCCACAGCCGCAGTGCCGTGAGCCGATCCAGCCGGTTTTGCTTCGGATAGATCGACGTGCCGCCCAGCGTGCTGCCGGTGACCAGCCAGTACAGCGACACCCAGGGGTTGTAGCTTGCGACGCGCGTCGCGTCGGTGCCCGCGCCCAGCGGCACCCCCGCCGCCAGAATGCGCTTGATCGGCGGCGCCTCCGCGGTCATGGCCTTGCCGTAACGCTTGAGGAAATCCTCGCCCTGGTAAACCATGCGGTGCTGCACCGCGATGCCGCCGCCCAGCGCTTTCACGCGATCGATATTTTTCGGTGAAATCGTCTCCGCATGATCGATAAACCAGTGCATGCCCTCGAGCGGCACCTCTTTATTCACCTTCTCGAACACATCCAGGGCCTTGCTGATGGTTTCGTCATAGGTCGCATGCATGCGAAACGGCCATTTCACCTGCGCCAGCTGCCGTACCACGCGCTCCAGATCCTCCCCCATGTTCGCCGCCAGATCGGGGCGCGGCTCACGGAAATCCTCGAAGTCCGCCGCCGAATACACCAGCATCTCGCCGGCCCCGTTGTGACGGTACATGTCGTTGCCCTGTCCCGGCTTGATGATTTTCGCCCAGCTCTGGAAATCGGCCAGCTCTTCTTTGGGTTTCTGCGGAAACAGGTTGTAGGCGACGCGCATGGTCAGCTGATCGGCGCGCGCCAGCCGCTCGATGACTTCGTAATCCTGCGGATAGTTCTGGAATCCCCCGCCGGCGTCGGTCACCGAGGTGATGCCGATGCGATTCAGCTCGCGCATGAAATGGCGCGACGAATTCATCTGGTCATCCAGCGAGAGTCTGGGGCCCTTGGCCAGCGTCGAATACAGGATCAGCGCATTGGGCTTGGCGATCAGCATCCCCGTGGGCTCGCCGTCCTTGTCGCGTTCGATGACGCTGCCCGGCGGCTCCTTGCTGTCTTTGGTCATGCCTACCGCGCGCAGCGCCGCGCGGTTGAGCATGGCGCGGTCATAGAGCCGCAGGATGAATACCGGCGTGTCCGGTGCCGCTTCATTGATCTCTTTCAGCGTCGGCATCCGCTTTTCGGCGAACTGGTACTCGGTAAATCCGCCGACCACCCGCACCCACTGCGGCGGCGGCGTCCGCCTAGCCTGCGCCTTGAGCATTTTCATGGCATCGGCCAGGGAGGGCACGCCGTCCCAGCGCAGTTCCATGTTGAAATTGAGTCCGCCGCGTATCGGATGGGTGTGGCTGTCCATCAACCCCGGGATCACGCGCCGGCCGCCGAGATCGATCACCTCGGTCTTGGGCCCGGCGAGTTTCATGATGTCCTGCACGCTGCCGACCGCGGTGAAGCGGCCGTTGGCGATGGCTATGGCACCTGCTTCGGGCCTGGCCTTGTCCAGCGTCGTGAATTTACCGTTTTTGAGTATCAGCATCGGCGCCTCCGCGGCCTGCGCCCGCGCGGCAAAACTGCCGCCGAGCAATGAAAATGCCGCTCCCGTCGCCCCCGCCTTCAGAACCGCCCTGCGTTTCCATTTCGTTGCCATGTCAAATCCTTTCCGCAATCCGGGGAAATCATCAATCCTTGATGGCCTCGACCTGGATCGTCAGCCTGATGTCGTCGCTGATGCCGGGCAATCCGTATTTCATGCCGAACGCCGAGCGTTGCACCGTAGCGCTGACCTCCGCCCCGCACACCTCTTTTTTCACTATCGGATGCATGCCGCACTTCACTTTGCTGATGTGCAGCGTCAGCGGACGGGTCACACCCAGCATGGTGAAATCGCCGGTCGTGGCAACCGGCTCCCCCGCTTCGAATTTCATGGACTCGGACTTGAATGTAACCAGCGGAAACTTCTCGACATTGAAAAAATCCGCAGAACGCAGATGGGCCTCGAACTTGGGATCGCCCGTCGCAACCGATGCCGCCTCAACCGTCAACTCCACGCTGCCCCTGCCGGCTTTCGGATCGAGCACCAGCTTTCCGCTGGTCTTGTTGAACTGGCCGTGATGCGTTGAAAATCCGAAATGACTGGCCTGCCAGCGGGGAAAGGTATGCGCCGGGTCAAAGGTATAGGTGCCTGCGGCGGATGCCGGCAGTGCAATGCAGAACAGCATTAAGCAGTGGATTGAAAATTTCATGAGCCTCCCGTTTCAGTTGACGGCAACCGGGCCGCAGCCCGACCACCGGTTTGCGCACTATAGAAGTGAACCGGGGCGGATGAAAAGTAGTTACCGTGCTGTAACCACCAGACCGATTATCATTGTTCGGCCCCGCGACTGCTCATTGCACCCAGCTTGAACCTGCCCCCATCACCAGTCAATTGCCCGGAAGTGAAACACTCATGACACCCCGCCCGCCAAGCCGCACCCCACCGCCTGAAGACTGCCCGCTGGATGCCTGCCTGAAATTCCTGTCGAGTGCATGGACCACCCGGATTCTCTGGTTCCTCAGTTGCGGGCCGCGCCGCTTCGGCGATCTGCGACGCGATTTGCGCGGCATTTCGGCGAATGTCCTGACCCGGCGGCTGCGCGTCATGGAAACACAGGGCCTGGTCGGCCGCAGGACGCTGCCCACTTCACCCCGCCAGGTCGAATACCGGCTCACTGCGCTGGGACGCGAATTCGAACCGGTGCTGCAGGCCATGACCGGGGTTGCCGCAAAAATCCGCCGCATTACCGACCAGGACCAGTGAATTGCGACCGCCTTGTGCGATCGATCAGGGCAAGCTGTTCCCGGTGTCAAGAATAAAAAAATCCACGGTGCCGCCATCGGCGATCCATGCTTCCAGACCGCCCTCCAGCGGACGCACCCGGCGGAAGCCCCGGTCCATCAACAGGCGGGCGACACGCGCCGCGCTGGCTTCGTTGGGTCAACTGCAATAAACCACCACATCGCGGTCGGGAAGAATGTCGGGCAGCGCAGCGGCAACATCGGCCATGTCCACGGCAACCGCACCCGGTATGCGCCGGGGATCCAGCCTGCGCATGGCATCCGAGCGCACATCGACCACCACCGGCGGTATTTCCCCGCGCAGCAATTCCCGCAACTCCTGGACCGTGATCCGCGCCGCCCGCAGCATGCGCAGAAAGGTATAACGCTGCACCGCCTTGATGCCCGCATAAAGCACAAGCAGCGCACCCAGCGTCAGCAGCGCGCCGGAACCGAGTTCGGTCAAGCGCTCCAGCGCCCATTCGACCTCGGTATGAAATGCAGCGCCGAGCGCCACAGGCAGCGCAATCCACAGCACGGCGCCGAGGGTGCTGAACAGCAGGAAGGACGGCAGCCCGAGCCGCATCGCGCCGGCCAATGGCGGCGCAACGGTCGCGAATCCCGGAATGTATTTGGCGACAATCAGCGACGGCGCACCCCAGCGCTCGAAGATGGATTCGGTCTGCTTGACGCAGGAATCCGGCTCGATCGAAATCCGGCACAGCGTGCGCAGTACACGATGGCCGTACCGCTTGCCGGCGAAATACCAGGGGATATCGCCGGCCAGCGTCGCCACCAGCGCGGTCAGCAGCACTGCGGTGTAGGCAAACTCCCCCTGCGCCGCCAGTGCGCCCGCGACCACCAGCATCGGCACCGCCGGCACGGGAATGCCCGCCTGTGTCAACAGGACGTTGGCAAAAACAATCAAGAGACCGTGCTGTGCCAGCAGGCCGGTGATTTCTTCCATGATGGGCTGATCGCCTTTGTGTCGATACGGAACTGCGCGGATCAAAGTGTAGCCGGAATGCGCCGGTTGCGGACCTGAATCACGACATCATCGCCTCCGCAACGGCAATTCCGGCGCCGCATTCAATCAAAACGCCAGGCATCCATGCCGATCACGCCATAGGTGTAGCCGCGGTGGATGTGCTGCGGCGGCACGCCGGGCGTGCCTGCACCATAAGCCGCGAACAGCGGCAGCAGATGTTCTTCCGTCGGATGGTTGCGCGCCGCCTGCGGCGCCAGCCGGCGATAGTCGAGCAGATCCGCGGTGCGTCCCGCCGCGATCGTTTCCGCCAGCCAGTCATCAAAGGTACTGACCCAGTCCGGCGGCGGCGAGTCGTAGCGATGTTTGCCGAATTCACGAAGATTGTGGGTTGCACTGCCGGAGCCGATGATCAGCACACCCTCGTCGCGCAAGGGCCGCAGGGCCCCGCCCAGTTTGAAGTGATGCGCAGGACCGAGCCGGGTCTGCACGGCGACCTGCGCCACCGGGATATCGGCAGCGGGATACATCAGCATCAGCGGCACCCAGGCACCGTGGTCAAGGCCGCGATCCGGCGCCGCGTCTGCGGCCAGACCGGCGACAGCGAGCAATTGCACCGCCTGTTGCGCGAGCTGAGGCGCGCCCGGCGCCGGATAACGCATCCGGTACAGCGCCTCCGGGAAGCCGTAAAAATCATGAACGGTTTCCGGCTGCGGCGCGGTGCTGACCGCAGGCGCTGCGGTTTCCCAGTGCGCCGACACCACGAGTATCGCCCTGGGCCGATCGAGCCCGGCGCCGAGCCGCGCGAGAAAATCGCGCGTCGGCCCCGGCTCCAGCGCCAGCGTCGGCGCGCCATGCGAAATAAATAATGCCGGCTGGCGTGTCATGACATCAATCCCTTTGCGTCTCATCGTTTGTCAGACCGCGCGCGCCACGGACGGCAGGGCACGGCGGGCGGACAGCGCATACGCGCCATCACCCAGCAGAAATTGCACCAGCGCCGCCGCGGCAAGGAACACCGGGTATTCCCAGCCGCCGCCCTGGGCGCTGAACACCCAGCCGTTGGGCAGATGCACCCAGGCGGCGCCGAGCAGCAGCGGCAGCGTGGCGAGCGCCACCCAGCGTGTCGCGAAACCGGCGATCAGCAACACGCCGGCGCCGAGTTCGGCGGCAATCGTGACATAGGCGAGCGCGCCGGGAAAGCCGACGGATTCGAAAAACTGCACCGTGCCCGGCACGGTAAAGACCACGACCTTGAGCAGGCCGTGGGCGAGGAACATCAGGCCGAGCGCGAGGCGCAGCACGAGCGCGGCATAGGGTGCGGTGTGTTGCTGGATCATGGCGAAACTCCTTGGTTATCAATGTCTGCATTGCAGGCCGCAGCGCAGTTGCGCCGCGGTCCGGGTTACCCGGTTCAGGCGGTATGTTTTTTGACCCAAGCCGCGTACCGGTCAATCCAGCCCTGCAGGAAGTCGCGGCTGTCCTTCCCGATGCCGCCGTCGGCGTCGAACAGGCCGTCCTTCGCCTGCAGGAACACTTCCGGCTGGCCCAGCGTGGGCACATCGAGATAGGCGAGGATGTTGCGCAGGTGCTGCTGCGCCAGCGCGGTGCCGATGGCGCCGACCGAGATGCCCAGCACGCCTGCGGGTTTGCCGCCCCAGACGCTCTGGCCCCAGGGGCGCGAGGCATGGTCGATCGCGTTTTTCAGCACGCCGGGAATCGAACGGTTGTACTCCGGCGTCAGGAACAGCAGCCCATCGGCTTCCTTGATCTCCTGGCGCAGACGGGCCACCGCAGCGGCAGGCTTGCCGTCGTCGTCCTGGTTGTAGAGCGGCAGGTCGTCGATGCGCACCGTCCTGAATCTGAATTCCGGCGGCGCCAGCCTCGCCAGCGCATCCGCCAGCTTCTGGTTGAGCGAATCCTTGCGGATGCTGCCGACGATCACGGCAATCTTGTACTGTTTCATGGCATTTCCTTTCGTGGTCTGGATGGATTCATCTTCAAAGGTCAGGGCAGGTCGAATACCAGCACTTCGGCGCCGTCGCCCTGCGCAATCGCGATCCCGCCGGCGCCGGTCTTCAGGGCGTCGCCGGCGCGCAGGCGCTGGCCGTTGACGGTGACGCTGCCGCGGGCGACGTGCACGTAGCCGCGGCGTCCGGCCGCGATGTCGTGCGCAGCCCGCTCAGCGCCGTCAAACAGGCCGGCGTAAAGAAAAGCGTCCTGGTTCATGCTCACCGAACCGTCGCGCCCGTCGGGAGAAGCAATCAGGCGCAGGCACCCGCGCTTTTCTGCGGCGGAAAAATGCTTCTGCTCGTACGACGGCTTGATGCCGGTGAACTTCGGCTCGATCCAGATCTGCAGGAAATGCGTCACGCCCGACTTGTTGTGGTTGAACTCGGAATGGCGCACACCCGTGCCGGCGCTCATGCGCTGCACATCACCGGGCACAATCGACGAACCGTTACCCATCGAATCTTCATGACCAAGGCTGCCTTCCAGCACATAGCTGATGATTTCCATGTCGCGGTGGCCGTGCGTGCCGAAACCCGAGCCGGCCTGCACGCGGTCTTCGTTGATGACGCGCAGCGGGCCATAACCCATGTGTTCCGGGTCGTGGTAATTCGCGAAGGAAAAGCTGTGATACGAATCCAGCCAGCCGTGGTTGGCATGGCCGCGGTCTTCACTTTTGCGCAGGGTCAGCATGCTTGCTCCTTGTTTGCTTGCGTTGATCAGCTGTTGCATGAAACGCATTCTGGGAGCACCGGCCGGCACTTGATAGCGAAAGTATTTGACCTTATCAGTCAAATTTTATGAACTATATTTACATTTAAAAACAATATGTTATATTATTAAATAGGAATTTATTATTTAACTAAATCAGGATGGGCCGGAATTGAGACTCTCCCTTGACGCCTTGCTGGTCATCGACGCCATCGACCGCAAGGGCAGCTTCGCCGCCGCCGCGCATGAACTGCATCGCGTACCTTCGGCCGTCACCTACACCGTGCAGAAGCTCGAGGAAGACCTCGACGTACTGCTGTTCGACCGTCGCGGCCATCGCGCCAAACTCACGCCCGCAGGACATGAACTGCTGAACGAAGGCCGCCACCTGCTGCATGCCGCCGGCGACCTTGAAGCGCGCGTCAAACGCATCGCGACCGGCTGGGAGGCGGAACTGCGCATCGCCTGCGACGGCCTGATCCCCTCCGCCGTCATGCTCGATCTCGCGCAGGATTTCCATGCCCAGACCACCAGCACGCGCCTGCGTTTTTCCACGGAAGTGCTGGGCGGCTGCTGGGATGCGCTGATATCGGGCCGCGCCGACCTCGTCATCGGCGCCTCGGGCGACGGCCCTTCGGGCGGCGGCTACCAGACACGGCCGCTGGGAGAAATCGACTGGGTATTCGCCATCGCGCCGACTCACCCGCTGGCGGCAGCCGCCGAACCGCTGACCCGCGACGACATCCTCAAACATCGCGCAATCACCGTCGCCGACAGCTCGCGCAACCTGCCGCCGCGCACCACCGGCCTGCTGTCGGGACAGGATACGCTGACGGTATCCGACACCGCCGCCAAGCTGCGCGCGCAGGTCATGGGTCTCGGTGTCGGTTACCTGCCGCAATGCCTGGCTGCGGTCGCGGCCGCCAAAGGTGAACTGGTGATCCGCCGCACCGAGGAACCCAAGATCAGCCAGATGCTGTACCTGGCGTGGCGCACCGCGCACCGCGGCAAGGCCCTGAAGTGGTTTGTCGAACAGGTCAGCGCCAGAGGCTGGCTGGAGCGCGCCTTGCAGACTTGCGCCGCAGAACAGTCGCGCTCAGTGTCCTGAAACCGGGGCCGGAGTGCCCTGCGCATCCAGCACCTTGCGCTCACCGACAATGTAGGTGTAGGCCACCGGAATCACGAACAGCGTGAACAGCGTGCCGAAGCTCATGCCGCCGACAATCACCCAGCCGATGGCGGAGCGCGACTCGGCGCCGGCGCCGACTGCCGTCGCCAGCGGCACCGCGCCCAGCACGGTGGCCAGCGTGGTCATCAGGATCGGCCGCAGCCGCAGCGCACAGGCCTCGACCAGCGCCTCGACTTTTTCGCGGCCCTGATCGCGCAGCTGGTTGGCGAATTCGACGATCAGGATGCCGTTTTTGGTGATCAGTCCGATCAGCATCACCAGCCCGATCTGGCTGTAGACATTGAGCGTGCCTCCCGTGAGTTTCATGACCAGCAGCGCGCCGGTCACCGCCAGCGGCACGGTGAGCATGATCACCAGCGGGCCGCGGAAACTTTCGAACTGCGCCGCGAGTACCAGATAGATGAAGGCCAGCGCCAGAACGAAGATCAGGTAGAGCTGCTTGCCGGATTCGCGGAATTCGCGCGACTGGCCGTCGAGCGAGGTCTGGTACTCCGGCGTCAGCACCTCGGCGGCGGCCCGCTCCATGAAACCCAGCCCTTCGGACAGGGAGTAACCGGGCGTGATGTTGGCGGAGATGATCGCCGCGCGCAGCCGGTTGAAATGATTCAGTTCCTTGGGCGCCACGGTTTCCCGCACCGTGACCAGGTTCGACAGCTGGGTGGTGCTGCCGGTCGCGCCGCGCACGTAAATCGAGGTCAGGTCGGTGGGCTGGCGCCGGTCCTTGTCCTCGAGCTTGACGATGACATCGTACTGCTTGCCTTCACGCTTGAACCGCGTCACCTGACGGCCGCCCAGCAGCGTCTCCAGGGTGCGGCCGATGGTTTCGATCTGGATGCCCAGCGCCGCGGCTTTTTCGCGGTCGATGTCCACCGACAACTGGGGTTTGTTCAGCTTCAGGTCGCTGTCGATGTTGGTCAGCGCGGGGGAAGTGCGTGCCTTCGCAATCAGCGCGTTGACCGTGCGATCGAGCTCGGCGTATGAATTGCCCTGCACCACAAACTGCAGCGGCGGGTTGCGGAAACTCTGGCCGAGCGAAGGCGGGTTCACCGGAAAGGCCAGCACGCCGGGCATGGTGGCAAACATTTTCGGCGCAATCGACGCGGTGACCGCCTGCGTCGAACGCCGGCGATCCTCCCAGTCCGCCAGGCGCACGAAGGACAGCGCAAAATTCACCGGGTTCGGGCGCTCCAGACCCGGTGCGACGACCACAAAATAGGAATTGATCTCCGGCACTTCACTGTAGATTTTTTCCCAGATCCTCGCGTAATCATCCATGTATTCCTTGGTCGCGCCCTCCGGCCCCGACATCACGCCGAGGAAAAAGCCGCGGTCCTCCAGCGGCGACAGCTCCGACTTGATGGTCAGGAACAGCGCGCCGCCGCCGACGGCCACCGCCGCAAACGCGGCCACCACGTGCAGGCGGTGCGCCAGACTCCAGCGCAGCCAGCGTTCGTAACCGGATGACATCGCCGTGAAAAACCGCTCCAGCGTGTTGTACATGCGGCCGTGCGAGGATTCATGCCGCAGCAGCTTCGAACACATCATCGGCGTCAGCGTCAGCGCGACAAAACCCGACACCACCACGGCGGAGGCCACGGTCAGCGCGAATTCGAGAAAGAGGCGTCCGGTATTGCCGGTGGAAAACGCCAGCGGCGCAAACACCGCGGCCAGCGTCACCGTCATCGCCACCACGGCAAAGGCGATTTCACGGCCGCCTTTCAGCGCGGCCTCGACCGGTTTCATGCCGTCCTCGATGTGGCGGTGGATGTTTTCCAGCACCACGATCGCGTCATCGACCACCAGGCCGACCGCCAGCACGATGCCGAGCAGGGTCAGCACGTTGATCGAAAAACCCATGATCCAGATCAGGAAGCAGGCGCCGATCAGCGATACCGGGATGGTCACGAACGGAATCAGCGTCGCCCGCACCGAACGCAGGAACAGGAAAATCACCAGCACCACCAGCACCAGCGCCTCACCCATCACCGTGTAGACGGAAGTGATGGATTTTTCGATGAACACCGAAGTATCGAAGGCCACCGCGATCTGCATGCCTGCAGGCAGCGCCGCGGCAAGTTTCGGGATCTCCTTTTTCACCGCCTGCGCCACCGCCAGCGTGTTGGCGGTGGACTGCTTGACGATGCCCAGACCGACGGCGGCGTTGCCGTTGACGCGCAGGATGTTGCGCTCGTCGGCCGCCCCAAGTTCGGCGCGGCCCAGATCACGCAGCCGCACCGGATAACCCTTCACCTCGCGCACGATCAGCTGGTTGAACTGTTCCGGCGTGCGCAAATCGGTTTCCGACAACACCGTGAATTCACGCTGGCTGCTTTCGATGCGCCCGGAAGGCACTTCGATGTTCTGCCGGCGCAGGGCATCTTCCACATCCTGCGGCGTCAGCGCGTAGGCGGCCAGCCGTTCACGGTCGAGCCAGATGCGCATCGCGTAGCGGCGTTCACCGCCGATGATCACCGAGGCCACGCCGGGCAGCGTTTTCAGCCGGTCGGCGACATAACGGTCGGCATAGTCGGAAATCTCCAGCGCGCCATGACGGTCGGAAAAAAGCCGCAACCACATGATCGCCTGGGCATCGGCCTCGACCTTGGCGATGATCGGCTCATCCACCTCATCGGGCAGGCGGCCGCGCGCGCGCGACACCCGGTCGCGCACGTCGTTGGCGGCAAGGTCGGGATCACGGTCGTTGGTGAACTCGACGGTGATCTGGCTGACTTCCTCGCGACTGACCGATTTCAGCGTCTTCACGCCCTCGATGCCGGAAATGCTGTCTTCCAGCGGCTGCGTCACCTGCGACTCGATCACCTGCGGGCTGGCTCCGGTGTACACCGTCCTTACCGACACCACCGGCGCGTCGATTTTCGGGTACTCGCGCACCGTCAGCCGGTCAAAGGAAATGATGCCGATCAGCACGATCAGCAGGCTCATCACCGTGGCCAGCACGGGACGTTTGACGGAAAGTTCGGGCAGGAACATGTTAAGAGCGCCTGACAAAATGACCGCGGGGCCAGGTTGCAAGACCCATCCCCACCCTATCCCTCCCCTTGAAGGGGAGGGAACTCCGCGGTGACTCCTTCCCCTTCAGGGGGAAGGTTGGGATGGGGGTGGTTGCTGCCATTCATTCGACCAACATCTTGTTAGAGGTTCTAGGGCTTCGCTGCCGGCGGTTTCTCCGCCATCACGGTGACCGCGGCGCCGTCCTGCAGCTTCAGCTGGCCGTCGGCGACGATGACCTGCCCTTCCTCCAACCCGGACAGGATCTCGACTTCACCGGGACGGCGCAGGCCGATTTCAACCCTGGTCGACACCGCCCTGCCGTCAATGATGCGAAACACAAAACGCTCGGCGCCGCGCGGCACCAGCGCCTGCTCCGGCACCAGCAGCGCATTGTCACGCTGCGCCAGCGTGAGGTTCACGCGGGCAAACATGCCCGGCTTCAGGCGCACGCCCGGATTGGGCAGGCGCGCGCGGATCAGCACCGTGCGCGTCGCCTCATCGACCGAAGGTTCGATGGCGTAGATCGTGCCGCTGAACGCCTCACCGGGATAGGCGTCCACCGTCACCGCCAGCGCCTGGCCGACGCGGATCTTGCTCAGGTACAGTTCCGGCACGCGGAAATCAATTTTCAGGACGCCGATGCCTTCCAGCCGCGCCACATCCTGCCCGGCCTTGGCATAAGCGCCGGGGCTGACCTGGCGCAGGCCGGTCACCCCTTCAAACGGCGCACGGACCACGCTTTTCGCCAGCTTGGCCTTGATCTCGGCTTCACGCGCATTGGTCTGATTGAGGTTTTCACGGGCCTCATCCAGCGCCTGGGCGCTGATGAATTTTTTCTCGAACAGTTCTTCGGAGCGTTTCAGCCGGCTGCGATTGAGGTTGGCAGCGGCCATGGCCGATGCGAGTTGCGCCTCCACCTCCGATGCGTCCAGCGACACCAGCTTGTCGCCCTTGCGCACCACCTGGCCTTCCTGAAAATGGATGGCCTCGATGCGGCCGTCGATTTCGGGTCTGATCATCACCGACTCGTTGGCGATCAGCGTGCCCACCGCACTGACCCTGTCGGTCACCGTATCCCTGCGCACCTGCGCCGCCTTCACCGGCAGGGTGCGCGCAGGACCGGCCGCGGATTTCGCCGCCGGGAGTTGCGGTTTGGAAAAATGCCGCCAAGCGAGGCCTGCGGCGACCAGCAAGGCGACCGCCAGCGCAAGATAAACAATGCGTTTCATGGGGAAAGGATAGGAGTTTCTGGGCAACCCGGGGGTCAGACCGCAACCGCAACCCGAAGTTTAACGCGACTGAACACGCCTTGTCAGAGCGGATATGGCCGATGCCGACGCAGCAGTCACCCGCCCGGCACAAAAGCAGGATCAGGCCGGCAGCCTGGCCGCAATCCAGTCCGCGACAAAATCAACACCCACCTGGCGGTTATCGACATGGGCGTGTTCGGCCCCGCCGTCCTCGGCGCTGAACACGCGCAGGGTTTTGTGTCTGGAGCCGATGGCGTCATAAAGTTTCTGCGCGTTTTCCGCCGGCACCACGCGGTCGTTGGCGCCGTGGGTGACCAGGAAGGGCATGGTGATCTGGTGCGCGACATCCTTCAGCGTAAAACGCTTCGCGATTTCAATGCCGGCATCGGCATCCGCGGCACCCACCACCCACTGGAACTGGAAATTCGACTGCGCGACCTTGTTGCCCTCGGCCTGCGCTTTTTCCTTGATGCGGATCTGCCAAGCGGCCAGATCCCAGTGCAGCGCGGTCATCGCAACACCCGCGGCATAACGTTTCTCGAAGGCGGCGATGCGCGCCGAATAATAACCGCCGAAACTGTAGCCCATGATCACCACCCGCGCCGGGTCGACGTCGGCGCGCGCAGCGACATACTCATACGCCGCGCTGCCCGGCACCTCGTAATCGTAACGGCTCGGCATGCCGCGGAAACGCAGCGTCTCGCCCTGCCCCGGCCCGTCGATCGCCAGCGTGTGCATGCCGCGCCTGGCGAATTCGAGCCCGGCGAAAATCACGCTCATCTCCTTGCAGTTGTCCATGCCGTTGAAAATGACCACCGTCGGCGCGCGCAGCGAAATCCCCGGCGCCTTCATGAACAGCGCCGGCAAGGTGGTGCCTTGATACGGCACCTCGACGAATTCGAGATTGGGGTGGCTGCGGCTGAGTCCCGCCTGAAAACAGCGATAGGCCCTGCGCCCGACTTCGGCCTTGGCCGCGCCCGGCGGGATGAAGCGCTCGCCGGTGTAGTAATAGTTGCCGGCGCGCATATAGTAATTGCCCGCCGTGCGGTCCTTGCCTTTTGCTGCCGCGGCATCCGCGGTTTTTTCAACCCGCGCCGCCATCGCGCACCATTCCTCCTGCCAGGCCTGCGGCTCGCCCTGCCGTGTTTTCAGTTTTTCGGCGATGCGGTCGATTTCATCCATCGCCACCACGCCGTAGGGCGCCATGCCCTTGCACGCCAGTGCGGCGTTGGACCACAAAAAATTGCCGGGGAAATGATCAATCCAGAAACCGCGTGTCGTCATGAAAACTCCAGTCGGGATGGTGCTGCGCGTTGTTTTTTTAATCGTTGTTGTCGCGCCGGGCCGCCGCAGTTTGACAGATGGTTTGACACAATGACAAGGGAATGAAAACATCACCCGCGGCACAAACATGACATCCAACCGTGCCGGGGGAGAACCACCATGCTTCGTTCGACCATCATCGCCGTCGTGCTGTTCGCCACCATCACCGGCGCTGCGGCGCAGGCATATCCGGTCAAACCGGTACGCATGCTGGTGCCGTTCGCACCCGGCGGCAATGTCGACATCACCGCGCGCACCGTCGCACCGGGACTCGCCGAATGGCTCGGGCAGCAAATGCTGGTGGAAAACCGTCCCGGCGCCGGCGGCTCCATCGCCACCAACGCCGTGGCCAAGGCGCCGCCCGACGGCTACACCATCCTGATGGCATCGAGCAGCGTGATGACCAACGGCCCGGCGCTGTACCAGAACCTGCCCTACGACATCGTGCGCGACCTGGCGCCGGTCGGCCGCGTCAGCGTGGTGCCGCTGGTCATCGTGGTCCATCCTTCCGTGCCGGCAAAAACCACGCGCGAACTGATCAATGTCGCCAAGGCCCAGGGCGGCAACATGCTGATGGCCAATGCCGGCGTCGGCACCACCAATCATCTGGTGGCCGAACTGTTCCTGATCCGCACCGGCACCAAAATGAATCTGGTGCCGTACAAAGGCAGCGGACCCGCGCTGATGGATCTGGTCGCGGGCCAGATGTTTGCGCATGTCGACCAGGTATCGTCGGCGCTGCCCTTCATCAAGGCCGAACGCATCCGCGCCATCGCCGTCACCACGGCGCAGCGCGCAGCGGCGCTGCCGCAGGTGGCGACACTCGGTGAATCGGGTGTCCCCGGATTTGACGCCAGCACCGTCACCGGCATCCTTGCGCCGGCGGCAACACCGCGCGACATCATCACCCGGCTCAACGGCGCGCTGAACAAGGTGCTGGCCGCACCCGCGACACGCGAACGTTTCAGCGCACTCGGCGCCGAAGTTCAGCCGAGCAGCAGCGAGGAACTCGGCAAGTTCATCCGCGAGGATCTCGCGCTGTGGGTGAAGGTGGTCAAACAGGCCGGGATCAAGGTCGAATAAACCGCATTCGCCTTGCCTCATCGCAACCCATTGTTTTTATTGATATTTTATTGCTGCTGAGCCTGCTGTGCGGCAATGTCGCGCCGCACCTGGTCCATGTCCAGCGCCTTCGCCTGCGTCAGCACGCTGTCCAGCCCCGCGGCCGGCAAAGCGCCGGACTGCATGAACACGATCACTTCCTCGCGGAACAGCAGAATCGTCGGAATCGAGCGGATGGCGAAATGCGCGGACAACGCCTGCTCGTCATCGGAGTTGACCTTGGCAAACACCACGTCGGGATGTTTTTCCGAAGCGGCTTCGAATACCGGCGCAAAACTTTTGCAGGGGCCGCACCACGGCGCCCAGAAATCGATGATCACGATTTTGTTGCCGGTGACTGTGCTTTCGAAATTCTCTTGAGTTAATTCAAGCACGGGCATGATTTCAGCTCCTGTCCAGAGAGCCACTTGCGGCCCCCGCTGCGCCGCTCCCGCAAACGGGCCTGCGGCTAACGAGTCGCGGCGCGCGCCCGCACCACGGCGCCCAGAAATCGATGAGCACGATCTTGTTACCAGTAACCGTCGCCTCAAAATTCTGCTGCGTCAATTCCATCACCGCCATCATCGCGCTCCTTTTCGCATGAAGCGCGATGATGTCACAAAATCACAAACCGCTCAGGTGCCGATGACGCCACCGTCGTTCCTGCGAATCACCACCGTCGCCGAACGCGGCCGTCCGCCGCCCGGACCATCGGGCCAGGCACTGACGGCCTTGGGGTTTTTCGGATCGCTGCGCTCGGACGAGGTTTCACCGGGATGCTGGATGTTGACGAACAGGGTCTTGCCGTCGGGCGTGGTCACAACCCCCGTCACTTCGCAACCATTCGGCCCGGTCAGGAAGCGGCGGATTTCGCCGGTCCTGATGTCGGCCGCCAGCATCATGTTGTTGCCCAGCCGTTCATAGGGACCCTTGTTCAGCGTGCTGGTCGAGACATCGGTCTGGATCCACAGCAGGCCGCCGTCATCGAACCACAGACCGTCGGGGCTGCCGAAGGCATCACCCTTGCTGTTGCCGCGCTGCGCCGGGTCGGCGTGCTGCGGATCGCCGGCAAGCGCAAACAGGTCCCAATCGAATTTCATGCCGGCCGGGTCATTGCCCGCCTCGCGCCAGCGGATGATCTGGCCGAACACATTGCTTGCGCGCGGATTGGCGCGGTCCGTTCCCGGCCGGTCCCGGCCGCCGCGCTGACTGTTGTTGGTCAGCGTGCAATAGACTTCCTTGGTCGCGGGATGCACGGCGATCCATTCAGAGTCCGACCGTCGCTGTAACTGTGGCTCATCTGCGCTCCCGGGTGTGGAAGCCGCACACCTTAAAGCCCGATGGTTACAAGCCGGTGACAAGCGCTACGCACCAGATTGATGCATACGCGGGATCAATGTTCGGAGTAAAGTGGATGCAACAATAAAAGCATCAAAGGATGTCATGGATAAATGTCATGAACCGTTGCATGCCGAGGCACCCGGATCATGACGCGAAGTCTGAACATCCGTCCCGCCGCGATCATCGCTGCGATCGTGCTGCTGATTGCCGCAGCCGACATGCTGGGCTGGACCGCCGGCATCCCTGCACTGGTCCGGCCCGTCGCCGGCCCGGCCATGGTGTTCAACACCGCGCTGTGTTTTGCGCTGATCGCGCTGGCGGTGATGCTCGACAAGCCGGATACATTGCAAAACATCCGCATCCAGCAAGGGCTGGGCGGCAGCGTGATCATCGTGGCGGGCGCGGTGCTCGGCCAGCACCTGTCCGGCATCACGGTCGGGCTGGACTGGCCGTCACTGCACCGCTGGTTTGCCGACGACAATCCTTACCCGGGGCGCATGTCGCGCCCCACCGCCTGGTCTTTTCTCTGCTGCGGCGCCGTGCTGCTGCTGATGCACCGCGTGCGCAGCCTGCGCCAGGGTGTGCTGGTGCAAATCCTGACACTGCTGCCCGCGGCCATCGCTGTCGTCGCGCTGATCGGCCTGATCCTGCAACTGCGCTTTGTCTACGCGAATTACCTGTTCGCCGAGATGGCGGCGGCGACGGCGGCCTGTTTTGTCGTCATCAGCATCGCGCTTTGCCTGTGCTGGCGCAGGGCGGCATGGTACCGCTCCCGCACCATCCTGAACAATGAAAGCCGGCGCATCGGCCTGATCGGCGCCCTGATCCTCGCGGTTGTGACATCCTTTGCCGTGCTGGCCGGGTTCAGCACCGCGCAACGCGAAGTCGAGTCCACGATCAGCGACGGTTTGCTGCAGGCGCTGAAGAACAACATCAGCCTGGTCATGCTCAATGTTGATCAGCGCAGCGAGCGGGCGACCACCATCTCCAGCCGCCCCCGGGCGGGCGAGTACCTGCTCCATCTGCAATCCCGGCACGATGAAGCGGAAAACATGCGCCGACTGGCGGAATTGGCCGGGAGTTTCCTGCCATCGGGCTTTTCGGGGGTTGCATTTTTTGATGACAGCGGCAAGGAGGTGCTGCGGGTGGGGCAATTTGCGGATCGGCCGGAGTGGCAGCTTAAGCTCAAGATGCCGCATGAGTCCCATTTGCTGTGGTGGAACAACAGTCTGGTGCTCAGCACCCGCCTGCCCGTCATCAAGGACGGCAAGGTCGTCGGCGCAGTGCTGGCTGAACAAACACTGACGGCACTGACCAGGGCGCTGGACAATATTGAAACGCTGGGTGAGACCAGCGAGATCGGCATCTGCAAGCTGGAGGACGACCTGTTCCATTGCATCCCGCAGCGCTTCATGCCCGGGGTCTATCGCGTTCCGTATGCAAAGACGCTGCCGATGAGCCGGGCCGTTGCCGGTGAAACAGGGGTGCTGCGCACCCGCGACTATCGCCGGCAGAACGTCATCGCCGCCCACGGTCCGATCGGCGGTCTCGGCTTCGGCATGGTGATCAAGGTCGATACCTTCGAACTGTATACGCCGATCCGTGAATACCTGAACATCGCGCTGCTGCTGTTATTGCTGTCCAGCGCCGGCGGCGGATGGATCCTGTATGCACGGCTCAAACCGCTGGTCGGTGAAATCGAACGCTCCCGGGATGCCGTCAGGGAACAGGGGGCGCGCGCGCTGCGCGTCAGCGAAGACCGCTACTCGGGCATCGTCACCTCGGCGATGGATGCGATCATTGCCATCGACGAGCGACGCTCAATCCTGCTGTTCAACCGGGCGGCAGAGCGCATGTTCCAGTACAGCGCCGCGCAAGTCATCGGCCGCCCGCTCGACATGCTGCTGCCGCTGCGCTTCCGCGCCGCACATGAGCAGCATATCCGTGAATTCGCGCAGTCCGGCGTGACCGCACGTGGCATGGGGCGCCTCGGCACCATCTCCGGCCTGCGCGCGAACGGCGAGGAATTCGCGATAGAAGCCTCCATTTCCCAGGTTGGTGTATCGCTGGACAAGATCTTGACCGTCATCCTTCGTGACATTTCGGAACGCATACGGACGAAGGAAAAGGCAAAACAGGCCGCCGAGGTCCAGGCACGGCTGGCCGCGATCGTGGAGTCGAGCAACGATGCCATCATCATGCGCAGCCTCGACGGCAGGATACTGACGTGGAACGCGGCAGCGGAACGCCTCTTCGGCTGGAGTACGGCGGAGGCCATGGGCCGCCCCATCATCATGATCGTCCCGCCGGAACAGATCGGCATCCTGGCCGCCAGCATCGAGCGCGTAAAGCAGGGCGAAACGATGGAATCGGTCGAAACCGTCCGCCTGCGCAAGGACGGGTCGCGATTTTTTGCCGATATCACATTTTCACCGGTCAAGGACGAACATGGCAGGGTCATCGCAATCTCCAACACCACCCGCGACATCACCGAACGCAAGCAGGCGGAATCCGCGCTGCGCGAACTGTCCCGCCGCCTGCTCGAAACCGAGGAAGCCGAACGCCGGGCCATTTCGCGCGAGCTGCATGACCGCATCGGCCAGGACCTGTCGGCGATCAATCTCACCATCGATCTGATGCGCATGCACCCGGACAACCCCCGGCACAGCCTGCAGTCCCGCCTTGATGACATGCAAAAGCTGCTGCACGCATCGATCGACAGCACCCGCGACATCATGGCCGACCTGCACCCCGCCGGCCTCGAAGACGCCGGTCTCGCCGTCGCGCTGCAATACCACGCGGAACGCATCTCGCAGCGCCTGCAGATTGCCGTGACCGTGAACAACGGCTGGCACGGCGCAAGGCCGGCACTGGCCATCGAACTGGCGCTGTTCCGCATCGCGCAGGAAGCGGTCAGCAATATCGCCAAACACGCCGATGCCCGGACCATCCGCATCGATCTTGAAGAGTACGCCGCAAGCAACCGGCTCGTACTGCGCATCAGCGATGACGGGCGCGGTTTCGACACCGCCGCCCCCCGGCCCATGAACCACGGCCTGCGCACCATGCGCGAACGCGCCCGGGCCGTTGACGCCACGCTGCGCATCGATTCCGCGCCGGGCCGCGGCACCCGCATCGGTGTCGAACTGCAGCGGAGCGCGGCATGAACATCCGGGTTCTGCTCGCCGACGACCACACGGTGATGCGCGCCGGACTGACCACGCTGATCGAAACCGGTGCGGCGGCCAGCGTGGTGGCGGCGGTCGCCAACGGGCGCGACGCCGTCGAGGCCGCCGTCCGTCTCAAACCCGATGTCGTGGTGATGGATATTTCGATGCCGGATCTGAACGACATCGAGGCCACCTTGCTCATCCGCCAGCGCTGCCCGGCAACACAGGTCGTGATCCTGTCGATGCATTCCAGCCGGGAGCAGGTGCACCGCGCCTTTGCCGCCGGCGCAAGCGGATACGTGCTGAAAGACGCCGCCGGCACCGAAGTGCTGGCGGCAGTGCGCGCTGCGGCCGGCGGACGGCGCTACGTCAGCCGCGCGATCGGTGATTTCGCGAGCGCGGGCCATGTCATGCCCGCCGGCCCGCTGGCCAGCCTGTCCTCGCGCGAACGCCAGGTGCTGCAGTTCGTGGTCGAAGGCAAATCCAGCACCGAAATCGCCCGCCTTGTCCACCTTTCGCCAAAAACCGTGGAGACCTATCGCAGCCGGCTGATGAAAAAACTCGGCGTCGCCGACCTGCCCGCGCTGGTCAAGTTCGCGATTCAGCACGGCATCACGGCCCTTGACTGATATTGTGCGCGGAAAATTATAAACTATTGATTTAATTGATAATTTTTTAAGCCGGCAACCAACTCTCCCTACAGACCCCAGACGGGGCCATGGCGTTCAATGGCGGCATGAAAACCAGGCCGCACGCCGTGACCGGGCGGTCGCAAACATGATCGCCAGACCGCCGATCGCGCTGATCGTCGAGGACAGCAAAGCCTTCAGTAACGCGCTGCGCGAATTCCTGACGCTGTGTTTTCCCCAGTTCGAGGTGCATGAAGCGCGCACCGGCGCCAGCGCGCTGGAGCAATTGCAGCGGCTGCAGCCGCGGCTGATATTGATGGACATCCAGCTTCCCGACATGAACGGTCTTGAAGTCACGCGCCGCATCAAGGCGCAGGCGCCCGATACCGAGGTCATTGCGATGTCGATGATGGACGGACAGCGCATCGCCGAAAAAGCCCTGGCCGCCGGCGCCGCCGGTTTCATCAGCAAAGACCATCTGTTCCAGGACCTCGTAGCGCTGCTGGCGCGCTTCAACGACCCGCATCAAAAAAACAAACGCCCCCTGCAATCGACACCCGCTCAGCCATGAACCATCCCGCCCCCGCTTCCCGAAGCCCGCATCTGCTGCGCTGGAGCGCGCTCGGCGCCGCCGTCATGGCCGGCGCGGCATTGCTGATTTTATTCTGGACCCGCCAGGACGCCCCGCCCCCGCGGGCGACGGAAAAGCTGGTGATCGCCCACGTCGCGCAGCCGGCGTTCGCGCTGATCTACATCGCCGCGGCCCGCGGTTATTTCGCAGAAGAAGGGCTGAACGAGGAGTTGCAGCCCCACGCCCTGGGGCGGGATGCCCTGACCAGCGTGATCGAAGGCAAGGCGGATCTCGCCACGGCGTACGAAACACCGGTCGTCAGGCGCATCTACGAGGGCGACGCACTGGGCATAGTCTCGGCCCTGCATACCTCGAAATTCAGCCAGGCACTGCTCGCCCGCCGCGACAGCGGAATCGCCGCGATCAGCGACCTCAAGGGCAAACGCATCGGCGTGACCCCCGGCACCTCGATGGAATTCCTGCTGCATCTGCTGCTGGCCACGGAAGGTGTGCCCGCCACCAGCGTCACCAGGGTCAGTCTCGAACCGGCGGACTACGAGTCGGCGATCATCCGGAAACAGGTCGATGCGCTGGTGGTTTTCGGCACCCATCTGCAGTCGCTGCAGCAGCAAGCCGGCAAGGATGCGCTGGCTGTTTTTTATTCCGACCTCTACATTGAAACCTCGCTGCTGGCCGGCATGCGCGACAAGCTGCTGGCCAAACCGCTGGTGATGCAGCAACTGCTCAAGGCCATCGTGCAGGCGCAGGAATTCACCCGATCCAATCCCGCGGAAAGCCTGGAGATCGTGGTCAAACAGCTCACGGATCGATATCCGGAATCAGCCATCCGCCGGGCCTGGACAGACCTCCGCTTCGACATTGAACTCGACAACCTGCTGTTGACGCTGCTCACCCAGGAAGCGCGATGGCTGCGCGATGCCGGCGCATTCGGCACCGCGGTGCCGGATTTCAGGCAATACATCCTCGCGGAATTCCTGCATGACGTGAAACCCGGCGCCGCCACGCTGCATGCCCGTCATCACTGAAACGGCCGGAAAAACCATGCGCCTCAGCCTGAAAATACTGCTGCCCGCCCTGCTCGGCCTGCTGCTGCTCGCCGCAATGAGCGGCTTCATCGTCTATTTCCTGCAACTGCAGCAGCGGTCGCTGCAGAACACCGGCCGGCAGTTGCTGGCCAGCGATCAGCTGACCGGTGAACTGCGCCAGCAGCGGACCACCATCGAAACCCATCTGCTGCTGTACCTGCAGACCGGCAAACAAAGCAACCTCGACGCCATCGCCGGAGCCGATCGCGGCATCGCCGCCGCCGTCGATGTCTATTTGCGGCATCCCGCCGACAGCCGCACCACCGCGCAACTTCAGGCTTTCCTCGACAGCCAGGACGCCATCGTCGGCACACGCCGCGACATGATCCGCAGCCATGCGGCGAAGGATGAGCCGCGGTTGAGGCTGCTTACCGAAAAATGGGCGATCCAGCGCGAAAGGGTCGATGCCAACCTGCGCGATCTGCGCGCGCTCGGCGCGATCCAGGCCGAAGCAACACTGCGGGATGCCGCGCACGATCAGGACTGGATGAAGCAGGTCGCGCTCTACAGCATCCTGTTCGCGATCCTGATCGTGGCCGCGGCCTTCATTTATGTGCGCCACAGCGTGCTGAGCCGGCTGAAAACACTCACTGCCGGCGCGCGGCTGATCGGGAACGGTGATCTCGGACACCGCATCGGTCTCGCCAAAACCGACGAGATCGGCGAACTCGCGGCGGATTTCGATGACATGGCCGCGCATCTGCAGGACAACCGGGGGCTGATCGAGAAACGCCTGCGGGAGCGCGATGACGCCATCCGCGAACTGGAAGCCTTCTGCTACAGCGTCTCCCATGACCTGCGCACGCCCTTGCGCGCCGTTGACGGTTTCGCCCAGCTTGCGGTGCAGGAACTGGAACCGGACGCCAAACCGGAAGCCAGGCACTACCTGGCGCGGGTTCGCGAAGGCGCGCAACGCATGGGCAATCTGATCGATGACCTGCTGGCGTTTTCGCGTCTGGGCCGCCGCGCCATGAAGATCGAGGACATCGCCACCGAAACCCTGGTGCAGGAATGCCTGCAGACGCTGCGCAACGAATACGATCTGCTGAAAACGCAAATCACCGTCCATCCGCTCGCACCGTGCCGGGGCGACGCCCATCTGCTGAAACAGGTGTGGATCAACCTGCTGTCCAACGCGCTGAAGTTCACCGGCAAAACCACCGACGCCCGAATTGAAATCGGCAGCAGGCAGGAACAGGGCGAAACCGTCTACTTCGTACGCGACAACGGCGCCGGATTCGACATGCGTTACGCCGACAAGCTGTTCGGCGTGTTCCAGCGCCTGCACGGCATCGCCGAATTTCCGGGCACCAGCGTCGGACTCGCCATCGTCCAGCGCATCATCAGGCAGCATGGCGGCCGGATCTGGGCCGAGGCCGAGGTGGGCCGCGGCGCCACCTTCTTTTTTACCCTGGGAGGCCAGCCATGACCAGACCAGCCATTGAACTGCTGCTGATCGAGGACAACCCCGACGACGAGGAACTCGCGCTGCTGGCGCTCGGCAAACACAATCCGGCCCATGCGATCCACGTCATCCGCGACGGCGCCGAGGCGCTCGAATTCCTGACCCGCTGCAGCGAAAACCGGAGCGACAACCCCGCCGGCGGCAGGCCGAAACTGATCCTGCTCGATCTCAAGCTGCCCAAGGTCGGCGGGCTGGAAATACTCAAATTCATCAAGGGACATCCGGCGCTGCGCAGCATACCGGTGGTGGTCCTGACCTCGTCGCGCGAAGACCGCGACATCATCGAAAGTTATGCGCTCGGGGTCAACAGCTACATCGTCAAGCCGGTCACCTTCGAGCAGCTTGTCGATTCGGTGCGGCAGATCGGCCTCTACTGGCTGCTGCTCAACCAGACACCGCCTCCGGGCAATGGGTATTACCCGCAGGACAAACATAGCCAAGGCCCGGCGTGAAACGCCTGCGCGCATTGATCGTCGAGGACAGCCCGGCCGATGCGGAACTGCTGTGCATCAACCTGCGGCGTCAGGGCTACGAGCTTGAGACCCGCATCGTCGGCACCGAACATGATTTTGTTGCGGCGCTGGACACAAAGCCAGAGGTCATTTTTGCCGATTACCGCCTGCCGGCATTCAACGGACTGCGCGCGCTGCAGATTGTGCGCGGGCGGGGGCTGGATACGCCGTTCATCCTGGTGTCGGGCACCATAGGGGATGAACTGGCGGCGGCCATCATGCGTGCCGGCGCGGACGACTTTATTCCGAAGGACAAACTGGTCCAGCTCGAAGCCGTGCTCAGGCGCACGCTTGAAGCCGCCAGGTCGCGCAGGGAACTGCAGTTCGTGCAGGCCGAGGCCCGCAAACTCGCGGCGATTGTCGAATCGAGCAACGACGCCATCATCAACCGCACGCTGGACGGCATCATCACTTCCTGGAATCGCGCGGCCGAAAAGCTGTACGGCTACACCGCCGCTGAAGCGATCGGACAGCCGATCGCGCTGATACTCCCGCCCGCTGTGCGGGCAAAAATTGCGCTCAACAACGCACTGCTGCTGCGCAATGAGCATGTCCCGCCTTTCGAGACCCAGCGTATTACGCGGGATGGGCGCTTGCTGGATGTATTGAGCTCCCTGTCGCCGATCCGCGACGCGCAAGGCCGGATAGTCGGTGCGGCGCAGATCGCCCGCGACATCACCGAAATGAAGCGCATCCAGAACGATCTGGCCCGCAAATCCACGCTGGCGCTGCTGATGGAAACCCTGGCCCGCACCGCCAACGAAGCCCCGACGCCGGAAACGGCATTGCAGACCTGCCTCGACATTATCTGCGCGCACGGCAAATGCCGGATCGGCCATGTGGTGACCTTCATGCCGTCCTCCGCTGCGCGCATCGCCGCCGCCCACTTCTGGAATATCGCGGAAACGGACCGCACGCGGTTCGCCGATTTCATCAGTAAGACGCAGGATTACGATTACGCCAACAGCAGCGGCCCGCTGATCGGCAACATGATCAGGCAGCGGAAGTCGGTGTGGGTGGAAAACCTGCAGAAGTCGCCCTTTCGCGGCCGTTTCCTGTCGCTGCAGCAGCAGGGCATCTGCTCAGGGCTCGGGTTTCCGATCATCGTACGCGGAGAGGTCATTGCGCTGCTCGAAGTTTTCTCGGACGAACAACGCCCGGTCGACGACCTGCTTCTGGAAAATCTGAACAACCTCGGCTCGCAGCTCGCGCGCTTGATCGAGCGCAACCGGTCCGAAAAGGCGGTCAAGGCACGCGAGATCCGGCTGCAGTCCATACTCGATGCCGAACCCGAGTGCGTGAAGCTGGTCGCAGCCGACGGCTCACCCATCGAAATCAACCACGCCGGACTCGCCATGTTCGAAGCAGACTCCATCGAAGATGTACGCCGCCACGGGCTGCTCAATTTTGTACTGCCGGAGCATCGGGCGAAATTCTCCGAACATCACAGGCAGGCACTGGCCGGCGAAGCCTCGGTCCTGGAGTTCGAGATGATCGGTCTCCACGGCACCCACCGCTGGATGGAATCCCACGCCACACGCATGCTGCTGGCGGAAACCGGCGCCGCCGCGATGCTTTCGGTGACCCGCGACATTAGCGAGCGCAAAAAGGCGCAGGAGCGCATTGCCTACCTGTCGCAATACGATGCGCTGACCGGCCTGCCCAACCGCAACCTGTTCCGCGACCGGCTCGGGCTCGCCGTTGCCCGCGGCAAACGCCGCGGCGAAATGACCGGGATCTTGTTGTGCAATCTCGACCGCTTCAAGCTGGTCAACGACGGGCTGGGGCTGGAAGCCGGCGACGAGCTGCTGCGTCAGGTCGCAGGGAGGCTCAGGGACATCCTGCGCGACGTGGATACCATCGCGCGCCTGGGCGGCGACGAGTTTGCGATCCTGACCGAAAGCGTGCCTAAGGGCACCGACGTCACCGCCATTGCCGAAAAACTGGTCGAGTCATTCGCCGCACCATTCCGCGTCGCGGGGCGCGAAATCATCGTCGCCGCCAGCATCGGCATCAGCACGCACCCGAACAGCACCGACGAACCGGACAAACTGCTGGAACACGCCGAGATGGCGATGGAGCGCGTCAAGCAGGAGGGCGGCGGCGGCTACCGAAGCTACGCGAATGAATCCATCGCGCTGCGCAGCCAGCACCTCAGCCTTGAGACCCATCTGCGGCACGCCGTGGACCGCGGCGAACTCCAACTGCACTATCAGCCCAAGCTGCGCCTGCTGGATGGAGTGATCACCGGCGCCGAGGCGCTGCTGCGCTGGAACAGCCCGGAGCTGGGCGCCGTCAGCCCGGTCCAATTCATCCCCGTCGCCGAAGCCTGCGGCCTGATCGTCCCGATCGGCAATTGGGCGCTGCAAACCGCCTGCGCGCAGATGCAGTCCTGGCATGCACAGGGTCAAGTCATTGCAGTCGCGGTTAATCTGTCGCCGCGCCAGTTCCGGCAGAAGGATCTGGTCAGCGCCGTGGCCTCGGTGCTGAAGGCAACAGGTTTTGCGCCGGCGTACCTTGAACTGGAAATCACCGAAAGCACCGCGATGGCCAACGCCGAGCAGGCGAGCAAGGTGCTGGGGGAAATCCATGCCCTGGGGGTGAAACTCGCGGTGGACGATTTCGGCACCGGTTACTCGAGCCTGGCCTACCTCAAACGTTTCCCGCTAGACACGCTGAAGATCGACCGCTCCTTCGTCATCGATGTCGGCTTGGATCCGAGCAGCGAGGCGATCATGTGCGCCACCATCGCGCTGGCCCACAGCCTGAAGCTGAAAGTCGTCGCCGAAGGCGTCGAGACCGTGCCGCAGCGTGATTTCCTGCTTGCCGCGGGCTGCCATGAGATGCAGGGCTTTCTGTGCAGCCCGGCGCTGCCCGCGGCCGAATTTTACGTATTGCTGCAGGAGCAGCGCTGAAGACCGGCAATCCCGTCACGCAATCAACCAGTCACCATGAAAAACATCGGCATCCGCGGCCGCATTACGCTGCTGATCATCATTGCCGCCTTGCCTGCACTGGGATTGATCGCTTACCCGGCCTGCGGAGGCATGGCAAACCCTGGGCGCCGAGCCGCGCGGTGGACGAAGCGCTTTAATGAAGCGCGGGGGAACTGACCGCAACCGGGGACTGGTCAGCAGCAGAAAAACCCCACCCCGCGACGGATAAACCCCTTTACCGGTCGGCTGACCGGCGCGGCGCTCAGGCGCTGCCGCTGGCGCTTTCTGCGCTCTGCTGCAGCAGGCTCAACAGCGCCGCGGCCTTGTCGAAGGTTTCCTGGTACTCGGCCTCGCGCTCTGAATCGGCGACGATGCCGCCGCCGGCCCAGAAACGCACCGTGCCGTGGGAATACACCAGGGTGCGGATCGCGATGTTGGTGTCCATGTTGCCGTCGTAACCGACATAACCGATGGCGCCGCAGTACACGCCGCGGCGGTGCGGTTCGATTTCCTCGATGATCTGCATCGCGCGCACTTTCGGCGCGCCGGTGATCGAGCCGCCGGGGAAGGCGCCGCGCAAGAGGTCGATGGCATCGCGCCCCGGGGCGAGTTTCCCGGTCACCGTGCTGACCAGGTGATGCACGGTGGCAAAACTCTCGACCTCGAACAGCTTGGGCACCTTCACCGAACCCAGTTCGCAGTTTTTCGACAGATCGTTGCGCAAGAGGTCGACGATCATCAGGTTTTCGGCGCGGTCTTTTTCGCTCGCCACCAGTTCGGCGATCAGTTCGGCATCGAGCCGCGGATGTCCCGCGCGCGGCCGCGTGCCCTTGATCGGCTTGGTTTCGACCTGGCGGTTTTCGACGCGCAGGAATCGCTCCGGCGACGCC
This sequence comes from Burkholderiales bacterium, assembly GCA_019749945.1. Classification (GTDB taxonomy): domain Bacteria; phylum Pseudomonadota; class Gammaproteobacteria; order Burkholderiales; family SG8-41. Next base: position 86,097 of record JAIEPF010000001.1, read on the forward strand.
GAAAGGATCTGCGCGTACGGCGTCGACAGGAATGCCGAATACGGCGCGGGATTGATCAGGCGCAGCCGCTGGTAGGCGAGCCAGGGGTCGCCGCTGGCCTCGGCCGAAAAACGCTGCGCGAGGTTGACCTGATAACAATCACCGGCGCTGATGTAATCCAGCACGCGCCCGAAGATGCGGCCGTAATGCTGCGGCGTCAGATTGGATGTCACGGCAGAGGTCACCAGAAACGGCGCGCGGCGGCGTTCGGGCGGCGTGTCGGTGAACAAACGCAGCAGCGCATTCCATTTGAGGTCGGTGTCGGGATCGCGCCCCTGCCCGGCCAGCCAGGCGCGGCGCTCGGAGTGATCGACCACCACCGCCCAGTCATAAATGCCGATGGCCATGTCCGGGATGCGTTCGGCATCGCGCGCCCGCGCCGGCAGGCGTTCGATGCGCCGCGTCAGGTCGTAACCGAAATATCCGATGGCGCCGCCGCTGAACGGCAGTTCGCCGGTACAAGCCGGATCCATCGCGACATATTGCCGCAGCAGTTCAAACGGATCGGCGCGCGACAACTCCGTATGTTCGGCATGCACTTCAGTCAGCGCGCCGCGCGTCACCAGCCGCACGTAGGGTTCGGCGGCGATGATGTCGTAACGCGCCTGCCCCGGGTGATGCAAGCCGCTGTCGAGGAACACCGCCCACGGCCGATCGGCGACCGCTTCGAACAGCGTGGCGCTGTCGCTGCGGTAGGGCAGTTCAGTCAGCAGCGGGATAGCCATAAAATATCAATAAAATCAAATACTTGTAAATTACCGGCTCTGCAGGGCCAATTTTTCGCAGATTACGCCAACGTTATGTGCCGCAAAACGTCTGGTAACCCTTCGATTCGCTGGCCGGCGCGGGATCAGCATACGCCGCCAGCGCCATTTGCTCATCAAACGGCCGCTGCAATACCGTCAGCAGTTTTTCGAAAGGCGCGTAATCGCCAAGATCGACAGCGGCCGCCAGCGCTTCTTCAACCCGGTGGTTGCGCGGAATGTACACCGGATTCACCGCGCGCATCGCCTGCGCACGCTGCGCCGGCGCGACGGATTCCGCATTCTGCCGCGCACGCCAGCGCGGCAGCCAGGCATCCAGCGCCGCATCATCGGCATAGAGCTTGCGCAGCAAGCCTTCGCGCGAAGCATCCGCCGCTTCGGCAGCATCCGCCAGCCGGCGGAAGGCCTGGGTGAAATCCACGCCCTGCCCTTCCATGCTGCTCAGGAAATCCCTGGCCAGCGCCAGATCATCCACCTGTTCCTGCACCAGCCCCAGCTTCTGCCGCATGCCTTGCAGCCAGTAATGCCGGTAGCGCGCCTGGAAGGATTCCAGCACTTCCATCGCCCGCGCGACCGCCTTGTCCTGGTCCTCGTCCAATAGCGGCAGCAACGCTTCCGCCAGCCGCGACAGATTCCAGTTCGCAATCGGCGGCTGGTTGGCATAGGCATAACGCCCCTGCTCATCGATGGAACTGAACACCGTCGCCGGGTTGTAGTGGTCCATGAAGGCGCAGGGGCCGTAGTCGATGGTTTCACCGGACAGCGTCATGTTGTCGGTGTTCATCACGCCGTGGATGAAGCCGACGTTCATCCAGCGCGCGATCAGCGCCGCCTGCCGTTCGCTTACCGCTTTCAGCAATCCGAGATAAGGATCAGCCTGCTCCTTCAGCTCCGGGTAATGGCGCTTGATCACGTAATCGGCGAGTTTTTTCAGCAGCGCCATGTCACCACGCACCGTAACGAACTGGAAGGTGCCGACACGGATATGGCTGGACGCGACGCGGGTCAGCACCGCGCCGGGGAGATTGCGTTCGCGGCGCACGAATTCGCCGGTGGTCACTGCGGCCAGCGCGCGCGTGGTCGGAATGCCCAGCGCATGCATCGCCTCGCCGATGATGTATTCGCGCAGCACAGGCCCCAGCGCCGCCTTGCCGTCGCCGCCGCGTGAAAACGGCGTGCGGCCGGAACCCTTGAACGCGATGTCGCGGCGCTGGCCGTGTTTGTCGATGACTTCACCCAGCAGCAACGCACGGCCGTCGCCCAATTGCGGTGAGAAACCGCCGAACTGATGGCCGGCGTAGGCTTGGGCGATGGTTGTCGTGCCTTCGGGGAGTTTGTTGCCGGAGAAGATCCGTGCGCCTTCGGGCGAATCCAGTAATTGGGCGTCAAGACCCAACTCGGCGGCCAGCGCGTGGTTGAGTTTGATCAGCTTCGGCTCGGGCACCTCGGCGGCCTTCCACGGCACGTAGAGACCTTCGAGGTCGCGGGCGTAGGTGTTGTCAAAGGCAAAAAGCCCGACCGACAATGTGGTTGCTGTGGTCATGGAAGCAATACCGGCATAAAGGGAAGTACTGTCACTTGTAGACAGCCAGGTTCGTCGGAAATTCAGCACATACTGAAGTCAGCCCCCCACGTAATCAACAGCACCTCTCCTGGCGCTTTGGATGCATGCAAGCAGTCCGGGACGAGGGGCTTAAGATCAGCGAGCCGGTTTGAGCGCGCCCGTATGACGATAACAGCGACTGCGAAGGCAGGGAGATTCTGTTGAAAGGAGAGATTCCGGTCAACCGTTACAAATACATCAAACTCCCTTGCGACAAGCGCAATAGCTCCCCGTTCTTTATGGTCGACCAGCCCATCTGTCGCGCTGTCCTGACCTCGTGACCTGCATGTCTCGCGAAAGTCGCCAGTCAACACACTCGTCAACAAATACCTTCACGAAGCAGCGGCGACCAATCGATTTTTTGCCTGTTCGAGGAAATTGACGACCTGCTCCCGGCTGACCGAAGGAAAACCGGCGAGAAAGTCGTCGATGGACTCTCCGCCCTCAAGGTAATCGAGGAGTGTTTGAACCGGCACCCGGGTGCCGGCAAAGACCGGAGTGCCGCCCATTACATCCGTGCCGCAGGAGATGACTGACGTTTCCATATGATCAGGTTACTCCCAACTCTGCGCTTCACGCAACTCAGAACCCAAGGTCTGCGTTGCACAACGCACCAGCACATACGGCGCAATGCGCTGCGCTTATTGCGCCCTACGCGGGCCGTCATTTTTTGTAGCCCGTAAGGAGCGCAGCGGATTACGGGGAGATGCCCCTGCCCCCCGTATTTCACTTCGTTTCATACGGGCTACGCTTGCTCGTCAAGCAGCAGACGCATCAGCGAAGATTCTCTCTCGTGCAGCCTCAAGTACGGAAATAGCCGATTCCCGGGAAACCGAAGGAAAATCCTCCAGGAAGTCTTCGAGAGACGAACTTCCCTCAAGGTAATCAAAAAGGTTCTGAACGGGTACACGAGTACCCGTAAAGCAGAGTGCTCCACTCATGATCTCAAGGTCCCGGCTGACTAAAACTTTGTCCATGACTACCTCCAATATCGGAGTTTACTCCTCGTCCTAAAACACCACCACACTGCGTATCGATTCGCCGGAATGCATCAAATCAAATCCCTTGTTGATGTCCTCCAGTTTCAACTGGTGCGTGATCAGATCGTCGATGTTGATCCTGCCGTCCATGTACCAGTCGACAATCTTCGGCACGTCGCGGCGGCCCTTGGCGCCGCCGAAGGCCGTGCCTTTCCACACGCGGCCGGTGACCAGCTGGAACGGGCGCGTTTTTATTTCCTGCCCCGCACCCGCGACACCGATGATCACCGACACGCCCCAGCCCTTGTGGCAGCACTCCAGTGCCTGGCGCATCACATCGACATTGCCGATGCATTCAAAGCTGTAGTCGGCGCCGCCCTTCGTAAGATTCACCAGGTACGGCACCAGATCGCCTTCGACTTCCTTCGGGTTGACAAAATGCGTCATGCCGAATTTTTCGGCGAGCGCCTTGCGTGAGGGATTGAGATCGACGCCGACAATCATGTTGGCGCCGGCCATGCGCGCGCCCTGGATCACGTTCAAGCCGATGCCGCCCAAACCGAACACCACGACATTGGCGCCGGGCTCGACCTTGGCGGTGTTGATCACCGCACCGATGCCGGTGGTGACACCGCAGCCGATGTAGCAGACCTTGTCGAAGGGCGCGTCTTCGCGAATCTTTGCCAGTGCGATTTCCGGCACCACGGTGTGATTGGCAAAGGTCGAGGTGCCCATGTAATGGAAGACCTTCTTGCCGCCCACTGAAAACCGGCTGCTGCCGTCGGGCATCACGCCCTGGCCCTGCGTGCTGCGGATCGCCTGGCACAGATTGGTCTTGCCGCTCAGGCAGTACTCGCACTGCCGGCATTCCGGGGTGTAGAGCGGAATGACATGGTCGCCTTTTTTCAGGCTGGTCACCCCCGGCCCGATATCGACCACCACGCCCGCGCCTTCGTGGCCGAGGATCGCCGGGAACAGGCCCTCGGGGTCGGCGCCGGAGCGGGTGAATTCGTCGGTATGGCAGATGCCGGTGGCCTTGATTTCGACCAGCACTTCGCCCGCGCGCGGGCCGTCGAGATCCACGGTTTCAATGGTCAGCGCGGCACCCGCCTTGTGCGCGACGGCAGCTCTGGTTTTCATGCGTCATTCCTTTTCATGCAATTTTCTCCGGTTCAGCCCAGGGCAGCATGGAGGCCGGCAATGGGAGTAGACTCGTATTCTAGTATGTCATCTTCATCATCAACCGCCGCACCGGCCTACCGCGGCCGCTTTGCCCCCTCGCCCACCGGCCCGCTGCATTTCGGCTCTCTGGTGGCCGCCGCCGGCAGTTATCTCGATGCCAGGGCCAACAAGGGCGCATGGCTGGTGCGCATGGAGGATATCGACCAGACGCGCACCGTGCCGGGTGCGGCCGATGCCATCCTGCGCATGCTGGAAACGCTGGGCATGGCCTGGGACGAGCAGGTGATCCACCAAAGCAGGCGTGATGACGCCTACGCCGCCGCGCTGGATAAACTCAAAAAACGCGGGCTGATCTATCCATGTTCCTGCAGCCGCCGTGAAATCGCCGACTCGGCGGTGGGCGGCATCGATGGCCCGGTATATCCCGGCACCTGCCGCAAGGGATTGCTGGCGGGACGCGCCGCACGCGCCGAACGCGTGCTGACCAACAATACACGCATCGAATTCACCGATACCATCCAGGGCCGGATCGCGCACAGCCTCGAACGCCAGGTCGGTGATTTCGTGGTGAAACGCGCCGACGGGTATTATGCCTATCAGCTCGCGGTTGTGGTGGACGACAAGATGCAGGGCATCACCGATGTCGTGCGCGGCGCCGATCTCCTCGATTCAACAACGCGGCAGATTTACCTGCAGCAACTGCTGAAATATCCGACACCGCGTTACGCCCACCTGCCGGTGGCCGTCAATGTACTCGGCGAAAAACTCTCCAAGCAGACGCTGGCCGCGCCCATCGACGGCACGCAGCCGGTGGCCGTGCTCAACGCCGCGCTGAATTTCCTCGGCCAGGACACTGTCTCCGGCTGCGGCCCGCAGGACGTGGCGGCGTTCTGGCCGCGCGCGATTGCCGGCTGGAAACTCGGCCGCGTGCCGAAACAACGTACGTTGAGCGCCCCCGACTAATACATCCCGGGCCGAAAGACTTCCACCTCGGCGAGCAGCACGCGCACCGAAAAATGATCCGAAAACTGCCCAAGCACCTGCTGCGCGACTGATTCGGCGGTTGCGCGCTCGCAGATCACCTTCATTTCTATGGTGCGATCGGTTTCTCCTGCGCCCTCGCGGCGCCGCTCGCCATCCGCGGCGAAACTGCCCCCGCGCACCTCGTGCACGGTGTAGCCATGCGCACCCAGGCGGCCAATCAGGGCGATCAGTTTTTCCTCGAGCACGTATTCGGCAATGATGGTGAGCTGGCATCTGCGATGCGTCGACACGCTCATGACATTCCTCCCAGCCAGGCAAGCAGCGGCACGTTGATGAAAACGTTGAACGGAAAGGTGACGGCCAGCGCGGACGAAATGCCCAGCGCGGGATTGGCCTCCGGCACCGCCATGCGCATCGCCGCCGGAGCGGCGATATAGGAGGCGCTCGCCAGCAGCACGCCGAGCAGTGTAGCGCCGCCCGCGGAGAGGCCGAGCAGCCAGCTGCCGAGCCCGACGCCGGCAGCCCCCGTCACCAGCGGGGTCACCAGCGCGAACACCACCAGCGGCATGCCGGCGCGGCGCAGATCCGGGAAGCGGCCGCCCACCACCAGCCCGAGTTCCAGCAAATACAGCGCAAGCAGGCCGCGGAACAGGTCGCTGAACACGGGCTTCAGCGATGCATAACCTTCGGTGCCAACGATGTATCCGATCAGGATGCCGCCGGCCAGCAGCACGATGCCCTTGTTGACCGCGACTTCGCGGAACACCGGCGCCCCCGTCGCAGCGCGCGAACGCGCCAGCATCACGCCGGCAATGATGCCCGGGGCCTCCATCAGGGCCAGCAGCACCGGCATGAAGGGTTCGGCAGGAATGCCGCGCTGCTGCAGGTAAGCCGTCGCAATCGCGAAGGTCACCACGGAAACGGAACCGTAGTGCGCGGCAACGCTGGCGGCATCGGCACGGCCCAGTCCGACGGCATTGCGCAGAACCGGAAACAGCACAAAGGGCAGCGCAAATCCGGCAAAAACGGCAAATACCGCCGGCAATGCGACATCAGCCAGCGGTTGATGCGACAACACGACGCCGCCCTTCAGACCGATGGCCAGCAGCAGGTAGACCGACAAGGCCTCGTACACCGGCTCCGGAAAACGCAGGTCCGAGCGGGCGAGCCTTGCCGCAACACCCAGGGCAAACATCAGGACCAGCGGATCGATCATCATGCCGGGCTTCCGCCTCAGATCACCTTGCGGGCACGCAGCCCGGCGATCGTCTCGGCGTCGTAGCCGAGTTCGCCGAGGATCGCTGCGCTGTCGGCACCCACCGGCCGCGGCGGTGTATCGGCGCGCGGGCCGTCATGGGCAAAAGTGAACGGGGACAGCGGCACCTTGAGGTCCCTGGCGAAACCGGTCGCCGCCGGCGGGAAGCTGTGGAACAGCCCGCGCGAGGCGGTCTGCGCCTCCGCCATGCATTCGGGGATGGTGCGCACACGACCGGCCGGCGCACCGGCCTCGTTGAACAGCGGCTCCCATTCCGCGGCGGTCTTCGCCATCAGCTTCTCCTGCATCAGCGCGCGCAACGCCGGAATGTTGTCGCGCCGCGCGGCACCGGTGGCGAAACGCGGATCGTCGTTGAGCGCGGTCAGCCCGAGCACCTTGAGCAAGCCCTGGTGCTGGTGCTCCTCGTTGATGGCGAAGGCGATCAGGCCGTCGGCGGTGTTGAAGGTGGTCGAGGCCGGGGAACGGCTGGCCGCATCGTTGCCGCCCTGTTTCGGCGCGGCGCCGGTATTCATGTAGGCCGTCACCACCGAGGCCATCAGGATGATGTTGGTGTCGAGCATGGCGAGGTCGATGTACTGGCCGCGCCCCGTGCGCTGTTTCTGGTACAACGCGGCCGACACCGCATAAGCGGCAGCCAGACCGGTGGAATAATCGATGATCGGCGGGCCGGCCTTGAGCGGACCGGTCTCCTTGGTGCCGGTCACGCTCATGAAACCCGACCAGGCCTGGATCACGCTGTCATAGGCCGGATGGCTCTGTTTCGGTCCGGTGTTGCCGTACGCGGTGATCGACATGAACACCACTTCGGGATTCACTTTTTTCACCGCCTCGTAGCCGATGCCGCGTTTTTCAGCGGAGCCGCTGCGCAGGTTCTGCACGACAACGTCGCATTCCGCGGCGAGTTTCAGAAAAATGTCGCGGCCTTCGGGTTTGTTCAGATCCAGCGCGAGGAAACGTTTGTTCGAGGACTGGGTCATGAAACCCAGCGACAGGCCCTGCTGGCCGAAGGAGGGATCGGATTCGGTGCGCCAGCGCACCGTTTCACCCCTGCCCGGCGGCTCGATCTTGATGACCTCGGCGCCGAGCAGCGCCAGCTGGTAGGCGCAGAACGGCCCCGCCAGAACGCGTGTCAGGTCCAGCACCTTGATGCCGGCAAAAGCCCGTTGGTCGGTTATTTGTTGATTCGCTGCCATGATGCGCTCCGTAAAAAACCGGAAGCATCATAACAAGCGCCCGGCGGCGCCGGGCGGGCAGTTCACATTACGCTAAGGCGCCCGCACCGCGCCGAGGCGCAGCGGGCGCGATTTTTCAGCGGCCACACGAACGAGCAGTTCGCGGATCTGCGGCACCATCGCCTGCGCCGCCTCTTCGCCTGCGGCAAGATTGGCCAGCTTGTGGGAAAAATCCGTGATGCGCGAGCGGACGGTCTGCGGCCGGATCACGACGTCGGCCTGCTGCGCATCGGCCGAACCGCGCCACGATACGTCGACCGCGATCACGATGTCAGCGCCCATGTCGCGCGCCACCGAAGCCGGCACCCGGCTCGCCACGCCGCCATCGACATATTCGGTGCCGCGGATCATCACCGGCCAGAACAGCTTGGGCACGCTGGCGGAAGCGCGTACGGCCATGCCGGTATTGCCGCGGTTGAAAATCACCATGCGGTTGGTTGCGCGTTCAGCCGCCACCACGGCAAACGGTTTCTGCAGGGCCTCGATCGGGCGGTTGCGCACCGTCTCGTTGATGTACTGCTGCAGGCGGCCGCCTTCGATCATGCCGGGGCCGAACAGCGTAAAGTCGAGCAGGTCGTCGTCCTCGACTTCGAGAGCCGCGGCCTTCAGCTCGGCGGCACGCATGCCGCCGGCGTGGAGCGCGGCAACCACCGCACCGGAGCTGACACCGACGATGACATCCGCCTCGATGCCGGCCGCTTCCAGTGCCTGCAGCACGCCGACATGGGCAAACCCGCGTGAGCCGCCCGCTCCCAGCACCAGCCCGATCACCGGCCGTGCCGCTGTGGTGCGCACCAGCGGCGCGGCATGCGGCGCATCGGCCGCGGTGTAGTTGACCGGCGCAGTGGCGCAGCCGGCGAGAACGCCGACGGTCAGGGTAACCAGGATTTTTTTGCTGAGGCTGCGCATGGCTTCGAGTGTGCGAGTGTGGGATGACCGCCAATTTCAGTCAAGGTTCCCTGCAGCCTCCGGCATACCCTGCCGCAGGCGCACCAATTTGGTACCGCACTGTAACGGTTGCCTTGCCCGGGCAAACCCGACAGAATCCGCATCTGCTTTTGCAGCACCCTTGGGCCAGTTAACCATTACTTCGTGAGATGAAGTAATGGTTAACTGGCCCTAGAAATATAAACGTCTTGCCTAGAGGAAAACCATGCATTTCACCCGTTATCTGATGCCGCTGATCGCCGCATCCCTGAGCCTGGGCGCCGCGCCGGCCGCCTTTGCCGCCGATTACCCCAGCCGTCCGATCCGCCTGATCGTGCCCAACGCCGCCGGCAGTTCAGTCGATACATTGGGGCGGATTTTCGCCAATGCACTGACCGGCGTCGCCAAACAGCAGGTCGTCGTGGACAACCGCGCCGGCGCCGGCGGCCTGATCGGCATGGAAATCGGCAAGGATGCCCTGCCCGACGGCTACACGCTGGTTTCGGCATCGACCGCCGCCATGGTCATCGGCCCGCATATCCACAAAAAACTGCCCTTCGATCCGCTGAAGGACTACGAATTCATCTCGCTGTTCGGCAACACGCCGAACATCCTGGTGGTCAATCCCTCGCTCCCGGTCAAGTCGGTCCGGGAACTGATTGAATACAACAAGAGCCGCGGCGGCAAAGCCAACATGGCATCAGCCGGCGTCGGTTCGCAAAGCCACCTCGCGGGCGTCTTGTTCATGCAGATGGCCAAATCCGAAGCCCTGCATGTGCCGTACAAGGGCGGCGGTGCATCGGTCGCGGCCGTGGTTGCCGGTGAATCGCAATGGACCATCACTCCGGCGCCTGCGGTGGCCGGCCTGATCAAGGGCGGCAAACTGCGCGCGGTCGCGCACAGCCTGCCCTCCAAGACCGTGCTGCTCGGTGACCTGCCGGCGATCGCCGAAACCGTGCCCGGGTTCCAGTACGGCGGCTGGAACGGCCTGCTGGCCCCGGCCAAGACACCGAAGCCGATCCTCGCCAAGGTTCGCGAGATGCTGGTCAAAGCCACCCAGAACGCCGAGTTCAAGGCCGGGTTTGAGCGGCAGATGACGGAAGTCACCACCAGCACGCCGGAAGAATTCCGCAAGTTTGTGGCCGAAGAAATCAAGGCCATGGGTCCGGTGGTAAAAGCCGCCGGCCTGACGGCCATGTGATCCGGTTTCGGGCAACAGGCATCACGGGCGGCTGCGGCCGCCCTTTTTCACACCTTGTTTTTTTGTGCGGCGACTGCGGCCATCGCCGCCGCGAGTTCGCCCTGCTGCGCCGAGAGCGTCTTCAGCCAGCGCTGCCCGCCGAAGGTGAAACCAATCCAGTAACCCAACTCCACCAGTTCGGGCTCGGTAAATTCCCCGCGCAGCGCCGCCCACATCGCGTCATCCGCCTGATTCGGGTCATACATGATCGCGTCGGCGTAACGCAGCGCTATTTTCTCGCGCTGCGAGAATCTGCCGGACTTTTCGTACTGCATCAGTTCCGCCATCTTGCTGTCGGCCTCCCGCGCGGACCGCGCGGTTCCCTGGTTGCTTCAGTAGCCGCATTCAATGGTGAATGCGACGTAGGCGCGCAGCATTTCCTTCAGGTCGTGCTCAAGCAAGCCGGCGCCGTTGTCGAACAGCAGTTCGCGCGTCTGCGTGAACGAGCGCATCACGTCCGGCTGGTGCGCGCGGATCGCCTGGTTTTCCGGCCCGGGACGCCCGGCGGCAATGGCGTCGTCAAGCCAGCGCCTGATCTGGGGGTCGGCAATCGCGTCGGGTGTCACATAACTGAGTCGGGCCATCTCGATATCCTTTGGTATCAACCGGAGGCACATAGTGTCTGGCACGATGCGCACTCCCGCAAGCAACATCAAGCCGGTCGCCCCGACCAAATTGGTCGGGCAATGGTTGCCATACCCGGTCAAACCCGACAGAATTCTTGCCAAAGGCTGATGTGGTTCAAAAGACCTTAAAACCTAACAACACAGGAGGAGCCTCATGAAGGTCAAACTTGTTGTTTCCGCGTTGCTGGTCGCAAGCGGATTTTTCCCGACAATCAGCGCTCTCGCCGCTGAAAACTATCCGAGCCGGCCAATCCGCGTGCTGGTGCCCAACGGCGCCGGCAGTTCCGTGGACACCCTGACGCGCATCGTCACCACCGGCATGAGCGAGGTCATCCGGCAGCAACTGGTGATCGACAACCGCGCCGGCGCCGGCGGCGTCATTGGCATGGAAATCGGCAAGGGCGCCAACCCCGACGGTTACACGCTGATTGCCGCGACCACCGCGGCATCGACCATCGCGAGACTGCTCGTCAAAAATCCGACCTACCATCCGGTGAACGACTACGACATGGTCGGACAGTTCGGCGTGACCCTCAACGTGCTGGTGGTCGCCAACGCCCTGCCGGTCAAATCCGTGCCGGAACTGATCGCCTACGCCAAGAGCGGCAAACAACCGTTCAACATGGCCTCGGCCGGCGTCGGCTCGCAAAGCCACCTGTCGGGCGCTTACTTCATGCTGGAAGCCAAGTTCGATTCACTGCACGTGCCGTACAAGGGCGGCGGCGCCTCGGTGGCGGCGCTGGTCGCGGGCGAATCGCAATGGTCGCTGACACCATCAGCCGCCGCGATGACCCATGTCAATGCCAAACGCATGCGCGCGATCGGACACAGCCTGATCAAACCGACCGCCCTGCTGCCCGGCATCCCGCCCATATCCGAAACCATACCGGGCTTCGACTATACCGGCTGGATGGGCTTCATGGTGCCCAAGGGCACGCCCAAACCCATCATCGAGAAGCTGCGCGTAGCCATGGTGGAAACCATGAAAATGCCGGATGTCGTCAAGGGCATGAATTTCCAGGGCACCGAAATCATCATTCTGGGACCCGCGGAATTCCGCAAGGAAGTGCAGGAATCGATGGTCAAAAATGCGAAGCTGATAAAAACCGTCGGACTGCAGGCGAATTGAGCAGCTGTCAAACCACGGGTCGCGCGGATTTCCGCGCGGCCCGCTTTTTTTGTGGAGCATTGAAAAAATGATACTGGATGCCATGGTCGATCGCGGACTCCCGGAAGAGACCCGCATGATGCGCGAAGTGACCCGCAAGTTTGCCAACGAGCATGTCATTCCCTTCACCCGCAAAAACTGGCAGCGCGAATGGAACATGAATCCGGACGAGCGCCTGCCGCCGGAAATTCTCCAGATCGCGGACAGGATCGGCATCCGCACCCTGGGCATCCCCGAGGAATTCGGCGGCACCGCGCTGGATCCGAAAACCGAAGTGCAGACCTTCGCCGTGATTTCCGAGGAAATTTCGCGCGGCGACTGCGGGCTAGCGGAAAAAATGGTGCAGATCTGGAAAGTGTCGGTGCTGCTGCGCAACGTCGCGCCGCGCCACCTGCAGGAACGCTGGTTTCCGCGGGTGGTGGCCGATCCGTCGTTTACCCTTTCGCACTGCCTGACCGAACCGCGCGGCGCCTCCGACCGCTGGCTGCCGTACAACGTGCCGGAGGCGGCGATGCAAACCAAGGCGGTGAAAAAGGGCGACCGCTGGGTGATCAACGGCCGCAAGCAGTTCATCACCAATGCCTATGACGCCAGCCTGTATGTGATCTACGCCAACACCAACACCAAGGTCGGCATGCTGCAGGGCACTTCGAGCTTCCTGGTGCCGCGCGACACGCCGGGCCTCACCGTGCAGCGCTGCAATGAAACACTGGGCGGCCGCTACATGAACAACGGCGAGATTTCCTTCGAGGACATGGAAATCCCGGAAGACCATCTGCTGGTGGAAAACACCGCGCTGGCCAAGGCCGGCATTTATTTCCGTCCCGGCAAGATCATCCAGGGCTCGAAGAACATCGGCGTCGCGGTGCGCGCCTTCGAGGAAACCGCCAAGTACGTGCAGGAATACGTGCAGGGCGGCAAGATCCTGATCAAGCATCAGGCCACGGCCATCCGGCTCGCCGAAATGGCGACCAAGATCTGCGCCGTGCGCGGACTGCTGCGCGAAGCCTCGCGCGCGGTCGACGAAAACACGCCCGAGGCGGAAGTCCTGTGCAACATGGTCAAGCTCTATGCTTCCGAGGCGGTGCTGGAGGTATGCAAACATGCCGTGGAACTGCACGGCGGCAACGGCACCATGCTCGAATTCGGCATTGAAAAGCTGTATCGCGACGCGACCATGTACCTGCACATGGACGGCACGGTCGACGTCACCAAGTTCAAGATCGTGAAAAACCTGTTCCCGGAGACTGCCGGCAAATATGCCGGGCCGGAGGCCTAGGGCCTGTTAACAACGGCATTTCCGGCGGGAGGCGCGCAGGCTACAATCGCGCCTCCCGAAATCACCACCACCGGAGCATCGCCGTTGAAAGCCCTGATCGTCAAAGACCACGGACCCCTGGAAAACCTGCTGCTGGAAGACGCGCCCGATCCCGTCCCGGGCCCCGGCGAAGTGCTGGTCGATGTGCATGCCGCCAGCGTCAATTTTCCCGATCTGCTGGTGATCGGCGGCACTTACCAGATTCTGCCGAAACGCCCTTTCAGCCCCGGCAAGGACATGGCCGGCGTGGTCGCCGCAGTCGGCGCCGGTGTGACCACCTGCAAGCCCGGTGACCGCGTCGCCGCACAGAACGAATACGGCGCCTACGCGCAGAAATGCGTGGTCAAGCAAGAAACCTGTTATCCGATGCCCGAGGCAATGAGTTACGCCGATGCCGCGGCGATGGGCATCGCCTATCCGACCGCGCATTTTGCTTTGGTTGAGCGCGGCCAATATCAGCCGGGCGAAACCGTGCTGATCAACGGCGCCGCCGGCGGGGTCGGCATCGCCACCATCCAGGTAGCCAAGGCGCTGGGCGCCACCGTGGTGGCCAGCGTCAGCAGCGACGCCAAAGCCAAACTCGCCAAAGCAATGGGCGCCGACCATGTGGTGCGCACCGATGTGCCGAATCTGCGCGATGCCTTCCGCGACCAGGTGCTTGTCGCGGTCGGCAAGCGCGGCATCGACATCATCGTCGATCCGGTCGGTGGTGATGTGTTCGACGCCAGCCTGCGCGTGATCGCCTGGTCGGGACGGCTGATCGTTGTCGGTTTTGCCGAAGGCCGCATCCCCGAAGTGAAGGCCGGTCACCTGCTGGTGAAAAACATTTCATTGATCGGCCTGCAGTACAGCGCCTACCGCGACCGCCAGCCGGAAAAGGTGCGCCGCGTACAGCGCGAACTCTTCGACTGGTACGCCGCGGGCAAAATCAAACCGCATGTGATGGCCGCCTATCCGCTGGCGCGATACCAGGATGCGCTGCGCGCGGTGCGCGAGCGCAAGGTGGTGGGCAAGGTCGTGATCATGATCCGACAATAAAAAGCGCACCACGCGATTCAATATAAGTTATTGTTTTTAAACAATAATTTAATTATTCCGCGCGACACTTGCATTGCAGCATGAAGCGTAGAGAATAGCGGCTTTTTTCGGGACATTCCCCCATGCAGAATCCCAAACCCGCTATCAGCGCCCTCGGCCCCCTGCCGCGCTGGATTTTCATGAGCCGCTGGCTGCAGGCGCCCCTCTACATCGGCCTGATCGTCGCCCAGGGCGTCTACGTCTGGCAGTTCTGGACCGAACTGATCCATCTGATCGGCATGCTCACGATCAAGAACGTCAGCGAAGTCGAAATCATGCTGATCGTACTCGGCCTGATCGACGTGGTGATGATCTCCAATCTGCTGGTGATGGTCATCGTCGGCGGCTGGGAAACCTTCGTCTCGCGCCTTGAACTGCAAAACCATCCGGACCAGCCGGAGTGGCTGTCGCATGTCAATGCCGGCGTGCTGAAGGTCAAGCTGGCGACAGCGATCATCGGCATCTCGTCGATCCACCTGCTGAAGTCCTTCATCAACGCCGCGCAGTACGACGAAAAAACCCTGCTCTGGCAGACCATGATCCACCTGACCTTTGTGGTCTCCGCGCTGGCTATCGCCTACACCGAAAAAATCACCCAGTCGACGCCGCGGTCGCACCGCGCCGGCCCCGGCAACGAAAACGCCGGACACTGACCAACCCGCAACCGCGGGTGCCGCCGCAGCGCGACTTCAGTATGATGGGCCAGGGGGTCGCGCCATCATGCCGTTCAAGTTCAGGACGCAACTGCACCGGATCGAGGATGAAGGGAGCGGCTTCCGGCCCCGCCCCTTTCAACTGCTGATCGCGCTTGTCGTCTGCCTGGCGGTGGTCGGCGCCGGCACCTTGATCATCAACCTGCAGGCGCGCCAGCTCGAAGCGCGGCAAAAAGTCGACCTGCTGGTCCTCGGCTCCTCGATACGCGCACGGCTCAATCGCGAGCTCAACCGGGTGCTGTACCTGACCAGCGGTTTGAGCAGCTACCTCGCGGTGCGCCGCAACGACCTGCAGCGCGACGAAATCGAGGCCATCCTTGCCCGGCTGTACCGGGAAGCCAGGCATGTACGGAATTTCGCCATCGCCGTCGGTTACCGGCTGACTTACGTCTATCCGGTCAAGGGCAACGAAAAAGCCGTCGGCCTCAATTACCCCGATGTACCCGCGCAGTGGCCTGCGGTGAAACGCGCCATCGACAGCAGGCAGCCGGTGCTGGTCGGCCCGGTAAAACTGGTCCAGGGCGGCAGCGGACTGATCTACCGGGTGCCGATATTCATCAATGACCAGTACTGGGGTCTGTTGTCCTCGGTCATCGACTCGGAATCCCTGCTGGGTGAAGCCCTGTCCGAAGGCGCATCCGGCGCTTACACCCTGTCGATCCGCGGCAAGGACGGCCAGGGCATGGCGGGTGAAACTTTCTGGGGCAGCGCCGAACTGTTCGACAGCCGCGATGCGCAACTGTTTGAACTCGACGTGCCGGGCGGCAAATGGGTGATGGCGCTGCGCGCCGCCATGCCGCCGGCACAGCAGGAATTATGGTTGATGCGCGGCCTCGTCTGGCTGCTCGCGCTGACTCTCGGCTGGAGCACCCTGATCGTGCTGATGCAGCGCTCGCGGCTCGGACGGCAGGCCATGTTCGACCCCCTGACCCGCCTGCCCAACCGCCTGCTGACCGGCGACCGCATCAATCGCGCCCTGTCCGCGCTGCGCCGTGATCCCTCACGCAGCGGCCTGCTGCTGTTCATCGACCTCGACGGCTTCAAGCTGATCAACGACCGGTTCGGCCACAAGATGGGCGATCTCGCCCTGCAAAGCGTCGCCGGCCGCGTCGCCGAGACCCTGCGCGAAATCGACACCGTGGGCCGCTGGGGCGGTGACGAATTCGTGGTGTTCATGGAAAACATTGATCGCAACAACATCAACGACCTGATCGAAAAAATCCGTCAGGCCGTCGAACGGCCGGTGGACTCCGCCGCCGGGCCGTTGAAAGTCGGCGCATCGATCGGTTTTGCCTACGCGCCGATCGACGGCACTGCACTCGATGAACTGGTGCGCGCCGCGGATGGCCGGATGTATGCCGACAAGGGGGTCCGGCGCGATGGCCGGGCGCGCTGACGCTGCGGGGTAACCGTTACTTCAGCATCAGCGGAATGCCGCTGAGAATCAGGATCGCGCATACCGTGCGGCGGAACGTCACCTCGCTCATGCCGGTGTGGATGCGGTCGCCGAGAAAAATCCCGAGCAGCATGAACGGCAGCGCCGCCGCAAACAGCAACAGCGACTCGCGGCCGAATTCGCCGACCGCAAAATAACCGATGCCGCGCACCACCGCCAGCGTCATCATCAGCGCCGCCAGCGTGCCGCGAAACTGTTCCTTGGTGACGCGGATGGCATCCATGTAGATCGCGAAAAAAATGCTCGCCATGGTGCCAAAGATGGTGCCCACCGCGCCGGCAAGGAAACTGGCGACAGTGGCCACGGCGGGAGGTGCTTTGCGTTCGGCCCCCACACCCTGCATCTGCCACAGCGCATACAGGCCGTATCCGGTGACCAGCGCACCGAGGCCGCGCGCGAGCAGCGCCGCATCCAGCACCTTGAACAGATACAGCCCCAGCGCGATGCCCAGCGTGCACGACGGCAGGATGCGCAGGATCAGCGCCATCGACACATGCCGGCGATCCTTGCCGAACAGCGTGGCAGACGAAGAAATCGTCAGCAGCGTCCACACCGGCACCAGCACTTTCAGCGGAATCACCAGCGCCAGCAGCGGCATCGCGGCAAAACCGCCGAAACCGGTGCTGCCGCGCAGGGCATAACTCGCGACCAGCACCACGATGCAATAACCCGCCTCCAGCGGGGTCAGCGCCATCATCGGCCCGGCGCGCCCATCATTTCGGATCGGCCGCCAATTGCAGTTCGATCAGCCGCATCACTTCCGCCGCCGCTGACTGGGCTTCCTCACGTGTCAGTGCCTCCGCCGCGTCGGCGTCGCGCTTGCGGATCGCCGCCAGCATCGCACGCAGGCCCTTGATGCTTTCCTTCGACCGCGTCGCGGAACGCTGCGGATGTGACAGCCCCAGCGCGCGCCAGCGCCAGATGCGCGCATGCAATGTGCCGAGCATCGACGACAGTGTTTCGCTGCCGGCGCCGGCGAACAGCACTTCATAAAAACGGTTTTTGGTTTCCAGCACCTCCTGCGCATCACCACGCTCGTAGGCGCCGACCACCACGTCCAGAGCCTGCGCCAGCTGTTTGATCTCGGCGTCGCCGGCATGCTGCACGAACAGCCTCGCCGCGAGTCCTTCGAGCACCGCGCGTATGGTGTAGAGATCCTTGGCCTCGTCCAGCGACAGCGCGCGCACCACCGGCCCCTTGTTCGGCACGTTGGCGATCAGGCCTTCGCTTTCGAGCTGGCGCAGCGCTTCACGGATCACGGTGCGCGACACCCCCATCATTTCCGTCAGCTCGCGTTCGGTCAGCCGCGCGCCCGGCGCCAGACGCCCGTCGATGATGGCGCGGCGCAGACCGTCCAGCACTTGCGCCCGCAGTGGCGCCGCAAGTCTTTGAATTTGTTGAATATTTTTATCAGACATCACTGCCGGCCAAGTCCTGCAGGTCATTCAATTGACCCATCACGTAATACCGTAATACGATAATACGCATTACAAGACTGCGCAACCAGCACCCGTTGGCACGCGCAAAATCCGCGATCATCCGTTCAACCGCAACAGGAGCATCTCCATGAGCACCCCCGTCAAAGTCGGCATCGTCGGCCTCGGCCGCTGGGCCAAGGTACTGACCCGCGCCGCCAAGCAGTCCGACAAAATCCAGATCGTCGCCGGTTACAGCCGATCGCAGGAAAAACGCGATGCCTTCGCCAAAGAGATGGGGGTGGCCGCGGTACCCGACATGCAGACCATGCTGTCGAACCCCGAGATCAAGGGCGTGATCCTGACGGTGCCGAATGAACAGCACCTGCCCGTCGCGGAGACGGTCGCCAAGGCCGGCAAACATGTCTACACCGAAAAACCGATTTCGCAGACGCTGGAAGACGGCCTGAAAATCGAGGCGCTGCAGAAGCAATATGGCGTTACCGTCACTGTCGGCCACAGTGCCCGACTGATGGCCGGCATCCGCATCATCAAGGAAAAAATCGACGCCGGCGAACTCGGCCGTGTCGCTTTCATCGAAGCCAATTTCTCCAATGAACGCGCACTGGAACTGACACCGCAGACCTGGCGCTGGTACAAGGATCGCGCCCCCGGCGGCCCGCTGTCGCAGCTGGCGATCCACCAGTTCGACGTGCTGCATCTGCTCGGCGGCGAAGTGCAGGAAGTGTCGTCGATGGCTTCCAAGCTGTCGCCGGTCGGCGCCGAAGTCGACGACCAGTCGATGACGCTGGTGCGTTTCAAGGACGGCAAGATCGGCTATGTCGGCTCGTGCTGGACCTCGCCGGGCATTTTTGCGGTGCGCGTGTTCGGCTCCAAGGGCCTGATGCACTACGAAATCGATTTCGGCACCTGGGACACCCCGCACCTGCTGCATAAAAATTCCGTGCTCTACATCCAGCGCGGCAAGGACGGCTGGGCGAAGCGCGAAAATATCGCCTTGCCGGAGTCCGACATGTTCCGCGCCGAACTCGAAGCCTTCGCCGGCAGCTGCCTCTCAGGCAAAGCCAATGAACTGACGGCGCACAACGGCAACGTCGCGGTGGCGATGACCAATGCCGCGCTGAAGTCGATCGACCGCAAGGGCCTGTGTGTCAGCATAGCCGAAGTGATGGCTGATGCCCGCGCCAAAAACGACGCGAAACGCGCCGCCTGAAATCCGGTAACTGGTGATTAAGTGATTGGGTGATTGGCAAACCGGCTTCCCTATCACTGATCAATCACCCAATCACTTAATCACCTAATCACTTAATAACCAAAACCATGACCCGCTACTTCATAGACTTAACCCAGCCCGAAATCGCCGCGCAGCTCAGGAAGAACCCGCTGGTGATCCTGCCGGCGGGCAGCGTCGAACAGCACGGGCCGCATCTGCCCACCGGTACCGACATCTACGCCGCCAATGTGATCAGCCACGCCGTGGCCGAGCGCATGGACGGCCTGGTGCTGCCGGGCGGCCCGCTGGGTGTCACGCCGATGCACATGCCCTTCGAAGGCACCATCACGCTGACGCCGGATACCTATCAACGCGTGGTCACCGAAACCTGCGCCTCGACCGCGCAGCACGGCGCCAAGCGCCTGCTGATCCTCAACTGGCACGAGGGCAACATCCCTTCGCTGGCGATTGCCTCGGAAAAACTGCATCGCGAAGTCGGCATGAGCGTGATCGTGGTCCAGGCCTGTTATGTCGCCGCCGAACTCTACGGCCATGACTGCGGCGGCCTGACCCACGGCGGCGAAATCGAAGCGCTGGCGGTGCTGGCCTATCAGCCGGAACTGGTGCACCTCGACCGCATTGACAATGTCAATTCATCCGACCACAGCCACGGCCGCAAGTGGGACCGTCTGCGTCGCACCCGCAGCTACCAGCCGGTCCTGCGCGACATCAAGACCATCGCCGCCACCGGCTGGTACGGTGCACCGGAACACGCCACTGCAGCCAAGGGACTTAAAATGCTCAACGACATCGCCGATGCCATCGCCAAGGAATGCGGAGAAATCTTCGCGCTGCTCGACGAGGCGCAAGGCGGCACGGCTGAAATCAAACATCTGAAAATCGCCGGCTAAGAAATCGCCCCCCTCACCCGACCTCTCCCCTAAGAGGAGAGGGGCTGAACAGAGATCAATTGCGCCAAGGCGCAATTGATCAGGAGTTTGTAATTCATGGCAAAAGTTCTTACACAAGCCCAAGCCAAAAGCATGGGTCTGCCCGGCCGCAAGTCGCTGGAAATCGTTTCCGGCGAAAAAGGCGCGCAGGCGGTCACGCTGCGGCTGGTGGAAATTCCGCCGGTCAAACCCGGCGACAGTCCGCGCGGCCGGCATTTCCACCAGGGCTTCGAGGAATGCATATTCGTACTATCCGGTGAAGGCTGCACCGAGGCCGACAGCGGCAACTACCCGCTGAAGGCCGGCGACACCATCCTGATCCCCTCCGGCGAAAAACACGCCACGCGCAATACCGGCAGCGAGCCGCTGGTGCTGCTGTGTTTTTTCCCGGTGTCCGATATCTCGAAACGTACGCAGGAAGCGCAACTCCCCAAACCCTAGCCACAGAGGACACAGAGAGCACAGAGGAAACCCCAAGTGCAAGAAACGTCTTGCTCAGTAGTTTTCTGCAGTTCTCTGTGTCCTCTGTGACCTCTGTGGCTAAAAAGGTTTTCTCATGAACATCGATGTCATCTGTCTCCGTCCCGAAGCCGATTTCACCCGCGTCGGGGTCACTCCGCCGAAAAACCTCAACATCGCCTACCGCAAGCCCGATGACGCCGATCTGCCGGCGCTGATGAAGCAGGCGCGTGCGGTGATCATGCCGGCAGTCGGCCCCAAGCTGCCCGCTGCGCTGTTTGAAGGCACCACGCTGAAGGTGGTGCAGATCACCGGCGCCGGCGTCGATCGTCTGGATGAAGGCGCGCTGAAAAAACTCGGCATCCCCGTCGCCAATGTGCCCGGCGGCAGCAATACTGCGCTGGCCGAATACACGACGGCCTGCGCCTCGGTGTTGCTGCGGCGTTTTGCCTGGGCTGATGCCGAAATCAAGAAAGGCAATTACGTCGCCTTCCGCAACCGCATGATGGCCGACAACCTCGCCGGCATCGATGGTGCGACCGTGGGCGTGGTGGGAATGGGGGTGATCGGCGTTGCCGTCGCCGAGGCCTTCCATCGCATCGGCTGTCAGATCGTTTATTTCGATCCGGCTCTGAAGGACAAGACCAAGGCCGACGCGATGAACGCGCGCAGCATGACGCTCGACGAACTGCTGAAAACATCGGATGTGGTCACACTGCACGTGCCGCTGCTGCCCGCCACCACCAAGCTGATCGGCGCGAAACAGCTGGCGCTGATGAAACCCGAAGCCGTGCTGATCAACGGTGCGCGCGGCGGCGTGGTCGACGAGGCCGCGCTGGCGCAGGCCCTGACCGACAAACGCATTGCCGGTGCCGCGGTGGATGTCTACAGCATCGAGCCCGCGCCTGCGGACAATCCGCTGCTGCAGTTGCAGGGAGAAGCGGCTTCCCGCCTGCTATTGACGCCGCATGTCGCCGGCGTCACCCGCCAGTCAGCCGCCTTCCTGTTCAAGGTCTCCTGGGAAAACGTCCAGCATGTGCTGAACGGCGGTACGCTCGCGCACCGCGTCTACTAAAATAGGCCCTCATCGGCAGCGCACCCCGCTGCCGCATCAGGAGGAGTCCCGTTGAAACCCGGCAAGAAACTCGGCATCGCCGTCATCGGCGCCGGCCGCATCGGCACGCTGCGCGCGCGCCTGTCCGCCAAACACCCGTCCGTCGGTTTTCTCGCGATATCCGATCTGGATCCGGCGCGTGCCGCGGCACTGGCCAAAACCACCGGCGCCGATGTGCATTCGGCCAGCAACTTTGAAATGATCGAACACCCGGAAGTGACCGCGGTGTTCGTCTCCACACCCGAGGGCGAACATGCCGCGCCGATCAAACGCGCGCTCGAGCTCGGCAAACCGGTGCTGGTGGAAAAACCGATCGCGCTGTCGCTCAACGACGCCGAGGACATCCTCGCCACGCTGAAGGCCACCGGGGGCGAACTGCGCGTCGGCTACAGCCGCCGCTATAAAGACTGTTACCTGCGCGCCAAGGAACAGATGATCCAGGGGCGACTCGGCCGGGTCACCGGCGGCCTCGCCCGGGTCTACAACTCGCGCGCCCAGGCCTTCTCCATCCTGAAGCGCGATCCGCATGCAACACCGGTGCTGGACGTGCTGACCTATTACGTCGACCTGATGTGCTGGTTCCTCGAAGGCAACCCGCCGGTGGAAGTCGTCGCCCGCGGCCAGCACGGCATTTTCCGCGACGCCGGTTACGGTGCGCATGACGTGACCTGGGCCATCGTCACCTTCGCCGACGGCGCGGTGGTCAACTTCGGCGTCAGCTACGCGCTGCCGGCCAAATACCCGACGCTGGGCCAGTCCGATCGCGTCGAACTGCTGGGCACCGAAGGCACCATGCTGATCGACGATGACCACATGGACCATGTGCTGTATTCCGACCGCGGCATCCCGCATGCCTATGTGCCGGATCACGCGGTCAACATGGCCTTCCTCGGCAGCAACACCGCCGGCGACTGGGCGGTGGGGGACTTCTGGGGGCCGCTGGGCAATGAAACCCGCGCCTGGCTCGACCATCTGGCGACCGGCAGCCCGACCGTGCACACCACACCGGAACAGGCGATGGTCAATCTGCAGACCACCATCGCCATCGAACGCTCGGCGCGCGACGGCCAACCGGTGCGCCTGCCGCTGGAAACCTGAAAAAGGCTGGAGGAGAACCATGTTTCGAACCGTAATCGCGATCTGCGCCATCGCCCTTGCCGCCAGCGCTGCCGCACAGGATTATCCCAACCGCCCGATGCGCATGATCTCGCCCAATCCGCCCGGCGGCGCCAATGACACCATCGGCCGCATCATCGCCCTCAAGCTCGGCGAAGGGCTGGGCCAGCCGATGGTGATCGACAACCGCGGCGGCGCCGGCGGCACACTGGGCGCCGAGATCGCCGCGCAGGCCAATCCCGACGGCTACACGCTGCTCGCCGGCTCGGTCTCGACGCATTCGTTTTCACCGGCGCTGAAAGCCAAATTGAATTACGACCCGGTGAAGGATTTCACGCCGATTTCGCTGTTCGCGATTTCACAAAATCTGCTGGTGACCAACCCCGCGCTGAAGGTTGCCAGCGTCAGGGAACTGGTGGCACTGGCCAAGGCCAAACCACGCTCGCTGAACTATGCTTCGGGCGGCACCGGCTCGACCAGCCATTACGCGATCGCGCTGTTCGTGTATCGCGCCGGCATCGACAAGGACACGGTACACATCCCGTACAAGGGCGGCGCACCGTCGGTCGCAGCCACCATGTCCGGGGAAACGCAGTTTTATTTCGGCCCGATGGCGAGCATGACCTCGCAGGTGCAGGCGGGAAAACTGAAAGCGATTGCGGTCGGCGGCATCAAGCGCTCGCCCACGCTGCCCGACGTGCCGACCGTTGCCGAGTCAGGCATCCCGGCCTATCAGTCCTTCGGCTGGTTCGGCCTGCTGGCGCCGGCAAAAACGCCGAAGCCCATCATCGCCAAGCTGCATACGGCCACAGTGCGCGCCGTCAGCGCACCCGACATCGCCCAGAAATTCCTGCAGCTGGGCGTCGACCCGGTGCACAACACGCCGGAAGAATTCGGCCGCTTCATTGCCGATCAGCTGGTACGCTACAAGAGCGCGGTCAGGGAACTGGGCATTCAGAGTGAATGAGAACTTGCGCGTATGCAGCAACGCGCAGTTATAACCACTCGCGCACGCAGCGTTGATCGTGCCTAGCCGGGTGGCCAGCGCATGGGCCGCCCGGCGAGTATATGCAGGTGCAGATGGAACACCGTCTGCCCGGCCTCGGCGCCGTTGTTGACCACCAGCCGGAACGCATCCCCCACCCCCAGCTGCCGCGCTACTTTCCCGGCCGTCAGCAGCAGATGTCCCAGCAGGTCCTGGTCTGCCGCCCCGGCATCGGCCAAGCGCGGGATCTCCTGCTTCGGAATCAGCAGCACATGGGTCGGCGCCTGGGGATTGATATCGCGGAAGGCGAGGCAATGTGCGTCTTCATAGACGATGTCGGCCGGAATCTCGCGAGCAATGATCCTGCTGAATAAGGTGGCCATAAAATCCTTTATAAACAATTGGTTACGATGGACTGCCGGCGCCAGACAGCAATCCACAACAATTTGATTATTAAGTGTTTTTTGATGCTAGCCGGCAGCGGCGCCGCCGTCAAAGTCAGTAAATACTGACTTTATTTGGTGCGGTGCAATAAATATTTTGGCCAAAGCCTTGACTTGCCGCCAGACGCCCTTATAATTTGAATTGTGCGGTGCAATATAAACGCACCCGGAAATTTTAGCTCGATGAGTAAATTTTTTTAACCAATTGTTTTTAAAAGGAGATTCACCATGTATCAGACTCCCGAACAACTTATTGCAATGAACAAAGCGAACATCGAATCCGCGATGCGTTTCGCCGGTGTGGCGATCGAAGGCGCCGAGCGCATGATCGACCTGCAGATGAAAGCCGCGAAAACCGCGTTTGCCGATGGCATCGAAAGCGCGAAGGCGCTGGCCGCCGTCAAGGATTTCCAGCAATTCGCCGCGCTGAAAGACACCCTGGCGCAACCGTCGATGGAAAAAGCCACCGCCTACGCCAAAAGCGTGTACGACCTGACCTCCGAGACGCAAGCTGAATTCAGCAAGCTGATCGAAGCGCAAGTCGCCGACTTCAACAAGGAAGTCGTGACCACGCTGGACAAGATGGTGAAATCGGCTCCGGCCGGTTCCGAAGTCGGCGTCGCCGCCGTCAAATCGGCCATCGCCGCGGTCAACTCGGCCTACGACAACCTGTCGAAAGTCGGCAAGCAGTTCGCCCAAGCCACCCAGTCGAACCTGGAAGCCGCCGCGACGCAAGCCACTGCCACAGTGAAAAAAGCTTCGAAGAAGTAAGCAGACCGCAGTTCGGCAGCAAACAAAAAGCCCCCGGAGATTTCCGGGGGCTTTTTACTTGGCGCGCCAGACTACCCTTCGGCGAACCCCAAGTTTTCCTGCTCCTCATTCCTCATTCCTCACTCCTCACTGCTCACTCCGCACTAGGGTGCCGCCACCCACGGAAAGCCGAGGCTGCTGACGCCGGACTTCAACAGCGCAATCGCTTCCGCCACCTGCGCCGCGTTGCCGCGTACACCCAGCTCGATAAAACGTTCGGGGGTCACCCGCGGCAGGCTGAACACCTTGAGGCCGGGATAGGCACGCAGGCATTCGTTCATCAGCTCGATCAACTGGCTCTCCCCCGCTTCGCGGACAATGATCGCCGCCTCCGCCGCGCGTTCGGCGCCGGCATGGGCATAGTGAGTATCGAGCACCCAGGCCAGCATCGGCCAGGCCATTTCCGGGAATCCGGGCAGGAAATGATGGTTGCGGAAACTGAAACCGGGAATGCGGTTGTACGGGTTGGGGATGATCGCTGCTCCCTCGGGGAATTCACCCATCATCAGCCGCTGCGGGGTGACGCCCTTGGGATCATCGCGGAAGCGCCCGCGGATCTCGGCCTCGGCTTCGGGATGCAGTGTCAACGCAACCCCCGCCGCTGCCGCGGCGCTTTGCCGGGTGTGATCGTCCGGGGTCGCCCCGATGCCGCCGAAGCTGAACACCGCATCGCTGCCGGCAAAAGTCCGGCGCAAGGTCGCGATGATCAGTTCCGGCTCGTCGCCAAGGTACTGCACCCAGGACAGCTCGATGCCGCGCTCCGCCAGGGTGCTGATGGCGCGGGCCATGTGTTTGTCCTGGCGTTTGCCGGACAGGATTTCATCACCGATGATGATGGCGCCGAATTTCATGGATATTTTCTTCTTCGGAGGTTGCACACAAAAAACGACCGCATGCGCGCTGCATGCGGTCGCCCCTGTTTAATGCGCTTACGTTCAGCTGTGGATGTAACTCTCGAGTTGCTGGATGGTCTGCTGCTGCTCCTCGATGACCGCCTTCACCAGGTCGCCGATCGACAGCACGCCCACAACACGCCCGTTGTCGATCACCGGCAGGTGGCGGATGCGGCGGCCGGTCATCAGCCCCATGCAGTCATCCACGGTCTGCTTCGGCGTCACCGACACCACCTTGTCCGACATGATGTCGCGCACCGAGAGCTCATGGGAGGATTTGCCGAGCAGGATGACTTTGCGCGCATAATCGCGCTCCGACATGATGCCGCGCAAGGCGTCACCGCTCATCACCAGCAGCGCGCCGACGTTTTTTTCAGCCATCAGTTTCAGCGCGTCGTACACGCTGGTTTCCGGGGTCACCGACAACACATTGCCGCCCTTGCCCTGCAACAGCTGGCTGACTGTTTTCATGATCCCCTCCTCCGGGAAATATCGACTGACAGCGACCGGTCCAAAACGGCCGGTTCGGGAATCAGTCTAGCCAATTTTCCGGCCGGAGCGAAGTACCTCATTTCCGGTTTATTGCGCCGGCTTTCTGCAGCAGGTTTTGTGCCATGCGGATATTGGCAATGTCCACCAGACGGCCGTCGACCTGCACGGCCCCCTTGCCTTCGCGGGCGGCCTGCGCCATCGCGTCCACAATGCGCTGCGCCTTTGTAATTTCTTCCGGCGACGGGCTGAACACCTGATTGGCCGCCTCGATCTGCGTCGGGTGGATGGCCCATTTGCCCTCGAAGCCCAGCGCCGCCACGCGCCGCGCCGCAGCGAGATAACCCTCCGGATCCTTGAAGTCACCGTAGGGTCCGTCGATCGGCCGCAGGCCGTAAGCGCGGCAGGCCACCAGCAGCCGGACCTGCGCCGCATGCCAGGGATCGGCCTGGTGGAATTCGCGCCTGCCCTGCGCATCGCGGTCCGACAATACGCCGTACTCGGGATGCAGACCGCCGATGATCGTGGTGCGCGCCCGGGTCGATGCCGCGAAATCGCCGGAACCGAAGGCCAGCGCTTCGAGCCGGCGGCTGGATTGCGCGATGGCCTCGACATTGGCCATGCCCAGCGCGGTTTCGATCAGCACCTCAAAACCGATGCGCTTGCTGCGGCCCTGCCCCTGCTCGATCTGCGTCACCAGCATGTCCAGCGCATAGACATCCGCCGGCACGCCGACCTTGGGAATCACCAGCATGTCCAGCCGCGGGCATTGCTCGACAAGATCAACCACGTCGCGGTACATGTAATGCGTGTCGAGGCCGTTGATGCGCACCGCCATCACCTTTTGTCCCCAGTCGATATCGTTCAGCGCCGCAATCACGTTCTTGCGTGCCTGCGCTTTGTCGTCCGGCGCCACCGCATCTTCGAGATCAAGAAAAATCACGTCGGCGGCTGACCTGGCCGCCTTGTCGAACAGCGTGGGGTTGACGCCGGGCACCGCCAGTTCGGAACGGGTCAGGCGAGGTGTCGCTGATTCGGGTTGAGTGAAGCTCATGTCATTTTCCTTTGTTCGCGACGGTGCCCGACATCTGCTCGAGCACCGTGATCAGCGCCGCCAGATCGTCCTGGCCGCGGCCCTGCCCCATCAGCGCATTGATCTGCTGCATCACCGCGGCCCCGCCGGGTGAGGCGATGCCGGCCTCGCGCGCGAGTTCGAGCACGATGCCGAGATCCTTGTGGTACAGCCGGGTGTCGATGCCATGAGCGTAGTTGCGCTCCACCATGCGTTTGCCGAACAGTTCCATGACACGGCTGGCGGCGACACCGCCGAGCATCACTTCGCGTACCTTGGCCGGATCCGCCCCGAGTCTGCCCGCGAGATGCAGTGCTTCGGCCACGCCCTGCGTCGCCACCAGCAAGGCCAGCTGGTTGCAGGCCTTGGTGATCTGACCGGCGCCGCTGTCACCGACACGGGTGATGGTTTTGCCCATGCAGGCAAAGAGCGGCTTGATGCGTTCAAAGACTTCCCGCTTGCCGCCGGCCATGATCGACAGCGTCGCCTGCTCCGCGCCCATCGGCCCGCCTGATACCGGCGCATCAAGCATGTCTATGCCTTTCGCTGCCAGCGTCCCGGCCACCGCGCGCGCAACAGCCGGAGAAATGGTTTCCATATCGACCACCACGCTGCCGCGCCTGGCGCCTTCGATGATGCCGCCGGGGCCGGTCACCACGGCTTCAAAATCGCTGGAAGCGGTAACCATGGTGAACACCACTTCGGACGCCGCAGCCAGCGCCGACGGCGAGTCGTAACGGCTTGCACCTGCAGCAATCAGGGGTGCTGCGCTTTCCGCGCGCCGCGCCCAGACACCGAGTTGGTGCCCGCCCTTGATCAAATGCAGCGCCATGTGGCGCCCCATCGCGCCGAGTCCGATGAATCCGATGTCCACGTGAGCCCCTTTTCAAGCCTTGCCGATCCAGCCCAAGGCCATGATCAGCGGCAATGTGATCCAGAACAGTATGGTAGTCCAGCCGATCAGCAGCGCCGCGGCGGAGGCATCCAGCTTGAAACGGTCGGCCAGCAGCAGCGCCGTCATCATCGCCGGCGTCGTGCCTTCGACCACTGCGGCGTACTGCGCCTCGCCCATGCCGGCATAGATCTGCGGCGCGATCAGCCAGACAATGAATGGCGTCACCAGCAGTTTGATGCCGGACACGGCGAGGATTTCGCCGCGCGGCACCAGATTGCGCCAGGGAATGGTCATGCCGAGCACGAACAGGATCACCGGAATCGTCGCCTGGCCGATGAAACGCGTCGCGTTGACCAGCGGCTCGTAAGTAAGGCCCAGCTGCTGGCAGGCGAAGCCGAGCAGGAAGGCCCAGATCGGCGGCATGGCCAGCATCACGCGCAGCACAGACGGCTGTTCGGCGTTGCGGTCGTGCGAACCGAGGCGCGTGGCGATCCACACGCCCAGCGTCCACACCACCGGCATGGTCATCAGCATGTCGTTGAACACCGCGTAACGCATCGCCCCGGCGCCGAAAAAAAACACCAGCACCGGGGCGCCGATATTGAAGGTGTTGCCGAACATGCCGCCCAGCATCAGCGCAGCGCGCGTCTGATCGGTCAAATGCCGCCACAAGGGCAGGCGGTAGAGCATCAGATAAAGAATGCCGCCGGAGACCAGCGACGCGATGCCGACCAGCAGCGGCACCGACAGCAGGTCGCGGTCGACCGGTGTCGTCGCCGACACCGCGAACAGGATGCAGGGATAAAACAGGTACATCACCAGCCGGTTCAGATTGCTGCGCATCTGCTCGACATCGGTGTCGGGGAAAAAGCGCGGCCACAGCGCGCCCGCCGCCACCAGCAGCGACAGCGGCAGCATGACCTGCACCATCAGGTCGATCAGTTGCGAGGCATAGTTCATGGGCGGGAGCGGCGCGATGCGCCGCCACAAACGGAGTTAAATAATATCAATAAAAACAATAACTTACAAAGATCATCCGCGGCGCACTTCGGGGTTGATCAGATTGGGCGGCGTCTCACCGTGCAGTGCCGCCACCAGATTCTTTGCCGCGAGCATGGCCATCGCCTGGCGCGTGGCTTCGGTGGAACTGCCGACATGCGGTGCCAGCACCACGTTGTCGAGCGCGAGAAATTCCGGATGGAGTTTCGGTTCGTTCTCATACACGTCGAGCCCGGCGGCGCGGATGGTGCCGTTTTTCAATGCGGCCACCAGCGCCGCATCATCCACCACGCCGCCGCGCGTGGAATTGACCAGGATCGCGGAAGGTTTCATTTTCGCCAGCTGTGCCGCACCGATCAGGTGGTGCGTCGCCGGCGAATACGGCACCTGCAGCACGATGAAATCGGACTGCGTGAGCAGTTCGTCGAAGGACACATAGGCCGCATTACATTTGCGCTCCAGCTCCGGCGCAATGGGCTTGCGGTTGTGATAAATCACGGTCATGTCAAAACCCGCGGCGCGGCGCGCAATCGCCCGGCCGATGCGGCCCATGCCGACGATGCCCAGTGTGGCATGGTGCACATCGACACCCAGCCACTGCTTCAGCCGCCAGCCGGTCCATTCACCCGCGCGCACGCGCCGCTCGACTTCGGTGATGCGCCGCGCCGCACCCAGCATCAGCGTCCACGCCAGGTCCGCGGTACTGTCGTCGAGCACGCCGGGCGTGTTGGTCGCCATCACGCCGCGCGCGGTGCAGGCCGGCACATCGATGTTGTTGTAACCGACGGCAATATTGGCCACCGCCTTGAGATTGGGGGCTGCCGCGAGCAGCGCGGCATCGACGCGGTCGGTCAGACTGCACATCAGGCCGTCACAGCCCGCCAGTGCCCGGCCCAGCGCTTCCGGCGCGTAGGGCTGATCGCCCTGGTTGTCGATGACCTCGCAGTGCCGGCGCAGGTAATCCAGCGTTTCATCAAAGACTTCGCGGGTGACCAGGACGCGGGGTTTGCGGTTTGCTGTCATATTGGTTGCATCAATTCAAGGAATTCGCTCGAACTGCGCCAGCCAGCGCGCAGCGTGCAGCAGGCGGACATCACCCATGCGCGGCCCCACCAGTTGCACGCCCAGCGGCAAACCGTTGGCACCGCGCAGCAGCGGCACATTGATCGCCGGCATGCCGCAAAAGGTCCACAGCGTACAGAAAGCCGGATCGCCGGTCGACCCCAACCCGCACGGCGCCGTGCCCAGGGTCGACGGCGTCAGTATCGCATCGTAATCGGCAAATATTCCGGCCAGCGCCGCGGTCACCACCGGCATCCGTGCCAATGCCTGCTGATACGCCGCAGGTGCGGTGGCGCGACCACGCTCGATCTGCGCGCGCAGCGACGGCGACAGCTGGTCGTGCCCGCGCGCCCATTCGGCTGCATAGTTGGCGGCGATGTTGGCTTCCATCACGGTGCGATGACTGTCCCAGGCCGTCGACGCCGGATCGGGCAAAACCACTTCTTCAGCGCAGCCGGCAAGGCCTGACACCAGACCCTCGACCGCGGCCTGCGCATCCGGGTCCATGCGCCCCCAGGGCGGCGTCCGGATGAAAGCAAAACGCGGCGGCGATGCCTGCGCTGCGGCATCCGGCAACGACCACGGTGCTGCGGAAAGGGCATCGGGATCACCGGGATCGGCGCCGATCAGCTGCCCGGCAAGCAGTGCGGCATCCTCAACGGTTTGCGCAAACACTCCGATCTGGTCCAGCGCACGCGATTGTTTGAGCACGCCGCTGCGCGGGATCAGGCCATAACTCGGCTTGAAACCGTAAACGCCGCAATAAGACGCCGGCCGGATCACCGAACCGTTGGTCTGGGTGCCCAGCGCCAGCGGCACCATGCCTGCCGCAACCGCTGCGGCTGAACCGCTGGATGAGCCACCGGGGGTGTGCGCGGGGTCGTGCGGATTGCGGGTTTTTCCCGGCGCATAGGTGGCGAGTTCAGTGGTGACCGTCTTGCCCACAATGATCGCACCCGCATTGCGCAGGCGCCCGACGATGACCGCATCCGCGGCAGGCCGTCGTCCGGCATGCAGCACCGTGCCGTGTTCAGTGGGCATGTCGGCGGTGTCGATGATGTCCTTGATGCCGACCGGAATGCCGTGCAGCGCACCCAGCGGCAGTCCCGCGGCGCGACGGCGGTCAGCGCCACGCGCCTGCGCCAGCACCAGCCCCGGATCGAGAAAAGCCCACGCCTGCACTTCCGGTTCGCGGGCGGCGATGCGGGCAAGGCAACTCTGCGCCACGGCCTCCGCCGTAAAAGCGCCGGCGCGCAAACCCTGCGCGAGCGCGGTCGCGGACAGCGCGTGCAGCGGCTCGCGCGAGGGGTCAGTCATGCCGGACGAAGACGTTTACTTGTAGAGCGTCTGCGGCAGCCAGAGGCCGATGCCCGGGAACAGGTAGAGCAGCACCAGCGCGATCACCTGGATCACCATGAACGGCATCATGCCGAGGAATATCTGGTTCAGGGTCACATGTTTGGGCGCCACGCCCTTCAGGTAAAACGCCGCCATCGCGACCGGCGGCGACAGGAACGCCGTCTGCAGGTTAAGCGCCACCAGCAGCCCGAAGAACAGCGGGTCGATGCCGAACTTGGGCAGCAGCGGAATGAAAATCGGCATGAAAATGACGATGATCTCGGTCCACTCCAGCGGCCAGCCGAGAATGAAGATGATGAACTGGGCAAGGATCATGAACTGGATCGGCGTCAGTCCCAGCGACAGCACCCAGTGCTCGATGATCTCCTGGCCGCCGAGCAGCGCGAAGGCTGCCGAAAAAATCGCCGAACCGACAAACAGCCAGCACACCATGGCGCTGGTTTTTGCGGTCAGGAATGACGACTCCTTGAGGATGGTACCGAGTTCACGCGCTGTTGTGCCAACAGCACCAAAACCCGGGTTGCCGCGGTAATGCGCGATGAAGCGGTAGGCGGCGGCCAGCCACAAGCCGCCAAACGCGCCCACCGCCGCGGCTTCCGTCGGCGTCGCCAGCCCCATCACGATGGAACCGAGCACCGACAGGATCAGCACCGCGAGCGGGAAAAAGGATCCGAGCAGCATTTTGAAGATTTCCAGGCGCTGCCAGCTCCACAGCCAGTAGATCAGCGCCATGCCGGCTGCGCCGATGGCGAACATCACCCAGTACCAGGTGGGCACCGGCAGGCGTTCTGCGGCGGCCACGGGCTCCGCCGGGGCAGCCGCCGATTGCGCGGGCAGCGCAACGGGTTCCTGCACAGTCCCGGTCGGCGGTTCCTGCAGGGTTGCGCCGGCGGCGGGAGGCTCCTGCAAGCCGGTGCCTTCTGCCGGTTTGTCCCCGGCTTGCGCGGCTTCTGCCGGTGGCTCCTGCAATCCGGTGCTCTCGCCACCGCCAACCAATCCGGTCTCTTCCTTCACATCAGCGGCGACATCGCCGCCGGCCTGCACCAAACCCGCGGTGCTGGCCTGCTGCACCGGCGCGGTCGCGGTGTTGTAGAACAGGACCAGAATGCCAATAATCGCCAGCGCAGGCAGCAGGGATATGAACAACTGCCCCAGCACGGTTCGCGACCGCACGCCGGGGGCGCCACCGAGCGCACGGCCGAGCCCCACCAGCGCATTGCGGCCGCGCGCCTGCAGCACCTCGGCAAAAGCCGGCAGCGCGACATAACGCTCTTTTTCGGGCAGCGGCGGCATCCAGTTCGGCTTGATCAACGCGATCAGGACCACATATCCGACGTACATCGCCGCCAGCATGATGCCGGGGAAAAACGCGCCGGCATACAGCTGCACCACCGACACGCCCGCAGTCGCGCCGTAGACGATCAGCAGCACCGAGGGCGGGATCAGGATGCCGAGACAGCCGCCCGCGGTGATCGCACCTGCGGCGATCTTGGTGTTGTAACCGGCGCGCAGCATCGCCGGCATCGCGAGCAGGCCCATCAGCGTCACCACCGCACCGACGATGCCGGTGGCGGTCGCGAATATGGCGCAGGTGACGATGGTCGCCACCGCCAGCGAACCGGGCACCCGCGCCATCGCCAGATGCAGGCTTTTGAACAACTTCTCGATCAGCGCCGCGCGTTCAACCAGGTAACCCATGAACACGAACAGCGGCACCGCGATCAGCACGTCGTTCGACATCACGCCATAGGCGCGCTGCACCATCAGGTCCAGCACCTGCCGTGTCGCGAGATCCGGATCGACGCTGCGATAAAAAAACCAGGAGAACAACACGCCCATGCCCATCAGCGTGAAGGCCGTCGGGAAACCGAGCATGATCGCCACCACCACCAGCCCGAGCATGAGCAGGCCGAGGCTGCCGTTGGTCATGTTGGTCCAGGGGGTCAGGAACACCACCGGGATCACGATCATCGCCATGATCGCGAAGCCGAACCACAGTTCCTTGCGCACTTTGATCATCGCCCGGCCTCCGGCTTGGGTGTCGCAGCCGCCTCGACGTCCTCGGCGTGGACCATTTCCTTCAGCTTGTCGACGTCCACCTCCTCGACGTCCTCCTCGCGCGAGGGCCAGTAACCCTGACGCAGGCAGACAATGCAGCGGACGATTTCAACCAGTCCCTGCAGCAGCAGGATGAACCCCGCCAGCGGGATGACCGTCTTGAACGGATAAACCGGCGGACCGTCCGCCGTGATGTTCGAATGTTCGTTGATCGCCCACGACTCGGCGGCATAAAAATAACCGGCGTAGGTCAGCGCGATGACGCCGGGGATGAAAAAGACAAAGTAAAGCAGCAGGTCCAGCGAAGCCTGCGTCCGCGGCTGGAAAAATCCGTACAGCACGTCGCCGCGCACATGGCCGTTTTTCGACAGGGTATAGGCGCCCGCCATCATGAACAGGGTGCCATAGAGCATGATCATCGCATCGAACGCCCAGGCGTGGGGGTTGTCGAGGGCATATCGCGAAAACACCTCCCAAGAAATCAGCAGCGTCAGCGCGACGATCAGCCACGAAAAAGCCTGGCCGATGAAGGTGCTCAGTTTGTCGATGAACAGCAGCAGTTTCTGCATGGCGTGTAATTCCGGTCCGGTGAATCATGCCGCCGCAACGGCGCGTCAAGTGATGCAAAAAAAACACCATCCGGGGTGACCGGATGGTGTGCAGTTCAATCTATCAGCGTTCCGCTTCAGGACTTCTTGGCCGGCGCGGCCTTTTTGCCGAAATAATGGTTGTACGCCATGCGGCGGTTGACGTTGGTGTCGAGATCCCAGCGCACCGCCCGTTCGGCGAACTTGCGCTGCGACTCCTCGATTTCGCGGAACAGCGCATTGTCCTTGCGCTTCGCCGCAGCAGCATCGTAACCGGCGAGCTGCGCCTGCAGCACGGCATCCGGCGTCTTGTAGAACTTGACGCCCTGCTTTTCCTGCATCTCGATGTAATCCTGGGAATAACGGTTCACCGCTTTCCAGGACATGTCCGACGAAGCGGCTTCGACGGCGTTCTCGATGATGGCCTTCATCCTGCCGGGAAGCGCGTCAAACTTGGTCTTGTTGAACATGATCTCGAACTGCTCGGCGTTCTGGTGGAAGCTTTGCAGCATGCAGACCTTGGACACGTCGGGAAAACCGAGCAGGCGGTCGGAAGAGGCATTGTTGAACTCGGCGGCATCGAGCAGGCCGCGGTCCATCGCCGGCACGATCTCGCCGCCGGGCAGCGCATTCACCGCAGCGCCCATCGCCGTGAACACGTCGATCGAGATACCCACGGTGCGGAACTTGAGCCCCTTCATGTCCTGCACCTTGGTGATCGGCTTCTTGAACCAGCCCAGGGGCTGGGTCGGCATCGGGCCGTAGGGGAAGGACACCACGTTGGCGCCGATCGAGGTATACAGCTTGGCCAGCAGTTCCTTGCCGCCGCCGTACTTGTGCCAGGCCAGCAACTGGTTGGCATCCATGCCATAGGCCGGACCGGAACCCCACAGCGCCAGCGCATTCTGCTTGCCGTAGTGATAAACCAGCACGCCGTGACCGCCGTCGAGTGTGCCCTTCGATACCGCGTCGAGCAGGCCGAATGCCGGCACCACCGCACCTGCCGGCAAGACCTCGATCTTGAGATCGCCGCCGGTCATGTCATTGACCTTCTTGGCGAAATCCAGCGCGTATTCGTGGAAGATGTCCTTGGCCGGCCAGGTGCTCTGCCAGCGCATCGTGATCGGGCCGGCCTGCGCCTTCGCGATCATCGGGAAACCGGCAATGGCGGCGCCCGTGGTGGCGGCAGCAGCGCCGGTCAGGAATTTACGCCGGGTCGGGCTGGCTTCTTTTTGCTTAACGTCCTGTTTCTTAATCATTTTGCTCCTCCAGATCACGATGACAACACGAAACCGCAACGGGTGCGCGCAAGCGCGTTGTTGTTGAATTCATTTGCTCGCGCCCGTTACAACATAGGGGAATTACCAACGAACCACCCAATTTTGAAGCACTGGAACTACGCAGATTCTCGGATTTCGCCATGCGCAAGGCGATATTGTGTGCTGATCATCCTAGCGCCCGAAGCGGCCGAAATCAAGCCTGATATCCCGGCGGAATGCAGGCCTAGTTTAATGCAGCAACACTTACAGAATACTGACTGAAATTCCATCACAATCAAGCCGTTCAGGACAACAGCAGCAGGTGCACCCGGTACGGTCCGTGCGCCCCCAGCGTGACGGTTTGTTCAATATCCGCGGTGCGCGAAGGCCCGGAAATGAAATTGACGGCGCGCGGCAAGGCGTCCCTCTCGCGGCGCAGCAAGGTCCAGCCGTCTTCCATGCCGGTGACGATGCGGCGGCGCGCAACCACTGCAATATGGGTTTCCGGCAGCAGGCTGGTCGCGGGCGGCGTATCAGGCCCCGAACACATCATCAGGGTTCCGGTTTCGGCGATCGCGCAAAAAGCGCCGGTGATGCCGACCAGATCATCGCCGCGCACGGCGCGCGCTTCGACTTTCAGGCCCTGCGCCGCCCAGTCAAGCCCGGCAAACTCCGGCCAGCACACGGCCGCCGGCGCGAGATTCTGCTCGCGCAGGTAACGCGCAACAGCGGCGGGAATGTCCGCGACCGTTTTAACTTCATCCATCGTCGTCGCCAGGCTCAGCGCGCGATCACGAAAGCGCGCCTCGATATCGGCATCAACCTGCGGCCGCGGCCCCTGCGGATGCGCCGCGATGTATTGCGCCACCGCATCGCGCTCTTCCGTGCGCACCGTAATCGCCCGGCCCTGGGCAGTACGGATGCGGGCAAGAATGTTGGCGCGCGCAGACATTTTGTTTCAGGAATGAGGATTGAGGATTGTGGATTGAGGGGTGGCCGTGAGAATGGCCAGTTCGCAATGCTTCATCAGTGCTTCGTCAATCCTCATTCCTCGCTCCTCAATCCTCAATCCTGGAATCACCCCAGCGTCGGCATGTTGAATCCGCCGGACACCGCCTTGTCGTCCGGCCAGCGCGTGGTGACCACCTTGCCGCGGGTGTAAAAACGCACGCCTTCGGGTCCGTGCACATGCTGGTCGCCGAACAAGGAATTGCGCCAGCCGCCGAAGGAGTAATACGCGATCGGCACCGGGATCGGCACATTGATGCCGACCATGCCGACCTCGATCTCGCGCTCGAAACGCCGCGCCGCTCCGCCGGAGCGGGTGAACACCGCCGTGCCGTTGGCATAAGGGTTGGCATTGATCAGCTTTATTGCTTCATCCAGCGATTTCACCCGCAACACCACCAGTACCGGGCCGAAAATCTCGTCCCGGTAGATGCTCATCTCGGGTTTGACGTGATCGAACAGCGAAGCGCCGATGAAAAATCCGTCTTCATGGCCTGCGACCTTGATGCCGCGACCATCCAGCACCAGCTTCGCGCCGGCGGCAACACCCT
Source organism: Burkholderiales bacterium (assembly GCA_019749945.1). Taxonomy (GTDB): domain Bacteria; phylum Pseudomonadota; class Gammaproteobacteria; order Burkholderiales; family SG8-41. Next base: position 123,440 of record JAIEPF010000001.1, read on the forward strand.
GATCGATATATCCGGCAATCCTGTCGCGATGCACGCGGCTGATCACCGGCCCCATGTCGGCGTCTTTCTGTTGTCCTGCGCCAATCTTGAGTTTGCCTGCCGCCGTTTTGAGTTTTGCCACCAATTGATCGGCAATCTCCTCGACTGCCACCACCGCGGAGATCGCCATGCAACGCTCGCCCGCTGAACCGTAGGCCGCACCGATCAAGCCGTCGGCGGCGAAATCGAGATCGGCATCGGCCAGCACCACGGCGTGGTTTTTCGCACCGCCCAGCGCCTGCACGCGTTTGCCTTCTTTGGCGCAAGTCTCGTAGATGGTTTTCGCAATCGGCGTCGAACCGACAAAGGACACCGCCTTGACCAGCGGGTGATGCAGCAGCGCGTCCACCGCCTCCTTGTCGCCGTGCACCACATTGAGCACACCATCGGGCAAGCCGGCCTCGGTAAACAGTTCCGCCATGCGCATCGATGCCGAGGGCACTTTTTCCGAAGGCTTCAAGACAAAGGTATTGCCGCAGGCGATCGCCACCGGGAACATCCACAGCGGCACCATCACCGGGAAATTGAAGGGGGTGATGCCGGTGCACACGCCCAGCGGCTGGCGCAGCGAATGGGTATCAACACCGGTGCCGACGTCTTCGCTCATCTCGCCCTTCAGCAGATGCGGAATACCCATCGCGAACTCGACGACCTCGATGCCGCGCTGCACCGAACCCATGGCATCAGGCAAGGTCTTGCCGTGTTCTTCGGTGACCAGTCGCGCCAGCTCCTCGTGATGGGCAACCAGCAGCTCGCGGAATTTCATCACGATGCGCGCGCGGCGCAGCGGCGGGGTATCGCGCCAGGCCGGGAAAGCGCGCTGCGCCGAAGCGACGGCGGCATCAACATCCCGCGCATTCGCCAGCGGCACCTGGCGCACCACCTTGCCGGTCGCCGGATTGGTCACGCCCGAAGTACGCGTAGAAGATGCGGATTGCGCCTTGCCATTGATCCACAAAGGAACGGTGGCAACGGTATTCATGTCTGACGGTTTGTTCATGCTCTCTCCAAAACTTCAATTACACAAAAACCTTTAGCCACAGAGGACACAGAGGAAGTCAAAAGCAGAAAACCTTTGGGTTTTCTCTGTGAACTCTGTGTCCTCTGTGGCTAACGCCTTTGATGTTGACTTTGCTCTTGCTGCACTCTGAGGCTCAAGCCTTTGACCTTGCCTTGTACAGCTCCCGGAACGTCCGACCCTCCGGCGCCGGAAAATCGCGCCGATCCGTCCATCCGCCGCCGAAGGGCAGGCTGCGAATCATACCCTCCCGATTCGCCATCGCCTTCAGCGCGCGCGCCTGGATGCGCATCATCACCCCGTACAGCGATGGATGCCGCGCCAGCCAGCCCCAGGCGCGCAGCGCAGCGACCTCATGCCAGGGCTTGAGGCCCTGCTCAAACTGGCGCTCACGCAGTTTGCGCAGCAAATCAGGCAAGGGGATTTTTACCGGGCAGGCGACGCTGCACTGGCCGCACAGCGTGGCCGCATTGGGCAGGTCGCGCGCATTTTCCAGGCCGATGTAGGTGGGCGTCAGAATCGCGCCCATCGGCCCCGGATAGACCCAGCCGTAGGCATGGCCGCCGACACTTTGATACACCGGACAATGGTTCATGCAGGCGCCGCAGCGGATGCAGCGCAGCATCTCCTGCAGGTCGCCGCCGATCAACTTGGTCCGCCCCGCATCGACCAGGATCACATGGAAATGTTCGGGCCCGTCGAGGTCGCCGGCGCGGCGCGGGCCGGTGGTCACCGAGATGTAATTGGTGATGCTCTGTCCCGTGCCGTGACGCGGCAAGAGGCGCAGCAGCGTGGTCACGTCCTCCAGCGTCGGCACCACTTTTTCGATGCCGGTGATCGCGACGTGCACCTTGGGCAAGGTGGTCACCATCCGCCCGTTGCCCTCGTTGGTGACAATCAGCGTCGAGCCGGTTTCGGCAATGATGAAATTGGCGCCGGACACGCCCATGTCCGCCGACAGAAAATGCGGTCGCAATTTTTCGCGCGCCTCGCGGCACAGCGCCGGAATGTCGGTCAGCCGCGGCGCATGGTGTTTTTCGGCAAACAGGTCCGACACTTCATCGCGGGTCTTGTGCACCACGGGTGCGACAATGTGCGACGGCGGCTCCTTGGCCAGCTGCAGGATGTATTCGCCGAGGTCGGTTTCGACCACCTCGAGGCCGGCCGACTCCAGCGCATCGTTCAGCGCGCATTCCTCGGTCACCATCGACTTCGACTTGATGACCTTGCGCACGCCGTGCTGCGCGGCGATTTCCCTGACGATGCGGTTGACGTCGTCGTGGGTCTCCGCCCAGTGCACCACCGTGCCGCGCGCGGTGGCGTTCTGCTCAAAGGTATCGAGCCAGACATCCAGGTTGGCCAGCGCGCGGTCGCGGATCGCAGCGGCGGCATCGCGGATATCCGGGAAATTATCGAGTTCGGCCACCCGGTCGGCGCGGCCTTTGACAAAATTTCCTTGCAACTTCTTCAACGCGCTTTGCAACCTCACGTCGGCCAGCTTGGCGCCGGCGCGGGCCTTGAAGTGCATGGAGGTGATTTGCATCCTCCTAGTATATAGCGGCGTTATCCCCCCCTCCTCTGGTACGCATTTTGCGAGAATAAGGGCATGAAAATCATGCTTTTCGACGAAAGTCCGGAACGTTCCCTGTTCCTGCGCATGACCCTGGAGCGGCTGGGCCATACCATCGTCGCCGAAGTCTCCGATCCGCGGCAGCTCTACGACGCCGTCCAGCGCCAGTCGCCGGATGCCATCATCATCGACACCGAATCGCCCAGCCGCGACACGCTGGAGCACCTGTGCCTGATCACCGAAAGCTGCCCGCGGCCGATCGTGATGTTCACCCAGGATGCCAAGCGCGAATCCATCCGCGAGGCGGTGCGCGCGGGGGTCACCGCCTATATCGTCGACGGTCTGGCTGCGGAACGCATCGCACCCATCATCGAAACGGCCGTCGCGCGGTTTGAGGCCTTCCAGTCGGTGCAGGACGAACTGGCGCAGACCCGCAGCAAACTCTCGGAGCGCAAGCTGGTCGAGCGCGCCAAGGGCATCCTGATGAGGGAAAAGAAAATCACTGAAGAAGAAGCCTTCGGCCTGTTGCGCAAGCTGGCGATGGACCGCAGTGCGCCACTGGGCACCGTGGCCGAACAGGTCATCACCTTCGCCAAATTGCTGGGTTAAACGCGAGATGCGTCCCGCTACACCCGGCTCTGGCTGTGCGCGGATGGTGCGCCGGTTGACTTTGTGCACCGCAATAGAGCAGATTCCCGCAATTGCTGCTCATCGTATTATCATAAAATTTATTCAATAAAAACAAATACTTATAGCAATTAATGCAACATCGGCCCGGCATGGCATGGCGTTTGCATTAATTCGCTTCAGGATCCGGCCAACGGCGGTCGGTTTCACAACAAAGGCGTTGGAGCAGGTGCGCAGCACGCGCGCGGCTTCACCGCCTTTTTTTATTGGCCGGACCGAATCATGGAGAGCATGAATGAATGAAAAACCGACCCGCAAAACGCAGCGCCGCAAGTTCCTCAAACAAGCCGGCGCGGCGGCCCTGATGAGTCTGGTGCCCGAAGCGGTGCGCAGCGGCGCATGGGCCGCAGGCTCCGATGCCCCGGAAAAAACCGAGGTCAAGGTCGGCTTCATTCCGCTGACCGACTGCGCGTCGGTGGTGATGGCCTCGGTGCTGGGTTTCGACAAAAAATACGGCATCAAGATCACGCCGACCAAGGAAGCCTCCTGGGCCAGCGTGCGCGACAAGCTGATCAACGGCGACATCGATGCGGCGCATGTGCTCTACGGCCTGATCTACGGCGTGCATCTCGGCATCAGCGGCCCGAAAAAAGACATGGCCATGCTGATGACGCTGAACCACAACGGCCAGGCCATCACCTTGTCGAAAAAGCTCGCCGATGCCGGCGCTGTTGACGGCCCCTCTCTCGCCGCGGTAATGAAAAAGGACAAACGCGACTACACCTTTGCACAGACCTTCCCCACCGGCACCCATGCCATGTGGCTGTACTACTGGCTGGCCGCCAACGGCATCAATCCGATGAAGGACACCAAGATCATCACCGTGCCGCCGCCGCAGATGGTCGCCAACATGCGCGTCGGCAACATGGACGGTTATTGTGTCGGCGAACCCTGGGGCCATCGCGCCATCGCCGACGGCATCGGCGTCACCGCAGTCACCACCCAGGACATCTGGAAGGATCACCCGGAAAAGATCCTCGGCACCACCGCCGATTTTGTCGCCAAAAATCCCAATACCTGCCGCGCCATGATCATGGCTGTCCTCGAAGCCAGCCGCTGGATCGACGCCTCGCTGTCGAACCGCATGAAAATGGCGGAGACCGTCGCCAACACCGCCTACGTCAACACCTCCGTCGACGTCATCAACCAGCGCATCCTCGGCCGCTACCAGAACGGCATGGGCAAGACCTGGGACGATCCCAACCACATGAAATTCTTCAACGACGGTGCGGTGAACTTCCCCTACCTGTCCGACGGCATGTGGTTCCTGACGCAGCATCGGCGCTGGGGTCTGCTCAAAACAGATCCGGATTACCTCGCTGTCGCCAAGGAGATCAACAAAATCGATCTTTACAAACAGGCGGCCTCGCAGTTGAAGGTCAGCGTGCCCAAGGACGCCATGCGCAGCTCGAAGCTGATCGACGGCGTGGTCTGGGACGGCAAGGATCCGAAGAAATACGCAATGAGCTTCCCGGTCAAAACGGCCTGACAGTAAAGGAACACGACCATGATCCCTGCGCCCAGCCCCGCCATTCCCGCCACGGCCGAAGCCGCGCCTGCGGCTCGCGTCACGGCAGCCGTTGTGCCCCACACTGCCGCACCGACGCGCAATGCCGCAGCCGAACAGGCCGCGGCCAACCAGCGCATCGCCTTGCGGCGGCGCGCCGAAATCGCCGCGCGTATCGCGGCGCCGCTGCTCGGCCTGGTGGTGTTCCTGATCATCTGGGCCGCGATCGCGCAGATGGGCACCATTCCCGGCCCGGCCAAGACCTGGGAAGCGGCGAAAGTCGTGTTCAGTGATCCCTTCTACAAAAACGGGCCCAATGACCAGGGCATCGCCTGGAAAATCGGCGGCTCGCTGTCGCGCGTGGGCATCGGCTTCGGCCTCGCCGCGCTGGTCGGCATCCCGCTCGGTTTCATGATCGGGCGCTTCCTGTTCCTGCGCAACATGTTCGAGCCGGTGATCAGCCTGCTGCGCCCGGTGTCGCCGCTGGCCTGGCTGCCGATCGGGCTGCTGGTGTTCAAGGGGGCGGATCCGGCGGCAATCTGGACCATTTTCATCTCCAGCATCTGGCCGATGGTGATCAACACCGCGGTCGGCGTGCAGCGCATCCCGCAGGATTACCTCAACGTCGCGCGCGTGCTGAAACTGTCGGAATGGAAAGTGTTCAGCAAGATCCTCTTTCCCGCCGTGCTGCCGTACATGCTGACCGGCGTGCGGCTGTCGATCGGCATCGCCTGGCTGGTCATCGTCGCCGCCGAAATGCTCACCGGCGGCGTCGGCATCGGCTTCTGGGTGTGGGACGAATGGAACAACCTGAAAGTCGAAAACATCATCATCGCGATTTTTGTCATCGGCGTCATCGGCCTGCTGCTGGAATACAGCCTGCTGCTGCTGGCCAAACGCTGGCAGTACGATTGATGCTGCTCGGTTAAGTCAAAAACTTTTTAGCCACAGAGGACACAGAGGGCACAGAGGAAATCAAAAAATGAACATGAACCCACAAGTCGATTTTTCTTCACAACCGCAGGCTTTGTTCTTCTCTGTGGCCTCTGTGTCCTCTGTGGCTGCACTTGTCATGAGACCTTCAGGAGACTAAATGGATCGTTATCTGAACATCGAACAGGCCGGCATGATTTTCGAGACCCGCGCCGGCGCCTTCACCGCTCTGCGCGACATCAACCTCGACATCCAGAAAGGCGAGTTCGTCACGCTGATCGGCCACTCCGGCTGCGGCAAATCAACGCTGCTCAACCTGATCGCCGGACTGACCAACCCCACCAGCGGTTATCTCTTTTTGTCCGGCCGCCAGATCGACGGCCCCGGCCCCGATCGCGGCGTGGTGTTCCAGAACCATTCACTGCTGCCGTGGCTGACCTGTTTCGAGAACATCCACCTCGCCGTCGAGCGCGTATTTGCCGAAACCGAGAGCAAGGTGCAGTTGCGTGAACGCACGCAACGCGCACTGGAACTGGTCGGTCTCGCCGCCGCCGCTGACAAGCGCCCGCATGAAATCTCCGGCGGCATGAAACAGCGCGTCGGCATCGCCCGCGCGCTGGCGATGGAACCCAAGGTGCTGCTGATGGATGAACCCTTCGGCGCGCTGGATGCGCTGACCCGCGCACGGCTGCAGGACGAACTGATGCGCATCGTCACCGCCACCGGCAGCACCGTGGTCATGGTCACCCACGACGTCGACGAAGCCGTGCTGCTCGCCGACCGCGTGGTGATGATGACCAATGGTCCGGCCGCCACCATCGGTGAAATCCTCCATGTCGATCTGCCGCGTCCGCGCGAACGCCTGGCGATGGCGAGCAATCCGCAATACCTGGCGGCACGCAAGGCAGTGCTTGAATTCCTGTATCAGAAGCAGTTGAAGGCGGCATAACCTCATTGTTAAAAATAATGAATAAAAACAATAAGTTACGATTGGTCTGCGTCGGCAACGGCATGGCCGGCATGCGCGCCCTGGAGGAGTTGCTGAAACTCGCACCCGATCTCTATGACATCACCATGTTCGGCGCCGAGCCGCATCCGAATTACAACCGCATCCTGCTCTCCCCGGTGCTCGCCGGCGAACAGACGCTGCAGGAGATCATGTTGAACGATCTCGACTGGTACGCGCAGCACAACATCAGGCTGCACCTCGGCAAAAAAGTCACTACGATTGATCGCATCAAACGTGTTGTACATGCCGAAGACGGCACCACCGCGGAATACGACCGCCTGCTGCTGGCCACCGGATCGAATCCCATCCTGCTGCCCATCCCCGGCATGACACTGCCGGGCGTGCTGACCTATCGCGACATCGCCGACACCGAGAGCATGATCAGCGCAGCCTCACAACACAAAAGCGCCGTGGTCATCGGCGGCGGCCTGCTCGGCCTCGAAGCCGCCAACGGCCTGAAGCAGCGCGGCATGGACGTCACCGTGGTGCATCTGGCGGAGTGGCTGATGGAACGCCAGCTCGACCGCACCGCGTCGAAACTGCTGCAGGGTTCGCTGGAGAAAAAAGGCCTCCGGTTCCGTCTCGCCACGCAGACCGCGGAGCTCGTTGCCGGTGAATCGGGACGCGTCGCCGCGGTGCGCTTCAAGGACGGCAGCACTGTCGCCGCCGAACTGGTGGTGGTCGCCATCGGCATCCGCCCCAACATCGAACTCGCGGAAAAAGCCGGCCTCTACTGCAACCGCGGCATCGTCGTCAGCGACACGATGCAAACCTACGATCCAAGAATCTACGCCGTCGGCGAATGCGCCAACCACCGCGGCATCGCCTACGGCCTGGTCGCCCCGCTGTTCGACATGGCCCGCGTCTGCGCCAATCACCTCGCGGGGCACGGCATCGGCCGTTACACCGGTTCGCTGACCTCGACCAAACTCAAGGTCACCGGCATCGAGCTGTTCAGCGCCGGCGACTTCCAGGGCAGCGACGGAGCCGAAGACATCACGCTGTCGGATCCGCTGCGCGGCGTCTACAAAAAACTGGTGATCAAGGACGACAAGCTGATCGGCAGCGTGCTCTACGGCGACACCGTCGACGGTGCGTATTACTTCAGGCTGCTGACTGAAGGCAGCAAGGTCAGTGCCATCCGCGACCAGCTGATGTTCGGCGACGCTGTAACCGCGGCGCATTAACACCATGCCTGAAGTCCATTCCACCTGCTGCTACTGTGGTGTTGGTTGCGGGGTCATTATTGACCGCCGTGAAGGCCGCATCACCGGCGTGCGCGGCGATCCGAAACATCCCGCCAACTTCGGCCGGCTCTGCGGCAAGGGCCAGACCCTGCACGAAACCGTCGGCGGCCACGGCCGCGCGCTCCATCCCGAACTGCGCCTCGACCGCAATACGCCGCGTGCGCGCGTGTCCTGGGATGCCGCGCTGGACCATGTCGCGGAAAAGTTTGCCGACACCATCAAAAAACATGGGCCCGATTCGGTGGCCTTCTACATCTCCGGCCAGTTGCTGACCGAAGACTATTACACCTTCAACAAACTGGCGCGCGCGCTGGTCGGCACCAACAATGTCGATTCCAATTCGCGGCTGTGCATGTCCTCCGCTGTCGCCGGCTACAAGGCGACGCTGGGCGCCGATGCGCCGCCGACCTGTTACGAAGACATCGACCACGCCGACTGCATCGTGATCGCCGGTTCGAATGCAGCCTGGGCGCATCCGGTGCTGTTCCGCCGCATCGAGGATGCGAAGGCGAAAAACCCGGATCTCAAAATCATCGTCATCGATCCGCGCCGTACCGCGACCGCGGAAATTGCCGACCTGCACCTCGCGATCCAGCCCGGCACCGATGTCGTGCTGTTCCACGGCATGTTGAACGCGCTGCTGTGGGAAAACCTGAGCAATACCGCCTACATCGAAGCCCATACCCAGGGTTACGACGCGCTGAAAACGCTGGTACGCGAATACTCGCCGGGCTTCGCCGCCGAAGTCTGCGGCATCACCACTGAAGAACTGCTCACCGCCGCGCGCTGGTTCGGCACCGCTCGCGCCGCCCTGTCGCTGTACTGCATGGGACTCAACCAGTCATCAAGCGGCGCCGACAAAAACGCCGCGCTGATCAACCTCCACCTCGCCACCGGCCACATCGGCCGCCCCGGTGCAGGGCCGTTTTCGCTGACCGGCCAGCCCAATGCGATGGGCGGCCGCGAAACCGGCGCCATGGCCAATCTGCTGATCGGCCACCGCGATCTGAACGATGCCAATGACCGCGCCGAAGTCGCGAAGCTGTGGGATGTGCCGTCGATTCCCTCACATCCCGGCAAAACCGCGGTCGAGATGTTTGCCGCCATCGCACGCGGCGAGATCAAGGCGGTGTGGATCGCCTGCACCAACCCCGCGCAATCGCTGCCCGGACAGAACGCCGTGCGCGATGCGCTGATGCAAGCCGAACTGGTGGTGCTGCAGGAAACCTATGCCGACACCGAAACCGCGCCCTACGCCGACGTGCTGCTGCCGGCGGCGGGCTGGGGCGAAAAAGAAGGCACGGTGACCAATTCCGAACGGCGCATTTCGCGGGTGCGCGCCGCCGTGGACGCGCCCGGCGAAGCACGGCCCGACTGGCGCATCGTCTGCGATTTCGCGATGCTGCTCGAACGCAAGATACACGGCCATGCCTCGGCGCGATTCGCCTTCGACAATCCGCGGCAGATTTTCAACGAGTACCGCGAGATGACCCGCGGCCGCAACACCGACATCACCGGCCTCGGTTACGCCACACTGGATGCCAAGGGTCCGCAGCAGTGGCCTTACGCCGTCGGCGCGCGCGAAGGCAAACAACGCCTGTATGAAAACGGCGTATTCCCGATAGCCGGCGGGCGGGCGCGTTTCGCCGCCGTGCCGTACAAACCCGTCGCCGAAAACATCGATGCGCGTTTCCCGTTCCGGCTGACCACCGGACGTCTGCGCGACCAGTGGCATGGCATGACCCGCAGCGGCCGCGTCGCACGGCTATGGGGACATGCGCCGGAACCCGCGGTCTCGCTGAATCCCGCGGACCTCGCAAGGCGCGGACTGGTTGCCGGCGACATCGTCCGTCTCGAATCGCGGCGTGGCGCCTTGAACGTCATCGCCGCCGCCGATCCCGGCGTCGCACCCGGCCAGGCCTTCCTGCCCATGCACTGGGGCAGCCGTTATCTGTCGGGCGCCGGCATCAATGCTTTGACGCTGCCGGTAATCGACCCCAAATCCTTCCAGCCTGAACTCAAACACTGCGCGATCAAGGTCAGCAAGGCCTTGCTGCCGTGGCGGCTGATCGCCTTCGGCACGCCGCGCGACGGTGATGCGCTGGCGCAACTGACACGGGTGCAGGCCTGGCTGCCGGAATTCGAATTCGCCTCCTGCGCGCTGACCCCCGATGCCGGCGGCGTGCTGCTGCGCGCTGCCGCCGGCACCGCACCGGCCGCCGATGTGCTCGAAGCCATTCATGCCCTGTTCGAACTCGACAGCGAGGATGTGCTGCGTTATGCCGACCCGACCCGCGGCAATGCCCGCTGCGTGCGCCTCGATGGCGAACGCGTGGTGGCAGTCTGCCTGTCCGGCGACGGCAGCAGTGAATCCTGGCTGCGCGAATTCCATGCCCAGGGCCTGCCCGCCGCAGCACTCGGCGCGCTGCTGCTGGCACCCACGGCCAGGGCACCGGCCGGCGCCACATCACGCGGCCGCATCATCTGCAGCTGCCACGGCGTCGGCGAAAACGCCATCGTGACCGCAATGCAGGGCGCCGCCGGTGACGCCACGGCCCGGCTCGGCTCGGCGCAGCAACAACTGTTGTGCGGCACGCAATGCGGCTCCTGCCTGCCTGAATTGCGCAAACTCGCCGCGGCTGCAGTGGTGGCGGCTTAGGACCTGTTATGAATCTGCAAAAAACTGGCAATCAAACTCTTATTGCACCCTCACCCCTTCCCCTCTACTCCGTTTCCAGTGTTCCCTGGTCCCGGAGGGAGAGGGGTTTTAAGCCCTTCTCCCTCCGGGAGAAGGGTGGGGATGAGGGAGAAAAGTGGTAACTCCATAACGGGCTTCAGGAGAAACGACATGTCCATCAACACAACGCCAAAACAACCCGGAAAAGTATGGCTGGTCGGCGCAGGTCCCGGCGACCCCGAACTGCTGACGCTGAAAACGGTGCGCGTACTCGGCGCTGCCGATGTGGTACTGGTCGATGACCTGGTCGACCCACGCATCCTCGCGCACGCAAAACCCGCCGCGCGCATCGTGCAGGTCGGCAAACGCGGCGGCTGCCGCTCAACCCCGCAGGCTTTCATCGAAAAACTGATGATCCGCCTGGCGCGGCGCGGATCAGTGGTGGTGCGCCTCAAAGGCGGCGACCCCTTTGTCTTCGGTCGCGGCGGCGAAGAAGCCGAAGCGCTGGCCCGGGCGCAAATTCTCTGCGAGGTGGTCAACGGCATTACCGCCGGCATCGCCGTGCCGGCCGCGATCGGCATTCCAGTCACCCACCGCGCACTGGCGCATGGCGTGACCTTCATCACCGGGCACGCCCGCGACGGTGCGGAACCCGACTGGGCCGCACTGCGCGCCGGCGGCACCACGCTGGTGATCTACATGGGCATGAAGCGTGTAGCCACCATCGTCAAGGGCATGCTGGCCGCGGGTTATCCCGCCGACCTGCCGGCCTGCGCGATCCAGAACGGCACCCTGGAAACCCAGGCCACGGTGGTGTCCACGCTATCCACATTGCCGCAGAGCATCGCAAACGCCGGCCTCGGCAGCCCGGGCATGCTGGTCATCGGCGATGTCGTCAGACTGGCCCATGTCACCGCACTCACTTCACAGCAACGAGCCGCCTGAGCCCCCCCATGAAAACCCAGAAAATCGTCGTCATCGGCAACGGCATGGTGGGCCAGCGCTTTCTGGAACAACTGACCAGCCGCCTGTCGATCGAGGCGATCGACGTCACGGTGTTCTGCGAGGAACCGCGCGCAGCCTACGACCGCGTGCAGCTCACCAGTTTTTTCGCCGGCAAGTCGGCGATGGACCTGAGCGTGGTACCCGAGCGTTTTTTCGAAGAAAAGGCGATCACGCTGCGGCTGAACGACCCGGTGATTGCCATAGACCGCGAACGCAAGACGGTGCGCTCCGCGCGTTATCGTGAAGTGCCGTACGACAAGCTGGTGCTGGCCACCGGCTCCTACCCCTTTGTGCCGCCGATACCGGGGCACAACCGGCGCGGCTGTTATGTCTATCGCTCGATCGAGGATCTGGAAGTGATCCGTGCCGCAGCAAAAAAAGCGCGCATCGGCACCGTGGTCGGCGGCGGACTGCTCGGCCTTGAGGCGGCCAAGGCGCTGAAGGATCTCGGACTCGAAACCCATGTCGTTGAATTCGCGCCGCGGCTGATGGCGGTGCAGCTCGACGAGGCCGGCGGTAAGCTGCTGCAACGGAAAATCGAAGCGCTGGGCGTGACCGTGCATACCGCAAAAAGCACCAGGGAAATCATCAACGGCGAAGTACAGGCCCACCGCATGGTGTTCGCCGACGGCACTGCGCTGGAAACCGACATCATCGTGTATTCAGCGGGCATACGCCCCCACGACGCACTGGCGCGCGCGGCAAAACTCGCGGTCGGTGAGCGTGGCGGCATCACCATCGACGAGTTCTGCCGCACATCGGATCCGGACATCTACGCCGTGGGTGAATGCGCGCTGTGGAACGGGCGCATTTTCGGCCTGGTGGCCCCCGGCTACCAGATGGCTGAAGTCGCGGCACGCCATGTCGCGGGCGAAACCGACTCGCGGTTCGCAGGCGCCGACATGAGCACCAAGCTGAAGCTCATGGGCATCGACGTCGCATCCCTCGGTGATGCGCTCGACAAGACGCCCGGCGCGCTCAACTATCTTTATACCGATCCGGTGCAGGGCATCTACAAAAAGCTGACGGTATCAAACGACGGCAAGCAGTTGCTGGGTGCGATCCTCGTCGGCGACGCCAGCGAGTACAACGGCCTCTTGCAGATGATGCTGAATGCAATCCCGCTGCCCGAGCATCCCGAAGACCTGATCCTGCCGGCACGCGAAGGCGGCGCCAAGGGATTGGGTGTCGACATGCTGCCGGCGGCTGCACTGATCTGCTCCTGCAACAGTGTCAGCAAAGGCGCGATCTGCGACGCGGTAATGGCAGGCTGCACCACCATCGGTGGCCTGAAAAAGGAAACCAAGGCCGGCAGCACCTGCGGCGGCTGTGTGCCCATGGTCAAGCAGATCCTCGACGCCGAGCTGCGCAAGCAGGGTATTGAGGTCAAGAACCATCTCTGCGAACACTTCCCGCATACCCGCCAGGAACTGTTCCACCTGACCCGCATCGGCGGCCTCAAAACCTTCGACGACATCATCACCAAGCATGGTCAGGGCCGCGGCTGCGACATCTGCAAACCGGCCGTCGCTTCCATCCTCGCCTCGTGCTGGAACGAATACGTCCTCAAACCGAAACACGCGCCGCTGCAGGACACCAACGACCGCTTCCTCGCCAACATGCAAAAGGACGGCACCTACTCCATCGTGCCACGTGTGCCGGGCGGCGAAATCCTGCCTGAGAAACTGATCGTGCTCGGTGCAGTGGCGAAAAAATACGGTCTCTACACCAAGATCACCGGTGCACAGCGCATCGACCTCTTCGGCGCGCGCGTCGAGCAGTTGCCGCTGATCTGGCGCGAGCTGGTCGATGCCGGCTTCGAATCTGGCCATGCCTACGGCAAGGCGCTGCGCACCGTAAAATCCTGCGTCGGCAGCACCTGGTGCCGTTACGGCGTGCAGGACTCGGTGGGCATGGCGATCAAGCTCGAGAACCGCTACCGTGGGCTGCGCTCGCCGCACAAACTGAAAATGGGCGTATCGGGCTGCACCCGTGAGTGTGCGGAAGCGCAAGGCAAGGACGTCGGCATCATCGCCACCGAAAAAGGCTGGAACCTCTATGTCTGCGGCAATGGCGGCATCAAACCGCGCCACGCCGACCTGCTCGCCACAGGCATCGACGATGCCACGTTGGTGCAATACATCGACCGTTTCCTGATGTTCTACATCCGCACCGGAGACCGCCTGCAGCGCACCTCGACCTGGCTCGACAACCTCGAAGGCGGCATCGATTACGTGAAAAAAGTCGTTTGCGAAGACTCGCTGGGCATCGGTGCAGAACTCGAAGCCGATATGCAGAAACTGGTCGACACCTATGAGTGTGAATGGAAAAAAGCCATCAACGACCCGGAATCGCTGAAACGCTTCCGCCATTTCGTCAACAGCGACCAGCCTGATCAAAACGTCGTGTTTGTTGCGGAACGTGGGCAAATCCGGCCGGCGCGTGCGGATGAGAAGGAAACCGAGGAGGTGACGGCATGAGCAGGGAGCAGGGGCCCCGTTTACGGGGATGCGACCGGCCGCGATTGCCGTCGGACTCCGACGCCCAGGGGCCGGTATTTCCCATCGCATTCCCGGAGGAGGCGGCATGACCGCCCGCCCGAACATCGATATGAGCCTTAAACAATGGACTGCGGTCTGCGCAGTCGAAGACATCGTACCCAACTCCGGCGTCTGCGCGCTGGTCGGCGGGCAGCAGGTGGCGGTGTTCCGCACTGATGACGACCGCGTTTATGCACTGGCCAACCACGATCCGTTTTCAAACGCCAATGTGCTGTCGCGCGGCATCGTCGGCGACATCAAGGGCGAACTGGTGGTGGCCTCGCCCGTCTACAAGCAGCACTTCAGCCTCGCCACCGGCCAGTGCATCGAAGACGAGGCCGTGAAAGTAACCAGCTTTGCCGCGCGCGTCAGCAACGGCATCGTGGAGGTAGAAGCCTGATGAACGCCCCCGAAAGCCGCCCGCCCTTTCCGCCCTTCACCCGCGAAACGGCCATGCAGAAAGTGCGCAAGGCCGAGGACGGCTGGAATTCCCGTGACCCGGTGGCCGTGTCGCTGGCCTATACGCCGGACACCCTCTGGCGCAACCGCGCCGAGTTTCCGGTGGGACGCGAAGCCGTGGTCGGTTTCCTCACCCGCAAATGGCAAAAAGAACTCGAATACCGGCTGATCAAGGAATTGTGGGCGTTCACGGAAAACCGCATCGCAGTGCGCTTTGCTTATGAATGGCACGATGACTCCGGCCAGTGGTACCGCTCCTACGGCAACGAAAACTGGGAGTTCGCGCCCAACGGCCTGATGCACCGGCGTTATGCCAGCATCAACGACCTGCCGATCAAGGAATCCGAGCGGAAATATTTCTGGCCGCAGGGTCGCCGGCCCGACGACCATCCCGGCCTTTCCGAACTCGGCCTTTAACTGCGACTCTGATCAGCGAATCTGCAGCAAAGCCTTGATTTTTGCACGCACCTCATCGACAACCGCCGGATCGACAACACCCTTTTTACGGGCCTTGCGCAAGCGCCAGTCCAGCGATTTGACCTGATCAGCCAATACCGCCCCCTCGACGCCGCCGACTTCAGTATTCACCTCAAAAGGGTAGCCCTTGCGGCGCGTAGTCATCGGACAGCAAACCATCAAACCCACTTTGCGATTGTAGATTGCCGGGCTGAGCACCAGCGCCGGACGGGTTCCGGCCTGCTCACTACCCGCCTGTGGATCAAATTGCAGCCAGACCACATCACCCGTATCGGGCACATGACTCCGCGCAGCCACTTACAACTGCTCCCGGCCCACGGGCCCGCCAAAATCAACAGGCTCATGAAGATTGTTGTTGTTGATGCCGGACACCAGGGCCTCCAGCGTGTACCCGCTGTTCTTGACGGGCTCGATGACAATCCGTCCCTTGCTGGCCTTGATCACGACTTTTTGCTCAAGATCAAAGGCCGCCGCCTTCATCGTTGAAGTCGTTAAACGTACCGCCGGGCTGTTGCCCCACTTGCGTATTGTCGCTTCCATTGCCGCGCCTCCGGTCAAAAGTATATACATTGTAGATACATTACCCCGGCCCGGCAATCCCGCCGCCCCGATGGCCACCCAGGCTTTTCTGACCTCGGTCTCTAAGCCCCACTTTTTATTCCCTCTCCCCGTTTTTACGGGGAGAGGGCCAGGGTGAGGGGGTGCACCGAGCGCAGTCATTCCCCCACCCTGCTGCGCTGGCACCATGCGATGATTAGCGCATGGATTCCAAACAATTAACCGGCATCATCAAGGAAATCGGCCGCGGCAAAAACGCCGCCCGCGACCTGTCGCGCGACGACGCCCGCGCCCTGTTCACCGCGATCCTGAACGATGAAATCCCGCCGCTGCAACTCGGCGCAGTCCTGATCGCGATGCGCATCAAGGGCGAATCGCTGGACGAACTCGCCGGTTTTCTTGAAGCCTGCGAAGCCACATACCCGCACCTCAAGGCACCCGCCGGCACCGTGCCGCTGGTGATCCCCAGCTACAACGGCGCGCGCCAGTTGCCCAACCTGACCCCCCTGCTCGCCTCACTGGTCGCACGCGAAGGGATTCCAGTGCTGGTGCACGGCGTGCCCGACGATCCGGGCCGCGTCACCACGATAGAAGTCTTTCAGGCAATGGGCGTCGAACCCGCAGGCTCCATCGCCGAAGCCGAAGAACAGCTCGTCTCACGCAAACTGGCCGTGATCACCATCGACACGCTGTCACCCAAACTTGCGCGAGTGCTGAAACTGCGCCGCGATATCGGCCTGCGCAGCTCCGGCCATACGCTGGTCAAAATACTGCAGCCCTTTACCACCAAGGCCGTGCGTCTGGTCAGCGTCACCCATCCAGAATACCTGGACCGGATGAGGGCGTTTTTTACTTGTTATGCATCACATGCCCTGCTGCTGCGTGGTGCCGAAGGTGAAGCTGTAGCCCATCCTCGGCGGGAGCCGGTGATTGAATGGTTGAATGGAAAAACAGTGGAAGTGTGGCGGGGTACTGCGGATGAGAATCCGGAATTGCCGGATGGGCGAGATGCTGCGGTGACGGCGGCTTGGATCGGTGAGGTAATAGTCGAAAATCGTGCAGCTCCGACTGCAATCACTCACCAAGTGGAATGCTGCATGCGGGCCACCACAATCGCGCCCACAGAAAATCGTGGCATCGAAAACTCATACCACACCTAACTGGGTATCAATTTGGATCCACTCGCACAACAAGCGCTCACTGCTCTAGAAAACGCTTTTCGAGAGCTTGAAAAACAGGTTCCCCCACCGAAGATTATACGCGTCGATGGTCAGCCAAAAATTCGATATAAAGAACAATTAATTGAACAAGCACTCATTCAGAAATTAGCGCGATACATCAGCTCCCTTGAAGCAACCTACCTGCTTCTTCAGCATGGGTTCCTACAAGAGCAAGGCGTTCTTCAAAGAACCCTTGACGAACTCTCCGAAGACATCATGTTCTTAGCCATAGCAATAACTAACGATTTTCCAACTGATCTTCATAAACGCTACCTCGCCGCATTTTGGTCTGAACTTTTCGCAGATGACACCGCCCCAGTGGAATCACTCATCGACAACGATATGGTTCAACGTAAGAAAATAAGAGCATACATTTCCAGAATCCTAGGCCCCAATACAAACCCTTCCCGAGATCTAGCCACCTCAAAGACCATAAGTAAAATCTACTCTGGATACGTCCATGCTGCGTCCCCACATCTTATGGAACTATGCGTTGGTAATCCTCTGAAATTTCATGTCCGTGGGATGCTGGGAACGCCTAGAGTAAAAGATCACCATTTCGACATTTGGAATTATTTCTATCGAGGCCTAGTCAACGCATCGGTGGTGGCGAAAGCTCTAGGAGATGCTGAGCTCCTAAAAGTAATATTGGAATATAGCTTCAAATTTCAACAACAATGTGGAAGGGATTTTGGTGTAAAAAAACCAAAATCCTGATCCAAGGCAATTAGCGGTAAACCACAACCCCACCGGAGTTTTTAAGCATGATCATCGATTCCCAAATCCACGCCTACGAAGCCAACACCCCGAAACGCCCTTGGGTGAGCAAACCGAACTGGCCGGCCAGCGCCACTGGCGACGAGATGGTGGCCGAATTCGACAGGCTGGGCATCGACGGTGCGATATTCATTTCCTCATTTTCCATGTACGGCTATGACGCGAGTTATGCGGTGGAAGTGCAAAAGGCGTATCCCGGACGATTCGCTCTGGTCAAACCGGTGGATCCCGATCGCCCCGATGTCGAGGACGTCATCGCCGACTGGAAAAAAACCCCGGGCACGGTGGGCATCCGCGTCATCCTTAAAAAAGACGGTGGGCGCGACCCCAATGATCCCAAGCTCGACCGCATCCTGCGCGCCGCCGTGCGCCATGACTTTCCGGTGAACATCCTGTGCTGGGGCAATCTCGATGCCGGCACCGTACTGTTCGACCGCCACCCCGAGACGCGTTTCATCCTCGACCACCTCGGCATCCTGCAGCCGCATGAGCCGTCGGCGCGGGCCAAGGAACCCTGGGCCGATCTGCCCAAGGTGCTGACCCTGGCGAAACGCCCGAACCTGGTGATCAAGGTCAGCGGCGCCTGCACGCTGTCGCAGAAGCCCTACCCCTTCCCCGACATCTGGGATCCGCTGGCGCGGGTGTTCGATGCCTGGGGATTCGAGCGTTGCCTGTGGGGAACCGACTGGACGCGGGCGTTTGCCGTGGTCAATTACGAGCAGGCGGTTGAACCTTTCCGCATGACCGATCGCTTGAGCGACAGCGAACGCGCGATGCTGATGGGCGGCGCCTGCGCCAAAGCCTACCGCTGGATGCCGAAAAAGGCCTGATGCGGGGTTCGTCACCCAATAGTTTTTAGCGGTACGGCGGGGTAGTCTGTCGCCATGGATTCGCTGATTGCCGCCGCCGCGCAGGCCCTCGCCGTTGGCGACGCGCTTGGCGCCCTCAATCGTGTCGCGCTGCGCAATGACCCGCCGGCCCTCGCGCTGCGCGGCATTGCCATGGCCCAGCTCGGCGAATACCCGCGCGCCCGTGAACTGCTGCGGCGCGCCGCCCGCGGTTTCGGCACCTACGAGACGCTGGCTCGCGCCCGCTGTGTCGTCGCCGAGGCCGAGGTGGCGCTGGCCATGCGCGACCTCGGCGGCTCGACACGCCCGCTGCTGGCTGCGGCGGCCACGTTGAAGGCGCGCGCCGATCACACCAATGCGCTGCAGGCGCGCCTGATCGCGGCGCGCCGCCTGCTGCTGCTCGGACGTCTCGATGCGGCTGCCGCCGCAATGGAACACAGCGATACGCGCGACCTGCCGCCAGTGCTGGCAGCAGTGGCCGAACTGGTTGCCGCCGAGCTCGCGCTGCGTTCGTTGGATATCGACACGGCGCGGTCAGCGCTGGACCGCGCGCAGGAAGCCGCCGGCCGTGCACGCGTACCGGCGCTGCTGGCGGAGGTGGCGGATGCGCGGGCCACACTGGCGCGTCCCGCCGCGCGGCGATTGTCTGCCGGCAGCGACCAAACACTGCAGCTCGACGAAGCTGCGACGCTCATCGCCTCAGGCGCGCTGATCGTTGATGCCTGCCGCCGCGGCCTGCGCGCCGGCGCCGCCTGGCTGCCGCTGGCGCGCAGGCCGCTGCTGTTCGTGCTGGCCCGCGCTCTCGCCGAAGCCTGGCCCGATGACGTCTCCCGTGAAACCCTGATCGCCCAAGCGTTCCGCATCCGTCGCCCCGATGAAACACATCGCGCGCGGCTGCGCGTCGAGATGGGCCGGCTGCGCAAACTCATTGCCGCACTGGCAGACATCGAAGCCACTGAACGGGGCTTCATCCTGAAGCCGCGCGGTAAGCGGGATGTCGTCGTGCTCGCACCACCCATAGCCGGCGATCAGGCCTCGCTGCTGGCATTGCTCTCCGACGGCGCGGCCTGGTCGACCTCGGCGCTGGCGCTGGCGCTGGACGCGAGCCAGCGCACGGTGCAGCGCGCACTGGTCGAACTGGAGGCCGCAGGACAGGTGCGTTCCATCGGCAAGGCACGGGCAAAACGCTGGCTGGCACCGCCGCTGGCCGGTTTCACGACAATCTTGTTACTCCCTGCCGCGCTGCCGGTTGCGTAGTCTTGCGTCGTGGCAAACACGAACGCTCATCAACCGGCAAAAAGGAATCAAGCATGGACATCCTGCACAGAATCGGAATCAAATCATCACCGGGGAAGGTTTACGACGCACTGGCAACGCGCGAAGGGCTCGCCGCCTGGTGGACAAATGACACCCAAGGCGAAAGCAGCGTCGGCGGCACGCTCAATTTCCGTTTCCACACCCCCGCCGGCGCCGAAATCGGCGGCTTCGACATGAAAGTGCTCGAACTGCAACCCGCCGAACGCGTGTTGTGGCAGGTGATCGGCGGACCCGGGGAATGGATCGGCACGAGGATCAACTGGGTACTGAAGCAGGAGGGCGACCATGTCATCGTCCTGTTCAGGCATCTTGGCTGGAAGGAGCCTGTGGAGTTCATGCATCATTGCAGCACAAAGTGGGCAACCTTCCTGATGAGCCTGAAGTCGCTGCTGGAAACCGGTAGCGGCGCACCCAACCCGCGTGACGTCAAGATCGACAACTGGAACTGAAGCGGCATTTGAACCAATGCCTGAGGACATTTTTTCATGACGACAATCAGCAAGCACAAGTCCCGGCCCGCGGAAATCGTGCGCGAATACGGCCCCTTCGCCGGCTCCGAACACATCCACGGCGTCACCCACGACGGCCGCAACGTGTGGGCCGCCACCGATCACGGGCTGGTCGCCTTTGATCCCCAAAGCGGTGCAGTCACCCGCCAGCTCAATCTCGCGAGCAATGCCGGTACCGCCTTCGACGGCAAACACCTCTACCAGATCGCCGAAACGCGCATCGACAAGATTGATCCCGCCACCGGCAAGGTGCTGGCATCGATTCCGGCCCCCGGCAAAGGCGGTGATTCCGGACTCGCCTGGGCCGAGGGCAGCCTGTGGGTGGGGCAGTACCGTGATCGCAAAATCCACCAGATCGATCCCGCGACCGGCGCCATCAAACGCACCATCGAATCCAACCGTTTTGTCACCGGGGTGACCTTTGTCGACGGCGAGATGTGGCATGGCACCTGGGAAGAAGAACAAAGCGATATCCGCCGCATCGACCCGCAAAGCGGCGCCGTGCTGGAGCGGCTGGAGATGCCGCAGGGCACCGGCGTCAGCGGGCTCGAGTCCGACGGCGCGGATCTTTTTTATGCCGGCGGCGGCGGGAGCGGAAAAGTCCGCGCGGTGCGGCGGCCGAAACGCGCCGGCGCCGGACGTTAACGGGCGGCCCGCATCAAAACAAGCGGCTCCCAAGGGGACTTCCTCCGGGCGAGTACGGGAATCGCCCCGTATTCCGCCCGAAAAGCCCGCCATGCGGCGCAAAGCCCCTTGGTTCTTGCGCCGACACCTTCCGCTGTTTAGCCGGAAGTTTTCCCCGCCAGCACTTCCGCCACATGCAGCACCTGCGTCTTCGCATCGCCGCGCCGGCGCAGCCGCCCTTCGATGTTGAGCATGCAGCCCAAGTCGCCGAGCACCACGGCGTCCGCCCCGCTGGCGGCGATGTTCTCGCATTTGCGTTCGGCGATATGCGCGGAGATGTCGCCGTACTTGATGGCGAAGGTGCCGCCGAATCCGCAGCACTGTTCGCATTCATTCATCTCGCGCAGTTCCGCGCCTTCGAGCTGCGCCAGCAGCGTGCGCGGCTGCTGTTTGATGCCGAGTTCGCGCAGCCCGGAGCAGGAATCATTGTAAGTTATTGATTTTATTGATGTTTTTGACACCCGCTGGTAACGCATGATAGTCACCAGAAAATCGGTGAGTTCGTAGCAGCGCTCAGCCAGTGCGCGCAAAGCGGCGCGCTCCGCCACCGGCACATCGTTCAGCAGATCGGGATAGTGGCTGCGCATCATGCCGGCGCAGGATCCGGAGGGCACGACCACGTATTCACAATCGGCGAATTCGCGCGCGACCTTGCGCGCCAGCGCGACGGCGGATGCGCGATCACCGGAGTTGTAACCGGGCTGGCCGCAGCAGGTCTGGGCTTCAGGCACGATGACTTCGCAGCCGGCGGCCTGCAGCAACTCAAGGGCGGCGAAGCCGATCCGCGGCCGCATCAGGTCGACAAGGCACGTCACAAACAGTCCGACCCGCATCATCAGGCGTCCCCGGTTATGGAATCCGCATTATCGCGGAAAAACCTCAGGCCATGCCGATTGGTTCCGCCAGCGGGTCGCTGATCACGCCCGGCCGCGCGCGCATCAGCGCTTCCATGTCCTTGCGTACCCGGGCATAACCGGGATCATCGAACAGGTTCTGCATCTCGCCCGGATCATTGCGCAGGTCATAAAGCTCACCCGCACCGGATTCGAGTTCGAAGGTGCATTTGTACTGTCTGGTGCGCACCGTGCGCAGCTTGAGCTGCACGCCGCAGCGCGAGGGGTGCACATGCCATTCGCTGTAGGCGGCATCGCGGGTTTCGGCCTTGCCGGCGAGCAGTGGTACCAGGCTGCGGCTCTGGATGCCGGCGGGTTTGGCGACACCGGCCGCATCGTAGAACGTCGCCGCGAGATCGAGTGTGGAGACCGGCTCGCTGATCACCTGGCCGCGCGACACACCGGGGCCGCGCGCCACCAGCGTCACCCGCATCAGGTCTTCGTACGGCGTCGGGCCTTTCAGGTACAGGCCGTGGTTGCCGAGCATGTCGCCGTGGTCCGTGGTGTAGATCACCAGCGTGTCATCGGCGATGCCGGCATCCTGCAGTGCGGTCATGATGCGCCCGACATTGTGGTCGACCAGCGAAATCATGCCGTAGTAGTTCGCCGTCATTTCCGCGAGCTGCGCATCCGTCTGGTCCGGCACGCGCGAGCCTTGCGCGCGGAACTTGAGCATCTCCGGATCCTTCAGCTGCGGCGTGTTTTCGAGTGACGCCTTGTGCCACCACGGCCGCCGTTCGAGATCGCGCACGCGGTGTCTGGGCAGCGTCACGCTTTTCGGGTCGTACATCAGGCTCCACGGTTCCGGGCAGTCGAAGGGATGATGCGGATCCGGGAACGACACCCAGGCGCAGAACGGCGGCGCATCGGCGGCACGCCGGTTAAGCCAGTCGATGGTGCGGTCGCCGATCCAGCTGCTGTTGTGCCAGGCCACCGGCAGCGCCGAGGCCCAGGTTTGCGCCGCACCGAGGCCGGGCCGCGCATCCTGCGCCCACAGCCGGAATGCCTCTTCGTTTTCGCCGCGTTCAAGGAACCAGCGCTCGTAGTGACCGACCGGCGGGCGCTCCACCGGCCGGGTGCGGTGCATGTGGCCGAGCACGCACAGCTCGACATGCTGGAATCCCATGTACGGGCCGCGCCAGCCGGGGCCGTATTGCGCCTGGCTTTTGTTGCACTCGGGGGTGCCGGTCGCGGCAAACGTCGACTTGGTCGAAAAATGCGCCTTGCCGATGAACGCGGTCTGGTAACCGGCGCGGGCCAGTGTGCCGGCGAATCCCTTGCCGCCGACTTCCGGTTTCAGATCGACGCCGTTGTCCCACACGCCATGGGTCAGCGGCAGCATGCCGGTGAGGATCGACGCGCGCGACGGCTGGCACACCAGATTGGGCGTGATGTTCGCCGTGAAGCGCGTGCCGGCGCGGGCCAGTGCGTCGATATGCGGCGTGCGGATATGCGGGTTTTCGAAGCCGTTGCAGTCGGCACGTTGCTGGTCGGAGGTGATCAGCAGGATGTTCGGGCGTTTTATCGCCTGGGCACTCATGGTCTGGTCCCGATGTCGGCCCAGATGCCGCGGAAGGTCTCGGCCTCCCTGTCGAGGAAACGGTGCAGCTTGTCGCCGGTCATGAAATTCGATTTCCAGAAATTGCGCTCGAGGTCCTTCTGCCACTGTTCGGATGAAGTGGCGGCCTGCAGGGCTTTTTCCCAGTACGCCACATGTTCACGGCGCATGCCCTTGGGGCCAAGCACGGCGCGCCAGTTGGTGAAATCGGCATTGACGCCCTGCTCCCGGATTGTCGGCACTGCGGCGAGTGCGCCACCGAGACGCTGCGGCGCGATGATGCCGATGCCGCGGATGCGGCCGGCGGCAATGAACGGCGGCGCATTGACCGCGGTGCCGCTGACAATATCGATTTCACCGCCGAGCATGGCGGTGATCGCCTCGCCTGCCGAGCGGTACGGCACCCAGCGCCCCTTGCCGACATTGGCGCCCAGCGCTTTCATGACCACCGCGGCGGCGGTGTGCGAACCGGCGCCCAATCCGGGACCAAAACCGATGGCCAGCGCCGCGGGATCCTTGAGCAGCCGCTGACGCACATCCGCCATGGTCTTGATCGGCGAGTCGGCGCGCACCAGCAGGATGAAATAATCATCGAACAGCAGGGCCAGCGGCGTCACGTCGCGATGACCGATGCTGTGCGCACCCATCACCGGATTGGACACCAGGTTGGTGGTGCCGATGGCGATGGCGTGGCCGTCGGCGCCGCGATCGTTGAGATAACTCCAGGCGATGCCGTTGCCCGCGCCCGGCTTGTTGACGACGATGACCGGCACGCTCACCACGCGTTTGTCGTCCCAGACTTTCTGCAATACGCGCGCCGTCAGGTCGAGGCTGCCGCTGGGCGCGGAGCCGACGATGAACGCCACCGGCCGGGTCGGTTGCCAGCCTTGTGCCGCCGGCGCGGATATCGCGCAGGCGGCCAGCACAACCCCGCAAAGGATGGCGGCGCGCGCCCGCGCCGAATTCATTGCCCGCACTGTTTGCATGGCGGTAATCCTCCTCATCAAAGCCGGCGCGCCGGAACAGCGTCCGTGTTTTTGCCGATTCTGGCGTATTTGCGATGTTTGCGCGAGAACACCGTCCCGGTTTTGATGCCGATGCGGCCCGAATGGATCGCGACCCCGCACAAAAGTCCAATTCATGAGCGCCGGTCGGTCAGAAAATCCGTTGCCGGATACTCAGCAGCAAAAAAAACGCCCCGCGAACCGGGGCGTCTGCCAAGACGTGAAGTGTATCGGCTTACCTGCACACAGGCGGGGTTTTATTCCTGTCGCCTTCGCTTTCCATGAAAGGGTCCGTGTCTTTTCCGGCTTCCGACGGCTTCATCGATTTGGCCATGGCGGCAATCAGCGTCTGCTCCGGCAACTCCGGTCCCGATTCCGGCGACGCGGTGCCGCCGCTGACCGGCGGCACCGCTGGTGGTAATGGCGGTGGCGGTGGCGCTGGTGGCGGCGGTGGTGGTGGTGGTGGCGGCACGTTATAGGTCACCAGCAAGTTGGTGTTAAGCACGGCCGGCGCACCGCCGGCAACAAATCCGGAAGTCGCGTTTTCGATGCCATTGATGAAATAACCGCCGCTGGCGAGGTTGGGGAAATCGAGGTAAATGGAGGTCGGCGATCCGGACTCGACGAAGGCCGTCGATCCCGTACCGGCGCCATCATTAAGATGCAAGCCGCCGCCGACCGTCATCGACACCCCGTTCGCACCAAAAACCTTCGCATAAGTCCCCGCTCCGTTGCCGGCCGTTACCACCACATCGCCACTGGCATCAATGGTGGTATTGCCGCTGCCGCTCACCAGCGCGTAGTGCCCGGCGCCACTGCCACCCAGCACGTTGACATTGCCGCCGGAGGTCAGCGTCACGCTGCCGCCGGTGATGGACGTCGCCTGCGTCGCCGCTGAAACAGTAATGCCGGTTCCAGCCGCGATATCGACCAACCCGCCGGAGCCTGCAATCACCGACGCGTTCTGTATGTTCACCGCGCCATTCGTCGCGGTCATCCGGATATCGGCCCCGGCCGGTACTGCACCACCGCCGGTCGTATCCAGCCCGGCACTGAGAACTATTCCGCCCGTACCCGGGCTGGTCAGCGATCCGGGATCGCCCGAAATCAGCGTGATCGCGCCGCCACGCGTGGTGATGCCGGCATTGATGTTCAGGAAACCGCCGGCCCGCAACGAAATGCCGGCTGCAGCCGTCGACAGCGTGATGCCGTCGATGACATTGATATCCTCATTCGCCTGCAGCACGATATTGGCCGCCACAAAATCCAGAAAGCCGGGGTGGAGCGAGATCGTGCCCGGCAGCGCAGCGAACAGGATCGGGCCTGAGTAAAAATCAAAACCGCCCGTGGTGATATTGATGAAATCGGGATCCAGCAGCAGCGTGCCGGTCGCGCCATGGGTCGCACCGAGATTCGCCGCACCCCGGAAGTCGAGGCCCTGCTTGCCCGACACCTCGGCGAAGCCGCCGTCACCGCCATGGGCCCCGCCGCGCGCGGAGATGTTGCCGTAAAACCGCGTCGTATCGTCCGCCCACACAATTACCTTGCCGCCGTCACCCTGCGTAATCGCATCGGCATGGATGGTCACATCGGGACCAACGTAAGTACGGAACGCGTTCTGCACCTCCGGATTTTTGCCCTGGAAATCACCACCGATCAGCACCGTGCCGCCGGCAGTGTCGCCCGAGGCGTCGATGCTGGCATGGCCGGTGAGGCCGACGAGATTGCCCAGCACGCTGACCGTGCCGCCGGCACCGGCGCTGCCGGCAGCAGTGATGTCGCCCTCGACGATTGCGGTGTCACCCGCCTCGATGTCGACCCGGCCGCCGGTCGCGCCGCTGGCCGAAGTCCGGCTGGCCGCGGCGAGCGTGACGTTTTTGCCCGCCTTCAGCAGGATGCGGCCGCCTTCGACAACGGCGCTGTCGGCGCGCAGGGTGCCGCCTTGCTGGATCAGGCCGGCGTAAATGCCGATGCGTCCCGCTTCTGCGGTAATAGTGCCGAGGTTGCGCGCTTCGTTGTCGGGCGCGACCACTTCCACGCGCAGGTTGGGGGTGCCGGGGTTGACCAGTTCCACGCTGTTGCCCGCCGCCAGCACCACTTCGCCGTTGGGACTGGTGATCAGGCCATTGTTGGTGACCGCATTGCCGACCAGGTAGACGCTGCCGCCGGTGATGCTGCCGTTGTTCACCACGGAGCCTGCGCCGGCACCGTCGGTGAAGCGCATGCGGTTGTTCAGGAAGTCGTCATTGCTCAGGCTCAGCGTCGAGGCCACCAGCCCCGCGACGTTGATCTGCGCGCCGGCGCCGAACACGATGCCATTGGGATTGAGCAGGAACACGCGGCCGTTGGATTGCAATGCGCCGAGGATCGCCGAAGGATCCTGGCCGGTCACGCGATTCAGCACCGCGGAACTGCCCGACTGCTGGATGAAGCGCGTCAGTTCATTGACGCCGATCGAAAACGAGCCCCAGTTGATGATCGCGTTGGGGCTGTTGGTGATGTTGAGAATGTTGCCGGCGGTGGAAAAACTCGCCGTGCCGTGCACCACGGTCGGGTTCACCGGATTGGCCAGCACCACGCTGCTGAAACAGGCGGCCACCGCAAGGGCGACGATGTTGTGACGCTTAGTGGCAACAGGCCAGCCCGGTGATGGATGGGTATTCGGCTTGCGCATGATGGTTCTCTCTGCCGCCGCTGCAATGAACCTCGGGCTTCGGGACCCGTCGTGCAGCGGCGAGTCAATGAATGGAGCGATGGTTCACGCCATGCCGGACAGCAACGTGAACTGATTACGGCCTGAAATACCGGCGCGATGGCAAGACTGTAGTCGCAGGGATTGCCAGAGTATGTTCGGTGTCGAACATAGATTGATCATTGAATATCCAGGGTATGTTCGGTGACGAACATAAGGTGACGCTAAGCTGCAAATCATCACCTGGATAAACGCTGTGGCCGGCAGCAGCAACAGTACCTAATGACCAGAACCTTAAAGGATTTTAATTAGGGCCTTCAGGTCAGCCGCCACGGCCGCAGATACGACAGCCGGTCGCCGGTCTGCACGATCAGGTGCTTGACCAGCTTGTCGCGAACGATGTGCAGCGTGATGTCGCGGCCGGCGCCGCCGCTGGACCACAGGCTTTGGTAAAACTCGCTCTGCCCGCCGATGGAATCGCCGCCGAGGCCGAGGATGATGTCGCCGCGTTTCAGTCCGGCCTGGTCCGCCGGCGAGTCCGGCAGCACCCGCGTCACCACGACATGGCCGTCGACCTGCTCCGAATTCAAACCCAGCCAGGGCCGCGGCACACCGCTGCGGCGGCCGTCGCGCACCAGATCATCGAGCACATCCTTCAGCAGGTTGATCGGCACGAACATGTTGCCGGGGAAGGCAACGCCGCCGTTGATCGCATCGCTGACCCACAAGGAGGCAATGCCGACCAGCCGGCCGTGGCCGTCGAACAATGCGGCGCCGCTGTGTTCGTAGCGCGGCGGCGCGGTGAACAAGGCGTCGTCGATCATGTATTCCCACCAGCCGATGAAGCGCCGCCGTGATACCAGCGCTGCACCGGTGACGCCGCCGGCGCCAGCATGGCCGGCAACGACCAGGCTTTGCAGTTCACCGAGATTGCCCGAGTCGCCGATCTCCACCGGCGCGCACGGCGGCGCCGGTGTCGCCCGCAGCAAACCGAAACCGGTGGCATGGTCGAAGCCGACCACGCTCGCCGGATAAATCCGGTTGTCGCCGGTCATCACCAGCACCGACGCCGCTTCCAGCACCAGGTAACCGATGGTCAGGATCAGGCCGTTGTCGTCGATGAGGATGCCGGTGCCCTCGCGTTCCGCGCCCAGCGTGTCGGCGGTGCGCGCGCCGTCCACCGCGCGTATGGAAAGCTTCACCACCGCATCGAGCGGCGGCGTGATCGGTCGCGGAATGCCGTTGGTGGCGCGCCACGCCGCGACGGAGGCGGCAAACAGCGAGGGGGTCATGCCTTATCCAGTTTTTTTGCAGCTCGTTCCGGGGCCGGGGCGCCATCTGATGTTGACGTATTGATATAACGCACGCCGGTGATTTCGATTTCCTCGACGCCGCCCGGCGTCACCAGCTTCAGGCTGTCGCCGGCACGACGTTTGAGCAGCGCCCTGGCGATCGGCGAAATCCAGCTGACATGGCCGCGTGCCGTATCCACCTCGTCAACGCCGACGATGGTGACCGTGTGTTCTGCACCGCTGCCGTCGATGTAATTCACGGTGGCACCGAAAAAAATCTGGTCGGTTTCGCCGCGCGTCGCCGGATCCACCACCTCGGGTTTATCCAGGCGTTTGTTCAGGTAATGGATGCGGCGGTCGATTTCGCGCAGACGTTTTTTTCCGTAGAGGTAATCGCCGTTTTCGGAGCGGTCACCGTTGGAGGCCGCCCAGGACACCACTTTCACCAGTTCCGGGCGCTCGACGTCGAGCAGATGCAGCAGTTCGCGCTTCAACCGCGCGTAACCCTCCGGCGTCATGTAATTCGGGGCCGGGGCGGCGGGCGGTGGCGGCAGGGAAGTTTTGATCATGGCAATGCCGAGTTTAGCGAAAATGGCTCTGCTGGCGGACTTGTCAGCCTCATTTCATAATGTAAAATCCTGTTGACTCAGTCTTTACCCTTTACTGCTTACTCCTTACTGCTTACTGCTTACTCCTTACTCTATTACCCCTCTCCCCGTGGCCGCAAAAACCGCCAAACCGTCCATCCAGGTCATCGAGCGCATGATGCATCTGCTCGATATCCTGTCGCAGCACACGGTGCCGGCGACGCTGAAACAGCTGGCGACGGCGACCAAGCTGCACCCGTCCACCGCGCACCGCATTCTCGGCGTGATGGTCGACAACCGGCTGGTGGACCGCATCGAGCCCGGCATGTACCGGCTGGGCATCCGGCTGGTCGAGCTCGGCAGCCTGGTGAAGTCGCGCATCAGCGTGCGCCAGGAAGCGCTGCCGCACATGCATGCGCTGCACCAGGCCCTCGGCGAAACCGTGAACCTGTCGGTGCGCCGCGACGATGAGGTGGTTTATATCGAACGCACGGCGGAAGGCAACACCATGATGCGCGTGGTGCAGATCATCGGCGCCCATGCGCCGCTGCACATCACGGCGGTGGGCAAGATTTTCCTCGCCGCCGACACGCCGCAGCGTGTCGCCGAATATGTCGCGCGCAGCGGCCTGCCCCGTTATACCGACAACACGCTGACCGACGCCAAAAAACTCGCGGCCGAACTCGAAGAAATCCGCAGGCGCCAGTACGCCTTTGACAATGAAGAGGCGGAACGCGGCGTGTGCTGTGTCGGCGCCGGCATCCACAACGACGAAGGCCAGATCGTCGCAGGCCTGTCGGTTTCGGCGCCGACCGAACGTTTCCGCAAGGCATGGGCGGAATCGGTGCGCCAGGCCGCGGAGCGGATTTCGCGGGCGATGGGTTACCAGTCTTCCAAAGCGTGATTAAGTAATTAAGTGATTGGGTAACGCGTCAACATCAATCACCTAATCACTTAGTCACCTAGTCACTCAATCTCCCGATGTACAACCGCAACGTAGTCTTCCTCGACCTCGAAACCACCGGCGCAACCGCCACCTACGACCGCATTACCGAAGTCGGTTTGATCGAAGTCGACCACGGCGAATTTGTCCGCGAATGGTCGACGCTGGTCAACCCCGGCATCGGCATTCCGCCGATGATCCAGGCCTTGACCGGCATCAGCAACGCCATGGTGGCGACGGCGCCCCGCTTCGAGGACATCGCAGGCGAACTGCGTGTAGCGATCGAGGGCCGGGTGCTGATCGCGCACAACGCGCGTTTTGATTACGGTTTTCTCAAGAACGAATTCAGGCGCCTCGACATCAGCTTCTCCGCGCCGGTACTGTGCACCGTGAAGCTGTCGCGAAAACTGTTCCCGCAGCATGCCCGGCACAATCTCGACAGCCTGATCAGCCGCCACAACATCCAATGCGATGCCCGTCACCGCGCGCTGGGCGATGCCCGCGTGTTGTGGCATCTGGCGCAGCAATGGCGCGATGATCCCGGTGCAGCCGCGGTGCTCGAAGCCACGGCAAAACTGCTTAAGACAACAACCGTGCCGGCGGGGCTGCCTGACACGGTGTTCGACGGCATCCCCGAAGGCCCCGGCGTCTACCTGTTTTACGGCGACAACGACGTGCCGCTGTATGTGGGCAAAAGCGTCAGCCTGCGCACACGCGTGATGGCGCATTTCTCCGGCGATCACCGCATCAACAAGGACATGCGCATCGCCGCCGAGGTCAAGCGCATCGACTGGATCGAAACCGCGGGGGAACTGGGCGCGCTGATCGAGGAATCGCGGCTGGTCAAAAAACTTTTCCCGGTGCACAACCGCCAGTTGCGCCGCGCCAGCGAACTTTGCTCCTGGCATTGGCCTGCCGACCGCCACTCGGAAGCGCCGCAACTGGTGTCGGCACGCGACCTGCCCGGCGGCGAGTTCCGCGACTTATACGGCCTGTTCCGCTCGCGACGCTCGGCAATCGAGGCGCTGCGTGAAATCGCCGTCGAACATCAATTGTGCCAGGGACTGCTCGGCCTGGATCAACGGAATGGACCCTGTTTTGCCTGGCAGATCAAACGCTGCCGCGGCGCCTGCGCGGGTATGGAAACGCCAAGAGAACATGCTCTGCGGCTGGCCGCCGCCCTGATGAAACTGCGCGTACGTGCCTGGCCTTTCCCGGGACGCATAGGGGTGCGCGAAACAACCGCCGATGGCGAACGCAGCGAACTGCATGTGCTCGACCAGTGGTGTCACCTCGGCACGGTAAAAAGTGAAGCCGAACTGCATGCCCTGCAGGAAACCAGGCAAAGACCCCTGTTTGATCTTGACACCTACAGGATCCTCAACCGTTTCCTGCTCGGCGGCAAACACCGGCCGCAGATCATTGCGCTGACCGGATCCGGCACGTCTGCGGCATAATATTCCCGCATCACCAACAAACAACACCGTCCGGAGGAGGACACCATGAGCAAACACCCGCTCGCATGCGCCGCCGCACTGCTGATCGCCCTGTGCCCGTTCGCCGCCGCCGCACAGCAATATCCGGTCAAGGCCGTGCGCTTCATCATCCCGTTCCCGCCCGGAGGCCCGACTGACATCATGGGCCGCATGGCCACCGACATCCTGTCCAGGGCCACCGGCCAGCAGTTCATACCCGACAATCGCGGCGGCGCCGGCGGCAACATCGGCGCCGAGCTCTGCGCGCGCGCGCCCGCCGACGGCTACACGCTGTGCATGATCACCGCGGCGCAGGGCGTGTCGCCGGCGATCTACAAAAAAATGTCCTACGATCCGGTCAAGGATCTGGCGACGGTCACGCTGATGGCCAGTCTGCCCAGCCTGCTCACCGTGCACCCCGCCCTGCCGGTGAAAAACGTCAGGGAACTGCTGGCGATCGCCAAAGCCCGTCCTGATTCGCTGTCGTACGCCTCGACCGGGAATGGCAGCAGTCCGCACATGCTGATGGAAATGTTCAAATTCATGACCGGCGTAAAAATGGTCCACATCCCGTACAAGGGCCAGGCCCCGGCCGTGGTCGACCAGATTTCCGGTCAGGTGCAGCTGGCATTCAACACCGCGATCAGCGTGCTGCCGCAGGTCGAGGCGAGGCGGCTGCGCGCGATTGCCGTATCGACGCTGCAGCGCTTTCCGCCGATGCCCGATCTGCCGACGGTCGAGGAAGGCGGCGTCAAGGGCTTCGACGGCGGCTCATGGCAGGGCGTCGGCGCGCCGGCCGGCACGCCCCCGGACATCATCCGCAGGCTCAACACCATTCTGGTCAGCGAACTCAAGGCCCCGGCGATGCGCGAGCAGATGATCAAACGCGGCGCGCTGGTCTCGGCCAACACGCCGGAAGAGTTTTCGGCTTTCCTCAAGGCCGAGATCGCGAAGTGGACCAGGATCGCCAAAGCCGGCAACATCAGCATCGACTGAACCATCATCATGGCCAGGCCAAACCCCGAACAACAGGCACGCATCGACCTTGCCTGCGCCCTGCGCAGCGCATCGCGGATGGGGCTGGGTGAGGGCATCTGCAATCATTTCAGCGCGGAGGTGCCGGGCCGCGCCGGGCATTTCCTGATCAATCCGCAGGGCCTGCACTGGTCGGAAGTGACGCCGGCGGATCTCGTCACCGTCGACGCCCAGGGCCGCAAGGTGGCGGGCAAACATGAAGTCGAGCCGACGGCGTTTTTCATCCACGGCGCGGCGCATCGCAGCAAGCCCGATGCCAAATGCGTGCTGCACACGCATATGCCGTTTGCGACCTCGCTGACGGTGGTGCACGGCGGCCGCCTCGAACCGGCGAGCCAGGTCGCGCTGAAGTTCTACGGCCGCACCGCCTATGACGAAAACTACAATGGCCTCGCGCTGGACCACGCCGAGGGCGAGCGCATCGTCGCCGGCCTGAAAAACGCCGACATGCTGTTTCTGGCCAACCACGGCATCATCGTCACCGGACCGGCGATCGATGTCGCCTTCGACGATCTTTATTACCTCGAACGCGCCTGCATGCTGCAGGTGCTGGGCCTGGGCACCGGCAAGCCGCTGAAGCTGGTGCCGGAAGCCATCGCCCGCGCCACCGCCGCGCAGATGAGCGACGACACCCAGGCAAGGCTACATTTCATTGCGCTGAAACGCCTGCTCGACCGGGACGAACCGGGATGGTCAAAACTGGATTAATCAGCTTACGAACCTCCGCAAACCAATCCCGTTCGCCCCGAGCTTGTCGAAGGGCAGCAGGGCTTCGACAGAGCCTGTCCTGAGCCCGTCGAAGGGCTCAGCCCGAACGGTGTTTTGTAATTCGTGCCGAACTCAGTGATAAACCACTGGCACATTCAGCAGCACACTGAAATTGTCGAGAAATTCATCGACGTTTTCGGTTGACGCGTCATCACCGACCGCGGCATTCAGCGCATTGGCGAATTTTTCCGCGACATCGCCCTGGAAATAGGTGCCGCGCGAGCTGCGCTTGTCCACCAGTTCAAGGCCCGGCTGGCCGGGATATTCGGCAACGTAGTACTGCTCGCTGTTGTAGACGATGCGCATGGCGGCTTCCTTTCGTGATAAGTCATTGATTTTTATCGGGAAATTATTAAAAATCCCAATAAAAACAAGGCCTTGCAAAGGATATGGGGGAGCCCCCGGTTATTTCAAGACAGCTCAGGCCGCGCGCGCAGCGCGCCGCCACTGGCTCACCGCGATCCCGGCGAGGATCAGCGCAAGGCCGACATAGGCATTGGCCTGCGGCGTCTCGCCCAGCACCAGCAAGCCGAGCATCACCGCAACACCGGGACTGAGGTAATTCACCAGCGACATGAAGGACGGGCCGGCGGAACGGATCAGCATGAAGTAGAGGATGGTCGCCAGTGCCGTCGGCGCAACGCCGAGCCAGATCACCGCGCCGGCCGAGGATGGCGACGGCGCCAGCAACCACGGCCGGTCCAGCCACAGTGCCACCGGCACCACGATGACCGCGGCAATCAGCAATGTCGTCGCCGCCGCCACCAGCACATCGCCCTTGATGATCAGCCGCGTCAGCACGCTCTGCAGCGCGTAACACAGCGCGCCGCCGAGCACCGCGAGCTGCGACACGATGCGCACCGCGTCGCCGCCAACCCCGGCCAGCGCGGCGGGCCCCATCAGCAGCACCATGCCGAGAAAGCCGATCGCAAAACCGCCGGCGCGCTGCCGCGTCAGGTGTTCACCGGCGATCAGGAAATGGGCCAGCACAATCGTCGCCAGCGGCATCATCGCCATCAGGATGCCGGCCAGCGCGCTCTCGACCACCAGCTGTCCCCAGGTGATCAGGTAAAACGGCACGGCATTGCCGATGATCGCGATCACCAGGTATGGCCACCACCCCTTGCCCGGCGGCGGCAGGCGTTTGCCCAGCGCATAAACAATGATGACCAGCACGATCGCCGCTACGCCAACGCGCCCGGCGACCACGGTCAGCGGCGGCAGCGAGGCCACCGCGATGCGGTTGAACATGAAGGAGGAACCCCACATCGCGACCAGCGCCAGCAACAGCATCCAGTCGCGCGGGGTGCGCTGAGTCGACATCAGGTAGGGGCGCGGCGGTTTTTTGTAATCGGCAACGCGGAGCATACACGATGCGCACGACGGTCCGGCAGCCGAGGCCACATGATAAAATTCCTGTCTATACAGCCCAAATCACCAACCGCATCCCATGCCGCTGACACCCCTCACCGCCCTCTCCCCGCTCGACGGCCGCTACCACGGCAAACTCGGCGCGCTGCGCGACTGCTTCAGCGAAAACGCGCTGATCCGGCAACGGGTGCGGGTCGAGGTCGAATGGCTGAAGGCGCTGGCGGCGGAACCGGCGCTGCAGGAAGTCCCCGCGTTCTCCGCGGCGACCATCGCCGAACTCGATGCGCTGGCCAAAAATTTCTCGGAAGCCGACGGCGAACGCGTCAAGGCGATCGAAGCCACCACCAACCACGACGTCAAGGCGGTCGAATATTTCCTCAAGGAAGGCCTCGCCAAAAACGCCGAGGTCACCAGGGTCGCGGAATTCATCCATTTCGCCTGCACCTCGGAAGACATCAACAACCTGTGCCATGCGCTGATGCTGAAGGAGGCGCGCGGCAAGGTGCTGCTGCCGATGCTGGCGGCGGTCACCGCCCGGTTGCGCACTCTCGCGCATGAACTCGCCGACGCACCGATGCTGTCGCGCACCCACGGCCAGCCGGCCTCGCCGACCACGCTGGGCAAGGAAATGGCCAACGTCGTGGCACGACTCGAACGTGCACACCAGCGTATTGCTGCAGTGTCACTGCTTGGCAAGGTCAACGGCGCTGTCGGCAATTACAACGCCCACCTCGCCGCCTACCCTGATCTCGACTGGGAGGCCTTCGCCAAACATTTCGTTGAATCGCTGGGTCTCGAATTCAATCCCTACACCATCCAGATCGAACCCCACGACGCCATCGCCGAACTGTTCGACGCGGTGGCCCGCGCCAACACCATCCTGCTCGACCTCGACCGCGACATCTGGGGTTATGTCTCCGTCGGTTATTTCAAGCAGAAGACCAGGGCCGGCGAAATCGGCTCCTCGACCATGCCGCACAAGGTCAACCCGATTGACTTCGAAAACTCCGAAGGCAATCTCGGCCTCGCCAACGCGCTGCTGCGCCACCTTTCGGAAAAACTGCCGGTGTCGCGCTGGCAGCGCGACCTCACCGACTCCACGGTCTTGCGCAACATGGGTGTCGCACTGGGTTACACGCTGCTCGCCTGGGATTCCTGCCTGAAGGGACTGAACAAGCTCGAAGCCAATCGCGACAAACTCGCCGCCGATCTCGACGCCAACTGGGAAGTGCTGGCTGAACCGATCCAGACCGTGATGCGCCGCTACAAGGTCAGCGGCGCGTATGAACAATTGAAGGAACTCACGCGCGGCAAGGGCGGCATCGACCGCGCCTCACTGCATGCCTTCATCAAGGGCCTCAAGGGCATCCCCGAAGCCGAGAAACAGCGCCTGCTCGCAATGACGCCGGCGAGCTATATCGGCAAGGCCGTCGCGCTGGCGAAGCGGATTTGACCCGGGGCGCCGCCCGGGGACACATCATAAGTATTTGTTTTTATTAAATATTATGCTCTGCACGTTTGCTCGCCGTGAGTGCCGCCCAGTGCCGCAGCGCTTCGCTCATCGCTGGCGCATCCGCCGTGTAACCGATCGCCTGCAACACCTCCGCGTTGGGCACGCGTACACCTTTGTGCAGGAACACCCCTTTCACGTAAGCATGGGCGCATAACCGGCCGCCGCTTTCGAAACCCTGCTCGAGATAAATGTATTTCTCGTCCCAGGTCAGCAGGCGCGTCACCAGGTCAAAACGCTGCAACGGTTTCAGCGAACGGATGAAGGTGATTTCCGCCGCGGCCAGTACCGGCATCCAGCGCCGGCGCCAGGCCTCGCGCAGCAGCCCGGATTGCGCCGTGAGGTGGACACGACCGAGATCCATGAACGTCAGGTAACGCCCGTTGTTCATGTGCAGGTTCAAGTCGCAATCGTTGGGCCACACGCAGAAGGCGATGCGCGATTCCTCGAACAGGCCGCGCAGCGGCACGCTGCGCAGGCGCAACAGCAGCCACAGCAGGCGCAGATAGAGGTTCATGCTTCAGGCGCTGCTGTTGCGATGACGCAGGTATTCCACGACGCCGGGCAGGATCGACAGGATGATGATGGTGATGATCACCAGCGTCAGGTTGTCCTTGATCACCGGGATGTTGCCGAAAAAATATCCCGCGTAACCCAGCGACACCACCCACAACAGCGCGCCGGTGATGTTGTACAGCGCGAACCGCGGATAGGGCATGCTCGCCGCACCGGCGACAAACGGCGCGTAGGTGCGCACGACGGGCACGAAGCGGGCGATGATGATGGTCTTGCCGCCATGGCGCTCGTAGAACACATGCGCCCGCTCCAGATGCTTCGGGTTGAGCCAGCGCGAATTCCTGTCCCTCAATACGCGCGGCCCGATGTAATGCCCGATGCTGTAATTGACCGCATCCCCGAGGACAGCCGCAATGATCAGCAATATCACCAGCAAGTGGATGTTCATGCCGCCGGCGGCGGCAATCGCGCCGGCGACGAACAGCAGCGAGTCTCCGGGCAGGAACGGTGTCACCACCAGCCCGGTTTCGCAGAACACGATCAGGAACAGGATCAGGTAAACCCAGGCGCCGTAATTGACGACCAGGGCCTGCAGGTGATCGTCGAGGTGAAGGATCAGGTCGATCAGCGGCGCGAGCAGTTCCACGATGATTTTAACTAAACAACCGCGCCGTCTTCGCCAGGCTTGGCCACCGTTTCGGGCTTGACCAGGTCTTCGCGCGTGAGGCCCAGCCACATCAGCAGCGGACTGCCGACGAGCACCGAGGAATAGATGCCGAACATGATGCCGATGGTCAGCGCCAGCGCGAAATAATGCAGCGTCTCGCCGCCGAAAATCAGCATCGAGCACACCATCAGCTGGGTGGAGCCGTGGGTGATGATGGTGCGCGACATGGTCGAGGTGATCGCCGCGTCGATGACCTGCGGCACCGTCATGTGGCGGTACTTGCGGTTGCGGAAGTTCTCGCGCACCCGGTCCATCACCACCACCGATTCGTTGACCGAATAACCGAGGATCGCCAGCACCGCCGCAAGCACCGGCAGCGAAAACTCCCAGTTGAACAGCGAGAAGCAGCCGAGAATGATCACCACGTCATGCAGGTTGGCGACGATCGCGGACACGCCGAATTTCCATTCGAAGCGCAGCCACAGATAACCGACAATGCCAGCCGACACGAACAGCAGCGCCAGAGCGCCGTTTTCCAGCAGCTCCTTGCCAACCTGCGGCCCGACGAACTCGACACGCTGCAGCTGCACCGCGGCATCCAGCTGCTTCAGCTCCG
This sequence comes from Burkholderiales bacterium, assembly GCA_019749945.1. GTDB lineage: Bacteria > Pseudomonadota > Gammaproteobacteria > Burkholderiales > SG8-41. The sequence goes on from JAIEPF010000001.1 coordinate 161,448, forward strand.
TCATCACCGTCTCGGACACCTTGGCGCTGGTCAGGCCCTCCTTGACCGGCAGGCGGATCAGCACGTCGCGCGCGGTGCCGAAATTCTGCACGCTGGGGTCGGAAAAACCGATTTTGACCATGCGTTCGCGGATCTGGTTGAGGTCGGGCGGCTGCTGGTAGGTGACCTCGATCACCGTGCCGCCGGTGAAATCGACGCCGAGGTGCAGGCCCCTGGTCGCCAGCGAACCCACCGCGATCAGGAACGTGACCAGCGAGATCACGTTGAAGATCAGCGCATAACGCATGAACGGGATGTCTTTTTTGATGCGGAAGAATTCCATGTCTGTAGGGTCCTGTCTGCCTGCTCAAGCCTGTGAAGTGGGCTTCCACACCTGCCCGATGGAGATTTTGTCCAGCTTGCGCCGCCCGCCGTACCAGAGATTGACCATGGCGCGCGACACCATCACCGCGCTGAACATCGAGGTCAATATGCCCAGGCAGTGCACCACCGCGAACCCGCGCACCGGACCGGAGCCGAAGGCAAACAGCGCGATGCCGGCAATCAGCGTGGTCACGTTGGAATCGAGAATCGTCGCCCAGGCGCGCTCATAACCCGAATGCAGCGCGGCATGCGGCGTGTTGCCGTTGCGCAGCTCCTCGCGGATGCGCTCGTTGATCAGCACGTTGGCGTCAATCGCCATGCCCAGCGCCAGCGCAATGGCGGCGATGCCCGGCAGCGTCAGCGTCGCCTGCAGCATCGACAGCAGCGCAATCAGGAACAGCAGGTTGGCGCCCAGCGCGATCACCGAAATGACGCCGATCAGCGCGTAGTAGGCGATCATGAAAACGGCGATCGCGGCAAAACCCATCCACATCGACTGGAAACCGATCTTGATGTTTTCAGCACCCAGCGACGGTCCGACCGTGCGCTCCTCGATGATTTCCATGGGCGCCGCCAGCGCGCCGGCGCGCAGCAGCAGCGACACATCCTGGGCTTCCCGCGTCGTCATGCGCCCGCTGATCTGCACGCGGCCGCCGCCGATCTCGCTGCGGATCACCGGCGCCGTCACCACCTCGCCCTTGCCGCGTTCGAAGAGCAGGATCGCCATGCGTTTGCCGATGTTCTCGCGGGTGACCTGCTGGAAAATCCGCGCTCCGGCGCCATCGAGGTTGATGTGCACCGCCGGCTCCCCGGTCTGGCCGTCGAAGCCGGGCTGGGCATCGTTGATGCGTTCGCCGGTGAGTACAACCTGCTTTTTCACCAGTACCGGCTGGCCGTTGCGCTCGAAATAGAGTTCGGTGCCGAACGGCACCTGCCCGGCCCTGGCCTGTTCCAGCACACCCGGATCCATGCGTTCGTCGTCAACCATGCGCACTTCGAGTGTCGCGGTGCGGCCGAGTATGTCCTTGGCCTTGGCGGTGTCCTGCACGCCGGGCAGCTGCACCACCACGCGGTCGGCGCCCTGCTGCTGGATGATCGGTTCGGCCACGCCCAGTTCGTTGATGCGGTTGCGCAGGGTATTGATGTTCTGCTGCAGCGCGAATTCCTGGGTGCGGCGCTGCGCTTCGACTTTCAGCGTGCCGGTGATGCGGTATTCCCCGGCATCATCGGCCGTTTTCAGCTCCAGGTCGGGCATCTCCTTGGTGATGCGCGCCAGCGCCTTGTCGCGCAGCGCCGCCTCGCGGAAACGCACCGTCACGGCCTGGCCTTCGCGCGCGATGCCCGAATACTGGATACGCTGCTCGCGCAGCGTGCCGCGGATATCGTTGGCATAGGTTTCGACTTTCTTGGTCAGCGCCGCCTTCATGTCGACCTGCATCAGGAAATGCACGCCGCCGCGCAAATCGAGGCCCAGGTACATCGGCAGCGCACCGATCGACGCCAGCCACTGCGGGCTGCGCGACAAGAGATTCAGCGCCACCACATAGTCCTCGCCCAGGGCCGCCTGCAGCGCATCCTTGGCCTTCAGTTGGTCTTCGGTGCTGGACAGCCGCGCCTTGACGCTGGTGGCGTCGAGCGCGACACCCTCCACGGCAAGTCCGGCCTTTTTTACGGTTTCCTCGACCCGCGCCATCAACGCTGCATCGGCCTTCAGGTTGCTGCGCAGCGGCGACACCTGCACCGCGGGCACCTCACCGTAGAAATTGGGGATGGTGTAGAGCAGCCCCGTCACCACGGCGGCAACGATCAGCAGGTATTTCCAGAGGGGGTAACGATTCATTTTAAGACCGTGAACGTGTGAACAAGTGAGCAGTGAACGGGTAACAGCGGCACACCAGTGAACTTACTTGTTCACCCGTTCACCGCTCACTCGTTCACCGAAGGTCACTGAATGGTTTTGATGGTGCCCTTGGGCAGCACGGTCTGGATCGCCGCGCGCTGCGCCTGGATTTCAACACCCGAGGCGATTGCAACGGTGATGTACTGTTCATCGACTTTGGTGATGCGGCCGAGGATGCCGCCGGCGGTGATCACCTCATCACCCTTCTGCAGGCCTTCGACCATGGTTTTGTGTTCTTTCGCGCGCTTCATCTGCGGGCGGATCATCAGGAAATACATCACGGCAAACATCGCGAGGATGAGCAGCATGCTTTCGATGCCGCCGCCTGCGGCGGGAGCGGATGCCTGCGCCCATGCGGGACTGATCAACAAGATAAACCTCCGTTGTGTTGGTAGAGGGCCTGGTTTCTGCAGCCGGGCGCGCTCAAAGCGTTGTATTTTAACCTAATTCATCACTCATTTTGGCCGCCTCATCAGCGAACTCCGCCAGCCGGCCGGCCGCTATCGCCGCCCGCAAACCGCGCATCAGCTCCTGGTAATAGTGCAGGTTATGCAGGGTATTGAGTCGCGCACCGAGCATTTCGTTCACCCGCTGCAGGTGGTGCAGGTAGGCCCGGGTGAAATGGCGGCAGGTATAACAGGCGCAATCCGCATCCAGCGGCGCCAGGTCGTCGCGGTAACGCGCATTGCGCAGCCTGATCACGCCGTGGCGGGTATAGAGCCAGCCGTTGCGCGCGTTGCGCGTCGGCAGCACGCAATCAAACATGTCGATGCCGGCGCCGACCGCGGCGACGATGTCCGCCGGCGTGCCCACCCCCATCAGGTAGCGCGGCCGGTCCACCGGCATCCTCGGCGCAATATGGCGCAGGATGCGCAGCATGTCGGGCTTGGGTTCGCCCACCGACAGGCCGCCGATGGCATAACCGTCGAAACCGATGCCGGTCAGCGCCGCCAGCGACTCATCGCGCAGATCCTCGAACATGCCGCCCTGCACGATGCCGAACAGGGCATTGGCATTGCCGGCATGCGCCGCCTTGCTGCGCACCGCCCAGCGCATCGACAGTTGCATCGAATCGCGCGCCTGTTCGTGTGTGGCGGGATGGGCCGTGCATTCATCGAAGGCCATCACGATGTCGGAATTCAACACGCGCTGGATGCGCATCGATTCTTCCGGCGTGAGAAAACAGGCGTCGCCGTTGACCGGCGACTGGAACTTCACGCCCTCCTCGCTGATCTTGCGCATCTCGCCCAGACTGAACACCTGGAAGCCGCCGGAGTCGGTGAGTATCGGCCCGTCCCAGCCCATGAAGCGATGCAGGCCGCCGTGCGCGGCAATGACTTCGAGACCGGGCCGCAGCCACAGGTGAAAAGTGTTGCCGAGCACGATCTGCGCGCCGAGCCCGTGCAATTCATCGGGCGCCATGCCCTTGACCGCGCCATAGGTGCCCACCGGCATGAACACCGGCGTGTCGATGGCGCCGTGCGCCGTTTGCAGTACGCCCAGGCGCGCGTTGCCGTCAGTAGCGGTAACTTTGAATTGCATACTATTGAGAAATCAGGTTTGAGGCGCGCGTTCGATCAGCATGGCGTCACCATAACTGAAAAACCGGTAACGCTGCGCGATCGCATGCTGATAGGCACGGCGAATGTTATCCATGCCGCCGAAGGCCGACACCAGTATCAGCAGCGTCGAACGTGACAGGTGGAAATTGGTGATCAGGCGGTCGACGATGCGGAAGCGATAACCGGGCAGCACGAACAGCGAGGTCTCGGCGTGCCCGGCCACCGGCTCCCCGCTGGCCGCCGCGGATTCCAGCGCGCGCAGGCTGGTGGTGCCGACCGCGACCACGCGTCCGCCCGCCGCGCGGGTTGTGCGCAGCGCATCCACCGTCGCCTGCGGCAGCTCATACCATTCGCTGTGCATGCGGTGTTCGGCCAGGTTCTGCACACGCACCGGCTGAAAGGTGCCGGCGCCGACATGCAGCGTCAGGTACGCCACACCGACGCCGCGCGCGCGCAGGGCATCGAGCATCGCCGCATCAAAATGCAGGCCGGCGGTGGGCGCCGCCACCGCGCCGGGATTTTTTGCATAAACGGTCTGGTACCGCGTCTCGTCTGCCGCGTCCGGCACATGCGTGATGTACGGCGGCAGCGGCACCGCGCCATGGCGTTCGAGCAGCGTCCACACATCGGCGTCCCCGCCAAAGCGCAGCCGCCAGAGATCACCGTCACGCCCGATCACGCCGGCTTCCACGCCGCCATCGAGCAACAACAGGCTCCCGGGCTGCGGCGCCTTGCTGGCACGCAGCTGGGCCTGCACTTCATGTGCATCCAGCACGCGTTCAATCAGCATTTCAATGCGTCCGCCCGAGGCCTTGCGTCCGGTCAGGCGCGCCTTGATCACCCGCGTGTCGTTGAGCACCAGCAGGTCGCCGGGCTGCAGCAATTCGAGGATGTCGGGGAATTGCCGATCACGAAACTCGCCGCTGACGCCGTCGAGATGCAGCAAGCGGCTGGCGCGACGCGTGGTGGCCGGGGCCTGGGCAATCAGCTCCGCGGGTAAATCGTAATCAAAGTCGTCGAGATGCATCGATCTGTAAAGCGCGGTTGCTCCGCTCCGGAGGTTTAAGGGATAATCGCCGTCCCCCCGTGCCGGGACTCGTTATGGCACCCCCTTGAGGGGTGTGGCGGAACAAGTCGTCGCATGGGGCTCTCAGCATCGTGTTTCGAAGAAGCCCATCCAGCCGGGATGGCGGAATTGGTAGACGCACGGGACTCAAAATCCCGCGCCGCAAGGCGTGCCGGTTCGATTCCGGCTCCCGGCACCATCATTAAGCTCCCAAAGATTTCAGCGAAGCTAAAATCTCGCGTTTGTTAAGAGCGTCGGGGGGCCGGCTCCCGGCACCACCTACAGTTTCCGCAGAAAAAACTCAAACTGCAGGCCTGTTCACCTCGACGTTGTCGATCAGGCGCGTCTTGCCCAGTCGTGCCGCGGCCAGCACCACCAAAGCCGTTTCGCCATTGCCCGGCGGCTGCAGGTCATGCTGGCGGCGCACCGCGACATAGTCCGGCTTCCAGCCGTGGCGCGCGAGCTCCGACATCGCCGCCAGTTCGATGCGCTGATAGTCGCTGGCACCCATCGCAATCTCGCCGCGGGCATTACGCAGCACGCGATACAGCCGCGGCGCCTCCTGGCGCTCGGCCGGGCTCAGATAGGCATTGCGCGAAGACAAGGCGAGGCCGTCCTCGGCGCGCACCGTTTCGGCCAGGATGATTTCGATCGGCAGCGCAAACTGGCGCACCATGTTGGTCAGCACCAGGCACTGCTGGTAATCCTTTTTGCCGAAAATCGCGGCATGCGGCGACACCATGTTGAAGAGTTTCAGCACCACCGTGGACACGCCGCGGAAGTGACCGGGGCGGGCACCGCCGTCGAGGATGTGCTGCAGGTCCGAGGGCTCGACCACGTAGGTCTGCGGCTCGGGATAAATCTCTTTTTCGTCCGGCGCGAACACCACATCGACACCGGCATTGCGCAGGCGCTCGCAATCAGCCTCGAAAGTGCGCGGATAACGGTCAAAATCCTCGCGCGGCCCGAACTGCAGGCGGTTGACGAAAATGCTGACCACGGTGCAGGCCGCGCGCGGCTTGGCGATTTTGATGAGCTGGATGTGGCCGTCATGCAGATTGCCCATGGTCGGTACGAACACGTTGTTGGGTTCGCGGCGCAGGCGTTCCCGCAATTCGGCAACTGAATGAATGACGTCCATGAGGATCAGTACGGAGCGATGAGTGATGAATGATGAGCGAAAGACCCGCGATCATACCGGAGAAAGATTTTTCCGCTCGGCACCCGGGAATCCGGGCGCTTCACTAAAAAGAATGTTCTTTGCCGGGGAAACGGCCCTCGCGCACTTCCTTGACGTACAGGGCCACGGCGTCCTGGATCGAGCCCGCGGCGGCCTTCATGAAATTCTTGACGAATTTGGCCTTTTTGCCGGGATAAACATCGAGCATGTCGTGCAGCACCAGTACCTGGCCATGGCAGTCCACGCCGGCACCGATGCCGATGGTCGGCACTTTTGCCGCCGCGGTGATCTGGCTGGCCAGCGCCGCGGGTATCGCTTCGAGCACGATCATGCCGGCGCCCGCCTGCTCGAGGATGCGCGCATCGTCAAGCAGGCGCTGCGCGTCATCCTCGGCCTTGCCCTGGACGCGGTAACCGCCGAGCTGATGCACCGACTGCGGCGTGAGGCCAAGGTGGCCGCACACCGGTATGCCGCGCTCGGTGAGGAAGGCAATCGTTTCCAGCATCGGCCGCCCGCCCTCGATTTTCACCATCTGCGCGCCGGCCGCCATGATTTCGGCGGCATTGCGGAAGGCATCCTGCGGGCTGACCTGGAAGGTGCCGAAGGGCATGTCGCCGATGATGAAAGCGCTTTTGGCGCCACGCGCCACGCATTGCGTGTGGTAGACCATGTCACGCAGCGACACCGGCAGCGTCGACTCATGCCCTTGCAATACATTGCCCAGCGAATCGCCGATCAGCAGCGTGTCGAGGCCGGCGCCATCCAGCAGCGCCGCGAAACTCGCGTCGTAACAGGTCAGCATGGTGATTTTCTCGCCGTCCCGCATCATCTTGTGCAAAGTACTCAGCGTGATACGCATGATATTTTCCTCGATTATTCTCAACTGCCCAGGCTGAAAAACTCGCGCGGACCGCGCATGGCGTTGACCCGCTGCAACAATAAATCAAAATCAGCCGCCGAATCAACGAAGTTCAGATTCTCCGAATTCACGATCAGCAGCGGCGCCGCGGTGTAATGATGGAAAAACCGCGCGTAGGCATCGGCCAGGCGCAGCAGATATTCGTCCGGGATGGATTTTTCGTAATTGGTCGCGCGCCTGCGCACCCGCTCCACCAGTGTTTCCGCGCCGGCCTGCAGATACACCACGAGGTCCGGCTGCGGCGCCTGCGGTTTGAGATGATCATAGATCTGCCGGTACAGGGCGAGTTCGTGGTCGTTCAGCGTCAGTTGCGCGAACAGCGGATCCTTTTCCAGCATGAAGTCGGCGACGGTGACGCTGCGGAAAAGGTCGGACTGCACCAGGTCCCGCACCTGGTTCAGGCGCTGGAACAAAAAGAACAACTGCGCCGGCAAGGCATGGCGCGCGGGATCCTGATAAAAGCCGGGCAGAAAAGGATTGGCGTCCGGATCCTCGAACAGCGTGGCCGCACCAAGATGCGCGGCCAGGCGCCGCGCCAGTGTGGTTTTACCCGAACCGATCGGTCCCTCGATCACGATATAGCGGTATTTTGCGGCGAGGATCATGCCGCTCGTCCCCATTCTGCTGCGGCAGGCTTCATGCCGCCGTCCCCGCTATTCGCCTCAGCTGCGCCACACCCGCCGCATCCAAATGCCTGACCAGATCGCCGACCTTGCCGTGTCCGGGCACCAGCATATCCGGCGCGATTTCGGCCAGCGGCACCATCACAAACGCGCGTTCGAGCATGCGTGCATGCGGAATCGTCAGCCCCGGTTCCTGCAACACGACATCGCCGTAGATCACGATGTCGAGGTCGAGCGTGCGCGGTGCATTGGGAAATTCACGGACGCGGCCGTTTACGCGTTCAATCGCCAGCACCGCCTCCAGCAGCGCATGCGGCGCCAGCGTGGTTTCGATCATCGCCACCGCATTGATGAAATCCGGCTGGTCGGTGTAACCGACCGGTGCGCTGCGGTACAGCGAGGAACGCGCCAGCAGGCGGGTGCCGGGCAGGGCGGCGAGCGCGGCAAAACCGGCTTCGATCTGGCGCCGCGGTTCGCCGATGTTCGCGCCCAGCGCGACGCAGGCCCTGTGCGCAGGCGCCGTCACCCGCGTCAGTCCGCCGCCGGCGCCGCCGCAGCGCCGGACTTGCGCCGGCGGCGTTTGCGGCGTTTTTTTGCCGGCCCGGCGCTGTCCGCCACCAGCATCGACTCGCGGGTTCCGGCGTCGGCATCCTGGAATCGGGTCCACCAGTCGCCGATGGCCATGTCCAGTTCGCCGCTTTCACAACGCAGCAGCAGAAAATCGTAGGCGGCGCGGAAACGCGGGTGTTCGAGCAGGCGGAACGGGCGCTGGCCGGCGCGCTGCTCGAAGCGCGGCTGCAGCGCCCACAGTTCCTTCATGTCGGAGGTAAAGCGGCGCGGGATCGCCAGCTGCTCGGTCTGCGTGGTGATGATCTGCTCCATCGCCTCGTACAGCGCCGGCACCGGCGGCACGCCGCGGGCCTCGATTTTTTTCCATGCGGCCAGCACTTCGTGCCAAGTCAGCGCGGCGAACAGGAATGCCGGCGATATCGGTTTGCCGGCACGAACGCGCTCATCGGTGTTTTTCAGCGCCAGCATCACAAAACGTTCGCCCAGCGGCTGCTCGAGGATCACATCGAGCAGCGGCAGCATGCCGTGATGCAGGCCTTCGCGGCGCAATCGCTTCACGCATTCTGCGGCATGCCCCGACAGCAGCAGCTTGAGCATCTCGTCGAACAGGCGCGCCGCCGGCACATTGGAAAGCAAGGGGGCCTGGGCCTTGATCGGCTTGCGTGTCGCGGCGTCGATTTCAAGGCCGCAGGAGGCGGCGAAACGCACCGCGCGCAGCATCCGCACCGGATCTTCACGATAACGCTGCGCCGGTTCGCCGATCATGCGCAGGCGCTTGCGTTTCAGGTCGGCAACGCCGCCGTGGTAATCCCACACCTGCTCGCGCGCCGGATCGTAGAACAAGGCATTGATGGTGAAGTCGCGGCGCGTCGCATCCTGCGCCTGGTCGCCCCAGACGTTGTCGCGCAGCAGGCGGCCGTGTTCGTCTTCAACCCGGGTGCCGGCGCCGGCATCGACGGCGGGGCCGCGGAAGGTCGACACCTCGACCATGTCGCGGCCGCACAGCACGTGGACGATTTTGAAACGGCGGCCGATCACCCGCGAACGGCGGAAAATGCCGCGCACTTCCTCGGGCGTGGCATTGGTGGCGACGTCGAAATCCTTGGGATCACGGCCGAGAATCAGGTCGCGCACCGCGCCGCCGACGACAAACGCGGCGAAACCGGCTTCCTGCAGCGCATCGCAGGTGCGCAGCGCGCAACTGCCGATGCGGTCACGGGTGATGCCGTGTTCTGACACCGCGATAATGCGCGGTTTTGCGGATTTGAACATGCGGCCGGAAAAAACACGGCCGAGCAGCTTGGTGATCATGCGAAAGTCATGCGGAAATATTGTTCAGCGCATTCAGGGAGGACCGGCAAAGATCCACGCGCCGCAGCAGGGGAAAACGGCGCGATTATACATGGCGCTCATCGCGGCACTGCGGGCGCTCACCGCAGACTGATGATCGGCCAGCCGCGCGCGGCGGCATGTGCGCGCAAGGCTGCGTCAGGATCCACCGCCACCGGATGACCGACCCGCTCCAGCAGCGGAAGATCATTGTGGGAATCACTGTAAAATGTTGATTTTAAAACGCTTTTTATACTCTCCCCGCGTTCGGCCAGCCACGACTCCAGGCGTTCGACCTTGCCCTCGCGAAAACACGGCGTGCCGCTGAAGCCGCCGGTGAACACCCCGTCCCGCACTTCGGGTTCGGTGGCAATCAGGTGTTCGATGCCGAAGGCGCGGGCGATCGGCGCGGTGACAAAACTGTTGGTCGCGGTGATGATCACGCGTAACTCTCCCCGGTGTTTGTCGACCAGAGCCCGCGCCGAATCGCGGATCATCGGCAGGATACGTTCCCGCATATATTCGCCATGCCAGGCATCAAGCACCGGGCGCGGATACCGCGACAGCGGCTTCAGCTGGAAATCGAGGAACTCGCGGATGTCGAGCGTGCCCGCCTTGTACTGGTCGTAGAACGCCTGGTTGCGCGCCTCGTAAGTCGTGCGATCCAGCACGCCGCGGTCGATCAGGAACTGCGCCCACTCAAAATCGCTGTCGCCGGCGAGCAGCGTATTGTCGAGGTCGAACAAGGCCAGGTTCATTGGTGTTTCCGTTTCATTTTTTCAGGCGCGCGGCCGCGCAGCCTGCAGCAGTTCGCGCGCCAGCGGCACGGTGATTGCGCGTTTCTGTTCCAGCGACAGGCGGTCCAGGGTATCCACCAGCGCACGCAAAGAGCTCAGGTCGCGAGGCGCGCGTGCGAGCAGGTAATCGGCCACCTCCTGCGGCAGGTCAAAACCGCGCGCAGCGGCATAATCGCGCAACGCGGCACGGCGGTCACCCTCGCTCAGCACGCGCACCTCATACACCAGCCCCCAGGCCAGCCGCGTCTGCAGATCGGGACGCAGCGGCAATCGTGCCGGCGGCACGTCGCCGGTCGCCACCAGCACGCCGGAGCCGTCCTTCAATTCGTTGTAGATATTGAACAATTCGATTTGCGCCGGCGCTGCAAGACGCTGCACGTCGTCAATGCCGACGGCGTCAGCCGCGGCCGCCGCGCCCACCGCACCCCCGTCGGCAGCAGCACGCAAATGCACCGCCCTGCCGGCTTCGCGCAAGGCCTGCATCACCGCGCGCAGCAGATGGCTGCGTCCGCTGCCGCTGCCGCCCCACAGGTAGATGAAACGTTCGCGGCCATCGCCGCGCGCCAGCGCACGCAGCGCGGCCACGACTTCCGCATTTTCACCGACCACAAAATTGTCCAGCGTCGGCGCCGGCGGTGACGCCAGTTCCAGCGCGAGCTGCTTCATTCCTGGTACATGCTGCTCGCCAGATAATCACGCCGCAGGTGGCGCCCCCACACCAGCAGCGCGGCGCTGACCGGCAGCGCCAGCAGCACGCCGAAGAAACCGAACAGGGTGCCGAAGGCGAGCAGCGCAAAAATCACCGCCACCGGATGCAGGCCGATGCGGTCGCCGACCAGCCACGGCACCAGCAGATAACCTTCCAACAGGTTGGCCGCGATGAATACCGCCCAAACCCAGACCAGTTGCGTCGGATCCTGGAATTGCAGCAATCCGGTCAGCGTCGCCAGTACCAGGCCGATGATGACGCCGAGATAGGGCACGAAGGTGACCAGGCCGGCGATCATGCCGACCGAGAGCGCGTAATCCAGCCCCGCGAGCCACAGTCCGACGGTATAAAACAGCGCCATGCCCAGCATCACCAGCAGTTGTCCGCGCATGAACTGCCCGAGGACGGCGTCGATTTCCCCGGCAAGAACGTTGACCTGCTGGTGCCAGCGCCGCGGCACCATGCGATCAATGCCCGCAATGATCCCGTTCCAGTCGCGCAAGAAATAAAACAGCACCACCGGAACCAGCACCAGATTGACGAAGAACCCGACGATGGCAAGGCCGCCGGTTTTCAGCGATGGCAGCAGTTGCACCGCAAAATCGCGGATCTCCGCCATGTGCTCGACCACCCAGTCGCGCACCATCGCTGTTTCCAGCTGCACGCCAAAAAACTGTTCCAGCCGCGGCCCCACGGCGCTGCGCAGCCAGTCGACATAAACCGGCGCCTGCTCGGTGATCGCGCGCACCTGGCGGATCAACAGCGGCAGCAAAATCAGCAGCAGCACGACGAACATCGTTGCCAGCAGGACCAGCACCAGCGTCACCGCCAGCGTGCGCGGCACCCGGCTGCGGGTCATGCGGCTGACCAGCGGGTTGCAGATGTAGGCCAGGATCGCGGCCAGCAGAAACGGCGTCAGTATCGGACTCAGCAAGTAGACGGCGGCGACAAGCAGTGCCGCCGCGGCCAGCCATTGCCAGAGGTGCCGTGGATTGCGGTCCGGGGTATCCATTTAAGATAAAATTCGCATCGACTGATGGATGTTGCTGAACACGTATTGAACCAGCCCCTATCTTAGCAGGCCGCCACCGGCGGCCATCGCAAACAGCAAGGACTCCCTTGAAACGCAAAAGCCCCTCAAGCCCGTCACGAAAATCGCTGACCTATCGCGATGCCGGCGTCGACATCGATGCCGGCGACGCGCTCGTCGAACGCATCAAGCCGCATGCCAGACGCACCCTGCGCCCGGGCGTGATGGCCGGCATCGGCGGCTTCGGCGCGCTGTTCGCCGTGCCCGGCGGTTACCGCGAACCGGTGCTGGTATCGGGCACCGACGGCGTCGGCACCAAGTTGAAGCTGGCCTTCGAGTGGCAGCGCCACGACACCATCGGCATCGATCTTGTCGCGATGAGCGTCAACGACATCCTGACGCTGGGCGCCGAGCCGCTGTTTTTCCTCGACTACTACGCCTGCGGCAAACTCGATGTCGATTCCGCCGCCGATGTGGTCAAGGGCATCGCCGCCGGCTGCGCGATGGCGGGCTGCGCGCTGATCGGCGGTGAAACCGCGGAAATGCCCGGCATGTACCCGCCGGGCGAATACGACCTCGCCGGCTTCGCCGTCGGCGTGGTCGAGAAAAAACGCATCATCAACGGCCGCAGCATCCGTCCCGGCGACGTGATCCTCGGCCTCGGCAGCAACGGCGCGCATTCCAACGGTTATTCGCTGATCCGCAAGATCATCGCGCAGCGCGGCGTCAAACTGTCGGCAAAAGTCGGCGGCCGCGCGTTAAAGGATCTGATCCTGGCGCCGACGCGGATTTATGTGAAACCGCTGCTGAAACTGATGAAACAATTGCCGGTCAAAGGACTGGCACACATCACCGGCGGCGGACTGCTGGACAACGTGCCGCGCGTGCTCGGCGACAAACTGACCGCGGAAATCAGCCGCAAAGCCTGGCCGCTGCCGCCGCTGTTCCGCTGGCTGCAGCAGCAGGGCAATGTCGCCGATGACGAAATGCACCGCGTGTTCAACTGCGGCATCGGCATGGTGGTGGTGGTGGCGGAGAAGGATGCCGCCCGCGCTCAGACACTGCTCAAACGCGCCGGCGAAAAAGTATGGCGCATCGGCAGCGTACGCAAGCGCCGCGGCGGCGAAGCACAAACCGTCGTCATTTAAGAAGCGGGATTTAGAAAAACAGAAAAGGACTGGCCCTGAAACGCATCGTAATACTGATTTCCGGGCGCGGCAGCAACATGGAGGCCCTGCTCGCCGCGGGGCTGCCGGCGCAGATCTGCGCGGTCATCAGCAACGACCCGGCGGCCAAGGGCCTGGACACCGCGGCAGGCCACGGCGTGGCCACGGCAGTGGTCAACCACCGTGATTATGCGCAGCGCGCGGATTTTGATGCGGCTCTGGCAAAGGCCATTGATGCGCAAAACCCCGATCTCGTGGTGCTGGCCGGTTTCATGCGCGTGCTGACCGAAGGATTTGTCCGGCGTTATCGCGGCCGCATGATCAACATCCATCCTTCGCTGCTGCCGTCCTTCCCCGGCCTGCACACCCACCGCCAGGCGCTGGCCGCGGGCGTGCGCGTTCACGGCTGCACGGTGCACTTCGTCACGCCGCAGCTGGACCACGGCCCGATCATCATCCAGGCCGCGGTGCCGGTGTTGCCCGATGATGACGAAACCACCCTCGCCAGACGGGTGCTCGCCGAAGAACACCGCATTTATCCGCAGGCCCTGCGCTGGCTGTGCGAAGACCGTGTCACGCTGACGGCGGACGGACGGGCCAATATCAGCGGCGCGCATCCGGCGACAAACTCACTCCTCTCCCCGGCCCTCGATGCTTAAGACATTCATCACCCTGTTGCTCGCCGCCGCACTGCCGGCCATTGCCGCGGTCACGCCGCCGCAGGCGGTGCTGGCGCAGTACGACCTGTCGATGAACGGCGCGCCGATCGCGGTGATGCAGGAGACGTTCGAGATCAGCAACGGCAGCTACCAGGCTGTCAGTGAAACAAAGGCCATCGGCGTATTCGCGCTGGTGCAGCGCCGCCCGGGACGGGTCACCAGCAGCGGTGAAGTCGGCAACGACGGCCTGCGCCCGAAATCATTCGACGGCACGCGCGGCACCGGCGATGCGCGGCGCGTACATGCCGAATTCGACTGGGCCGCAGGCAAGCTGACGTTTGCGCATGACGGCAACACCGAGACCACGACGCTGCCGCCCGGCACCCAGGACCGGCTGTCCGTGATGTACCAGTTCCTGTTTCTCGATCCGGCAAAACTCAAGGATCTTGCGTTCGCGATGACCAACGGCCGCAAACTCGACCAGTACCGCTACGGCATCGGTCCCGACACGGCGATCGACACACCGCTGGGCCGCCTGGCGGTGATCCACCTGGTCAAGCAGCACAGCGCCGGTGAAACCGCGACCGAAATCTGGCTGGCGCGCGAGCACCGGCTGATGCCGGTCAAGATGCGCATCGTCGAAGACGACGGCAAGCGCTACGAGCAGGTCATCTCCCGCCTGGAAATCCGGTGAAGCGCCGTCCCGCAATGCGCCTGCTCGCCGCCGCCGCACTGTCGGTGGCCGCGCATGCCGCACTGCTCGCCGGTTCCTGGCTGAGTTTGCCGGATCCCGTACCGGAACTGCCGCCGCTGAACGTGCAATTGCAACCGCTGGCACCGCAGCCAGTCGCCACACCACGTGCCGTCAAGCAAAAAACGCCTCAGCGCATCGCCGCAGCACCGCGCACCGTACCGCAACCGGAGGCCGCGATACCGGCAGCGCCGGATCCGGTACCCGTGACCGAACCCGCGGCGCCCGAACCCGTGGTCGTCGCCAGTGCAGCATCCACGGTGTTCAAGACGCCTGAAGCACCGCCACTGCCGAGTTTTCCGCGCAAGGGCCGCATCACTTACCTGTTGACCATGGGCCCCGACCAGACCCCGGTCGGCCGCACGGTGCAGACCTGGGAATTCGACGGCACGCAGTACACGCTGGGCAGCCAGTCGGAGAGCACCGGCCTGATCGAAATGTTCCGGCCGCACCGTTATCACTACCTGAGCCGCGGCACGGTATCCGAGCAGGGACTGCGCCCGGAGCGCTTCCTGGCCAGCGTCAAACGCGGCAGCCGCAGCGAGGAATCGCTGGCGGTGTTCAACTGGGAGCAGGGCCAGGTGCGCCTGGGCCGCATGCCGCAACAGACCACGGTGGCATTGCCCGCGGGCAGCCAGGACATCATCAGTTTCATGTACCAGCTGGCGCTGCTGCCGCCCGCGCCCGGGCGCATCACCATGCCGTTCACCCGCGGCCGGCAACTGGAATCGACCAGCTTCGACGTATTGCCCGAAGAAACCATAGATACGCCGCTGGGCCGCCTGCGTGCCGTGCCGGTGATCCAGGCCCGCGAAAGCGGCCGCGAAAGCCTGGCCGTGTGGCTGGCAACCGAATACCGCAACCTGCCGATCCGCATCCGTTTTTTCAACCGCGACGGCGAGCTGTCCGGCGAACAGCTGGTCAGCGCGATACAGGTCAGCGAACAATGAAAACCGCGATCAAAACCGCCATTCCCGAAGCCGCCGCGCGTGTCCCCAGCACGCTGCGCCTCGCCGACGCCGCAACCGCGCTGTCGCGCGTGCTGACCTTCACCTATCCGGCCGACGCCGTGCTTGGCCGTTATTTCCGCGAACGCCACGTCCTCGGCCAGCAGGACCGCGGTTTTGTCGCCGAAGCCGTGTTCGGCGTACTGCGCCGCAAGGAACTGTTTGACCATGTCGCGCCGCAGGCCACGCCGCGGCAGCTGGTGCTGCTCTGGCTGGCGCGCATCGCCGGTTTCAGCGGCCGCGAGCTGGCCCCTTTGTGCAAAACCGACGAAATCCAGTGGCTCAACGCCACGCGCGCGCAGCCGACCGCATTGCCGCTCCACGTCGAAGCCGACCTGCCGCAATGGATCGTCGAGCGCCTGCTGCCGCAGCACGATGCCGATTTCATCCGCAAACTCGGCCGCGCGCTGCAGGATCCGGCGCCGCTCGACCTGCGCGTCAACACCATGCGCGGCAACCGCGATGCGGTGCTCGCAGCGCTCAATGCCGCCGGCATCGAGGCCGCGGCCATGCCTTTTTCGCCGATCGGCATCCGCGTCAAGGGCAAACCGTCGATCAACCGCCACCCGCTCTTTACCGGCGGCGCGATTGAAGTGCAGGACGAGGGCAGCCAGCTGCTGGGTTACCTGCTGGCGCCGCGGCGCAGCGACCTCGTTGTCGATTTCTGCGCCGGCGCCGGCGGCAAGACGCTGATGCTGGGTGCGATGATGAATTCGCAGGGCCGGCTCTATGCCTTCGATGTTTCGCAGAAACGGCTCGACAACCTGAAGCCGCGGCTGAAACGCTCGGGCCTGTCGAACCTGCACCCGCTGGTGATCGCGCACGAGAACGACACCAAGGTGAAGCGCCTCGCCGGCAAGATCGACCGTGTGCTGGTCGACGCCCCGTGCAGCGGGCTCGGCACGCTGCGCCGCAACCCGGACCTGAAATACCGCCAGTCGCCGCAATCCGTCGCCGAACTGATCGTCAAACAAACCGCGATCCTGAAGGCCGCGGCGCGCCTGGTCAAACCCGGCGGACGGCTGGTCTACGCGACCTGCAGCCTGCTTGCCGCGGAAAACCAGGACATCATCCGCGCCTTCCTCGAAGCCCATCCGGAATTCAAGGCGCTCGATTGCGGCGAACTGCTGCGCCGTCAGGACATCAACCTCGATGTCGGCGCACAACTCCAGCTGTGGACCCACATTCACAATACCGACGGTTTTTTTGCCGCGGCGATGGAACGCATTACAGGCTGAACTTTGCAAACAGCACGCGATGCTAGAATTTCCCCGCATTTACGCCACCCCTCACCGCCACTCTCATGTCCGCATCCGCTGAATTTCACGCCCTGCTGATCGACCTCTGGGGGGACCTGCAAAACGTAAAAATCCTCTGGCAGGTGGGTGTACTCGCGGCCTGCATGCTCATCGGCTGGGGATTGACGCGGCGCTACAACCGGCGGATTCACGGTCATGCCCCTCTGGACGCCACGCAGGCGCTGGGCATCGGCAGCATGCAGCGGCTGCTCTTTCCGCTGTCGACGCTGGTGCTGGTGCTGATCGCCAAATCCGTGCTGCGTTACTGGCAGAGCACCCACCTGCTCAATGTCGCCGCGGCCCTGCTGCTGGCGATGGCGGTGATCCGCCTCTCCATCTACGTGATGCGCCACACCTTTGCCCCCAGCCCCTGGCTGCGCGCATCGGAGCGCTGGATCAGCTGGCTGGCCTGGATCGGCGTCGCCGTCTACCTGACCGGACTGTGGCCGTACGTCCGCGACGCACTGCTGGACATCGACTTTGCCGTCGGCAAACAGAAAATCTCGCTGCTGCTGGTGCTGCAGGGCACGCTTTCCGTGATTGCCACGCTGCTGATTGCGCTGTGGCTGGGACGTCTCGCCGAATCGCGTCTGATGAACGCCACCAGCCTGCAGGCCAATCTGCGCGTGATGTTCTCCAAGCTGGTGCAGGTGCTGCTGCTGCTGGCGGCCTTCCTGATCGCGCTGCCGGCGGTGGGCATCGACCTGACGGTGCTGTCGGTGTTCGGCGGCATGCTCGGTGTCGGCATCGGCTTCGGCCTGCAGAAAATCGCCGCCAACTACATCAGCGGCTTCATCATCCTGATGGACCGCTCGGTCAGCATCGGTGACGTGGTCACCATCGGCGAACATACCGGCACGTTGACCCAGATGACGGCGCGTTATGTCGTGGTGCGCGGCGTCGGCGGCCTCGAAGCGCTGATTCCCAACGAGACCATCATCACCTCCACGGTGCTGAACCACTCCTTCAGCGACCGCAAGGTGCAGATCACGCTGCCGATCCAGGTGTCCTACGCGACCGACCTTGATGCCGCGCGCGAGATCATGGTCAATGTCGCCAAAAACAACCCGCGGGCACAGCAGGATCCGGCACCGGGCGCACTGATCACCGGTTTCGCCGACAGCGGCATCAACCTCGAACTGGGCGTCTGGGTTGACGACCCGGAAAAGGGCGTCGCCCGCCTGCGTTCTGAACTGTATGCCGGAATCTGGCAGGCCTTCCGCGAAAAGGGCATCGAAATCCCCTTCCCCCAGCGCGAAGTGCGCATGCTTGGTGAAATTAAATCGATGCCTGAAAAATCATAATTTCCAATAAAAACAGTTAGTTATGATATAATTTCCGTCATATGTGGGCTGCAGTGTATCCCCCGCTATTGTTCTTCAGTACACTCCCCCCGATATAGTTGTTGTACCTATAAAAGCGAGACTTAGAATGTATACAGGGATTCTGGATTTGCCGTGGTGGGGCTACGTGGTTTACACGCTGGTCGTCACCCATATCACGATCGCCGCAGTGACTATTTACCTGCACCGCCACTCCGCGCACCGCGCGCTGGATCTGCATCCGATACCGGCGCATTTCTTCCGCTTCTGGCTGTGGCTGACCACCGGCATGCTGACCAAACACTGGACGGCCATCCACCGCAAACACCACGCCAAATGCGAAACCGTCGACGATCCGCACAGCCCGCAGATTTTCGGCATCCGCAAGGTGCTGATGGAAGGCGCAGAACTCTACCGCCAGGAAGGCCGCAACAAGGACACGCTGGAGCGTTACGGCTACGGCACGCCCGACGACTGGCTGGAGCGCAACATCTACAGCCACGACCGTTACGGCATTGCCATCATGCTGATCACCAATGTGATCCTGCTCGGCCCGATCGGCATCACCGTGTTTGCCGTGCAGATGCTGTGGATTCCGTTCCTGGCCGCAGGCGTCATCAACGGCATCGGCCACTACTGGGGCTACCGCAACTTCCAGCCCGAGGACGCCAGCAGGAACATCGTGCCCTGGGGCATCCTGGTCGGCGGCGAAGAACTGCACAACAACCATCACGCCTATGCCACCTCGGCCAAACTGTCGAACCGCTGGTACGAGTTCGACATCGGCTGGTTGTATATCCGCATCCTCGAGACCTTCGGGCTGGCCCGGGTCAAGAAAGTCGCGCCCAAGCTGATCCTCGACAGCACCAAGACCAACTGCGACCTCGCCACGCTGCAGGCGGTGGTCACCCATCGTTATGAAGTAGTGTCGAAATACGCCGCTTCGCTGCGCGCCACCTGCGCCCAGGAACTGCAGTCGCTCAAGGGCAAGGTTGCCGGCGTCGACACCGACAAGCTGAAACGCTGGCTGCACATCGACAAGGCCGCGCTGCCCGCCGCCGAGCTGGAGCAGCGCGAGGCGACCATCAAACACAGCACCGTGCTGACCACCGTCTACAACATGCGCGATGAACTGGCGCAGCTGTGGCAGCGTTCGACGGCATCCAAGGAACAGCTGGTCAAACAGCTTGAAGACTGGTGCCACCGTGCTGAAAACAGCGGCATCGACCCGCTGCAACAGTTCTCGCGCCGGCTGCGCAGCTACGCATAAGTTAAAACGGCCACAAAATAAAAAAGCCCGCGATTGTGGGCTTTTTTATTTGCTTCGGAGTCACATCGCAAGACCCAGCCCGTTTCTGCACGGCCCTATTGTTGTGATCTTATGGTTGGGGCATGCTTGCCATGAATATATGGCCCTGCGTTTGATAATAGATTAAGCATTAAATGGAAAATTGGCGGTGACATGAAACTCATACTTTGTGTTTCGGGCCTAGCCACTGTTCTGTCGGTGGTTTTTGTGGGTTACTGGTTTGCCGTAAATGTCGAAGACGAAGTATCTTGGACTTACCTGTTGCTTTGCATTTTTGCCGGATTGATTTGCGGCGGGGGGTTTCTTCTGCTGGCCTTGTTTGGAAAAAGATGCTCATGGCCAGGCCGGATCATACGAGTTCTCGGTGGATTGATGCTCGTGTTTCCAGCAATCCTGTTCGGAGCAATCTTCAAAGAGCATCTTGCACGACTTTTGGACGGGGGCCCGTTTGTTTTCTGGAGCTTTGCCATTGCGTGCTTGGGTCTTTTGGCGGTTGTACTGGCTGTTGTCTACTCTTTTCGTGCCGAGATTAACGACAACGAACAGACAGCTATACCTCACCAGCTTCGAAAGGAGGTCGGGGCAGATAGACCAGTAACCACCAAATATTTTTAAGGCAACAAAAAACCCGCCATCCGGCGGGCCTTTTGTTGTCCGCTTGCGCGGTTATTTGATCTTCGCTTCCTTGTAAGCCACATGTTTGCGTGCGACGGGATCGAATTTCTTGATCTCCATTTTCTCGGTCATCGTGCGCTTGTTCTTGGTGGTGGTGTAGAAGTGGCCGGTGCCGGCGGTGGATTCGAGCTTGATTTTTTCACGCATGTTCGTATCCGTCCTTAGATGTTCATGCCCTGCTCGCGCAGATCGGCGAGCACGACTTCAATACCCTTGCGGTCGATGGTGCGCAGCCCGGCGTTCGACACGCGCAGGTTGACCCAGCGGTTTTCGCTTTCGACCCAGAACCGGCGCTTGTGCAGGTTGGGCAGGAAACGCCGTTTCGTTTTGTTGTTGGCATGGGAAACATTGTTTCCGACCATCGGCTTTTTGCCGGTGACGTCGCAGACCCGAGGCATGGCAGTGCTCCGCAAATTCAGAAAAGGCCGGATCATACACTGGAACCCCTGCCCGCCTCAACCCATACCAGTAGCCGGGCACATGGGCCCCGAAAACAATTATTTCAATAAAAACAATGACTTAAATTAATCCGCGCTCGGCAAAGGACAAGGCCCCGTCACCGGCAACAACAAAATGGTCGAGCACCCGCACATCCACCATGGCCAGCGCCTGTTTCAGCGCCACCGTCAGCGCCTCGTCGGCGCGGCTCGGTTCGGCAACGCCGGAAGGGTGGTTATGGGCAAAAATCACCGCGGCGGCGTTGTAATGCAGCGCGCGTTTGACCACTTCGCGCGGATAGACACTGGTCTGGGTCAGCGTGCCGCGGAACAGCTCTTCGCAGGCCGTCACCCGGTGCTGGGCATCGAGGAACACCACGACAAACACCTCATGCGGCCGGCCATGCAGCATCAGCCGCAGGTAATCGCGCACCGCGCCGGGCGCCGACAACGCGGCGCCGGCATCGAGTTTTTCGCGCAGCGTGCGCCGCGCGATCTCCAGCGCCGCCTGCAGTTGCGCGTATTTGGCCGGCCCCAGCCCGGGTTCGGCGCAGAAGGATTCATTGGCGGCGCCGGCCAGCGCCGACAGCGAGCCGAAGCGGGTCAATTGATCGCGCGCCAGTTCCACCGCGCTTTTGCCCTTGATGCCGGTGCGCAGGAATATGGCCACCAGTTCGGCATCCGACAGGCTCTGCGGGCCCTTGGCCAGCAGCTTCTCGCGGGGGCGCTCGTCCAGCGGCCAGTCGGTGATTGCCATGGGTTGCTCCGGGTGGATGACTCAAGAACGCGCCGGACCGTGCTTGGTTTACCCGTCCCTGAGTTTGCAGTTACACTTGCCATCCCCTCGCGGAGGGCTAGGTGCCTGATATGCAAAGTAAAAATGAACCTAAAAAGGTCCTGCTCGGCCTGACCGGCGGTGTCGCCGCGTACAAGGCCGCCGAACTCGTACGCCGGCTGGGCGACCACGGCATCGAAGTGCATGTGGTGATGACCCAGGCGGCCTGCGGTTTCATCACGCCGGCGACGCTGCAGGCGCTGTCCGGCCATCCGGTCTACACCGACATGTGGGACGGACGCATCGCCAATGGCATGCCCCATATCGAACTGTCACGCGACAAGCAGGCCATCGTGGTCGCGCCGGCCACCGCCGATTTCCTCGCCAAGGCTGCACTGGGCCTCGCTGACGATCTGCTGTCGACGCTGTGCCTCGCCCGCGACTGTCCGCTGATTGTCGCGCCGGCGATGAACCGCCAGATGTGGGAACACCCGGCAACCCGGCGCAATGTCGCGCAACTGAAACGCGATGGCGTCATCGTGCTCGGCCCCGACAGCGGCGATCAGGCCTGCGGCGAAACCGGCATGGGCCGCATGCTTGAAGCCAATCAACTCGCCGAAGCCATCAGCGGATTTCTCGAACCGAAAACACTGTCCGGCAAACGCGTGCTGATGACCGCGGGGCCGACTTTCGAACCGATCGACGCGGTGCGCGGCATTACCAACCGCAGCTCGGGAAAAATGGGTTACGCACTGGCGCGCGCCGCCCTTGCCGCCGGCGCCGAGGTCACGCTGGTATCGGGCCCTGTCAGTCTTGCAGCACCGGTCGGCGCGAAGGTTGAACGCGTGCAGAGCGCCGCGGAAATGTTCGATGCGGTGAAAAAACACGCCGCCCAAGCTGACATTTTCATCGGCGTCGCCGCCGTCGCCGACTACCGCGTCAGCGCGCCGCGCAAACACAAGATCAAGAAAACCGACGAAGGCGAGCTCAAGCTGAGCTTGGTACCGAACCCCGACATCCTCGGCTGGGTTGCATCACGGCCCAAGCCGCCGTTCTGCGTCGGGTTTGCCGCGGAGAGCCGCAACCTCGACGCCTATGCCGACGAAAAACGCCGCCGCAAAAAAGTGAAGCTGATGATCGCCAATCTCGCGCAGTCTGCGATCGGCGCCGACGACAACGAAGTGTCGCTGCTCGACGATGCCGGCACCCACCGCCTGCCGCGGGCGCCGAAAACCGTGGTTGCACGGCAGATCATTGAACACATTGCCGCGCTTTGCGGCACACAGCGCCGCAAAGCGCGGTGAAAGAGTGAAGGCGTGAAGATGTGAATGGGGTACCCCATATCCGCAGAACGCCGTTACTCCTTCACCCCTTCACTCCTTCACTGCTTCACCTATACACGCCTCAATGAAAAAAATTGACGTCAAAATCCTCGACGCGCGGCTGCGCGGACAGTTGCCGCAGTACGCCACCCCCGGTTCCGCCGGCCTCGACCTGCGCGCCTGCCTGGATGCGCCGCTGACGTTGCAGCCGGGCCAGACCGCGCTGATCCCCGCCGGCATGGCCATCCACATCGCCGACCCCGCCCTTGCAGCGATGATCCTGCCGCGCTCCGGACTCGGCCACAAACACGGCATCGTGCTCGGCAACCTGGTCGGTCTGATCGATTCCGATTACCAGGGGCAGCTCTTTGTATCGACCTGGAACCGCGGCCATGCCGCATTCACCATCAATCCGCTGGAACGCCTGGCGCAACTGGTGGTCGTACCCGTCGTGCAGGTGACATTCAACATCGTCGATGATTTCACCGCTTCCGATCGCGGCGGCGGCGGCTTCGGCAGCAGCGGAACAAGCTAGTGATGAATGATGAGTGCAGAGTGATGAGCGGAACCCACAAACCCCGGAGCCTGGTGTGAACTCTGCACTCATCACTCATCGCTCCGCGCTGGTCCTCTTCGCGCACGGCGCGCGCGATCCGGAATGGGCCGAGCCCTTCCGCGCCATCGCCGCCCGCGTTGCTGCCGAGCGCAAGGACCTGACGGTGCAACTCGCGTTCCTGGAATTGCAGGCGCCATCGCTGACCGATGCCATTGCCGAACTCGCGGCCGCCGGCCACGGCACCATCCACATCGCACCGCTGTTCATGGCCCAGGGCGGACACCTGAAAAAAGACGTGCCGATACTGCTGGCCGAGATCGGCCGCCGGCAACCGGCACTGGCCATCACATTGCTGCCCGCCATCGGTGACGTGCCCGGCCTGCGCGATGCCATCGCCGGCTGGCTGGCCGCTGCCGTCCCCGGACCCTCCGCATGAAACGCCTGCTGCCATTGATTTTTGCGCTGTGTTTGCTGCCGGCCGTCGCATCGGCCGCGATGCCGCAGATCGAGCTGGCCATACACAAACACGCGCTGACCGCGGAAGTCGCCGGCAACGATGCCGACCGCATGCAGGGCCTGATGCACCGGCGCATGCTGCCGGAGAACCGCGGCATGTTATTCGTGTTCCCGAACGTCGCCCACCACGGCATGTGGATGATGAACACTTACATTCCGCTTTCGGTGGCCTTCATCGATGAATCCGGGGTCATCATCAACATCGAGGACATGCAGCCGCATACCCGCGATTCGCACAGCGCAAAAAAACCGGTGCGTTACGCGCTGGAAATGAACCTCGGCTGGTTCCGCAAGCGCGGCATCAAGCCGGGCATGAAAGTCGAAGGCCTGGAAAAAGCGCCGCCGCCGCGCTGACCGCGGACGCGGTTCAGCCAAAGTTTTTCGCTGCGAAATCCCAGTTGGCCAGGCTGTTGAGGAAGGTTTCGACGAACTTCGGCCGCGCATTGCGGTAGTCGATGTAATAGGCGTGCTCCCAGACATCGATGGTCAGCAGCGCCTTGTCGGCCGTGGTGAGCACCGTGGCGGCATTGGCGGTATTGACCAGATCCACACTGCCGTCGGCTTTTTTCACCAGCCAGGTCCAGCCGGAACCAAAATTGCCCACGGCGCTTTTGGTGAACGCCTCCTTGAAGGCGTCAAAGCCGCCCCACTTCCTGTCGATGGCCGCCGCCAGCGCGCCAGCGGGTTTGCCGCCTCCGGCCGGCTTCATGCTGTGCCAGAAAAAAGTGTGGTTCCACACCTGCGCCGCGTTGTTGAACACGCCGCCTGAGGATTTTTTGATGATGTCTTCGAGCGACGAGTTTTCGAACCCGGTGCCCTTGATCAGGCCGTTCAAGTTGGTGACATAGGCCTGGTGGTGTTTTCCGTAATGGAATTCAAATGTCTCCTTGGAGATGTGCGGCGCGAGCGCGTCCATGGCGTACGGAAGTTTCGGCAGTTCGTGTTGCATGCATGTTCCTTTGCTTGTGTCGAAAAATGGCGTTGAAAAGAAAAACGCCCGGGAGATCCCGGGCGTTTTGACAACGGATCGCGGTGAAAGTTACAGGCCGCCGTTTTGCTGCGCCACCATGCAGAACAGCATGGGTATTGACAGCATGGTATTGGCGCGCGAGGTCAGCATCGCGAGGCGTGCCGCCTTGGCCTTGGCATCAGCATCCACCTGCACGATGCCGAGCGCCTTTTTCTGATTGGGCCAGATGATGAACCAGACGTTGAAGGCCATGATCAGCGCCAGCCACATGCCGATGCCGATCGCGACATAACCCTGGCCGAACATCAGTGCCGAGCCGAGATACTTGTTCATGGCGGCGACGATCAGGCCGGTAACGACAGTGGCCAGCGCAGCCCAGCGGAACCAGAACAGCGCGGTCGGCGCAATCACCTTGCCGATGGCCGGCTTCTGCTCGTCGGGGATTTTCGGCATCGACGGGATCTGCACAAAATTGAAATACCACAACAGGCCGATCCACATCACGCCGGACATCACGTGCAGCCAGCGGAAGACAAAGGCCCACCAGGCGTGGTCTCCACCGCGCGCACCTGCACCGCCGGTGGCAATGATGATCAGCACAAGAATGACAAAGCCGGCAAGGATGGTGCGGCCCAGAGACTGGAATATGGCTCCCATGCGTGAACTCCTTTCGTTCGGAATTGTTTTATCGAAACGGATCAACCGCTTAAGCAGCCCGAAGTTTAGCACAGCGCTCCGCACCGGCAGCCGGTCATGGCCACGATGCAGACCGGTGAGAGGCCACTGGAAAAGCGGGGAAAATCCGCCGTAACTGCGCATAAAACCGGGCAATTATTGCGGCTTGCCTGGAGAAAGACAAAACCATGCCCCTGGTGAGGCCGCCCGTTTTTGGCAATGGTCAGCGGGACGGAACCGCGCATTGGCGGCCGCATGATGACACCGTCAGGCCGCGGCGAGGCTTCCGGTTTCGACCGCGGCGATCGCCTTGGCCTGGTTCAGATCCTGCGCATAACCCGTGCCGTAGAGACAGCAGGCAAACTGGTTGGCAATCGGCACCGGCATCGGAATGCGGCCCTCGAGCACGCCGCTGATCCAGTGCGCGGTGCCCTTCAGATCATGCGCCGCCGGCAGCGGATGCGCGCAGCGCGGCGTGACTTCGGCATCGAACAACAGCCGCGACACGCCGTCCCGCACCAGTTCGATGCCCGGCCGGCATTGCGCATCGACGACGGGATCACCATCGCGGGTTTCGAACAGCAGCGCGGTTTTCTCCACGTCGCAAAGCAGCGATTGCAGCACCAGGCGTTCATGACCGTGTTCCGCCGGGATCAGTTGCAATGCGCTGCCGCCGAAGGGATCGGCCAGCCGCGCCAGCACGCGTGCCAGCGCACCGCCGCCGAGACGCACACGCAGGGCCAGCAGGTCGGCCAGCGCCGGCGCCAGCGCGCCGGTCGGCACGAAGGCGAGATTCCCGGTCTGCAGTTCCCGTTGCGCCTGGGCAAGACTGGCGCAGGGCATGATGCCCATTTCACGAAAAATATAGGCCGATGCCACGCCGTGTTCGCCGCTGAGCATGCCGTGCACCAGCACGGGAATGCCCAGGCGCTGCAGGCTGATCGCGAGCAGCGGCAGCAGATTCGGCTGCTCGCGCAATGCGCCGTAACTCGGCATCAGCACCGGCCGCCATTGCGTGTCCGGCGCCGTCATCTGGAACACCCGCGTCGACAAGGCGGACAGCACGCCAACCAGTTCCTGTTGCGACATCTGGCGTTGCTCGAGCAGCGCCAGCAGGCCGCCCAGTTCGAGGTCGGGAACGCCGCGATCAAACACCGCGGCGAACAAGCTTTCGGCCTCGCTCTCCGACAGCGGCTGACCCGCCGCCAGTTCATCAATCGTGTGTGCCCACGCCATCGCATTTCTCCTCGGCCCTGATCAAAACGCTGTGCTACCGATGATTTACGCTGATGCAATGAGCAACCGCCGTGCCATGTGCCCGCAGGGGCTACAAGCGATGAAACATGCAATAAAACCGATCCGTACGCCACCTATCGGTGCGATCGAGAGCAGCCCCGCTTTATTTTGGTGCCGCGCAAACGAATATGCTGCACTGCGGAATGTACTCCACGGAAACTTCACATCCCGCAACCCGAGCGGCACCAAACAGCCCCTGCATCAGGGTTTGCGGCGAACAGCGTCACCGGTGAACGGCACAAAACGCACGGCGATCACTTTGCGCAGGGTCACACCGCCACGCGCATTTTTCTCCACCACATGCAATACCTGCGCCCCGCGTTCGCCCAGCGGAATCACCAGCCGCCCTCCCGGCCGCAATTGATCCACCAGGGGCTGCGGCAGATGCGGCGCCGCTGCGGTGACCATGATCGCATCGAAGGGCGCCTCCTCCGGCCAGCCCTGGTAACCATCGCCGATGCGCGGCTGCACATTCCAGTAACCGGCGGCGGCCAATGCGCCTGCAGCAGCGCGGCCCAGCGGTTCGACGATTTCAATCGTGTAGACCGTGCGCACCAGCTCGGCGAGCACCGCCGCCTGATAACCGAGGCCGGTGCCGATCTCCAGCACCTTGTCGCCGGGTTTGAGGTTCAGCAGGTCCGTCATCAGCGCCACGATGTACGGCTGCGAAATCGTTTGTTCATGACCGATCGGCAAGGGCCGGTTTTCGTAGGCATGGGCGGACTGCGAAGGCGGCATGAAGCGGTGGCGCTCGACCTTGCCCAGCGCCGCCATCACCCGCGCGTCGAAAGTGGCGCGCCCGGTCTCGCCTGCGGTGTCACGCGCCATCTGCGCGATATCTTCAACCATGCGCGCGCGGCGCGCTTCAATGCTGTCAGCGGCAGCCGCATTCATGACCGCTCCCGGAGCTGCGCAAGCCATGCAGACCACGCCGGCGCACAATGCGGCGACGGCACGGCGAGGCAAGGCTGCGGTACAAAAGAAAAAGGACATACCGTTTCCAGTATGCCCTTTTTTACCCGCCCGGCAACTGCCGCAATGCAGCGAGTGCCGCCCTGGAAATCAGCCTTTAAGGCAGGTGCTCATGAATTTCTTGCGCTCGTCGCCCGACTTGCCTTCGGCCTTGACGTTGCAATCCTTCATGCGTTCCTGCTGCTTCTTCTGCGCTGCACTCGGCTCCTTCTTGCCCGGGTCTTCGCCTTTCAGGCAGGAGCTCATGAATTTCTTGCGCTCATCGCCCGACTTGCCTTCAGCCTTGGCATTGCAATCCTTCATGCGTTCCTGCTGTTTTTTCTGCGCTTCGCTGGGTTCTTTTTTCGGTTTCTCGGCTTTGGTGTCGGCTTTTTTCTCAGCTTTTTCGGCCTTTTTCTCGGCTTTGATCTCGGATTTTTTCTCAGCCTTAACTTCAGCTTTCTTTTCGACGGCAGGGGCGGCTTTCTTCGATTCAGCTTTATCCTGTGCATAAGCAGGCGACAGCGCGAACAGCGCGCAGATCACAGCGGCGATCAGTTGCTTCATGGGGTTCTCCTCAATTTATTCAATAAAAACAATATGTTATAAAGACGGATCATCAAGACCGGTCGCCGGAATCTGCCGGAGGCGCCTGACATTCTGATTAACGTCCCCGCTGCATTACGGATGACAGAGCCCGTTTAGGTCCTGTTAACAATCACTTCATGAGTGCGACGACTTCAGCATCACGCGCTGCAAGGTGTCGCGGAACTCCTCCATCAGATGCGTTTTGGAAATCAGCTCGCTGACCCCGGCGGCGGCGGCCTCCGCACGCAAGGCCTCGGTGATATAGCCCGAGACCACGATGACCGGCAAATCCGCTTGCACAGCACGAACCGCACGTGCGACTTCCAGCCCGGACATGCCCGGCATATTGAAATCAGTCACCACGAGATCGAATCGGATGTTGCCGGCGTGCAGTGCGCCCAGCGCTTCGCGTTGCTCAAGGTGGGCGCTGACGCGGTAGCCCCAGCGCTCCAGCATGCGCTTGTTCATATAGAGCTGCGCTTCATCATCATCGATGTAGAGGATGTACTGGCCGCGGCCCTCGCCGCCAGCCGCGACAGCCGTCGCGGGAAAAATGCCGGCCGTTTCACCCACACGCGGAAAATACAACTCGAACCGGCTGCCCTGACCGGGCTTGCTGTGCACGATGATCGCCCCGTTGTGCGCCTGCATGATGCCGTGTACCACCGACAAACCCAATCCCGTACCCTTGCCCACCGGCTTGGTGGTAAAAAAAGGCTCAAATATCCGCCGTTGCGTCGCCTCGTCCATGCCGTGCCCTGCATCGCTGACCACGATGCGCGCATACTGGCCGGGCCGCAGATTGAGTTCGTGCCGTGTCGCAGTCGCAGTCGCAGTCGCAGTCGCATCCAGGTTGATGCCCTCCACGCCAATGTCAATACTCCCGACCCGACCCGCCATCGCCTGCGCGGCGTTGGCGCCCAGATTCAGCAACACCTGCTGTACCTGCGTCGGGTCGACCATCACCGACGGCGTATCGTCGGCGCAGCGGTAATTGATCCGCACGCTGCCCTGCAGCGCTGCGCGCAACAGGCGCACGGACTCCTCCACCACCGGCGCCAGCAAAATCGTCCGGCGCGAGGTGGGCTGGCGCCGGCTGAACGCGAGGATCTGCTGCACCAGATCGCGGGCGCGATGCCCTGCCTTCTGGATTTCATCCAGACTGACCAGCGCCTGCCAGTTGGCCGCCGCATCCTGGCGCGCCAGTTCAACATTGCCGAGGATGGCCCCGAGTATATTGTTGAAGTCATGGGCGATGCCTCCGGCCAGGGTGCCGATCGCCTCCATTTTCTGCGATTCGCGCAATTGCGCTTCGATCGACGCCCGCGCCTGCTCGGCCATTTTGCGCTCGGTAATGTCCTGAAACGCACCCTCGATCGAAGTGATCCTGCCCGCTTCATCCCGTACCGCCTGGCCGATGGCGCGGATATTAAGCCGGCGGCGGCGGGCCGTGAAAATTTCCAGTTCACAGTCGAAAGGAATGCCGTCATCCATGCAGGCTTTTAATGCGGGGGCGATGATTTGATGCGATTCCGGCGGGTACAGCGCCAGCGCTTCAGCAAGGGGCGGTACGACCCCTTTGGGGAAATCGAGAATCGCGCACAACTCGTCCGACCAAAACAGTTCGTGGCCCGGCAATTTGATCGACCACCCGGCCACCAGCGCCATCTTGCCGGCGGCCTGCAGCAGGTCCTGGCTTTGGCGCAGTTTTTCCTGGATCAGCTTGCGCTCGGAAATGTCGCTCACCACTTTGCGGCAGATCCGGTTACCGTCGGCATCCACCACGATGGTGGTTTCTATCCACGCCGTGAAGGATGCACCACCGGCTTTCGACAAACGCAGTTCGAAGGCTGCCGGCGCACCCGTCCTGAACAACTGCCTGTGCTGCAGGTAGTAAGCGCCCGCATCCTCGGCCACGACAAAGCGGCTGAGCGCTTGTTTGACCAGCGCACCCCGCGCAACGCCCAGCATGGTCGCACCGGTGAGATTCGCTTCGAGTATGAATCCGCCCTCGTCCAGCGTGAAATAACCCACCGGCGCCAGGTTATAGAGGTCGAAGTAGCGCGCACGGGAGGCTTCCAGCGCGTCCTGCGCCTGGCGCAGTTCCTCGTTCTGCAATTCCAGCTCAATCTGATGCACCTGCAGATCGTGGAGCAGGCGTTGCGCGGCGGCGGGCGGCAGTGTGCTCAGGTCCTGCAGCACCCTGCCCTCACGTTCAAGGGCTATCTTTTCCGCGCGTTTGCGCAATAATTCCACCGGGTCGTCCACTGCTCCGCGCCCTGCCGTCGGCCCCGGTTTCAAACGTCCTTCCTTTCCGTCGTCGCCACGGCGTACACATCCCCGGACGCATTGACCAGTGCGGTGGCGGTCAGCGCCACGCGCACGATTGAGCCATCCTTGGTGATCCGCTCCATCCGGTAGGGCTGCAGAATTTCGGCCCGCCCCAGTTGCTGGATCACCGCCAGTGCCTCCTCCTGCCCGGCCTGCGGAATCAGTTGCCGGATATTCATCGCCAGCGCCTCAGCCTCGCTCCATCCATACAACCGGCTTGCGCCCGGATTCCAGGCCAGGATTTTTCCCTCGAGATCCTGCACCAGGATGGCGTCGCGCGAATCGCTCATGACCACCGCAAGGCGGCGCAGGGAGTCGGACTCCCGTAACGCGTCCCGCGCTTTTTTCATGTCGCTGATGTCGAAAAAAGTGATCACCGCGCCCTCGATCACATTCTCCAGGGTACGGTACGGGCGGATGCGCAGCAAAAACCACTTGCCCAGCTTGGTCTCCACCTCGATCTCTTTGGGCACCAGATTATCCAGCACCTGCTGCACATCCTCCACCAGGTGATTGTATCCGGTCAGGTTGGACACGATATCGCCCACCGGCCGCCCGACATCGGTCAGGATAAGGTTGATCACCTGTGTGATGGCCGGCGTGAAACGCTTGATGCTCAGTTGATGATCGACGAAAATCGTGCCCACGCCGGTACCGGCGAGCAGATTGTTCATGTCGTTGTTGGCCTGCGACAGATCGACCACCTTGCCCTGCAATTCGGCATTGACCGTGGCCAGTTCCTCGTTGACCGACTGCAGTTCCTCCTTGGAGGTTTCCAGCTCCTCGTTGGTGGATTGCATCTCCTCGTTGATCGACTGCATTTCCTCGTTTGCGGACTTGAGTTCTTCGTTGGTGGTCTCCAGCTCTTCGGTGCTGGTCTGCAGATACTCCTCCTTGTCGCGCAATTCCTGCTGCAGCGCCGTGACCTGGGCATTGATTTTTTTGGGGCTGTCCGCGGCGCCCGCTTCAGCGGCCGCCGCGCCGGCTGCGAAAGGCTGCGCCGCGGGCGCCAGAATGACCAGGAACAGCGGCTGATCGGCCGCCTTGGCAGCAGCCACCGGCTGGACGGTGAGATCCACGCTGGAGAAATCGCCGTTGGTCTTGACGCGCAGCCCGGACTGGGACACCGTCTCTTTTTTTGCCGCGGCCTTGTGCAGCGCCGTGGTCAACGCGGGCCGCAATCCCTGGCGGGCCATTTTCAGAATGTTCAGGCCGGCTTCACCCGCCGCCGACTCCAGATACTGCCCGGTGCGTCCATGCAGATAAAGAATATCGCCACGTTCATTGACCAGGGCGCCGGCGGCGGCGTAATACTGCAACAGGGTTCGTTCGGTGAGTTCGCGCAACTGCGCGGCAGAATTGTCCGCAGACTTTCGGGTCGTGCGCTGAACGGTCCCGTCCTCGGACAGCGCCGGGAGAAACCGGGACAGACTCTGGCGCAGCGGTATGCCTTCGTCCTTGCGTTGATAAAGCTTCGCGGAGCGATTGAGCGTGGCAAACAGGTCCAGATGATCGCCAATCGATTCGGAGGAACCGAGAAACAGGATGCCGCCGGGGTTCAGCGCATAGTGAAACAGCGGAATGAGTTTTTTATGCAGTTCCGGTCCCATATAAATCAGCAGATTGCGGCAACTGATCAGGTCGATTCTGGAAAACGGCGGATCCTTGATCACGTCCTGCTCGGAAAAAACCAGCATGTCGCGGATGAACTTGTTGATGCGATAAAAACCGCCGCCCGGCTCTTCGGTGAAATAGCGTTTGAGCCGCTCGCTTGAGATGTCGGCGGCGATGCTGGCGGTGTAAATGCCCATGCGGGCGTGTTCGATGGCCCGGCTGTCGATGTCGGTCGCGAACACCAGCAGCTTGAAATTGGCCTTCAACGCATCCATCCGCTCCTGGAGCAGGATGGCGATGGAATAGGCCTCCTCACCGGTGGAGCAGCCGGGAACCCATACCCGGATCGCCGCGCCGACGGGCTTGTTCGAGAGCAGGCGGACAATGGCCTCCTCCTCCAGCGCCTTGAAGGCTTCCGGATCGCGGAAGAAATTGGTGACGCCGATCAGCAGGTCGCGAAACAGCGCCTCCAACTCGGCCGGATTCCTGCGCAAATACTGCACGTAATCATTGACCTGTTCCAGTTGCTGTACCGCCATGCGCCGCTCGATGCGACGATTGATGGTGTTCAGCTTGTAGCGGGAAAAGTCGTGCCCGGTCTGAGCCCGCAACAGCACAAAAATCTTTTTCAGGCCTTCATCGACCTTGAGGCCGGAGGATTTCGCCGCACTCCTGATCCTGATGAACGCATGGCCGACATAAGCCATCAGTTGCGCCGGCATATCTTCCGGCGGCAGCACAAAGTCGACCATGCCGGTGGCCACGGCGCTGCGCGGCATGCCGTCGTATTCGGTCGAATCGAAACTCTGCGCCATCACCATGCCGCCTTCGCCCTTGATCGCGCGCACCCCCTGGCTGCCGTCGCTGCCGGTACCCGAGAGCACGATGCCAATCGCCCGCGCGTGCTGATCCTGTGCCAGGGAGCGGAAAAAAAAGTCGATCGGCAGACGCTGGCCACGCGGCGCGGCCGGCTCCAGCAACTGCAATGTGCCGTTGAGGAAGGCCATGTCGTGGTTGGGCGGGATGATGTAGATGCAGTCGGGCTTGACCACCATCCCGTGTTCGACTTCGAGCACCTGCATGCGGGTATAGCGCCCGATCAGCTCGGTGAGCATGCTTTTGTGATTGGGTGCCAGGTGCTGCACGATGATATAAGCGATGCCGCTGCCGCTGGTATTAGGAATTGCCGAAAAAAAAGTTTCGAATGCCGCAAGGCCGCCGGCCGATGCGCCGATGCCGACAATGGGAAAACCTGCTTCATCCGGCGCTGCAGTTTCATCCGCCGCGATGTCCTCGATTGTCTGGCCAGGGGGCTGCGCCGCCGCTGATTTCGGGGTGATTTTTTTTGCCGCGGTTTTTTTTCGGTTGGTCATGAATGCAATTCAGGGTATAGCGCACAATCATCAATGGCCAAGTCGGTCGCGTGCCCGGACCGCCTCACGCCGGCATTTGCAAAACCTGCGCCCCATTCGTCCTTTGATTATTGAGAATTACATAACTGCGCGACACCTCTCCCTCATCCCCACCCTTCTCCCGGGGGGGAGAAGGGCTTTGCATCCCTCTCCCTCCGGGAGAGGGATCGAGGGTGAGGGAGATATGCCGGAATCGTCATGCAATGTCATTGGGTTTACTAATACTCAATAAACACATCAACCCCGGACGACCGGGGTCGCCTTGGGCTGAAGATGATGCGGCAGCAGGCGATCAAACTCCTGTTGCACCACGGCGTAACACTCGCAGACGCGTTTTTCCAGCCGCGGCCGATCCAGCACGGTGATTTTGCCGCGGCTGTAGTGAATCAACCCTGCTGCCTGCAGCCTGCCGGCCGCCTCGGTGACACCCTCCCGCCGCACGCCCAGCATGTTGGCAATCAGTTCCTGGGTCATGTTCAGTTCGTTGCCCGGCAGGCGGTCCATGCTCATCAACAGCCAGCGGCACAGTTGCTGGTCGACCGTGTGGTGCCGGTTGCAGACGGCGGTTTGCGACATCTGCGTAATCAAGGCCTGGGTGAAGCGCAGCGCCAGGTGCTGCAAATGACCGCCCGTTGCAAACTCCCTTTTCAGCACACCCGCCTTGAGCCGGTAGCCATAACCCGAGCTTTGCACCACTGCCCGGCTTGGTGTGCTTTCGCCCCCCCATGAACAGGGAAATGCCGACCAGCCCCTCGTAGCCGGTGACCGCGATTTCCGCCGAGGCGCCATTTTCCATGACATAAAGCAGCGAGACGATGCTGGTCGTCGGAAAATAAACATGCGCCATGTGGCCGCCGGACTCGCAAACCGCCCATCCCAGTGGCATCGGAATGAGTTCCAGATCGGGCAGCAGGCGCGCGTAATCGGCTGCGGGCAGAGCGGCGAGCAGATGGTTCTGCAACGGGTTATGCGGTGAAGTCATGGCCTGGTTCCCTTTGGGCGAAGGCGTGCAAACAACCGAGGGATGTAACGGGAGAAAACACAACAGATAACGACGCGGCGAATGCAACTCATCTTACTCCCTGTGTGCGCCAAAACGCATAAAGGGATTGCGCCGCCTGGAGGCAGCCGCGAAGCCTTGTTACCACGCCCGCCGCGACCCGCACCGGCCATCATCCATCGCCACTTGCCGATGCCATCGTTGCGTTAAAAATCTGTAATATCCAGGCCGTAAATTATGCAAGTTATTGATTTTATTTGTGTTTTATGCGCACTGAATGATCGACGGGACGACGCCATCAAGCCGCGGTTGCCGCCGCTCGAGCATCCAGCGCAAAAACCCCGGCCAGCAGTTCATACGAACGCAGCCGCGAGTTGTAATCACCGGTGATGGTGATCACCATCAGCTCGTCGGCCTCGAACTCCGCCTGGATTTCCAGCAGGCGCTGCTTGACCACCTCCGGCGTGCCGAGCACCACGCGTCGCCGGTGATGCCGGGTGATGCGCTGGCGGTCGGCATCGGTATACGGATAAGACTCCGCTTCCGCCAATGTCGGCACCGGCGCATTGACGCCGTAATCCATGTTCAGCCGGCGCAGGTCGACACTTTGCGCCAGCCGCTCCGCCTGCGCCTGCGTGTCGGCGCAGATCACGAACACACAGACCAGCGCCTGCGGCCGCGGTTCGCGCGGTGACGGTTGATAGTGTTTTTTGTAATCGCGCATCACCACATCGCCGCCGCGCGCGCTGATGAAATGCGCGAAGGCAAAGCGCAGACCCAGTTGCGCCGCCAGCGCACCGCTGTAATCCGAGGAGCCGAGCAGCCAGATCTGCGGGCTGGTGTCGCCCGCAGGCTGCGCCTTCACGCGCGCGAAGGGATGGTTCTCCGGCAAATCATCGTCGAGGTAGGCCGCCAGGAACTGCACCTGCTCGGGAAAATCATCGGCCGAGGGATAACGTCCCTGACCCATCGCCATCGCGGTGGCCTGGTCGCCGCCGGGCGCGCGGCCGATGCCGAGATCAATACGTCCCGGGAACAGCGCTTCGAGCATGCGAAACTGTTCCGCGATTTTCAGCGGGCTGTAATACGGCAGCAGCACGCCACCGGTGCCGACGCGGATGGTCGTCGTTGCCGCAGCCAGCCGTGTCACCAGGATTTCCGGACAGGGATCGGCCAGCGCCATGATTGAATGATGTTCGGCGCACCAGTAGCGGTGGTAACCCATCTCTTCCGCCGCCTGCGCCAGGCGCAGGGTCTGCTGTATCGCCTGCTGCGGCGTGTGGCCGCTGATCACGGGCGACTGGTCGAGGACGCTGAGTTTGATGGTTGTCATATAAATCTCAAGTCAAAACCTTTAGCCACAGAGGACACAGAGTTCACAGAGAAAAACAAAACAGAAACCCGGATTTTTGGAAAATGCGGCTTTTGTGTTCATGTTTTTGACTTGGATTTCCTCTGTGAACTCCGTGTCCTCTGTGGCTGCTGTTGACTTTATAAACACCTACTCCGAGCCACGGATAAAAGCATTCAACACACCGCACCAGCCCAGCGCGAGGTTGTTGCGGTTGTAACCGCCGCCGCCAAAACCCATGATGCGGCCGCCGCACAGTTCATTCGCCAGCGCGCACAAGCGTTGCGCCGCATGCGCATGCGCTTTCGGCGTGTACTGCAGATGCGCCAGCGGATCGCCGGCGATGCTGTCGGCGCCGGCCTGGAACACGATGAATTCGGGTTTGTGCCGACGCAGATGATCTTCGACGCGTTCCCAGGCCTTCATGAATTGCATATCCGTGGAACCGGGCTGCATGGGGATGTTGAGTTTCAATCCGGTGCCGGCGCCCTTGCCGCGTTCGCTGTCGGCGCCGGTGCCCGGATACAGGAAGCGCCCGTCCTCGTGGATGTCGGCGTAAATCAGGTCGGGATCGGACTCGTAGGGGTAATACAGGCCGTCGCCGTGGTGCACGTCGATATCGACATAGGCGACGCGTTTGACGCCGTACTGCGCACGCAGCGTATCGATGATCACGCCGCAATCATTGAACACGCAAAAACCGGCGGCATGGTCGCGCGCCGCATGGTGCAGGCCGCCGATGGGCTGGAAGCTGCGCAGCGCCTCTGCCGCCATGATGCGCTGCAGGCCGTCGAGGGCGGCGCCAACAACATGCGCCGAGGCTTCATAAACCCCGGGGAACGCAGGGGTATCACCGGCATCAATGGCACCATAACCGCGATCCGACAACTGCTGCACGCGCAGCACATGGTCCTCGCCGTGAAAGCGTTCGATCTCGGCCACGCTCGCCGCGCGCGAAGCGCAGACCAGCGCGGATTTATCAAGTTTCTGTTTGCTCGCTTCAGCCCAGAATGCATTCTGGCGGTCCGGCCCCCAGGGATGGCCGTCGGGAAAGCCGTAACTGCCCAGCGCCTCGTCCACATACAACAGCACTTCCGATTTCATGTCGTCTCCCGCGAATTGAAATCACCATCTGCCTGACGCAGGGTGACAAAATTCAGTTTCGCTGCAGCGGCCGCAGCCAGAACGGCAGGCAGCACTTCCAGAATAACAGGGATGCCTGCGGACGTACGAGCGGCATTGCCGTCGTGCAGCAGCAAAACGGCCCCTGCACGCAGGCCGCGCAACAATCTGCTTTTGACGCGTTCGGCATCGCCGATCCGGGTATCGAAACCCCGTATCGACCAGCTCGCCAGCCGCAAACCCAGGCGATGCAGCACCGGATCAAGAAAAGGATTGCGCAGGCCGGCCGGCGCGCGAAAAAAAACCGGGCGCTGGCCGGTAATCGCAGTCAAAGTATCCTGCGCCATCTGCACTTCACGCATGAATCCGGAATACCCCAGAAAGGCAAAGCTATGACGATGGCGCTGGCTGTGGTTTTCCAGGGCATGGCCGCGGCGCACGATTTCCCGGCACAACTCCGGGTAACGCGCCGCTTTGTCACCGATGCAGAAAAACGTGGCACGGGCCGCGTAACGCTCGAGGATATCCAGCACCTGCGGCGTCACCGCCGGATCGGGGCCGTCGTCGATGGTCATCGCGACCTCGTTCCTGGCAGCGGCTGCGGCCGGCAGCCGCGTCCAGTTGGGCCCCAGCCATTGGCAGCGCGGCCACAGTCCGGCCAGCGTCAGCACGAGCTGATTGACGATGACGCCGCCCAGCGCCCAGCGCCACTGTCCCGGCTCCACCACAACCAGCATCAGCGCGGACAGATGCAACGCGATGGACAGGCGGATCAGAAACGAGGGTTGCCAGGCAGCACTACGCATTGGATGGCCTGGCAAAAATGGCTGAATAAACCAGCGCAAGGATCACACCCGGCGCCACGGTCACGCCCATCGCCTGCAGTATCGGCACACTGGAAAACGCCAGCAGGCCAAACCCCGCCACGGTCGTCAGGTTGGCAAACAGCATGGACGCCAGCGTGCCGGGCAAAATGACCGGGGCCGACGCGCCCGCAACGCGGTCAAAAAACAGGGCGTAGTTGGAGCCGACCGCCGCCACCAGCAGCAAACCCACCAGGTGCAGGATGATCAGTTGCTGGCCAAACAGGGCCAAACCCGCGGTGACGGTAATGATCGCGGCCAGCAGCGGTGCGATGATGCTGGCCGTACGCGTGAACGAACGGAAAACCAGCAGCAGCAGGACAATGATCGCAAGCACCCCGCCGAGCGACAACACGATGGCCTCATTCAGGTAGCCGGAATACAGACGATCCGACTCGGCCTTCAGATCCACGAACAGCACGTCGGTCAAATTCGCAGCGCTCAACGCCGCCTGGATCCGCCCGGCATTGATACCGCCCCCCTTGGGGGCCGTCAATGGCAACAAGGCGCTCCAATGGCCGTTGCGCTGGATCAGCAGCGCGGCCACGGCCATGCCCATGGAAGTCTGCTCAAGATCCGCGGCCCGCAGCATGGGCCGGCCGATGGCCGCGGCGACATCGGTCAGAAAAGGGGCGAACAGTTGCGCGCGCACCGGCAGGCCCTGCACTGCCTGTGCCAGCCGCGTCTCGAGCACGCCGGGTGGCGGCAAACTGGCGCGTCGGGATTCCTGCGTCGCGAGACTGGGCAGGTAACGGCTGGGACTTTCAAAACCAGCCAGCCCGCCCTGATCCACTTGCGCCTGCAATACGGCCGAAGCCCGCTCGGCAGACTGCAGCGCAACTTCCTGGTTCGCGCCGGACACCACCACCAGATAACGCACATCCGGTGCACCTGCGTCGGCACGCAGCTTTGCATCCAGTTCCACTTCGCCCCGGGATACCGGACTCAATGACGATATCCTGTCATTCCACAAACCGGCGCGGTGCCAGAACAGAATGGCGCAGGCGACCAGCAGCAGGATCGCGGCCCGACGCAATGCGGCGGCACGCAGCAACAAGCGGGACAACAGCAGGCCGGTGGCCGACACGTCGCGGATCTGGAAATTTTCCGGCAGCAGATGCGGCAGCACAAAACGGGTGACGACAGCGGCAGCCGCCAGGCCGGCAATCGCATACAGGCCGAGCTGCGCCAGGCCGGGAAACCCGGACAGCAACAAGGCGGCAAAACCGCACAGCGAGGTCAGCACGCCGAGCCGGATCGTCGGCCAGAACTGCCGGATCCAGTGCCTGCGGTCCGCACCGCCCCGCCCGGATTGCACAAACAGGTAGATGGAATAATCCACCGCCTCCCCGATCAATGCGGTGCCAAAACCCAGTGTTATGCCATGCACTGTGCCGAAACCCAGGCTCACTGCTGCGACCCCCGCCAGCACGCCGGTGATGACCGGCAAAAAACCCAGCGCCAGCGCGACAAAGGAGCGGTAGAGCAGCAATAACAACACCGCGATGAGCAGGAAGCTGAGTGCGGACAGGCGGCTGACCTGGCTTTTGATGGTATCGCGTGAAGTGACCGAAAACACTCCGGGACCGGTCATCACCAGGCTGGCTGCAGGCGTGGCGGCGGACGCCGCATCAAACGCCTTGCGGATAGACGCCATGGCGTCCTGCTGCGCATCGATGTCGGCTCCGCTGGCGCGGGTCTGCACCACCAGCAATGCCCGCGCACCGTCACGCGACGCCCACGCGTCGTCAATCATCCGCGG
Organism: Burkholderiales bacterium; assembly: GCA_019749945.1. Classification (GTDB taxonomy): domain Bacteria; phylum Pseudomonadota; class Gammaproteobacteria; order Burkholderiales; family SG8-41. The sequence goes on from JAIEPF010000001.1 coordinate 201,224, forward strand.
CCGGGAAGCGCTGTTGAACTGCCCGAGCAATTGCACCATTTCACCGGTCGGGTCGCGCGGCAGCAGCGACTTGACCAGCAATCCGGCCGACGAAGACAGCAGGTCGATGCTGTCTTCAAGGGCGGCACGAAGGCCGTCCACGCTGAAGCGTTCCGGGGTCACCGCGGGGCTCAGCAGATAACGATGATCAAACAGGAAGGCCTGGTCGCGTTCGCTGTTGACCGGTTCACCGTTGTTGATGCTGACGAACGCGGGATCGGCGCGCAGACGCAGCGCCATTTGTTTTGACAGCTTGGCGCGGGCCGGCGCGTCGGCGCCTTCGATGCCGACCAGAATCAGGCGCGAGGCGAGGCCGTCGCGGATCTGATCCAGCAGCAATTGCTGCGCGGCTGTGGGACTGCGCGGGAAAAAAGCCGACAAATCGGTGGTGAACTGGCTGCGGCTGATGACGACGCCGCAGATGATGACAAACACCAGCCACAACACAACCGCTGCCCGGGCTGCCGCCTGCATCACCGGGCGGACAGCTTTTCAATGCGCATCAGCGACCGGTCACCGTCAACCCGGTTGATTTCGATGCTGCTCACGGCGTGGTGGGCACCGGCAATACTGATGCGCTTGATGACCGCCTGCATTTTCTCATCGAGCGGCAGCAGTTGCAGGGTCCAGCGCTCAGCGCTGCCCTCCAGGCTGAGCCGGTAGCTGCGCTCCAGCGCCCTGCGGTCACCGGCCAGTGTGCCGCGGATGCTGTCAATGACGGCGGCGAGTTCGGGATAATCCTGCAATTGCAGGGAATGCCTCTGGCGGCCGCGCTCGATGAGCAGCGTGCCGCCGTCGAGGATCATCGATTCAGGCTTCGGCTTCAGCGTGCGCTTTTCCAGACGATCCGGTGCGGTGTAGAACAGCTCCCCGGAGGATTCCACCGGCCTGTCGAGCATGGCGATGTATTTTGTCTCGACAAAACCGGCTTGACCGTTTCGGACCTGCGCCAGTCCCTGCATCAGCTGGTCAATATCCAGCCCGGCAGCATGCGTGATGCCGCTGATCAACAGCAGCAGCGTCACGGACGCCCGTCGCATGGCGCGCCGCAAAAACACGGCATGGGAGGATCGCGGCATCATGGCGCCGGTTTTCCCTCCACGTTTGCAGACGGCCAAAAATCAAAAAAATTGAACCAGTTGTAGGGCGCCCGGCGGCAGTATTGATCAAGCAGCGCGGCATACCGCACAACCGCCGCCTCCACCGCGGCATCGCGTTGATCGCGGGCAACAGCGGAAAAATCCGCCAATGGCTCGAAATGAACCGAATACCGGTTGCCGCCCAGATAGAGCCCGGTCATGAACACCACCGGGCGCTGCAGCAATGCCGCCATGCGAAAGGGGCCGATGGGCAAATTCGTATCGCCCCCCAGAACCCGCACGGGATGCAATGCCTCCCCTCCCGGCGTGCGATCGGCCAGCATGCCGACGACACTGCCTTCATCCAGACGCTCCCGCACGCGGAGCATGGAATCAACATGCCCCATGCCGATGATGTCCTGCGTCGCCTGCGGGTTGATGGCCGCCAGTGTGGCGATGATTTTTTGCGCATTCCCCTGATGCATGACCATGGCCACGCGCAAATCCGCGTACTTCCAGCCGATGGCGCGGATCACTTCGAAACTGCCGAGGTGCGCGCCCATCAGGAACAGGCCTTTGCCGCCGGCCAGCAGCCGGCGCAAGGCGTCTTCACCGTGCACCTCGAACTCGAACAGGTCGAAACGGCGGTTGACCAGATAGATGCGGTCATGGATGGTGGCGGCAAAAGTGAAAAAATGCCGGTACTGGTCGCGCCAGCCCGGGGCACGGTCAAACACCCGCCGCAGGTAATGCTCAGAAGCACGACGGCTGGCCGGGGCAAACAGCAAAAAATAAGCCGCGATCCCATGCAGCACAACCCGGCCTGCGCGCCGTCCCAGGCGCAACGAAATCCACACCATGACGCGCAGCAGGAACATGTTGCTGCGTTCCGGGGTATGCGCCCAGTCGGCCACCTGCTCCGCTTTTGGGCCCGCCGTCATGCCGCGCCCGGCACGATGCTGCCGCCGGCGATTCTGCGCTTGCCCGCCACGATGTCGAAACGGATGGTGCCGCCGGCCGCGCGGCTGTGCCGGATCTCCAGCGTCTCACCCGGCTCGACCGGGCTCAGAAACTTGACGGCACCGATCTCGCAGGCCTCCAGCCCGATGCCGGCAGAAACAGCGATCGCATGCAGCGCCATGTCCAGCAGCAGCACGCCGGGGAGTATGGGTGTGCCGGGGAAATGCCCGGCAAAGGCCGGATGGTCCACCGGAACAATCCAGTGCGTAACGTCATTCATCCGGATTTCCGTTTGTTGTGCTGCCGCAGCAGCGCCTGCAGCGCCGCACGCGGCAGTTTGCCCGTGCTGTTGCGCGGCAGCGCATCGACAAACAGCAGGGGGCGCGGCAAAAAAACCGGATCGATGTGCTCGCGCAATGCTTTCAGCACCAGCGGCGCATCCAGTCCGGGAGCCACCACGCAGGCGGCCAGCCGTGCGATGCGATCATGGCCGTTATCGTCCGGCATGTAAAACGCGCCGTCCACCACGCCGGGAATGGTGTTGAGCAGATGGTTGAGACTGGCCAGGGAATGCCGTTTGCCGGCAATGTTGACCAGATCGGCGATTCGCCCGTGCAATAAAAATTTTCCGCCTGCAACCGGCTCAATGACGTCGCTCAAAGCGGTCGGCGTTTCGATATGACCGCCACCGGCGTACACGCGGTCATCTTTCGTTGTCAGTTTTATTCCGGGCAGCAATTGCCATTCCGCGGTTTGCGTGGGACGACGCGTCGCAATCAGGCCGGTTTCGGTGCTGCCGTAGATTTCCATCAGCGGGGCACTGCACAGCGCTTCGATGTTCTGCGCAAGACGGTCGGACAGGGGTGCGGTGGCCGATACCACCAATGAGACCTGCGGCAACGCCAGTCCCGCATCGAGCAAGGCGCGCAGATGCGCGGGTGAAGACACCAGCACCCGCGGCACGGGAACACTCGCCAGTGCCTGGCAGATATCCGCCGGATAAAACGGCCGGGCATGGGAAAACGCATGGCCGTTGCCCCAGCCCATCAGCACCGTGGATTCGAATCCGTACATATGCTGTGGCGGCACCGTGCCGACAATGGTGCAGGGCGCATTGCGCAACAGCCCCAGACAGGCTGCTTCCGCCTGCACACTGCCGACCAGCCCGCCCCAGGTTTTGTCGTGCGGCAGCGGCGTCCCGGTCGATCCCGAAGTAAACACCACCGCAACACGCTGCCGGGCTTCGATCTGCGGAATCTCGAATGCCCCGGTCTCGTCCGCAGGGTTCATGGCCGGGTAAGGCAATCGCGGCAAGTCCACGGCGACGGCATCGCTGTCGGTCAGGCAAAACACATCCGGCGCAAATTCCCGGATCTGGCGCACCACGCCCGGTGTGTGGGTGGACGGCAGCAGGCTGACTTTGCCGGTCAGGATTGCCGCCGCCAGCCCCACGCTGAAACGGTAACGGTCGCCGCACAGATTGAGCAAATGACCGCCTGCCGGAAAAAGTCCGGCCAATCGGCGGGCCTCGGCCAGGAACCGGCGCAGCGTGACGGGGCCATCGGCGCGCCAGGCAACGATGCCGTCCGGGGAAACATGCGAGACCAGGGGCAGGAAGGACATGGGCGCGGCTGGAGCGGCTTAGCGCACGGGGGTGTTCTTGAACGCCCGCACCGCATCGAGGATGTGCGTATCCCGCATGTGCGGCAATACCCGGATGCGCACCCGGTATTCAACGATGAACATCAGCGCAACCAGCGGCAGCGTCATGAAGTTGGCAAAAACCGACCAGGTGGCGAGCGGCGCCAGAAAAAAAAGCCCGGTGGAAATCAATGCCATCGCGGCAAAAAACAGGGTCCACGCGACTGTAACCTGCCGCGCATAAATTTCATGCCGTGGCGTCAGAGGCGCATGCACCGCCTCTGCGAAGCGGGTGCAGAGCGGCTTTTGTCCGGCGGCCAGAGTGCGGCCAAAAACAAGGCAAAGCACAAGCAGCACGCCCGTATTCTGCAGCCAGTAAACCACTCCGAAGTGATGTTCCAGGGCCGGCCACCCGGCCCACAGCGCGACACAAAGCAGCAGTACTGCGACCAGCATCGGCAGACGCCGTGCTGATCGCCAGGCCAACACCAGTGCGACCAATACCACGGGAACAATGGCAACCAATGCGCCCAGATTGCCGTGTTGCGCGGATGCATTGGTGTAATGCGCCAGCAGCGGATAAGCAATCACCAGCACGGCGATGCCCAGCCAGCGCGCGACGCGAAGCAGCATCAGCGGGTTCTTTGCGCCGCGATATGATCGGAGAGGCTGCGCAGGGAACTGAAAGTGTGCTGATTGTCTGCGCTGTCGGCACGCAATTGCATGCCATAACGCTTGGAGACCACCAGGGCGACCTCCAGCACGTCAATCGAATCCAGCCCCAGACCCTCGCCATACAAGGGAGCATCAGGGTCGATTTGATCGACCGCAATCTCGAGATTCAGACACTCGATCAGCAATTCGGCCACTTCGCGCTGCAATTCGGCGCTACTTGATGAAACAACGGGCTTCTGGATATTTTGCATGGTGCGTAAAATCTGCTTTATTCACGATAAGGACCAAGGCATATAACGCGACAAACCGCGCGTCGCTGACCGGCCTTTCCGGGCAATGCCGTTTCAGACAGCAGGATTGTAAGCTGTCGGTCACACAAGGCGGTATTGTCTCCGATTTTGGAACGATTATTCCGGCCGCTTATGTGCGGTAACACACATAAGAAAGCCGGCTGTTTTGGTATGTTTGGCTGCTTTCCCCCTCTGAGCGGCGATACAGAAAGCCTTTTGGCAGGATAATCACGCCATGAATTCATTACCCGGATCGCCCGTCACCCGCGTTTCGGATTGCGATGTGCTGGTGATCGGCGGCGGACCCGCGGGTTCGACCGCCGCGGCTTTGCTGGCGCAGCGTGGTTACCGCGTCACCCTGCTGGAAAAAGCGCATCACCCGCGTTTCCACATCGGTGAGTCGCTGCTGCCCGCCAATCTGCCGCTGCTGGACAAGCTCGGCGTGGCCGATGCCGTCAAAACCATCGGCATGGAAAAATGGGGCGCCGAGTTTGTCTCTCCCTGGCACGACCACAAACAACCCTTCGAATTTGCCGAGGCCATGGACAAATCCATGCCCATGGCCTACCAGGTGCGCCGCTCGGAATTTGACGAAATCCTGATCCGCAATGCTGCCCGTAAAAACACCCGCGTGGCGGAAGGCTGCCTGGTACGGGACGTCAACTTCCTGCCCGGCAACGAGGGGGCGCTGGTACAGGCCCGCCACGATGATGGCAGCAACGAAACCGTGCGCACACGTTTTGTAATCGATGCTTCAGGCCGCGACACCTTTCTCGGCAATCGCTTCAAAGCCAAACAACGCAACACCAGGCACAACAGTGCCGCCATCTACGCCCACTTTACCGGGGCCGGGCGCAACCAGGGCAAGGCCGAGGGCAACATCACGCTGTACTGGTTTGAACACGGCTGGTTCTGGTTTATCCCTCTGGCCGACGGGGCAAGCAGTGTCGGCGCAGTGGTCTGGCCGCACTACCTCAAGACACGCAGGAAAAAAACGCTGGAACAGTTTTTTCTTGAAACCATTGCATTGTGCAAGCCGTTAAACGCGCGCCTGAAACATGCCCGGCTCATATCAACGGTTGAAGCCGCCGGTAATTATTCCTATGTCTGCGACCGCACCCACGGCGACAGTTACCTGCTGCTGGGTGATGCCTACACCTTCATAGATCCGGTATTTTCTTCCGGCGTGATGCTCGCCATGCAGAGCGCCTTTGCCGGAGCAGAGGCCGTGGACACCTGCCTGCGCCACCCGCAACAGGCGGCGGCCGCCCTGAAAAAATTTGACCGGGCGATGCGGGTTGGTCCGAAAGTTTTTTCCTGGTTTATTTACCGGGTGACCAACCCGACCCTGCGCAACATGTTCATGGAACCGCGCAATTTTTTCCGCGTCAAAGAGGCCCTGTTGTCAGTGCTGGCCGGGGATGTGTTCGGAAAAACCAGGATCGGGATGCCCTTGCTGATATTCAAAGGCTTTTATTATGTGACGTCCGTTTTCAATTTCAACCGCACATTGAAGGCATGGCGGATGCGCAGAAACAATATCCGGCCGGTCGATGAAACCGGCGCGGCGATACAATGATGCGTCCGACGGCTCACTCCCTGCGCGGCCCGAACCTGTCCGTAGCGGCATTTATAAATAAACCGAAAAACTGGAAAAACAGTGCGCTCGGCGCCTTCTGTTTTTCCGCCGACACCGGCAACAAACAGGCGCCGGACCGCCTCGAGATTCCCTGCATGCGTGTCGCCATGCGGAGACTCGACGCTCCCGATGCGATCTGCGAAGTCTGGCAGGGCAACGGGCCGCTGACGCAGGGTCGGCGTGGCGATCTTCAATACAGCCACAACGACGAGGTCCTGTTCGGATTGATTGTTTTGCCTGAAACCGGGTTTGAAGCGGCACCCGGCAAAACACCCTTGCATCAAGCCACCGAGTCAGCCTACCGCCTGATATTTTCACTGCTCGACGACCTGCGTTTTCCGCATCCCTTCCGTTTCTGGAACTACATCGCCGACATCAATGGCCACAGCTTCGGGGTGGAGCGTTACCGCCAGTTCAACTCAGGACGGCAGGATGCCTTCCTCGCCCACGGTCGCAATGTCACGGGCAATGTCCCCGCGGCCTGCGCGCTGGGCTCGGCTCATGGGCCGCTGACCATCGCCTTCCTTGCCGGACGCGTCGCACCGCTGAGCATCGAGAACCCGCGTCAGACCAGCGCTTACGAATATCCGCCGGAATATGGCCCGCGCAGTCCGACGTTTTCGCGCGCCTGCCTGGTCAACCTGGAACAGGAGGAGGTTTTATTCATATCCGGCACCGCCAGTGTGGTCGGCCATGCCACCCTGCACCCTGCCGATGTCGTGGCCCAGACCCGCGAGACCATGACCAATATCAAAGCGGTGCTGGCTGAAGCGAACCGCCTGTCCAGCCGGTCCGGCTTCGATCTTGCCGGCTTGCATTACAGGGTCTATGTGCGCCAACCCGCCGATCTGGCGCAGATTCGCAAGGAATTGACGCGCTGCGTGGGCGGCGCGCTGAATGCGGTCTACCTGCAGGCTGACGTGTGCCGCCGGGATCTGCTGCTGGAAATCGAAGCCACGGCGGCGCAGCCGCTGTCAGTCCCATCCGAACGGCGGAACTGAACATGCGCGCCGCATTGCGAATACTGCTGAATGTTTATGACTTTCTGGTGATTTATCTCGGTGTGGCCTGGCTCGGCATATTGTGCCTCGCCTGGACCCCGTTTGCGATGATCCTTTTCCTGCTGCTGCCAGCATCCCGGGGACGGGCGCTGGGACGTTACGCCATCATGATGATATTCCGGTTTTTCCTGGCCACTCTCAGCCTGTCGCGACGCTTCAGCTTTGATCTGGAAGCACTAGACGCACTGCGTGACGGACCTTCGGTCATCATCGCCCCCAATCATCCCTGCCTGCTGGATGCGGTCATGGTGATATCACGGCTGCCCAATGTGGCCTGTGTGCTCAAGGCGGAGTTGATGAACAATGTTTTTCTCGGTGCGGGGGCACGACTGGCGCATTATATCCGCAATGAACCGGTGCGCCGCATGATACGTTTGGCCAGCCTGGATTTTGATGACGGCAGTCATCTGCTGCTGTTCCCGGAGGGCACCCGCACCACCTCGTGCCCGATCAACCCGCTCAAAGGCAGCATCAGCCTGATCGCGCTCCATGCCCAGGCGCCCGTGCAGACCATACTGATAGAAACCGACTCGCGGTATCTGAGCAAAGGCTGGCCGCTGTTCCGCAAACCACCCATGCCGATTCATTATCGGGTACGCTTGGGGCGACGCTTCGATCCGCCGCAGCACACCCGGCGCTTCATGCTTGAACTGGAACACTACTTTGCGCATGAGCTGATAAAAGACTCGGCGTTTTACCCGGCCGGCTCGCTGCACACGCAAACCGATCACATCTCCCGACCTGCCTCGCACTCACCGTCATGACCCCCGCCTCGACTACCCATCTCGTTCTGATCCCCAGCTATAACCCCGGCCCCATGGTCCATGAAACCGTACGCGCGGCACGCCAGTACTGGAACCCCGTCTGGATCGTGGTCGACGGCAGCACCGATGGCACGGCCGAAGTCCTGCTGGCGATGGCAGCGCAGGATGCCGGCCTGCGCGTGCTCGTTCTGCCGCGCAACCAGGGCAAAGGCGCCGCAGTACTACACGGCCTCGAGCAGGCAGCCAAGGCGGGATTCAGCCACGTATTGACCATGGATTCGGACGGCCAGCATCCGCCGGAACGCATTCCGGCGTTCATGGCGGAATCCGCCGCACAGCCTGGCGCGATGATCCTCGGCGTACCGGTATTTGATGCCAGTGCGCCCAGCCTGCGGGTCAAAGGGCGGCGCATCTCAAACTGGTGGGCCAACCTCGAAACGCTGTGGGCCGGCATCGGCGACTCATTGTTCGGGTTCCGCGTGTATCCGGTCGCGGCATTGCGGCTGGTCATGCGCAACCAGCTGTGGATGCGCCACTTCGATTTTGATCCGGAGGCCGTGGTGCGCCTGTGCTGGCTCGGGATCAAACCGGTCAACCTGCCCGCTGCAGTGCGCTACTTCCGCCCTGACGAGGGCGGGGTTTCGCATTTCCGCTACCTGCGCGACAACCTGTTGCTGACGTGGATGCACACACGTCTGTTTATCGGCTTTGTGTTGCGCTTGCCGGTGTTGCTGGCAAAACGCGCGGCAGAACGATTCAAATTACAGGGCGGGCGGAGTTCCGATGTCGACCTGCTTCGTTAGGGTCTGTTAACTAGATCATGCCGCCGTTGATGGAAATGATCTGTCCGGTGATATAGGCCGCCTGCGGCGATACCAGAAACCCGATCAGATCCGCCACTTCCGCCGGGCTGCCCGTCCGCTTCATCGGTACCAGGCGCGCGATTTCCGCGGCATCGAACGCGGAGGCGCTCATCGGCGTGTCGATAATCCCGGGGGCGACCGCGTTGACGGTAATGCCGCGGCTGGCCACTTCCCGCGCCAGCGATTTGGTCGCCGAATTGAGCGCCCCCTTGGCCGCGGCGTAATTGACCTGCCCCGGATTGCCGGTCAGCGCGGCGATTGAAGACAGATTGATGATGCGCCCCCAGCGGCTGCGGATCATCGGCATCATCAGCGGCTGGGTGACATTGAAAAAACCGTTCACCGACACATCCATGACCCGGTGCCATTGTCCGGCACTCATGCCGGGAAACACCACATCGTCGTGGATGCCCGCATTGTTGACCAGGATCTGGATCGGCTGCTCGGCGACCAGGGGCGACAGTACATCTGCCACCGCAGTTCCGTCAGTGACATCAAACACCAGCACCTCCGCGCTGCCGCCATCCGCACGAATGGCATCAGCCAGCGCCTGCGCAGCCTTTAATCCGCTGTTGGCGTGGATATAAACGTGACAGCCATCGGCGGCGAGGCGACGGCAGACGGCGGCGCCGATGCCGCCGCTGCCGCCGGTAACCAGGGCTTTTTTCATGATGGGTCCTCCGCAATCGATGGATCGGCATTCAGCACCACCGTGGCACGTCCTTCCGCCAGCAGGCGTGCCGCCGCATGGATGCTGAATTGATAAATGACATTGTTGGTACTGCGTGTCGTGCAGACCGCTGCAACCAGCAGATCGTCCGCAATATCGTCCAGGCGTGACACCAGCAGACGCACGCCGCGCGCACTGACCAGGTAACCGAAGCGCGGCGCAACACTGTCGGGCGAAGCGAGCAAAGCACCGTGCACCGCCATCGCCTGCGCCGCATATTCGATCGCGCAGGCGGCGCCGAGCCGGCCATGCGCGCGCAGCGGGTTGTCCGTGGCGCGGTGACTGACGGCGCGGCAGCGGATGCCCCGCTCATCCCAGGTTTCGACGCCATCGAGCAGGCACATGCCGCCCTGATGCGGAATATGCCGCGCAATCCAGGCGTGATCCAGCGCGGCCTTGTTCATGGCTTGATCATGACCTCAAGCCGCGTACTGTCCAGATAATCCAGCACCATGCGGTGCCCACCACCCAGCGCAAGGCCGCGCAGCAGCGGCAGACCGCGCGCGGCGGGGATCGTGCTGCGCAGGCGCTCCAGTGCAGCATCTGCCAGCCGGTCTGCGTCCGCATCCGTCAGGCTGACGGCGATTTTCGCCAGCGTGCATGGGCTGCGTTGCGGCGCGATGACCAGCGCAACACCAAACGCGTCGGGTATGGGCCGGGCGCTGTGCAAGGGCTCCGGATAACTGCTGTCGCAGGCCAGAAAAACCACGCGCGTGTCATCGACCACGACCTGCGTCAACGTTTCCAGCAGACCGGCACCGAAGCAGGCATCAAAGGCGCCGAGGACAGTGGATGGCGACATCGCGCCGGTGGCAATGCTCCAGTAACCTGCAGCGGCGTTATGCACGGAATTGTGAAAACGCGTCGGAGAAATCTGCCGGTCATCCGAAGCGAGCATTTCACAGATGGCATGGCAGTTTTCGCCGTCGCCGCCGGACGCGGAAAACACCATGGGCAAGGTGGCCGCATCCAGTCCCGCCGAATTGATGGCTTCCAACCCGGTGGCGAGCGTCAGCCGGACGATCACGCCGCTGCGCCGGCGCTCGGCCGCTGGCAGCAGCGCGGGCAGCGGCAGCACGGTCCTGGCGGGCTGGTAGGTCTGTTGACCGCGCAGCACCGCCTGGCCGTCCGGCCAGTTGTTGAAACCGGGGCCCAGCAGGCCGATACCTTCAATGTATGCGGTAAGCGTGTGCATCTATCCTGCTCTGGAAAAAATCAGGCTGCAGTTGGTGCCACCAAAACCGAATGAGTTGCTGAGCACATGTTTTACCTGCTGTTCGCGGTTCTCCAGCAAATAATCGAGTTCCAGGGCCGGGTCGAGCTGCCGGGTGTTCAATCCGGCGGGAAGCAGTCCATGTTGCAGTGCCAGCGCGCAGATCACCGCCTCCACGCCGCCGGCCGCCCCCAGGGTATGACCGGTCGCGCCCTTGGTCGAACTGCAGGGCGTGCGCGTGCCGAATACATGCTGCACCGCCTTGCACTCGGCGGCATCGTTGCTGGGCGTCGCAGTACCATGCAGATTGATATAGGTGATGTCCGCCGGCTGCAAACCCGCCATGTTCAGCGCGCTCTCCATGGCCAAACGTGCGCCCAGACCTTCGGGATGCGGTGATGACATGTGATAGGCATCACTCGATTCGCCCGTGCCGCGCAGCAGCACCGCATCAGCATCCGGATCCCGCGGGGCATGTTCCAGCAAGGCAAAAGCCGCCGCCTCACCGATCGAAATGCCGTTGCGCTGCGCATCAAACGGACGGCAGGCTTCTGCGGACATCAGGCCGAGCGAGTTGAACCCGTACAGCGTCGTCAGGCACAGCGTATCCACGCCGCCGACCACGGCCGCGTCAATCAGGCCGGAGGCCATCATGCGTCGCGCCGAAGCAAACACCCTGGCGCTGGATGAGCAGGCCGAGGACACCACGACAGCCGGCCCGGTCAATCCGAAATAACGACGCGTGAAGTCCGCCACGGAAAAAACGTTGTGCGTCGTGCCGTAAATGAAATCCGCGGGCAAGGCGCCGGTCTGCGGATCGCGGCGCCGGTACGCCAGCTCGGTCTGCAGGATGCCGGCCGTGCTGGTGCCGAGAAAAACACCCACGCGTTGCGCACCGTATCTGGCGATGGCCGCGCGCACCGCCTCATCAAAACCGTCCTGCATCAATCCCAGCAGCGCCAGCCGGTTGTTGCGGCAATCAAAATCGGCCAGGTGCGCGGGAAGACTCACCGCATCCACCCCCGTCACCTCGCCGATCACCGTCGCCAGATCCACGGTATCAAAGCTGCACGGCGCGAGACCGCTGCGGCACTCGCGCAGCGCAGCCAGCGTCTGTTCAAGACCGCAGCCGATGCTGCTGGTGGCAGTGAAATGGGAAAGCCAGAGGGGGGTCAAGGCGAAACCAGCCTGGTTAAATGTGGATTCTACAAAACTCGAAGTACAAGTCCGGACTAAACGGACGGGATTTGCATCTTATCGCCCGTGCCCGCCCGCAAACGATGCCGCAACGACAGCCAACCCGCGAGACCGCCAAGCACCAGGCCGGCGAGGACATCCACGGCCACATGCTGGCGTACGGCCAGGGTGGAATAAACGATACCGGCACACCATACTCCATTGATGATATGTATCGGCAGCGGAGCGCCAAAACGCCGCAGCAGATGGTGCAGCCAGATCCCTGAAAAAACCGCCGTGGCCACGTGCAGCGACGGGCAGGCATTCCCCGCGGCGTCCAGGTTTTTCAGAAATTCCATGCCGGGATAACGCGTCCAGTCGACATCGGGCGCAGGAACTGCCGTGGGCCAGAAATAGAAAATGCCCAGACCCGCGAGGCAGGTGGCCGCCATGGCCGCGCCATAACCATACAGCTCACTGCGTGAGGCCGGCAGCGCCGGCGGCAGGGAGACATAGACCCACAAGCTTATGTAAATGTAAAACGCCGGCGGCTGAAAAGGAATCAGCCGATCGAGCGCGGTCACGGGCATCACCGTGACCGGATGGGCCGGGTTCTTGAGCACATAAAAGTAGGCGCCAAAAAAAACGGTAATAAACAGCATCGTGCCCATGCTTTTAAGATACTGATGAGTGGTCAGGGCTGCCGCAGCCTGCCGGTACCAGGACGGCGGCTGGTCCATATCACGCAAGATGCGGCCGCTCGAAACACAGTCGATCAAGGGCATTTCCCGTTTTCAAAACAGGCTGCCCTGTTTTGCCGCGCCCGGCACGCGGAATTGCGTGGTGTCGCGCCGGCCGCCCTCGCCGCGACGCGCCTGGTTGAGGCCGGCTTTTTTGCAGGCGACGCTGAAGCGCTGTTTCAGCAGATCGGCAAACTCACCGGCGCCGCGCATGCGGCTGCCGAATTCGGGATCGTTGTCGCGCCCGCCGCGCATCGCCTGCACCCGGCTCATCACATGCGCGGCCTTCAGCGGGTAATGCCGTTCCAGCCAGTCGCGGAACAGGGTTTTGACCTCGTACGGCAGGCGCATCAGGATATAGGCTGCACGTTGCGCGCCATGCGCTGCCGCGGCCCCGACGATGGCCTCGATTTCGTGGTCGTTCAGAAACGGCACCACCGGCGCCACCATCACGCCCGCCGGGATCCCCGCCTCCGCCAGCGTGCGCACCGCCTGCAGGCGCCGCAAGGGCGCCGTGCAGCGCGGCTCCATGCGTCGTGCCAGTTCATGGTCCAGCGTGGTCACCGACACGAACACTTCCGCCAGCCCTTTTTTCGCCATCGCCGCGAGAATATCAATATCGCGCTCGACCAGCGCATTTTTGGTGACAATGCCCACCGGCTGGTTGAATTCGGCGCAGACTTCCAGAATGCCGCGGGTGATGCGCCGCTCGCGTTCCGCCGGCTGGTACGGATCGGTATTCGCACCCAGCGCAATCAGTTCGCATTTATAGCCGGTTCTGGACAGTTCCTTGCGCAGCAGTTCCGCCGCGTTGGTCTTGGCAAAAATCCGCGTTTCGAAATCAATCCCCGGCGACAGGTTGCGATAGGCGTGGCTGGGCCGGGCATAACAATAGATGCAGCCGTGTTCGCAGCCCTGGTAGGGATTGATCGACTGCGCAAACGGAATGTCCGGCGAATCATTGCGCGAGAGGATCGACTTTGTGCGTTCGTCAGTGACCACGGTCTTCAACGCGACGGGTTCTTCATCCGTGCCGGTCTGCCAGCCGTCATCAAAGGCTTCGCGCTCGACCTGCTCGAAGCGCCCCTCGGGATTGACCCCCGCACCGCGCCCCTTGCGCGCATCGGCATGTTTTCCCGACAGTGTGCGCAGCGCCATTGTTTATTCGGCCTTGCAGGCGTGGGTGGTCATCAGCTCAAACACCTTGCGCGACCGGCCGTCCTTGCCGCGACAGGTCACTTCAGTGCGCACCACCGCGATCAGCCGGCCGTGATGCACGACTTTTGATTTGATTTTCAGTGCACGACCTTCACCGGGACTGATGTACCAGGCCGACAGCGCGGTCAGCGACCAGTGCGGGGTCAGCGCCGCAAGCGCGTTCTCGGCGGCGAGCCCGAGCAGGATGCCGCCCTGCACATGGCCGACCCGGTTGCCGATATGCGGGCCGTTTTTCACCGTCGACTGGGCGGCGCCCGCGACATGTTTCGCCTGCACACCCCAGAAACGCTGGATGAACGAGCCGCCATGGGCGCGCACCTCGGTGATTGCGGCGTCGGCCGTGGCCAGTATTTTTTTCTCATCGGGATGCAGCCTGCCGCCGGGAATCTCCGGAGTCGGATTTTCACCACGACGACGATGCGGCACCGGATGCAGCTCCACACCCTTCGGCGGCTTCAGCACCATGAAGGTCGCAGTGCCGGTGCAGATCAGGCCCGCATCGTTGCGGATGTCCATGGTGCTGACGCCCTGGCGTCCGGCCGCGCCCTGCACAAAACCGTGCATCGCCCCGCGCCCCGAGAGTCGTCCACTGCGCGCAGCGCCGGTGAACTGCAGGTTCATGGTCACCGTCGCCAGCCGGGTATGCGAAGGCAGACCCGCACGCACCGCGGCAGCCGTCACCAGATCGGCGAGGATCGCCAGGCCCGACAGATTGAGTTGTCCGTCGGCCTCGGCACAATGCGGCGCGACATCCACCGACAATGCGGTGTAATCGGTGCCGACATGGTCGTACGACAGATCGAGGAAATTTCCGGCGAAGTGATAACCGGGTTCGCGGTTGAGCGCGATGCCGCGCAGGACTTGCGCGCGGATCGCGTCCAGCGTGTCAGTGGCTGGCGGTGCGGTGACCGTAGACGCTACCGCTGCAGCAGTCAGTGGTTTGTTCATCGCTTGATTGTAACAAGCGACCGCTTGCCAACTGCCTGGGGTCCACCCTCTGGGGATATATTATAAGTTATTGTTTTTATTCATATTTTTTAAAATCTGCTCAACGGCGTCCAGCGCCGCAGCCGATGCCCCGCCCTGCGCCCGCGCCAGATCGAGCGCGATCTGATTCAGCGCGCGATAGGCCTCGGCAATGCGCGGATCCAGTGTGTTGAGTGCCGCGAGCTGCCGCGCCAGCACCCCGGCATCCCCCCGTGCCACCGGCCCGGTCAGCGCGCGCACGGTGCCCAGCGCAAAAACATTGTCCAGCGTCTCGCGCACCAAAGGTTCCATCATCCTTTGCGCAGTGTCGCGCTTGATGCCCGCCCGTTCATAC
Source organism: Burkholderiales bacterium (assembly GCA_019749945.1). GTDB lineage: Bacteria > Pseudomonadota > Gammaproteobacteria > Burkholderiales > SG8-41. The sequence continues at coordinate 216,633 of JAIEPF010000001.1, forward strand.
GCGCGCAGCCCCGCCTCCATCAATGCGGTCAGGTCATTGCACACCAATACACTCGCTGCGTGATACAGCGTCTTGCCGGCGGGATCGATCACCGCGACTTGCGCACCGAGTTGCTCAAACAACGGCGTCAGCACGGCCAGCGCCGCCGCATCACCTTCAGCTGCGCAGTACGTACCTCTGAAGGTCTGCGCCGCCGTCGCCGGATCAGCAAAACTTTTCAGTGGATGCACACTGGCGATCAGCGTGTCCGCAACGGACAGCGGTGCAAGCAGGCCTGAGGCCTGCGAACCGCTGCAATGAAACACCACATCGCCGGCGCGCAACCGGCCAGTGGCGGCCAGCGCGGTCGCGACAGACTCAATCGCCGCATCGGGCGGCGTCAGCAGCCAGAGGTTGGCGGCACGCATCTCGCGCAGCACCCGCACCGCGCGACCGGCGCCGATGAAGGCCACCGCGGATTCGGCGGTGGCGATTTCCGCACTCAGCACATCCTGCACCGCGCACAGTCCGGCACGCTGCAGCAATGCCCCCAGCGTGCGCCCGACACGGCCCGGGCCGATGATGTTCAGGGTATGCGACACGGTTACGGCACCGGTTCGTCCGGCGGCGCCCTTTTTTTTGCAATGCTGCTGGCGATCATGGCAACGATGAACTGCGGGATCGACACCACCGTCATCGCGATGATCGCCAGCGGCCACAACGACGCTGATCCGCCCCCCAGCACCATCGCCAGCGATTGCCCGAGGGCCATGCTCAGCACCCAGCGCCAGGCGCGCTGCGGGAAGAAATAAGCCAGCACAAAAATCACCACGCACATCGCCGGAATGCCGATGCTGAAATAAATCGGCGCATCCCAGGCCTCCCTGCGCCCCGAGGTCACCGTGATGAACAGGCAAATCGCCAGCCCGGCGATGAAGGAGACGGCATACGGCAGCAGGTTGTTAACCGGCTTGCCCATCATCCGGCTCTTTACGTGACAGCCACAACACCACGCTGCCGATCAGCGCGCCCGGCACGGCCACCGCAGCGCCGACCAGAATCGCGATCACCAGTTCGAAGGGCCACAGGTTGTGGGCGCTGTAATCCAGCACACCATCGACCACCACCCGCGCCATGACCACCGCCGGCACTGCCGCGCCCATCACCATCACAACACGCATCAAGGATTTTCCGGAATACACCCGGGCCAGCACCGCCACCGCAAACACCACGGCGAGTTCCGCGCCGAGCAGGGCACTGGGCAGGTTGAGCTTGTTGTACGGGATCAGCCAGTACGGCAGGCCCACCGCAAAAAACGCCAACGCGAAGCCGGGTTGCCACCAGTATTTGCGCCAGTCGATGGTCATCGCCGGGCCCGGTTATTTTTTCACCAGCTCCACGCGGCGGTTTTTCGCCCGCCCCTCTTCACTGCGGTTGTCGGCAACCGGTTTCTCCTGACCGAATCCCGCCGCTGACAGCCGCTTTGCATCAATACCCGCCGCGACGATGGCCGCCATCACGCTCTGCGCGCGTTTCTCGGAAAGCGTCTTGTTGGTCGCCGCCTGGCCGACATTGTCGGTATGGCCTTCGATCGCAATTTTCAGCGCAGGCGCCGATTTCAGCATGGCGGCGATCTCGGCCACCGTTGCCTTGCCGTCGGCCTTCAGCTCAGCCTTGCCGGTGTCGAAATTGATGTACAGCGCGATATAGCCGTTGCGGTTCAGCTCGTCGAGCAGCTTGTTGGCGGTGACCACCTGCTGCATGGCAGCGACCTCGACGATCGACAGTTTGTAGCTTTGCGTCGGCGCGCCGAAGATGTCGGGCTCGACCCGCACCCAGACATCCTTGCCGCCGGTCGTCACCTTGAGCGTGGTTTCCCCGCCGTCGGAATCGCGCGGCAGACGCTCGTACACCACCTCGCCGCCGATGGTCTTGATCGCATTCTGGTAATTGCGGATCAGCTCCAGTGCACTGGGCTGTTTGTCCGGCTTGTTGTAAAAATAACGGATCACCGTGGCATCGCCCTCTATCGACTGGGGCTTTGCCGGGCTGCCTTTGGCGCCGACCTTGAATTCCACCGCATTGTAGTTTTTGGTGTATTCGGTAATGCGCGAATCCGGGTACCGCGTCAGCAGCGGGTGGTCTTTCGACTTCGGCGCATCCGCCGCCGGCACCGGCACAGCCACCACCAGCAGAATGCCCAGCAGCACACACCGCTGCAATGAATCACTGAATGTCCTCATCGCATTTCCCCCTTGCTCAAGGTTGATATCACGACGCCACAGCCACAGTCTAAATCAGGATTCAGGCCGGGGCGCATCCGGCACCAGCAACAGCCAGTGCACCCTCAGCGCTTCAGCCAGCGCCTGGAAAAAAGCAATCGGCAATTCGGTGGCCAGTAGCACCGGCGCGTCCATGAACGGCCCCAGTTCCCGGCCCAGTTGCCGCTCAAACTGATCCAGCGTAATGCCGGTCGCCGCCACATGCGCGCGGATGCGGTCGGGCAAATCCGGCAAGGCCAAACGCTCCTCCACCGGCACGGTTTCACCAAACAGGTCGGCGAGATGCACGCCAAACAACTCCGCCAGCGCCACGCCCTGAAACAGCGTCAGTGTTGCCGCGAGTTCACCGTCGCGCTGCTCCAGATCCTCATACCAGGCCGGATTCAGCGCGATGTGCGCGGCGGCTTCAGTCCGGGATTTCCCGGCGCGGATGCGCGCGCCGCGGATCATTTCGGCGACACCGACAAGGTCCTTCATCGTCAGCCCCTGTTCACGGTACTCAGCCCAGGAGCCGGGGATTGAGCTGCCAGACGGCATAGTTCAATACCGCGGCAAAACTCACCCACAGCCAATAGGGCAGCAGCAATGCACCGGCCAGCGGCCGTACCCGCCAGAAGGTGATCACGGTGCCGGCAATCAGCACCCATAACAGCAGGATGTCGACAAAGGCCAGCGCGCCGCGTTGCCAGGCAAAAAACAGCCACGACCACAGTGCATTGACCGCCAGCTGGACCAGGAACAGCACCAGCGCGGCACGCGCCGCGCGAAATCCGGCCTCGCGCCACACCAGCCACGCCGCGATGCCCATCATCGCGTAGAGCACGGACCACACCGGGCCGAATACCCCCGGTGGCGGCGCCCACTCCGGCCGCAGCAGTTGCAGATAGAACGGGCCGGCGTTGATCGAAGCCGCGCTGGCAATCGCTGCAACAACAAAACACACCACAAGCCACAGGACGAGACTTGGAAGGTTTTTTAATGCCAGCCACTGCCGCATGAACATTCTCTTTCCGCGAAACCACCAGTCTAACCACATCCCGGCAAACCCGCAGCGGATGCCGATCACATGAAATTTCACCATGCTAAGATCATTGAAAAACCGGGGGAGAACCGTCATGCGCAGAACATCAATAATAAACGCGGTGCTGCCTGCCCTTCTGGCCGTCGGCACAGCCGCCGCCCAGAATCCCGCGCAGTATCCGGCAAAAGCGATCCGCATGATCGTGCCCTCGGCGCCCGGCAGCGGACCCGACATCATGGCGCGCACCATCGCGCAAAAACTGACGGAAGCCTGGGGCCAGACGGTCGTCGTCGAGGCACGGCCGGGCGCGGGCGGCATCATCGGTTCCGAGGCCGTGGCGAAAGCTCCGCCCGACGGCTACACACTGATCATGGGCAACGCCGGTTCACATTCGGTGAACCCCAGCCTCTACAGCAAGCTGCCGTACGATCCGCTGAAGGACTTCGCACCGGTGGCGCTGGTGTCCTCGGCGCCCAACATCCTGATCGTGCATCCGTCGCTGCCGGTGAAATCCGCGAAAGACCTGATCACCCTGGCCAAAGCGCGCCCGGGCGAACTGACGTTCGGCTCCGGCGGCAACGGCAGCACGGCGCATCTGTCGGGCGAGATGTTCCGCACCATGGCCGGCATCAAACTCGTGCATGTGCCGTTCAAGGGCGCGCCGGCTGCAGTGCTCGGCGTGATGACCGGTGAAATATCCATGGCCATCCTCAATTTGCCGCCGGCGTTGCCCCATGTCAGAAGCGGCCGGCTGAAAGCGCTGGGGGTCAGCACATCGAAACGCTCTGCCGCGGTTCCGGATCTGCCCACCATTGCCGAATCCGGATTGCCCGGTTATGCGGCGACCGCCTGGTACGGCGTGCTCGCGCCGGCCGGCACATCGCGCGAGATCATCCTCAAGCTCAACACCGAAATCGTCAAAAGCCTGCGCAACGACGAAGTGAAAAAACGCATCGCCTCAGACGGCGGCGAAGTCATCGGCAGCACCCCGGAGGAATTCACCGCGGTGATGAAAACCGATATCGCGAAGTGGGCGAAGGTGGTGCAGGCCTCCGGCGCGCGGGTGGACTGAGCATGAACATTGCGCAGTTCGAAGCGCTGATCCTCAACGTTTCGGAAAAGACCAACTGGTTTTTCATCCGCGTCACCGCGGAAAACGGCATGACCGGCCTCGGCGAGGCCTCCCTCAACGGCTGGGAGACGGCGCAACTGGCGGTGGCGGACAATCTGCGCACGGCAGTGCAGGGCAAATCCCTGGATGCGGTGATGCCGTTGCTGCGCGTCTATCCGCATTCACCGGGCGGCCTGGTGGCCAGTTCGGTCGCCAGCGCCACTGAGCAGGCGGTCACCGACCTGCGCGCCAAACTGGCCGGGGTGCCGGTGCATCAACTGCTGTCGGGCAAGGCAGCGCGCAAAGCGGTACCCGTTTACGCCAACATCAACCGCGGCGCGCGTGACCGCTCCCCCGCCGGCATCGCCCTCGCCGCAGGCAATGCCGTTGCTGCGGGATACACCGCCGTCAAAATCGCCCCCTTCGACGGCGTCTACCCCGACCACCCCGATGCCGCCGAACTCAAACGCCTGACCCGGCTCGGCATTGAACGCATCTACGCGATCCGCGCCGCCGTCGGCCCCGACATCGGCATCATGGTCGACTGCCACTGGCGCTTCGACGAGCCCGGCACATTGCAGCTGATACACGAACTGCAGGCGGCGAAACTGTACTGGCTGGAATGCCCGGTGTCGGAAAACCCGGACGGCTTTGCCGCAATCAGCCGCATCCATGCCGAGACCGCCCGCAGCGGCATGAAACTGGCCGGCGCCGAACGCCAGGTCGCAGCCGCCGGCTTCAAACCCTTTGTCGCGGACGGATTGCTCGACGTGGTGATGCCCGACATCAAATACGCCGGTGGTTACGCCGAGATGCTCAACATCGCCGCGCTCTGCGCCGCGCACGACACCGGTTTCTCGCCGCACAACCCGAGCGGACCGGTGTGCAACATGGCAAGCATCCAGCTTTGCGCCGTAGCACCCGCCTTCCTGATCCTCGAATACCAGCTGGCGGAGAGCCCATTGTATTTTGATGTCGTCGGCGGCTTCCGGCCGAAACTGGTCAACGGCTGCTTTGAAGTGCCGGACACGCCGGGCATCGGCATCGAACTCGATGACGCCGTGCTGCGGGCACATCCTTACCGCGCGCTGGCGGCAAACGCCAACCTGGATCCGCGGCTGGGATGACAAAGTCGTATGGGCCATTAACGTTTGAGTTAGGTGCCATTAATTTGCAACACACCCACAACGAGCCCAACAAAAAATAAAAGACCACTCAGCCAACCAAGTGTGTGAAGCAACCAGTCATATGGAACTGGTTTTTCATTACGGTCGACAAACACTGCCCACTCAATTTCGTTGCTAAATAACTTCTCTACATTATTACGATAAGAAGCGAAGCTGTTCTCGGTAACGTAGTAATCAAAGGTCGCGTGCAACACGATTAAAAATGTGCCGGCCGAAAAAAGCCAGATTGAAAAATGAAGATATGAATTGGCCGATTTTGTTGCGACGTAGGTCAGCGAGGCTAGTAGCGCACCCGTGTTTAATACGAACAGATAGTTGGTGATTCTTTTCAGGGTTTGCGAGCGAATATCTCTCCAATTAGCCCAAAGTTCATTTACATAATTGATCTTTGACGCCCGTTCGGATGGGTCTGCAATTTCGTTAAATTTTGGCATTTACCAATTCCCGGTTTGGTACCTAACGGTTTTGGTCAGCCGCGCACGACGTCATGCGCGTCGGACTGCACCAAGGGGTTAGAGCGAACCATGCAATCGCCGGACCTCATCCGTCCTTCTCAGCCCCACCGGCCTTTCCAGTGGTGCCGCTATTGGTCTTCTTTTTCCTCTTTTCGCGGGATAGCTTAACCTTCTCAGGCATGATGAACATGTAGAGAAGAAACTTCGACGTGAAGTCATGTGCTTCAGCAACGTCACCACTATCGATATCCTTCAAATTGTCCTTGTCCGGATGAGCCCCCCAGTTGCCAAATATCCGAATCTGGTGCGCCCAATCTTTGATGTCTTTCGGCAAATTATCCAAAGACTCAATTTGCTTAATTAGATCAAGCCTTGGATCCGCGCCGAGATTAACGAGGGCGCCCTGCAGAGACCTCCGAAACATTGCGCATCCAGCTCGGTTGGCTGATATCGCTTTGCATTTCAACGCCTCTTGATAGTCCAAAAGAATTTCGCTAGGAATAAATTCTTTTTCCTCTTTGTTGAGCTGGTCATCTAAAGACGCTGGGAATATCTCAGTCCAACCCTTGATCTCTAGATCCTCGTTACCGCTATAAGGGTTCTGCCTGAGGAAGAACGTTTTCAGGAGGAGTTTGCGGCACGGCTTGCATCTGAAAATTACGTAAAACTCCACGTCATTGTTCCGAAGTTTGTGACACTCGTTCCACAAGGCTTCGATGTGTGCTTTGGCACCACAGTGCGGGCACAACTCGATGAGGTCCTTGACGTGGGTATTGATCGCGTCGCGCGCTTCTTTTAGTTTCATATGGTAGGTCTCGCTCGGCCTCGGTTCGCTCTAACTGCATTAGTTGACGTTTTGCACCCGGTCAGTGCGCATCATAACCAGTTCCCCGCAACCGGCCACCCGCCTAGGCTGGTTTGCAAAATAATAAATAAAATCAAATATTTACATGAATTCCCGAAGGCTCCCACAAAAACACTCCCGCTCACCATCACAACACCCGCTGTAGTCCCCCGGTCACCCTGCCGCGTTAAGCTCGCATCACCATGCACAACACCCGCCGCAGTTTCCTGCTCCGCAGCGCCGCGCTCTCCGCCGCACTGGCCCTGCCGACAACGCGGGGCATCGCCCAGCCGCGCTTCACACAAAACCCTTTTTCACTGGGTGTAGCCTCCGGTTATCCGCAACCCGGTTCGGTGGTGTTGTGGACACGCCTCGCGCCCGATCCGCTGAACGGCGGCGGCATGCCGGAGGCGCCGGTGGCGCTGCGCTGGGAGATTGCCGCCGACCCGCGTTTCGGCAAAATCATTGATCGCGGTGAAGTGGTCGCCACGCCGCAGTCCGCGCATGCGGTGCATGTGCAGGCGCGCGGCCTGGAACCGTCGCGCTGGTACTGGTACCGCTTCATGGCAGGTGATGCGGTCAGCGCCACCGGCCGCACGCGCACTGCACCAGCCGCCGACGATGCGCGCGGCAAACTCGCGTTTGCGATTGCCTCCTGCCAGCACTATGAACACGGCCAGTACGCGGCCTATCGCGACATGGCACAGCAGCCGCTCGATTTTGTGGTGCATGTCGGCGACTACATTTACGAGAGTTCCTGGGGCAGCCGCAACAAGGTACGCGAGCATCACATCCCGGAGCCGCAGACGCTGGCCGAGTACCGCAACCGTTATGCGCAGTACAAACTCGATCCGCATCTGCAGGCCGCGCACGCCGCCTGTCCCTGGCTGGTGACCTGGGACGATCACGAAGTCGACAACGATTACGCCCGCGACCGTTCGCAGGACTTGGATCCGGTGGAGGCCTTTCTCTTGCGCCGCGCCGCGGCCTACCAGGCGTATTACGAACACATGCCGCTGCCGCCGGGCACTTATGCCGGCGGGCCGGACATGAAAATCTACGGCACACATGCGATGGGCAATCTCGCGCGCATCCAGCTGCTCGACCTGCGCCAGTACCGCGATTACCAGCCTTGCCCGCGCCCGGGACGCGGCGGCGGCAACCAGGTCAATGTGCTGGAATGCCCGGAACGCCTGCAGCCGGGCCGCTCGATGCTGGGTGCGGCGCAGGAACAATGGCTGGAAATGGCGCTGACACAATCGACCGCGCGCTGGAACATCATTGCGCAGACCACGCTGATGGGTCAGGCCGATCGCGGACCGGGCAATGAGCGCGTGGTCTATACCGACGGCTGGGACGGTTATCCGGCGGCGCGCGAAAAACTGCTGCGTTTCATCAGTGAGCGCAAAATCCGCAACCCGGTGGTGATCGGCGGCGATGTGCATTTCGCGATGGCGGGTGACCTGCGTGTCGATTTCGACAAGGAACGCTCGCCGGTCATCGCCAGCGAGTTTGTCGGCACCTCGATTTCATCGCAGGGCCCGAGTCGCGCGCGCATCGAGGCGCTGCTCGGCAAAAATCCGCATGTGAAATTCGCCAACGGCGCGCGCCGCGGTTACGCCAAATTCGAAGTCACGCCGCAGCGCTGGGAGACTTCATTCCGCGCGGTCAGCGACAGCGCCGACGCGCAATCGCGGGTGTATGAGCTGGGGCGTTACGTGGTGGAGGACCAGCGTCCGGGCCCACAGCAGGATAAATCATAAATATTTGATTTTATTATTGTTTTTACATGATTACAGGCCGAGGATACGCGCAGCCTCGGCCGCATAACGGCTGACGGTCATGCCCTCGTAGACCGCCTCATCCACGGTTTCATCGAGCAGGCTGCGGATTTCGTGCAGGCTGTCGCTGACCCAGTGGTTGCGCTGCACCGGAGAGTTCAGCACATTGCGCAGCGTTTCGACTTCATCACGCAACCGCTGCACGTCTGCGGAACCGCCGCGCACTTTCGCCAGGTCGCGTTCCAGTGCGCCGATCAACTTGGCAGCCTCTTCGAGATCAATGTCTTTGCGGTCGGTCATGTCAGGGTCTCCGTTAATACTGGTGTCAGCCTAAGGGTTCGAGAAAATAACCGTCTCTAAAGCCCCTCACCCCAACCCTCTCCCCGCAAGCGGGGAGAGGGAGCGGGATATTGCTGCAATCATTCACACTTATTCATCGCGCCAGCGTTCCAGCTGGCGCCGTTCACGTTTGGTCGGCCGGCCGTGGCGCTCCTGCGCGGGATCGGCGGCGAATTTGCGCAGCGCCAGCTGTTCCTCGCGCTGCACGCGGCTGGCCTCGTCTTCGGCATAGAGCGTACGCGCCACGGTGGCCGAACCGCGCTTGTCCGACAGCTGTGCAACACGCACCGTCCATGCATAAGCGCCGATCTGGATCGCCAGTTCGTCGCCGATGCGGACCTCCTTCGCCGGCTTGATGCGTTCACCGCCGAGCTTGACCTTGCCGCCTTCAACCGCCTGCTGCGCCGCCGAGCGCGTCCTGAAAAACCGCGCGGCCCACAGCCACTTGTCGACGCGGATGGCCACGACTGTCAGCCGGGCTGCGGCATCGCCTCGCGGTTGGCCAGTGCGATCCAGCCGCGGATGATGCGATAAATCACCCACAGCCCGACCAGCACAATCATCACATATGCGGCTACGAAACCAACAATGATGATGGCCAGTAATGCCCCAATCAGCACGGCGATCAGAACCCACAGCAGCGACCACCAGAAGGTGCGGAGCTGCCAGGAAAAATGGCTGTCGAGGAAGGTGCCGCGCACGGCATCACGCTTCACGTAATTGATGATCACCGCGATGATCGATGGCCAGCCGGTGAGGAAGGCGGTGACCACGAACGCGGCGGTGGTAATACCCGCCAGCGCGCTGAAGGCATGCAGCGCGTACATCACGTGTGTCAGCGTGATCAGGTCCTGGCTCGGCAGCGGAGTCAGGGTTTTACCGTCGATATCGGTCATGATTGGATTCCTCGGGTTAATCAGGAAAGATCGATGGCGTATTTCTTGAAATCCGCCAGCGATGCGAATTCCAGCGAGCCTTCATGCGTCGCCGCCAGTACCACCCGCGGTGCCTTGCCGGCATCCAGCGCCTCGCGCCAGCGCGGTGCACACAGGCACCAGCGGTCGCCGGGTTTGAGTCCGGGAAATCCCGCCTGCGGGTAGGGCGTGGTCAGGTCGTTGCCCTGCGCCTTGCTGTATTCGAGGAATTCCGCGGTCATCACCGCACATACGGTGTGTACGCCGAGGTCTTCCGGACTGGTGTTGCAGCAGCCATCGCGAAAAAAACCGGTTTTCGGCCGCTCGCTGCAGGACTGCAGCTTCTCGCCCAGCACGTTGCGCGAATGTTCATGAGGATCAAATCGTCGCATGACAGGTTCTCCACTGCGCGCCCCGAAGGAAGTTCCCTTGGGGGGCGTTCATCACTCAACATTCATCACTGGGTCACGCATGCACATGCCGTGTCTGGCGCAGCTTGCCGCGTGCACCCGCCTTCGCCGGCCGCGTGCCGCTGGCCATGAACGGCAGCTTGCCCTTGGCCCCGCCGTCCTCGTAATCACCGGCCACCGCAGCGACCACCGTGGCCGCATCGGCCCCGTTCTCCACCAGAAAATCATGCAGGTAACCGCAGAGCTTTTCCAGTGCGAATTCATGGGTCTTGCCGGTGCGTGCGTACAACCAGTCGGTAAATTGCATAAACCGCGCAAAAGGACTGTCCGCCAGCAGCAAGGGCAAGGCGCGATGGAAACGCCCCGAATTGCCGACCAGATCCCAGTAGCGCGCAAAACGCACAATGCGTTGTAGCGCATTGAAATCGAGGGCGTCTGTGGCCAGCACCACATAGGGCGCATCCGGGCTGTAACGCATCGCGTGCTGTTCGGTGTGGCGTGCAATCGGCGCGCCGCGCAGCCGCTTCAGTATCCCGACCTGGATTTCGTGGGGCCGCAGCGCATGCAGCCGGTCGAAGCCGCGGCCGAAACTGGCCAGATCCTCACCGGGCAGTCCGGCGATCAGATCGACGTGGATCAGCGCCGGTGATTCCTCGCGCAGCCAGCGCAGATTGGCCTCGGCGGCGGCGTTGTCCTGCCTGCGCGAAATGCGCGCCTGCACCACTTCGTCCCAGGTCTGGATGCCGACTTCGAAATGCAGCCGGCCCTGCGGGAAACGCAGGATCGCGGCCTTCAGTTTTTCCGGCAGGTGATCGGGAATCAGCTCGAAGTGGATGAACAGATCATCCGACAGCCGCGCCAGGAAAAATTCGAGTATGGCCAGGCTGGCGGCGATTTTGAGATTGAAGGTGCGGTCGACAAAACGGAAATGCCGCGCGCCGCGGTCATACAGCCCCTGGAGTGCGCCGAGAAAACGCTCGACTTCGAAGGGCCAGGCGGTTTTGTCCAGTGCGGACAGGCAGAACTCGCATTTGAACGGGCAGCCGCGCGAGGCCTCGACATAAATGAAACGGCGTGCGATGTCCTCGTCCGTATATTCACCGTACGGCAGCGCGATGTCAGCGAGCGGCGGCTGTTCGCCGAGGTGGACTTTCTGTGCCGGCGGTTTGCCGGCCACGATGTCGGTGCACAACTGCGGGAAAGTCACGTCGCCCCAGCCGGTGACCACATAATCGGCCAGCGCGCAGACCCGCTGCTCATCCGTCTCGTAGCTGACTTCGGGCCCGCCGACGACGATGACGATATCCGGCGCCACGCGTTTGAGGATCGCGATCACGCGCGCGGTTTCCTCGACATTCCAGATATAGACGCCAAAACCGATCAGGAGCGGCGCATCCGCCAGCAGGCGTTCGGCGATATCGGCCGGGCGGTCGCCGAGCACGAATTCGCTGATGCGGGTCTGCTCGCGCAACACGCCCATGTTGGCGCGCAGGCAGCGCAGTCCCAGCGCGGCATGTACATACCGGGCGTTGATGGTGGTGAGCGTGATTCCGGACATGTGTATATGGAAAGTAATTTAACAATGACAAAAACATGTCTCTGACGAGGCTGTCATGTTTTTGGTGAATATTCATATTATCGCATCGGACGTGACCGGCCCCGGGCGTTTTTGATACCCTAGCGCCCTCACTCATTTCAGGAAGCACCGTCATGGCACAAAGACCCGATCAAGGCGCACCCGACACCAAAATGGACGCCGCCGCGCTGTATCGCGAAGACATCGTCACCGACCGCAAGGTCGGCACCATCCGCCGCATGACCCCGCTCAAGAGCGACGGCAGCGATGACGCCGCGCGGCCGACGCTGTATGTCGGCGAAGCGCAGATCATGACCAACGCCGGCCCGCTGCCGATCAATTTTGAAATCGAAGCAAAAAATCTCGCCGAGGCCGTGGAAAAATTCGGCGACGCCGCCAAGGAAGCCGTCGAACGCACCGTGCGCGAGCTGCAGGAACTGCGCCGCCAGCAGGCCTCGTCCATCGTCGTCCCCGGCATGGGCAACCCCGGCGGCAAGATCCAGATCCCGTGACCGCTCCCGCCACCGTCGTCCGTTCCGCCGGCGTCGTCATCGCACGCCGCCGCGATGGCAACTGGCGATTGCTGGTGCTGCGTGCCGCGAAAAACTGGGATTTCCCAAAAGGTCTGATGGAAGAAGGCGAGGATCCGCACGAGGCTGCACGGCGCGAAGCCAGCGAGGGCACGGGGATTTCAGACCTCGCCTTCGATTCCGCCGAGTCGCACAAGGAAACCATCGCCTACGGCACCGGTGAAATCGCGCGCTACTACCTCGGCATCACCACCACCGACGAAGTGACGCTGCCCATCGTGCACGAACTCGGCCGCCCTGCCTACGATGAGTGGCGCTGGGTGACTTTCAATGAAGCCGAGGATGTGCTGCCACCGCGGCTCACCGCCGTGCTGGCATGGGTGCGCGACACGCTGGAAAGCTGACGAAAGCCGTTTTACCGCCAAGACGCCAAGAGCGCCAAGAACTTCAAAAAAAGAACGACAGATATTTTGTTTCCAATGGATCTTGGGCAGCATTTCAGTCAGCCACATTGCCCCCTCTCCTGTAGTTTGTTCAGGTTTTCAGGTGGGGGTTTCTTGGCGCTCTTGGCGTCTTGGCGGTGAACAAATTGTATAACTCCGTTCAGCGCGAACTTTTTTTCGCCGGAATGATCGGCAACATCAAATACGACGGCGTTTTACCGCCGGCATACACCGAGTTCACCGCCCCGGCATTGTAGTCGCCGTGATAATGGGTGTACGGCGCGCTGCCCTGTCCGTCGCGAGGCTGGATATCGACGCGCAGTTGATGGCCTTTTTTGAACACCATGCTGGTCGGCCACACTTCGATCTTGCATTCGACGACTTCGTTGCGCTTCAGCCACAGGCGCTCGTCATGGGCATGATACGGACGATAAGGCAGTGATTTTTTCTCGTCCAGCTTGCGGTGCGATGCGCGCAGCCAGCCCTTGGTCACGCAGGGAATCGGCTGGCCGTGCTGGCCGACTTCGCAGACATCGTGGCCCTGGGCATCGATGTTGCGGATGGTGACAAAAATATCCATGTCCTCGGACGTGCTCGACACCCACAGATTCATCACCAGCGGGCCGGTGACCTCCGTGTCTTCCGCCATCGGCGGCGTGACGAAGGACACTCCCGTGCGCCCGACATTGCCGTGGGTGGTCGACAGCGATGATCCGCCGGCGACACCCGCGCTGGTCACGCCACTCGGCGTGTACGACAGTTTTGTCGACACTTTCGGCGCCGACTTGGCGAGCAGCCCCTCCACTTCATCGGGCCCGCCCGGCGTCCTGCGCTCGGGCTTCAGATAGAGCCTGGTCCACTTCGTGCGCTTCAGCGGCCATTCATTCTCGAAACGGAAGGCATAGGGCTTTTTGCTGCCGCCGGTGCGGATCTCGAGCTTGACCGGCGGTTCATCCATGATGCCGGTGTCGATGCCCTTCAGCCAGTAATCGAACCAGCGCAACTGGTCCATGCGTCCCTCTTCGGCATGGAAGGGATGGAAATGGCTGCCGGTGTGGATGCGCAGCTTTTTGTGTTTCGACGCCGCGTTCATGAAACCTTCGGTGTTGCCGCGCAGATGCATCGAAAAGCCGCCCCAGTTGCCGACGCTGTACAGCGGCACCTTGATCCGGTCCCAGCGCGCGCTGGAGAGGCGCCAGTATTCGGAATCGAGGTCGTTGCGCATGAAATTCCACATCATGTCGTTGTGGAAGGCATCGGGATTGTAGCTGCGCGGTTTGCCGAGCAATTGATGTGCGGTGTGCGTCAGCCACCAGTTGCCGATGAAACCCAGCGCGAAAATACCGCCGTGATAGGCCTGGTCGCGGTACTGGTCGGCGCGGCCTTCCCAGGGCATGATCGCCTTCAGCGACGGCGGCTGCTGATTGGCGGCGCGCCATTGCGACGAGGCATGATAGGAAATGCCGAGCATGCCGACATTGCCCGAACACCAGTCGCGTTTGGCGAGCCATTCGATCGCATCATAGGTATCGAGCCCCTCCTGGAAGGAACTCGGGTCGGACTTGCCCGGCGATTTGCCCGAGCCGCGCATATCGATCCGCACGCAGGCATAACCGCGCGGGCACCACCACTCGGGATTGGCGGTCTCCCAGTTCATATGGGGATTGGCCTTCTCCTCGAGATCCGCCGGCGGAATCCACAACTTGTCCTTCTGGTACGGTCCGGCATTGAGAATCACCGGCACGCGCTCGCGGAAATTCGGACGGAACACGTCGGCATAGATGACCGTGCCGTCGCGCAGCGGAATCTGCACGTCCTTCTCGATGATGAGTTTCATCCTGCGCGGTTGCGAGACTTTTTTCTGACGACTCATGAATTCCAGGCTCCCTGTCTGTGAACGACTGATTGATGAAATTGATCCGCTGTCAGCGCGGCATGGCCCTACTCCGGCACCAGCCCTGCGCTCCGCGCCACTTTTCGCCACTTCTCGATCTCGGCCCGGTTGTAACGGTCGTATTCCTCGGGTGAATTGCCGACCGGTATCGCACCCTGGCTGGAAAGACCCGTGCGCACGGCAGGTTCCTGCAAAGCCTTGACCACCGCGGCGTTCAGCCGGTCGATTACCGGGCGCGGTGTCTTCGCCGGCGCAAGCATGCCGAATCCGCTCGATACCAGAAAATCCTTGTAGCCCTGCTCGATCATGGTCGGCACCTCGGGTGCCACCGGCGAGCGCGTGGCGGTGGCCTGGGCGATCATGCGCAATCTGCGGTTGCGGACGTATTCGATAAAGGCCGGCATGGCGGCAAAGATCATGTGCGCCTGCCCCGACACCACATCCACCGTCGCCGGGCCGACGCCCTTGTAGGGCACATGCAGCATTTTCAGGTTTGCCGCCGACGCCAGCATCTCCACGGCAAGGTGCGTCGAGGTGCCGCGACCCGGAGTGGCATAAATGAGTTCGCCCGGACGGGATCTGGCCAGTGCGACCAGTTGCCGGATGTTGTGCACCGGCAGCGAGGGATGCACGACCAGCGCATTCGGAACATCGGCAACCAGCGTCACCGGCGCAAAATCATTGATCGAGTCATAGGGCAGCGATTTGAGCACCGCCGGATTGATCACATGAGCCGTCGACACCATCACAATGGTATAGCCGTCGGGCGGGGCCTTGGCGGCGATGTTGGTGCCGAGCGTGCTGCCCGCGCCGCCGCGGTTGTCGATCAGGATCTGCTGACCGAGGTCCTGCGCCATTTTCTGCGCGATAAAACGCGCGATGATGTCGGTATTGCCGCCGGGGGCAAACGGCACCACCAGGCGGATCGGCTTCGACGGCCAGGCCTGTGCTCGCACCGCCATTGACGGCAGCGCTATTGCACACACCAGCAGAACGAGTGCTGCACGGCAATAAGACTGATGCATGTCCTCCTCCTTCGCGAATCGGCCCCGCCCATGTTGTTTTGCAGTCATGGCCGGGTCGGGGCCGGCTTTTTTATATTGTCTGAACCGGATTCTGTGACCGCCGTTATAATCGGTCTATATATTGAAACTGATTAGTGTTATTCATTTCATGAATATCAGGGAACTCGACTTCGGATTGCTGCAGTGCTTCACGACACTGATGAAGGAGCGCAGCGTCTCCAAATCCGCATTACGGCTTGAATTGTCGCAACCGGCGGTCAGCCACTCGCTCGCGCGGCTGCGCCGCCTGTTTGACGATCCGCTGCTGATCAAGATCCGGGGAGGAATGACCCCGACCGCGCGCGCCCTCGAGCTTGAAACGGAGGTGCTGGACCTGCTCGCGGGCGCGGAACATCTGCTGCGCAAGTCGGCTGATTTTTCGCCGGAAACCTCCCGCGTCCGGTTCACCATCATGTCGCCCGAATTCGTCGAATACCTGCTCGCGCCGGGACTGCTTGAACACGTCGAAGCCCACGCCGCCGGCATCGACATCGCATTCCGCACCTCCGACCCGGAACACGCCCCCGACTGGTTCGAAAGCGGTGAAATCGACATCCGCCTGGGCTGGCTGCCGGATCCTCCGCCGTTGCTGCGGGTCAAACTGCTGTTCCGCGATCCGCTGGTGTGCATCGCGCGCCGCAATCATCCGCGGCTGAAAAGCCGCATCACCGCGGAACAGTACGTCGGAGCCGCCCACATCCGCGTGGAGCAGCCGCGCACCCGCGTCTCGACCGGCGCGGTCGACACTGCAGTGGCGGCCATCGGCGGCCGGCTGCGCATCGCGCTGCAGGTGCAAAATGCATTCGCGCTCGCCAACGCGGTGGCGCAATCCAGCCTGATCTCGACCGTCCCCGAGCGCCTCGCGCGCGTACTGGCGGCACATTATCCCCTGCAGATCCTGCCGCTGCCGCTGGATGTGCCCGACGTCCGCATTGCAATGTACTGGCATGAACGCACGCATAAACAGCCGGCGCATCGCTGGTTTCGCCAGTTGCTCGCGGAGACTGCGCGCACGCTGTAATGTCCCGCGGCTCTGGTAAACTCGCCGCTCCACACAGCGCTGATCATCCGGAGGAAACCATGATTTACGAAGTGCGCACGTACGACATCAAACCCAAATCCCAGGCTGAAGTCGAAAAACGTTTCGGCGAAGCCTACGAACAACGCAAAAAACTCTCGCCTCTTGCCGCCTTCTGGCACACCGAGATCGGCCCGCTGAACCAGATCATCCACGTCTGGCCGTACAAGGATCTCGAGGAACGCGACAAGATCCGCAGCGCGGCGGTTGCCGCCGGCAACTGGCCGCCGAAAATCGGCGAGTTCGTGCTCAACATGCGCACTGAAATTTTTATCCCGTTTTCGTTTTCACCGGAATTGAAGCCCGGCAAAATGGGGCCGTATTTCGAAATGCGCACCTACACCTACGCACCGGGCGAGCTGCCGAAAATCCAGAAAGTCTGGGAAAAGGCGATGCCGGCGCGCGTCAAGTTCAGCCCGCTGGTCGGGGTCTGGTACGCCGAACTCGGCGCTGTCAACCGTTTCACCCACATCTGGTCGTATCCTTCACTGGACGCGCGCAACGAGGCCCGCGAAAAAGCGGTAGCCGCCGGCGTCTGGCCGCCGTCCGCGGTTGCGAAGAAGGAAGGCATGCCCGACGCGGTGCTGACCGCGCAGGAAAACAAGATCGTGATGCCGGCGGCGTTTTCGCCCCTGCAATGACGCCCCTGCAATAACCCCGGAGAGCGGCGCATGCCCGTCGGCAGGCTCGATCATTATTCGATCCGCACGCTGGATATCGGGGCTTCGCGCCGCTTTTACACGGAGGTGATGGGATTCGAGGCGGGTTTCCGGCCGCCTTTCAACTTTCCCGGCCTGTGGCTGTACAACGGTGCGCATTACCCGGAATCCACCGGTGTCGTGCACATCATCGGCGTCGACCCCGGTGATCCGCAGGGACTGAAGGATTACCTCGGTGACCGCGATGCGGCTGCGCTGCAGGGTACCGGCACCGTCGATCACATGGCCTTCACCGCCACCGGCCTCGCCGATATGCGCTCACGCCTGCAACAACACGGCATCGCGTTCCGCGAACGTACGGTGCCGTCGCTTGGCCTGCACCAGTTGTTCTGTGAAGATCCCAGCGGCGTCACCATCGAACTGAACTACCCGGCGGCCGAAGCCGCAGCGGCCTGAACGGCATGCCCCAGCCGCGCGCGCTGGTCATCGGCGGTTCGCTGGGCGGCCTGTTTGTCGCCAACCTGCTGCACCGCCGGGGATGGGATGTCGGGGTTTACGAACAGTCCGCGGTGCCGCTGGCGGGGCGCGGCGCCGGCATCATCACCCACCCCGATCTGTTCATGGCACTCGGGCGCATCGGCATCGCGGTGGATGACACCATCGGGGTCGATATCGAGGGCCGTGTCGCATTCGACCGCAGCGGCGCGGTGCTGGGCACGCTGCCGGTACGGCAATGCCTGACCACCTGGGGACGCCTGCACACACTGCTGCTGCACGCATTTCTGGCAGAGCGTTATCACCTCGGTCATGCCTGCCTCGGCGTGGAACAGACCGCACAGACGGTGACTGCACATTTCGGCAACGGCGCCACCGCACAAGGTGATCTGCTGATCGGCGCCGACGGCATCCGTTCCGCTGTACGCAGCCGGTTCGCACCGGACATCTGCCCCGGATATGCCGGCTACATCGCCTGGCGCGGCCTTGCCGCGGAGACCGAGCTGACACCGCGAACCCACCGCGACCTGTTCCCGAAATTCGCTTTCAGCCTCGCGCCGCACGAGCACATGCTCGGTTATCCGGTGGCCGGTTTCGGCAACTCGACGCGCGCCGGCGAACGCGCATTCAATTTTGTCTGGTACCGGCCGACGCATGCGGAACGCGAGCTGCCGCAACTGTGCACGGACATCCGCGGCCGCCGGCACGACATGGCGATCCCGCCGCCGCTGATCCGTCCCGCCGTGCTCAAGGCCATGCGTGAAGCCGCGCATGAGCAGCTGTCACCGCAATTTGCCGAAGTCGTCGCCAAAACCCGGCAGCCGTTTTTCCAGGCCATATTCGATCTCGAATCGCCGCAAATGACGCACGGTCGCATCGCACTGCTCGGCGACGCCGCTTTTGTCGCGCGTCCGCATTGCGGCATGGGCGTGTCGAAAGCAGCCGGTGATGCGATGGCACTGGCCGATCTGCTGCAGGACAGCGACAATGACATACTGACGGCGCTGCCGCGTTATTCAGCGGCCCGGGTGCGTTTCGGCAAAGCCGTGGTCGCCCACGCCCGAAAGCTGGGCGCATACCTGCAGGGTTGCGCCGGCAGCGAATATTTGCACACGCCGGAAGCGGTGATGCGCGACATCGCGGTGACCCGCGAATTCTGAACAACCAGGGAGGAATACATGAAAGTCGGATTCATCGGACTCGGCACCATGGGCGGATCCATGGCGCTCAACCTGCGCAAGGCGGGCTTCGACCTCGTCGTACATGACCTGCGGGCGGACGCCGCCAAACCGCAGCTCGCCGCCGGCGCGAGCTGGGCCGCCGACGTGAAGTCGCTGGGCAAGGCGGTGGACGTGGTGCTGACCTCGCTGCCCGGACCGCGCGAAGCCGAAGCCGTCGGCGCCGACCTGATGGCATCGATGAAACGCGGCGGCGTGTGGTTCGACCTCACCACCAATTCACCGACGGTCGTGCGCTCGCTGTCGGCGCGTTGCGCCGAAATGGGCATCAGCATGCTTGATGCTCCGGTGTCCGGCGGACCGCATGGCGCGAAGTCGGGCAAGATGGCGCTGCTGGTCGGCGGTGACGAAACAGTGTTCAACGAAAACCGCAAGGTGCTCGACGCGATCGGCGACCAGGTGATTTACATCGGCGCGATCGGCGCCGGCACAGTGGCAAAACTGGTGCACAACTGCGCGGGTTACGCGATCCAGACCGCCCTCGCCGAAGTGTTCACCGTCGGCGTCAAGGCCGGTGTTGATCCGCTGGCGCTGTGGGCCGCCGTGCGCCAGTGTTCATTGGGCCGCCAGCGCACCTTCGACCGGCTGGGCCGGCAGTTCCTGCAGGGCTCATTCGATCCGCCGGATTTCGCACTGAAGCTGGCCTTGAAGGATGTCACGCTGGCCACCGAACTCGGCCGCGAACTGGGCGTGCCGATGCGTGTCGCCAATCTGGCGCATGCCGACATGACCGAAGCGCTGAACCGCGGCTGGGCCGAACGCGACTCGCGCATCCCCATGCTGCTGCAGGAGGAACGTGCCGGCGTGGAAATCAGGGTGCCCGCTGCGGCAATCCAGGCCGTGCTGCAGAAAGACGGCTAGAATCAGCAGCACAATCGCGCGGGCCTGATGTCCGCAGGAGCATGTCATGCAATGGCATCACCGGATCGGCCTCCTCGCAGCATGCATCTCCCTCTTTGCCGCGCCTGCGGCTCCCGCGCAGGACAGCATCGACGCGCTGCTCGACCGGGCCCTCGCCGGCGAACACCGGAGTGAAACCAACCGGCTGCGCGACAAATACCGGCATCCGCGCGAAACCCTGCTGTTTTTCGGACTGCGTCCGGAAATGACCGTGGTCGAAATCTGGCCCGGCGGCGGATGGTATTCGGAAATCCTCGGCCCGGTGCTGCGCGAGCGCGGCAAATACTATCTGGCGCAGTACGCCGTCGAAAATCCGAAAATCGCCGGCTGGCAGCGCGCGACGCGCGAAAAACAGCAGGCCCTCGTTGCGCAGCAGGCCGCGCTCTACGGCAAACCGGTGTTCACGTCCTTCGGTCCGCCGGAACATCTGGCCATCGCCCCGGCGGGCAGCGCCGATCTGGTGCTGACGTTCCGCAATGTCCACAACTGGAGCAGCCAGCAGGCTGACCAGGCGGCGTTCCAGGCTTTTTTCGACGCGCTGAAACCGGGCGGCATCCTCGGTGTGGTTGAGCATCGCGCCAGACCCGGCACGTCTTTTGAACGCATGGTGAAAACCGGTTACATGACCGAGGCTCACGTGATCGCACTCGCCGAAAAAGCCGGCTTCAGGCTGATCGAAAAATCCGAGATCAATGCCAATCCGCTGGATACCACCGATCATCCCAACGGCGTGTGGACGCTGCCGCCAATGATGCGCGGAAGGCTGGATCCGGAAAAATATGCCGCGATCGGCGAAAGCGACCGCATGACACTGAAGTTCCGCAAACCGGAAAAACCCTGATGCCCGTCACACCGCTTTATGCCGCATTGCTTGCGCTGATCTTTGTCGGCCTCAGCATCCGCACCATCCGCCTGCGCCGCCGCTATCGCGTGGGGGTCGGTGACGGCAACCACGCCGAACTGCAGCGTGCGGCGCGCGTACACGCCAATTTCGCGGAATACGTGCCGCTCGCGCTGCTGCTGGTTTATTTCGCCGAAACCGGTGGCGGGCCGCTGCCGCTGATCCATGCCCTCGCCATCGCACTGCTCTGCGGCCGCCTGCTGCATGCCTGGGGCGTCAGCCAGGTCAGGGAAAATTACCGCTACCGCACCGCCGGCATGGTGCTGACCTTCAGCGTGATCATCTCGGGCAGCCTGTTCCTGCTGTTCGCCCGGCTGTTCTGAAACAGCGGATCAGCGGCGGTACTGGGCGGGATTGAGCCGGTCGATGTCCGCCTGCACCTGCTCGCGGCTGCGTTCATAGACAATTTCCCGCCCCATCACCGAGCCGGCATAAGCCTGGCCGTTGCGCGTCGGCGTCAGCGAGCACTTCACGCTGTGCACGCCCGCGCCGATCACCACCTCGATCGCGGAAGCGCGCTTGCTGAACACCACGACCTCCATCAGCTGCCGGGTCTCGGTGACGCGCACCTGGATTTTTTCAGTGTTCAATCTGATTGTCCCGGGATTGCCGTGGCTCCGGTCAGCCCGGATCCACGGTATCCATCACCTTACAAGCTTGCGCGCAATGACCACGTTGTCATACACCAGATTGGATGACCAGATCCAGCGCGCACCCTCGAAAAACTCGGGATAACGCGTGTAGGCGGTCAGCGTGGTTACACCGATCTCTTCATCGGTGTACTCGTAGGCACGCGGCCAGTTCAAATCATTGTATGTCCTCGACTGCCAGTTTTTCGGATAGGCGTAATGCACCATGTAGCAGTTGTCACGGCATGCCGGTTTCTTGACGTGCGGGTAAGTCCGTCCGAGTTTGTCGAAAAAGTGCAGATTGCCTTTTTCCACCACATCATTCGGGCTGTCCAGCGGACCAATCATGAAAGACTGGGCTTTCCATGAACTGTCGGTCACCGTGCCGTCACTGAACTTTGCAATCAACCCGCCGTCACCGAGGTACCAGGGGTCATTGAGCCGGGCCATGTTCTCGACGCCGAGAGCGAGGTATTCGTCCCAATCCACCAGCAGGAAGGCCATGGTGTAGGGGCGCTTCACCCTGAACTTGACGATCGCCGAGTTGAACGGCGTATACGGCGTGTTGTCGACGGAAACCAGTTTGCCATTCACATACAGCTCGAAATAGTTGTCGGCGACGATGAAGCCGGTCACCACTTCACCATCGGCGTCAACCTCGATCACCGGCACCTTGTCAGTGGAAACCGCGGCGGCATTCGGCGGCAGAACCTTGTTGCATTCATTGTAGAGGTCATAGGACAGCGGCCCCTCTTTGCGCTGCAAGGCCGTATTCGCGGGCACCGTGATCACCGTGCCGTCGGTTGCGGTGATCTCGCCCACCGCAGCCACGCGCAGATTCATCTTGGGATTGGTATGGGCGCAGCTGGTCAGGTTTTGCACCACAATTTTTTTCGCCTGCCCCTGAGTCACCATCCGTTTTGCCGGGCCCTCCGGCGGATCCAGCACAATGTCGGGGCCCCGGCTCTGGCATGCCGCCAGCGCCGCACACCCCAGTAACGCCAGCAGAATATTGTGCGATGCCGCACGTGATGCCTTGATCGTTCCCAGCATGATCTCTCTCCCTTGGTGGACCGGCGCCCGCTGCAGAATCTGGATGCTCTGCTGGTTTTGGCGACGATTCGGCCCAGCTTAGCCGAGCGTCATGGTCAGGGCAAGCATGCGCAGGCCCTTCCGCCTTGGCGGTTGCAGGCAAACCAATTTGGGCGAATCTTTCCCGCGAGTGCATCCCTTATAATTTCGGTCTTTTCCGCAGCCCCTCCCAAACTCAAAAATGCTGATCAAATTCACGCTCAACGGCGACCCTGCCGAAGTACACCTCAAATCTTCAGACCGCCTGCTGGTCGATGTTTTGCGCGAAGACCTGCAACTCACCGGCACCAAACACGGCTGCGGCATCGGCGCCTGCGGCACCTGCACCGTCATCGTCGACGGCGCACCGGTGTCGTCCTGCCTGCAGCTCGCCGCCCTGTGCGACGGCGCCAGCGTGCGCACCGTGGAAGGGCTGGCCGATGCCGGCGTGTTGCATCCGGTACAGCAGGCCTTCATCAACAAATCCGCGATGCAATGCGGCATCTGCATTCCCGGCCATGTCATGCAATGTGTTTCCCTGCTCGAAAAGAATGCCAACCCCACTGATGCAGACATCCGCATGAGCGTCGACAGCGTCTACTGCCGCTGCACCGGTTACGTCAAGATCATCGACGCCTACCGCGAAGCCATCGCGCTGCTGAAAAAGGCGGCCCAGGCATGAACAACCGCAACAAAAATCGGCGCGACCCCAAATTCGAAGCCGGCCTGCTGGTGGTGGGCAAGGATGTGCCGCGCACCGACGCGATACCCAAGGTCACCGGCGCCGCGCAATATGTCGCCGACATCCACCTGCCCGGCATGCTGCATGCCGCCGTGCTGCGCAGCCCGCATCCGCATGCGCGCATCCTGTCGATCGACACCAGTGCCGCGCGCAGCATGCCCGGCGTCAAGGCCGTGGTCACCGGCGAAGACACCGCGAAACGCAAATGGGGCGCCTTCCGCCCCGACCTCTATCCGCTGGCCATCAACAAGGTGCGTTACGTCGGCGACGAGGTTGCTGCAGTCGCCGCCATTGATCCTGAAACCGCGCGCGCCGCGGTGGACCGCATCGTTGTCGAATACGAAGTACTGCCGGGCGTGTTTTCGCTGGACGAGGCCATGGCGCCGGGTGCGCCGCTGGTGCATGACGACACGCCGGGCAACGTCGCCCATGAATTCGCCTTTGAACGCGGCGACGTCGATGCCGGTTTCAAGGCCTCCGAAGTCATCGTTGAAGGCACCTGGGATTCGATCCGGCAGTGGCACTCCTCGCTCGAAACCATCGGTTGCGTTGCGCACTGGAGCAACAACCGCGTCTCCATGTGGTGCAACACCCAGACCCCCTTCCTCGCCCGCGGCCGTTATGCCATCGCGCTCGGTGTGCCGGAAGCGCAGGTGCGGGTGATCCAGACCGAAGTCGGCGGCGGTTTCGGCGGCAAGTCCGGTGACGACAACGGTTCGGTGATCGCCGCCATCCTCGCACGCAAGGCCGGACGCCCGGTCAAGCTGATCCACACCCGCGAAGAGGAATTCCTCGCCAGCCATCCGCGCATGCCCATGCGTTACTGGGTGCGCCTCGGTTTCGCCAAGAGCGGCAAGGTGCTGGCCAAGGAAATCCGCATGTGGGCCGACAACGGCGCCTACACCGGCAAATCGCAGGCCATCCTCGGTGCGGCCACGGTGCGCCATGACGCGCTGTATAAATATCCCAATGCCCGCGCCAAATCGACGCTGCTCTATACCAATCTGGTGCCCACCGGCGCCTTCCGCGGCTTCGGCAATCCGTCAGCCGACTGGGCGGTCGAGCAGGCCTGGGATCTCGCCGCAGAAAAACTGAACATCGACGTGGTTGATCTGCTGCGCATGAATGCGGTCGAGGAAGGTGACGTCTCGCCGCACAACCACAAGATCACCAGTGGTGAGCTGCGTCAGTGCATCGACAAGGCGGCGGATCTGATCCAGTGGAAAAAGAAGCGCAAGAACAAGAAAGACGGCCACGGCCTCGGCATGGGCTGCAGCATCCACGTCAACGGCCGCCGCAGTTTCGGCGACTGGGACGGCAGCTCGGCCATCGTGCGCATCAATGAAGACGGCCGCGCCACCATCATCACCGGCGAAGGCGAAATCGGCCAGGGCACGCTGACCGTGCTGCGCCAGATCGCCGCCGAAGAACTCGGCATGCCGTACGAGGACGTGGACATCACCCGCCCCGACACCGATGTGCATCCGCATTCACTGGGCGCGCTGGCCAGCCGCGTCACCTATGTCGCCGGCAATGCCGTCAAACTCGCCGCAGCCGCCGCGCACAAACAACTGATGGCTGCAGCGGCTGAACAATTCAAGAAGCCGGCCGAAGACCTGACCATCATCAACGGCCAGATCGGCCCGAAAAAAGGCGCCGAGAGCGAATTCAAGCCGGTCAGCGCCGTGGTGCGCGCCAATATCTACAAACGCGGCGGCGAGGCCATCGTCGGCGTCGGCAACTGGGACAATCCTTCGGACTTCCCGGACCACAGCCGTTACGGCAACGAATCCGGCGCCTACAATTTTGCCGCGCAGGCGGTCGAGGTCGAAGTCGATCGCGGCACCGGCGTGGTGACGCTCAAGGAAATTTCCGCGGTCGTCGATTGCGGCACGGTCATCCACCCTTCGGCGGCCCAGGGCCAGGTCGAAGGCGCGGTGACCCAGGGCATCGGCCTCGCGATGACCGAATATTTCGACTGGCACAACGGTACCCCCACCGATCCGCAGTACATCGACTATCCGCTGCCCTCTGCTGAATTCGTGCCGAAAATCCATGTCGCATTTGCCGATTCCTACGAACCTTCGGGCCCCTTCGGTGCCAAGGGCCTCGGCGAAATCGGCCTCGATGCGATACCTGCAGCGATTGCCAATGCCATTGCCGATGCGGTCGGCGTACGCATCCACCAACTGCCGATCACCGCGGAAAAAATCCATCGCGCACTGCATCCGGAACTGTATGCCGATGAAAAGGTGGTGCCGGCCGCACCACCCAAAGGCGGGGTGTGGACGCGACTGGCCACCGGCCGGCCTTCGGGCGCGCGCCCGCTGCAGGTCGAACTGGTGACGCCGAAAACGGTGGATGAAGCCATTGCGCTGTATGCCGCAGGGGATACCGCCATCGTCTCCGGCGGTATGTCACACGCCCTGCGCCGCGAACGCACCGGCTTCCCGCAGGCGAAACGGCTGATGAATGTGGCCCGCATCCCGGAACTGCAGCAGGTCGGCATCGGCGGCGAGCTGTTGCGCATCGGCGCCGCGGTCAACCAGCAGACGCTGATCGAACTGCCCGGACTGCGCGAACGCTGGGCCGTAATCGCCGAAGCGCTGGATGCCGCAGGACACACGCGGGTGCGGCAGATGACCACGGTCGGCGGCAGCGTCGCCCCGCTGATCGGCGGCTTTGACCTGCCGGTGGCGCTGCTGGGACTCAATGCCCGTGTCGTCACCGCAACACCGGCCGGACGCAAAACCTGGCCCCTGGCCGAAGCCTTTGATAAACGTTTTGCCAAAGACGAAATGGTCATCGCCATTGAAGTCGATGCCCTGCCCGCGCGCAGCGGCTCGGCTTTCCACAAGTTTTTGCCGCGCGGCGTGATGGAAACACCGGCGGCCAATGCCGCAGCGACGGTGACGCTGGATGCACAGGGCAAATGCGTCGCGGCGCGCCTGGTCGTCGGCGCCGTCAGCTGGAAACCGGTGGTACCCGATCTGTCGTCGCTCAAGGGCATAGTCTTCGACGAAGCCCGAATCCGCGCTGCAGTACAAGCCGTGCGTGAGATGGCCCAGCCGCTGGCCAATGTCCGCGGCTCGGCGATGTACAAACGCAATATGGCGGTCGAGATCGGCGCCCGCACGCTGATCCGTGCATGGCGGCAAGCCGCCAAATGATGAATGCGGAGCGATGAGTGATGAACGAAAAAGTCCATCGCGCAGGCGCCCCGCTCATCACTCATCACTCCGCACTCATCACTAAAGGGTCCAATAATGTCTGACCGCTTCAAAACCACCGACGGCTGCGACATCGCCTACACGCTGCACGCCGGCGCGGGCAACCATGCCCCGCGCGTAGCACTGGTGCATTCGCTGGCGCTGGACCGCAGCATCTGGGATGACGTCGTGCAGGCGCTGGTCAAAGACGTGCAGGTATTGACCTGGGACTGCCGCGGCCATGGCCTGTCCGGCCAGCCGGTGATGACTTACACGCCGCAGTTGTTCGCGCGCGACCTCGCCGAACTGATGGACCATGTGCAATGGCCGTCGGCCATCGTCGCCGGCTGTTCGATGGGCGGCATGGTGGCGCAGGCTTTCGCCATCGGCTACCCGCAGCGCACGCAGGGACTTGTGCTGATCGACACCACCGCCTGGTACGGCGCCGATGCGCCGAAAGTCTGGCGCGAACGCGGCACCACCGGCAAGGAAAAAGGCATGGCGGCGCTGATCAAGTTCCAGACCGAGCGCTGGTTCGGCGACCATTTCCGCGCCACACAAACCGCCACCATCGACCGGCTGACCAGGGTATTCCTCGCCAACAATGTCGACTGTTACGTCAAAACCTGCGAAATGCTCGGTGACGGCGACCTGCGCGCGGGACTGGCCTCGATCAAGGTGCCGACCGCGATTGCCGTCGGCGAGGAAGATTACGCAACACCGGTGGCCATGGCCGAAGCACTGCATAAAGCCATCGCCGGCTCGACGTTGACCGTACTACCCGGCGGCCGCCACATCACGCCGACGGAAAAACCGCAGGACATCGCCGCGCGTATCCGCGAAGTCATCAGCAAGAGCAAAACAGCATGAAAGCGCGGTGCCTCGACATCCATGCCCACCACGTCGGCAAACCGGTCATCGACCGCATCAATGCCGAAGGCGAAAAACATGGCGTGAAAGTCGTCAAGGGTGAAGACGGCGCAACGCGTATCGAAGTGGGTGGCCGCCTCACCGGCATGCCGCTGATTCCGCCGCTGAGCGACGAAGCGGCACGGCTGAAATGGATGGACGAGGCCGGCATCGACGTGCAACTGCTCTCCGGCTGGATGGATCTCGCCGGATATCATCTGCCGACGGAAGCCGGACAGTGGCTCTCGCGCGTGCAGAACGAAGCGCTGGCGGAAATGGTCGCGCAACGCCCCGACCGTTACGCCGCCGCGGCAATGGTGCCGCTGCAGGATGCGGCACTCGCCGCCGATGAATTGCGCCACGCGGTGCAGACCCTCGGCCATCGCGCGGTGCAGATCGGCGCCCGCGTCGAGGAAGAAGGCCTGGATGCGCCGCAGTTCGACGCGTTCTGGGCCGCGGCGCAGGAACTCCATGTGCCGGTGATCATCCACCCGGCCGACCTCGCGGTGCCGCCGCGCATGCGCAGACTGTTCCTGCACATCCTCGTCGGCAATCCGAGTGAGACCACCTTTGCCGCGGCGGCGCTGTTGTTGGGTGGTGTATTCGATCGTTTCCCGAAACTGCGCGTGCTGCTGGTGCACGGCGGCGGCTGTGTGCCGTACCAGTTCGGCCGCATCGACCGCGGCCGCGTCACTGCGCCGCCGTTTGCCAAAGGCCCGGTGAAAAATCCGCTGGGCCAGTACGCGGACAATCTCTATTACGACACCGTGCTGCATGACGATGCCGCATTCCAGTGCCTGATCGCGCGTGTAGGCAGCAGCAAGGTGGCGCTGGGCAGCGATTATCCGTTCCCGCTGCGCGATCCGGATCCGGTTAAATTTATCAATAAAAACAATAGCTTAGATGATGATGCGCGGCGTGCCCTGTGCTGGGATACCGGCGCCGCATTACTTGGATTGAAATGATTTTGGGAACTCGGCAATGAACATGCACACCGCTCGCGGCGTACTGGCCACCATCCTGCTGTGCCTGGCCGGCACACTGGCCGCGCAGAATTATCCGGCGGGACCGGTGCGTTTCCTGGTGCCCTTCCCTCCCGGCGGCGGCATCGACACCATGGGGCGCCTGTTCGGCACCAAACTGTCCGAGGCCATCGCCAGACCGGTGATCGTCGAAAACCGCGCCGGCGCCAACGGCATGATCGGTTCACGCTTCGTGGCGCGGGCGCCGAAGGACGGTTACACGCTGCTGGTCAACGGCGTCAATTTCGTCACCACGCCGAGCCTGTTCAAGAATGCCGAATATGATCCGCTGAAAGACTTTGATCCGGTGAGCCTGCTCGCCATCGCACCCAATATCCTGGTGGTGCACCCATCGCTGCCGGTCAAGAACGTGCGCGAATTCATTGCGCTGGCCAAGGCCAGACCCGGCGCCGTGCTGTTCGCCGGCTCCGACAGCGGCAGCACGCCGCACCTCGCCGGTGAATTGTTCAAGGTGTTGACCAAAACCGACATGGTGCATGTGCCCTATCGCGGCACCGGCCCGGCGATCACCGCCATCCTGTCCGGCGAGGTCAGCACCATGTTCATGCCGGCGCTGACCGCGCTGCCGCTGATCCAGAGCGGCCGGGTGCGCGCGCTGGGTGTGACCTCGCTGGAACGCCTGCCGGCGCTGCCGGAACTGCCGACGGTGTCCGAATCCGGCTTGAAGGGTTACCAGTCCAGCCAGTGGTACGGCCTGCTCGCCCCGGCCGGCACGCCGTCCGACGTGCTTAATGTCCTCAGCGGCCACGCGGCGAAAATCATGCAGAGTGTCGACATGAAGGAGCGCATGAAAAACAGCGGCAGCGTCGCCATCGGCAGCACGCGCGAAGCCTTCGCGAAGCACCTGCAGACCGAATTCACCAAGTGGGACAAGGTCATCAAGGCTTCGGGTGCGACGGTAGACTGAAAAACCTGAAAACCTTTTAGCCACAGAGGACACAGAGAGCACAGAGATTTCATCGGCAGTTTCAGAGCGCCATGACGGTCGGCATCTGGAGTGCGACGGATTTTGAATTTGGTTTTCTCTGTGAACTCTGTGTCCTCTGTGGCGGCCTTTGATCTTCGTTTTTAAATGGAAAAATAATGACCCCAAAAATCAACGCAGCCATCAAACACGAAACCCCGACGCCTTCGGCGGCCAGCGACGCCGTGTTCGGCAGCGATGTGATCGCCGGCACGCTGCGCGCGCTCGACATGGAATACATCGCGCTGAATCCGGGTGCCAGTTACCGCGGCCTGCATGACAGCCTGGTCAATTACCTCGGCAACAAAAAACCGCAGATGGTGCTGTGCCTGCATGACGAAACCGCGGTGTCGATTGCGCAGGGTTACTGGAAGGCGTCGAACAAGCTGATGGCGGTGGGCCTGCATTCCAACGTCGGCCTGATGCACGCCTCGATGCCGATATTCAATGCCTGGTGCGACCGCGCCCCGATGCTGATCCTCGGTGCCACCGGTCCCTGGGACGCCGCAAAACGCCGGCCGTGGATCGACTGGATCCACACCTGCTCTGACCAGGCGGCGCTGGTGCGCAACTTCACCAAATGGGACAACCAGCCGGGTTCGGTCGCCGCCGCAGTCGAAGCAATGATCCGCGGCACGCAGCTCGCTGCCACCGCGCCGCGCGCGCCGGTGTACGTGAACCTCGACGTCACCATCCAGGAAGAAAAACTCGAGGCGCCGCTGCAGATGCCGGACATGGCGCGTTACGCGCCGCCGCCGATGGTGCGCCCGTCCGACACCGAAATCGAGGCCGCGGCAAAACTGCTGTCGAATGCAAAAAACCCGGTGATGCTCTGCGGCCGCGGCTCGCGCCGGCTCGATCACTGGAACGCCCGCGTCGCGCTTGCCGAAAAACTCGACATGCGCGTGATCACCCAGATCAAGCTCGCGGCATCCTTCCCCACCGACCACCGCCTGCATGCAGCACCCCCGGCCAACCGCCTGGTGCCGGCCGCGAAAAAAACCTTGGCCGAAGCCGACGTGATCATCGCCCTCGACTGGCTGGATCTCGCCGGTGCGCTGAAGCAGACCTTCGGCAGCAAACCGGTCAATGCGAAGATCATCAACATCTCCTGCGACAGCCAGCTGCATCGCGGCTGGAGCATGGATTACCAGGCGCTGCCGCCGGTCGACGTATGGATGAACTGCGAGCCCGACGCCGCGGTGCCGCTGCTTACCGCCGCAGTCACTGCGCGTCCGCAAACCATCAAGGGCACAGGTTATGCCCTCGCCGGCCAGGCAGCAGAGCCGCTGGCACTAAAGGGACTGGCCTACGCGCTGAATGCTGCAATCGCGAATCAGAAAAATTCGCAGGAAGTCAGCATCACCCACCTGCCGCTGGGCTGGCATGGCGCCTACACCCACTTCCGTCACCCGCTGGATTACCTCGGCTTTGACGGCGGCGGTGGCGTCGGCGCAGGACCGGGGCTGACCGTCGGTGCCGCACTCGCGCTGAAGGGCAGCGGCCGCATTCCCATCGGCCTGATGGGCGACGGCAACTTCCTGATGGGCAACACCGCGGTATGGACCGCGACGCATTACCAGATTCCCTGCCTGATGATCATCTGCAACAACCGCTCATTCTTCAACGACGAACGCCACCAGGCCCATGTCGCAGACGATCGCGGCCGGCCGCCGGAGAATGCGTGGATCGGCCAGAAAATCATCGATCCCGACATCGACATCGCGGCGATGGCGCGCGCGCAGGGCGCCGAAGGCATCGGCCCGGTGAACACGATGGCGGAGATGCAGCCGGCCATTGAACGCGGCATTGCCATCGTCAAGGCCGGCGGTGTCTGCGTCATCGATGCCCGCGTGCTGCCCGGGTATGATGGAGAATGAGAGACATTGAGGAATGAGGAGTGAGGAGTGCGGAGCGAACGGCTCAAGTTCTGTCTCAACATAAAACAAACTGCGAGGAGAGCGCCATGATCAAACTTTTGTCCATCGTCATCGCGGGCTGCACGGCACTGGCCGGCGTCTTGCCGGCAGCGGCCGCCGACAATTACCCGTCGCGGCCGATCCGCGTCATCGTGCCGCAAAGTGCCGGCGGCTCCACCGACGTCGCCGCGCGCGTGCTGACCGACCGCCTCACCGATGTGCTGAAGCAGAACATCGTCGTCGACAACCGTCCCGGCGCGGGCAGCCTGAACGGCACCGAAACCGTCGCCAAAGCGGCGCCTGACGGCTACACGCTGCTGGTCATCGCCGCATCGCTGACCATCACCCCCGCACTGCAGACCAATCTGCCCTTTGACCCGGTGCGCGATTTCGCGCCGATCACCCAGATCGTCGACCTGCCGCACATCGTCGTGGTGCAGCCGGGCATGGCCGCCAGAACGCTGGGCGAACTGGTGGCGCTGCTCAAAGCCAAACCGGGCCAGATCGCCGCCGGTTTCAGCGGCATCGGCACCAGCACCCACCTCGCCATCGAACTGTTCCAGCACATCAGCGGCACCAAAATGCTGCTGGTGCCGTACAAGGGCGGCGCGCCGGCGATGACGGCGCTGCTCGGCGGCGAAGTGCAGGTCAATTTCGCCACCAGTTCCACCGGCATCCCGCACATCCGCAGCGGCAAGCTGCGCGGGCTGGCCGTCACCGGCGCCAAACGCAGCACCGCCATCCCCGAACTGCCCACCGTGGCGGAAGCCGGCGTCAAGGGTTACCAGCACGCCTCCTGGGTCGGCATGCTGGCGCCGGCCAAAACGCCGAAAACGGTGATCGACCGGCTGCATGCGGAGTCGGTGAAAATCCTTGCCCGCGATGACATCCGCAAATCCTTTCTCAAACAGGGCATGGAAGCGGAGGGCAATTCGCCGCAGGAATTCGCCACGGCAATCTCGCGCGAAGTCGCGCAGTGGAAAACGCTGGTCAAGGCGGCGGGCATCAAAGTGCAATAAGCGGCCGGAAACACCATGAAAAAAACCGCGGCATGCCGCGGTTTTTTTATTGGCCGGTTCAGCTTCAGGATGCCGTGCGATCCGGGTGATCAGCGCTCATCAGCGCGCGGAATATCAGTACCGGGATCGATGCCCGGTGCAGTACGCGATTGGCTTCACTGCCCATGATCAGCGATGCCAGTCCCTTGCGATTGCGCGAGGTCATCACAATCAGGTCGCAGCCGCGTTCGTTGGCGGCGTCGACTATGGCATCGTACGGGCGGCCCTTGGCAATGACCGTTTCGCAGGCCACACCAGCGGCAGCAGCGGTTTTTTCCACAAACGCCAGGAAACCCGTCGCCCGTTCCCGCTCACGCGCCTCCATATCGTCATCCATATCCGTCGGCAGCAAACCCTCCGGCCCCATCATCATCCCCAAATCCTGCATGACATGGATGCCGGTGATTTTTGCGCCGCAAAGTTTTGCCAATTCAATGCCGCGCTCAATGGCCCGCTCGGAATGGGCCGAACCATCGGTAGGCATCAGGATATGTTTGAACATGACCGCTCCTCGTCAGTGCCGCTTGCCTTGCGACTGTATGTTCGCCCAGTTTGGAGTCGAGCGTCCAGCATGTGTCCGGCATTTTGCCGCCCCATGGCCACCGGGCATAAAATAAATAAATAAAAACAAATACTTATCAGAAGCGCATTTTCCGAAGCAGTGTCTGATGCTTATTTTTTATTGCGATCCCGGTCCGGACGGTAACTGGTTTCAGGCCGCAGCCCCGAACGCTGCGCCTGCTCGCTGATGCGGCCATTCTCCAGGTAACCGCCGGTCGCGGCGCGGCGCCCGCCTGCATCCCACTCCGGCAGCCAGTCGCCGACCGGGGATCCGAACCACGGCGCCTGCGGCCGCAGCTTGGGCAGCCCCATCTCCTCCCAGATCCTGCGCGCGCCCTCCATGTATTCCCGCTTCGGCAGCGCGAACGGGGGCAGGATTTCCTTGGCCGTGGCGTCGATCAGCAGCGTCGCATCCTCCTGATCGGTTTCGTGTTCACGCTCGGGGCCGTGGCCGCCGCTGCGGTGTTTCAGCACCTGCAGGTCTTCGGCGGGATTCATGCGGAAGGCCAGCGCCCAGAACAATGCGTCGGAGTTTTCCGGTTCGATATCCTCGTTCACCGCGATGCCGATCTTGCCGCAATCGGCCTTGAATGACGTGACGCCGTAGAGCGCGCGCCACACTTCGCTGCGCGGTGTGCCCTGCGCAACCGTGACCACGGTCATGCGCCGCAGCGCCGTCATGCGTTCATGCAGCGTGACCCGCGTGACGCCCTTGATGCCCAGCGTATTCCGCAGGTGAGACAGGAACATCGGCTCGTACGACACGCGCTTGATCGCGCTCGATTCGCTGGGCGTGACCTGGCTCAGGTACGAGGCCACGATCGCATCCTTGCGGTGGGTGATCGCGGTCACCCGCATCGGCATGTTGAACTGCTCCAGCGCGACATGGCCGTGCGACTCGCCGAAGGGGCCTTCGGGTTCGACATGTTCGGTGTCGATAAAACCTTCGATCACGATCTCGGCATCGGCCGGCACCAGCAGATCCACGGTCTTGGCCTTGACCACGTGGATCGGCGCACCGGCGACACCGCCGGCCACACCCACTTCATCGAGGTCGATCGGCAGCTTCATCGGTGCGACGAAGGCCACGCAGGGCGGTGCGCCGAGCACGATGGCAATCGGCATGGTCTTGTCGCCGCGTTTCTGGTGTTTCTGGTAATGGCGGTAACCGCCGGCGCCGCCAACCCGCGTCGCCATGCGCACAACCATGCGGTCCGGCGCCTTCAGTCCGGCGCGGTAGGTGCCGTGGTTCTGGATGCCGGTCTCCGGATCCTTGGTAATGACGTTGGTCGCAGTCAGTGTCGGTGCACCATCGAATCCCGGTGTCGATACGGGAATCGGCAGTGCATCAAGACCGTTACCCTCGCCCTTCAATGCGTCCCCGGTGATCACCACATCCTGGCAGGCGCCCTTGTCGACCACGCGCGGCGGAATCGGATGGGCAATGGCGTGGTCCCAGCGTTGCTGCACTTCTTCCAGCGGCGCCTGCATGCCGACGCCGTAAATTTCGCGGTTGCCGGCAAAGGCGCCGACCACCACCGGGAATTTGTATTTCCGGCCCTGGGCGTTGACGACATTGGTGAACAGGAAGGCCTTGCGCTCGTGCTCCTCGATGCCGCCGACGTACTGCCAGCGCACCAGCGGGTGCATCTCCGAATCCTTGTCGATCGCGCGATCGACCTCGATCAGCAAACCGCGCTCGCGCAGCGCATCGAGGTGGTCATGCAGGTCCGCGTAACCGCGGTCGGTTTTTTTCATGCGACTTTATTTGCAGCGCTTATTTGCTGCGGACCGCAACCCATGGCGACGTTTTGCCTGCCACTGTCACGGTGCCTTCGATGCGGTCGCCGCTGACCTTGCCGGCATAACGGCCTTCGCCCGCGGTGAAGCTGATTTCGTCGCCGCGCAGCCGGCCGTTCAGCACCGGCGCCAGCCTGCCGCCGCTGCCCACCGAGCCGTGCACCATCTGGTACTCCTGCGCGAACTTGATTTCATCCTTGCCCGAAGTCCAGTTGCCCGCGACCTTGGCCGGCACGATCCACAGATAGGCGGTGCAGTAGCTGGTGCAGTCCTTGCTGGCGGTCTGGCTTTCGTCGGCCTTCCAGTCACCCATGGTGAATGAATTGGAAGTGACGCGGGTGCCGGGTTTCATGTCGAGGATTTTCGGCCGCAGCTTGACGTTGAGGTCGGGCAGCAGGAACAGCGTGATCACGGTTGCATTGGAGAAATCGGTCTCGAAAATGTCGCCGTGGATGAACGTCGCCTTGCCGGCGAGTTTTTCCTTGGCCGCATTGCGCCGCGAGAGCTCCACCATGTCCGGATTGTATTCAATGCCATAGGCCGTCGCGCCACGCCGCGCCGCGGTGATCACCGTGCGGCCGTCGCCGGAGCCGAGGTCATAGAGGATGTCCTTCGGCGTCAGCTTGGCCATGTCGAGCATGCGGTCCACCAGCGCCTGCGCGGTAGGGACCCATACCACGTCCTTGCCGGCCTGGCCGACCTCGGGTTCAAACGCGGGTTTGGGTTGAGCCTGGGCAAATGCGGCGGCGGCGAAACAGGACAGCATCAGCGCCAGCACGGTGCGGCGCGCGTGGATCAGTGAGGGCATTTACAATCTCCGGAGTTGAAAACCATGGGTTCTGGCCGTGGCAAACGGCTGCTGCGGGATGATACCGGATTCAGCCGCGGGGCGCGGTTTCCGGGTGCGGGTTCAGTTTTTTCGCGGAATCACGATCTGCGTCTGGGTGACGATTGCCACCCGCGTGCCGTCCATGTTCTTGATCGTGGTCTGCCACACCATGGTGGTGCGGCCGATATGCAAAGGCACCACCGTGGCCGCCAGGGTATCGCCCTCGCCCGCGGCAAAAAAATTGGTTTTTGATTCCAGCGTGGTCGTGCGGTAACCCTCGGGCAGGTTGGCCAGCGTGCCCATCGCCCCCAGCAGGTCGGCAAAGGCCATCAGCACGCCGCCGTTGATGCGGCCGCTGCGGTTGATGTGGTCCGCGGTCACGCGCATCTCGGCATCGATGCGCGTGCGCGAGAGTTTTTTCAGGCGTATGCCCAGTGCGCGGCCCATGCCCACCGCCAGCGACTGTTCGATCATCGCGCGGTTGGCCTGCGGCAGTTTGTTGGCGGGTAATTGGTGGGGCGAGGACTGACGGGGTGAAGACTGATGAGGCGAAGATGGCACGCGAAGCGGTGCCTTGATGCGGCTTTTTTTGATTGCGGTCACTGCGCAACTCCCTGTTGAATCCCGCGCGCAGTATAGCCGAGGCTGCACGCCGGCCCTCGGCTATACTAGTGGAGGCAGATAGATAAACTATTGTTTTTATTGATAATTTTACTCTTGCGCGATGCGCCCATTGTTGGCGTAATACTTGGAACCACCATGAGAACAACCATCAACGGCGCAAGCCTGAATTACGAAATCCTCGGCAGCAGCGGTCCCTGGGTTGCGATATCCCCCGGCGGCCGGCGCGCGCTGGCCGCGGTCAAACCGCTGGCACAGCGCATCGCCGCTGCCGGTTATCGCGTGCTGATCCACGACCGGCGCAATTGCGGCGCCTCCGACGTGATGCTGTCCGGCGACGCGGCGGAACACGAAGTCTGGGCCGATGACCAGCATGTATTGCTGCAACGGGTCGGCGCCTTGTCCGGAACATCAACTGTTTTTGTCGGCGGCAGTTCCTCCGGCTGCCGGATGTCGCTGGCCTACGCACTGCGTTATCCGCAGGCCGTGCGCGGCCTGCTGCTGTGGCGCGTCACCGGTGGTGCGTTCGCGGCAAAACGCCTGGCAAAGCAATATTACGGGGAATACATCGCCGCAGCGCAGGCCGGCGGCATGGCGGCAGTGTGCGCAACAGCGCATTTTCGCGATTTGATTGCCGCGCATCCGCCGAACCGTGAACGACTGCTGAATGCTGACCCAAAAGCTGTAATCGCCGCGATGACGCGCTGGAGCGAAGGTTTCCTGCGCGAGGCCGATTTGCCGGTGATTGGCGCCAGCGCCGAGCAACTGCGTACCATCAAAGCGCCGGCCTGCGTGATTCCCGGCAACGACAACACCCATCCGAAGGCGGTCGGTGAAACGCTGGCACGGCTGCTGCCCGATGCCACACTGAACAGCCTGTTTGCCGAACATCAGGATGTCGACGTGGTGCCGCCCGAGGATTGGGCGGTGAAGGAGACGGAAATGGCCGCGATGCTGCTGGCGTTTATGAAAAAACAAACCAGCTGAAATTCACTTATTCCGTCACCCCGGCAAAAGCCGGGGTCCAGCAGCGGTACTTTCCTGGATCCCGGCTTTCGCCGGGATGACGACTGTGGTTAGCCCACAGTTATAAAAACCGCTAAGTCTTGTAGTCGGGGTAGAGCGTCTCGACCAGCGCCATACTCGCAACCCAGTCACGGCTGCCGGAATTGTAGACACCCATGCGGCCGAACTTCGCCGCTCGCGCCGCGCAGACCGCGGCATCCGGAATGATCAGTTTCCCGCCACCGGCCAGTGCGCCGATCTGCGCGCGGCAGGCCAGCTCGAAAAAGTGATGGTAGATATAGGCCTCGGGCAGCGTGGTGCCGCAGACCAGCGCGCCGTGGTTTTCCAGCAGCATGACCCAGTGTTTGCCGAGGGCTGCAGCCAGCTGATCGGCGCCTTCGCGCGTGGTGTCATCAACCTCGTTCGGATAACGCGCGATGCGCTCATAAAAACGCATCGCCTGCTGGGTCAGCGGCAGCAGGCCGTGCTGCTGCGCCGACACCGCAAGATTCGCCGGCGAGTGGGTATGCACCGCGGAATGGATGTCCGGCCGCGCGCGCAATACCGCGGCATGCAGGTTGTAGGCCGCGGGACTGGCCTTGAACGGCATGAGCGACGACAGACCGACCTGCCTGCCTTCCAAGTCATATTTGACCAGGTTGGAGGCCGTCACCTGCGCCATGAACACATTGTCGGCCTTGACCAGAAAATGTTCCGGCTCACCGGGCACCCTCAACGATATGTGGTTATACGTCAGGTCGACCGACACAAAATGCGCGACCAGCCGGTGCGCCGCGGCGAGCTCGCAGCGGGCCTGCCATTCCGCCTCGCCGATGCGCGCGCGCAGCGTACGCGGACGCGCGGCGCGGGTGGCGATGTGTTTCTGTTTGGCGCGGGCGACCATGGCCGGAATCCCTTAATCAGCCCAGGACAAAAAGTCAGTCAATCTTCGCGCCGGAGATTTTCACGATCTTCGCGTATTTCTCCATGTCGCGGCGGACAAAAGCGGCGAAATCCTCGACACTGCTGCCCACCGGATCCGCGCCCAGGCTGACGAACTGCGCCTGCAGTTCCGGCGTCTTGATGGTCTTGACCAGCGCCGCATTGACACGGTTGATGATGGCCTTCGGCGTTTTGGCGGGTGCAAACATGCCGAACCAGTTCACCGCCTCGAAACCCGGCACGCCGGATTCACTGATGGTCGGCAGCTCGGGCATCTGCGGCGAACGCTGCAGGCTGGCAATGCCCAGCACGCGCACGCGGCCGGCCTTGATGTGGCCGACGATGGGTGAAATCGAATTGAACATCATGTTCATGTGCCCGCCCACCACATCGATCACCGCCTGCGGCGCGCCCTTGTACGGCACATGCACGATGTTGGTCCCGGTCATCTGCTTGAACAGTTCACCGGCCAGGTGATTGGCGACGCCGTTGCCGGCGGAGGCATAGTTGAGTTTGCCGGGCTGCGCCTTGGCCAGCGCGATCAGCTCCCCGATGTTTTTCGCCGGCAGCGAGGGATGCACCATCAGCACGAATGGTCCGATGGAAATCAGGCTGATCGGCGCAAAGTCGCGCAGGGTGTCGTAGGGCAGCGGCGCCTTGCGCAGGTGCGGCAGGATGGTCAGCGCGCCGGGACTGCTGATGAACAGCGTGTAACCGTCGGGCGCAGCCTGGGAGGCAATCTCGGCGCCGATGATGCCGCCGCCACCGGCGCGGTTGTCGGCGACCAGCTGCTGACCCAGTTGCTGCGACAGCCCCGGAAACACCAGCCGCGCCGTGACGTCCGGCGTCGCACCGGCAGGCACCGCCAGCACCACGCGGATCGGTTTGTCGGGCCAGGCCTGGGCTGCTCCGGCCAGCGGCGCCAGCAGCATCAGGGCCAGCGCAGACCACAATCCGGGCATCATTTTTTTCATGCCGCTTTTTTTCATGATTTCTATCCTCGCTTCGGGGTCTGCATGGTAAACCCTAACCCGCAACCGGTAAAATCTGCCGGCACGCGCGCCCCTGGCGCGCCACACGTCAACAACACGATTCAATCCCGGAGGTGGAGCATGGCAGCAGGCAAGGAACTCGCAGGCAAGGTGGCGCTGGTCACCGGCGCGGCGCGCAACATCGGACGCGCCATTGCCATCGCGCTGGCGGAAGCCGGCGCCACGGTCGCCGTCAATGCCCGCGCAGCCAAGGCTGATGCGGAGGCCGTCGCGCAGGAAATCCGCGCTGCCGGCGGCAAGGCGGATGTCTTCATCGCCGACATCGCCGACGCTGCCGCCGTCAATGCCATGACGGCGGACATCATCAAACGTTACGGCAAAATCGACATCCTGATTCTCAACGCCTCGATCCGCAAGGAAACCGCCTTCATCGACATGAGCTTTGAAGAATGGCGCAGCCTGCTGTCGATCACGCTGGACGGCTCCTTCCACTGCACCAAGGCCTGCCTGCCCGCCATGATCAAGGCAGGCGGCGGCAGCATCGTCACCTTGGGCGGCATGACCGCGCTGTCCGGCGCCAAAAAACGCGTGCACGGCTCCGTCGGCAAACACGGCCTGTGGGGCATGACCCGCGCGCTGGCCAAGGAACTCGGTGAATACAGGATCAACGTCAATTGCGTGGCGCCGGGCCAGATGGACACCGAGCGCGCCGCCGGCCGCTCGGAGCGCGCACCGGTCACCAACGTGCCGATGGGCCGCCGCTCAACACCGGAAGAAGTCGCCGGCCTCGTGCGTTACCTGTGCACACCGGCCGCGGCAATGATCAGCGGGCAGTTGATCTACGTCGACGGCGGGCAACAGATGTTTTAGGGCTTACTCTTGCACCAGCCAATGCCTGACGCACCAAGCTCCAATTCGTCATTCCGGCACGCCCCGAAGGGAAGCCCCCTTGGGAGGCAAGCCGGAATCCAGGAATCCCTTTCATGCTCATGGATATAACATGGATTCCGGCTCAGGTTGCGCCTGTTGCGTTTTACCTGCCCGGCATTAACCGCGAGAACGCCTCGCCCGCGGTGACGATGTCGATACCCTGATAACGTTTGAGATTCAGCAGGTCGCTGTCGCCCGAGACGATCAGATCAGCCTGTGCCGCCAGTGCGCAAGCGAGCACATGGTCGTCGTCGGGGTCAGTGATGATCACTGGTGGCACACTGGCAGGCGTGATGATTCTCGCCAGATTCATGTAGTTTTGTAACGCGCCGTCCGGATACGTATTTGCGGCGCGCACAGCGTCGGAGAATTTTCCCCGCCCGATCACATCAGCCAGTTCTGCGAGCAATCGTGCTGTGGTGTAGAAGGCAATGTCGCGATTGTCGCGCGCTGCCGCAATCAACCTGTGCGGCGCGCCTTTCCAGAACAGCGCGGAAATGACAGTGTTGGTATCCAGTACGAGACGCATATCGCGTCGTATCAATGGCCTGCGCGCTTTCGCTCCAACCGGTATGCATTAATTTCAGCCTGAATATCTTCTTCGGACATAGGCGGGATATCAGCGGACTCGACACGATCGGCATTCGACAAAAAATCGTCAAATGCTTTATCCCGCAGTGCGCCGGCAATGATCTGCGCAAGCACTTTCGGCGCAAGCAAACCGGCTTGCCTTGCCTTTGTAGCCAAGCTATCCGGCAGTTCCAATGTAACTTCG
The DNA here is from genome assembly GCA_019749945.1 of Burkholderiales bacterium. Lineage (GTDB taxonomy): Bacteria > Pseudomonadota > Gammaproteobacteria > Burkholderiales > SG8-41. The sequence goes on from JAIEPF010000001.1 coordinate 257,733, forward strand.
AGAATCGTCATGTTGGCATTTCCCTTTAATACGGGCATGCCGCTGATTCTACGCGCCTTGCCATAGCACGGGCAAACCGTTACCGCAGAGTCCCTCGGACGCATTTGCTGACGGCATCAGGGAGAAAAGGGGGTCTCGCAAAGCACAGGACATCGAGAGCGTGGCTGCGAATCGTAACACCGCCCTCTTGCGAGCGCACGCCACCGGGGCTTATGCTTACCAGCAGATCGCGGTGCATTTTGGCGTGCATTTCACCACGGTGGGCCGGATCGTGAGGGGCGGGCTTTAGATGCTACTTTGCTAGACCTGACCCCGATTCGTATCGTCCCGCTGCGCTTAAGCCAATTCATGACTATTACACTGGACCCACAAATTACTGGTAACGTAGGTCTTTACTTCTGCTGCTACAAACTATCGTTAATGGGCTGGAACACAATGCCGACAGCTCGCAACGCGCGCGGAGTAGATATTATTGCTTACAACAAAGATGCATCGCGCTACGTTGGCATTCAAGTCAAAGCACTTAGCAAGCGCAGTCCAGTGCCGCTTGGAACATCGCTGGAAAAAATCATGGGCGACTACTGGGTAATTATTAACAAAGTTGCCACTACACCCAGTGTTTTTATTCTACTGCCCGATGAAGTCCGAAAATTAGCGAAGCGTGGAGAAAAAGAGGGGCGAATTTCGTTTTGGCTACAACCCCGTGAATACGAAAACGAAGTTTTCCACGAAAACTGGGGGCGCATCGGAGATCCACATGATCTACGCCATCTTGGATACTCTAGGCCCGAGGATATGCGGGCAGACGAAATCTACAGCGCATATGAAAGGCAATTCGGCGAGCCGCTTAGCTTTCCACCTTTGGACTATGGACATATAAGCATGTCACCCGAAGAACTAATGCGACATGCATTGAGCGCATTGCAATCAAAACAACGAATTAACTGGAGTGAGCACTTTACGAAACTAAAGAAAGGGCAGCTTTCGTAGGGTTCAGGCTTTCATTCGGCGGATGGCGCCGCAATACCTTGTTATTAATTTGTTTTTCTTGGCGCTCTTGGCGTCTTGGCGGTAATCAAATCTCAGTTTCAAACCGCGTCCTCATGCATGAACTGCAGGCGCGCCAGATGGGCATACAGCCCGTCGGCGCGCAGCAGTTCATCGTGGGTGCCGGTTGAATGCAGGCGGCCGCGGTCGAGCACAAGGATGCGGTCGGCGTTGCGCACCGTCGCCAGACGATGCGCAATCACCAGCGTGGTGCGGCCGCTGGCGAGTTGCTCCAGCGCCGCCGCGACCTGGCGTTCGCTTTCGGCGTCGAGTGAACTGGTCGCTTCATCGAGCAGCAGGATCGGCCGGTCGGCGAGCAGGGCGCGCGCGATCGACAAACGCTGGCGCTGGCCGCCCGAGAGGCGGATGCCGCGTTCACCCAAGTCGGTATCAAAACCCTGTGGCAGGCGCTCGATGAATTCCAGCGCATGCGCCGCGGCGCAGGCCGCGCGCACTTCGTCCCCGGTCGCAGCCGGCCGGCCGAAACGCACATTTTCGGTGACGCTGGCGGCGAAGATCACCGGGTCCTGCGACACCAGCGCCACCAGCCGCCGCAGCGCCAGCGGGTCGCAATGGCGGATGTCGGCGCCGTCGATCAGGATGCGGCCCGACTGCGGATCATAAAAACGCAGCAGCAGCGCGAAGATCGTGGTCTTGCCCGCGCCCGACGGCCCGACCAGCGCCAGCCGTTCACCGGGATGGACTTCAAATGACAGCGCCGCCAGCGCAGCGGCATCGGGCCGCGTCGGATAGGCAAAGTTCACGCCTTCAAAACGGATCGCGCCGCGGATCTGCGCCGGCAGTTCGATGCGCGGCGCCGCGGCGGTCAGTTCCGGCTGCGTATCGAGCAATTCCATCAGGCGTTCGGTCGCGCCCGCCGCGCGCTGGATTTCGCCCCACACTTCGGACAGGGTGCCGGCGCCGCTGGCGACGATGCCGGCGTAAAACACAAAAGCTGAGAGTTCGCCGGCGGTAAGGCGTCCTTCCAGCACGTCATGGCCGCCGATCCACAGGATCACGCCCACCGCGCAAAAGGCGATCAGCATCACCGACGCAATCAGCCAGGCCTTGACGCGGATGCGGTCGACGCCCGCGTCATAAGCGGCTTCGGTGGCGGCATCAAAGGCCTCGCGTGTGCGCGTTTCATGGCCATAGGCCTGCACGGTGCGGATTTCGTGCATCGCTTCGTCGACATGCGACGACACTTCGGCGACGCGGTCCTGGTTGGCGCGCGACAGGCGGCGCACGCGGCGGCCGACCAGCAGTATGGGAATCAGCGTCGCCGGCACGCCGAGCACGATCAGCGCGGCCAGCTTCGGGCTGGTGGTGAACAGCAGCACCAGCGCGCCGATCATCATCAGGCCGTTGCGCAGGAACATCGACAGGCCGAAACCGATGACCTGGCGCAGCTGGTCGCTGTCATTGGTCAGCCGCGACACGATGTCGCCGGTGCGCGTGGCGTCGAAAAACGCCGGCGACAGGGTCAGCGTATGGGCGAATACCGCGCGCCGCAGGTCGGCGATCACCCGTTCGCCGACGCTCATCATCAGGTAAAAACGCGTGAAGGTCGCCACCGACAGCACCACCGCCACCGCAATCACGCCGGCCAGCGCCGCATTGAGCATCGCCGGATTGCCGCTGCCGAAACCGGAGTCGATGACGAAGCGCAGCCCCTGCCCCAGCGCCAGCACGCAGCCCGCGGCGGTCACCAGCGCAATCAGCGCGCCGGCGATGCGCCAGCGGTAGGGCGCCAGAAACCGCAGCAGGCGGCGCAATTGGGGCACGCTGCCGGTGGCGGGAACAATCGTTGGGTTTATCGCGGGCATGCGGCTATTCTACGACCCGACCTGCCGCGGAGCGGTTCACAGCTGCCGCACGTTGATGCGCACCACGAGTTGCGGCGCATTAAGCGTCACGGTCGCCGGTTTCAGCGGGACGATGTTCATTTCATATTCCGCCTCGGCCGGCAGATCCACCCGCATCACCGGCTGCAGCAGCGAGGTCGGCGGCGGTGCAGACCCCACCGGGTTGCTGTTCTCCGGGCTGTTGACCTGGAAATCCTGTGTCTGGATGACCTTGCCGTCCGCACTCAGGGTCGCGCGATAACTGTTCCATTGCCCGCCCTCCTCACGCCTGCCCCAGGCAAAATCGGCATGCAGAGTAAACGCCACCGGATTCATGTCGGGCTTCAGCAGGATGCGCACCGGCGCATAACCGCCGTCGGCGGCCGGCTGCAATGGAATCCGCGCCGCTTCCTCGCCGCCGATCAGGCCATCGCAGCCGGCGAAAAAAACCGCCAGTGTCGCCGCGGCGAGCGCCTGCCGCATCATCAACGGGAATGTTTGCCGAGGAATTCGGTCAAGGCCCTGTTGAATATCGCCGGCTGCTCGACGTTCGACAGATGCGCCGCCGACGGAATGATCAGCAGCTCGGAGCCGCGCAGATTGGCCTGGATCTGCCGCGCCATTTCCGGCGGCGTGCCGTGGTCATGTTCACCGACGATGACCAGCGCCGGACAGTCGATTTCCTTCAGCCGGTCGAGCACATCGATTTTGGCGATGGCCTCACAGCAGCCGGCAAAACCGTTCACCGGCGTGCTGCGGATGTCATTGCCGATGCGCGCCATCACCGCCGGATTCGCCTGGCGGTACGGCTCGGTGAACCAGCGGCCCAGCGTGCCCTCGACCAGCGCGTCCATGCCCTTTTCGCGCGCCATGCGCACGCGGTCCCCCCACATCTGCTCGGCGTTCGGCGGCCGGCGGCTGGTGGTATCCGCCAGCACCATGCTCTGGAACACGCCGGGATATTTCAGCGCATAGGTCTCGCCGATCATGCCGCCCATCGACAGGCCCACCCAGTGCGTGCGCCTGATGCCGAGTTCGGCAAACAGGCCGTGCAGATCATCCGCCATCTGCTCCAGCGTGTAGCTGCCACCGGGCGCGCTGCTCGCACCATGGCCGCGGGTGTCGAAGCGCAACACCTTGTAGTTTTTCTTCAGCACTTCCATCTGCGGATCCCACATCGACAGATTGCAGGCCAGCGAATGCGACATCGTCAGCCACGGGCCCTCGCCCTCGATCACGCAGTTGATCTCAATGCCGTTGGTTTTGATTTTCATCATTCACTTCCCTTTTTACTGTGCTTTGATGTTGCCGGCCCTGGCGAGCCGGGTGAAGGTGGCGATATCCGCGGCGATCAACTTGTCAAAATCCGCAGGTGTGGTCGGGCTGGGCTCGAGGCCGATCGGCGCCCAGCGTTTGCGCAATTCGGGGTCGCCGAGGATGCGCGTGATTTCGCGATTCAGTTTGCTGATCAGCGGCCGCGGCGTCTGCGCCGCGGTCAGCACGCCGAACCACAACACGGCATCGTAACCGGGCACGCCCGATTCGGCGATGGTCGGTACATTGGGCAACAGCGTATCGCGCTGCAGCGAGGACACGCCGAGGCCGACCAGTTTGCCGTCGCGCACCAGGCTCAGGGCATTGGCGATCGGCGCCATGAAAAACTGCATGCGCCCGGTCATCGCCTCGGTCAGCGCTTCGGGGATGCCCTTGAACGGAATGTGCAGGACTTCGATTCTGGCCATGTTGACCAGCAGTTCGCCGGCGAAATGCGAACCGCTGCCGGTGCCGGCCGAGGAAAAATTGAGCTGTCCCGGTTTGGCGCGCGCCGCGGCGATCAGGTCCTTGGTGCTTTTGAATCCGGCGCTGGGCGAGGCCACCAGCACATACTTCGAGACCGCCGACAGTGAAATGCCGGTGAGATCACGCCGCGCATCGTACGGCAGTTTGTCGTAGATGGCCGGCGCCACCGCGTGGGCCGACGACACCGACAGCAGCGTGTAACCGTCAGGGTTCGCGCCCGCCGCGAGATTGGCGGCGATGGTGCCGCCGGCCCCCGGGCGGTTATCGACGACGACCTGCTGCCTGAATTCTTCGCTCAGCTTCTGCGCGATATGACGCGCGGTGATGTCCGGTCCGCCGCCCGGCGTGAACCCGACCAGGATGCGGATCGGCTTGACCGGGTATTCCCCGCCCGGCTGCGCCGCCTGCGCCGCGATCGGCAGCGTGGGCAGCATCGAAAAAACCGCCAGCGCAGTGATGCCTGTCAGCAACTTCATGATTCCTCCAGACCGGTTCCGCTCGACCATCAGGGCGTGCACTATACCAGCCCGCTTGCGCTGTCACAGCATATGGACCGTCTCCGCCGGCGGTCGCAAGCGCCGGCGTTCCCCGTTATGCTTCTGGCACGTTCCAAATCTCCGGCAATTCGTTATCAGACGAATTGCCGCACTTATCTCCCCTCTCCGGGGGGAGAGGGGTCGGGGGTGAGGGGCAGACTTCACAACTATTTCTGCATATGCAAAAAAACTCAGAGCTTGGAGCATGACTACATCCCCTGAACTGAATGGCCGGGTCGCCCTCATCACCGGCGCGGCCAAAAACATCGGTCGCGCCATCGCACTCGAGCTGGCGGCGGCCGGCGCCACAGTCGCGATCAATACCCGCGCTTCGCGCGCCGAGGCCGAGGCCGTCGCCGCGGAAATCCGCGCCGCCGGCGGCAGCGCCGCAGTCTATATCGCGGACATCGCCGATGCCGGCGCGGTGCAGCGGATGTGCGCTGCGGTTGCGGCCGAACTCGGCGCCATCGACATCCTCGTGCTCAACGCTTCGGTGCGCCGCGAAATTCCTTTTACCGAAATGACCTTCGAGGAATGGCGCCAGGTCATGGCGATTTCGCTGGACGGCGCCTTCCATTGCGTGAAGGCCGTGCTGCCCGGCATGATCAGTGCCGGCGGCGGCCACATCATCACGCTGGCCGGCGACACCGCGCTGACCGGCGCGGTCGGCAAGGTGCACAGCTCATCGGCCAAAAGCGGGCTCGCCGGCATGACGCGCGCACTGGCGCGTGAACTGGGGCCCAAGGGCATCCGCGTCAACTGCGTGTCGCCGGGACACTTCAACACCACACGCCCTGCGGGCCGCGCCGCGCGGCCCGCGGCCTCCGGCCACATTCCGCTGGGTCGTTATGGTGAAGCCGATGAAATCGCCGCCACCGTGCGTTTCCTCTGCGGCCGCGGCGGCGGCTTCACCACCGGCCAGATCATCCACGTCAACGGCGGCCAATGGATGTTCTAAAAATATCAATAAAAACAAATATTTACAGGATACATCGATGACGACAAAACTGCCCGAACGTTTTCCCGCCATTCCGCCGGAGCAATGGACGGAAGCACAGAAAAAAGTCGCCGCAACCATCGCCTCCGGACCGCGCGGTGAAGTGCGCGGCCCCTTCCTCGCGCTGCTGCGCAGCCCCGGCCTCGCGCAGACGGTGCAGCAGGTCGGTGAATACCTGCGCTTCCAATGCCCGCTCGACCGCCGCATCGCCGAAATGGCGACGCTGATGGCGGCGCGGCACTGGACGCAGCAATATGAATGGCAGTCGCATTACAAACACGCGATGAAAGCCGGCCTCAGTCCGGCCGTGGCCCAGGCCATCGCCGAAGGCCGTCGTCCGCAGGACATGGCCGCGGACGAGGAGGCGCTCTACGACATGCTCACCGAAGCGCTGCACAACCAGAGCGTCTGCGACGCCACCTATGACCGCGCGCTCAAGGTGTTCGGCGAACAGGGCGTGATCGAACTGATCGCGGTGGCCGGTTATTACGCGATGCTGGCGATGATCCTCAACGTCGGGCGCAAGGCCCTGCCCGCCGGCCAGGAGCCGATGCTGCCCTGGTTTCCACATTAAAATTCCCAGCCTGAGCACGCAACCCTCCTCGCTGTTCCTGCTGCTCGCGCTGCTGGCGGGGCACACCTTTGCGTCGATGTCGACACTGGTGCTGCCGGCGGTGGCGCCGGCGGTGGCCCGCGACTATGGCTTTGATCCGTCGCTGATCGGTTACCAGATCAGCATGGTCAGCCTCGGCATGATGGTGACGCTGACGCTGCTCGGCAACACCACGCTGCGCTACGGCGCGGCGCGCACCAATCAGCTCGGGCACACGCTGATCGCCGTCGGCATGCTGGTGCTGCTCCTGCCGTGGACGCTGTTCCTGATCCTCGGCTCGCTGGTGATCGGTCTCGGTTACGGCATGATTACACCCTCGGCTTCACACCTGCTGATGCGTTACACCGCGCCGGAACGGCGCAGCACCGTGTTTTCCATCCACCAGGTCGGCATTCCCGCGGGCGGCATGCTCGCGGCACTGACCGCGCCGGCGATCACCGTTTATGCCGGATGGCGCTGGTCGGTCATCTTCAGCGCAGTGCTGATCGTCAGTGTGGTGGCGCTGATGCAGCGCGGCCGGCGTCACTGGGATGACGACCGCGATCGCGGCGCCGCGGCCATCACCGCGAATCCGCTGGCCGGCGCCATCGCCATCTGGCGCCACCCGCAGCTGCGCCTCGCGACCATCGCCGGCGGCTGTTTTTCCTGGGTGCAGTTCTGCACCGCGACTTTTGCCGTGGTCGCCTGCGTCACCACGCTCGACATGAGCCTGGTGGTCGCCGGCACCGTGCTGACCGTGGTGCAGGTCGCCAGCGCGGGGGGGCGGGTGCTGATCGGCTGGATCGTCGATCGTGTGCAGGACGCCGCGCGCGTCCTGGCCTGGAACGCCGCGGTGCTGATACTGGCCGCGGTTGCCGCGCTTGCATTCAATCCCGCGCTGCCGCTGCCCGCGGTGTATGCGCTGTTCGCGGTGCTCGGCGCCGCTTCCGGCTGCTGGCCCGGCGCCCTGCTCGCCGAAGTCGGCCGGCTGGCACCCCCGGGGCAGGTCAGCCTCGCCATCAGCGGCTCGCTGGTCATCACCAATGTCGGCAAATTCGCCGGGCCCATTCTGTTCGCCAACATTTATGTGCTGACGCACAGCTACAGCACGGCGTTCGCAACGCTGGTGGTGCCGGCGGCCGTCGCGCTGTATTGCCTGCTCGCCGCGCGCGGCAGCCCCCGTTAAACTGCCGGCATGCGACTGCTGTTACCGATGCTGCTGCTCTGTTCAGCCACGGCCAAGGCCGCGACGCCACAGGCGCTTTACGGCGAAAGCTGCGCGCATTGCCGGATTTTCCGGAAAAGGAAGTGAAGATCGAGGCGGTGTCCGGTGCGGTCGTGCTGAACGGCGTCGTCCCCGGTGCCGCGGAAGTGCGGCGCGCCTGGCTGGTGACGCGCCGCATCGCCGGCATCAAAACACTGGATAACCGGCTGGTATCAGGCGAACTGCTGGCCTGGGATTAAGTGGCGCGATTAATCTCTGAATTTTAATCCCCTCCAGACCTGACCCAAATTGACAATTTGCAAAAATAAGCGGTTAATTCCGAATCAGTTTTAAAAGGGAGAATAACAATCATGAAAAGCCTCACCATCAGAGACGACAATGGCACCCTGGTTAAGGTCGATTTGACTCCCGAGTTGCTAAAAGAAGTGCCAAACCTGAATTCCGTAATCGAACGGATTGAAGCCATTCGGGGCAATGCCCAGAACTATGGCAATTCATATGAGCGCAGCCCGGGCCATGATCGGTATCATGACCGCCTCCCGGATCACAATAAAAACCACTCAAGAAGCACTTAGCAGTGATCGTCAAGATTCACAGTCGCTGCAATCTGGCATGCGATTATTGCTACATGTACACAAAGGGCGATGACGACTGGAAGCACCTGCCCAAGCGAATGTCACTGGATGTCGCAAACGACATTTGCGCGATGTATCGGTCTCATTACGCCGGCATCGATCAATCCGAGAATCGCATTCGCATAAGCCTGGGGCTGCACGGCGGCGAACCCTTGCTCGTCGGAAAGCAGCATTTCCGAAGACTGGCGGCCGTCTTTCGCACAGGATTAAGTGAATTCGATCTGCGCCTGACGGTTCAAACCAATGCAACACTGGTAGACGAAGAATGGATCGACATCTTCAACAGCTACGGCGTGACGGTCGCTGTCAGTTTGGACGGGCCGGCCAATGCAAATGCCCACAGACCCGATCTGAAAGGCGCCGAATCGACCGAGAAAGTCATCCGCAACATCAAGCTGCTGGCCACCTCTGCCAGACAATTTGGCGGCGTTATTGCAGTCATCAATCCCGATGCGAACGGCGGCGATGTTGTAAGGTTTTTTTCAGACGAGCTGAATCTGGATTGGTTTGACCTGTTACTTCCCGACCACACCTACGACCAATTGCCCGGGAATTGGGATGCAGTTTCCGCCAATACCCTTGAATATCTCAAAGATGCTTTTGACGCATGGTTACCGCGCGCATCACGGAGCAGCTGCCGCTTCTTCGAAAGCCTGATTTCGATGTTATGCGGGTCTGAATCGTTCGTTGACTCCCTGGGATCTTCAGGTCTGGCGCATATCACCGTGGAAACCGACGGAACGCTCGAGCCTAATGATGTAACCCGTATCTGCAACGGCTTCGACCGCAAGACCGGCATGAAAGCAGGCGCAGGGGCTTGGAAATTGATGAAATCAGCGCCTGCCTACCAAACCATGGTGAATGAAGTTGGCGCGCTGTCATCGACCTGCACCCGGTGCGAGCACGTGAAGATATGCAGAGGCGGCCACATGACCCATCGCTACCGGCTGTCCAACGGCTTTGACAATCCTTCCGTACACTGCAGCACTCTGGCCGGCATCATCGAGCATGTTCAACGCGGCCTTGGCATGCTGGTCAGTAACAGCCTGAATGCCGCCCGCAATCAAAATATTGCAGTCGCACGGCATTAAGAGGCACTACGCCAGTATCTGGCTGACCTGCTCCTGGCGCAACATCTCGTAGACAAAAGCCTCCAACTCCGGCCCCAGCGCATCGCGCACGGAGATCATGCCGATCGGACGGCCGTCTTCGACCACCGGCAGAATGCGGAAACGGCCTTCGCGCATGAAACCCAGAGCATGGGCAAAAGAGCGGTCTGGCGATATGGTTTGCGGATTGGCGGTCATCACCGCACCGAGCGGCGTGGTCGCGCCGTCGAGCCCGGCGGCCAGCACGCGGAACAGTGCATCGCGTTCAGTGAACATGCCGACCAGTTTGCCGTCGTCGACGACCATCAACGCGCCGCCGTTGCGCTGTTTCATCAGGCGCGCCGCGTCGGCCACGGTCAGGCTTGAGGGAGCGGTCAGCAGTTCCTGACCTTCGATGATCTCGCGGATCGTGCGTTCGGCCATGCATCACCTCCGTTCGCAGAGCAGAAAATAAACCGTGCCGCATATGGCGCGGCGCTTTTTTTGATGCTACGCCCCGACCACCCCACGGTCAAACCGCGGCGCGGCCTTCGCGCATGTAGACCGGCAGATCCATCGACGGCGGACGGCAGCCCGGCACCGCGTAGAACATTTCGGCCACATAGCCGCGGTGATAGTTGGTGTGCATCACCACATGCAGCAGGATTTCTCCGCGCGTCATCGCGCCGCGATTGCCGCCGATCAGGGTGTATTCGACGGTTGCGTCGAGGCTGGCATCGGTTTGCGCGTCGGCCCACTGCACATACCAGGCGTCAGCCTCCTGCTGCAGCCGCCCCATTTCAGCCAATGGCGGATGGTCCTTGGTATTGCGCGCTTCATAACCGTGATCGCGGCCTTCGAGATGCGCCTGCCAGATGCGGTCGATCACATAAATATGATTCAGCGTATGCACCATGTTCTTGAACAGGGAGGTGCGCGGTTTCACCGCCTCCCCTTCCGGCAATGCCGCAACGGCGTCAAACATCACCTTGTCTGACCACTGTTTGTAACGAACCATCATCCTTGCGCTGGCCGCATCCATGTTTTTTCTCCGGGAAAATGGCGTCAGGCGGCAATCCCGAGCTTGCGCTGCAGGTCGCCGACCACCTGGACCCAGGACCTGGTCCGCCACCGCACCCGCTCGTTGATCGGCTTGTTTTCGACATCGGCATGCACCTTCATTGTCACAAATACCGGGCCGGGTTTGCCGAGGATTTCCGGCAGCGCAGCGCTCACCGCATCGAGTTCGGTGAAAGAGTGCGTCCGCGGATAACCCGCGCCCTTCGCCAGCATTGCATAGTCGACGTTTTTCGCGTTGGGCACCGGCTGGCCGCCGGTGGTGGCGTAACACTCGTTGTCGAGCACGAAATGGTAGAAGTTCGCCGGGTTCTGCTCGGCAACGGTGAGCAGGATGCCCAGGCCCATCTGCAGGTCGCCCTCTGAATCGAACAGCACCACCTTGCGTTTGGGTTGCGCGAGGGCAAGACCGAATGCGAATGCGGCATGCCCGCCCATCGCCGGATCACCCAGCGGCAGATCGAGATCGGGCTGGTCGCTGATGTTGACCCAGTGTTTGCCGCCGCGGCCGGGAACCACAATGGCGTCGCCGCGATGGGGTTTGAATGCCTTCAGAAAATCTTCGGTATGAAACATGTGTGCTCCTCAGCGGATGAACCCGTGATACTCGTCACCGACGAGCACTGCCACCGGGTGTCTGGTTTTTTTCGCCTCTTCAAATGCCAGCGAGATGCGCGACGCGTCGGCATCGCTTTCAACCATGTAGTAGTTGATGCGGAAGGCATTGAGGAAAGGCTCGGTATATTGCGGCGAGGTATCCGCGGTACGCGGGCCGTGGCGGTTCCAGCCGCGCATGCCGACGATGAACACCACCGGCACTTCGAACCCGAACAACCAGCCGCGGATTGAATCACCGGACTCCATCAGCCCGGTGTTCTGCACCAGGATCACCGGCACCTTGCCGCCGGCCGTGAGCCCCGCCGCCAGCGGACAGGCCAGCCCCTCGCGCGGCACCGCGACCAGCGTCAGCGACGGCTCCGCCTTCATCAGCAGGTACAGCCAGTTGGTTTCGCTGTCGGGCAGCCAGACGACATGGGTCACGCCGTGCTGCTTCAGCTGGCCGAGCACGGTTTCGGGGCTCAGATGCGCCTTTAATTCATCTTTTTTCAATACATCATTCATGTCGCTTCTTTCCTTAAAGTGCCCCGCGGTTTTTCAGCTGCGCTGTGTTTCAATCACCTTCCAGTTTTGATTCGATGACCACCTTGGTCCATTTCGCGATCTCGGATTTGACGTGGGCGGCGAACTGTTCCGGCGTCGCCTGTTCCACGGTGATGCCCTGGTCCTCGAGACGCTTTTTCAGCGGTCCGGCAAGCACCTTCGCGCCATCGGCGTGCAGCTTGGCCAGCACCGGCTGCGGCACCTTGGACTGGGTGCACAGACCGTACCAGCCGGTGACGTCATAACCCGGCACGCCGGCCTCGGCGAATGTCGGCACGTCGGGCAGTTGCGCGCTCCGCACCGCTGAAGTCACACCCAGCGCGCGCACGCGTCCGGACTTGATCGCGGCCAGCGGCGCGCCGGCGAGGTTGCCCACCGAGGATTCCATGTGGCCGCTCATCGCGTCGGCCAGCGCCGGTGCCGCGCCCTTGTACGGCACATGGACGATGTTGATGCCGGTCATCGACTTGAGCAGCTCGATCGACAGGTGGGGGGAGGCGCCGACACCGGAGGAGCCGAAGTTGAGTTTGCCCGGATTCCTTTTCGCGTAATCAATGTACTGCTGCAGTGTCCTGATCGGCAGCGACGGATGGACCATGAAAACATTCGGCACGCCGCCGATCTTGATCGGGAAGGCAAAATCCCCGATCGGATCATAGGTCAGCCGCTTGGCAAAACGCGCCGGCGTGATCGCGTGCGAGCCGATGTTGCACAACACCAGCGTGTAACCGTCGGGCGGCGCCTTGGCCGTGGCTTCGGTCGCGATGTTGCCCGCGGCACCCGGGCGGTTTTCCACCAGCACATTGCTGCCCCACAGTTCGCCCAGGGCCTGCGCCATCATGCGCGCCGTGGTGTCAACGCCGCCGCCGGGGGTGTAACCGACAAGGATGCGCACCGGCCTGCCGCCCGGGTAGTTCTGCGCAATGGCAGCACCCGCGGTCAGTGCCATGCCGACGATGATGATGCGAGCGATATTTTTCATGGTGTGACTCCTCCTCGATAAAAAACAACCGTCTTTATGGTTTTATATTGTTGTCGCGGATCACGCGGCCCCAGCGTTCAATCTCGACCGCAGTCCATTTCTGCAGCTCTTCGGGGCTGCTCACCAGCAGTTCCATGCCCAGCTGCTCACCAAGGTGCCTGCGCACGTCCGGCTGGTTCAGCACCTTGACCACTTCACCGTGAAACTTTTTCAGTATCGCCGGCGGTGTGCGTGCAGTCGTGAAAATACCCCACCACGCGTAAGCCGTGACGCCCTTGTAACCTTCCTCGATCAGCGTCGGCACATTGGGCAGCGTCGCCGCGCGGGTGTCGCCGGTGGTCGCCAGCACGCGCACCCGGCCGTCGTTGACAAACGGCGTCACCAGCGCGGTGGAACCGATGCCGAGGTCAATCTGCCCGCCCATCACCGCCACCGTCATCGGCCCGCCACCCTTGTACGGTACGTGGACCATCTTGAAACCGCCCGCCTGACCGGCCAGTGTCAGGGCAAGATGCCCGAGGCTGCCGGCGCCGACAGTGCCGTAGGTCACCGTATCGGGCTTCGCTCTGGCGACTTTCACCACATCGGTCATGGTTTTGTACGGTTTCGCCGGATGGGTGATGATGCCGTAGGGCGCGCGGCCCACCAGCATCACCGGCGCCAGATCCTTCAGCGTATCGAAGGGCAGATTCGGCATCAGCGACGGATTCACCGCATGTGTATCGAACACGAAGACATAGGTGTAACCGTCGGGATTGGCCTTCGCGGCAATGTCGGTGCCGATGATGCCGGAGCCGCCGGTGCGGTTGTCGACGATGAACTGCTGGCCCAGCGCCGCATTCAGCTTGGCGCCGATCAGCCGCGCCAGCGGATCCACAGTGCCGCCCGGCGGAAACGGCACGATGAAGCGCACCGGTTTGACTGGAAACGACTGGGCCTGCACGCCGCTCGCGATTCCACTGCACAGCACTGCCGCCGCGATCATTGCGCCGGCGCCGGCGCCTGCCCTGCCGATCGCTGTCTGCATCGCTCCTCCAGTCGAAAATTATATGTTTAAAAACAATAGCTTATGAACGTCCGGCGGCGCCCGACGGGCGTCCTTCCATCAATCGATTTTTGCGTTCGCCTTTTTGATGACCTCCGCCCACTTCGCACTGTCGCTGCGCACCAGTTTCCAGAATTCTTCCGGTGTGCCGGTCAGCGGTTCGGAACCCAGCGCAAAAATGCGCTCGCTGGCAGCGGGGGAATGCACCGCCCGGTTCAGTTTGGCATTGAGCACGGCAATGACTGCGCGCGGCGTGCCCGCCGGGGCCACAACACCATGCCAGGTCGTCGCCTCATAACCGGCGACACCGGCCTCGATCAGCGTCGGCACCTCGGGAAATACCGGGGAACGTTTCGCACCGGTGACCGCGAGGCCGCGCACGCGGCCGGCCTTGACATGACCGCTCGCCGAATTGAGCCCCTCCATCATCAACTGCACCTGGCCGCCCATCAGGTCCGCAATCGCCGCGGGCCCGCCCTTGTATGGCACATGCACGATCTGCACGCCGGTCATGGTCTTCAGCAGCTCAAAACCAATGTGGCCCGGTGAGCCATTGCCGGAAGACGCATTGAACAGCTTGCCGGGATTCTGCTTCGCGTAGTCGATGACCTCGCGCACCGAGCGGAACGGCGTCTTCGGGCCGGCGAGCAGCATCATGTGTCCGGTGATGGTCTGCCCGACCGGCGCCAGTTCGCGCATCGCGTCGACCGTCGGTCTGGCCACCAGATGCGGACCGATCGCCAGCGCGCCGATCGGGGCATAACCGATGGTGTAACCGTCCGCTGTAGCCTTGGCCGTGAGCTCCATGCCGAGCTGCAGCGCGCCGCCGGGGCGGTTGTCGACGACCACCTGCTGGCCGAGTTCGCGCGCCAGTTCGGTGGCGACGATGCGCGCCACATTGTCGGTCGACGCACCGACCGCCTGCGGCACGATCATGCGCACCGGTCGTTCGGGATACGCGGCATGGGCCGCCACACTCATCAGCAGCAACAAACCGCCTAAGGCTGTTCGCATTGCATTGCTCCTCCATGACCATTCATGAGCGCCGCGCCTGATGGCGTCGGTTTTGCTTTCGCCACGCCGAGCTTCAAGGCGTCGTCCTACTTCTCGCTGGTGATGCCGGCGGCTTTCACCGTCCTGGTCCATTTCGCCAGCTCGGCGTGAATGAACTTGCGCGCTTCCGTCGTGCTGCTGGCCACCGGCACGCCGCCCAGCCGGGCGACGCGTTCGCGAACCTCCGGCTGCGCCAGAATGCGCACCGATTCCGCATTGAGTTTTTCCACCACCGGCGCCGGAATTTTCGCCGGGCCCATCAGCAGCACCCAGGAGGTCGATTCGTAACCGGGTACGGTATCGGCAATCGGCGCCACATCGGGCAGTTCCGTCGAACGCGTTTTGGAGGTGATACCCAGCGTCTTCAGTCGACCGCCCTTGATATGCGGCAGTGTTGCAATCAGCGTGTCGAACATGATGTTGACGCGCCCGGCAAAGAGGTCGGGGTGCGCCGCGGTGCTGCCCTTGTACGGTACATGCAGCATCTTGACTCCGGTCATCAGCTTGAACAGCTCCGCGCTCATGTGCGGCGAAGTGCCGGTGCCGCTGGACGCGAAACTCACGCCGTCGGGTTTGGCCTTCGCCATGTCGATCAGTTCCTTCACCGACTTCGCCGGAAACTGGGGATTGGTCACCAGCACCAGCGGATTGGACGCGGCGATGGTGACAAAGGTGAAATCGCGATCCGAATCGTAGGGCAGCTTGTGGATCGCCGGGTTGATGGCAAAACTGAGAGCGACCATGCCCAGCGTGTGGCCATCAGGCGCGGCCTTGGCGACGATATCGGTGCCGATGATGCCGGAGGCGCCGGTGCGGTTGTCGACCACGGCGGTGACGCCCCAGCTTTGGGTGAATTTGTCGGCGAACATGCGCGCGACAACGTCCGATGCCCCGCCCGGCGGGAAAGGCACGATGATGCGGATCGGACGTTCGGGATAGGCAGCCGCCGCAGGGGTGACAAAAAGCCCGCAGCCGATTGCAAACAACAGAGTCAAAACCACTGCGCCGCGCAGGCGTACTGCCGGCGCGATCCTGCCTGATGCTGCGTTCATGTCACCTCCTCCAGATGAGGCTGCATTGTGGCCCAAGCAGCAGTGATCGTGGAAGCCTTCGACATGACAACATGTGGTCACTCAGTGAATTATAAATAATCAAATAAAATCAATTGGTTATTGTTTTCCCGTGGGGGCATAGCGCCCAATTTGGCCGTGCGCCAAAATACGCGCCTCGTGCAATACAAAAATTCTTCGGGGGAGCCATGAAAGCCACTGCAGCAAACAGCAAAGACAAATCCGCCATCCTCGCTTCACTGCCGATCCGCGGCGATGAGGATCCCTTCGTCGTCGCCATCGGCGGTTTTTACCGCCGCTGGTTCAATCTGATCGACGACCTGCAGCTGCTGATCGACACCGTCGCCAAAATCAAAAGCACCGAGGACGAAGACTGGGTGCCGGTGTGGAGCGCAGTCGGTGCGGAATACGAAAAAAAGGGCGATGCCCTGCTCGCGCGCAAAGACAAAACCGGTGCACGCACGGCCTATGTCCAGGCCAAAACCTATTACAGCCTCGCGCGTTTTCCCTCGCCATACTGGTCGGGTTCAGCAATCTGCCCGCCCGACATGAGCCCGATGAAGGCACAGTCGTACGAAGACTACCTGCGCTGCTACCGCAAATCGGCCGCACTGCTGCCCGACCAGCCTGAAGTCATCACCGTCAAAAAGAACGGCATGAAAGCCACCGGTTACCTGCGCCTGCCAAAAGGCGCATCGAAATCGAACAAGGTGCCGGCGGTGCTGGTGATGTGCGGGGCAGACATGTACAAGGAAGACCGCGAGAAATACGCCGAGGGCGCGTTATCGCAGGGCATGGCGGCGCTGGTCGTTGATGCGCCGGGCACGGGTGAAACCACCTTCCCGCATGCGCCGGAATCGGTGGTCGCCTGGCAGGCCGCGCTGGATGTATTGCAAAAACGTCCCGAGATCGACGGCAAGCGCATCGGTGCCTTCGGTGTCAGTCGCGGCGGGCTGTGGGTGATCCGCCTCGCTGCACACGATGCGCGCATCAAGGGCCTGATCGCCTGCGCACCGGGCGGTGTCGGCTACTGGGGCACGCCGGAAGAACGCGCCGAATGGCGCGCCGCCGCCTATGAACGCGCCAAGACCAACTGGTTCGGCCCGCGCGGCACGCGGCCGCCGCTGAAGGAAGTCAGCGAAGAAGAACAACGCAAGGAATTCCTGCGCTGGTCGCTGAAGGACCAGGGCCTGCTCGACAAACTGACCATGCCGATGTACCTGGTCAACGGCAAGATCGACCACCTGACGCCGATCGGCAACCTGTACCTGCTGCTGGAATCCGGCCCGGCCGACGGCCGTGTCGCCCGCGTCTATCCGGACGATGGCCATATCGCGGCGAAAAACGAGCGCGAATGGGGTCCGGCGGCCTGGGCTTGGCTGCGGGGAGTATTGACGAAGGGGATGAAGGCGAAGACAGCACCGAAAAAGCCGGCCAGGAAGAAAGCAGCGGTTAAAAAACCGGCGAAGAAAAAGGCGGCGAAGAAGAAATAACCCTGCAGTTTGTTTCAAACAAAACGGCGCATCGGAAACGATGCGCCGTTTTTCATTTCAGCAACCTAGGGCGGATGAGCCGCAAAGCGGCGTTATCCGCCGAATGAAAAACATCAACCACCCCCACGCTCCCCAAACACCCCATCAACCTCAACCCCACCGCCCCAATCCACCGGATAAACCCCCACCCGCACCAACCGGCGAAACGAGGAATAAGGCCAATCCGCCACCCGCTTCGCCCAGCCATGCTTCACCGGATTGAAATGGAGGTAATCCATATGCGCCGCATAATCACGCTCATCACGAATGGTGTGTTCCCAGAACCGCCGCTGCCAGATGCTGCGTTCATGATTGGCGCGCCGGACTTCGGATAACGGCTCCTCCCGCGGCACAACCTTGGCAAAAGCAGTCTTGATCGCTTTCCAGCGCCGAGAATAATCGGCATCACCCGGCGGCAAGGTTCACAGGCAATGCAGGTGATCCGGCAACACGACCCATGCATCGATATGAAACGGCCGCCTGTCACGCACGGTGCGCACCGCCGCACGCAGGGCACCGACATGATCGACCAGCAGGCGGCGCCGGCGTTCGAGCAGATTGACGGTGAAGAAATAGGTGCCGCCGGGAACGCGGTTGCGACGGTAGTCCTGCATCGTTGCGGGTCATCCGGTCGTTACAGATCCCTATGTAACGCTGTGCTGTCTGGATGCGATGACTGGATTACATACGGCGGATAACGCCGCTGTGCGGCTCATCCGCCCTACGAGCTCCACTTAACAAAGAAGCCGGTTCCATTTAGAGACGGTCGGTGATTTTGATCGTATTGGTAGAGCGGGACACAGAACTTGAGCAGTAACGCTACAGCTTGCCCAATCGCGACGTCCAGTGGTTCGAGTCTGGAATCGGGCATGTTGCTCAAAACCTCGGGGTCAGACACGACGCTACAAAATACGTTGCTAGATGAGCAACTTAAGCAGCAACCTGCTCATAGGAGAACTGCGGAGCATCTGCACGCTTGGACGCGTGCTCAATCGTGATCGAGCGAATGTTGCCATCGGCATCCAGATCAAGAATCGTGTTCTCATCAATATCCCGAGTTTCGGCGACAGCGACATCGCGGAACTCGATCAGCATCGTGTCTGTATCGGCAAAGTATCGAACTTTCATGGCACGAACCTTCTGTCAAAAAATGCGTTATGAACGGTTACGCCGTCCTCCAGCAAGACCACCCGCAGATAGCGATTGTCCATTTCATTACCCATCTTCGAATTCGCCCGTCCTTCTGTATGGATTCCCGAACCGGCCCACCAATCGCACGCTCAATCCATGCATCCTGAATGACGGCGCGATCAGGACGACTACGGATAGCTTCAAAGTAGCGCGTGACCTTCACGGCTGTAGAGTACCAGACATCGGCGAGACCATTACTCTTGCCGAATGGCTCATCATGATTTTCAAGGCTTGGGCAAAAACACGAAACCTTCCGGGATTAATTATAAGTATTTGATTTTATTAATATTTTTAAAGGGCACACAAGCGCGGCAACACCTCCCCGATCGGCACCCGCACCACGGCATCAGCCACTGAATCAAACTGCGTAGGTTCGGCATTGATGATCAGCACCCGCGCCCCGGCATCCAGCGCGCGCGGCACTGCCGCCGCCACCGGATAAACCTGCAGCGTGGAGCCGATGGCGATGAACAGATCGCCCTCACTGGCAACGCGCATCGCGCGGTCAATCACTGCGGGGATCAGCTGCTGGCCGAAGGAGATGGTGTCGCTTTTCAAGAGGCCGCCGCATTCAAGACAGGCCGGATCCTCTTCCCCGGCGCGCACGCGTTCCAGCGTTTCCTGCATCGGTCCGCGCCAGCCGCAGCCGAGGCACATCACGGTGTGCAGCGTGCCGTGCACTTCGATGACCTTGTCCGCCGACACACCGGCGCGCTGGTGCAGGCCGTCGATGTTCTGCGTGATCAGCGCGTGCAGCTTGCCGCGTTGTTCGAGTTCGGCCAGCGCGCGATGGCCGGCGTTGGGCGCCGCGGTCCATGCCGGATGCGCGAGACGCGACTGCCAGGACAGGCGGCGCACTTCGGGATCACTGACGTAATAACGGATATCGGACATCTGTTCCGCTTTCGGATTGAGTGTCCACACGCCGCGCGGGCCGCGGAAATCCGGAATGCCCGAATCGGTGGATATCCCCGCACCGGTGAGCACCACGATGCGCTCTGCGGCATCAACCCAGCTGCGGATGGTGGCGAATTCCTGATTTTCGATCATGGCGTCATCATGCATGGCGGCGGCGCAGCCGGCCATCCTCCGCAGGCTGCGCGCACTGTTGGAGTTCGTGTTTGCTCACATCCGGCGCATCGCCGTGACTTTCCACACAAAACCCACCTTATGGACGCACCAAGCCTGCCCTGTTGCGCCAAATCCGGGCACGACATGCAAGATTTCTTAATTGAAGGTGTTAATAATTAACAGCTATTGCAATGCAACATTTAACTCTGGATATGCTCTAATCATTATCGTAACCATATGAAATTTATTTAAATTTTCATATTGGTTTAATTATTATGCAGCAATACTAAAGGAGCTTCAAATGAGCACGACTAATCTGAATACAGCCCTCCCCAGCAACCCGCTGGATCGCATCCCGATGACCGCCTTCGACCGCCTGCGGGCCGAAGCCGCCATCCGCCGCGGCGAATACATCGCCGAACTGATGCTGGAAGCCCTGGCCGCCGTGCGCGGCCTGTTCGGCAGCGTCAACAAGCCGCAAGCGCCGGTGGCGCGCCGCCTGGGCCCGACGGGCTGATATCGGACACCGTCCACGCCGGCACAGTCCGGTTGCGCCCGCGGAGGTGAACCATGCCTGAAAAACGCGTAACCCTCGCGCTGCAGGGCGGCGGCTCCCACGGTGCGTTCACCTGGGGCGTGCTGGAACGCCTGCTCGAAGACGAGCGCATTGTCATCGAAGGCATCAGCGGCTCCAGCGCCGGCGCGATCAACGCCACGGTGCTCGCCCACGGCTTTGCCACGGGCGGCCGTGAAGGCGGCATCCGCGCGCTGGAAGATTTCTGGCAGCGCATGGTGGCGACAACGCCGCCGGGCGGCTGGACTTTCGACCCGGCCGGACGCAAAGCCGGCCCGACCATGGATGCGCTGATGTTCCTGTCGCGCTTCCTGACGCCGGGGCAGATCAACCCCCTCAACCTGAATCTGCTGCGTGACGTGCTCGCCGCGCAGGTCGATTTCAGCGTGTTCCGCGAAGACAGCCCGATCAAGCTGTTTGTCGCCGCCACCCAGATCGCCACCGGCCGCGCACGGATTTTCGCAACACCTGAGGTGTCGCTCGACGTACTGCTGGCCTCCGCCTGCCTGCCCTCGTTCAACCAGCCGGTGGTGATCGACAATGAAGCCTACTGGGACGGCGGGCTCACCGCCAATCCGCCGCTGCGTCCGCTGATCTACCACTGCGACGCGCCGGACATGCTGATCGTCGCCGTCAATCCGCGCCGCCGCCAGGATGCACCCACCACCGCCGACGAAATCCGCCAGCGCCTGACCGAAATCAGCTTCAACGCGGCGGCGGCTTCGGAACTGGAAGGCATCGCGCTAGCCAAGCAGGAAGCCGAACGCGACCGCTGGTCTCTCGGCCGGCTCGACCGCCGCCTGCGCCGCTTGAACCTGCACATGATCGACGCCGAGGATTACATGAGCCGGCTGAACGTCAGCAGCCGGCTCAACACCGATGCCGGCTTCATCGCCGCGCTCCGGAAGGAAGGCCGCGAACGCGCCGGCGCCTGGCTGCGCCGCAACTTCCGCTACATCGGCGCACGCTCCTCGTTCGAACTGGCAAAACATCAGGCCTGAAACAGCGCGTCGCGGAATAATAATTCCGCGATATGGTCCCGGCAATCCTGCCGCGGTGACGTCGTTATAATCAGCGCACCGCCATGCCGCTTGTCCTGATTCTTACGCTCTCCAGCATCACCTTCATCACGATGAAGGGCAGCCGCATCCTGATGACGCTGTACGCGATCGACCTGGGCGCGGGCCCCTTCGAGACCGGCATTCTTTTTGCGTTATATGGACTGTTCCCGTTCCTGCTCGCCATCGCCGCCGGACGCATCGCCGACCGTTTCGACAACCGCCTGCTGATGTACTGGGGACTCGGCAGCTACACCGTCAGCCTGGTGCTGCCGTTTTTCCTGCCCTCATTGAGCATCCTTTTCATCGTCGCGCCGCTGTGGGGTTTCACCAGCATGCTGTGGGTGGTGGCGACACAGAACCTGGTCGGCAAACTGTCCAGCGGCGACATCCGCACCCGCAACTTCAGTTATTACAGCCTCGGCGAATCCACCGGCTCGGTGCTGGGACCGATTGTGGTCGGGCTGGCGATCGATACGCTGTCGCACCAGCCGGCATTCCTGATCATGGCGGCGATTCCGGCAATGTGCGGCCTGGTGGTCGTGTTCAGGCGCCACACCCTGCCTTACACCGCGCCGGCCAACACCGGCACCGGGGCGCCGCGCAACATGAAAGACCTGCTGGCGCTGCCGGCGATGCGCAATGCGCTGCTGTCCAACGCCGCGGTGATGGCGGGGCTCGACCTGTTCAATCTCTACATGCCGATCTACGGCCACGGCCTGGGATTCACCGCCACCACCATCGGCCTGATCATGGGCGCCTTCGGTGCGGCGGCCTTCATCACCCGGCTGGCGATTCCGCCGATCACCCGACGCTGCGGCGAACGCGCGATGCTCGCCGGCGCACTGCTGGTTTCGGCGCTGGCGTTCATGACCTTCCCGCTGACCACCAGCGCGCTGCTGCTCGCCGCGGCCGCATTCGTGCTCGGCCTGGGCCTCGGCTGCGGCCAGCCGCTGTCGATGATCCTCGCCTTCAATGCCGGTCCGCCGGAACGTTCCGCCGAATCGATTTCGATGCGGCTCGCGGTCAGTTACGGTGCGCATGTCGTGGTGCCGCCGGTGTTCGGCATCATCGGCGCCGCGATCGGCGGTGTCGCGCCGGTTTTCTGGACCTGCGCGCTGATCATGGGCGGCGGCTCGTGGATCAACCGCGGCAACGCACGCCGCAACGTCTGAACAGGAGGATTGCAAATGGCGAATTATCCCGAATTGAACGGCCGAGTCGCGCTGATCACCGGCGCGGCGCAGGGCATCGGCGCGGAAACCGCGCGTCTTTTCGCGGCCCAGGGCTGCAGGGTCGCGGTGGTCGACATCGACGCCGACAACGGCGGCAAGGTCGCAGCCGGGATCAGCAAAGCCGGCGGGACTGCCCGCGCATTCAGCACCGACATCACCGACGCCGCCGCGGTTGAGCTCTGCATCGCCGGCATCGTGCGGGCCTTCGGCGGCATCGACATCGTCATCAACTGCGCCGGCGGCTACAAACAGCTCGCCACGGTGGAGGACATGTCGATCGAGGAATGGGACCGCACGGTCGCGCTCAATCTGCGCAGCGTGTTCCTGATCTGCAAAATGGCGATTCCGCTGCTGAAAAAATCCAAGGCGGGGCGGATCATCAACGTGTCGTCGATTTCCGGACGCACGGTGCACGCCGCGTCTTCTCCGGCCTACGGTGCGGCCAAGGCCGGCGTGACACAGCTGACGCGGTTCCTTGCTTACCAACTGGGTCCCGACAACATCACCGCCAACGCCATCGCGCCGATCACCACGCTGACGCCGCGCGTCGCGGCGCTGCGCACCGAAGCCGACATCGAACGCATCGCGTCCCAAGTACCGCTGCGCCGGCTGGCCGTCCCCGGGGATCATGCACAGGCGATGCTGTTTCTCGCCTCGGACGCCGCCGCCTACATCAACGGCGTGGTGCTCGACGTCAACGGCGGCCGGGTGATGATGTAATGCTTTAGCGGCCGAACAGGCCCTTCAGCGCTTTAATCCCTTCCTGCAGCGGATCCGCTGCCGGCGCGCTGCCGCCCCCGGATGCATCACCGCTGCCGGTGCGTGACCCACCGCCACCACCCGACATGCCGTCCTCACCGAGGATGGCGGAGGTCGTCGATTTGAGACGCACCTTGACCACCCAGTCCGGACTCCATGTCACCTTGGGATCCTGCGGCCGCGGCGGCTGTGCAAAATTGGCTTCTTCACCATAGGCGATGAAACGCACGAACGCCGAGGGCGCCGCCGCGACAAACTGCGCCGGCACCGTGCATTCCGTGGTCGAGGGCGCCATCACGATTTTTTCGCGGATCAGGCGCGCCACTTCGGACGGCGGCAGCCAGGTCATCAGCGATTCGCCGAATTCGCGGGTGTTGCTGGAACTCCAGACCACGACATCCTCGCTGCCGCCCTTGCCGCCGCCCATCGCCGTCGCAAAATAACCCTGGGCATTGGCCACGCTGTTCCATGACACGCTGATGCCGCCGCCGGCGGATTTGCGGGTGGACAGGTTCACCGGCTCCATGAAGTCGTACTTTTCACTCAACGAAAACCGGATGTCCGGGGAGTAGTTGCCCTTGACCGTGTGCTCGCCGCGCAGGCTGCCGTCAGCGGCAACCCGGGTGCTGTCGCGCTGGTTCGGCCAGTCGCCGTAGGTTTTGCTGCGGGACTGCGAAGGGCCGCGCTGCACATTGACGCGGCGGCTGAACAGCCCCTGCGGCATCTGGCCCTGCGCCAGTTTGGCGAAATCGATCACATACGGCTGCCCGGCGCCGGCCTGTTCGCCGCAGCCCCAGAAAATCAGCATGCGGCCGCGCGGTTTTTCGAAATTCTCCGGCACGCCGTCTTCGCGCGGCTCGGGACGCGGCGCGCGCTGCGGCGTTTCCAGCGGCAGGCTCGCGCCCATGTTGAGCCCGGGCGGGATCTCATGCGCGGCCGCCGGCGTGCCGCCGGCGCTGCGCTGCGAGCCGAGCTCAAGCAGCATGCTGCGGTTGGCGCCGCCGCCCGCGCCGCCGCCCAGCATCATGCGGCCGATGTCCATCATCGACGGGCCAGCACCGCCGGCGCCGCCCATGGGCATGCCGGAGGATGTATCGATACTCATCCAGTAGGTGGCGATCGGCGGATTGACTTTCTGTTGCGCGGACGCACTGACTGCAGCGGCGGCAAGCAGGGCGACAACAATGCGGGGGGCATGTTTCAAGGCGAGGCTCCTGATCGGCGGGTTGAATGAAGAATGCATGAAAAAGTCCGGCGTGACTCTCATGGATACGCGTTCTGCGCCCGGCCGGTGGTGAGGAAATGATAATAGCTGCTGATGAACAGATTCATCCGGAGTAGTTGCGGACGTCCCTGTACTGCTCGAACCTGACGTTTTTGACGATGTCGTCACGGCTCATGCCCGCGGCCACCGCTTCGCGCATGCCGCGATCAAAATCGCCGAGCATTTTTGCCTCCTGCAGCACGTCCGCCTTGGCGCCGATATCGCCATGGCCGCCCAGATAGACATCGACGTCCATCGCCGCGATTTTCTTCAGGATATCGACCCAGCCCGACATCGAAGGGGTGAACGAGGGGTTGGGCCAGCTGTTCTTCGAGAACGGCCCGCCCGCAAACAGCACACGCTCCTGCGGAAACCGCACAAAGGTATCGCCGGGATTCTGCCCGGCACCCAGATACAGCAGCTCGACGGTGCGACCGCCGAGTTTCAGCGTCAGCATCGAATCAAAAGTCACGTCCGGCAGCACCAGCCTGACCTCGCCCGGATCAAACTGGCGCTGCTTGAAGTACCCTTGGCGCCGCTTCATTTCCAGCGGAAACTGCTGCTGCATCATGCCCGCCGTGTCGCGGTGGGCGATGATGGTCGCGCCCTCGCGCTTGAACACCGCGTTGCCGAAGTAGTGGTCGCCGTGGGCATGGGTATTGATCACCCAGCGGATCGGCTTGTCGGTGGTTTTGCGGATCGCCGCCAGCAATTCCTCGCCGCGCCGCGGATGCTGCCGGGTATCAATGACCAGCACACCGTCATTGGTGACCAGCCACGCGTTGTTGGATTCCTCATGGTGATACTGGAAAAACAGCCCGGGTGCGACCTCGGTGACCTTGATCGGAATATTTTTTTCTTCGACTTCCCCGGCGCCGCTGGCCTGCGCCAGCACCACACCCGGGGAAATCAGCATCAGCCCGGCCATCAGCAACGCGGTCCATCGTTTCATGCTTCCCTCCCCTGGGTCGGCGCAAGCTGCGCCATGACGCCAGTTTACGCGCGTACGGCGACTTGCATGTTACGCTGCGCGCCAATCACAAAAACGGAGGAGTTCCATGCCGCGCACCGCCCTGAGCACCATGTTGAGCGTTACCCTGGCCGCCTGCTGCGTGAACATCGCCAATGCCCAGAACTATCCCAGTCGCGCGGTGCGCATGCTGATCCCGTTCACGGTGGGCAGCGCCGCCGACGTCATCGCCCGCGCCATGGAGCCTGCGCTGCGCGAGCGCCTCGGCCAGCCGCTGGTGATCGACAACCGCGCCGGCGCCGGCGGCAATATCGCTGCCGAACTGACGGCGAAAAGCGCGCCCGACGGTTATACGATTTTCATGGGCACCATCGGCACCCAGGCGATCAATTACAGCCTGTATTCGAAACTCAACTATCACCCGCTGAACAGCTTCACCCTGATCGCGCGCGTCGGCGACAGCCCGAATGTGCTGGTGCTCAATCCCAGTGTGCCGGCGAAATCGGTGAAGGAACTGATCGCACTCGCCAAAGCCAAACCCGGCGTGCTGAACTACGGCACTTCCGGCGCCGGCACCTCGGTGCATCTGTCGGCGGAACTCTTTAACAGCATGGCCGGCGTGAAAACCGTGCATGTGCCGTTCAAGGGCGCATCCGAAGCGCTGACCGCACTGATTTCGGGACAGACCGACATCCAGTTTGCCAGCGTGTCGTCGGCAATACCGTTCATCAAGGCCGGCCGCCTGCGCGGCCTCGGTGTGACTTCGCCCGCACGCATCGCATCCATGCCCGATGTGCCGACCATCGCCGAAGCGGGATTGCCGGGTTATGCCGCGGTGGCCTGGTACGGCATCGTCGGTCCCGCCGGCATTCCGGCACCGATTGTGGCGACGCTGAGCAAGGCCGCGCTCGATACGCTGGCGCAGCCGGAGGTGAAAACCCGGCTTGCCGCCTCCGGGGTCGATACCAATCCGGGCACGCCCGAGGAATTCCGCAAACTGATCGAAGCGGAAATCCCGAAATGGGCGGCGGTGGTCAAGGCCTCCGGCGCGAAAGCCGACTGAGGTGGAAACGAAGTTGCCTGAAGCGTATCAGGCGACGCGCACCACGATCTTGCCGACCATGGCGCTGCTGTCCATGCGCGCTTTTGCCGCCGGCAGTTCGTCGAAGGGGTAGACCTTGTCGACCAGCGGCGCGATGCGGCCGTCAACCAGTGCCGGCAGCACATCGCGCCTGAAGCCGCGGGCAGCCTCGTTCTTGCCTTCCACCGGCAGGTGCGCGTTGGAAACGCCGAACACCTCGAGCCGCCAGGCGTGTACCGCGCCGAGGTCAATCTCGGCCTTGAACACGTTGTCGACATAACCGACGGTGGCGAGACGGCCGCGGAATCCCAGCGTGCGCAGGCATTCGGCGAACACCGAGCCGCCGACGCCGTTGATCACCAGGTCAACACCCTTGCCGCCGTTGATCTCTTTCACCTTGTCGGCAAAATCCGGCTTGCGTGTGGCGATGCCGAAATCAAGGCCGATGGCTTTTAACTGATCCAGTTTCTGCTGTGATCCCGAAGTGCCGATCGAACGCGCGCCGATCAGCTTCGCCAGCTGGATGCTGGCGACACCGGCGCCGGAGGAGGCACCCATGATCAGCATGGTCTCGCCCTTCTGCAGTTTGCCGAACTGGTAAATCATTTCCCAGGCGGTGATGAAACTGACCGGCACTGCCGCGGCCTGTTCCCATGACAGGCGTTCCGGCTTGGGCATCATCTGCTGGATATCCATCACCGCGTACTCGGCGAAACCGCCGCGCACGCGCCCGAACACCGCGTCGCCCACCTTGACGCCGGTGACGCCGTCACCAATCGCATGCACCACGCCGGATGCCTCGCCGCCGCCGAGTTTCTCCGGACCACCGTGCACGACGCCGCCGACAAAGAGTTCGCCGCGATTCAGCGCAGTGGCATGCACCTTGATGACGATCTCGCCCGCCTTGGGCTGCGGCTGAGGCACATCGCGAAATTCGAGTACGTTTTTGTGGTCTTTGGTGACGATCCAGCAGGATTTCATAAAATATCCAATAAAAACAATATGTTACAGTCAATCGAGCGGAACTCACTCGATTCCGGTTTCGCGCACGATCGGGCCCCAGCGCTGCAATTCCTTCTGGATGAATTGTGTGGCGCGTTCCGGTGATGACGTGCTCACCGGTTCCGCACCCGCCTTGCGCAGGAATTCCTGCATCGCTGCATTGGCCAGCACTTTCTGGTTGGCCTGCGCCAGCACATCGAGCACCGGCCGCGGCACGCCGGGCGACAGGAAAATCGCATTGAAGGCCTGCACCACCAGCTCCGGCATGCCGGCCTGCACGGCGGTCGGCACCTCAGGCACCGCCGACAGGCGCTCCTCGGAACAGATGGCGAGCATGCGGATGCGCCCCGACTTGTGATACTCCAGCGGCGCCGGGCTGATGGTCGGCGTGTACATGGGAATATGCCCCGCGACCAGATCGGCAAGGCCCGGCCCCGCGCCTTTGTACGGCACATGCACGATGTTCAGATCGCCGTTCAATTTTTTGAACAGTTCGCCGGTGAGATGGGTGATGCTGCCGGTGCCGGCGGAACCGAAGGAGAGTTGTCCCGGATTCTTTTTCGCAAACGCCGCCAGCGCCTTGAGGTTTTTCACCGGCATCGACGGATGCACGGCGACACCGGTCGGCACCAGAGTGATGATGCCCAGCGCGGTGAAATCCTTCAGCGGGTCATAACCCAGTTTCTGGTTTGCCAGCGGGCTCAGCACGTGTGTCGTGGTGTTGGCGATCAGCAGCGTGTAACCGTCGGGCTTGGCGCGCACCACTTCCATCGCGCCGATCGCACCCGAAGCACCCGCGCGGTTTTCGACGATCATGTTATGGCCCAGCACACGCGACATTTCCTGCGCCCAGCGCCGGCCGATGATGTCGTTGACCCCGCCCGGCGCAAACGGCACCACCAGGCGCAGCGTACGCTCGGGAAATTTGCCCTGCGCCTGCGCCAGGGCGGGCACGAACTGGATGGCGGCGAACGCCATCACCGCGAGGACTGAAAAAAATGCGCGCATGATCATTGTTGTTCTCCTCGATGCCTGTTTTATTTTTGCCGCGTTTTGATTAATACCGCGAAACCGCGGGGCTCGCCAAATCGGATTTCATGCTAATTGTTATCGCCTGCAGCCGCAACCGCGGCCGGTCATGCCGCAGCGGTTTCACGTGTCTCGCCGCTTGAGAAAATGAGCATTGCGCGCACCGGCTTTCGCGGATACATGGCGCTGATTGCATCGCGGTAACCGGCCAGCTGGGCATCATACCGGGCAAGCAATGCAGCGTCGCCCGGCAATGTGCCCGACTTGTAATCGATCACCCACAACACGTCGCCGAACTCGACCAGCCGGTCGATGCGTCGCATGGCGCCGGTTGCATCGACAAAGGCAAGCTCATTCATCGCCCGCACATATTGTGCAGGGTCGAAAAACCGCTTGAGTCCGGCCTGTTTCAGCAGCCGCTGTGCCGCCTCCCACAAGGGCAGGAACTCCGCCTCGGTCAACCCCATCGCATCGCGCAGCACTGGCGGCGCCGCGGGCGGCCCCGCTGTCAGGCGTTCCAGCAACAAGTGGAACAGGGTGCCGAAACGCAGGCCCTCCCCTGCGGGTTCGCTAATGCGCCTGCCGGTCGGCAGCGGCTGGGTCAGCCTTGCATCAACAGCCGCAATCGCTGTCGCCGGGGTTGCCGCTGCCGGCACTGCACCCCCTTCCCCTGCCATTGCACCATGCGCCGCCACCGCCGCCGGATCATCATCGGCCACGCCTGCAGCGGCGCAGACCGCCGTGCGTATGCGTGCATACCACGACGAGCCGTTGCGGCCGCGCCCGTCGACGCCGCTGACGATCAGCGCCTGACGCGCCCGGGTCATCGCAACGTAAAGCAGATTGAGATCCTCGCGCGCGGCCAGCGCCGCTTCATGCCGGGCCTGTGCTCGCTGCGCGGTGCTCTGCGCATCCTTGCGCGTCCACAGTGAAAACATCAGGGGACGCTCGGCCTCCGGCGGCCAGTCAATCAATGCCTCGTAACCGCGGCCCGCATCCTGGCCCGCCGCCGTATCGAGCAGCCACACCACCGGAGCCTCCAGCCCCTTGGCGCCATGGACGGTATAAATGCGCAACGCGTCGCCGGCATCACCGATGATGCCCTCGTCCGGCGCCTCCTCGACCGGCGCGCTGCGCAGATCACCGAGCTCATTGATGAACCGCGGCAAACTGGGATAACGGCCGGCATCGGCATCCAGCGCATGCTGGATAAAGGCCTGCAGGTTGGCGGCGACAGCACCACGCATGGCAGCGGGCACGGCCTGCGCGTAACGATGCATCAGGCCGCCTTCGAAATATATGCGGTCCAGCTGGTCGTGTACGGGTGCCGCGTCAGCACGCGACAGCCAGCGTGCCAGCAAGTCATGGGCGCGCAACAGGGTCGGGCTGCACAGCGGCTGTGCGGCCAGCCGCACCAGACGCTCCCACCAGCTGTCGCCGGGAGTCAAGGCAATCGCCACCAGGTCATCGTCGCCCGCGGCGAACAGCGGGGACCGCAGCGCATGCGCCAGATCAAGATCGGAAAAAGGCGAACTCAGGAAACGCAACAGTGCGATCAGATCCTGCGCCTCGAGGGTATCGAGCAAGCCCCCCTGACGGGAAGTCACGAACGGAATGCCGGCATGGCGCAAGGCGCGCTCGTACACCGCAAGGTGCGTGCGCCTGCGCACCAGGATCATGATGTCCGCGCAACGCAGCGGGCGGCCACCATGACCGTCATCAATAAGCCATCGGCCGACCATCACGCCGATTTGCCGTGCCAGCAATGCCGCCTCGTCATCGCGGCGGCGGTCTTCCTCGACAAGCAGTGGTGACAGCAGCGGATCGCGCAGGCCTGCCGGCGGAAGTGTCTCCTGCACCGCATCGGCCGCCGCCAGCGGCAGCACTTCCACCCGCCCCGGCATCTGCCGGTGGTAAGCGGCATGCGGCGCAAAACCGGCGTATTCAGGCTCGGCGCCGAACACCCGGTTCACGACATCGATGACCGGCTGCGCGCAACGCCGCGATTCGTTCTGCGCCAGTCGCTGCGCAGCAAACTCCCGCTCAAGGTAACCCTGTGCCAGCGTGAACAGTCTCGCCTCGGCCCGGCGAAAACGGTAAATCGACTGCTTGGGATCCCCGACCATGAACACCGTGGGACGCGAGTCGGCATCGACCGCGGCTTCCAGCCAGCTTTGCAGCGTCAGCCACTGCAGCGGATTGGTATCCTGGAATTCGTCGACCAGAATATGGTGGTAACGCGCATCCAGCTTGCAGTGCATGTAGGCGGCATGGTCACTGACGCGGACCAGTTCACAGGCGCGCCACTCGATGTCGCCGTAATCAATGACCTGGCGTTCCCGTTTCAGCGACTGATAGGCTTCCAGCAGCCCGGCCCCGCAGCGCAGCCCGGCCTCGTTGAAACGGTAGTTGTCCTGATCCCGCAGCGCGTCGTGAACAGCCTCTATCCGCTCGCCAAGCGCCGCATGCAGTTCAAGCAAACGGACCTCTCCTGCCGGAGTGAGGCGTTTCGCCTGCGTCGGTGACGGCTTGCGCTTTCGCAGCGTGCCTTCGGTCGCCGTAAACAGCACGGCCCGGATGTTTTCAAAACGCTCGCGTCCGGCTACTCCCGGATCTTTCTGCAACACTGCGGCGAATTGCCGATCCGTCGCGGTGTTCCGCTCCAGCAACGCGGCATATTCCCCGAGCATCGAGACGAATCCGGCATCGGCCAGCAGGCTGCCGGTGACGTCTGCATCCGGCGTGACCGTCATGCACCGCGCGATCTGCGCCAGCGCATGGTCGACCGGTTCAGCTGCGCTCCGCGTATAAGACCACCACTCCGCCCTGCGGCGCAGGAAGCCGGTCAGCAACTGGCGCGTATTCTCAAGCCCGCATTCGCGGAACAGAAACGTCAGGCCGCGTGCAGCCGGCGCATCGGGATTGCGCGACAGACTGCCGGCAAAACGTTCCCAGGCCTCATCCACCAGGGCTGCGGTCTGCTCAACAAGCGTAACGTCACCGGGCACCCCGGCGTCCAGCGGTGCACGCCGCAACAATTGCATGAACCAGCTGTGGAACGTGGTGATGGTGATGGAAGGCTGGGCCGTCAGCAGTTTTTCGTAGAGCCGGCGTGCCCGCGGCAGCATCGCCTCGATGTCTTCCGGACCCACCTCGCGCTGTTGCAGAAAGTCGCGCACGGCCGCATCGGGTGCCGTCGCCAGCAGATGCAGCCACTCGTGCAGCCGTGCGGCCATTTCCTGCGCCGCTTTGCGGGTAAATGTCACGGCAAGGATGTGCGAGGGTTCCGCGCCGGCCAGCAGCAGGCGGACGATCCGCGACACCAGCAGCCAGGTCTTGCCGCTGCCGGCACAGGCCTCGATCACCACGCTGGATGACGGATCCAGTGCAGCCCGGTTCAGTAATTGCCGGGATGTATCGCTCATGGCCAGTAATTGCGGCGGCACAATCCGCGCATCTCGCAATATTCGCAAACGGCGTCGACACCCTGCGCCGGCAACATCCCGCCACCGTGCAAGGCGTCGAAGATTGCGGCCAGCCGGTCCCGGACCGCCGCGGCAAGCTGCGACAGATCACCCTCAGCAACCACCTCGGCAACCCCCCCCTGCTCGATCGACAGAAACAGCGCCGCCGCCACCGGCCCGCCCCACAGCAGCGCATACACCGGCAACTGCACGTCCTCTCCCGGATTTTCCGTTTTCCTGCGCACCGTTTCGCGGCGCTGGGTTTTGTAGTCGATCACGGCAACGGCGCCGTCGCGCCCTTCGTCAACACGATCGATGCGCCCGTGCAGGCGAAGCAAGGTACCGCCCGGTGTCGTGATCATGATTTCCCGCTTTTCCTCACCCGCATGCCAGCGCCAGCCTTCACCCTCCCTGGCGCATTGCCATTCGATGTAGGACGGAATCAAGGCGCGCCAGCGCTCAAGCCAGGCCCGTGCCAGATAATTGCGGGCCACCGGTGCGGCAAACGCAGCTGCACTCAGCCGCTCCAGTTCTGCACAGGCGGTTTCGGCGCCGATGTCCCTGATCAGCGCATGATTGCCGTGAAACGACTTGAGCACGCCGTGAACGATCTGTCCGTAATCGGCTTTTTCGATCATTTCCTGGACATCATCGAGTTGCGCCAGGCCCAGCAGGTAGCGGGCATGGAATTGATAAGGGCATGCCATCAGGCTGTTGTAACCGCTGGCCGAAATCTGCTGCGGCAGCAACGCGGCGGCGGCAACCGGCCTCGGCCGTTCCGTGGCTCCGGGCAACACGCCGATATCACAACGCACCTCTGCTGCAACAAGGCGCGCAGCCAGTGCGGTATCTTCGAGCCCGTTGCCGTAAGCAAGCCGGTGCAGGGCATCCAGTCGTTCAAACTGCGGCGACAGCAGGTTCGGCTCACCACCGGCCAGCCGCCGCCAGGTCACCATCATGGTACCGCTGCCCGCGATCAGAGCCGCAAGTTGCCCGTCGATTTCGCCAAGTTCGTCCTGTCGCGTGGGCAGACCCAGTTGCGCGCGCACGCCCTGATTGAAAAACAACCCCGGGTTGTCAACGCCGGGAAAGTGGGCGGCATCGGCGCCCAGCATCAGCACCGCATCAAATTCACGCAGCCGTGTCGCGGACAACCCCACAAAAACAACGGGACTTTCAATGGTGCGGTCAATGAATGCGGCACCTTCCAGTTCGCGGGCAAGCCAGCGCCGCCAATCCGCAAAATCAACGGCAAGGCGGCTGGATGCGAGATCTGCGGCAAGCCGCGAGAATAACTCCAGCAATTGCCCGCCCGCGGCGTCCGCCATGAGTCCGTCGCGCACACCGATTTCAATCAGGCTGGCGTTCAGGGCCGCCAGCCACTGCAGCAAGGGCTTGCGCCCGCGCCCGAGTGCCGCAATTCCCCGCTGCACGCGCACCAGTATCTGGCGAACCTCCACATCACCCTGTTCTTCCGCCAGTGCGACAAAACGTTGCAGACCGCTGATCACGCCGGCATCCCGGACATATCGCTCCAGCCGCAATACTGCACGCTGCCGCACTTCGCGCGGCCAGTCATGAAAAGCAAATGGAGACTTCAGCAGGTCGAGCAGATCGCGGTGATAACAATCACTGGATGCCACATCCAGCCAGCGTCCGATGACGGTGGCCGCACTGGTCGTCGAAAATGCCCAGCCCGCCTCGTCGCGCACCAGCACTCCGGCACGCTCCAGCAAGGCCCGCGCACGTCGCGCCACCAGCCGGTCGCAAACAACCACCGCAATCCGCTGTTTTCCCGACAACAGCCATTCACGCACCGTCACATCGACCGCCTGTGCCTCCTGTTCCGCGCTGGCCGCGCCGAAATAACGGAGACGCCCGGCAAGCGGACTGGCGGCGGCACCGGCGCACAACTCCGCGGCCCTGCCCGGCAGGTCGACCTCCGGCTCCGGACGCGGCCAGGCCAGGCCCAGCATGTACGCAACACGCCCCGCGCCATCCGTTCCGGCATGAAAGCGATGCACCGGCGCCCGCATCGCGTACTCTTCGAGAAAATTTTCCTCGGCACGGGACAATCCTTCAAGGCCGGCGACATAGAGCGGTGCATTCGCCTCCTTCGCCAGCACAGCCAGGCGCATCTGGTAGGCAGCCTCCGGATCCAGCACATCGGTATCAGACGCAACGAGATGCCACAACTCGTGCACCAGCCGGGCTTCGAACTGCAGGGCTGCACCGCGGCGTGTCTGATACGCCTGTTCGAGTTGCGCGGCAAAGGCCTCCGGCGTGGCCGGCAACGCCACGGCGCAGCGGGTGATTTCATCGAACAGCGCCGCCAGTTCCCGGGCGACCGCCCACAGATCGGCTGCGGGTAACCAGCCTCGTTCAGCCAGCGCTTCGTACAACAGCGCTTCGCGGGCAGTTCGCGTGGCAACGGGACGCTCCAGCGGCACCTGCCCGGCCCACGCGGCAAAGGTGGTCAGCCGGGGCAGCAGCAGGGCCGTTCCAGCCGCACGACGCAAGGCACGCGCCATGTCGGCCGCAGCCGCCAGCGTGGGGAGCAACAGCAGCGCGTGACCAAGATCGGGCAGCCGGTCACGCTCCATTGCAACAATACGCGCGGCAACCTGCCCCGGCATTTCGCCGGTGGCGCAGTGATGGCAGGTAATCCGGGTTGCTGTAGTTTCAGGCACTGGGCTCGGCATGCTGCATGCTGCATGCGGTGGGAACACCGCGACGCAGGCCACATCTTACGCAGGCGGCCCTGAAACGAAAACGGCCCGTCAGGCGGGGCGGGCCGTGAGAAAAGCTTATTTCTCGATCAGATGCTTTTTTGCCTTGACCTTGGCCCAGTCATCCGCGTCCGCCGGTCCGTCCTTTTTCTCGATGATCGGCTTCCAGATCTTGGCGAGCTCGGCATTCAACGCCGTGAACTCGCGCTGGTCGTCCGGCACGTCGTCTTCGGCGAAAATCGCTTCCACCGGGCACTCGGCAACACACAGCGTGCAGTCGATGCACTCATCCGGGTCAATAACCAGCATGTTCGGCCCTTCGCGGAAACAGTCCACGGGGCAGACATCGACACAATCGGTATATTTACATTTGATGCAAGATTCGGTGACTACGTACGTCATGGAATATCCTGAGGAAACACGGCCTTGAAACAGCCGGAAAGGCCCGCATTTTAGCAGATGATGCGGGGCAATAAGTGAGCGCCCCAAATCGGGGCGCGGCTTCCCAAAAGCGGGGGTTTTGGATAGTATAGATTCACCTACCCCTCGCCGCGTCTCCGCAGCGACCCCCTTTCCTACGACAAGGCTGAACCCGATATGAGTGAGCATATTCACCACGTGACCGATGATTCCTTTGAGCCCGAGGTGCTGCAATCGGCCACCCCGGTGCTGGTCGACTACTGGGCCGAATGGTGCGGCCCCTGCAAGATGATCGCCCCCATCCTCGACGAAGTCGCCCGTGAATATTCGGGCAAACTGAAAGTCGCGAAACTCAACATCGACGACAACCAGGCCACGCCGCCGAAATACGGCATTCGCGGCATCCCGACACTGATGATTTTCAAGAACGGTTCGGTGGAAGCCACCAAAGTCGGCGCACTGTCGAAATCACAGCTGACCGCGTTTATTGACAGTCATATCTGAACGCTATAATCTGCAGCCTGCGCCTGACCAATCAAGCCGCTCCCGGCACTGGAAAAAGAGCACGGCAGGCGCCGGCGAAGCAGTAGCAGCAGCACCGCCAGGCAACACTCAAGCAACGCCGTTTTCCTTCCCTCACCCCCTGTTTCTTCCGCGATCAGCGCCCGAAGTCCATGCATTTATCCGACCTTAAAAATCTCCACGTCGGCGAACTCGTCGACATGGCCGTCAAAAACGAGATCGACGGCGCCAACCGGCTGCGCAAGCAGGAACTGATCTTCGCGCTGCTGAAAAACCAGGCCAAGAAAGGGGAGTCGATTTTCGGTGGCGGTACGCTGGAAGTGCTGCCCGACGGTTTCGGTTTCCTGCGCTCGCCCGACACCTCCTACCTTGCAGGCACCGACGACATTTATGTGTCGCCCTCGCAGATCCGCCGCTTCAACCTGCATACCGGCGACACCATCGAAGGCGAGATCCGCACGCCGAAGGAAGGCGAACGCTACTTCGCGCTGGTCAAGGTCGACAAGGTCAACGAGGACTCGCCGGAGAATTCCAAGCACAAGATCCTGTTCGAGAACCTGACGCCGTACCATCCGACCGAACATCTCAAACTCGAACGCGACATCAAGGCCGAGGAAAACATCACCGGCCGCATCATCGACATCATCGCCCCCATCGGCAAAGGCCAGCGCGGACTGATCGTGTCGCCGCCGAAGGCCGGCAAAACCGTGCTGATGCAGCACATTGCCCACGCCATCACCGCCAACCATCCCGAAGTCGTGCTGATCGTGCTGCTGATCGACGAACGCCCGGAAGAGGTGACGGAAATGCAGCGCTCGGTGAAGGGCGAAGTGTTGTCCTCCACCTTTGACGAACCGGCCAGCCGCCATGTGCAGGTGGCCGAGATGGTGATCGAAAAGGCCAAGCGCCTGATCGAACACAAAAAAGACGTCGTCATCCTGCTCGACTCCATCACCCGCCTCGCCCGCGCCTACAACACCGTGGTGCCGGCTTCCGGCAAGGTGCTGACCGGCGGCGTCGACGCCAACGCGCTGCAACGCCCGAAACGCTTCTTCGGCGCAGCGCGTAACGTCGAAGAGGGTGGCAGCCTGACCATCCTTGCCACCGCGCTGATCGACACCGGCTCGCGGATGGACGATGTGATTTACGAAGAATTCAAGGGCACCGGCAACATGGAAATCCATCTTGACCGGCGCATGTATGAAAAACGCATTTTTCCGGCGATCAACGTCAACCGCTCCGGCACCCGGCGCGAAGAACTGCTGATCCCGAAAGATGTGCTGCAGAAAATCTGGGTGCTGCGCAAGCTGCTCTACCCGATGGACGAGCTCGAGGCCACCGAGTTCCTGCTCGACAAGGTCCGGGCCACCAAGACCAATGCGGACTTCTTCGACTCCATGCGTCGGGGCTAGTACTCACTTCCGCCGATTGCGGACGCGCACCATTCTTCAGTTCTAACCCAGTCCCGGCACGCTTCCGGGGTCGCATCCCCGCTCGCGGGGCCCCTGCTCCGCCCCATCCCCTTTGGAAAGGCTAATGGCCATCGCTTCGGCCGTCGTCACTCAAATATGACGGAATTCTTTCCCTTCACCTGCTGTTAGCCCGACAGAACCCGTCCGTGCGCAGTATGCTGTTCCGGGTGCAGGCTGTTTCTGGATCGTACCAGTGACATTTCAAGGAGCGCAAAATGACCAGAGCCCCAGTTTTGATCGCAATCCTGTTGCTTGCCGGCTGCGCGGCGCAATTGCCGCCGATGCCGGAAGATGCCGTGGCCAAACGTTTTGAACCGCTGCCCGACAAGGCCGTGATCTACCTGGCACGGCACGCGGTCGAGCCCACTTTCGTGGCCACCGTTGCCCTCGACGACCAGATGATCGGATCGACTTATCGCGGCACTTATATACGTATCGAAGTTCCTCCCGGCAGGCATCAGTTACGCGGCATCGCCGGCGACAGCGGGTCGATCAAACTCGATACGGAACCGGGAAAAATCTATTTCGTGCAGCACACTACCTACGGTTATCGCAGCTTCGCCAGATCATCCTTTGATCTGGTCGATACCAATTACGGACGCGCCCTGGTCATGGGCGGACAAATCAGTGCACTGGTCACTCGATAACCAAACAACCCCGGCATCATTGAATTGCCCGCCGGGCGCCGGGAACAATCCGCCTGCTCCGGGCGCCCGCAATGGCACCTGTAGTGCCTCTTGCTCTGGCAGGGCAAATCCCTGATAATTACGGGTTTCCCGCCTCGTTCGGGCACCCTGTTCAGGATATCGTCATGAAAGCCGATGCACACCCGGAATACACTGAAATTTCAGTCACTTGCAGCTGCGGCAACAAGTGGCAAACCCGCTCGACCATGGGCAAGGATCTGAGCGTCGAGGTCTGTTCGGAATGCCATCCGTTCTATACCGGTAAACAAAAGACCCTGGACACTGCCGGTCGCATCGAGAAATTCAACCAGAAATACGGCAAAAAAACGCCGGCCAGCCCCAAGGCCCCCGCGGCCTGATGCGGTTTGCATGATTTGAGCAAGGGCAGCCTCACGGCTGCCTTTTGTTTTTGCAAAACGGTTTTGGCAGGGCAGCTATACGCAGCGCACCCGGAATAAAAGCCCAGGAGTTTCACAAATGAAATCATTTCGCATCGCGGTAATCCCCGGAGACGGCATCGGCAAGGAAGTCATGCCCGAAGGCCTGCGCGTACTCGAAGCCGTCGGCCGCAAATTCGACATCCGGTTCAAGTTTGATGAATTCGACTGGAGTTGCGATTACTACGCCAAACACGGCCGCATGATGCCGGAGGACGGGCTCAAGATGCTCGAGAAGCACGATGCCGTGTATTTCGGCGCGGTGGGCTGGCCGGCGATGCTCCCCGACCATATTTCGCTGTGGGGCCTGCTGATCCCCTTCCGCCGCGGCTACGACCAGTATGTCAACCTGCGCCCGGTACGTCTGATGCCCGGCATGAAGTGCCCGCTCGCCGACCGCAAACCCGGCGACATCGATTTCTGGGTGGTGCGCGAAAACAGCGAAGGCGAATACTCTTCGGTGGGCGGCCGCATGTATGGCGGCACCGACCGCGAGTTCGTCACGCAGCAGGCGATTTTTTCACGTCAGGGCGTCGACCGCATCCTGAAGTTTGCTTATGAGCTGGCTCAGAAGCGCCCGAAAAAACACCTGACCTCGGCGACCAAGTCGAACGGCATTTCAATCTCGATGCCGTACTGGGATGAACGGGTCAAGGAAATGGCGGCAAAATATCCCGCTGTCAAAACCGACCAGTACCACATCGACATCCTGACCGCGCATTTCGTCATGCATCCGGACTGGTTCGATGTGGTCGTCGCCTCCAACCTGTTCGGCGACATCCTGTCGGATCTGGGTCCTGCGGCGACCGGCACCATCGGCATCGCGCCGTCGGCGAACATGAATCCGGAGCGCCTGTTTCCCTCGCTGTTCGAGCCGGTGCACGGTTCGGCCCCCGACATCTACGGCAAAAAAATCGCCAATCCGGTAGGCCAGATCTGGGCCGGCGCGATGATGCTCGATCACCTCGGCTGCGAGGACGCCGGTGCCGCCGTGGTCAAGGCCATCGAAACAGCACTGCTTGAAGGCCCGAAGACGCCGGACCTCGGCGGCAAGGCCGGCACCGCGGACCTCGGCAAGGCCGTCGCCGAAGCAATCTGATCCAGCCTCCGTATCAGTAAGCAGCCACCGCGCCGTCGCTGCGCGGATCAGCCCCGCCCTCGAGAATGCCGTCGGCATGCCGGATGATCATCCCGGCATGACCGACGGTTTCATCGTACGCGCCGATGATTTCGACATCATGGCCGCGTTCACTCAACTCG
Organism: Burkholderiales bacterium; assembly: GCA_019749945.1. Taxonomy (GTDB): domain Bacteria; phylum Pseudomonadota; class Gammaproteobacteria; order Burkholderiales; family SG8-41. The sequence goes on from JAIEPF010000001.1 coordinate 297,641, forward strand.
CGCACCACGCCGGCATCGAAGCGTGATTCCAGTTTCAGCGTTTCGCTGCTCTGACCCCAGGTGCGTCCGAGCAGCCAGCGCGGCGCGCTGACCGCCGCCTGCGGCGCCATGCCGTACACCATCGCCCGAGTAAACAGCGCGCACTGCGTCTGCGGCTGGCCATCGCCGCCCATGGTGCCGTAAACCGCCGTGCGGCCGTCGGACAAATGCGCTAGCGCGGGATTCAATGTATGAAAGGGCTTCCTTCCCGGCTCCATTGCATTCAGTGCATCGGCATTCAGCGAAAAACTGCAGCCGCGGTTCTGCCAGTTGACGCCGCTGCCCGGCAGCACGATGCCGGAGCCGAACTCGTGATAAATGCTCTGGATGAAGGACACCGCGCGACCCTCGCCGTCAATGACACCCATCCATACCGTGTCGCCGGCCTGGGTAAGTGCGCCCCAGGGCGCGGCGCGATGGCGATCAATGCGTCGCGCCAGCGCACGCACATGATCCGGCGCCAGCAGATTTTGCGCCGGCACTTTCATGTAACGCGGATCGGTGACCTGCGCATCGCGCACCAGGAAGGCCTGCTTGGTGGCTTCGACGCAGAGGTGCACATAATCCGCGCTGCCCTGGGGCGCATCGCCAATGTTCAGCGCATCGAGTATGCCGAGGATCAGCAATGACACCACGCCCTGGGTCGGCGGCGTCATGTTGTGCAGGGTGCCGGCGCTGTGCATCAGCTGCAGCGGATCGACCAGCTGCGCGCGATGCGCCGCAAGATCCCGCGCGGTCAGCGGACTGCCGACGCTCGCCAGATCCGCGGCCAGCGACTGCGCCAGTTCACCGCGATAAAAATCCGCGGTGCCGGCAGTGGCGATGCGCTCCAGCGTATCCGCCAGCCGGGTCTGGAAAAACCGGCTGCCGGCGGGCGGCACACCGCCGGCATCGAGAAAGGTTTCGGCAAATCCCGGCTGCAGATGGAGTTCGCTCAATTTCGCCGCTGTCAGCATGGACTGGCTGGTGGTGACCGGCGTGCCCTCACGGGCGTAGGTGATGGCGTCTGCCAGCAATCGTGTCAGCGGCAGGCGCCCGCCCAGCGCCTTGCGCGACAGCGCATGGGCGGCGCCCCAGCCGGAAATCGTGCCGGCGACGGTATTGGCGGCAATGCCGCCGCGCGGAGGTATCGCCTGCGTCAAACCGCGTTCGGCGTACCAGGCACGTGATGCCTGTAGTGCCGCGGCACCGCAGGCATCAATTGCCCCCGGCGCCTCGCCCGGCACATGCAGCAACCAGAAGCTGTCGCCGCCGATGGAATTCATGTGCGGATACACCACGGCAATCGTCGCCGCGGCGGCAATCATCGCCTCGATGGCATTGCCCCCCTCGCGCAGCACGGCCAGCGCCGATTGTGATGCTGCCGCGTGCGGGGCCACCGCCATGCCGCGCGTACCGCGTATCGAGTGAATCATCGGTTTTCTCCTGCCAGCAAAGTCTTCTGCACAACAGCCTGGTTGCACGCAAAGTGCATGCCAGCAGTCTACCGCAGAGCCTCACCCCGCCTGTGAACCTTGATAGACTGTCACCGGGCAAAGTTACCCACCGGAATACACATGATCCTGCAATGAAATTACTGCTCCGCATCGCGGCGATGATCGACGCACTGAACGAGTGCATCGGTCGCATTGCCTGCTGGCTGGTGTTGATCGCCTGCACCATCAGCGCCGGCAATGCCATGATGCGCTACGGTTTCAGCATCAGTTCCAACGCCTGGCTTGAGATCCAGTGGTATCTGTTCGGCGGCATCGTCATGCTCGGCGCCGCCCACACGCTGAAAATCAACCAGCATGTGCGGGTCGATGTGCTGTACAGCTGCTACAGCGAGCGCACCCGGTTGTGGATCGATCTGCTGGGAGGCCTGCTGTTCCTGCTGCCGATGGCGGTGATGATAGGCTGGCTGTCCTGGCCGATGTTCCTCAATGCCTACACCATCGGTGAAACCTCGGGCAATGCCGGCGGGCTGCTGCGCTGGCCGGTCAAACTGCTGGTGCCGCTGGGTTTCCTGCTGCTGGCATTGCAGGGCGTCTCCGAAATCATCAAACGTGCGGGCGCCCTCACCGGCCACAGCAGCCTTGATGCAAACTACGAAAGACCGCTGCAGTGATCACCCGCGAACTGATGGCCCCGCTGATGTTCGGCGGCCTGATTGCCTTCATGCTGATCGGGTACCCGGTGGCCTTTTCCCTGGGCGCAGTGGGCCTGCTGTTCGGATTCATCGGCATCGAACTGGGGTTTTTCCAGTGGAGCCTGTTGCAGGCGCTGCCGGAGCGGGTGTTCGGCATCCTTGCCAACGACCTGCTGCTGTCGATACCCTTTTTCACTTTCATGGGTGCGGTGCTTGAGCGCTGCGGTCTGGCCGAAGACCTGCTGGAGGCCACCGGTCAGCTGTTCGGCCCGGTGCGCGGCGGTCTGGCCTACGCGGTGATACTGGTCGGTGCGCTGCTCGGCGCAATCACCGGCACCGTCGCCGCATCAGTCATCGCGATGGGCCTGATCTCGCTGCCGGTCATGATGCGTTACGGCTACAACATGCGCATGGCCACCGGCGTCATTGCCGCCTCCGGCACCATAACCCAGCTGATTCCGCCCTCGCTGGTGCTGATCGTGCTCGCCGACCAGCTGGGCAAGTCCGTCGGTGACATGTACGCCGGCGCCATCGGCCCCTCGATCGTGCAGATACTGCTGTTCTGCCTGTTCATATTCATGGTCTCCATATTCAAACCGGCCTATGTGCCGGCCCTGCCCAAAGAGGCCCGCACCATGCACGGCTGGCCGCTGATCCGAAAAGTGCTGTGGGGCATGGTGCCTTCGCTGGCGCTGATGTTCCTGGTGCTGGGCACCATCCTGATGGGCGTGGCCACGCCGACCGAAGGTGGCGCGATGGGCGCGATGGGGGCCGTCGCCCTGGCAGCATTGCACAAACGCCTGACCTGGGATCTGCTGTGGCAGGGCATGAACTCCACCATGCGCATCACCGCGATGGTGATTTTCATCCTCATCGGCTCCACGGTGTTCGGTCTGGTGTTTCGCGGCATGGACGGCGACCTGTGGATCGAGCAGCACCTGATGAACCTGCCCGGCGGCGTCACCGGCTTCCTGATCGCGGTCAACATTTTCATTTTTGTGCTGGCCTTTTTCCTCGATTTTTTCGAGATCGCCTTCATCGTCATCCCCCTGCTGGCCCCGGTCGCCGCCAAGCTGGGCATCGACCTGGTCTGGTTCGGCGTTTTGCTCGGCGCCAACATGCAGACCTCGTTCATGCATCCGCCTTTCGGTTTCGCGCTGTTCTACCTGCGTGGCGTCGCACCAAAAGAGGTCAAAAGCTCCGATATTTACTGGGGCGCCGTGCCCTGGGTGGCGATGCAGCTGCTGCTGGTGGCGATCCTGATTTTCTGGCCGGGCCTGGTCACCGGCTTCATCGACAAGCCGGCCGCGATTGATCCGGCAAAAATGGAAATGCAGCTGCCGGCCACGCAGGAGAATGAGCGTGACGAGGGTTCCGCCGCCATAGAGCGGATGCTGAAAGAACAGAAATGAAAAAGCCCCGGATTGCGGGGCTTTTTCATGACACACAAGCCTACCAGCCGATGGCCTTGGGCAGCCACAGCGCGAGTTGCGGAAACAGGAACACCAGCAGCACCGCCAGCATCTGCATGGCCACGAACGGAATGACGCCGATGTACATGTGGCGGGTCGTGACTTCCGGCGGCGCCACGCCGCGCAGGAAAAACAGCGCCCAGCCGAACGGCGGCGTCAGGAACGAGGTTTGCAGCGTGACGCAGATCAGCATGCCCAGCCAGACCAGGTCGACACCCTGCTGCGCGAATATCGGCAGAAACAGCGGCACCGCGATATAGCTGATCTCGATCCACTCGATGAAAAACCCGAGGAAAAAAATCAGCAGGATCAGGAACCAGATGTCGGCGTTGACCCCGCCGGGCAGGAATTCGAACAGGTCGGTGATCAGGTCCTCGCCATGCAGGCCGCGGAAGGCCAGCGCAAACACCTGCGCGCAGATCAGGATGAACATCATCATCGCGGTGATCTTGGTCGTCGACTGGCAGGCCTCGCGCAATACCTGGAAGGAGAAACGCCCGGCAAAAGCGGTGACCATGATCGAACCCAATGCGCCCATCGAAGCCGCTTCGGTCGGCGCCGCGACGCCGCCGATGATCGAGCCCAGCACGGCCATCACCAGCAGCACCGGCGGCACCACCACCTTGAAAAAACGCACCCACAACTGGCGCCGCGAAACCGCGTCGCGTTCCGCGACCGGAATCGGCGGCACCCATTCCGGTTTCACCATGCCGATGATGACGATGTAGACGCAGTAAATCGCCGCCAGCAGCATGCCGGGGATGACGGCGGCGGCAAACAGCGTACCCACCGACAACTGCAGAATGTCGGCGAGCAGGATCAGGATCAGGCTCGGCGGGATGATCTGGCCCAGCGTGCCCGAGGCGCAGATCGCGCCGCAGGCGATGCCCGGATCATAGCCGCGTTTCAGCAAGGTCGGCAGGGTCAGCAGGCCCAGCGTGATCACCGTGGCACCGACGATGCCGGTGGTCGCCCCCATCAGCACGCCGACGGCGATGATGCCGATGGCCATGCCGCCACGGAGTCCCCCGGCAAGATGGCCGACGACATCGAGCAGGTCGTCGGCCAGCCGCGACTTCTCCAGCATCACGCCCATGAACACGAACAGCGGAATCGCCAGCCACTGGTAGTTGGCAACCACGCCGTAGATGCGCGCCGGCAACAGGTTGAACAGGTCGGCACCGAAGCCCATGAAGCCGAACACAAAACCGGTGGTGGCCAGGGTCAGCGCCACCGGCACACCCAGCATCAGCAGGCCGAAGAATGCCAGCAGCATCAGCACGACCAGAATTTCGGTGCCGCTCATGGCCGCAGCGCCTTCAGTTTTTCCAGGGTTCCCAGCGCGATCGCCAGCGACTGCAGGATCAGGAACAAAAACCCTATAGGAATCAATGCTTTAAGTATCCACCGGTAAGGCAGCCCACCGGGATCGGAAGACTGCTCATCGATCACATAGGCCTGCTGCACATAGTTCAGTGAAAGCCAGATGATGATCACCGAAATGATCACCGACAGCACGGCGGACAGCAGATCCACATACAGCTTCTTGCGCGGCGAGAAGTTCGCATAGAGCACATCCACCCGCACATGCTCCCCATGCAGCAACGCATAACTCATGCCGAACAGGATCAGCGGCGCCAGCAGATGCCATTCCAGTTCCTGCGCCCATACCGTGCCGTAGCTGAACAGGTAGCGCAGCAGCACGTTGGTCGCCATCAGCACCACGATCACCAGCGCGAGCCACGAAGTGGCCCTGCCGGTGAGGTCGGTGAAACGTTCGATGCGGCTGCGCAGGCCGGAAACGGTCATGAATCAGCCGCGGATCTTGTTGTGATACACGGTTTCGCTGTAACCCGCCCAGGCGTCGTACTTGGTTTTGTACGCCATGTACGAATCGTGCACCTTTTTCACCAGCGGATCCTTGGCCACGGCCTCGTCCAGCACCTTCTTCGTGGTTTCGCGCAGCGCCTTGACCACCGCATCCGGCAACGGTTTGGCGATGATCTTCTGGTTCTTGACCAGGTCTTCCATCGCTTCGGCATTGGTGCGCTGGCACCAGGCTTCGCTGATCACGTTGCAGGCCGCAGCGGCGTTTTCGACGACTGCCTGCAGATCCTTCGGCAGTTTCTCCCACGCCGCCTTGTTGATCAGCAGCTCTGACACCGTGGCGGTTTCATGCCAGCCGGTGGTGTAGTAGTACTTCGCGGCTTTCTGCAGGCCGAGCCGGCGATCCTGGTACGGACCGACAAACTCGGCGGCATCGATCACGCCGCGCTCCAGCGCGGGGAAAATTTCGCCGCCGGGCAGCAGTTTCACGTCCACGCCCAGCGCCGCGTACACCTTGCCGGCGAGGCCGGGGATGCGCATTTTCAGGCCCTTGAAGTCCGCCACCGACTTGATTTCCTTCTTGAACCAGCCGGTCATCTGCACACCGGTGTTGCCGCAGGGCATCGCGACCATGCCGAAGGGCGCGTAGACCTCGTTCCACAGGTTGATGCCGCCACCATCGTAGAGCCAGCCGTTCATGCCCTGAAAGTTGAGTCCGAAGGGCACCGCGGTGAAGTACTGCGCGGCGAAAGTCTTGCCGGTCCAGAAATAACTGTTGGCATGGTTCATCTCCACCGTACCGGCGCGCACCGCATCAAAACCTTCGAAAGCCGGGATCAGCTCACCCGCGCCGAACACCTGGATCTTCAAGCGGCCACCGGACATGGCATCGATGCGTTTGGCGAGGTCGGTCGCGCTGCCCGGACCATCCATGTAAAACGGCGCGCCCTTGGGATAGGCGCTGGTCATTTTCCAGGTGAAGGTCTGCGCGGTTTGCGCCCGTGAAATCATCGGAAAGCCGGCAATCGCGGCACCGGTCGCGGCAACGGTGCCGCCCTTCAGGAACTTCCTGCGGTTTGCTTTCATTGAAGAACTCCTTTTAAAAAAAGACAAGCGCAGGATGAACGGCGGAAGGATTCCGCCCGTCCAATCCCGCGCAATTAAAACGGCGCAAAGGGTCCGCGTTTAATAGGTCTTGTACTGCAGGTATTTGCCGCTCATCACGATCCGCACACGGTCGCCCTTGGGGTCGGCTTCGCGCTGCATATCCATCTTGAAATCGATCGCGCTCATGATGCCGTCGCCGAATTCTTCATGGATCAGTTCCTTGAAGGTCGTGCCGTAGACGCTGACCAGCTCGTAGAAGCGGTAGATCAGCGGATCGGTCGGCACCGCCGTCGGCAGCGAACCCTTGTACGGCACCTGCTGCAGCAGCAGCACGGCATAGGGCGGCAGCCCCAGCAGCTTGCCGGCCGCCGTCGCCTGCGCCTTGGTCATCTGCATCTGTCCCAGCAGCGCCGCGGTCGTCCATTCCTTGCTTTCACCCACCGCCTTGGCGATTTTCGTCCACGACAGGCCCTTCTTGATCTTGGCCTCCATCACCAGCTCGGTGACATCGGTGCGTTTCATCGGCTTGCTCATGCTTTTCTCCTTTTGGCTTGATTTGGCTGATTTCTGATTGAGCATCAGGTTTTAACCGACCACCGCCAGCGGCGTGCCGGGCACCGGCGCCTGAGCGGCTGCCGCCGCCGGATCCAGGCCCGGCGTCACCAGCGGCGGACGGCGCGGGTCGTAATCGGGTGTATCGCCGGCAAAGGCCTTCGAGCGGTCGACCAGGAAATCGATCAGGTGGTTGCGGATGCGGTAATAGTGCGGATGTTTGTGCAGATCGTGGCGGGTGCGGCTGCGCGGCATGGTGTTGACGACGATCTCGGCCACCTTGGCATGCGGGCCATTGGTCATCAGCACGATCTTGTCGGCGAGCAGAATGGCCTCATCGACGTCGTGGGTGATCATGAACACCGTCTGCCGGGTTTCCGCGCAGATGCGCAGCACTTCCTCCTGCAGCACGCCGCGGGTCAGCGCGTCGAGCGCCGAAAACGGCTCGTCCATCAGCAGCATCTTGGGCTGGATCGACAATGCGCGGGCTATGCCCACACGCTGCTTCATGCCGCCCGATAATTCCGCCGGGCGTTTTTTCTCGGCGCCGGTCAGGTTGACCAGGTCGATGTACTGCTGGCAATGCGCCCGGACTTTTTCCTTGCTCCATTCCGGCCAGCGCGAGGACACCGCGAACGCGATATTGCCCATCACCGTCAGCCAGGGCATCAGCGCATGGCTCTGGAAAATCACGGCACGGTCAAGGCTGGGGCCGCTGACCTCACGACCGCCGACAAAGACATAACCCGAAGTCGACTGTTCCAGGCCCGACAGCACGTTCAGAATCGTGGTTTTGCCGCAGCCGGAATGGCCGATCAGGCAGACGAACTCGCCGGGCTCAATGGAAAAATACAGGTCTTCGAACACCGTGGTCACGGCGCCGTCGCGGCCGGTGAATTTTTTGCTGATGCCTTCGATGCGGATCAGGGGTTCGCTCATGATTTTTTGCGTTTCACGATCTGTTTCCCCTACTCCGGAAAGGTGACGAGTTTGGTCAGCTTCGCCAGCATCAGGTCGAGCAACATGCCGACCAGGCCGATGGCCAGGATCGCCGTCAGGATGTTGGTGATCGACAGGTTGTTCCACTCGTTCCACACGAAATAGCCGATCCCCGTGCCGCCAACCAGCATCTCGGCGGCAACAATCACCAGCCAGGCGATGCCGATCGATATGCGCATGCCGGTCATGATGGTCGGCGCCGCAGCAGGCAGGATCACGCGGAATGCGGTGCGCATGGGCCCGACTTCCAGCGTGCGCGCCACGTTCAGCCATTCGCGGCGCACGCTGGCCACGCCGAATGCGGTGTTGATCAGCATCGGCCACAGAGAACAGATGAAAATCACGAAAATCGCCGAGACCGAACTGTCCTTCAGCGTGAACAGCGCGAGCGGCATCCACGCCAGCGGCGAAATCGGCTTGAGCACCTGGATGTACGGATCCAGCGCGCGGTACACCGTCGGCGACATGCCGATCAGGAAACCGACCGGAATCGCCACCAGCGCCGCCAGCAGGTAACCGAGCAGCACCCGCGCCACCGAAAACCCGAGCTGGATGCCGATGCCCTTGTCGTTCGGACCGTGGTCGTAGAAGGGATCGCGCAGGTGCTCGAGGATTTTGACGCCGACATCCCGCGGCGACGGAAATGCCGACTTCTGCCCGGTGGAGGCCTCGGCGCCGACCAGCGCTGCGTATTCGGCATTCACCGTCTGCGCCGCGGACTTGGGCAGCGTCAGCGCATGCCACACGCCGATCAGCAGCAAAAACACGACCAGTGACAGCAGTGGCGCGCGCCAGCCCAGCAAGCGGTTCATTTCAGGCGGTTCCCGTCATCTCAGCGCGTCACGTGCGCTTGATCGCAAAACTGGCGATATAGGCATCGGGTTTGGCAGGATCAAACTCCTTGCCCATCACCGAAAACTTCTTGCTGACGGTCGCCGGCGGCTTCATGCCGGCTTCCTTCATCAGTTTCATCGCATCGGTGGCGAGAAATACCTCGCGGGCCACCCTGGCGTAATCCACGTCGCCCTTGATCTGCCCCCAGCGCTTCATCTGGCTCATGATCCAGATCGCAAACGAGTGCCAGGGGAAGGGATCGAAGTCGATGCGGTTCGGATCCTTCTTGATGTTGCCCAGCCCGTCGGCATAATTGCCCGTCAGCACCTGCTCGACCACGGTCACCGGCTGGTTCAGGTAATTCGCCGGCGCGATGGCTTCGGCGATCTGTTTGCGGTTTTCGGGCTTGGCGGCGAATGCGGTCGCCTCCATGATCGCCTTCAGCAGTGCGCGGTAGGTGTTCGGCATTTTGGTCACGAACTCCTTGCTCGCCGCGAATGCGCAGCAGGGATGTCCGGGCCAGAGTTCCTTGGTCAGCGTGTGGATGAAACCCACGCCGTCATAGACCGCGCGCTGGTTGACCGGATCCGGCGCGAGGAATCCGTCGATATTGTCGGCGCGCAGGTTGGCGACCATTTCCGGCGGCGGCACCGAGCGGATCTGCACATCGCGGTCCGGATCCAGGCCATGTTCGGCGAGGAAATAACGCAGCAGGTAGTTGTGCATCGAATAGTCAAAAGGCACCGCGAACTTGAATCCCTTCCATGATTTCGGATCGCGCCTGTCCTTGTGCTTGATCGACAAGGTGATTGCCTGGCCGTTGATGTTCTCGATTGCGGGCACGGTGTAGGGAATCGGGCTTGAACCCACGCCGAGCGAAATGGCGATCGGCATCGGCGATAGCATGTGTGCCGCGTCATATTCCTTGTTCAGGGTCTTGTCGCGGATCACCGCCCAGCCGGCGGTTTTGACCACATCGACGTTCAGCCCCTGCCTTCCATAAAAACCCATCGGCTGTGACATGATGATCGGCGTCGCGCAGGTGATGGGAATGAAACCGACTTTGATCGAGGATTTTTCCAGCGGACCGGACTGGGCAAAGGCCTCCTTCGCCATGCCCAGCGGGAACAGGCTGGAAATCGCCGCCATAGCCGTGCCGGCGCCGACCGCATTGATGAAACGCCGCCGTGTCGCGTCTTCGGGAAACAGTGCGCGCATCACCGCGGCTTCCACCACGCGGTTGCCCAGCAACTCGCTGTCGCTGGTCTGGCCGGCCAGATCGGCCTGATGCGCGGCCTCGTCATGATGCAGGCCGCAGGAACAACCGCGGGTCAATGAGTGACTGGCGTCAAACGGATCCTTGAATGCTGACATGACGTTCTCCCGGGAAGAATTGTTTTCAATCACCTCCCATTGCAGCAAGCGTGCCAACACCGGAAGCCTGTTCAGCGCAATCCACAACAAGCTGTTTTTTAAAGGGAAAGTGGAGCGGATACGGAACACGCCGGGAACAGCGGGCGCGACATCGCGGTGCGCCGCAAAGAGGAGGCGCCTCACAACGGTGCGCGCCCGCACCGGATGCGGGCGTATTGCACTGCAACGGCGCAAATGCCCGATACGCTCACGTTAAAATAGCCGTATGCCTTTATCGCTATTGACCCGAACCGGCGCCGTGCTCTGCGCACTGGCCCTCACCAACTGCGCGACCAACCCGGTCACCGGCAATCCCAACTTCGTGACCATGTCCGAGTCGCAGGAGGTCAGCACCGGACGCAACGAAGACAAAAAAGTACGCGAGCAATACGGCGTTTACGACGATCCCGCTTTGCAGCGCTACGTCAACGACATCGGCCAGCGCCTCGCCAGGGCCAGCCACCGCGCCGGGCTGCAGTACCAGTTTCTGGTGGTCGATTCGCCGCAGGTCAACGCCTTCGCGCTGCCCGGCGGCTATATCTATATCACCCGCGGCATCCTCGCCTACCTCAACTCCGAGGCCGAACTGGCCGCCGTACTCGGCCACGAAATCGGCCATGTCACCGCGCGCCACTCGGTGCAGCAGCTGTCCGCGGCCACCGCCGCCAATGTCGGCGCTTCATTGCTGCAGATATTTGTACCGCAGATCCGCAACAGCGGCGGCGACGCCCTGATCAATATCCTGGGCGGCGCGCTGCTCTCCGGTTACGGGCGCGAGCACGAACTCGAGGCCGACCGCCTCGGCGCCGAATACCTGGCGCGCACCGGTTACGATCCGCAGGCCATGATCAAGGTGGTCGGCGTGCTGAAAAACCAGGAGCTGTTCGATGCCGAGGTGGCGAAAGCCGAAGGGCGCGAGCCGCGCGCCTACCACGGCCTGTTCGCATCGCACCCGGACAACGACACGCGGCTTCAGGAAGTCGTGCGCGAAGCCGCGAAATTCAAGAGCCCGGAAAACCGCATCAACCGCCAAGAGTTCTTGCGCAGCATGGATCGCATGGTGTTTGCCGACAGCCCGGCACAGGGTATCGTGCGCAACAACACCTTCTACCATCCCGATCTCGGCCTCACGCTGAATTTTCCCGCCGGATGGCGGATACAGAACAACGCGCAGAACGTGGCCGCCGCCAGCCCGGAACAGAATGCACTGATCGACCTGCGCAGCGCGGGTCGCGCCGAGGGTTCGCCAGCGGATGTATTGCGCAAAATCCTCAAACTCGGCGCCGGCAGCACCGTGAACCCGCAGACCCTCGGCGGCCTGCCGGCCGCGGTCACCGAAGTCGCCATGTCCGGCAAACCCACCCGCGTCGCCGTGGTATTCCTCGGCACCAGCGCCTACGCCATCGGCATGCAGGCGAAGGATGCCGCCGCCTTGCGTCAGCACAAGGCGGCGATGGACGCAGCAATGAACAGCTTCCACGCGATGACCGCGCAGAAACGGGCGCTGGCGAAACCGCTGCGGCTGCGCGTGATCACCGCGCCGCCCGGACAGACCTTCGCCGCGCTGGCGCGCACCTCCCCTCTCGGCCGCTTTGCCGAAAACCACCTGCGCGTGATCAACGGCCTGTATCCGTCCGGCGAACCGGTCGCCGGGCAATTGCTGAAAATCGTCGAATAGGCGCTGCGTTGGCCGCATTGCGAATGCGATAATCGGCAGGCATAACAATAACGAGAGTTGAACTTGACCCTTGCTCTGCGCCCGCTGCTGATCGCCGTCCTCTGTCTCGCCTGGCTGCTGCCCGGCCTGATCGGGCACGACCCGTGGAAACCCGACGAGGCTTACACCTTCGGCGCGGTCTATGAAATCCTGCAGGGCAGCGGCTGGATCGTGCCGCAAATCGCCGGCGAACCCTTCCTCGACAAACCGCCGCTGTTCTACCTCAGCGCCGCCGCCAGTGCGCTGCTGTTTTCGCCGATCCTGCCGCTGCACGACGGTGCACGGCTGGTGGTCGGCTTCTGGATCGGCCTCGCACTGCTGTTCTGCGCGCTGGCCTCGCGCGAACTCCACGGCGAACGCCGCGGCCTGACCGCGGTACTGCTGCTGCTCGGCTCGCTCGGACTGGTGGTGCGCAGCCACCAGTTGATCGTCGATGTCGCCGCACTCGCCGGTTTTGCCATGGCCTACTACGGGGCGGCGCTGGCGCCGCGACGGACGATCCCCGGCGGCTTCTGGCTCGGCACCGCCTGCGGCCTGGTGTTCATGACCCAGGGCGTACCCGAGGCCGTGATGGTCGCGGTCATCGCCGCATTGCTGCCGCTGCTCAATCCGCAGTGGCGCCGCCCGCAGTACGCGGCGGCGCTGGCCATGGCGCTGATCGCGGCGCTGCCCTGGCTGGTGATCTGGCCCGCGCTGCTCTACCGGCACGATCCGGCCCTGTTCGACGCCTGGCTGACCGCTGAGAACCTGGCGCGTTTTTTCGGCACCCGCGACATGCTCGCCGGACTCGGCTACTACCTGCGCACCCTGCCCTGGTACGCCTTCCCGGTGTGGCCGCTGGCATTGTGGGCGCTGTGGCGCGCGCGGCGCATGGGAAAGTTGAGCGATCCGGGCGTGGTGCTGCCGGCGCTGGGGTTTGTCGTCACGCTGCTGATGCTCGGCAGCGCCGCCGAGCAGCGCGAACTCTATGCGCTGCCGATGCTGGTGCCGCTGGCGCTGCTGGCCGTGCCCGCCATTGATCCGCTGCGTCCCGGCCCGGCCAGCGGCTGGCACTGGTTCAGCATCATGGCCTTCACTTTTTTCATTGTCATCGGCTGGTTTTACTGGAGCGCACTCGAGCTCGGCATGCCGGCCAAGCTGCACAGCCACCTGCACACCATACGTCCCGGCTACGACTTCGGCTTCCGCTGGCTGCCGTTTGTGCTGGGCCTCGCCTACACCGCCGCCTGGTTCACGCTGCTCGCCAGACTGCCGCGCAACGCTGAACGACCGTTGATCATCTGGGCCGGCGGCATCGCGGCGGTATGGGCGCTGCTGACGACGCTGTTCATCGGCTGGGTGGATACCAGCAAAAGCTACCGCTCCGCCATCGCCGACATGCAGCGCACATTGCCGCAGCAATATCAATGCATGATCGGTCGCGACCTCGGCGAGGCCCAGCGCGCGATGCTGCATTATTTCGCCGGCATCCGCACCCTGCGCCCTGAAGCCGCCCAGGCCGCGCAATGCGAACTGCTGCTGGCGCAGGGCGTGCCGCTGGACGAACTGGTCATGCCCCCGGAATGGAACAAAATCTGGGAAGGCCACCGCCCCGGCGACAAGGACGAACGGCTGCGCCTGTATCAGCGTCGCATCGATCAGCGCCAACTCCCCCAGCGTCAAACCCATCAACAGCAGCCGCAAAAATAACCGGCGCCATGAGCGACACCCTGCAGCGCTTCCTGTTCGAACACGCACCGATCCGCGGCGAAATCGTGCAACTCGCCGCCACCTGGCAGGCCGTCACCGAGCGCCACGACTATCCCGCGCCGCTGCGCAAAATCCTCGGTGAACTGATGGCCGCCGGCGCGCTGCTCGCCGCCACGCTCAAGTTCGACGGCACGCTGATCCTGCAACTGCACGGCAACGGCCCGGTGAAACTGATCGTCGTCGAATGCGCCGCCGGCCACGCCATGCGTGCCACCGCCAAGTGGGACGGCAAGGTACCCGACGGCGGCCTGCGCGCGCTGCTCGGAACCGGCCGCTTCGCGATCAGCCTGGTGCCCGAATCCGGCCAGCAGGGTTATCAGGGCATCGTCGACCTCGACGCCGACAGCATCGCCGCCGCCTTCGAGCATTACATGGCCACCTCCGAACAGATCGAAACCCGGTTGTGGCTGGCCTGCGACAACAGCTGCGCCGCGGGCCTGCTGATCCAGAAACTGCCCGAGCGCGAAACCGCCGACGCCGACGCCTGGCCGCGCATCGGGCAGCTCGCCGCCACCGTCAAGACGCGGGAGCTGCTGACGCTGGCGCCGCAAATCCTGCTGCGCCGCCTGTTCCATGAAGAGGATCTGCGCGTGTTCGAGCCGCGCCCGGTGTACTTCCGCTGTTCCTGCTCGGCCGAACGCGTCACCGGCATGCTGCGCATGCTCGGACCGGACGAAGTGCGCAGCGTGATCGCCGAACGCGGCGAAGTCGAAGTGCATTGTGAATTCTGCAACCGGCGTTATGTCTTCGATGCCGTCGACAGCGAACAGATTTTTGCCGCCGCGGTGACTGCGCCGTCGGCGCCAACGCGGCACTGAACTCCGATGCCCGCGACGCGCCGTCGCCTCGACACTGCCATGGCCCCGGCGTAAACTTTGGCTTGCCTTGCTTGCCTGCTCTGATGGTTGGCAATTATTCCTTCAAAATCAAATAGTTACGGAGAATTTTATGGCTGATGGACATGGCGCAGGACGTGAAGTCGTTGTCGTGAGCGGCGTACGCACGGCCATCGGTGACTACGGCGGCGCATTAAAAGACATCGCGCCCACCGAACTCGCCGCGCAGGTCGTCAAGGAGGCCGTCAGCCGCGCCAAGCTCGACCCGAAACAAGTCGGGCAACTGGTGTTCGGCAACGTGGTCCACGGCGAAGCGAAAGACATGTACTTCTCGCGCGTCGCCTGCATCAAGGGCGGGCTGCCGCAGGAAACCACCGCGCTGACCGTGAACCGCCTCTGCGGCAGCGGCCTGCAGGCGATTGTCTCGGCAGCACAGGGCATCATGCTCGGCGACTGCGATGCGGCAGTGGGCGGCGGCGCCGAATCGATGAGCCGCGGCGGTTACCTGATGCCGAGCCTGCGCTGGGGCCAGCGCATGAGCGACGGCAGCGTCATCGACATGATGGTCGGCGCGCTGACCGATCCCTTCGACACCGTGCACATGGGCATCACCGCGGAAAACATCGCCGCGCAATGGAAAATCGGCCGCGAGCAGCAGGATGAATTCGCCGTCGAAAGCCATCGCCGCGCGCTGAACGCCATCGACAAGGGTTATTTCAAGGATCAGATCCTGCCCGTTGAACTGAAAACCCGCAAAGGCAGCACGCTGTTCGACAAGGATGAACATCCGCGCGCCGACGTGACCCTCGAAGGCCTCGCCAAACTGCGCGCGGTGTTCAAGAAGGAAGGCGGCTCGGTCACCGCCGGCAACGCCTCGGGCATCAACGACGGCGCCGCCGCCGTGGTGCTGATGGAAAAGGAAGCCGCGAAAAAAGCCGGACTCAAACCGATGGCGCGCCTGGTGTCGTACGGCCTCGCCGGTGTCGATCCGAAAATCATGGGCATCGGCCCGGTGCCCGCGGTGCAAAACGCGCTGAAACGCGCCGGGCTCAAGGTCGAGGACATGGATGTCATCGAATCCAACGAGGCTTTTGCGGTGCAGGCACTGGCCGTGTCCTGCGACTTGAAATTTGATGCGAAAAAAACCAACCCCAACGGCGGCGCAGTGGGCCTCGGCCATCCGATCGGCGCCACCGGCGCCATCCTCACCGTCAAGGCGCTGTATGAGCTGCAGCGCACCGGCGGCAAATACGCGCTGGTGACCATGTGCATCGGCGGCGGCCAGGGCATCGCGGCGGTATTCGAGCGCATGTAATCCACCCGCCCGCATAAAAAACGCCGCGCATCACGCGGCGTTTTTTATGGCCGCCGCGGCGCGCCGCAAACCCGCGACGGGTATGGACAAATACAGGCGGCGTCAGCATCATAGCTGCCTTGCCCTTGCAGTCACCCGTCAAAAAAACAAGCCTTCGGAGGGGATTCAGAATGCCTATCGTCAAACTGTTGGCGGCCACTGCCGCTGCCGCCCTGCTCGCCATTCCCGCGGCACAGGCCGCGCAGGCCAAATATCCGGAAAAACCGATCCGGCTGATCATCGGCAGCGCGGCAGGCTCGGGTCCGGACATCATCGGCCGGATGATGGCGGAGCGGCTCTATGAAACCTGGAAGCAGCGCATCGTTGTTGATGCCCGCCCCGGTGCGGCCGGCGCCATCAGCGCCGAACTGGCGCTTGCCGCCGCGCCCGACGGTTACACCTGGATGATGCTGACCTCGCAACTCTTCGTCGCGTCGCAGGTGCTGGCCGACATCAAGTTCGACCTCGCCCGCGACTTCCAGTCGCTGTCGCTGATCGGCACCACGCCGTTCGTGCTGCTCGCCAACAACCAGCTGCCGGCAAAATCACTGAAGGAGCTGATCGAACTCGCCAAAAAGCAGCCGGGCAAACTGCGCTACGGCTCGGCCGGCACCGGCGCCTCCGAACATCTCTCCGGCGTGCTGCTCGGCCACCTCACCGGCACCAGCATGCTGCACGTGCCGTACAAAGGCGTGCCGCAGTCGATTGCCGACACGCTCGCCAACGAAGTGCAGATCACTTACGCGGTGCTGCCCGCGGCCTTTCCCCACATCCAGGGCGGGCGGCTGCGCGCGCTGGGCGTGACCACGGCGAAACGCGCCGCGCTGATCCCGGACGTGCCGGCGATCGGCGAAGTGGTGCCCGGCTATGCGATGAACGCCTGGTACAGCGTCGTCGCCCCGACCCGCACGCCGGTGGCGATCATGAACCAGGTCAGCGCGGAAATGGCGAAGGCGGTAAAGGAACCCGCATTCGGCGAAAAACTGAAGAGTTCGGGCATCGACATCGTCGGCAGCGACCGCGCCGGCCTCGACGCCTGGCGGCGCGACGAAAACAAGCGCATCAGCGAACTGGTCAAGATCTCGGGCGCCAAAGAAAAGAAATAACCGCCGGCCCGGCCCGCAAAAACACCGCGCCTCGCGCGGCGTTTTCATGGAACACTGTGCGCCACGTCATCATCCAACCGGATACCCCGCATGATCCGCCTGCTGCTGACCGCGACCCTCGCCGTGCTGCCGGCCGCGATAACCGCAAGCGCCAGCGACCTTGTTGTGGTTGAAAGCGGCGAACTGCCGATCATCCTCACCGCGCCGCACGGCGGCGCGGAGGACGTGCCAGGCTGCACGCTGCGCACGGCCGTCGGCAGCCGTTTCGTCAACCGCCCCGACCAGTACACCGACCGCCTCGCCCGCGGCATCGCCGACGAACTGAAACGCCTGACCGGCAAACCGCCGTACCTGGTGATGGCCCGCTTTCATCGCAAATACATCGATGCCAACCGCCGCGCCGACGAAGCTTATGGCGATCCCGGCTGCAGCGCCGTTTACGATGCCTACCATGCCGCGATCCGCCGCCTGGTCAATGATATCCGCGCCCGACATCCGCATGCGATGCTGTTCGACATCCACGGCCAGGCCGCCTACCCGGATTCGATCCTGCGCGGCACCCATCACGGCCTTGCCGTCGCCCGGTTGCTGGCGCGTGCCGGCGCACCGGCGGTCACCGGCCCGGACAGCGTGTTCGGCCGCTTCGCCGCCATGGGTTATCGCATCGTGCCGCTCAATAACACCGCACCCACCGACCGGGTCGAAGCCCCGGGTTATACCGGCGGGCATACCGTCGCGCTCTACGGCAGCAACCATCAGGACGGCATCGATGCGATGCAGCTCGAATTCGGCCGCGATCTGCGTGCACCGGCCATCATCGCCGCCACCGCGAGCGACACGGCGCAGGCCATCGCCGCGTTTTACGGGCGTTACCTCAAATAGCGCCCGCAGGCCCGGCCCTGCTACTGCGGCTTGACGCCGGAATCCTTCACCACTTTCGCCCAGCGCGGGATTTCCTGTTTCAGCAGTTCGGCGAACTCCTCCGGTTTGTTCGCCACCACGAACAGCCCCATGCCGGCCATGCGCTCCTTCACTGCCGGCGCGTTGAGTGCGCGCGCTGCTTCCGTGTTGAGCCTGTTGATGATGTCGGCGGGAGTTCCGGCGGGCGCCAGGCAGCCGAACCAGGTGCTCGCTTCAAAACCGGGCAGGCCTGACTCCGCCACCGTCGGAAATTCAGCGGCGGTGGGCACGCGTTGTGCGCTGGTCACCGCGATGCCGCGCAACCTGCCGCTGCGCGCCAGTGGCAACACCACCGGCAGATTCGAGAACACCATCGAGATCTGGCCGCCCATCGCATCGGACACCGCGGGACCCTCGCCCTTGTATGGCACGAACAGAAGATCCGCTTTCGCCGTCAGCTTGAACAGTTCGCCCGCCATGTGCGGCGTGCCGCCCGAGGCGGCGCCAAAGGTGAGTTGACCGGGCCGCGCCCTGGCCAGCGCAATCAGATCCCGGACATTTTTCACCGGCAGCGACGGATGGACAACGATCATCAGCGGCGAGGTCGCGATCACCATCATCGGCGTGAAATCGCGCGCGCCGTCGTAAGCGGTTTTGTACATCGCCGGCACCACCGCCTGCGTGGTCTGCGAACCAACCAGCAGGGTGTAACCATCAGGCGCGGATCTGGCGACAAACTCGGTGCCGATGATGCCGCTCGCACCGGTGCGGTTCTCGACAAACACCGTCTGCCCGAAACGCTCGGTCAGCCCCTGCGCAAGGATGCGCGCCGTGACATCGACGCCGCCGCCCGCGGCAAACGGCACCACGATGCGCACCGGCTTCACCGGATAGGTCTGCGCCGCAGCCGCACCCGCCAGAACGGCGCCGGACAACGCGATCAAAATCTCGAGCTTCCCCGTCATCATGGTCTCCTCCCGCGCCGGATCCCGGCTGTGGTCATCATAAAACACTGCGCCCGGCACTGCTTTCCGCCGCAAACGCCCGCGGCGCCATGCCCAGCGCGCGGCGGAACATGGTCGAAAACGCGCCCGGGCTTTCGTAACCGAGATCCACCGCCACCGTCGTCACCGGCGCGCCTTCGGCGAGGCGCCGGATCGATTCGAGCAGGCGCGCCTGCTGTTTCCAGCGCGCGAAGGTGATGCCGGTCTCGCGCAGGAAACGCCGGTACAGGGTGCGCGTGCTGGTGTTCAGTTCACCGGCGTCGAAATCACAGGGCCGCCGCGTCGACAGGTCGGCGAGGATGCGTTCGCACAACTGCGTCAGATCCGCGCTCTCCGGCAGCGGCAGATCCAGCGCGCAATGCGGCAGGCGGCGGATTTCCGCCATCAGCAAGCGCATCAGCAGGCCGTCCTCGCCGTGCTCGTCATAATTTGCCGGCAGCGCCGCGGCGCGCACCACCAGTTCGCGCAGCAGCGGCGTGACCTCCAGCACCGCGCACGACGCCGGCATGCCCGCGCCGGCAGCCTCGTTCAGATAGAGACTGTGCATGTCGACGATGCCGTGCATCTGGATTTCGTGCACCGTGTGCGCCGGCACCCACAAGGCACGGCTGGGCGGCACGATCCAGGCATGGCGCGCGCTGCGCACCCGCATCGTGCCGGCGACGGCAAACACAAATTGCGCGCGGCCGTGCCAGTGCGGCGCGATGTGGTGACCCTTCGGATAGGCGGTATGGCGGATCACCACCGCGCGCGACAGGTCGCCCTGCACCGGGCTTTCGGGTGCGGCGGCAAAATCGCGGCCGGCGCGCAGCCGGGTCAGGCGACGACGGGGCGACAGTGCGGGTTTCACAGTGCTGCCGGACCGGACGGGGTTGTCCATTTTGCGAATGTTTAAGGTAAATATTCGAAAGACAGACGATTGTAACTCAAGCACACTTTCAGCCCATGACGACCGCCACCGCTACCGCCCCCGCCGGGGGCTTCCCTGCCGTCGTGCGCCTGCTGCTCAATGTCGGCCACGCCATCGACCACATGTTCCTGCTGATCTTTGCCACGGCCGTCGCCAGCATCGCGATCGAATTCGGCTACGCCAACTGGACCGACCTGATGCCGTACAGCGTCGGCGCGTTCGCGCTGTTCGGCCTGGGCGCCTTGCCCGCAGGTCGCCTCGGTGACCTGTGGGGCCGGCGCATCATGATGATCATTTTTTTCATCGGCATGGGTGTCGCCGCGATGCTGGTGGCGGCGACGCAGAATGCCTGGCAGCTTGCCGCCGCGCTGACGCTTTTGGGCGCCTTCGCCGCGATCTACCATCCGGTGGGCATCCCGATGCTGGTACAGAACGTGCCGAATCCGGGTGCCGTGATCGGCCTGAACGGCCTCGCCGGCAACCTCGGCATCGCTGTCGCCGCACTGCTCACCGGTTTTCTCGTCAAATGGATCGGCTGGCGCGCCGCATTCGTGATTCCCGGCCTGATCTCCATTGCCTGTGGCGTGGTGTTCGCGCTGCACTGCCCCAGGGAAACGGAAGCCCCGTCAAAGCGCAAGGGGGGCAAGGCCCAGGTCGCGCTGAGCCCGCAGATGCTGATGCGCGCCTTTGCCGTGATGACTTCAGCCGCCGCCGTCAGCACCATCCTGTTCAACTTCACCACCAACGGCAATTCGCAACTGCTGGCCGAGGGATTCAAGGGCATCATCGACGACCCTGCCGTGATCGGCACCCTGCTCGCGATCATCTACACCATCGCCTCGTTCGCGCAGATCGTGGTCGGCCGGCTGATCGACAAGGTCGCGTTCAAGCCGCTGCAATTCTGGATATCGGTGATCCAGATTCCGCTGCTGATCTGGGCCGCGCATACCCAGGACTGGATGCTGTTCGTCGCACTGCTGGCGGTGATGGTGTTCGTATTCGGCGCCATTCCCTTCACCGATGCGATGATCGTGCGTTACGTCGATGACCGCCTGCGCTCGCGTGTCGCCGGCATGCGGCTGACGGTGGCCTTCGGTTTCAGTTCGCTTGCGGTATGGATACTCGGGCCGCTGGTCAAGGCCATCGGCTTTTCCAACGCGCTGTGGATCATGGCCGGCATCGCCGCGATCAAGGCCGCGATCGTGCTGCTGTTGCCGGAAGAGCCGGCGGCAGAAGTCGCAAAAACCTGAGGCCTGCAAGCCGCCACTCGCCAGGCGGGCAACCTGCGCGCCGAAACCTGAAATTAACCAATAAAATCAATAGTTTATAACCATGGATGGACTGGACATCACGCTGCTCGTCAGCGCCGCGTTTTTCACCTCGGCCCTGACCTCCGTCGCCGGCGCCGGCGGCGGCACGATCCTGATCGCGCTGATGCTGCTGTTCATGCCGCCCGCCGCCGCGATCCCCGCGCACGGCGTGGTGCAGCTCGCCTCCAACAGCTGGCGCGTCTGGCTGTTCCGCAAACACCTGGCGTGGCCGCTGATCATCCGCTTCAGCGCACTGATGCCCTTTGGTGTCGCGCTCGGATTGTGGCTGTTCCAGGAAATGCCCAAGGAACTGGTGCAAATCCTCATCGGTTTTTTTGTGCTGCTGACGCTGTTCCTGCGCCAGATCAAACGTTTCGCGCCGAAAGAATTTCCGCTGTGGGCGTTTGTGCCGCTGGGTTTTGTCACCGGCGCCCTGAACATGATTGTCGGCGTCATCGCCCCCGTGCTCGGCGTACTGATCATCCGCAAGGATCTCAACAAGGAAAACGTCGTCGGCACGCTGGGGTTCTTCGGCTTCATCGGCAATCTGCTCAAAATCGCCGCCTTCACGCTGGTCGGGTTCAGCTTCGCCGAGTACGGATTTTTGCTGCTGCTGATGACCGTCGCCGTGATCGTCGGCACTTCGGTTGGAAAAAAAGTGCTGTCCGGTTTCGACGAAAAAACCTTCCTGCTGGTGTTCAACATCATGCTGATTGCACTGGCATTGAAATTGATCGTGTTCGACGGCCTGACCGCCCTGTTCGGCAAATAGCCTTCAGACCGGCGGCATATCCCTGCGCCGCTCCTTTGCGGCGAAATCAGGCAATGCTGCACCGCGGTCTGCTGATCGTTTGATCCATATCAAGCCGGCCTGCCCCCCACTCCACGATGATTTTCATCAAGGAGGGGGTTCCCCATGGGCCAGGAGATCGAACGCAAGTTCCTGCTGAAGAATGACGGCTGGCGCGCACTTGCGCAGGGTACTTTGTACCGGCAGGGTTACCTGAACAGCGCCAAGGAACGCACCGTGCGCATCCGCTCGATCGGCGAGCGCGCCTTCCTCACCATCAAGGGCATCACCACTGGCGCGACCCGCGCCGAATACGAATACCCGATCCCGCTCGAAGACTGCAACGCGATGCTCGACACGCTCGCGGAAAAACCCGTCATCGAAAAAAAGCGCTACAAGATCCGGCAGGGGGATCTCACCTGGGAAATCGACGAATTCTTCGGCGACAACGCCGGCCTGATCGTCGCCGAAGTCGAACTGCAGAGCGAAGACCAGGCGTTCGGGAAGCCGGAGTGGTTGGGCGCGGAAGTCACCGCCGATCCGCGCTACTTCAACTCGAATCTGGTCAAGCACCCCTACACGAAGTGGCAGACCCGCTGACCGGGGAACACAACCATGACCGGACCTTTCGTCAAGAATGTCGCCACCTCCGCCGCGGATGCCGCGAAAATCGTGCCGCGGGCCGAGTTCCGCGTCTTCGGCAGCGGCGTGATCGACATCGTCCGGAAAAAGATATGGGATGCCGGCGCGACGCTGCAGAAGGCGCGCCGGATGCCGGCCGAGACCTATTTCCTGTCCCGGCGCAGCAGCGCCGTCAACGTCAAGGTGCGTGACGGCCTGCTCGACATCAAGCTCAAAACCGGCGAAACACCCGAGGGCTATGAGATTTTCCAGCCCGCCGGCAAATTCCAGTTTCCGCTGCAACAGGCCGACCTCGCCGTCATCCTCAAACACCTGCAGGTCGATGCAGCACCCGGCAAAGGCAGCTGCACCTTCGACGAATTCCTCGCCATGGCACGGGCGCATCCGGATCTGGTGCCGGTGACGATCGAAAAAATGCGCTACGGCTTTACGGTTGACGGCGTCATCTGCGAATACGCGCAGGTCTGGCTCAACGGCGCGCTGCTCGAAACCGCCTGCTGCGAAAGCGAAAACCACGCCGGCATGAAAAAAGTGAGCGAAATGCTGGGTATCGCCGGGATGCCCAACACCAGCTACATCAACGCCGCAAAACACGTCGTCGGACTGACCTGAAGCCCACACCGCCACGGGAGAACCCATGAGCCAAGCCGCCACGCCGCAAACCGCAGCCGCCAGTCCGCCGTTCGATCCGCTGGACATGCGCAATTACGGCCTGGAGAAACTCCGGGAAATCCAGGCCGGCGTCTGGATGAACCGCGCCAAGTTCATCGGCGTGCCGCTGGCCATCCTCGCCTTCCTGTTTTTCCACTTCCAGTGGTGCGGCCCGATCGAGATCTTCGATACGGCGAAGCTGCCAAAGGGCGTGCAGCTGTCGCATTTATACAGCGCGACCGGCATTTTCGCGTTCTCGCTGGTTCTGTGGATGACCGAATCGATACCGAGCTACCTGACCTCCTTCATCATCGTTGTCGCCGTGGTGCTGATCGGCATCCTGCCGATGCGCGCCTCTTTTGCCTACCTCGGCGAACCGGTGATGGTGCTCAACATCGCCAGCTTCGTCATGGCCAGCGCGCTGGTCGTCACCGGTCTGGCCAAACGCGTCTCACTGCTGCTGGTGCTGAAATGGGGCACCAAACTCAACGGCATTTTCTGGGCATTCATCGCCCTCAATATCCTGCTCGGCGCCTTCATCAGCGCAACCTCGGCCAAGACTGCGCTGCTGTTGCCGATGTTCATGGTGATCTCTGCGATGTACGGCGCCTTCGGCGGCACGCTGCGCAACAATGTCGGACGCAACCTGGTGCTGCAGAACCTGCTCGCCAACAATGTATCGGCCAGCGCCTTCATCACCGGATCGGCGGCCAACCTGCTCGCCGCGCAACTGATGGAAAAGGCCGGCGCCAAGGTGTTCTACGGCGACTGGCTGATGGCGATGCTGCCGTTCTGCATCCTGCAGTGCGCGATCGCCTGGTACACCGGCGTGAAATGGATACTGCCGGTCAGCAAGGAAGAAGCCAAACCACAGCTTGAAGGCGGCATGGATCGCCTGCGCGACGAGCTGAAAAAACTCGGTCCGGTGACCGGTGACGAAATCCGCGCCGCGGTCATCTTCCTGGTTGTGCTCGGCCTGTGGGCAACGGACAGCCTGCACGGCATACGCGCCGAAATCGTCGCGGTTGCAGGATGCATTGCCGTGCTGCTGCCCGCGTTCTCCGGGCTGCGGCGTTTCGGCGTCATCAACTGGAACCAGGCCGACATCCCCTGGCACATGCTGATGTTCAGCTGGGGCGCCTACGTGCTGGGCGGCATGATGGAAAAAACCACCATCGTCGATCTCGGCGTGGCCGAATTCTTCAAAGTCTGGAGCATCACCGCCGACACGCCCAAGGTGGTGGTGTTCATCGTGATGGCCTCCCTGTTCGGCTTCACCACGCTGATCAGCGAAAGCAAGACCGCACGCACCATCATCATGTTTCCGATCCTGATCGCCACCGCCAAACAGTTCGGCTGGGACATCATCGGCTTCTGCCTGCCGATGGCCTACCTGATCAACCAGGTTTACGTGTTCTACTTCAACTCCAAGCCGGCAAACATCAGTTATCTCACCAACCAGTACTCAACCTGGGACGGCTTCAAGTTCGGCATGATCCAGCTGATCCTGATCATCATTCTGCTGGTGCCCTGGACCCACTACGCGATGCCGCTGATGGGTTTCAACAGCAGACTGTGGTGAGCGTGGCCCACGATTTTTCATCCAGCCTGATTCCGATCCTGCATGTCGCCGCCGCGCTGGCCGCGGGCGGCGTCATCGGGATTGAAAGAACCTTCCGCGGCCGTGCCGCCGGCTTCCGCACTTACGCGCTGGTGTGCATGGGCTCGGCGATGGCGATGGTGATCGCCGTGTTTCCGGGTTCCTGGCTCGCCCCCGGGACGGATGCCTCGGGCGACGTCACCCGCATCGTGCAGGGCATCCTCACCGGCATCGGTTTTCTCGGCGCGGGAATCATCGTCAAGCACGGATTCTCGATCCGCGGCCTGACCACCGCCGCCTCGATCTGGACCACGGCGGTCATCGGCATCCTGATCGGCGGCGGTTATTACTGGGAATCCGCTGCCGGCGTATTGCTGGTACTGGGCACGCTGTCGCTGTTCCGCAGGATTGAGGACCGCATGGCCAAGGAAAATTTTGCACGGGTCAAACTCTGCGTCTCCCGCAGCTCCGGCCCGTCGCATCAGGAAATCAATGCGTTGATCGCAAAAACCGGCCTGCAGGTCGAACAGGCATCCTACGGCCTTGAAAAAAACCGCGGGGTGCTTGAATACGAATATGTCGTGTCCGGCTTTGACCCGGCAAGCCTCGGCACACTGGCCGAGGCGTTTTCGAATCACGCGGAAATCACCAGTTTTCATATTTCACCCAGTCACGAGTGAATGACACGCGGTCATGGCCCATGGCAGCGGATTTTCCAGCCTGTCCGCCGGCCAAAGCCGCCCGCAAAAAAATACCCTCGATGACGAGGGCATTCAGGAACCACCGATAAACCGGTTTTATTGATTACGCACCAGCGTGCCGTTTTCCACCCTGACCCTGTCACCCGCCTTGTAACCGGGGTCGGTTTCGTAAGAAACAGCCTGGGTGCCGCCGTTTTCAAGGCGCGTGATCACTTCGTAGTGCCTGGTGGTTTTCATGCGCTTTTCAATCTCGTTGCCGGCGAAAGCCCCGCCCGCAGCGCCGGCCACCGTGGCAATCTGCTTGCCGGAACCGCCGCCGACCTGGTGACCGAGCAACGCTCCGGCGAGGCCGCCGGCGATCATGCCAAGATAATTGCCTTCACCCTTGACTTCAATCACGTTGACCGCTTCGACCACGCCGCAATTGGCGCATTGCCTGGCCGAACGCCGGTTGTCCGCTGCGGCATTTGAGGAGGCCAGCAGCGACTTGCCGAGCACGGCACTCGTGCGAACATCCCCCACGCGCAGATTGGCGGTGACCTTGCTGTCCGCTGTGATGCGATCACTGGACTTGATGGTGTAGATCCCCTCATAAACCCCGTCGCGGGTCTCATCCAGAAAAATTCTGCCCTTCACCCCGGCAATCCTGACACTTGCCCTGGCACCCGGGGTTCCGTACAGCGTAAACCCCAGATCCGAGCCTGCGACCAGTTGGCCGGGAATCACCTCAAACCGGTCAATCGCAGGATTTGCCTGGGCTGCGGCCGCCTCCGCCCTGAGTTGCGCGGCCGTCTTGGCAGAAGCAATCAATGGCTCATCCAGAACCACGCTCGCCACCTGATTGCCCAGACGCAGATTGGCCGTGACCCGGCTATCCGCTGCGATGCGATCAGTGCTCTTGATCGTGTAAATGCCCGCGTAGAAACCCGTTTCCACCTCCTCCAGCAGGAGACGTCCCGTCGCGCCGGGAATGCTGATGATCGCGATGCCGCCGGGAGTCCCGTACAGCGTGAAATTCAGCTCGGTGCCAGCCGTGAGCTTGCGTACCTGTTTGACGTCAAAACCGCCGACCCTCGGCGTGGCAGACGAATAAGCCGATTGCTGGGCAGCGGCAACGCCTGATACCACCGTCAAGGGCAGCAAAAGAAACAAGGCGAAGAATAATTTTTTGCAGTTACTCATGAGATATCCAGGATTTTCGAAGATATGTGCGGGCAACGATGTATGGCTGTTTTCCATTGGGGAATGGCGTTGCGGCCATTCCCGCGCCGGTCACAACGGGCGGCGGCCCTGGATGACCCGCACCAGAATCACCACCACGGCGATCACCAGCAGGACATGGATGAATCCGCCCATGGTGTAGGCCGACACAAAACCCAGCAGCCACAGGATGAGCAGCACAACTGCGATGGTATAGAGCATGGCAATGATCCTTTCATGATCAAAAACTCAAATGGCGCGACTCCAGTCGCGCTAAGACAGCCGATTCGCATCGTTGGCCGCACATGTCGCCGACTTCCAGGTGAACACTGATGTCGCAGCCCTGCGTGACCCGGCCGTTAATCCCGCAGTTGATGAAGATGACGGATTTATTCCGTTTTTTCTGTTCGCTATCGCACACAACGCCCCGCATCGACCGGGACATGGCTTCACGCCCGATCGAAAATCCGGCGCGGCTCCGCCGCCGCCCTGCTTAGTGTCCCAGCGTACAGACGGCGCATGGCCGGCGCCATAATCATCAGTTTTCACGCAGTGACGCCAATTGATCATGAAACGCGTCGCGCAAGGACATTCCGGGGTTGCGGGCAACTGCCACCAGCGCCGGACTGGCACTTTGCGTTGCCAAGCGCCGGATTTTCCGCTGCGCGGCGGCACACCATAACCGGGGCGCCCGACAACCATGGCAACAAACAAAGTACCGATTGCAAACAGCCTGCTGGCCTCCCTTCCATACAAAGACTTCCAGCATCTTTTACCCGGCCTTGAGCCGGTCACATTGATTTTCGGCACCACGCTCTATGAGCCCGCAGCAGCCATCAAATACGTCTATTTTCCCAATGACTCACTGGTCTCGTTACTGACCCTGGTTGAAGGCCACCTGGCCCTCGAAGTGGGACTCATAGGCCGTGAAGGCATGCTTGGAGTCTCCCTGGCGCTGGGGATCGGCATTTCCCCGGTACGCGCACTGGTTCAGGGTTCAGGCACGGCGATGCGGATGAAATCCAGCCGTTTCATGCTGGAATTTCGGCGCAGCCCGGCCCTGCGACAGGAGATCTACCGCTACACCCATGCACTGATGGCCCAGATTACCCAGACCGCCGCATGCAACCGTTTTCATGTGGTCGAAGCCCGCCTTGCCCGCTGGCTGCTGATGACCCGCGACCGCGTGCGCTCCGATGAATTCCGTCTCACCCAGGAATTCCTCGCCCACATGCTCGGTGTGCGGCGAGTCGGCGTCACCAAGGCGGCCGGCACTCTGCAACAGCAGAAGCTGATCAGCTACAGACGCGGCAGGATCAGAATCCTCGACAGGAAAAACCTCGAAGCGGCTTGTTGCCCGTGCTACGAAATAGTCAAGGACATGCACGAAAAATCCGGAACCTGAAATTACTTCGCCCCGTCCGGAAGCCGGTCACCCGGGCGACAGCGGGTATCGGCATGCCTGCGCCTTTGCTTCAGATGCGCAAACCTGCGATTCGCGTATCAAAACGAGGGCGTTTTTCATGACCTTTGCGAGATGGCTTGCAAAATCGCAGCCAGCCTGGCGCTCATTGAATGAGGCCAGCGGATGTTCGAAATCCCCCGCATATACCTCCCATTGCCCGCCGGCGCCATGCGCGACCAGAACGAATGGGGGATCTTCGGGGGATTTAATGGCGGCCTCAGGCGCCGCAGAATCACTAGCATTATCGACGAACTTTGCCTGCTTTACAGCCGGCAGCATCTGTAAAAAGCCTTTAAGGCGCTTTCTGATCACCGGGTAATCCATCACGACCTCCATGGCATCAGCGGCTGGAGATATCCCAGCGGCGATTGCGATGCAAAAACTGCTTCAGTACTCGCTGCGACTCTTCCTTGTTGATCCCATAAAGCTCCTGCGCCCTGCCGGTCGACTGATCGCGCCTGCCTGCTTCCACACACTGCCGGTTAGCCGTCAGCCACCCCCAGCGCTCAAGCAATGCGCCGTTGAGCTGTTTCCATTTCCCTGCGATACGCTCATGATTCATTTCAGCATCCCGGCGGTTGGGGCTTTGAT
The DNA here is from genome assembly GCA_019749945.1 of Burkholderiales bacterium. Classification (GTDB taxonomy): domain Bacteria; phylum Pseudomonadota; class Gammaproteobacteria; order Burkholderiales; family SG8-41. Next base: position 326,538 of record JAIEPF010000001.1, read on the forward strand.
TTATTCGCGGTCAGATGGCTCGAATCGCACCGTCAACAATTTTTACGCGATCGCCGTTCCGCCACGACGGCGGATTTGCTTCGTTGATCACGCGGGTCGAGCCGTCATCCAGGCGAACAGTGATGTCGTAGCTTTTCGTCGCCTTCACCCGCTTTTCGACTTCGTTGCCGGCCACCGCACCGCCGACTGCGCCGACCACGGTTGCAATCTGCTTGCCGGTGCCGCCGCCGACCTGGTGACCGAGCAGTCCGCCCACGACTGCACCGCCGGCCGCGCCGAGACCGGAACCTTCACCCTTTTCGGCGATTTCCCGCACTGATTCGATTACCCCGCACGTACTGCACTTGGTGCTGGCGGGCGCATTGCTCGCCACCTGGGTCGGCGGCGTTTTCGTTTTTGGAGTTACGGCTTGCGCGCTCTTCTTCACGGACTTGTCTGCTTCAAGATTGCCGGCGCCGCCGATCGAGGTCGGGATCCAGCCCATGATCGCCGCGAAGCCCGCGACGCTGAACAGAATCACTGCGATGCCGACGATCCATGCCAAAGGATGCGGGGACTGAGCGGTTTTGACGACTTGCGTAGACATGTGGATTTCCTCAGGTGTGTACTGCAGTGAGTGCCGGCCCCGGATCAGGGGCGGCGCGGCTCGTTGATGGTTGCTGCAATTCTCCGCACTGCAGCCAATCCGCTCCGTACGCAATCGCACATACAGTAAAATATTTCCGCGCTAACCTGCCCGACATGCTAGGTGCCAAACGCGCAGAAACCCGGATTACCGTTGCCAACAGCCTGTTCGCTGCGCTGCCCAGCAGTGACTATCTGCGCCTGCTGCCCGCGCTGGAACCGGTGATGCTGACCTTCGGTGAAGTGCTGTGTGAGTCCGGGCAGCCGATCCGGCAGGTTTACTTCCCCAACGACGCCCTGGTGTCCCTGCTGGCGCCGGTCGATGGGCATCAGGCCCTGGAAGTCGGTCTGGTCGGCAGCGAAGGCATGGTCGGCATCCCGCTTGCGCTCGGCATCAGCATCACCCCGGTGCGCGCGCTGGTCCTGGGCAGCGGCACCGCGATGCGCATGGAAACCGCCTGCTTCCGCCGTGAGTTTTCGCGCAGCGTGCCGCTGCAGCGGGAACTGCACCGTTATACCCACGCGCTGATGACCGAAGTCACGCAAACCGCCGCCTGCAACCGTTTTCACATGGTCGAGGCCCGCCTTGCGCGCCGGTTGCTGATGACGCGCGACCGGCTGCAATCGGACCACTTCCGCATCACTCAGGAATTCCTCGCACACATGCTGGGCGTGCGCCGCGTCGGCATCACCAAAGCCGCGCATGCGCTGAAAAAACGCAAACTGATCGATTACAGCCGCGGCAACATCGTGATTCTCAACGGACGCGGACTGGAAGCCGCGTCATGTTCCTGCTACGAACTCGTCCGGAAACAGCTCGACGGCGTCTGAAGCGGCAATTCCGTCAGACCGGCGCGCCGTCGGTGGACAAGGCGTCGACACAGGCGCGCGGCAGAAATATGCCCTTGGCCGCATCCTCCACGCCCTCGATGCCGATCACCGGCGCCCCGGATTTGACGGTGCCGAAAATCGTCGCAAAAGAAACATCCGCGGCATCGCGCCCGGTGCCGAGCCGGATCAGTCCGGTCGGCAACACCATGCCGGTCGGATCGAACAGGTACCAGCGGCCGCCGAGGAAGGTCTCGACATAGGCATGAAAATCCGGCGGCCCGAAAGCCGGGTCCGAGCCGTAATCAATGCCGGTGGCAAAACGCGCCGGGATGTTGACGGCCCGGCACAGCGCAATCATCAGATGGGCAAAGTCGCGGCAGACGCCGACCTGCTCGACCACGGTGTCGATGGCCGACGTCGTCGCATTGGAACTGCCGGAGACAAAGCGGGTGCGGCGCTGCACCCAGTCCTGGATTGCCCGCACCCGCCAGTAGCCCTGCGGCAACCGGCCGAATTCATTGTTCGCGAGCTGGCGCAGTCGGTCGGACTGGCAATAACGGCTGGGATAGATATAGGCCAAAGCCTCGGCAGGGAGTTGCGCTATCGGCACTTCACCGACGCTGTCAGGCGCCGCGATGTAATGCGCGATGTCGATAACCGCGTCGTAACGCACCGTCAATGGCCCCGGCATCGCGCGCAGCCGCGCGTAGCGGTTGCCGTGAACCGGATCGGTGAACAGCGACACGTCGACCGGCTGGCTGACCCGGAGGTTTTCCATGACCAGTGACTGGCATGGTGTCTGCGCGGCATGGATGTTGAATATGAAGTCACTGACTTCGCCGATGATTTCGTAGTGGAGTTCAATAAACAGCTTCAGCCGCACCATGCCGTACCTCGCCTTTGTTCGGATTTATTTACTGCAATTGCAGCACCAATGAATGCGCCGGCAAGGCCGGCGCATGCTGCATCCGCCGTTGCCGGCGGTGTTACTGGCCGGCGGGTATTATTTGCCGACCTGATTGCCGATCACGCCGCCAACCGCCGCGCCACCGACTGTGCCGACCGCACTGCCGCCGGTGAGTACAGCACCGCCTACTGCACCGACACCGGCGCCGATGGCGGTGCTTTTGTCGCGATCCGACATTCCGGCGCAACCGCCGAGGCCCAGCAATATTGGGACCATCAGGGCACCGACTGCGAAACTTTTCGTGGTTTTCATGATTTATACCTTTTTTAAGTTACAGAAAGTTCACTATGCGCTGCCGCTGCTTACGATTTGCCGTAACGTGCTTTTGCCGTGGCAAGGCAGCTGTTTTTGGCATCACTCGAAAATGCGTCACATTTTTCCTTGGCAACCGCATATTCAGCATCACGCTTGTCCGCAACGGCATCCTGCCGCGCGTCAGCTGATTTTTGATCAGCCTTGCTATGCGCCTTGGCGGATTTTTCGTTGGCCGCCTTGTGCGCCTCAGCCGTTTTCAGCTGCGCTTTGGCGTCGGCCTTGGCAGTTGTCTCCAGTGATTTCGCCTCTTTGACGCAAATGTCTTTTGCATTACCGGCCTTGTCATCACATTTTTCCTTGGCCACCAAAAAACCGGCTTCCGCTCTGGCGATGCGCACCTGGTAATCCGCTTGCAGGCCCGGCTTGTTGCGGGCGTCAAGTTCGGCCTTGGCAATGTTTTCCCTGCCCTTCGCTTCAGCCATGCACACATCTTTCACATTGGCCGCGAACGAGCCGCAGGCCGTCTTCGCCGTCTTGTATTCTTCGGTGATGCCCGTTTTTTGGGTTTTGTATTCATCCTTCGACAGGGTTTGCGCCATGGCGCCGGCGCTGAAGGCAAAACTGATCGCAATCGCGATTGCGCTGATATTGAATTTATTCATTTTTATTCCTTGGGTAATCATGATGCGGCACCAATATTGATGTATGGACGCGGGGTTTCCCGCGGCCCATTACAAAAGGCAACCGCCTTGTTTATTTCTGGCTGCTTTGCCAGTCGTGCAGTTGTTTTTCGGCCTCTTCTTTCGTAACGCCGTAGACCTCCTGAATCTTTCCGGCGAGCTGATCGCGCCTACCGGCGATCACATCCAGCTGATCGTTGGTGATCCTTCCCCACTGTTGCATGGCGTTGCCCTTGAACTGCTTCCAGTTTCCTTCGATGCGATCCCAGTTCATGCGGTTTCCTTCAGGTTGACCGGTTGACTATCGAAACCTGTCGCAGCAACTCAGTTACAGCGGCGCCTGGTCAGTAAAGTGATCATCCCCTCTGTCCCGGATACTTTCTGTTCGTTGTCGCACACATAGGAAATTATTTGCCGAGCAATTCGCCGGCCGGCCTCAAGGCATCGGCGCGGTCACAGATCACCTTGGCAATCGCAATCAGGGGCGCCCCCAGCAGCAAACCGGCGACACCCCACAACCAGCCAAAAAACAGCAGTGCAATGAACAACACCGCTGCATTCACCCCCGCAAACCGGCTTTGCAGCCAGGTCGTAAAAACGAGTCCGATCACGCTCGCCACGATCAGGGCCACACCGGCAACGGCCAGTGCCTGCAGCAGCGTTCCGAACTGCAGAAATCCGGCCACGCCGGCGGCAATCGCCACCAGCACCGAACCCAGATAAGGCACGAAATGCAGCACACCGGCGGCGACGCCCCAGATGCCGGCTTCTTCCACGCCCATCGCCCAGAACGCGAGCCATGTGCAGACGGCAATCAGCGCATTCGATGCCAGCGTCACAAAAAGGTAACGCTGCACCTGCGCGTCAATCTCCTCGAGAATGCGCAAGGCGTCTTTTTTCCGCGTCAGCGAAGAGCCGACGAACTGCAGAAGCTTGCGCCGGAAATGGTCGCCTGAAGCGAGCAGGAAATAGGCGAGAAGGACCACAATCGGCGTTTGCGCCACGACCGAGATCAAGAGTGCCGACTGCGCACGCGCATAGTCCCTCAGCCACATCGTGGCATCCGGCGCCGGCACCGGCACCGCACGTGTGCGCGGTTTGCGCGTGGCATCCGCGGCAACCCCCTGCAGTTCATCGGCCGCTTCCTGCACGTTTTGCAGCGCCGTGGGCGCATTGCCGCGCTCGGGACTCAGGGTATGCCGCAGCTTGCGCGCGGCATCGGGAAGTTTTTGCAGCATGACCACCGCCTCGTCGCTCAGCGAATAGGTGATCCATGAAACGCCGCCAACCAGCGCCGCGACGACCAGCGCCGCGGCAACGGGCCGCGGGATGCGACAGGCCTGCAGCCCGTCGACCATCGGCCGCATGGCATAACTGGCGAGGATGCCGATCAGCAGGGGTACAAAAAAGGCGCGTGCGAAATAGAGTGCGGCAATCAGGGCGATGACCGCCAGCACCGTCAACGAGAGATCCATGCGCGAATAACGACGTCTGCGCACCCTGGTTTCGGCCGCCTCGGCCGTCGATTCGGGCTGACCGCCGGCCGCTGATGCAGGCTGTGCAACAACGTCATGCAAAACAACCGGGATGGGTGTCCCGGTCGTCATTCGCCACTACCGGGCATGCCGGCGCAATACACCGGCATGTTTATTACTTCAGCCGCATGTCGTTCTTGACGGAAGTCACTCCGCCGACTGCGCGCGCCAGCGAGACCACCTTGTTGATGTCCGTCTGCGAACTGACGAAGCCGCTGAGTTGCACCACACCCTTGTACGTCTCGACATTGATTTCGGCGGACTTCAGCGTCGGCTCATTGAATATCGCAGCCTTGGTTTTGGTGGTAATCACGGTGTCATCGACATATTCGCCCACACCTTCGTTTTTGGACGAGGTGGCGCAACCCGTCATGACCGCCAACAGCGCAACAGCAAAAAATACAGTAATGCGTTTAAATAATTTCATGATCGTCTTCTCCGGGTAAATTCAAACTTGCTTCTGACTTGCAAACCGGCGATTGCGCGCCGGCGAATCTCATCGTGTAATAGTCCGCCAGCGCCTATCGCGAGCCAGTGACGGTTTTGCTGCCCTTCATTTCAACGTCAACACGGCGATCAGGCTGCAGGCAGGCGACGACCCTGGCGCTTTTCGCACCGCGGCAATCCCCGGGCTTGGTCACCGGCTGCGCTTCGCCCCGGCCTTCCGCATCAATGCGGCTGGCCTGGACATTTTTGCCGACCAGATGATCCTTCACTGCTTGCGCCCGGCGCTCGGAGAGTTTCTGGTTGTAGGCGTTGCTGCCGAAACGGTCAGTGTGACCGGTGGCGATGATGTTGTCGTATGTCGCGCCTTCGAGCTGGTTGACCAGCCCGTCCAGCATCACCTTGCCCTCGGGTTTCAGCACGGCCTTGTCGAAAGCAAACAGTGCATCGCCGGAAAAACTGATTTTTTGCGGCAACGGCTTTGCCGGCTCCAGCGCCGGCGCGACTTCCGCAACCGCCACCGGCCGCGGTGCGGGGGGTACGGGGGCCGCGGCAACGGGTTTGTTCACCGGATCGCAGGGCTCGACGGAACGTGCCGGGGTCCAGTCGCTGTCACGCCAGCACAGATTGGTGCCGCTCATGGTGACGTTATTGCCGTAGGTATCAACCAGATAACCCTGATTCTTGCTGTCTGCGCCCTGGACCATCGCCGGCAGCAGCAGCATTGCCGCAATCGCAGCAACCATCGGCTTCATTATCATTTTCATTGCACTGACCTTTTGGGCGGAACGGTTCATGGAAAAATCCGGAGCTGCAGCGATATGCGTCTTGACCAAGTCGGAGAATAGACAGCGTTATGCGATCCATCCGTACGCTGTCGCACACACGAACAAACAAACACTCCCCGTTTTCCCGGCATGCGGGAAAAGGCTCATTTGTACGCTACCGAACTTATGAACCGTTCTGGGCCTGCTAAAAGGAGTATTCTGGTCACCTGAATAATCCGGCTTTCGCGCAGACCTATCCCGTTGCTGAAAGGGCTCGCGAGACAGAAAGCGGCAACCTTATGCCCGGCCTCCATCACCCCGAGCAAAACCACCTGATCGCCGCCCTGCCGGCAGCCGATTACGAGCGCCTGCTGCCGCGGCCGGCCAGTACCGGGGCCTGAGGCGACAATAAGCACCATCGATGGCCTCAGGCCGGCGGCTCGCGCCACGCAGCATAACGGCGATTTCGATCACGGTAATTTCAATAACATATTGTTTTTAAACAATTTTTTGTGCGAGCGCAGCACAAAAAATGAGCAGGCGCCGAGCCAAACCCAGCACTTTCCTGTATCATCCACCTCCCCCCGATGCGCCAGCCTCAGCTCGAACCTTTGCTGAGCCGGCGCTGATCCGACTGACTGCAAAGAAAGGCTTCTGAAATGCAAGCAATTCTGGATTATTTGGCGAACAGCGGCGAACAACTGGATTCGGAAATCGCCGCGGCGACCGGTCTTTCCGTGGCGACCGTGCGTGCGCGCGCCACCGACCTGCACGCCAAGGGCGCCATCATGGTGTGCCGCTCGATCCGTTACAAGGACGGCAAGGAAGTCGAAGCCATGCTGTGCCGCATCTCCGGCTACATCCCGCCTGCCGCTCCCGGCCGCAAATCCAAGGCGCAGATGCCGCCGAAAAGCACCGCAACGGTGGATTGATCGCCGAGCCATTTCGATAGCGCAAAAAAAGCCCGCTGATGCAGCGGGCTTTTTTGTTGTCTGATGGCGACAACACCATAAGACGCCTCATCCCACTAAAATACGGCTTGTTTTAATTTTGTCATTTTTTGACGGTGTGAACCATCCCTAACACCGTTCAACAAGGCAGCCCATGACCGTCCAGCAAATCCTCATTCTCACCATCCTGCTGATTGCCGCCGCGATGTTCCTGTGGGATCGCTGGCGCCACGACATGGTGGCGATGTGTGCACTGTTCGCCTGCCTCGTCACCGGTCTTGTGCCGGCAGCGGAAGCGTTCTCCGGATTCGGCCATCCGGCGGTGATCACCGTCGCCTGCATCCTGATCCTCAGCAGCGGCCTGAAAAATTCAGGCGCCGTCGATGCACTGACACGTTTTGTCGTACCCGCCGCGGCCGGGCCCACGCTGACCATCACCGTGCTCACCGCGCTGGCCGCTGTGCTCTCGTCGTTCATGAACAATGTCGGCGCCCTCGCGCTGCTGATGCCGGTGGCGATCCAGGTTGCCAACAAACAATCGCTGCCACCGGGCCGGGTGCTGATGCCGGTCGCGTTCGGCGCAATCTTCGGCGGCATCACCACGCTGATCGGCACGCCGCCCAACCTGATCGTCGCGGGTTTCCGCCAGCAGGCCGGCGACGGCAGCTTTGGCATGTTCGACTTCGCGCCGGTCGGACTTCCGGTGGCTGTTGCCGGCGTGTTGTTCATGGGCCTGATCGGCTGGCGCCTGGTGCCGGCGCGAAAACCGGCCGGCGCTGAGGGGTTCGACACCGGGGCCTACCTCACCGAAGCCGTTGTTCCCGAAGGCAGCGCCACCGCCGGCAAAACCCTGCGTGAAATCGACAATGCCATCGACGAAATCGACGCCCAGGTCATCGGCGTGGTGCGTAGCGATGTGCGGGTCACAGCACCGAGCCGCGGCTGGGTGGTGCGCACCGGCGACATCCTGATCATCGAGGCCGAAGCCGCGGCCCTCGCCAGTACGCTGTCTACGCTCGCACTTACACTCGTCGAAGCCAAGACCCCGCCCAAACCCGAAGCGGAGACCGAAGACACCGCAACGGCGCCGCCGGAAAAAAACCCCGCCGCTGACGAAAGCATGCTGGCGGAACTGGCGATACTGCCCGCATCCCTGCTCGTCGGGCGTTCGGCCAGCGATGTGCTGCTGCGCACACGCTACGGCATCAACCTGCTGGCGGTATCACGCAAAGGGCAGCGCCTGACGGCACGGCTGCGTTCCCTGCGGCTGGACGCCGGCGACCTGCTGCTGATGCAGGGCTCGCCCGAATCGCTCAACGACTTCGCATCCAGCTTCGGTTGCGTACCCTTGGCAGAACGCCAACTGCGCATTCCGGACAAACGCATGGCACTCACCGCCAGCGGCATCATGGCCGCCGCGGTAATTGCATCCGTCTGCGGCATACCGGCGGAGATCGCCTTTGCTGTCGGCGTGCTGGCATCCATGATTTTTCGCACCGTGTCGCCGCGCGCCGTCTACGAAGCCGTCGACTGGCCGGTGATCGTGCTGCTCGCCGCGCTGATGCCGGTGGCCAATGCCATCGAAACCACCGGTACTGCCGACGTCATTGCGCGCGTGCTGCTCGAAAACATCGCCGGCGGCAACGCCATATTCGCGCTGGTCGCGCTGATTGCCGTCACCATGCTGCTGTCGGACCTGATGAACAACGCCGCCACCGCGGCGGTAATGTGCCCGATCGCCATCGGCGCCGCCAGTCAGCTCGGCGTCAGCGCGGATCCTTTTCTGATGGCCGTTGCGCTGGGCGCGTCCTGCGCGTTCCTGACCCCGATCGGGCACCAGAACAACACGCTGATTCTCGGCCCGGGGGGTTTCCGCTTCGGGGATTACTGGAAGCTGGGGCTGCCGCTGGAAATATTGACCTTGGTGGCGGGGGTGCCCTTGCTGCTGATCGTGTGGCCGTTGTAAAGCTGCGGGGTTCCGGGCGGATATCCATTCGGTGGAAATCTTGAATGCCTGCTTTTCATATCCGCATAAAATCAGTGAACCGGTATAGTGCTGCCCACTGTTCATAACCCTAAACCCGCATCACTTCCAAGCGAGGATCACCATGCTCCGCATCTACGGTTCCGCCAACTCCCGCGCCCTGCGCGTCATCTGGATGGCCGGTGAACTCGGCCTTGAATACCAGCACGAAGACTGGCTGCCGCGCGCGCCGGAAACCCAAACCCCCGCCTACCGCGCGCTGAATGCCAACGGCCGGGTACCGACCATCGACGACGACGGCTTCATCCTGTCGGAGTCGATGGCGATCAACTGCTACCTCGCGCAGAAACACCACAGCCCGCTGTGGCCCGCCGATCTGAAACAGCAGGCGCTGGTACTGCAGTGGAGCCTGTGGGAAACCGACCGCCTCGACCGCCAGATCGTCGACTACGTGCGTCACACCGTGGCGCTGCCCTCGGCCGAACGCAAGGCCGACATCGCCGCCGCCAACTGGAAACAGGTCACGCCCGCATTCGACGTGCTGGAAACCTCGCTCACCGCATCGACCTGGCTGATCGGCGAAGCGTTTACCGTGGCCGACGTCAATGTCGCCGGCGCGCTGTATCGCGCGCTGTCGATCGACCTCGGACAATGGCCGCGCCTCGACCACTGGCTGCAGCGCTGCTGGGATCGTCCGGCGGCCAAAGCCGCGCGCGCGATGCGTGAAAAATAATGCGGCCCGCAGCGCGGCTTGCCGTCATTCGGGATTAATCACAAGTATTTGTTTTTATTGATATTTTATAATCCGTGATAACGAATGCATGACACTTGCCGGCCACCGGCGCCGCGCAGATGGCGTAAGCTGCACAAGCTGTCGCGTCGGTAAAAACAGCACCCGCAACAACAATCTGCCGCGCGGCTCGATCACTCATCAACCGCCGGGGGAGCCATGCCGTCACTGCAACGCACAGTCGCGCTGTTTTTCACCTTCATCGTTTGCGCCGCGCTGCCGGCGTTTGCCGCGAACTACCCCGAACCGAAAGAAGGCAGTTGGGTCGCGCGCGATTTCAGATTTCATACCGGCGAGGTGATGCCGGAAGTCACGCTGCATTACCGCACCATCGGTTCACCCTCGAACGAAGCGGTGCTGATACTGCACGGCACCGCCGGTTCGGGCGCCAACATGCTGACCCGGAATTTTGCCGAAGAACTGTTCGGTCCCGGCCAGCCGCTGGATGCGACGAAATATTTCATCATCCTGCCCGACGCGCTGGGCACCGGCAAATCGACGCGGCCCTCGAGCAGCGGCCTGCGCATGAAATTCCCCAAATACAATTACGATGACATGGTGCAGGCCCAGTACCGGCTGATCACCGAGGGCCTCAACATCAGACACCTGCGTCTGGTGATCGGCAACTCGATGGGCGGCATGCAGGTCTGGAACTGGGCGACCAAATATCCGGGCATGATGGACATCGCGGTGCCGATGGCCTGCCAGCCGGGCCCGATGTCGGGCCGCAACTGGCTGATGCGCCGCCAGCTCGCCGAATCGATCCGCAACGACCCGGAATGGAACGAAGGCAACTACAGCACGCAGCCGCGCAACATGCAGCGCCTGCTGACCTACTTCGCCATCGCCACCAACGGCGGCAACATCGCAACCTACAACGCGGCGCCGACCTCCGCGCAGGCCGACGCGCTGCTGGCGAAACGGCTGGCCGTGCCCTTCCGCGGTGACGCCAATGACGTGTTGTACCAGTGGGAGTCGTCGGCGGATTACGATCCGTCGCCGGGGCTGGAGCGCATCCAGGCCACGGTGCTGGCGATCAATGCCGCGGATGACGAACGCAATCCGCACGAGCTCGGCATGATGGAAAGCGCGATGAAGCGCATCCGGAACGGCCGCTACCTGCTGATCCCCGCCAGCGCCGAGACCCGCGGCCACGGCACCACCGGCAATGCGAAGTTCTACAAAAAGGAACTCGCGGAGCTGATGGACAAGGCGCCGCGGCGTTAAACGTTAAACGCAGCCGGGAACACAACGGGTACTGCAGCAAAGCCTGCAGTGCCCGTGTCGTTTGATCCGGCAGTGCTCAGTCAGCCTTGGCGCCGGTGGACTTCACGACCTTGCCCCATTTCTCGATTTCGCTGCGGATGAAGGCCCCGAACTGCTCGGGGTTCATCACCGTGGGCACAAAATCATTGGTATCCATCTTGTCGAGCGTCACACGGTCCTGGAGCACCGCGGCGCTCTCCTTGTACAGTCGCGCGATGATATCCGGCGGTGTTTTTGCCGGCGCCGCAATCCCGTACCAGACGCTGGCTTCATAACCGGGAACGCCGGATTCGGCAATGGTCGGCAGGTCGGGCAGCTTGGGAATGCGCTTCGCGCTGGAAATCGCCAGCGCCTTCAGCCGCCCGGCCTTGACGAAGGGCATGGCACCCGGCGTCGAGGCAAACGAAAGCTGAATCTGCCCTGAGATCAGATCTGTATTGGCAGGGGCAGCACCTTTGTAAGGCACAAATACCATGTCAAGGCCGGCGGCGCTCTTGAACAGCTCCGTCGCCAGGTGCGCGGCATTGCCCGGCACTGCACCGAAGTTCAGCTGACCGGGACGGGATTTCACCAATGCAATCAACTGCCTGATGTTGTTCGCGGGCAGAGAGGGATGCACTGCGACAACGAAAGGCGCCGAAGCCGCAAGCACGATTGGCGCGAAATCACGTGCGGGGTGATAGCCGATTTTCGGGTAAATGCTGACATTGATCGACATCGGCCCCGAGGTCCCCATGAACAATGTGTAACCGTCCGGCGGCGACTTGGCGACCATCTCGGCGCCGATGTTGCCGCCGGCGCCGGGACGATTGTCGACGATCACCTGCTGCCCGAGCCGCTCACCCAGCGGCTGGGCGAGCAGCCGCGCCAGCAGATCGGTGGGGCCGCCCGCCACCAGCGGCACCACCAGCCGCACGGTCTTGGTCGGATAGTTCTGGGCATGGGCAAGGCCGCTCGCAGCCAGGATGAATGCCAGTATCAGTCGCAGCATGGCTTACTCCTTGTCAAATTCGAATACCACAATTTCGTGGTCCGTCAGTTCGGGCACCGTCACTGCACAGACGCCATTGTGCGTCGTCATTTCGAGTTGCTTTTCGGTCGAGGCAAGACGCACCGCAGCGACGCGCCGCCCCGACGGCGGCCGTAACCGCACCCCTATGCCGTGCACCGGCACCAGATTGCGGCCGGGATGGCGCCAGCCGGTGTTCAGCGGCTTGTCCAGCGGCAGGTTAATCAGGTGCACCAGCGCACGACCGGGCTGCCCCATGTGGGTGACATCCACATAATCCGGCGCATCGACTTCAAGCGCCAGTGGCGCGCCCACAGCCCAGCGCACGGCATTCGCCAGCACGCGTCCGAGATCGGGAAAGCCGTAGTGGTAATACAGCGCCTCCATCGTATTCGCGAAATAGACCACCCGTCCTTTGTCACAACTGCCGCGCACCGCGACCGGGATGTCGGTGGTCTCGCGGATCGCGCTGTATTCCGGAATGCTGATGGTAGCCCCCGAGTGCGCAATCACCGGCGGGATCAGGGTCAGCGGCACCACCTGTCCGGCGCCGGCGGTGACTTCGACCAGAGCGCCTTCGTTGGGGATCAGGTCGGTGTCGCCGATGGCCTCGAGCAGCGGATCGGTACCATCTTCAAGCTTCGCATACGATGACTTCAGTCCTTCACGACGGCCGGCGTAGGTAATGCCCAGCGCTTTGGCAAACGCCGGCACCGGGCGTTGCGTACCATCAATTGCAAAGCTACCCGCATCAAAACTGGCAATAAGACCACCTCCGCCGCGCGCATAGTCTTCCAGCGCCGCAGCGGTCGCATCCGACACGCAGGCGAGATTGGAAATCACCACGGCGCGGTAAGCCCCGAGTCGTTCGACGGTGACAAGCTTGTCGGAAATCACATCGAACGGAATGTGCGCTTCCTGCAGCGCGCAATACCAGCCGCGGATGAAATCAAGGTAACGCGCATGCGGCTTGTCGCGGCCGTAGTTATCCTGGGTATGGCGCGACAGTACCAGCGCGACCCGCGCCTGCGATTTGGCGCCGTCAAGATAACCCTGCCAGCGTTCGAGCCTCTGGAACACGGCTTGCATCGGCGCCAGGCCGCGGCGGTCGAACAGGTCGGAGTAACCGCCGTTGATGTGCAGCCAGGGGCTCACGCCATTGGCGACCTGCTGCGCGATCCAGGGCCGGTTCTCGGCCTCGGGCGCGGCATAGAGCCGCCACCACGGATAAAAATAGCTCACCGTCATCCAGCGCGGCTTGTCCGGGGCGAGCGTGGAGAGGTATTTCGCCTGGATGCCCGGCCACCACGGCGCGGTGTGGCGGCGCTGGCATTCGAAGGTGGGAATGTCCTGGTGTTCAAGCCAGTAGTCGATGTCCCAGCCGCCGGGGCGGATGGTTTCCAGCGATTCCATCAACTGCACCGCGGCAATGAACACCGCATCGCGCTTGACCGCATGGATTTCGCGATGCATCAGCGCGACCCAGTCGGCAATCCGACGATACCGCCATTCGTTGTATTGCCGCCAGACGGGATCATCCCAGTTTTCGTCGGGGATACCCTGCCCCGATTCGGCGCGAAACTGCGACTGGCAGGTGTTGCAATAACAGGCCCCGGTATCCCAGGCGGCGAATTTGCCCTGGTTGTTCCAGATGCCGTCGGCGTCGTAGCGGACCAGCATCTCGCGCACGACTTCGACGATGCGCTCGCGGTAATAACCGGCATTGGGGCAGGTCACATAATGTTCGCTGACCTCGCAGAATTTGCCGTTGCGGTCGCGCGCGAACCATTCCGGATGTTCGGCAGCCAGCGCCTTGGGCGCGCAGCTCGGATCGATGCGCGCCAGCACGCGCATGCCTTCGCGGTGCGCGACCGGGATGATCTCGGCCAGCAGGTCGCGATTGCCGAGGCCGTCGGAGATGCGGTGGCCGGCAATTTTGGTCCGGTAGAACGCCACAATGCCGCCGCCGCTGATGCAGAACGCGGTGGCGCGGTATTCCTTCGCTGCGGCAACCAGCGCCTCGGCATCAACCTTCGGCTCGTCCCCTTCACGAAGGTTAAGCAGCAACACGCGGTGGGGGCCGTTCCACCAGCCCGTCGCGGCATCGGTCATGGCCTCACCCGCGCCGCAACAGCGGCCGTGCAATCGGGTTTGTTCATATCGGCTTCCTGTAAGCGCGGGCGCCAACGCGTCCGCTCCCCGAGAATAATACGGGATCGGTTTCGCCGCCGGCCAGGGTCCGCATGTTAGGCGATTACCGCGCGGGCCCGGTCCTGCCGGAAAAAATCCCCCGTCGGCTGCCCGCGCGGGGAATTGTCAGATCGCTGTTTTTTGTTGCTCCGCGCCGCGACGGTTTCGGTTTCCGCTACTGCGCCTTCATGCCGATCTGCCTGATCAGCGCGGACAGCTCGGCGTATTCGTCAGCCTGCATTTTGGCGAAATGTTCGGGCGGGCCGAAACCCGGCACCGCGCCCTGCAGCGCGAACTTCCGGCGCATGTCGTCTTCCTGCAGGATTTTCACGGTGTCGGCGTTGAGCCGGGTGATGATCGCCTTCGACACGCGCCGGGGTGCGATCAGGCCGAACCAGGATTCGCTGCGGTAGGCCGGGAATCCCGCCTCGGCCGCAGTCGGCACATCGGGCAGCGCTTCGGCGCGTTTGTCGCCGCCGACGGCCAGCGCGCGCAATTGCCCGGACTTGATCACGCCCATGATCGCGGGCAATGGATAGACGTAAAACTGGATGGTGCCGGAGCTGAGCGCGATGCGGCTGTCGGGACCCTGCCGGAACGGGACATGCACGACATCGATGCCGGCCTTGGCGGCAAACAGTGCGCCGGCCAGATGCGAGGAACTGCCGACACCGGCCGAGCCGTAGTTGAGCTTGCCGGGGCTGGCCTTCGCCAGCGCGATCAGCTCGGGGATGTTTTTGACGTTGACGCCGTTGCCGAGCACGATGATGTTGTGCGTGAACGCAACCAGCGAAATCGCCGCGAAGTCTTTCAGCGGATCGTAGACCTTTTTTTCGCGGATCAGCACGTTCGACAGATGCGGCTGACCGACCATCGCGATGGTGTGGCCGTCGGGAACGGCATCGCGGGTGAGTTCGCTGCCGATCAGTCCGCCGGCGCCGGGCCGGTTGTCAACAACCACCTGCTGGCCGTAGGTCTCGGTGAGCCGCTGCGCGAGCAGGCGCCCCAGCACATCGCTCGCTGCGGCCGGGGTGAAGGGCACGATCATGCGGATCGGCTTGCTCGGCCATTTGTTCTGCTCGGCGGCGAAGCCGGGCAGGCTCCCCAGGGCCAGTACCAGTGCTGCAACGATGCCGTGATGCCATTGCATGACGTCCTCCTCCTTGGTCTGGAGTCATTGCCACGGTGCTCAGGGCCCGGCTCCAAGGTTGTGACAGGCGCATGCTAGCCGCATGGCGCAGGGCTTACAAGCATTCGCCAGCATGCCCCAAGAGCACCTAACACGGGTTGGCGCGCCGCTGCGTTTGAACCTACAATCCATTCTGAATTTACAATCAATCTTCGGCAGTCCAAACAACAATAGCCGCAAATCGGAGGAGAACATGATGGCCGCTGGTTTCCTGTGGAAAATGCTTGCGTTGCTGACGGTGCTGTCCGGCGCGATGACGGCGGCACAGGCCGCCGAACCCGCCTATCCGACCAAACCGGTGCGCGTCATCGTGCCCTATCCGCCCGGCGGCACCACCGACCCGACGGCGCGCGCATTTACCGGCTGGTTCGCCGACAAATTCGGCACGAGCTTCGTCATCGACAACCGCCCCGGCGCCGGCTCGACGCTGGGCCACGGCATCGCCGCCAAGGCCACGCCCGACGGTTACACGCTGGTGCTCGGCACTTCCGGCGGGCTGGTGGTCAGCGCCGCCTTCGGCAGCAAACTGTCGTACGACCCGGTCCGGGATTTCGCGCCCATCGGCATCGGCGTTTATGTGCCGTTCCTGATCGTCGTGCATCCGTCGGTGCCGGCGAAAAATGTCAAAGAGCTGGTCGACCTCGCCAAGGCACAGCCGGGCAAAATCAATTTTGCCTCGCCCGGCACCGGCACACCCAACCACCTCGGCATGGAGCTGCTGACATCCCTCACCGGCGCGAAGTTCACGCATGTGCCGTACAAGGGCGGCGGCGCCGCAACGGTCGATCTGCTCGCGGGCCGGGTGCAGGCGATTTTCGGCGGCGCCGCCCCCTGGCAGCCGCACATGGCCACCGGCAAGGTGCGCGCCATCGCCATCGGCCATCCGACGCGCCTCGCCACACTGCCCGATGTGCCGGCCATCGCCGAAACCTATCCCGGATTCAACAACACCACCTGGTACGGTTTCCTCGGCCCCGCCGGCACGCCGGCGCATGTGGTGAAAAAGATCAACGCCGAAATGAAAAACGCGGTCGCCGATCCCGCCTTCGTCAAACATCTCGAATCCATCGGCATGGTGCCGACGTCGAGCACGCCGCAGGAAATGGGCGGCATGATCCGCACCGAACTCGCGCGCTGGAAAAAAGTGGTGGCCGAGGCCGGCATCAAGCCGGAGTGAGCGTCACTCCGGCCGACAGGTCCGCACAAGCAGCGGGCCCGTGCACAATGCGCTCCAATTTCGACCGATCGGCGCTCGGATACACTACCGCTGCATCGGAGCAGCGGCAGATGAGCGAACACCACTCCACCGACATTCAAGCCACGGTAGACGCCGTCTACCGCACCGAATCACGCCGCGTGTTCGCGACACTGGTCCGCCTGCTCGGTGATTTCGATGCCGCCGAGGAAGCGCTGCATGAGGCTTTTCGCGCAGCACTCGAGCAGTGGCCGCGTGACGGCATGCCGGCAAATCCGCGGGCCTGGCTGGTCTCGGCGGGCCGCTTCAAGGCCATTGACGCAATACGCCGTAACGCACGGCTGGACGAACTCGACGACGAGGCCGCGGAGAACATCGCCGCACCCGAACCCCCTGAAACCGAAGACATCGAAGACGACCGGCTGCGGCTGATATTCACCTGCTGCCACCCGGCGCTGCAGCCCGATGCCCAGGTGGCGCTGACGCTGCGCGAAGTCTGCGGCCTGACCACGGAGGAAATCGCCCACGCCTTCCTCACCGCGGCGCCGACGCTGGCGCAGCGCATCGTGCGCGCCAAGAACAAGATCCGCGACGCAAAGATTCCCTACCAGGTGCCCGCACCGGAAGAGCTGCCGGAACGGCTCGACAGCGTGCTGCGCGTGATTTACCTGGTGTTCAACGAAGGTTATGCCGCCTCCTCGGGCGACAGGCTGACGCGGCACGACCTGTCGGGCGAAGCCATCCGTCTCGCGCGCCTGATCGTCGACCTGCTGCCGCAGCCGGAAGCGATGGGCTTGCTCGCGCTGATGCTGCTGCACGAATCCCGGCGCACCGCGCGCGTGCAGCCTTCGGGCGACCTGATTCTGCTCGAAGACCAGGACCGCAGCTTGTGGAACCGCGATCTGATCGCTGAAGGCAGCGCGCTGGTCGAGCGCGCACTGGCCACGCGGCAAATCGGCCCTTACGCGCTGCAGGCGGCGATTTCAGCGGTGCATGCCGAGGCCCCGACAGCGGCAGCCACCGACTGGGCGCAGATCGTCGGGCTCTATGATGTGCTGGTCCGGCTGGAGCCTTCACCCGTCATTGCGCTGAACCGCGCGGTGGCGGTGGCGATGCGCGACGGTCCGGCCGCGGGCCTCCCGCTGGTCGAAGCGATCCTCGAAGGCGGCGAACTCGCCGATTACCGCCTGGCCCATGCCGCACATGCCGATCTGTGCCGGCGCCTCGGCAAAACCGCGCAAGCGCGCCTGTCCTATCAGCGCGCGCTGGAACTCACGCAACAGGCGCCGGAACGGCGGTTCCTCGAACGCAGACTGGCTCAGTTGCCAAAATAAGCTGGCAAAACAAGCCCTGCACTTCGCGGAACATCCGCGGTCTGTAATAACATCCTGCTTTCATCGTAGTGCCAGGGCCTGCCCGCAGGCCCCCCATACATCATGCCGCCGATCATTGCCGTCTCCAATCTGACCAAGACCTATGCCTCGGGATTCCGGGCGCTGAACAAGGTCAGCCTCGACATCCGCAAGGGCGAAATCTTTGCGCTGCTCGGCCCCAACGGCGCCGGCAAGACCACGCTGATCAGCATCATCTGCGGCATCGTCACCGCGACCGGGGGCACGGTGCTGGCCGACGGACTCGACATCGTGCGCGACTACCGCGCGGCGCGGTCGCGGATCGGCCTGGTGCCGCAGGAATTGTCGACCGACGCCTTCGAAACGGTATGGGCCACGGTCAGCTTCAGCCGCGGACTGTTCGGGCGCGCCCCCGACCCGCAGTACATCGAAAAAATACTGCGCGACCTGTCGTTGTGGGACAAACGCGATAACAGGATCATGACCCTGTCCGGCGGCATGAAGCGGCGGGTGATGATTGCCAAGGCCCTGTCGCATGAACCGGACATCCTGTTTCTCGACGAGCCGACGGCCGGCGTCGATGTGGAACTGCGCCGCGACATGTGGCAGCTGGTGCGCGGGCTGCAGCAAGACGGCGTGACCATCATCCTGACCA
The DNA here is from genome assembly GCA_019749945.1 of Burkholderiales bacterium. Lineage (GTDB taxonomy): Bacteria > Pseudomonadota > Gammaproteobacteria > Burkholderiales > SG8-41. The sequence goes on from JAIEPF010000001.1 coordinate 345,221, forward strand.
CGCACTATATCGACGAGGCCGAGGAAATGGCCGACCGCATCGGCGTGATCAGCAAGGGTGAGCTGATCGTGGTCGAGGAAAAAGCCACGCTGATGAAAAAACTCGGCAAAAAACAGCTGACCGTGCATCTGCAGCAGCCGATGTCGGCGATTCCGGCCGAACTCGCGCAATGGCCGCTGGCGCTGAATGCCGGAGGCAGGGAACTCGAATATTCCTTCGATGCCCACCAGGAACACACCGGCGTGCCCGAACTGCTGCGGCGCATCGGCGACCTCGGCATCGAATTCAGCGACATCAATACCCGGCAGAGTTCGCTGGAGGATATTTTTGTCAGCCTGGTGCATAAACAAGAAACATGAACATGAAAACCAGCAACCCCGGTTTCAACCGCCACGGCGTGTGGGCGATTTTCCGCTTCGAGATGGCGCGCTTCGGGCGCACCGTGGCACAGAGCGTCGTGGCGCCGGTGATCACCACCTCGCTGTATTTCGTGGTGTTCGGCGCCGCCATCGGTTCGCGCATGGCGGGCGTGGAAGGCGTGCCCTACGGCGCCTTCATCGTGCCGGGACTGATCATGCTGTCGCTGTTCACCGCCAGCCTGTCCAATGCCTCCTTCGGCATTTATTTCCCCAAGTTCACCGGCACCATTTACGAACTGCTGTCGGCGCCGGTGTCGCCCTGGGAAATCGTGCTCGCCTATGTCGGTGCGGCGGCCACCAAGTCGGTAATCCTCGGCCTGATCATTCTCGCCACCGCCAGCCTGTTCGTGCCGATCCAGATCCTGCATCCGGTATGGATGGTCGCCTTCCTGCTGCTGACCTCGATCACCTTCAGCCTGTTCGGATTCATCATCGGCGTCTGGGCCAAGGGTTTCGAACAACTGCAGTTCATTCCCATGCTGGTCATCACGCCGCTGACGTTTCTGGGTGGCGCGTTTTATTCGATCGACATGCTGCCGCCGGCCTGGCGCACCGTCAGCCTGTTCAATCCGGTGGTCTACCTGATCAGCGGTTTTCGCTGGAGTTTCTACGGCGCCGCGGATGTTCATGTCGGCGTGAGCCTGGCAGCGACGCTGGGATTATTCCTCGTCTGCATGGCCGGGGTGACCTGGATCTTCAAAACCGGATACCGGCTGAAAAGCTGAACCGGGGCCGGCGCCTTGCGCCGGCCGCGCTGCGCGCAAAAATATTCCGGCCCTTGTCGAAAAGGCCGGAAGCCGTTCGACTACAGGGTAAGAGCGATCGCGAACCGGCGCGGTTGCACCATAAATTATCATTTAAATTCAAGGAGTTAATATCATGCGCTTCATGGTGATGGTCAAGGCAACCAGGGATTCCGAGAACGGCGTCATGCCCAGCGAAGAACTGCTGGCGGCAATGGGCCAGTACAACGAGGAACTGGCCAAGGCCGGCATCCTGCTTTCGGGCGAAGGGCTGCAACCGAGTTCGAAAGGCGCACGCGTGCGGTTTTCCGGATCGAAACGGACCGTGATCGACGGACCCTTCGCCGAAACCAAGGAACTCGTCGCCGGATTCTGGCTGTGGCAGGTCAAGTCGAAGGAAGAGGCGATCGAATGGGTCAAACGCTGCCCCAATCCGATGCCGGGACCCTCTGAAATCGAGATTCGCCAGGTGTTCGAGGCCGAAGACTTCGGTGAGCAATTCACGCCGGAATTGAAAGAACAGGCCGAGCGCACATACAAGCAAGTCTCGGACAGAAAATAACCCGGTACGGAGAGGAAAACATCATGCAGAAAATCACGCCATTCCTGTGGTTCGACAAGCAGGCCGAAGAAGCCGTCAATTTTTATGTTGCGACCTTCAAGGATTCCGGCATCGGAACCGTCACGCGTTACAACGAAGCGGCCGCGGCCGCCTCGGGACAGCCGGCGGGATCGGTGATGACCATGGCGTTCAAACTGAACGGCCAGGACTTTATCGCGCTGAACGGCGGGCCGCATTTCAGCTTCAGCGAAGCCGTCTCGTTCGTCGTCAACTGCGACTCACAGCAGGAAATCGACCATTACTGGAACACACTGTCTGCCGGCGGCCCGGTCGAAGCCCGGCAATGCGGCTGGCTGAAGGACCGCTACGGCCTGTCGTGGCAGATTGTGCCGGCCGTGCTGCCCGAACTGCTGGGCAAATCACCGCGCGTGATGCAGGCATTGCTGCAGATGAAAAAAATCGACCTCGCTGCCCTGCAAAAAGCCGCCGCTTAAACCCGGACTTATCCAGGAGATCAATGCCATGCCCAAAGTAAAACCCGTGCCGGACAACATGCACACCGTGACACCGCACCTGATCTGCGCCGGCGCCGCCGACGCCATCGAGTTCTACAAGAAGGCGTTTAATGCGGTGGAGGAAATGCGGCTGCCGGCCCCGAACGGCAGGCTGATGCACGCGATGATCCGCATCGAGGGTTCGGCGGTGATGCTGGTCGACGAGATGCCCGAGTGGGGCGCGTTTGGACCGAAATCGCTGAAAGGTTCATCGGTCACGATACACATCTGCGTGCCCGATGCCGACACCTTTTTTTCCCGTGCCGTTGCCGCCGGCGCCAAAGTTGTCATGCCGCTGGCCGACATGTTCTGGGGCGACCGTTACGGCAAAATAGAGGACCCGTTTGGCCATCACTGGTCAATCGCCACGCACCAGCGCGACCCGAGCCCGGCAGAAATCGCCGCAGCGATGGCCAAGCTCTGAAACCGGAGAAACCCATGATCAAAATCACCCTCCTCATCATCGCCGTGCTGATCGCCGGCGTGTTGCTGTTCGCCGCGACCAAACCCGACACATTTCAGGTCCGGCGCGCGGCCACCATCAAGGCGCCGCCGGAAAAAGTGTACCCCTTGATCAACGACTTCAAGCAATGGGCGGCCTGGTCGCCATGGGACAAAAAGGACGCCGGCATGAAGCGCACATTCGGCGCGATCAGCGCCGGCAAGGGCGCCACTTACGCCTGGGATGGCAACAAGGATGTCGGCCGCGGCGTCATGGAAATCGTGGAAGCGGTGCCGCCGTCGAAAATCCGCATCAAGCTGGATTTTGAGGCACCCTTTGAAGCGCACAACATCGTCACCTTCACGCTCGAGCCCCGTGACGGCGGCACAGAGGTCACCTGGCTGATGGAAGGCCCGGCATCCTACTTCACCAAAATCATCCATGTGTTTTTCAGCATGGACAAAATGGTCGGCGGGGATTTCGAAGCCGGCCTCGCCGCGATGAAAGCCGCCGCCGAAAAATAACCTGCAGAATTCCGGAGAACCCGTCATGAAATTCCTGTGCCTGATCTGCGCCGAAAAAGTCATGGAGCAGATGCCTGCCGCCGAGTCGGAAAAACACTTTGCCGAATATGTTGAATTCACCACGAGGATCCGCGACAGCGGCCACTACCTCGGCTGCAACCGGCTGCTGCCTCCGGACAGCGCAATAACGGTGCGGGTGCGCAACGGCAAAATATCCACCACCGACGGGCCGTGGGTGGAAACCAAGGAGCAGCTCGGCGGTTATTACCTGATCGAGGCGCGTGACCTGAACGAGGCGATCCGCGTCGCTGCCGGCATCCCCGGCGCGGCCAAAGGCTGCGTCGAAGTCCGTCCGGTCGCCGATGATGCGCAGACGCAGCAGGTCCTCGCCGCGGGGGCTGCGCCATGAAATACCTGTGCCTCGTCTATCTCGACGAAAAACGCCTCGACGAACTGCCCGACGAGGACTGCGTCGCCTATGACGCCGCGATCCGCGCCAGCGGCCAGTGCCTGGCCTCGGAAGCGCTGGAGTCGGTGCAGACCGCCACCACGGTGCGCCTCAGGAACGGCAAGGTGGCGATCACCGACGGCCCCTTCGCCGAAACCAAGGAACAGCTCGCCGGCTTTTACATGATCGATGCCCGCGATCTCAACGAAGCCATCCAGATCGCGGCAAAAATTCCGCCGGCGCGCGTCGGCTGCATCGAAGTGCGGCCGATCCGCCCGATCCGCGATACCGTCGCTGCAGCAAAACAACGCAAACCTTGAGGAGAAGCGCATGGCCACCCCGAAAAAACCGGCAGCCCGCAAACCCTTCGCGGCAAAACGCCGCACCATCGTGTTCGTCGCCACGCGCAAGGGCGCCTGGCTGTTCCATGGTGACGCCGCGCGCAAAACCTGGAAAACCGACGGCCCGCATTTTCTCGGCCATGTGATCAGCCACATGGTGCTCGACCCGCGCGACGGCAAAACCCTCCTGGCGGCGGCAAAAACCGGACATCTCGGACCCACGGTGTTCCGTTCGGTCGACATGGGAAAAACATGGAAGGAAGCCGCGCAGCCGCCCGCCTTCACCAAGGAAGCCGAGGGCGAAAAAGGCCGCTCGGTCGATCACACCTTCTGGCTGACACCGGGCCCCGCATCGGAACCCGATGTCTGGTACGCCGGCACATCGCCGCAGGGTTTGTTCCGCTCGACTGACGGCGGCATCAACTGGAAACCGTTTTCGTCGATCAACGACGATCCGCAGTTCCGTGAATGGATGGGCAGCGCGCAGGACGGCACGCCCGACGGCCCCAAGCTGCATTCGGTGATCATCGATCCGCGCGACTCCCGGCATCTCTACATCGGCATGTCGGGCGGCGGCGTGCACGAGTCGACGGACGGCGGACGGACCTGGAAAACATTGCTCAAGGGACTCGACGTGGTCGAGGGCTTCGGCTTCGACCCGGCGCAACCCACATTCCACGATCCGCACTGCATCCGTCTGTGTCCGTCCAATCCCGACCGGTTGTACCAGCAGAACCACTGCGGCATCTACCGCCTCGACCGCCCTTCCGACACCTGGATACGCATCGGCAAATCGATGCCGAAAAAAGTCGGCGACATCGGCTTCCCGATGGTGGTGCATCCGCGCGATGACGACACCGCCTGGGTGTTCCCGATGGACGGCAGCGGCGTCTGGCCGCGCACCAGCCCCGACGGCAAACCCGCGGTATACGGCACCAGAAACGGCGGCAAGACCTGGCAGCGCATGGATTCCGGCATGCCCGCCCGCCAGGCCTGGTGGACGGTGAAACGCCAGGCGATGAGCGCGGACAGCGCGGCAAGCGTGGGCCTCTACTTCGGCACCACCAGCGGCGAACTGTGGCTGAGCCGTGATGAAGGCAAACGCTGGGCCTGCATCGCGCGCAACCTGCCGGAAATCTACGCGGTGGAAACCGCGACGCTGTAAGTCACGATGAAAGTGCTGATCCCGAGCGCGCTGCGCTCATACACCGAGCGCAGCCAGGCCGAGGCGCAGGGCGCGACCCTTGCCGCGCTGCTGCTCGACCTTGACCGCCAGTACGCCGGCATCCGTTTCCGCATGGTCGACGAACAGGATCGCATCCGCCGTCACATCCGCATATTCGTCAACGGTGTGCAGGCAGGCGACCTCGCGCAGCCGCTGAAGGAAAACGACGAAATCATCATCGTGCAGGCGCTGAGCGGCGGATAAACAGTCCGCCGGCCTGTCGATTTCCGCCTGTATCAGTCGACAATTAAAGGAAACCGGCTTGAAGGAACAGCCATGAAATACCTGTGCCTCGCCTATTACAACACGCAACAATTTGCCGGCATGGCGCCCGATGCGATGCGGGCGCTGGTCAGCCAGTGCCCCGCCCACGACGCCAAGCTGCGTGCCAGCGGCCGGCTGGTGATGCAGGCATCACTCGGCGAACTGGCGCAAACGCGAACCATCCATCCCAAAAACGGCAAACCGTCGTTCACCGACGGGCCCTTCGTCGAGACCAAGGAACAGGTCGGCGGTTTTTTCATCATCGACGCGCGGGACATGGACGACGCCCTGCGCATCGCGTCCCTGCACCCGGCGGTACAAATCGGCGAACAGGCCGGCTGGTGCGTTGAGGTGCGCCCCATCGAATATTTTGAGCAGCAATAACCCAAGGAGAAAAAAATGTCTTACGTGGACGGTTTCGTACTGCCGGTGCCGAAGAAAAAAATCGAGGCCTACCGCCGCCTGGCGAAAAAGGCCGGCAAGGTGTGGCGCGATCACGGCGCGCTGGCTTACATGGAATGTGTGGCTGATGACGTGAAGCCGGGAAAACTCACCTCCTTCCCGCAAAGCGTCAAACTCAAAACCGGCGAAACCGTGGTGTTTGCCTGGATCGTCTTCAAATCGCGCGCCCACCGCGACCGCGTCAATGCCAGGGTGATGAAGGATCCGCGCCTCGCCGAGATGGGAGACATCAAAAACATGCCCTTCGACGCCAAACGCATGATCTACGGCGGCTTCAAAAAACTGGTCGGTTTCTGATCCGCTGCGGATCTTCGCGCCATGCAACAACTCGCCGACTTGCGCACGACAGTGCGCATCAGCCATCACTACGCGGCGCCACCGGCCCGCGTATTTGACGCCTGGCTGGCGCCGCAGATTGCGGGCCTGTGGCTGTTTGCGACCGCGTCGCGGCCGATGGTGAAGGTGGACATCGATGCGCGCGCCGGCGGGACATTCTGTTTGGTCGAGCGCCGCGCCGGCGCCGTCATCGAACACCGCGGACGTTATGTTGAAATCGCGCGGCCGCAACGGCTGATGTTCGTGCTGCATTCACCGGATTGCGCCCCGAAGGAAGTCCCCTTGGGGGGCGCCCCGAAGGAAGTCCCCTTGGGGGGCGCCCCGAAGGAAGTCCCCTTGGAGGGCGTCCCCTATGCCACCCGTGTCACAACCGAACTCAAACCAAGCGACACCGGCTGCACACTGCAATTGATGCACGATGGATTGTCCCCGCAAGACGCGCCCCGCATGGAGGCGCGCTGGGACGGCATGTTTTACGGGCTGGAATCGATACTGGCGCTGCGCCGCGCCAAGAAAACAATATAAGCTATTGTTTTTAAATCACTTTTTATATGCGCGCAGGCTGCGCACCACCTGCCACAACATCAGCCCACGCTGCAGCCAGACACCGCTGACTCGCGGCCGCAAGGCCGCCACCAGCACGCCGGCCCCGGCGATCAGCGCGGGATGGCGGCGGACATAACGCAGCACGGCGATGCCGCGGTCGGCCAGCGCGAGGCGCGGCTGCCAGGGCGCCAATTGCCGCGCCAGCATCACGCGTTGCGCAGCAGCCCGGGTGACCAGGCGGCTGCGGCGTTCAGCGAGGCGCTGCAGTTCGCCGTTCATGAGCCGGAAGAGAGGTGTTCGCGATCCCTCGCCAGCTCGGTGATGCTGGCTTCGAACAATCGCGGTTTGCTGCGCAGCTTGTGTAATGCCCTCCAGCCCACCCAGGCTCCGGCGACCAGGAACAAGGCAGTCAATCCGCCGAGCGCCGCCACCCGGTGGGTGTCCCAGAACAGCACCACGATCAGCAGCGCCAGCAGCAGCACACCGACACCGGCGCAGAACATCGCCACCAGCGCCAGCAGCAGGATCTCGCCCAGCCGCGCGCGCTCCTCGGCAATGTCCGTCGACAGCAGCTCCAGCCGGGTCTGGATGATCCCGGCCAGCGTCGCCGACAGTGTTTTCAGCGACGCAAACAGCCCCTCGCCGGCATCCTTCGGTTCGGCCTCCTGCGCTTGGGTCATTACGCGGCTCAGCGCCGGCCGATCAGCATGCCGATCACCAGTCCGACGCCTGCAGCAACACCAACGGCGTGCCACGGATGTTCGTGCACATATTCGTCCGTCGCTTTCGCCGCGGCCTTGGTTTTGGCCAGCAGTTCTTTTTCGGCCTCGAGCATTTTGGATTTGGCCACGGCCAGCGAATCCTGGACGCGGGCGCGCACGGCAGCCAGCGCTTCACCACCCTGCCCGGCCGAGGCTTTCAGCAGCGCTTCGGCATCGGCGACCACGACCTTGAAATCGCTGATCAGTTTTTCCTTGGTGACATCAGTAGCATTGCTTCCGGTTGCTGTATTCACGGCCAGGCTCCTCTCATGGAAAGTAAAAAAACAGGCAGATACCTTAACAATATCATCATGATGCCTTGCAGCAAAAGCCGGCCCGGGGTTTCCGGGTGTTTTTTGCGGCAGGCGCGAACCGGCGCCAGGTGAGCCTCAAGGCCAAATTGTAAGTCCCAAAGCGCATGTTCAGATTATTAGATGCCTTATTGAGGCAAGGTTCCAGATTTCAAGCCCCGACGGCCGATCAGTCACGGCGGGCGGCGGCCAGTTTCGCCAGGCAAAGCTGTGTGAACGCCAGCCCCGAGAGCACCGGCACCAGCAGGTTCAGCACCGGCACGTAGAGCAGCAGCGAGAGCAGGACGCCGAGCAGGAACAGGTCGCCGCGCGAGCTCTGCACCAGCTGCGCGAATTCTTCAGGGCTGGCGTGTTCGGCCAGCGCGTCGTAGCGGAACAGGCGCTGGTTGAGGTACGCCGAGGTCAGCAGCGGCGCCAGCACCGCGCCGATCCCCGTCAGCCACAGCGGCAGGGTCAACACCCACAACACGGCGAACACGGTGATGGCGATGGCGGCATTGCCGATGCTGCCGGCCAGCGTGCCGCCGGCGGCGCGCCGCAGATCCGGATGGTAACGCTCCGCGACAAACCGCACGATCACCGGCATCGCAATGATCTCGGTGATCAGCAGCGCCGTGACAAACATCGCCGGCAGGATGGCGATCAGCACCGCCAGTGCCGCGGTGTAATCGAGAACCCAGGTCGCATTCCAGCCCTGCAGCCAGCCGGCCACCGTGGTGTTCGCCATGGCGCCGCTGATCAAGCCGGTCCACGCGCCCCAGAACAGCCACGCCAGCAGCGTCCACAACACCAGGCTGATCAGCATCGGCAGAAACACGATGGCGATGATGCGTGAATCGAACAGGTTGCCCGCGGCGCGGGTCAGTGCGGCAACAGCGTCTCGCATCAGTCGGCCCTCATCAGATTTGTTGCTTCAAATCCAGCGCCACAGCACCAGCAGCAGCGGCACCAGCATGGCCGTCACCAGGCCATTGAGGCCCATGCCGAGCCCGGCGAAAGCCCCCGCCTGTTCGCTGACCTGGAAAGCGCGCGCGGTGCCGATGCCGTGTGCGGCAATGCCGACCGCGAATCCGCGCACGCCATGGTCGGTGATGCGCAGGCCGTCGAGCACATACTTGGCCATCACCGAACCGCTGACGCCGGTCAGCATCACCAGCACCGCCGCCAGGGACGGAATGCCGCCGAGTTTTTCGGCGATGCCCATCGCGATCGGCGTGGTCACCGATTTCGGCGCCAGCGACAGCAGCGTGGTTTCGCTCGCGCCCAGCAGCCAGGCGATGCCCACCGCGGACACGATCGCGGTCAGCGAACCGGCGAGCAGCGCGACGGCCAGCGGCAGCGCGAGTTTTTTCAGCTTGTCGAACTGCAGGTACAGCGGCACCGCCAGCGCCACCGTCGCCGGCCCGAGCAGGAAATGCACGAATTGCGCGCCGTCGAAATACGTGGCGTACGAGGTGCCGGTCAGTGTCAAGGCCGTGACCAGCATCAGGATCGCCAGCAGCACCGGATTCAACAGCGGATTGAATCCGGCGCGCTGGTAGAGCCAGTACGCCGCCTGGTAGGCGATCAGCGTCAGGGTCAGCCCGAGCAGCGGACTCGCCGAAAGGTAAACCCAGACATCGGTGATGCGCGGCGTCATGCGCCCCCCTTGCCGTCATCAGCGCCCTCACGGCCGCGCATCAGCGCCTGCATCACCAGCGCGCTGACGGCGATTGCCAGCGCAGTGCTGATGATGGTCGCGGCGAGGATGGGCAGCCATTCGCCGGACACCCGCGAAAAATGCACCATCACGCCGACCCCGGCCGGCACGAACAGCAAAGACAAATGCTGCAGAATGCCGTTGGCGGTGTCGCGCAGCGGCAGGGCCAGGCTGCCGCGCAGGCACAGGCCGAGGAACAGCAGCAGCAGACCGATCACCGGCCCGGGAATCGGCAGGCGCGCGAAATGCACCAGCACTTCGCCGATCAGCTGAAACACCAGCAATACCGTGAGCGCACCCAGCATGCGAGATCCTTCCGTCAACGCCCCTATTGTAAACGCCGCTGCCGGCGCGGCGCCGGGGTACAATGCGGAGCATGTTCGAAGCACCTGTAAAAAAATGCCCTCGCTGACGCGCACGCCGGCGTGGCGCGAGCTCACCGCGCACCGGCGCACCTGGGAACAGCGCTCGTTGCGCGATCTCTTCGTCACCGATCCCCGGCGTTTCCACCGTTTTTCACTGGAAGCCTGCGGCCTGCTGCTCGATTACTCGAAAAACCTGATCGTCGCGGACACCCTGGACCTGCTGCTGGCGCTGGCAAACGAGCGCGGATTGCAGGACCAGATCCGCGACCTGCTCGCCGGCAAACGCGTCAATACCACGGAAAAACGCGCCGCCTGGCACAGCGCGCTGCGCGCCGGCGGGAACGCGCCGCGCGAAGTGCGCAAGACACTGGCCGCGATGCGCCAACTGGCGACGGCCTTGCGCGAAGGCAAAGTCCATGGCGCCGGCGGCCATGTCATCACCGATGTGGTCAGCCTCGGCATCGGCGGCTCGGTATTGGGTCCGGCGCTGGCCGCTGCCGCCTGTGCACCGGATGCCAACTCACCGCGCGTGCATTTCATCCACACCCCGGGCGAATCGCTGCAGCGCCTGCTGGCAACGCTGGATGCCACAAGCACGCTGTTCATCGTGCAATCGAAGAGTTTCTCGACCCAGGAAACGCTGCTCAATGCGCAGGCCGCGCGCGTCTGGCTGCAGGCCTCCGGCGTTGCCGACCACGGCGCGCATTTCGCCGCGGTCACCGCGAATGCCGCCGCCGCTGAGGCCTTCGGCGTGGCGCAGGAGCGCATTTTTCCGATGTGGGACTGGGTTGGCGGACGTTATTCACTGTGGTCGGCGGTCGGCCTGCCGGCGATGATTGCGATGGGGGCCGATGCCTTCGACCAGCTGCTTGCTGGTGCTGCGGACATGGATGCGCATTTTGCCAGCGCGCCATTCGAAAAAAACATGCCGGTGCTGCTGGCGCTGATCGGGCTGTGGCACGCCAATTTTTTCAGCATGGCCTCGCGCGCGGTGATTCCCTATCAGCCGGGGCTGGGGCTGCTCCCCGCCTGGCTGCAGCAGCTCGAAATGGAAAGCCTCGGCAAAAACGTCAGCCGGCGCGGCAAACCGCTGCGCCAGGACAGTGGTCCGGTGTTGTGGGGCAGCGCGGGCACCGAAGGCCAGCACGCCTATTTCCAGCTGCTGCACCAGGGCACGCGGCCGGTGCCGGTGGATTTCATCACCAGTTGCACGCCGCGCAGCAAGTCCTCTTGGGGGGAGCCGCGCACCGCAGACGTGGAAAACACCCACGCGGTAATGCTGTCGAACTGCTTTGCCCAATCCGCCCTGCTGATGTGCGGCGTGACCGCGGCGGAAACCGAACAGGCCCTGCTGCTGCAGGGCCACAGCCCGCGCGAAGCGGCGCGCCTGGCCCCGCACCAGGCCCTGCCCGGAAACAGACCGAGCAATACGCTGCTGCTGCCGGTGCTCGACGCACGCAGCCTCGGCGCCCTGCTCGCGCTCTACGAACACCGCACCTTCGTGCAAAGCGCGATCTGGGACATCAACGCCTTTGACCAGTGGGGAGTGGAGCACGGCAAGCGCCTCGCCGGCGGCCTGCTGCCGGAATTCACCGCAGCCGCACCGGCAACGACGCACGACGCCTCGACCGACGGATTGATTGCTTTTGTAAAGACAAAAACTTAAAACCAGCCACAGAGGACACAGAGTTCACAGAGGATTCAACAACCGAAGGGCTTGTTTTGGTTTTCTCTGTGCCCTCTGTGACCTCTGTGGCTAAACGCTTTTGAATTTAAAGGAGCACACGATGAACGACGAAGCCCTGAACATGAGCATCCGCAAGTTCCTCAAAACCGTCGGCGTCAATTCGCAGCTGGCGATCGAAAAGGCGGTGCGCAAGGCCATCGAGGACGGCAAATTGAAGGGCAGCGAGTCGCTGCCGGTGAAGATGACGCTCAGCGTCGGCGCGCTGGCGCTGGAAGTGAAATTTGACGGGGATCTGAAGCTGGACTGAAGCGGTGACGAGATGCTTCAGATTTTCATGATCTGTTCGCGGTAGTAGCGCAGCTCGGCAATCGATTCATGGATGTCGGCCAGCGCTTCGTGTTTGCCGTGTTTGACCATGCCCGCCAGCACTTCCGGTTTCCAGCGCCGCGCCAGCTCCTTCAGCGTGCTGACGTCGATCAGGCGGTAGTGGAAATAATCATCGAGTTTCGGCAGGTACTTCACCAGGAACCGCCGGTCCTGGTGCACCGAGTTGCCGCAGATCGGCGACACGCCCTTCGGCACATGCTGCGCCAGGAACGCAATCATCTGCTCCTCGACTTCGGCTTCGGACAGCGTTGAAGCCTTGACCCGGTCAATCAGGCCGGACTTCTTGTGGGTCGACTTGTTCCAGTTGTCCATGACGTCGAGCACCGCATCGGGCTGATGCACCACCAGCACCGGCGCCTCGGCGACGGTATTCAGCTGCGCGTCGGTGATGACGATGGCGATTTCCAGCACACGGTCGGTTTCGGGATTGAGCCCGCTCATCTCCATGTCGATCCAGATGAGGGCGTTGGGATCCTGTGCCATAATGATTTTGATTGTTAAATCGGGAATTTTCAGGCACTTATTGTGTCACATGCCTGCATCCCCGGCCCGTACCCCCTCATAAATAAATATGCACACCTTCGGCCTCGTTTTCCTCATTGCCCTGCTGCTGACCGTCACCGTCCGGCTGTGGCTGGCCGCGCGCCACGCCGCCCATGTGCTGGCCCACCGCAACGCCGTGCCGGCGCAGTTTGCCGACGTCATCACGCTGGAGGCGCACCAGCGCGCGGCGGACTACACGGGGGCCAAGACCCGGTTCGCGATGCTCGGCGTGGTGGTCGAGGCGGCGATCGCGCTGGCCTTCACCTTCGGCGGCGGCCTGCAGGCGCTGCACGAGTTGACCGCGTCCTGGTTCGAGCCCGGCATCGTGCGCGGCCTGGCGCTGATCGCCGGCGTCGCCGTGGTGACGATGGTCATCGACATTCCGCTGAGCCTCTACCGCACCTTTGTCATCGAGGAGCGTTACGGTTTCAACAAGGTCACGGTCAAACTGTTCTGGATCGATTTCATCAAGGGCCTCGCGCTGGGCGCAGCCCTCGGCCTGCCGCTGGTCGCCGCCGTGCTGTGGCTGATGGACCGCATGGGCGAATGGTGGTGGTTTTATGCCTGGCTGACCTGGATGGCCTTCAACATCCTGATGCTGGCGGTGTATCCGACCTGGATCGCACCGCTGTTCAACAAATTTTCACCGCTGACCGATGCCGCGATGAAGGAACGCGTCGAACGCCTGCTCGACCGCTGCGGCTTCAAGGTCAAGGGCCTGATGGTGATGGACGGTTCGCGCCGCTCCAGCCACGGCAATGCCTATTTCACCGGCTTCGGCAAAACCAAGCGCATCGTGTTTTTCGACACGCTGCTGGAGCGGCTGGAACCGCAGGAAGTCGAAGCCGTGCTCGCGCACGAGCTGGGCCACTTCAAGCTGAAACACGTGATCAAGCGCATCGCCGGCATTTTCGCGATCAGCCTGGGTTTCCTCTGGCTGCTCGGCTGGGTGCTCGACAAACCCTGGTTCTATGAAGGCCTCGGCGTCACCACGCCGTCGACCGCGATGGCGCTGGTGCTGTTTTCGATCGTGGTGCCGGTGTTCACCTTCCTGTTTCAGCCGCTGAGCGCGATGATCTCGCGCCAACACGAATTCGAGGCTGACGCCTTCGCTGCGCAATACACGCCCGCGGCCGACCTGATCACGGCGCTGGTCAAGCTCTACAAGGACAATGCCTCGACGCTGACGCCGGATCCGCTGCATTCGGCGGTCTACGATTCCCATCCGCCGGCAACCACGCGCATCGCGCGACTGCAGCAGGCGGCGGCGCATTAAGAACGGCCCGGCGATGAGCGACCTCGCGCAGAAAAAATGCGTACCCTGCGAAGGCGGCGCAGCGCCCCTGACCGTGGACGAAGTCGCGACCCTGTTGAAACGCCTCAAGGGCTGGACAGTCGGCAACAACAGGTTGAGCAAGACTTATGAATTCCGCAATTACCACGAGACCATGGCCTTCGTGAACGCGACGGCTTGGATCTCGCACCGCGAAGACCATCATCCCGACCTGACCGTGGGTTACAAGCAGTGCCGGGTCGATTACATCACCCACGCCATCGGCGGGCTGTCCGAGAACGATTTCATCTGCGCCGCCAAGATCGACGCCCTGCTTGAGCTCTGAGATTGCAGTGCAGGGCCTGATCACCGCCGCCTACGGCCGGCGTTTCCTCGTCGAATGCGCGGACGGTCGCGTGCTGGATTGCGTGACCCGCGGCAAACGCACCGACTACGCCTGCGGCGACCAGGTCACCGTCACCGCGCAGAATGAAGACCAGGGCGTCATCGACAGCTGCGGGCCGCGGCAGACCCTGCTCTACCGTTCCGACCGCTGGAAACAGAAACTGATCGCCGCCAATGTCACGCAGATGATCATGGTGGTGGCGCCGGTGCCGTCCTTCGATCTCGATGTGCTCGACTGCTGCCTCGCCGCCGCGGAACACGCCGGCATCCGCCCGCTGATCGTGCTCAACAAATCCGACCTGCCGGAGTCGGCAACCTCCGCGGGCTCGCTGGCGCTCTACACGGGCATGGGTTATCCGCTGCTGAAACTGGCCGCGACGCAGGGTGTGGATGAACTGCGCCCGCATCTCAGCGGGCAGCGCAGCGTGCTGGTCGGAGAATCCGGCATGGGCAAATCGACCATCCTCAATCAACTGGTGCCCAATGCCGCGGCACTCACGCGGGAAGTGTCCGCCTCCCTCGGCACCGGCAAACACACGACCTCGCATGCACGGCTGTATCACCTCGATGCCCGCAGCGACATTATCGACACGCCCGGCGTGCAGTCTTTTGGCCTGCATCATCTGGGGGTGACCGACCTCGCGTCGGCGTTCATCGAATTCCGGCCCTATCTCGGCCGCTGCCGTTTCCGCGACTGCCGGCACCTGGAGGAACCGGGCTGCGCGATCCTCGCCGCGCATGAAGCGGAACAGATCGATACGCGCAGGCTGGCGGTGTATTGCCGGCTGGCGGCGGAAAACCTGCGCCAGCAGAAAAAATTTAGCTAACCGAAGGCGCCGGCCAAAGCAACAATCAGCAACAGGAACAGCCACAACACCAGTGCGCGCCAGATCAGGCCCACGGCACCGCGCAAGTCTTCGACCTCAACCTCATCGCCGATGCCGAGCTCCGGCCGCTGGTTGAGCATGCCCTCTTCGCGCAACACGCCGCCCAATTTGACGCCCAGCGCGCCTGCCCCGCTGGCCAGCACCACACCTTCGGCTCCGCGTCCCCAGCCGGCGGCCTGGATGCGCCAGCAATAGGCGGCGTCCTCGAAATTGCCGGCGATGGCGAAACTCGCTGCGGTAATCCGCGCCGGCAGCCAGTCAATCCAGAAAAAAGCGCGTTCGGCAAAAATGGCAAAGGCGCGCCGCTCCGGCTCGATCAGCTGGCCCCAGCGTACAGCCAGCAAATCGGCCATGCGATAAATGACCGGGCCGACCGGCCCGAGCACGACAAACCAGAAAATCGGGCCCAGCACATATCGATGCGCCTGCAACAGGCCGAGTTCGATGGCGACGCGTGAAATTTCAGCGGCACTCAACTCATCCGCCGGCACGCCGCGCCAGCGCCCGAGCACATCGCGCGCGGTGTTGATGTTCTGCTCGCGAAGGGCCTGCGCGATTTCGGTAAAACAATGGCTGAAGCGGCGAAAACCCATCGCGACATAAAGCACGGCAACGCTCCACGCCAGCGCCAGCAATGCGTTCATTTCGCGCATCAGCGCATACACGGCGACGGTGAGCAGTGCCAGCGGCAGCACCGCGACCAGCCATGCAATCATGCCGTGGCTGGCCTGCAGTCCGTTGAACTGCCGCTCGAGGGTGTCGGCGTAACGCTCGAAGGCGGCATACAGCGGATTGCCGCGGCGCAGCGGCCACGCCTGCTCGAGGAGTAATGCGCAGACCAGTGCGAAGAATTTCATGGGCCCGTAAGCAGCGCCGTAAGCGCGCCGAAAATCACGATGATTGGTAATAAAAGCTATAAAAAAACAATAAAAACAATAACTTACAGTTTACCCTGAGCGGTAGCGGATGGCAATGATTTCGACTTCGCTGACGCCGGCGGGACGCTGCCACTTCACGACGTCGCCACGGCGCGCGCCGAGCAGTGAGCGCGCCAGCGGCGAACCCCAGCTGATCTTGCCGGCGGCGACATCGGCCTCGTCATCACCGACGATGCTGAATTCCTGCACGAGACCCTCGCCGTCCTCGACCTCCACGGTGGCGCCGAAACGCACCTCATCATGCGGCTGCTGCGCGGGATCAACCAGCTCGGCGCGCTCCAGCTGGGCGTTGAAGTAACGCTGGTCGCGCTCGACTTCGCGCAGTTTGCGCTTGGCCTCCGAATCGTCCGCCGAGATCAGCTTCAGCTGTTCATGCCGGTCGGCCAGCTCGCGAACCCGGGCGCGCAACTGCTCCAGTCCCTGCGGCGTCACGTAATTGGCGTGCGCAGGCACCGGCCGCTCGGGCAATTCGCCCGCGCTGAACTCGTCATCACTTTCCTTGACAAATGCTCGACTCATGGCGGTCCTTGGCAAGCCTGGATGATGCAAGCGGAACAGCGGGCCGTTGACCCGCCGCTTCTCCCTGCCTGTTTTTCTTTTTAACTGCCGGGTCTTTTATACCGAGTCTGCCGGCCACTGGCAACCGCATCAGCGGCCGCTGCGCCGCCAGGTCAACACGCGGTTGTTCGCCGGCAGGGCATGATCGTCACAAAACGCCAGGCCGTGGCTGTGCGCAAGCGCGCACACCGCCTCAAAATCACGCACGCCGCTCAGGGGATCGCGCGCGCGCAGGAAGGCATCAAAACGCGCATTGGATTCGGCGGTGTGCCGGCCGCCGTAACTGAACGGCCCATAGACTGCGAGCACGCCGCAGGGCCGCAGCACACGCGCGGCACCATGGAAAAAATGTTCCACCGACGCCCAGGACATGATGTGCAGCGTGTTGGCGCTGAACAGCGCGTCATAGTGCGCGACCGGCCATTCACCATCCACATCCAGCGCCAGCGGCGCAAGCAGGTTGGGCAGGCCGGCTTCGTCACGCCAGGCGGCGATGCCCGCCAGATGTTCGGCGCGGTCGCTGGGCTGCCAGACGAGATGCGGCAAAGCCGCGGCAAAAAACACCGCATGCTGGCCGGTGCCGGAGCCGATCTCCAGCACCCGCGTCGCGCCAGCAAACGCGCCGCGCAGCACTTCAAGGATCGGCGCCCGGTTGCGCTCGCAGGCCTCGGCCCAGGGTTTGGCCGGCTTGGATTGAACCGGCCCGAATTTTGTCGACATTACTGCGGACCGTAGCCGAGGAAGGCGAGCAAATCGTCCTTCTGCGCCAGCGTGTCGCGGTAACCCAGCTGGATCAGCGCGCGGCAATAGGCTTTTTCGAACAACAGATAGGAAGCCAGATTGGAGCCGGTGCGTTTCATCGCGCCGACCGTGCGCAAGAGGCCGCGAATCACCCGCGGCAGATCATGCGCGTACTGCGCGGCAATCTGGCTCAGCGGCACACTCGGCGTGATCACGCGGAAATCCACGGCACGCAGCGGGTAGCCGTTTTTCGCCAGCGTTTCCGCCGGAATGATGGCAAGCGTGCGGTTGATGCGCTGCAGGCGTTCGAGATCGACTTCCAGCGCGTCGAGGAAAATGCTGTCGAGCGCGTGGCCGGCAATCTGCGCCAGCGAGGGATAACCGTTCGACGGCAGGCGCACGGCGGATTGCGTGGCCTGGCGTCCGACACCGATCACCAGCAGGCGGTCGGCGCCGAGATGCAGCGCCGGGCTGACCGGCGCGATCTGGCGCATCGAACCGTCGCCGAAATATTCACGGTTGATCTTCACCGGCGGAAAAATGAAGGGCAGCGCGCTCGAGGCCATCAGGTGCGGCAGGCCGATGGGCATCGCGACACCGACGCGGCGCGCCCGTGCCCAGTCCGACAGGCTGGCTTTGCCTTCGTAAAACGTCACCGACTGGCCCGAGGTGTAACCGGAGCAGGTCACCGCGAAGGCGCGCAGATGGCCGGCGTTGACGTTGCGGCCGATCGCCGGGAAATCGACGTGGCGGCCGAGCAGGTCGGCGAGCGGTGAATTGTCGAGCAGCGACACCGGGCCGTCGAGGCTGCCCCCGGACAGAGCCGTCACCAGCCAGCGCGCGCTGTTGCCCAGCGCGCCCCAGGCATCGGCGCGGTAGACCTGTTCGACATGGAAGTTTTTCCATACCGTCATCAGGCGCCGCGCGCCGCGATGGAAATTGCCGGCATCCGTGGCCATGACCGCGGCATTGATCGCCCCCGCCGAAGTGCCGCAGATGATCGGGAACGGGCTGCGCACATCCCTGGGCAACAACTCGTGCAGCGCGCGGATCACGCCAACCTGATAGGCGGCGCGTGCGCCGCCGCCGGTCATGATCAGGCCGACGGTTGGTTTCGGGGATGCGGAATCGTTCGCCATGGATATCGCAATAATGCCCCATTCGCCCGCCCAAATGGGCGATGCCGCAGCGACTCAGCGCGCGATGGCGACCGTCACCAGTTCGGGCTGCAGCAGGCTGACCACGGCCTGTGGCGGGATTTCGACCAGGAAACCGCGGCTGCCGCCGTTGATGTAGATGCCGGGCAGGTCGAGCGCGGTCTGCTCCAGATACACCGGCATTTTGCGCCGCGTGCCGAAGGGCGAGGTGCCGCCGACGCGGTAACCGGTATGGCGTTCGGCGACTTCGGGTTTGCAGGGCTCGATGCGTTTGACGCCGACAATCCGCGCCAGCGCCTTGGTCGACACTTCGCAATCGCCGTGCATCAGCACGATGCAGGGTTTCGCCGCCTCGTCCTGCATCACCAGGGTCTTGATCACCGCATGTTCATCGACACCGAGCTCGCGCGCCGACACCGTGGTGCCGCCGTGCTCTTCGTAATGGTAAAAATGCGGCGTGAAGGCCACGCCCGCTGCGCGCAGGGCCAGCACCGCCGGGGTTGAGGGCATGCGCGGCGCGCTCATCCGGATTTATTGCGCATTCAGCATCCGGCACAGGCTGTACAACATGCCGGCAGTGGCGCCCCAGATATAACGCCCCTCGTAAGGGATCGCCAGGTAATGGCGGTGCCGGCCGCGAAAATAATATTCGCGGCGCTGGTAATTCGCGGGGTCGAGGAAATACGCCAGCGGCGCCTCGAAGATGTCAGCCACCTCAAAGGGGTCAGGCGTCACCGTGAACGGCGGCTCGATCCAGCCCACCACCGGCGTAATGCGAAAGCCCGACGGGATTTCATAACCGGGCAGACGGCCGAGCAGCGTCACGTGATGGGCCGCCAGACCGATCTCTTCGGCCATTTCGCGCAGCGCCGTTGCTTCACGGTCGGCATCCTCCGGCTCGACGCGGCCGCCGGGAAAACTGACCTGCCCGCCATGGTCGCGCAGGTGTTCACTGCGCTGGGTCAGCAGCACCTGCACACCGGCATCGCGATTGACCAGGGGGACCAGCACCGCGGCTTCAGTGACCTTGGTGCCTTCCTTCAGCGAAATCGCATGCAGATCCAGCGCCTCGGGCGCCGGGGGCGGACGCTGCAGGCCGGCACGGACGGCATCCACGGTCAGCCGGAATAAGCCGGGGGCGGCGCCTGTTGAGGGAATGTCGTTCATGGGGAAATTCTACCCGTAACCGATGGCCGGCTTTTATGCCACACTGCCTGTGCATCACGGATGACAGCACATCCCCTTCAAACAGACCGCAAGGAGAACCGAGATGAAAAAACTGACCGCAGCCGTTGTTGCCACCACCCTGCTGTTCGCCAGCAGCGCCGCGCTGGCCTTTCACTGCCCCGCCGACATGAAAAAAATCGATGAGGCGATGGCCAAGAACCCGAAACTGAGCGCCGCGCAAATGGCCGACGTCAAGAAATTCCGCGCCGAGGGCGAAACCCTGCACAAGGCCGGCAAACACCAGGAATCGGTGGACACGCTGGCCAAGGCGATGAAAATCCTCGATATCAAATAAGCCGCAGCAGCTGCGCTTTCGCCCGTCAACTCATCCCCGCTCTCAAGCGGGGATGTTTTTGTACGCCACAGCCTCACCGACACGAATCACGCCACCGCTCAGCACCCGCGCGATGATGCCACCGTGGCCGCGCATCGCGTTGTAACCGCCGCCGCCCAGCACCTCCTCCATGCGCGAACAGGGTTCGCAGAGGCCGCTGCCTTCGAACACCACACCGCCGATTTCGAACTGCGTATCGCGCAGCGCCAGCAGGTTGATGCCGGACACCACGAGATTGCGCCTTAATAGCGCAGGATCAATAGCATCGCGGCCGAGCAATCTGGCAAGCGCATCGAGATGTTCGCGCTGGATCAGCGTGACCTGACGTTTGCCGCCGGCGCGTTGCGCCTTGTGGTCACCGACGAGGCCGTGGTTGGCCAGCACTTCGACATGATTTAAGGATTGCAGCGGCGCGCGCCGCGCCGGACGCAGACCGATCCATTCGAGCTTGCCCGCGTGCGGGAAAGTTTCCATCAGTGTGCGCAGCGGACTGGCGGGATTCAGTTTGGGCATGGGTCAGCGGTCGTGATCAACAAGAACAGCAACAACAAAAATGATTTCCGTTATTCTCTCCGGGGTAAATCTGAGAGTGTCGCTTTTCGTGCCGGTTTTATCGATGTCGAAAACACCATAAACGAACATAAATTATTGTTTTATTTGAAAATAATGATTTGTGTGGGATGTTATCTATCGCGCCAGAATGATGTACGGCGTTTTTGTCGTATAAAACCAGTCAGGCTGCACGGAGAAATCGACACATGACAACTCCCATCATCATGCTCGTATTAATGCTGGCACCCTACCTGGTAGTCCGCATCGTATCAGCCGTCACACATCGTGACTTCGATGCTCGGGGCGCCGCGGCCATTGGACTTGGCCTCTTGTTCATCTTCACGGGCATTGGGCACTTCATCCAAACGGAACCCATGGCGCAGATGTTGCCCTCCTGGATCCCTGAGCGGATGTTTCTCGTCTATTTGACGGGGGTCTTGGAATTCGCCATCGCTGTCGGTTTCCTCGTGCGAAAGACCAGACGATTCACTGGCTGGGTTGCGGCCGTAACGCTCGTATCGTTCTTTCCGGCAAACATCTACGCGGCGATCAACCATATCCCCATGGGCGGGCACGCTTGGGGTCCGGTGTATCTTCTTGTTCGGGCGCCCCTTCAGGCCATCATCTTGCTTTGGGTGTATTGGTTTACGATAAAGCAGCCTAACACGGCGCTGCACGGGCACGCGCCGCTAGCGGCGCGCCGGTGAGCTCGGCGTTATTTGCAGTCCGTCAATGACTAGAAGTCATTTCATAAATACCGACGCATGAGGATCATGGCGCAGGCGAGATGGACGAAGGCGTTGAAATGATCA